>JBDVPM010000008.1:1390360-2780721 GCA_039968605.1 Alteripontixanthobacter sp.
CACCATGACCCGGGCGGAAAGCGGGCGGCGGTTGCGTTCAATCAGGTTGAGATAGCTGGGCGAGATCGCCAGGCGCGCGGCCATTGCGGCCTGGGTCAGCCCTTCACGCTTGCGCAAGCGGCGAAGCGCGGGTCCGGCAAAGATGGCGTTTTCACTCATGAGCGAGATTTGTCATGTTATTGACAATTTGACAACCCAATAGGCCGAAATCGCCGCATTCCGACAGTTTATTTTGTAAGTTTTCCTGTCATTCGGCCGTTCCGTGCCCGAAAAGGGTGGGGACAGCAGACGCGATGATTCGCGCCTCCCTCCCCGATTTGGAGAATTCATAATGACCTACCAGAACGCCATCGACACGCTCGGCAAGACTATCGAGAAAAACGGCGCGCCGTGGAAGGCGATCGACGCAGAAGCCGCCGCGCGGATGAAGCTGCAAAACCGCTTCAACACCGGACTCGACATCGCGAAATACACCGCCGACATCATGCGCGCCGATATGGACGCCTACGATGCCGACCCGGCGCAATACACCCAATCGCTGGGCACATGGCACGGCTTCATCGCGCAGCAGAAGATGATTTCGATCAAGAAGCATTTCGGCGGCACGAAGCAGCGTTACCTCTATCTGTCCGGCTGGATGGTCGCCGCCCTGCGCAGCGAATTCGGCCCGCTGCCCGACCAGTCCATGCATGAAAAGACCAGCGTTCCCGCGCTGATCGAGGAACTCTACACCTTCCTCAAGCAAGCCGACGCCCGCGAACTAGGCCTGCTATTTGCGGATCTGGACGCCGCCCGTGAGAAGGGCGACGAGGTCGAAGCCAAGCGCATCCAGAACGATATCGACAATTATGAAACGCACGTCGTGCCAATCATCGCCGATATCGATGCCGGTTTCGGCAATGCCGAGGCGACCTATCTGCTCGCCAAGAAAATGATCGAGGCGGGCGCCTGCGCCTTGCAGATCGAGAACCAGGTTTCTGACGAAAAGCAGTGCGGTCACCAGGATGGCAAGGTCACCGTGCCGCACGAGGACTTCTTGCAGAAGATCCGCGCAATCCGTTACGCCTTCCTCGAACTGGGCGTCGATAATGGCATCATCGTTGCCCGGACCGACTCGCTCGGCGCAGGCCTGACCAAGCAGATCGCCTACACCAAGGAAGAAGGCGACCTGGGCGACCAGTATAACAGCTACCTCGATTGCGAAGAGGTCGATCCGTCCGACATCAAGAACGGCGATGTGTTCCTCAGCCGCGAAGGCAAGCTGCTGCGGCCCAAGCGTCTGCCCAGCAATCTGTTCCAGTTCCGCGCCGGAACGGGCGAAGATCGCTGCGTACTCGACGGGATCACCAGCCTGCAGCACGGTGCCGACCTGCTGTGGATCGAAACCGAGAAGCCGCATGTCGAGCAGATCGCCGGCATGGTCGACCGGATCCGCGAAGTCGTGCCCAACGCCAAGTTGGTCTACAACAACTCGCCCAGCTTCAACTGGACGTTGAGCTTCCGCCAGCAGGTGTTCGACGCCTGGGAAGCCGAAGGCCGCGACCTGTCCGCTTACGACCGCGCCGCATTGATGAGCGTGGATTACGACGAGACGGAACTGGCCGTGGAAGCCGATGCTCGCATCCAGAGCTTCCAGGCCGATGCAGCCAAGCGCGCGGGCATCTTCCACCATTTGATTACGCTGCCGACTTACCACACGGCGGCGCTCAGCACCGACAATCTCGCCAAGCGTTATTTCGGCGAGGAAGCCATGCTGGGCTATGTCAAGACCGTCCAACGCGAGGAAATCCGCCAGGGCATCGCCTGCGTGAAGCACCAAAACATGGCCGGTTCCGACATTGGCGACGATCACAAGGAAAACTTTGCCGGGGAAGCTGCATTGAAGGCAGGCGGCAAGGACAATACTATGAACCAGTTCGCAGCCGCCTGAGCTGCGACTGGGAGAGGATTACAAGATGAGTGATACCGAACAGAAGAAAGAGCCGGGCCGCGCGAGAGCGTTGTTCTCGACCGCCGATTTCCGCCTCTTGCGCACGGCACTGGCAAGCCATGCCAAGACCACGGATGACCGCGAGGAACTGGCCAAGGTCAATGCCCTGCACCACCGGCTGGGGACGTATGTTTCCGATAGCTAGGCGGTAGCCTGAAACTTCACCGTTCTCCTGGGGAGGAGAATGCGGCCGTCGGGACCCTTCGCGGGGTTTCGGCGGCCGTTTTTGTTAAATCCTCGAGGCAATAAGGACCGTAAGCTACCCCCCGGCTTGCGGCATCAAATCGAGCGCCGCGCTGGCCAGCCCCTCGGCACCGGTCGCGATCACTTTTTCTGCATCGGGCGCCCAGAAGGGCGAGTGCAGGGAGGGCAACTGTTCCTCCCCCGCTTGCGCCCGCTCGAACTGGTCCATCGGCACTCCGCCAACCCAGAAGATCAGCGATTTCACCCCGTCGGGATCGGCGCGCAGGAACTGGCCGAAATCCTCACCGCCCATCACGCTGGGCACCTGCATCACGCGCTCGTCACCAAACCGTTCGCGAAACCCTGCCATCACGCTTTCGGTGAAATCGGGCGTGTTGAAGGTGGACGGGGTGTAGGGATCGGCGACGGTCACGGTCGGCATCCGGTCCTCCGGCACGCCAGCCGCCATCGCCACACCCGTCGAAATTCGCTCGATGCCGTCGAGCAGCAGCTTGCGCGATTCATCGGAGTAGCTGCGCACGGTCAGCTGCAATTTCGCCTCGTCCGAAATGATGTTGTGCTTGGCACCGGCATGGAAGCTACCGACAGTTACGACCGCCGGATCGAGGGGGGATGATTCGCGGCTGACCAAGGTCTGCAACTGGTTCACGATCTGCGCGCCGATCACGATCGGGTCTTTCGCAGTGTGCGGGTAAGCGCCGTGGCCGCCCACGCCCTTCACGGTGATATCCACGCTATCGACATTGGCTAGCGCATAGCCGGGCGAATAGCCGATCATCCCGGCGGGAAATTGCGCCGCATCGTGGAAAGCCAGCGCATAATCGGGCTTGGGAAAGCGGGTGTAGAGGCCGTCTTCCAGCATCGCCAGAGCGCCCTCGCCCAGCTCTTCCGCCGGTTGCAGGATCATCACCAACGTGCCCGACCATTCATCCTTGCGCTCCGCCAGCAGCTGCGCCGCGCCGACCCATGCGGCCATGTGCGTATCGTGCCCGCAGGCGTGCATCACGCCGGTTTCCACGCCGCTGGCGGGTGTGGCGATCTGGGTGGAGGCGTAGGGCAAGCCGGTATCTTCCACCACCGGCAGTCCGTCCATATCCGCGCGGATCATCACCACCGGGCCGGGGCCGTTTTCCATCACCGCCACCACGCCGGTGCGGCCGACCTGCTCGGTCACATCGAAGCCCAGATCGCGCGCCATTCCGGCCAGCTTGGCTGCGGTACGCACTTCTTCGAAGCTGAGTTCGGGATGTGCATGCAGATCGCGGTAAAGCTCCATCAGCTCGGGCATATCGGCGCTCAATGCATCGCGCAGCTCGTTCGCCTGTGCCGGTGCGGCCAAGGCCATTGCGGCGGTTCCTGCCAGCAAACCAAATCCAAATCGCATCGCTCTCTCCATTCAGTCTTCAGGTGCTTCTAATAAAAATGTAACGCCGAATTATGTCAGGCAGCGGTCCTTGGGAAAAGTCTCACAGCCCGTAAAATACCACCAGCAAGATCGATAGCGTGACCACCATCAGCACCACAAGTGGCACGCCGGTGCGGATATAGTCGCGGAATTCGTACGATCCTTCCGACATGATCAGCATGTTGGTCTGATAGGCGATCGGAGTGGCGTAACACAGATTGCAGCCGAACAGCACGGCCAGGATCAAAGGCTCCGGCGGCAGGTTCAGCTGGGTGGCGATGGCAAAGGCGATGGGCGTGCCCACCGTGGCGGCGGTGGCGTTGCTGGCGAAATTGGTCAGGATGGTCACGAACAGCATGATCGCCGCCAGTACGCCCGCTGCAGGCAGATATTGCAGGCCATAAGCGAGCACCTGGCCCAGCCATCCCGCCGCGCCCGATTCCAGCACGATCCGCCCCAGCGCGATACTCGCCGCAACCAGCACTATGACCTGGCCCGACAGCGCCCTGCCCACCCGGTCAAACTTCACGCAGCCGGTCAGGAACATCAGGATCGCTCCGCCCAATGCGGCGATGGCGATAGGGAAGATACCGATCGATGCCAGGCCGACGCTGATGCCCATGATCGTTGCGGCGAGCAACGCCTTGGACCGGCGCGGCACTTCGCGCATGCCTTCCAGCATCAGCAGGCTGTCGGCGCGGGCGAAGTCCTGAAGATCGTCCGGCAGCCCCATCACCAGCAGCACGTCGCCTTCGGCAAAACGCAGATCACCGCCGTCGGAATAGCGGGCCTGCTGGCCCAGCAGCTTGGTCGGGCGATGAATGCCAAGCACCGCGACACCGTAGAGATCGCCGATCCCGCTGGTGGGCAAAGTACGGCTGAGCAAACGGCTGTCCGATGTAATCGCCATTTCGACGACCGAAATATCCTGCCGTGTCGCGCGCGCACGGCCCTCGATGCGGTTGAGCACCCAATCGGGCGCAACCTCGCCCTGGAGAATACGCATCGCGTCCTCGAGGCCCTGATGCGTGCCGCTGACAACCATGCGTTGCCCGGCCTTCAATTCGCCATGCGGGGTGTCGAGGAATTTCACCCCATCGGGCATTTTCGGCAGCAGATCTTCCAACCTCTGCCCGATCAGCTGGCTCTTGTTGCCGATCCGCAACCGCGCGCGGAAATTGCGCGGGCCGTATTGCTCCTCTACCCGGTTGTCGCCCAGCAATCTGGGCATGACCAGCCACAGATAAGGCAGCGCGACAAGCGCTGCGGCCAGCACGATCGGGGTAAAGTGAAACACGCCCATGCGCGGCATGCCCAGATCAACCGCGATCGATACCACCAGGATGTTGGTCGAAGTGCCGATGGTGGTGGCCAGCCCGCCCAGCAGGCTGGCGGCGTTGAGCGGAATCAACGTCTTGGATGTCGGCAAGGCGCCGCGTTGCGCGAGCGCGGCAAAGATCGGGATGAGCAGCACCAGCACCGGCGTGTTGTTCACCACGCTGGACAGGAAAAAGGCAATCAGCAGCGAAACCAGCAGGCCGATCTGCAAATTCTGCTTGAACACCTGCTCCAGCAGCCGGGCGGCAGGTTCCAGCGCGCCGGTCACCACCAATCCGCGCCCCATGATCATCAGCGCGCAGATCGTGATCAGTGCCGGATGGCCGAACCCTTCGAAGGCCAGCACCAGCCCATCGGTTTCACGGGTTCCCTCCAACGGGAAGAAATACAGCCCCACCGCGATTACCGCGATGGTCAGCAGGCTGATGATTTCCAGGCTCATCTTGCCGCGCGCAAAGCCTACGAACATCGCGATCGTCACCGCCATTGCAGCGATCGCATGGTACGAAGGTATGCCGGGCATTTCCACGAGGTCCGATTGCCCATGCAAGGCCCCGCTTGGCAAGCCTTTTCCGCAGGATTACGCGTGTTGCCGGACGCTGGACAATCGCAAGGTTGCGTCCGCACCAGCGGGAATCGATCAGGACGTGCTGATTTTCGAAAAGAGCTGAGGCGGATTGCCTCTGCCAAGCCAAGTAGTGGTGCCCCTGGCCGGAGTCGAACCGGCACTCCGTTAGGAACTCGATTTTGAGTCGAGCGCGTCTACCAATTCCACCACAGGGGCCCAAGACGGGTTATGTTCGCGGGGTAGCGATGCGCGCTTAGCGAGGGTTTAATCGCAACGCAATGCCGGGAGAAGCCTGGCGCTCTCACGAACAAACGTACCCAACCCCAAACCTATTTCAGCGCGCCGACCAATTCCTTGTGGAGCTTGCTGTGCAGGCCCTGGTTCGCGGCGAGCACCTGCTTGTCGCAGATCGGCAGCGAGCGGCCGCGAAAGTCGGTCACGAAGCCGCCGGCTTCGCGCACCAGGAGGCAACCGGCGGCGGTATCCCAAGGGTTCAGCCCGCTTTCCCAAAAACCGTCATAACGCCCGGCAGCCAGCCAGGCGAGATCGAGCGATGCTGCGCCAAAGCGGCGGGTTCCCGCCACTTGCGGGGCGATGGCGCCAAAAATCCGGGTCCATTCGCCGAAATCGCCGTGGCCCTGAAAAGGGATGCCGGTAGCGATCAGCGCATCGCCCATACGTTGGCGGCTGGAAACGCGCAGGCGTGCATCCTGCAACCATGCGCCGCGCGTTTTTTCCGCCCAAAAGCTTTCATCGGTAATCGGCTGATAGACCAGCGCTGCGGTAACGTCGCCCCAGCCCGATCCGTCCAGATTGGGTTCCTGCACGGCGATGGAGATCGCGAAATGCGGGATGCCGTGAAGGAAATTGCTGGTTCCGTCGAGCGGGTCGATCACCCAGCGCGGCATACCTTCCGCGCCTTCGATGATGCCGCCTTCTTCCAGCACGAAACCCCAGTCGGGCCGCGCATAGAGCAGTTCGTCATACAAGGTACGCTCGGCGCGCTGATCCGCCTTCGATACGAAATCGGACGGTCCCTTGCGGCTGACCTGAAGGTGCTCGACCTCCCCGAAATCGCGCCTCAACCTGCCGCCCGCCTTGCGCGCGGCGCGCTCCATCACGCGAATGATACCGGAAATCTGTGCCATTGCGCTGCGCTCAGCTCACTTTGCCGACATAGGTGCGGTCATACACATCGACCACGATGCGCGTACCGCTGCCAATATGCGGCGGGACCATGACTCGTACACCGTTTTCGAGCACTGCGGGCTTGTAGCTGGACGAGGCTGTCTGCCCCTTCACCACTGCATCGGCCTCCACGATTGTCGCTTCGACCGTGTCGGGAAGCTGCACGGAGATGGGCTTCTCCTCCCACAGTTCCAGCATCACATCCATCCCGTCTGTCAGGAATTCGGCCGCTTCGCCCAGCAGGTCGCGCGGCAGCATGATCTGCTCGTAATTCTCCTTGTCCATGAAGACGAGCATCTCGTCCTCGGCATAGAGATACTGGAATTCCTTGGTGTCCAGCCGCACCTTCTCGATCGTGTCGGCGCTGCGGAAACGGACATTGGTCTTGCGGCCATCCTGCAGGTTTTTCATTTCGACCTGCATATAGGCCCCGCCCTTGCCCGGCTGGGTGTGCTGGATCTTGGCGACTTTCCAGATGCCGCCTTCATATTCCAGGATGTTGCCGGGGCGGATATCTACGCCGCTGATCTTCATGTGAGCTGTGCTTTCGTCAGAATGGGAAAGAGCCGCGGGCGAGCGCCCGCCTTGCGCGCCGCGCCTTAGCCGCTGGCGCGCAAGGCGGCAAGGATAGTGGATAATACGAAGGGCCGGTGATAGGATGGCGCGATGCGATCGGCGTTTCTCTGTGTTCTTTCAGCGGCGGCTGGCTCCGCTCTGGCCTTTTCCGCGATGGTTTCGCCTGCGGCAGCCTCGCCCGGGGGATCGCTGGGGACGTTGCAGCACGGCACTTACGTCTGCTCGCTGCCCGGCGATGCTGCCGGACCGGCGCGCCGCGTGGTGGAAGGCGAGACATTCGTGATCGCCGATTCCAGCACCTATTCCACCGATGACGGTTGGGGCACCTATCTGCTGACCGGACAGCGTGTGGTGTTCTCACGTGGACCGATGAAGGGCGCAGCCTATCTGCGCGAAAGCCGCAGCACATTGCGCAAGCTGGACAAGGCGGGGCGCGAGACCGATCTGCGCTGCACCCGCTGGGCCAAACGCGCCTGAGGTCTCACTGCCGGTTGGAGGTTAGCGCTTGTTGGTCAGCAGGGGATAGGGATTGACCGCATTAGTCGGTTCCCACCACGCTGCATCGGCGGTCGTGCGTAAAATCGCGAAATGCAGATGCGGTGCTTCGCGCGAGGCGTTGCCGCTCGACCCCACCGTGCCGAGCCGCTGGCCCCGCCTGATCCGCTGGCCTTCCTTCAACCCCTTCGCATATTCGCCCAGATGAGCGTAATAATGGATCGTCTGCTTGTCTTGCGAGCGCACGTAGATCGTGTTGCCGCCGGCCTTGGACACGAACAGCTTTTCGATCACGCCGGGCGCCGCGGCCACCACGGAGGTTCCGTCGGGGGCCATGATATCGATCGCTTCATGCATCCGCTCCCCCTCTTTGCGCGAATCGGCGAAAGTATCGGTCAGGTCGCGGGGGCGAACATTGAGCACCGGGATCAGCAAATTCCTGGTCTCGCCGCTGGTCGGACCGGTGGCGGATTCGGTATCCAGCACGGCTTCCTCGGCGGCTTGCTGCTCCTGCGCCACGGCCTCTTCCAGCGCATCGCCCGACAATTCGGGGGTGCCGGCAACGTCGCCTTCGGTCAGTTCGGCGGCGTCCGGACTGGGCGCGGCCTCTGCCGGGCGGGTGGTCTCGCGCTGGCTGTCGCTATCGGCCAGCTCTATCAGGCTGCCGCCCGCCACGATCCAGATGGCCGAGGTCAATGTTGCCGTGATGACGATGGTGAGAATGCGGTCCACTAGGTTCATGGCAGCACGCTAGCGCAGTTTCGCCGCAAAGGCACGTATCGCCTCGGCCTCGTCCGCTTGCCACACCGCGCCCGAGACCGCGAGGAAATCGGCCCCAGCCTCGACCAGAGGTGCGCAATTGTCCGGGGTGATACCGCCTATCGCGACGCAGGGAATTTCGAACAATCCGCTCCACCATTCCAGGATTTCCAGATCGGGGCGATGCGCGCTCGCCTTGGTGGTGGAATCGAAAAACGCGCCGAATGCGACGTAATCCGCTCCCCCCTCGCCCGCTTCCATGGCGAGATGACGGCTGGCATGGCAGGTCACGCCGATTTGCGCCTCGCGTCCCAATATCTCGCGCGCTTCGCGCGGATCGCCATCGCTTTGGCCCAGATGAACACCGTCCGCACCCAGCCGCTTGGCGAGCGGTACGCTGTCATTGACGATGAACGCCACATCGCTGGCAGCGCAGATGTCCTGCAAGGGCGCCGCCAGCCGCGCAGCCTCGTGCTGGTCGGCTCCCTTCACGCGAAACTGGAAGGCGGCAACCGCGCCTTCGCCGGCATCGATTGCGCGCCGCAAACGGACGGCGAAATCCTCTGCGAGGCTGGGCGGGGAGATCAGATAGAGCTGGCAGGATGTCATGCGCCGGGGTTAGCGGCGCACGCCGCCGCTTCCAAGCATTCAGTGGCGGTTCAACCTGTCAGGTGAATTTTCCGGCCATGCTGTCCGTGTTCCTGTCTGCCGCCCTGCCCCTGCTGCCTGTCGCAGCGATGACGCACGATCCCGCGCCGCCGCCGGTGGCCTTGCCCAGCGAAAACGCGGTGCAACGGGACAGCGTGAGGCTTGGCGAGATACTCGAATTTGGCGATGGCCTGTCGATCGAACCGGTCGCAATCGTCGAAGACAGCCGCTGCCCCGCCGGGGTCATGTGTATTCAGGCGGGGAAGCTGGTTATCGCCGCCACTATTACGGCTGGCGGGGACCGTTTCACTTCGCAGCTTGCGCTGGGTGAGAGGCTGCCAATCGGCGACGGAATGCTGGCTTTTGTATCTGGCACGCCCGCTGCGCCCACGGTCGGCGGAATGAGCCGGGCATCCAATTACGAGTTCGGCTTTTCCTATTGGCCAAGCCCCAGCGAGTCGCGCTCCAAAACCTGATTCCGCACCGGGCGTACAGTCGCCCGCGTCAACCCGCCCGCGAAGCCTCGTAGATTTCGTCGATTGCGGCGGCGAGCGCTGCGTCGAATTCCGCATCGTTCATCTGCGCCTTCAGCTCGGCGAGTAGCGCGCGGCTGAAGCTGGCGATCATGCCGTTGTTCTTCGCCAGCTCGCGCACAGCATCCGCGCGGCTGTAACCGCCCGACAATGCGACCACGCGCAGGACCTTGGGGTGATCGACCAGAGCTTGATAGGTATTCGCCTTCACCGGCAGGGTAAGTTTCCACATTACCTGCTGATCGGAGCCAAGCCGTTCCAGCTGCTCCAGCGCGCTTGCCAGCAGCATGGCTTCGGCTTCGCCGCGGCTATCGCTGTCGAGCGAAACTTCCGGCTCCAATATCGGCATCAATCCATTATCGAGGATGCGCAGGCCGAAATCCATTTGCTGGCGCACATTGTCCGCCACGCCCTGCTCGTCCGCCGAGTGAATAACGCTGCGCATCTTGGTGCCGAACACGCCCAGCTCTTTCGCCCGGGCGCACATTTCGTCCAGCCGCGGCATATCTTTCATCTGCTGCGCGCCGTTGGCCTCGCCATGCATACCGGCATCGACTTTCAGGAACGGCACGATCCCCTTATTCGCCAACTTTTCAGGGACCGGCATGCCGTCCGCCATGCAGCCATTCATCGTTTTTTCGAACAGGATCGCGCCCAGCACCTGGTCGCCCGTGAATGCCGGAGAATTCACGATCCGGCAGCGCATCTCGTGGATCTTGGCGAACATCTCGTCATCGCCCGACCACTCGCTGTCTTCCACCCCGTAACCGCGCAAAGCCTTGGGAGTGGAGCCGCCCGACTGGTCAAGCGCAGCAATAAATCCGTTTCCTTTGGCGATCTTGGCAGTCATCTCGGCGGTGTTCATCGGGGGCATTCCTTCGCAGGTGAGTTCGTATTGGTCCGCGCTTTAGCCAGCGCGCGGGACAGCGGCAAGCTTCGCCGGAACAAGGCAGGGGCACACAACGTAGAGATACCGAAGAAGGAGACGATAATGGCCATGCTCGACGACACGCAGGAACAGCTTTGCAGCGAGAATACGACAGATTTCAGCGATTTGAAGGCGCTTTACATCAATTGCACGCTGAAATATCCGGGGCAGGACAGCCACACCGACACGCTGATCGACATGGCTGCCGAAATCATGGAGAAAAATGGGGTCACGGTGGACCGTATCCGCGCGACCGAGCACGATATCGCCTGGGGCGTCTATCCCGACATGACCGAACATGGCGCCGACAAGGACGATTGGCCGGAAATCTGGCCGCGCGTGGAAGCCGCCGATATCGTCATTCTCGGCACGCCGATCTGGCTCGGCGAAAAAAGCAGCGTGTGCCAGATGATCATCGAGAAGCTCTACGCCCATTCGGGACAGACCAACGACAAGGGGCAGTACATCTTTTACGGCAAGGTCGGCGGTACGCTGATCACGGGGAACGAGGACGGGATCAAGCATTGCGGAATGGGCATCCTCTATTCGATGCAGCATGTCGGCTTTACCATCCCGCCGCAGGCCGATGCCGGCTGGATCGGCGAGGCAGGGCCGGGCCCCAGCTATGGCGACGAGAAGGACGATGGCAGCCGTGTAGGCTTCGACAATGAATTCACGCGCCGCAACACGACCTTCATGGTGTGGAACCTGATGCATAGCGCGCGCATGTTGAAGGATGCGGGCGGTCTGCCTGCGCATGGCAACAGCCGGGAACTGTGGGACGAGGGCCTGCGCTTCGATGCGCCGAACCCGGATTACCGCTAGGCCGGGGCAGTCTTCGCCGCGATCAGATTGATCGCGATGGAGATGCGTGTCCCCTCGCCGTTGAACGGCCGCACGGCATGTTGCAGCCAGCTGGGGAACATCACGATCAGTCCTGTACGCGGGCGGATGGCGATTTCGTTGTGGATCGCGCGTCCGTCCGCGCCTTTCAGACGCAGATCGGGCGCGGTCATTCGGATCATCGGCATTCTGGGGTCGAGCAATTGCAGCTCTCCGCCCAGCCCCGCTTCGCCGCTGCCTGCATAGCCATCATCCAGATAGGCGACGGCCGACCAGAAACTGCCGGGATGCGAATGATATTGGTTGGCATTACCCCTGGTGCTGACATTGGCCCACATTTCGGGGTGCCAGCCATAGTCCCCTTGCGCGAAATCCGTGCCCGCAGCCGCCTTGCTGTCCAGCGTGGCGCTGTCGGCCATCTGCATGGCCTTGTGCGCAAGCGCCCGCGCCGCTTCGCCGCCCCAATCGAGCATATCGGTGTTCGAATGCCAGCCGCCAATATTGGAGATGTCGACCCCCGCCGCATCGCGCGCCCGCTCCGCCTCCACCGCTTCGCGCAATGCCGCGATTCCGGCCTCGCTTTGCAGCGTATCGGAGATGAACGGCGTGGCGAAGAAATGGCGGTTTTCGATCATGCTTTCAGCGCGGCTACTCCGGGCAGCTGCTTGCCTTCCATCCATTCGAGGAACGCGCCGCCTGCTGCGCTGACGAAGGTGAAATCGTCCTTGACCCCGGCATGGGCGAGTGCGGCAACGGTGTCCCCGCCGCCCGCCACCGAAACCAGCGAGCCATCCTGCGTCAGCGCAGCGGCGGTCTTCGCAAGCGCCACCGTCGCCTCGTCGAAAGGCGGCGTTTCGAACGCGCCGAGCGGTCCGTTCCAAACCAGCGTGCGGCAGGTTTTCAGCACGTCCGCCAGCGCCTCTGTCGCCTGCGGTCCGATATCGAGGATCATCTCGTCCGCGCCGACCTCGTGGACGTTGCAGGTCCGCAAGCTGGCCGGGTTGGCGGCAAATTCCTTCGCCACCACCACATCGTAGGGCAGGTGCACGGTGCAGCCGGCATGGTCCGCTTCGTCGAGGATTGTGTTGGCCGTATCGGTCAGGTCATGCTCGCACAGCGACTTGCCCACATCCACGCCGCGCGCGGCAAGGAACGTATTGGCCATCCCGCCGCCGATGATCAAGTGCTGCACCTTGCCGACCAGATTGTGCAGCACATCGAGCTTGCTCGAAACTTTCGCGCCGCCAACCACAGCTGCGACCGGCGTTTCAGGATTGCCCAGCGCCGCGTCGAGCGCCTTCAGCTCCGCTTCCATCGCGCGGCCTGCATAGGCGGGCAATATCCGCGCCAGCCCTTCGGTGCTGGCATGGGCGCGGTGCGCGGCGGAAAAGGCATCGTTGACGTAAAAATCGCCATATTCGGCCATTGCAGCGGCGAATTCGGGATCGTTCGCTTCCTCGCCCGGCCAGAAGCGAACATTGTCGAGCAGGCCGATATCGCCGGGGCGCAAGATGCCGATGGATTGTTCGACCACCGGGCCGGAAACCTCGGGGATGAACATCAGTTCCTTGTCCAGCACACCCTCGACATCGCCGACCACCATGCTGGTCGACAATACCGAGGATCGCTGGCCGCCGGGACGCCCGAAATGGGCCAGCAACAGCACCTTGGCGCCCTTGTCGGCTAGTTCGAGAATGGTCGGCCTGGCCGCTTCCACCCGCGTGACATCGGTGGCCGAGCCATCCTTCATCGGCAGGTTCAGATCGACCCGAACCAGCGCAACCTGACCGGTCAGATCCTCTGGCAGGTCATCGAGGGTTTTGAAGTTTGGCATTGGTCCATCCCTTTCCTCTCCCGGCGGGAGAAGAATTTTGTCACAAACCCGCCATCACTCCGGCGGTGTCGATCATGCGGTTCGAGAAACCCCATTCATTATCGTACCACGAAACCACGCGGGCCAGCTTGCCTTCCATCACCGAAGTTTCGAGGCTGTCCACCGTGCTGCTGGCGGGATGGTGGTTGAAGTCCGAGGAAACCAGCGGCTGTTCGGTGAAGTCCAGCACACCCTTCATCGGCCCTTCGGCGGCGGCTTTCAGCGCCGCGTTGAGTTCCTCCGCAGAGGTGTCGCGGCCCGGCGTGAACACCAGATCGATCAGCGAGACATTGGGCGTGGGAACGCGCACGCTGGAACCGTCCAGCTTGCCGTTGAGCTCGGGCAGCACCAGGCCCACGGCGCGGGCTGCGCCGGTGGTGGTCGGGATCATGTTCTGTGCCCCGCCGCGCGCGCGGCGCATGTCGGAATGCATCTGGTCCAGCATGCGCTGATCGTTGGTGTAGCTGTGGATCGTGGTCATGAAACCGCGTTCGATGCCCACCGTGTCGTTCAGCACCTTGGCGACCGGGGCGAGGCAGTTGGTGGTGCAGCTGGCGTTGGAGACGATATCGTCTTCCGCCGTCAGGCTGTCCTGGTTCACTCCGAATACCACCGTCTTGGAAACACCCTTGGCCGGGGCGGAGATCAGCACCTTTTTCGCGCCTGCCGAGATGTGCGGCCGCGCGGCTTCGTCGCTTTGGAAAAAGCCGGTGCATTCCAGCACCAGTTCCACGCCCATATCGGCATGCGGAAGATTGCCGGGATCGCGCTTGGAGGTAACCTTGATGCCCTTCCCGTTCACCGTGATCGTGTCGCCATCGACCGAGACGGTGCCGGGGAAGCGCCCATGCGTGCTGTCATACTGGAACAACAGCGCGTTGGCATCCGCATCCGCCAGATCGTTGATCGCGACCAGTTCCAGATCGTGGTCGTCCCGCTCCAACAGAGCGCGCGCCACCAGCCGCCCGATACGTCCGAAACCGTTGATTGCAACCTTGGTAGCCATGCGAAAAACTCCTGCTTAAGCGTTCAATTTGCTTGTTATTTGAGGGACGATTGCGTCCACCGTAAAACCGAATTTGGCGAACAGGTCGCCAGCCGGGGCGCTGGCGCCGAAGCGGTCCAGTCCGATGGTCAGCCCGTCCATCCCGACATAGCGTTCCCAGCCCAGCGTGCAGCCCGCCTCTACCGAGACTTTCAGTACATCGGCAGGCAGCAGATCCGCGCGGTAGGCGGCATCCTGCGCATCGAACAATTCGGTGCCCGGCATGGAGACGACATCTGCGCCGATGCCCTGCGCCTCCAGCGCCTCGGCCACTTCGGCGGCCAGATGGACCTCGCTGCCCGTGGCAACCAATACCACTTGGCGCGCTGCACTGGCCGCGCGCAGGCGATAGCCACCCTTTGCACACCGGTTGCTTGCCGCACTCCAATTCTCGTCCCCCTCGCCGCGCATCTGCGGCAGGCCCTGGCGCGACAGGGCGAGCACCGAAGGGGTTTCCGGCGTTTGCAGTGCCAGCGCCCAGCATTCGGCGGTCTCGATCACGTCGCACGGGCGATAGGTATTGAGATTGGGGATCAGGCGCAGGCTCATCACCTGTTCCACCGGCTGGTGGGTCGGGCCGTCTTCGCCAAGCCCGATGCTGTCATGCGTCATCACATAGACCACGCCGGTCTGCTGCAATGCGCTCAACCGGATGGCGTTGCGGCAATAATCGCTGAAGATCAGGAAGGTGCCGCCATAAGGGACTACGCCGCCATGCAGCGACATGCCGTTCATCGCCGCCGCCATGCCGAATTCGCGAATGCCGTAATAGACATAGCGCCCCGCAGGATCGTCGGCCGTCATCGGAGACGTATGGCCCGTCTTGGTGTTGTTCGATCCGGTCAGATCGGCGCTGCCGCCTACCATTTGCGGGATCGCGCCGGTCAGGTGCTCCAGCGCCATTTCGCTCGCCTTGCGGGTGGCAACCTTCTTGGGCTCTGCGGCCAGCCCGGCGATCAGCCCTTCCAGCGCCGGTCCGGCGAGGTCGCCCACATTTGCCATGTGGCTTTCGAACTTGCCGCGCCGGTCATTGTCCGAAGCCAGGCGGTCCCGCCACTCCGAATGCGCCTGCGCGCCGCGATCAGCGGTTGCGCGCCAGTCGGACAAAATTTCTTCGGGTACTTCGAACGGCTCGTGCGACCAGCCCAGCTGTTCGCGGGCGCCTTCGATTTCCTCGGGACCGAGTGGCGCACCGTGAGTGGCGGCGGTGCCCTGCTTGGTCGGAGCGCCTTTGCCGATCACGGTCTTGCACGCGACCAGCGACGGGCGATCATCGCCAACAGCCTCGTCCAGCGCGGCGCGGATCGATGCCGGATCGTGCCCGTCGCAGCTGACCACGTGCCAGCCGGTCGCGCGGTAACGGGCGGGAATATCCTCGCAGGTCGAAAGGTCGGTCGCCCCGTCGATGGTAATGTTGTTGTCGTCCCACAGAACCACCAGCTTGCCCAGGCCGAGATTGCCCGCCAGCCCGATCGCCTCGTGATTGATGCCTTCCATCAGGCAGCCATCGCCAGCGATTACCCAGGTACGGTGATCCACCAGATCGCCGCCGAACACGCCGTTCAAATGCCGTTCCGCCATGGCCATGCCGACACCCATCGCCAGGCCCTGGCCAAGCGGGCCGGTGGTACATTCCACGCCGTCCAGCAGGAAGTTTTCGGGATGGCCGGCGCAGGGGCTGCCCAGCTGGCGGAAATTACGGATATCCTCCATCGTCGGCGCGGCATAGCCGGACAGGTGCAGCAGGCTGTAAATCAGCATCGAACCATGGCCTGCGCTGAGCACGAAGCGGTCGCGGTCCGCCCAATCGGGTGCCTTGGGATCGTGCTTGAGATACTCGCCCCACAGCACGGTGGCGACATCGGCCATGCCCATCGGCATTCCCGGATGGCCCGAATTGGCCGCCTGCACCGCATCCATCGATAGCGCCCGGATGGCGTTGGCCATGGGCGCAAAACGGTCGGCAGAAATCGTCATGTGGAGACTTTCGGGTCTGAGTAATTCGAACAGGTCAGTAATTCGGGCGAGCCTGGGCGATTCGCGGCGCGCGCGGACCCATCGCCAAGCCGCTTGTCGAGGTCAAGCGTAGCGCGCCCCGCATCCCCAAAGCTAAGCCGAATATCGGAACGGGAGAACAAACCAGCGCCACTTCACGCGAGTTTTCAACAATGCCGCTCAACCCTTTGCATGCCCGCCGATTCCCGCTATTTTGCAGTCTATGGACGGCGAACGTATCGAACATGCAGTGAAGCGTATCGAAAGCGCGTTGGCGCGCATTGCGCATAGCGCCGACACGATCAAACCGGCCCCGCCGTCCGTCTCCGCGTTGGTCGTCGATCACGAGGAACTGCGAGAAACGGTTGCGAACTCCTTGAAACAGCTGGACGAATTGATAGGGGAACTGGACAGGTGAACGCCAAGCCCACCGAAGTCTCCTTCGCAGTCGGCGGGCGGAAATATACCGTCGCCTGCGCCCCGGGAGAGGAAGCCAAGGTCGCCTCGCTCGGCGCGCTGATCGATGGCAAGCTGGACCAGCTGGGCGGCAACCTCGCCCCGCAGGAAGCGCAGAACCTGTTATTCGCCGCGCTATTGCTGGCCGATGAGTTGCAGGAAGCCCGGTCGCAATCCGACTCCCAGGCCGCCTCCGGCGAAGATTTGAAGGCCCAGCTGGCCGAGGCACAGCAGCGCGCCGAAACCGCCATTGCCGACAAAGATCGGATGGCGGAGGAGCTTGAGAAAACTAGCAAGGCGGCCATTGGCTCCTCTCCCACGCCCGCCGCCGCCGATCCAGATCTCGCCCCCGCGCTGGAACGCTTTGCCGGAATGTTGGAAGAATGCGCAGATAAGCTTGAGGGTAAGGCCCCGGCACCCTAAATACCTTGCTGGCGAGACTGCCCGGTACGAGCCGATCACTATCCCCGGGGCTATAAGCAATCCTAGGGAGCTGTCCCTGCCGGGAGTAACGGGCCGAGCAATCGGAACCCGGGGCTCCTATGTATACGGCGCCCACCTGACGTTTTAGGCGTCGGCGGATTTATACCGGCAAACGACCCATGGTGGTCTCGCTTTTTATTGGGGTGCAGTCGGGCACCCGCCCTTCCTGGCTGCGCCGTGCCACGCCCCACCTCGACTTCCGGCAACATCACCCCATAATGGGCAGTGTGATCAGCAAAACAGACCTTCGCAAACAGCTCCGCATGGCCCGGAAGGAACATGCCGCAGCGCAGCCGGACTCGATCCGGGCGCTGCTGTTCAAACGCCCGCCCGCGCCGCTGCTCGATCTGATCCCGCAAGGTGCAACTATCGGGCTGTATCACGCCAATTCGGACGAAGCGCCGGCGGCCGGATACGCCAGGTTTTTCTCCGAGGCTGGCCACCCTATCGCCCTCCCCCGGTTCTCCAATTGCGAGGCGCCGATGGAATTTGCGCGGCACAGCGATCCGTTCGGCGAAACCGATCTGGAACAGGGCGCTTTCGGCATGATGCAGCCGCTTGCCGATGCCCCGACCGAAAAGCCTGATGTGCTGTTCGTGCCGCTGGTCGGGTTTACTGCGGATGGCGAACGGCTCGGCCAGGGCGGCGGACATTACGATCGCTGGCTGGCGGAGCATCCTGAGACGATCGCGATCGGGATGGCGTGGGACGTTCAATTGACCGAGACATTGCCCAGCGAACCGCACGACCGTTCGCTGGCGGCAGTCGTCACCCCCACTCGCCTTTATGGCCCATTCGAGGAAGCCGATAATGCGTGAAGAACCGACCTGGCGCATTCCGGTGGGGATCCTGGCGCTGGTCATAGGACTGACCGCCTACGCCCTGTTTTTCGTAGGCATATCCGACTGGATCACGCGCCAGCATGTCGCGCTGCAGACGATCATTTACATCGTGCTCGGCACGGCCTGGCTGTTGCCGCTGCGACGTTTCCTGATCTGGATGGAAACCGGCAAATGGAGCGCACCGGACAAGGCCGAATAGAGCCGAGTAGCGCGACTAAACCGCGCCGCGCGCCATGCACTTTCGAACCTGTTCTGGTAAGGAAAACCGCAATGGCGCGAGTGACGAGACTTGAACTCGCGACCTCCGGCGTGACAGGCCGGCGCTCTAACCAACTGAGCTACACCCGCTAACCAGGAACCGTGCGGTCCCGCTTGCGAGCAGCGCCACTAGGCCAGCGCGTTGGCGGTGTCAACTGGACTTGAGCGGGTATTTTTATCTCGCTCCCACAGGGTCAATCGCAAGGCCGAATTAACCATATTTTCGCACCTGGCTGGCAATGCTTTTTCTTGTCGGAACAGGGGGCTTGGCTGTGCGAATAAAGCGAGGATTTGGACGGATGGGGTTGCTGCTAGGCTCGGTTAGCTGCCTGCTGACCGGCGGCCTTGCAGCCCAATCGGCGCTATCGATCAGCCGCGCCGTCTATATCGAAAATCGCGCCGAAAGCAGCGCTGCTGGCACCGTACGCGCAATCGAACCTGCTTCCACCTTGCAAAAAGGCGATCGGGTGGTTCTGCTGGTTGAATGGAACGCCGCATCGCCGGGGCTGCAACAGACCGCGCGCGGCTATCTGGTTTCCAGCGAAGTACCGCGCCACCTCGCCTTCCAGCAATCGAGCCACGATACGCTGGAGATATCCGCCGATGGCGGACGCAGCTGGGGCCGCCTGGGCACCTTGCGTATCGCATCGCGGCTCGCTTCGCCCGAAGATGCGACTCATCTGCGCTGGAGCGTCGCGCCTAGCCGCCTCGCCAAGGGTCGCGGACGAATTGCCTATAGCGCGCTGGTCCGCTAGCCGCTGACGATCAGGACCGGCGTTTCGAGCAATTTCTTGAGCTGCTGGATAAAGCTAGCGGCATCATATCCATCCACGACGCGGTGATCGCAGCTGATCGAGATATTCATCAGCTTGCGCTTCTCGATGCGTTCGCCGCCGGTACCATCGGGCACGAACATCGGGCGCTCGACGATCTTGTTGGGGCCGATAATCGCCACCTCGGGCCGGTTGATGACCGGGGTGGTCGCCACACCGCCCAAAGGCCCGAGCGAGGTGATGGTGAGCGTGCCGCCGGACAACTCCTCAGACTTGGCGCTGCCGGTGCGGGCAGCATCGGCCAGGCGGCCGATTTCATTGGCGAGCTGGTAAAGGTTGAGCGACTGCGCATTGCGAATCACCGGCACCATCAGCCCCGCATCGGTCTGCGCGGCCATGCCCATGTGAACCGCGCCATGGCGGGTAACCACTCCGCCCTCGTCGTCGTAGCGGGCGTTGATCATCGGGAAATCGGGCAGCGTCTTGCAAATCGCGGTGATCAGCAGCGGCAGGATCGTCAATTTAGGCCGACTACCCTGAGCCTGTCGAAGGGTGCGGTTTTCGTTCAGCTGCGCGCGCATCGCTTCGAGGTCGGTCACATCGACCTCTTCCACATAGGTGAAATGCGGGATGTTGCGCTTCGATGCGGCCATATTCTCGGCAATGCGGCGGCGCATTCCGATGACCTTCTTTTCCTCGTCCGAACGCGTTGGCGATGCGGCGGAATACCCGCCCGAATAGGACAGGAACGCGTCGAGATCGCCGTGGCGCAGGCGGCCATCCTCGGCGGGCTTCACTTCGGCGAGATCGATCCCGAGATCCTTCGCGCGCTTGCGGACGGCGGGAGACGCAAGAACCTTCGCATGCGTTGCTGGCGAAGGCGCCGGAGTGGCTGCGGGAATGCTGGCCGGTTCGGGGTCCGCCGCATGGGCATCGTCCGCATCACTCGCATCGGAGTTCTCGGCCTCGATCCGCTCCGCAACCTCGTCCGATTTCGGCGCTGGTGCGGGTTCGACAGCTTCACTGTTCTCGGCGTCCTCGTCGGGCACCTCGATCTCGGCATCGCCGTCGACCTCGATCACCACCAGCATCCCGCCGATTGCGATCGTATCGCCCGCTTCGCCCGCCAGTTCCAGCACCTTGCCCGATACAGGACTTTCCAGATCGACCGTCGCCTTGTCGGTCATCACGTCGGCCAGCCGGTCGTCTTCCTCGACCATATCGCCGACTTTAACATGCCATTCGACCAGTTCGGCCTCGGCAATGCCTTCGCCGATATCAGGGAGGTTGAAGGTAAATCTGGCCATGGCGCTACTCGCTCAAAATCTTGTCGATGGCCTCGCCGATGCGGACAGGGCCGGGGAAATAGGCCCATTCGAGGCTGTGGGGATAGGGTGTGTCGAAGCCGGTCACGCGCTCGACCGGCGCTTCCAGGTGATAGAAGCAGCGTTCGGTCACCAGCGCGCTGAGTTCCGCGCCGAAGCCGGAGGTGCGCGTGGCTTCGTGGACGATCAGGCAGCGCCCGGTTTTCCTTACCGAAGCCTCGATCGCCTCGATATCGAGCGGCACGATGGTGCGCAGGTCGACAATATCGGCATCGACCCCTTTCTTCTCGCACACGGCGCGGGCGACATGGACCATCGTGCCATAAGCCAGCACGGTCAGCTCTTCGCCCTCGATTACCTTGCGCGCCTTGCCCAGCGGGATGGAATAATGGCCTTCGGGGACCACGCTGTCTTCATGCTTCTTCCACGGCTCCACCGGCTTGTCGTAATAGCCGGAGAACGGGCCGTTATAGATCCGCTTGGGTTCGAAGAAAATCACCGGATCATTGTCTTCGATCGCGGCGATCAGCAGGCCCTTGGCATCATATGGCGTGGAAGGGATCACGGTTTTCAGGCCCGATACGTGAGCGAAAATCGCCTCCGGGCTCTGGCTGTGGGTTTGGCCGCCGAAGATACCGCCGCCAAACGGGCTGCGCACGGTCAGCGGGGCGATATATTCTGCGGCCGAGCGATAGCGCAGCCGCGCCGCTTCGCTGATCAGCTGGTCGAGGCCGGGATAGATATAATCGGCGAACTGGATTTCCGGAACCGGGCGCAAGCCGTATGCGCCCATTCCCACCGCCACGCCGATAATCCCGCATTCCGAGATGGGTGTATCGAACACGCGCGTCTTGCCGTATTTTTCCTGCAAGCCTGCAGTCGCGCGGAACACCCCGCCGAAATAGCCGACATCTTCGCCCATGACGATGACGTCAGGGTCCTGATCCAGCTTGATGCTGAGCGCATCGTTGATCGCCTCGATCATGTTGAGGCGGCGCGGTTCGTCCGTGGTCGCTTCGCCAACGGTGTTTGTTTCGGTCTGGGTCACTGTTTGGGTAGCCCTTCGGGAAACTTGGTTTCGCGTTCGCGGATTGCCTGCTCGCTTTGTTCCTTCAGGTGCCAGGGCAATTCCTCGAACACGTCTTCGAACATGGTGCGGAAAGGATGGTGCAGGCCGTGGCCCAGAATGCCGTTCTTTTCGGCTTCCTTGGTCGCTTTCTTGACCTGGTCGGCGCATTCGGCGTCCATCGCCTCGTCGCGCTGCTCGTCCCATTCGCCCAGCGCCATCAAGTGCTTCTTCAGTCGCATCACAGGATCGCCGAGCGGCCATTCCTCGCGCTCCTGCGCGCTGCGATAGCCGCTGGGATCGTCCGAGGTTGAATGGCCTTCCGCGCGGTAGGTGAAATATTCCACCAGCGTCGGCCCGGCATTGGCGCGCGCCCGGTTGGCGGCCCATTGCTGGGCGGCATAACAGGCGAGCGGATCGTTGCCGTCTACGCGCAGGCCCGCGAGGCCGTAACCCAGCGCCCGCGCGGCAAAAGTCGTCCGCTCCGCCCCGGCAAAACCGCTGAAGCTGCTGATTGCCCACTGGTTGTTGATAACGTTGAGGATAACCGGTGCATTGTACACGGTGGCAAAGGTGCACGCGCTGTGGAAATCTCCCTCCGCCGTGCTGCCCTCGCCCACCCAGGTCGCGGCGATGCGGCTGTCGCCCTTGATCGCGGAAGCCATCGCCCAGCCGACCGCTTGCGGGGTCTGCGTGGCGAGGTTGCCGCTGATCGAGAAGAAACTGTGTTCGCGGCTGGAATACATGATCGGCAGCTGGCGGCCCTTCAGCTTGTCGCCGCGGTTGGAGTAGATCTGGTTGATCATCTCCACCAGCGGATAGCCGCGCGCGATCAGGATACCCTGCTGGCGGTAACTGGGGAACACCATGTCGTCGCTGGCAAGCGCCATGGAGGATGCGATACTGGTCGCCTCTTCCCCGGTGCACTTCATGTAAAAGCTGGTCTTGCCCTGACGCTGCCCGCGAAACATGCGTTCATCGAAGGCGCGGGTCAGCGCAAAATTGCGCAGCATGGTGCGCAAAGTATCGGCATCGAGTTTAGGATCCCATGGGCCATGCGCGCGGTAATCTTCGCCCAGCACGCGGACGAGATCGTAACACAGCGCCTCGGTTTCGCGCGCGGCGCAGGCTTCGTCCGGGCGTGGCTGCCGGCCGGCTTCGGGCACTTCGACATGGCTGAAATCGACCTTGTCGCCCGGCCGATAATGCGGTTCGGGGACGTGGAGTTGCAGCGCAGGCTTGTTGCCGCGCTCGCCGCCGCTTTGCTTATTGTCGCTCGGCCCGTCGGCCATCTGGCGTTCTCCCCCGCATGGACGCAATCTTGCGTAACGGCGTTATTTTATTTCAAGCTCGGTTCCGGGTCAAGCCATCGGCTCCAACCTCGCAAACCGCCCGCCCCGGCTCCCTGGCTCGACCGCTGCGATCAAACTGCGACGGGTGCCTTGATCGCACCGTGCGGTGTGTAACCGGAAACTTCGAAATCCTCGATCGCGTAATCGAAAATCGTTTCGGGACGCCGCTTCAAATCAAGCGTCGGGCAGCCTTGCGGTTCCCGGCTCAACTGCTCGGTAACCAGATGTTCGTGGTTGAGATAGAGATGCGTATCCCCGCCCATCCAGACGAATTCGCCCGGCTCCAAATCGGTCTGCTGCGCAATCATCCGCTGCAGCAGCGCGCCCGACCACAGGTTGAACGGCAGCCCGAGCGCCACGTCGCAGCTGCGCTGGTAAAGCGCGCAGTTCAGCCGGTTTCCCTGGACCTGGAACTGGTAGGTCTTGTGACAGGGCGGCAGCGCCATCTGGTCCAGCTCCGCCACGTTCCAGCCTTCGATGATATGCCGCCTGCTGCCCGGATTGTTGCGCAGTGATTCGATGACCTGCGCGACCTGGTTGATCCCCTCGCCCTGGCGATAGGTGCCATCATGCGCAGCCTCGTAAGTCGGCCAATCGACCCATTGCTTGCCATAGACCGGTCCCAGATCGCCCCAACTTGCTGCAAAACCCTCGTCATCGGCGATCCGGCCGACGAATTCCTCCAGCGAAATCTCGTCGCCGGTTTCGCGCAGATAGTTGGCGTGCGGCCATTCATTCCATATCTTCACCCCCTGCAGCACCAGTGGGCGAATATTGGTGTTGCCGGTGAGGAACCACAGCATTTCGCGCGTGGCGGTTTTCCAGAAAACCCGCTTGGTCGTGATCAGCGGCATGGCCCCGCCCGCCAGATCGAAGCGCAGCATAGTGCCGAACACCGACCGCGTGCCTACGCCCGTACGGTCGACCTGCTCGCTCCCCTTGGTCCAGATGCGGCGCATCAGATCGAGATATTGCTGTTCCGGATGAGGGGAATCGGCAAGTCGAGAATCGCGGAGCGGAGAATCGGCGGGCATTGGCGAGGGTGTACAAGCAATCTCCGCCCTTGCCACCATCCCGCTTGCCACTGCGCCAGCCCGCCCCTATAGGCGCGCCCCTACCGCATGGGTGCAGCTTTGCTCCGTGCCACTGAGTCGGGAAGTAGCTCAGCCTGGTAGAGCACCGTCTTCGGGAGGCGGGGGCCGGAGGTTCGAATCCTCTCTTCCCGACCAATTTTCGACCTAACGGGTGCCAAAATAGCCGGTTTTCCGGCCGCGTGGTGGACCGTTTACGGAACACAGCGGCGATTGGGCGGTTCTCCAGACAAATCTAAATTGGAGAAAGAACCAAAATGCCCATCATCATTCTTATCGCCACCATCCTGTTGCCGCCGCTGGGCGTGGCGCTGAAGCATGGGCTGAGCAACGATTTCTGGATCAACCTGATCCTCACGATCATCTTTTTCGTACCAGGCCTGATCCACGGCATTTACGTCAACTTCCTGCGTTAATCGCAATCCGCTGACAGCCGCAGATGGCTGACGATCAGCAGGACCGCGCCCGCCACCGTGCCGTGCCTTCCGGGCGCGTGTCGCGGGTTGGCGGGTTTGCGCGTCTGGCGGGCGGAGTCGCTGGCGGGATGCTGGCCGAAGGCGCTCGCCGTATTGCGAATGGCGAGCGTGTGTCGCTCGACCAGATGATCCTCACCCCCGGCAATGCCAAACGGTTGGCAGATCGGCTCGCCCATCTGCGCGGCGCGGCGATGAAGCTGGGGCAGATGATCAGCATGGATGCCGGCGACATGTTGCCGCCCGAGCTGGCGGATATTCTCGCGACCTTGCGCGACCGCGCCAATTTCATGCCTCCGCGCCAGCTGGACAAGGTGCTGGCCGAACAATGGGGCAAGGATTGGCGCAGGCAGTTCCGGCGCTTCGAACCCAAACCCATCGCAGCGGCCAGCATCGGCCAGGTTCACCGCGCGCTGACGCCCGATGGCCGGACTCTGGCGATCAAGGTGCAATATCCCGGCGTGGCGCAAAGCATCGATAGCGACGTGGACAATGTCGCCGCGCTGCTGCGCGTGTCGGGGCTGCTGCCCAAGGAACTCGATATCGCGCCTCTGTTGGCGGCGGCCAAAGAACAACTTCATGAGGAAGCCGATTATCGCCGCGAGGGCGAACAGATGCAGCTCTATGCTGCGCGTCTGGCGGACAATCCGAATTTCGTGGTGCCGCAATTGGATGAAGGCCTGACGCGCGACCGTATCCTGGCGATGGACTATGTCGAAGGCATCCCGATCGAATCGCTGACCGACGCACCGCAGGCCGAGCGCGATATTGTGTTCGAGCGGCTGATCACGCTGGTGGCGCGCGAATTGTTCGAATTCGGCGTGATGCAGACCGACCCGAACTTCGCCAATTTCCGTTATCAACGCCCTGCCGAGGGCGAAGCCGCGGGCAAGATCGTGCTGCTGGATTTTGGCGCCACCCGCGCGGTCGCGCCCGATATTGCAGACGCCTATCGCCGCTTACTGGAAGCCGGATTGGCGCAGGATGGCGGCCGCGTGCGCGAAGAGGCTGTGGCCGCGGGGTTCGTCAATCCGGCGGCAGTAGAACGCCACGGCGAGCGGATCGACCGCATGATCGCCATCATCGTAAACGAGATGGGCCGCGATGCGCCGTTCGATTTCGGCGATCGCAGCTTCGTGCCGCTGCTTCGCGACGAGGGCATAGCCATCGCGCAGGACAAGGCGAGCTGGCACCTGCCGCCTGCCGAAACGCTGTTCGTCCAGCGCAAGGTTTCGGGCACAGCCTTACTCGGCGCGCGGTTGGAAGCGGTCGTCAACGTCCATGCGATCGTGCGCAATGCGCTGGGTGCGCAGCCCGCCTGACCGCTATCCGTCCTGCTGCTGCGCAATCCAGTCATCGATATGCGCTTCCAGCACGTTGAGCGGCACTGCGCCGTTTTCCAGCACGGCATCGTGGAACGCGCGCAAGTCGAAATCTTCGCCAAGCGTATCTTCCGCCCGCCCGCGCAATTCGCGGATCTTCAGCTCGCCGATCTTGTAGGCCAGCGCTTGTCCCGGCCAAGTGATGTAGCGGTTGACCTCGGCATCGATGTTGCCGGGCGTTAGCGCGGTGTTGTCGAGCATGAATTCAACCGCCCTCGCCTTGCTCCAGCCTTTCGAGTGGATGCCAGTATCGACCACCAGCCGGGTTGCGCGCCACATTTCGTAGCTCAGCCGGCCCATCTGCTTGGCGGGGGTGTCGTACAGCCCCATCTCGATCCCGAGCCGTTCGGAATATAGCCCCCACCCCTCGACGAAGGCGGTGAAAAACGTGCCGTTGGCGCGCAGCGGGTGGATGTCGAGCTCCTGCTGCAAGGCGATCTGGTGGTGGTGGCCCGGCACCGCTTCATGCACACCCAGCGCGGGCAATTCCCATAGCGGGCGCTGGTCCAGCTCGGTCGTGTTGATGCGGTAGATGCCCGCAGCCCCGGTCTCCAGCGAACCGCGCTCGTAATAGGCCGTGGTGTTGCCCGGTGCCTGCGCGGCGGGAATTGGCGATACGGTATAAGGCTGGCGCGGTAGCGTACCGAACAGCTTGGGCATCCAGCCGTCTATTTCCTTGGCCAGCGCCTGCGCATAGGCGACGTATTCGTCCGCATCGGTCATGTAATATTGCGGATCGGTCCGCAGGTGTTCGATATAGGCCTCGCGCGTGTCGTAGCCGGCACTGGCCGCAACCTGCTCCATCTCCGCACGGATCCGCGCGACTTCGGATAGGCCGAGAATATGCACCTCGTCCGGCGTCATGTCGGTCGTGGTGAAGCTACGCACGCGGTAGGCGTAATACTCTGCGCCATCGGGGCTGGCGAGGATGCCGGGTGTGCCGGTCCGGCAGACCGGTTCGTACTCGCTGCGATAGAATTCGGCGAAGTCGCGATAGGCGGGGATCACATCCCCTTCGATGGCGCTGCGGCCACGCGCCACGAGCGCATCCCAGTCGGTTTGCGAAATCGAGGCGGGGCGCTCGGCGAATGGCCGCCAGAACGGCGAATCTTCCGCGTTGTCGAAAATCTGGCGGTCGATCCGCTCGGCAAACCCTTCCATCGGCTCGCAAGGCTGGGTCAGACTGCGCGCCACTGCCATGCGGCTGCGATCGATCCCCTGGCGATTGAGTTCGGGATAGGCTTCCAGACGGGCGATATAGCTTTCGTAATCCGCCTTTGTAAAAAACGGGCTGCGATAGGGCGCGGAGGCGAAGCCGGAGAACCAGCCGCCGCGATTGGTGAAAATCACATAGCGGTTCTGATCGAAGGCGGACCCTGCGATCTCGTCGCGCAGGCTGGCGAGCTGGATCGCGCGATCGACGCGCAGATCGCTGGGAAGCGCGCGCTCGTCGATCGCCTCCAGCCGGGCAAGAAAGTCGCGCGTTTCGGCGATCTGGCGGTCATAGGCCTCCAGCGACATATCGCCGAGTTTCCCATCGCCGCGCCGGTCACCGATCGACGTGGCCAGCGAGGGATTGTTATCGAGCACCCATTGCCAGATTTCCTCGCGCAATTCGGTGTATTGCATCGCGGCTTCGGATTGGCCCGCTTCGGATTGCCCAGCAGCGGGCATATCCTGCGCGGCGGCGATTGCCGGAGCGGTAAGAGCGAAAGCGGCGAGCCAGTATTTCATGCGATAATCCCCAAAACCATAATCGGGGCAATGCTATGGCAAAGCGGCGATGGGGTCCAGCGAACCGCAGCGGGCTCGGCAGATTGCAGCTCAATAGGCGTTCTTGTGCACCATCACCCGCATGGTCGCGAAGATGATCCACAGATCGAGGAATAGCGACCAGTCGCGGACATATTCGAGGTCCGAATTCAACCGCCGTTGCAGATCGCCGGTCGTATGCGTGGCCCCGCGGTGGCCGCGCACTTGCGCCAGCCCGGTGAGGCCAGGCTTCACCGCGTGGCGGTGCCAATACCGGTTATCGACATTCCAGAACAGCTGGTCACCGGCCCGGCTGCCCAGCGCATGGGGGCGCGGGCCGACGATGCTCATGCTTCCGCCGAGCACGTTTACCAGCTGCGGCAATTCGTCGAGGCTGGTCTTGCGCAGGAAATCGCCAAGCTTGGTAACGCGCGGATCGCCGCGCTGGGTCGATTGCGCACCTTCCGAATCGCTGCCATCCACGCGCATCGAGCGAAATTTCAACATTTCGAAGCGCCGATTTGCGAGGCCCAGGCGCTGCTGCTTGAACAATACCGGACCCGGCGAATCCAGCTTGATGGCAATGGCGATGAACGACATCACCGGGGCCAGCAGGATCAGTGCCGGCAAGCTGATCGCAATATCGACCACTCGCTTCGCAACCCGGTCGAAAAACTTCATCGGGCCGAAATCGATCACCAGCGTGCGCATCGGCCCGAAACGCGCAATATCGAGCACGCCTGCCCCGCGAATTTCCGGGGCGAGCAGTTCCGTGCGAATGCCCATCCCGCGCAGCATCGCACTCCAGGCCTGGCGTCGCTCGGGCGTGCAGGCGACAACCACCCGCTCGCAGCCGTGCAATTCTTCGGCCAGCCGCTCGTACATCTCGGGCGAATCATGGCTGGGATCGAGCCAGCCATCGGCCTCCACAACCACGGCAAAGCCACCCGCCACGTCCGGCCCTCCATTGTCGCGAACCAAACCGATGCGCAGCACGCCGTCGGGCCAGTTGCGCGTGACCCAGATCGCCCAGCGCCAGCGCGCCAGCACCACCATCACCAGGAACAGCCCTGCCCCGATCAGCACTTCGGCGCGCGAAAGGGTGGTCTGCTCTTTCATCACAAAGGTTATGAAAGTGACCGTCGCCAAGGCAGCCAGGAAGCTCCTCACCGCCGACCAGACGACTTCGCGAACGCCGTCGGGTCGCCCGATGCCGTAAATCGTGCCTGCGTAAGCGCCATTGCTCAGCGCGAAAGCGAAATAGGCGAGCGCCAAAGCGATGCTTGCCTCCGGCGTGCGGTAAAACGCGCCATGCCAGATCAGGCTCGCTGCCAGAAAGGCTACGCCCATCACTGCGGCATCCAGCGCAGCCAGCATATAGGACAATTGCCTGCGCAAACCGACCGGCGGCGCTGCCATGGTCGGCTGAGAGGCTATCGGCTTGTGTTCCATCAATCCCCTGGATCCCAGTGGCGCTATCGTTCATCCGCGGCTGCAGGCTTTGTGCAAATATGCCCAAAAACCTCGCAATATCGGCGCGAAGCCACAGCCTCGGCGGCAATTACCGTTGTCGCCCTTACGTCGGGATTAACTCTGCGGCAATCTGATAGGCAAGCTTACCTTGGCCGCCGCCGCGCGTTTCGTCGCTTTTCGCCCCCGGTTCGGCTCTGCTCATCGCCCGGGGTCCACAGGATCCAGATGCCGACGAACACCGCGCCGATCAGCGCCAGCTCGATCAGATAGTTCAGCCGCAACGGCCCCAGCGAAGCGTAGATCAGCCGGTCGAACGGATGGTAGGACATCAGCCTAAGCAACGAAAAGGCAAGCAAACCTAGTGCTCCCCCGCCCGATATTGCGCGGTACAATGGCTGGTGCCTCCAGCGCCATATCACCCATGCCCCGATGGCCAGCGCCAGCACCACCAGCACGGCAATCAGCGGACCTTGCAGCGTATATCGGCTTGCGTATTGCCCGCCTTCGACTAATTCACCGCGTAATATGGCTTGCAGCCTTTCCTCCCCGCTCCCCAGCCGCCACGCGGCCATTCCGGCGAACAATGCGGCAATGGCCAGCCAATGCGCCCTTGCGGCTGCAGGACGGCCGGAGTGCTTGCCATCGAGCCACGCAGCCCCGATCGCGGCTAGCATCGTGGCGATATATAAAAGAGCGCCGATCCAGTCGGCCAGTGTCAGGGGCATGAGGCAGTTCGTTGATTGTTGTTCTGAAAACGCTGGGCCCCGCCAATAGATGAGCGGTCAGGCAATTCAAAGCGCCCAATCGCCCCGCGATATGGATGCCGGAGATATCGATGACGGTCTCCGGCGAGTTATCCGCAGAGGCGAAGAGAGCGGATCCTTCGCTCGCGGAGTAGGATGGAGAGATCGCGCGCGGCCATGGATATGGACGCTGGCGACCGCGCTGATCTTGGTAATCGGCGGGGCTAACAATACCTACCCCTTGCCGCGCGGCGCGGCCGAAGCAATTGCAGCGCTGCTGCTTGGCGCAGCGATAGCCAGCCGCCATTCCGCTTTCGGGCGTCCTACTGCAAGCGATTGGCTGGTCATGGCCGTCCCGCTTGTCGTGCTGCTTCAATTCGTGCCGCTGCCGCCCTCGCTCTGGACCGCCCTGCCCGGGCGCGAGCTGGTGGCCGATATGGACCGGGCCATTTTCGGACAGCCGATCTGGCGCCCGATTTCTCTCGATATAGAGGCCACATGGCGCAGCCTGCTGTTCCTGATCCCGCCCATCGCCTTTTACGTGGCGATCCGGTCCGGGGATGAAGTACGCATCCGCGCGATCCTGACCGGCGTGGTCGCGGCGCTTGCGATCGGGGCGGCGATGGCTTTCCTCCAGATCACCGGGATGCGCTGGGCCTATCCGTTCGAGGATGGCCGGGCGGATAATTTCTTCGCCATTGGCTTCTTCACCAATCACAATCACCAGGCGACCTTTGCGCTGATGGGGCTGATGGCGCTGGGCGGGTGGATCGGACTGCACCGCAGGAGGCGCCGCGATCCGTCGAGCTGGGAAGCGCTGGGCACGCCCGACATGGTTCTGGCAGCAGCGGCGATAGTGGCGGCTTTGCTGGTTCTGCTGACCGCTTCGCGCGCTGGATTGCTGCTGATGGCGCTCGGTCTGCCCGCGGCCGCATTGGCCTGGCTCGCCCCGCAGCTGGGCCGCTCGCGCAAACTGCTGTGGCCGGCACTCGGCTTGATCGGCTTGGGAGCGGCAGCGTTTCTGGCGCTGCCATTTTTGGGCGACGGGCAGCTTGGCGCTATCGGCGAGCGCGCGGCGCTGGCCGACGATCGGCGGTTCGAGATCTGGCCGCAGGCTGTGGCGGCCGCGCAGGCTCTGATGCCGGCGGGGTCAGGTTTCGGCACATTTCGTGTGGCTTACGAAATGTTCGAACCGCTCGACATGGTCGGCATGCTGTATGTGAACCATGCCCATAACGATTATATCGAGCTGGCCATCGAGGGAGGCATCGCCTCGCTCTTGCTTATCGCGGCATTCGGCTGGTTGTGGCTGCGCGGCACGTGGACGGTATGGACAGCTCCGCTCGGGCGCGATGCGCTGCTGGCTCGGCTCGGTTCGGTCATGCTGTTGATGGTGATGCTGCATTCGCTGGTCGACTATCCGGCGCGCACCGTAACTATCGCAGTTCTTGCCGGACTGGCCTTTGGAATGATGGCGCGAAACGCGGCACTAACCCCTAGTCGCCTTGCAACCTCGGGGGGCTCTGTCTAAGACCCGGCCCGGTGGAATGGTCCGCAACGTAGATGTTGCGCTGAATGGACGGAAATGCGCGTGAGATTGAAGCATGATTTTCTGCGCCTTGGCGCGTTGGCACTTTGCTCGGCCCTGGCAGCATGTGGGGGCACTCCGCCAGTACAGACGGGCGTTGTTGCGCCAACAGCACCCATCGGCGCACCGGCCGGGGCGTTTGTCAGCCCCTCGCTGGCCGATGAGAATTACGTCCTGCGCGCCAAGGACGTGGTAAGCGTGTCGGTACTGGGCGAGCCGGAGCTGAATATCGAGAGAGTGCGCATCGGCGAAGACGGGGCATTCATGATGCCCATCGTCGGACGGGTGCAGGCATCCGGACGCTCGGTGAATGAAATTACGAACGATGTCCGCGCACAGCTGGCCTCGCGCTATCTGCGCAACCCCTTCGTAACGGTCAATCTGCTCGAGCTTGGCTCGCATATCGTCACGGTGGAAGGCGCGGTCGATCAACCCGGCGTGTTTACCTTCGAGCCGGGGACCACCCTGCTGGGCGCGATCGCGATGGGCAAGGGGCCTACCGAAATTGCCAAGCTGGACCAGGTGGTCGTGTTTCGCGAAATCGGCGGGCAGCAGACCGCCGCGCGCTTCGATCTGAACGCGGTACGCACCGGCACCATGGTCGATCCGCTGCTGCAGCCGGAAGACCGGATCATGGTCGGCACCTCCGGTGCAAGCCAGGCGTGGCAGAATCTGCTGAGCGCGCTGCCGGCATTCGCCATTTTTACACGTTTTTGAGCCGGGGATAATTTAGCTCATGCAAGATAACGCCATGACCGCCGGGGCGAAGGCACCGAATGGAGAGCCAGTCCACGGCCTCGACCGCTATATCGCCCCCGATGATGGGCCGAGCTGGAGCGGTATCAGCATTGGCGAAATTCGCGCGATGGCCTGGCGCCAGAGGAGGATGCTGGCAATCCTGACTGTATCCGCCGTTCTGATCGGTCTGGTCGTGACCTTGCTGATGACGCCCATCTACGGCTCTTCGGCCAGCGTGCAGGTCGATAATGAAAGCCTGCGCATCACCGACAGCCAGGATGTCAGCCCGGTGATCGGGACGTTCGAAATCGATCGCTATCTCAATACCCAGAAACTGGTTGTGGAAAGCCGCAGCATGGCATTGGCCGTGACGGACCGGTTGAACCTTTCCCGCGATGACGAATTCCTTGCGGCGATGAATGCCGAACCGGTGAACCCATCGCTTTCTCCGGAACAGCGGGCGGCTGCGCGGCGCAACAAGGTCGCCTCGCTGCTCCAATCCAACGTGAATATGGAAATCCAGCCGCAGAACCGGATCGTGCTGATCGGCTTCACCTCGCCGCAGCCGAGCCAGGCCGCGCGGGTCGCCAATGCCTATGCCGAAACCTTCGTGGCGCAGAACGTGCAGGGACGGTTCGACGCCAACAGCTATGCCAAGCGAATCCTGCAGGAACAGGTTGCCGAATTGCAGGCCGAGCTGGCCGATACCGAAACCGCAGCGGTCGAATTCGCTCGCCGCAACCGCCTGATCGATACCGGCAACGCACCCGGTAACGGAGACGGCGATGAAGGGTCCGGCGGAGCTCCCTCGGTCACGACCGGCAATCTGGTCCAGATCAACCGTAACTACATCGATGCGCGTGCCGACCGAATCCTGGCCGAACAGCGCTGGGAATCGGCTCGCCGTTCATCGCCGCTCGACTTGCCCGAGGCGCGCAACAATGCTGCCATCCAGACGCTGCTGACCCGGCGTGCGCAAGCCCAGTCGGAGCTGGAACAGCTGCGCGAGCGGTATCTCGACGGTTACCCTGAAATCGAACGTGCCGAAGCGCAAGTCGCCTCGGTCAACCAGGCGCTCGATAGCGCCGCAGCCTCTTTGCGCAATTCGATTCGCAACGAATATCAAGTCGCCCTGGCGCAAGAACAGCGCCTGGCTTCCGCCCGCACGGAACTGGCCGACGAAACCCTGTCCGAACAGAACCGCCGGGTGCAGTTGAACATCCTGTCCCGCGATGCGGAAAACCAGCGTGAACGGCTCGCCGAATTGCAGCGCCGTTTGAGCGAAATCGACAGTGCGTCGGACATCGATGCGAACAATATCACGCTGCTCGACCGGGCAGCCGTGCCCACTTCGCCCATCTCGCCAAGCTTCCCGCGCAACCTGCTGATCTCGCTGATTCTCGGCCTGATCGTGGGCGGTGGTCTTGCGGTGGTTCGCGAAGCGGTCGACGATACGCTGTATTCGCCGGAGGATGCGGAACGCAAACTCGGCCTGCCGTTGCTCGGCACCACGCCGCTGGTGGACGATACCGACCAGGATGCGATGGAAGACACCCACAGCGATCTCAACGAAGCATATTACTCGATCCGTGCCGCGATCGATTATGCGACGGCCGGCGATCGTCACAAGGTGATCCAGGTCACCTCCGGCCAGCCGGCGGAAGGTAAATCGACCACTGCACTCGCTCTGGCGCGCGACTTTGCGCGGATCGGGCGGCGCGTGCTGATCATCGATTCCGATTTGCGTAACCCCAGCCTGCACCGCCTGCTGGGCGAGAAGAACAAGTCGGGCATGATGGACGTGCTGATGAACCGTATTCCGATCGAGGATGCGATCAAGCCTGCCGGGACCGAAGGGCTGCACGCCATGACGCTGGGCCCGATCCCGCCCAACCCGGTGCAAATCCTGTCCGGCAATCTGGTCGGCGACCTGCTCGACAAGCTGCGCGCCTCCTACGATGTGGTAATCATCGATTCCGCCCCGGTGATGGGCTTGGCGGATGCGCCGATGCTGTCGCGCCTGGCCGATTTCACCGTGCTGATCGTGGAAGCGGGCCGTGCGCATTACGGCCAGGCACGCACCGCAGTGCGCCGCCTGAACGAAACCGGCGCGAATATCGTGGGTATCGTGATGACCAAGTTCGACTTCCGCGATGCGGGCTACAGCTACGATTATCACTATTCCTATTATGCTTATGGCAGCGGCAACGATAAGGAATAGGGCTCGCGGCCTGCCCGCCGGGTTGCAGCGCAGCATTGTGCGGAGCGGGCCGAGCACCCCCGATATCGCCACGGCAAGGAGACAGTGGTGCGCCGCGCAACCGGATTGATCCTGGGCATTTCGCTCGCCATAGCTGCCTTGACTGCCGGCATCGGCGAACAGCTGGCAAAGGCGCGGGTGGCAGCAGCGGCGGATTTCCCGCTCAACCAGGCTGCCAGCGCCCGCCGCTTCCTCGATGGCGGGGCCAATGCGCTTTCCCCGGCAAGATCGGGCAGATTGGCAGTGGATGCATTCGAAGCTGCGCCCTTGTCGGGTGAAGCAGCAGTCGCTCTATCCGACGCTGCCTATGCCAAAGGCGATACCGGGCGCGGGCTCGCAATCTTGCGAGCAGCTGGCGCGCTGGGGTGGCATGGCGAGTTGGTTCACCGCGTGTCCTATATTCGCGCACTGGAACGGCAGGATTACCAGACCGCCGCAACCAGTGCGGAGGCGCTGCTGCGCCGCGGGCGGGCGCGCGAACAGCTCGCAGCCGATTTTGCCGAGGCAGGGGGCAACCCGGCCTTCCGGACTGCCATCGTTTCGGCACTGAGCGAGGATGCGCCCTGGGCCGAAGGGCTACTAGCGGAACAAGGCGGCCAGATGCCGTCCGATATGCTGCGCGACATTTTCCGTGCCCGTAGCGATGCGGGCAATGCGGTGCCGCGCAGCGTGGCCGCCCCGGTCGTGGCCAAGTTGGCGATCGATGGACGCTTCGCGCAAGGTGCCCAGCTGGCACGGCTGATGTCCGGTTGGCAAAGCGGCCGCCTTATTCCCGGCTGGCCCAGCGCAGAGGCCGAAGAGCTGCCTACGCCTTATGAATGGCGCCTGTTCGAAGGCTACACCCCCTTGCCCGCCGCCGATGGCAATGGCTTTCATCTGTCGCGCGTCGATATCCCCGCATCGCGCCCGGCACAGCTGCTGATGGCGCTGGAGCCGGGCCGCTACCGATTGGGCATAGAAGGGGCCAGTGCGGCGACGCTCGACCTGTGGCGCTATGGCTATCGCTGCGGCCTCTCGACCCAGCGACCGGTCACCAGGCTGGCGGCATCGCAGGTGCTGGTCGTCCCCCCAGGTTGCGACACGCAGGTCCTCAGCCTGGCCGCCGCATCGCGAGCAGCGGGCGGCGACGGACTGCCCGAGCCGACCTTGCGAAAAATCGGCTGAGGCGCGAGGATATGACGGGGACATGACACAGCCGGGCCGGCCATTCATCATCCATGTGACGGCCGATCATCCCGATACCGTCCAGCCGAACAAGACGCCGGTGATACAGCGGCTGGCCGGATTGGTGGAAAGCGATTTTCGCCAGAAGATCCTGTCGCTCAATCGGCGTAGCCCGCCCAAGTCCAGCTGGGCGTGGCCGCGCCTGTCGCTGGAGGCTGCCAGCGAGAGCGATGCGCTGGACGCGCTGGTCTATACCGCCCCGCCCGCCGGGATCCATCATCGCCGGTTGCTTGTCCGCCTGGGCGAGGTGCTGGCAGAACGGATCGCCACGGGGCCGCGGCCCGATTTGCTGGTGGGTCACAAGCTGACGGTGGAAGGGTTCGCCGTGGCCCGCGCGGCCAGCCTGCTCGGCGTACCCTACGCACTTTCGGTTCAGGGCAATACGGATCAGCGCATTCTGCAGATGCGTCCCGACCTCCACCGTTTTCTGCGCCCGATATTTCATGAGGCCAGCCACGTATTTCCCTTCACCCCCTGGGCCTTGCGCGCATTGGAAGATCGGCTGGGCGAGCGCGATGGCGGCACTACGCTGCTCCCCTGCCCGATGGCGCGCGACACCATGATCGCCCCCAAAACAGGTGGTGCGCAGCTGGTCAGCGCCTTCCATCTGCGCCATGCGGATCTGAAGAACCTGCCCGCCATGGCCCGCGCCCTGCGCTCTGTCAGGGAAGGCGGAACCGATGCGCAGCTGGCAATCATCGGCGGCGGGACAACCGGCGAAGTCGCCGCCGCGCAAAGGCACGGCGCTGAGGGAATGACCTTCGAAGGGGCGCTCCCCAATGACGCAATCGCGGCTCGCTTCAATGCAGCGCGCGGCTTCATCCTGCCGTCCCGGCGCGAGAGTTTCGGGCTGGTATTTATCGAAGCGCTGTTCGCCGGATTGCCGATCGCCTTTCCCCGAGGAGCTGCAGTGGACGGCTACTTCGCCGATTGCCCGTTCGCGCTTCCCGTGGATGCGCGCGACGATGCTGCAATCGCGCGGGCCATGCGGGAACTGCATGATGACGAAGACCGATTGAAGCAGGCCTTGGCCGAATGGCAGGGCAGCGAAGCTGCGCAGCGTTTCACCCGGCCCGCCATCGGTGCGGCGCTGCGGCGCGGATTGATGGATGCAGCAGGAATGGCAGGCACGGCATGAGCATCGGCCGCAACGCCGCCTATAATCTGGCCGGGTTCACCGTCCCGCTGGTGCTGTTCCTCGTCACGATCCCGATCTACATCGATCTGATCGGGGCCGCGCGATACGGCGTGCTGGCGATCGTCTGGCTGGTGCTGGGCTTGTTCGGGATGATGGACCTTGGCCTGGGGCGCGCTGCCACGCAGCGTGTCGCGGCGCTGAAAAACGGCACGGCGCAGGAGCGGCGCGGTGCGCTGGGCACTGCACTGACCTCCAACCTAGTTATCGGAGCCATCGGCGCGGCAATCATGGCGGTGGCCGCGTGGTTCATGTTTGCCAGGGGCATGAAGCTGGATGCCGATCTGCGCGCCGAGGCCATGCCGCTGGTGCCGCTGATGGCAATCGGCGTTCCAATCGTGACGACGCTGGCAATATTGAGCGGGGCGCTGATGGGGCGCGAGAAATTCTTCATCGTCAACCGCATCACCATCACCAATACCAGCCTGTTCCAGCTGGCTCCGCTGGCCGTGGCATGGATCGCCGGGCCAACGCTCGTCTGGCTGGTACTGGCCGCCCTCGCCGCACGGCTGCTGGCCGTGCTGCTGCTGTGGCGCGAATGCCGCAAGGAATTCGGTGCAGGCGCGATTGGGGGGTGGGATGCTGCCGAGCTGGTCCGCATGCTGCGTTATGGCGGCTGGGTAACGGCGGGTGGAATGATCGGTATGGTGCTGGTTTTCTCCGACCGCTTCCTGATCGGCGCAGCCGTCGGCGCGGTCGCGGTGACCGTCTATGCCGTCCCGCTTGATGCGACCCGCCGGATCGCGGTGGTCGCCGATGCGCTGGCAAATGCGCTGTTTCCCCGGCTGGCTGTGCTGGACAAGGAAGAGAGCCGGAAACTGACGCGGCAAGCGGTCGGCGCGCTCTATGCCATCGCCACCCCGCCGGTCGCCGTGCTGATCGTGCTCGCGGATCCGTTGATGCGGGCCTGGCTGGGCGAGGATCTGGGCGCGCGCTCCGCCCCCCTGCTGCAGATCCTGGCGATTGCCGGCTGGGCCAATATCTTCGCCAAGGTTCCCTATGCCCGGCTGCAGGCGCAGGGGCGGCCCGATGTGGTGACGAAGATCATGCTGGCGCAGTTGCCGATCTATCTGCCTGCCTTGTGGTTTGCGCTGGAGGGGTTTGGGCTGGCTGGTGCGGCATGGGTCTATCTGGCGCGCAACAGCGTCGATACGCTCGCTTTGTTCCTCGCGGCGGAGCGGCGGGTGGATCATGGCATGATGCTGGCGCTGACCTTCGCCGCAATGGTGGCGGCTGCACTGATCCTGCCGCAGACCGCGCCCATCGCCCCGCTGCGCGCGCTGGCCTACGCTGCACCCGTCGGGCTGGCTGCAATGCTGGCCGCATGGTTGCTCGCCCCGCCGCGCATTCGCGAATTTGCGTTCGGCCTGTTGCGCCGATTGCCGCTAGCGCGCAAAGGCTGAAGCGTGACAAAGAAGCGATTGAGTGACCGGATAAGGCGCAAGCTCGGGATGCGGCCCAAGCTGCGCCTGCTGGCCGATTGCTATCCCCAATATCCCATCGGCAGCGGCAGTTACGGCGAGCTGGAGATCGTCGATTACGGCGAGGGATCGACCTTCGCGATGGGCAGCTATTGCTCGGTCGCAGCGGGGGTGAAGGTACATCTGGGCGGGGGCCACCGGACGGATTGGGTAACGACATATCCCTTCACCGTGCTGGAGGATCGCTTGCGACATATGTCCGGACACCCGGTCACGCGGGGCGATGTCACCATTGGCAGCGATGTCTGGCTGGCAGCCGATTGCACGATCCTGTCGGGCGTCACGATCGGCCACGGCGCGGTGGTGATGAACCGCGCGCTGGTGGCGCGCGATGTCGAACCCTATGCCATTGTCGGCGGCGTGCCTGCCCAGCCGAGGGGCAAACGCTTCGACGAGACCACTATCGAACGGCTGCTGGCGGTCGCATGGTGGGATTGGGACCATGAACGGATCGTCGCGGCGGGAGAGCACTTGCTGGCTCCCGACATCACGCGGTTCCTCGATCTGGCCGAGGACGGCAGGCTTTAATCCACCCGCCGCGCGCGGACCGCATATTGCAGGGCGGCAAGCGAATGCAGCCCCTTGAACGGCAATTTCATCATCGCGTGATCGATCCGCCTGCCGCTGGGCAATGCAGCAACCTGCTCGATCTGCAAGCCACTGGAGGACGCCAGTTCGCACGCCGTTTCGCGCACGAAAAACCGCAGATGGGTCCGGTCCAGAATGCCCGATTCGGTATATTCCCAATTATCGCCGAACAGTAGCCCGGCGCTGACCGTCCAATGCCGAACATTGGGGATGCTCGCCACCAGCGCGCCGCCTGGCTTCAGCTGGCCATGCAGCCGCTGCACGATCGCCCACGGATCGACGAAATGTTCCAGGATATCGCAGGCCAGGATGATGTCGAACGGGCCTTGCTCCGCACCGATATTCTCGATGAAGCCCGGCGCGGTCAGATCGCCCTGGTAATCGAAATCGAGCGCGGCCTGCGATGCGGGCGGGACCATATCGGCCACCCCCACCCTGTCCGCCAGCCCGCGCTGCTTGATCGCGGACGCCGTCGCCCCGTCACCGCCGCCAATATCCAGCAGACTTCCGCCGGTTTTCGGCAGGAATGGGAATATATCGCTGCGAATATGCGAATGGTAGGTTGGCGAAATGGCGTTCAACGTCGCGCGCCCTTGCAAATCATGAAATTGAAAATGTCGGTAGAGGCGCTCTTATAGGCGCTCTGCACTAGTTGCCAAGCTGAAGGAAACCCGATAGCTGCGGTGCTCTTGTTTTTCAGGGGTATAGTCTTGGATCATCGTACGTTGGAGCGCCGCCGCAGGGCTCGCCGGTCGTTGCTTTATTATGGCGTGGGGACCCTGGTCCTCGTGGCGCTGCTAGCATTTCTGCTTCCCCGGCTCTGACCGGGCTCTACCGCCGCGAAACCACGCGGCGTAATGCATTGACATAGGTTTCCGGAGCCTGTGCGCCGGGAATCAGAAACTTCCCGTCAATAACCATCGCCGGTACGCCGGTTATGTTCATGTCGAAGGCGCTGCGCTCTTCGGCCTTTACTCGCTCGCCCAGCGCCGGATCGTCGAGCGCCGTTTCCGCCGCTTGCCGGTCGAGACCGGTTTCGGCCACGATATCGAGCAGCACGTCGCGCTCCCCGATTCGGCGGCGATGCTGAAAATGTGCCTCCAGCAGAGCCATCTTGAGCCGCATCTGCACCTCTGCGCCATGCTCTGCCAACGCCCATTCGAGCAGCTTGTGCGCTGCAAAGGTGTTCCACATCATCGCGGGCGGCGCTTCGCCCTCGCCGGTATATTCCAGACTGACCCCCGCCTGGCGGGCGATGTCTTTTATATTGTCGCGCACCGCCTTCGTTTCTTCGGCGGAGCGGCGATATTTGCGCGCCAGATGGGCGGATTGCTCCTCGCCCTCGGCCGACATATCCGGATTGAGTTCGAACGGCCGCCAGCGAATGTCTGCGGCGATTTCGCCTTCCAGCTCGTTCAGTGCCTTCGACAATTGACCATAGCCGATGGCGCACCATGGGCACATCACATCGGACCAGATATCGATTTGCACTGTGTCTGCGGTCTTGGTCATTTCTCTAGCCACCATTTGATCAGGGAATGCGCAATAGCAGCGCGGGGCGGTGCAGCGAATGCCGCCGTGGGATTGGGCGCATCGCGGCCTTCCGCCATCGCTTCGGCCACTTCGTCCCTCGTGAACCAGCGCGCTTCTTCCAGCTCGGTCTCGTCGATCGTGATATCGGTATCTTGCGCTATGGAATGGCAGCCGATCATCAACTGGCTGGGAAACGGCCATGGCTGGGTCGCGATATAGGTCACGTCCCGCACGCGAATGCCCGCTTCCTCATGCACCTCGCGCGCCACCGCCTCTTCGATAGTCTCACCCGGCTCGACGAAGCCAGCCAGCGCGGAAAAGGCACGCGGTGGAAAGCGCGGCTGGCGGCCCAGCAGCAGCGAATCGCCATGTTCGACCAGCATGATCGTGACCGGATCGGTGCGCGGAAAATGCTCGCCCCCGCAATCGTTGCAATTGCGCTGCCAGCCGCCCTTGGCCAGCGTGGTCGGCTGGCCGCAGCGCGCACAGAATTTGTGCCGCGCATGCCAGTCAACCAGGCAGCGGGCGGTGCCGTAGGTGGCCAGATCCGGCGGGGATAGCAAATGCATGATCTGCCAGACGCGCGGATCGAAACTGACCCCGGTGGCATCGATCCCCGGCACTGCGGCAAAATGTGCCTTGCCCTCGATCAGGCCGAGAAACACCAGTTCAGCATCCTGCGGGGCATCGGCCAAAGTGCCCCATGCCAGACCGCCATCTTCGCCCATGGCGGGGTTCAGCCCGTCGAGCAGCAGCAGCCGCGCGCGCCAGTTCATCAAGCCGGCAAGCGCATCCGCATCGCCGCGCAAATGGTCCGCGCGGTCCAGCGGCGATCCGGCGAAAGCGATTGGCTTCATGCTAGTTCGCGTCGCCGGCGGCCACTGCATTTACGGCAACGGGCCGGATCATCCCGGTGGCCGCCGCAACCAGATCGGCGGCAACCGCCTGGCGAAATTCGGTCTGCGCTCCCCATGCTTCGGACGGCATATATTGCGTGTACATCGATGCGCGCAGGCCGCGTTTCATATCCACCAGCGCGGCGGTGCCAGCCGCACCGCCCCAGCCGTAAGTGCCTGCGAACTCGCCCAGGCCGACCACCCCGCCGGCCCCGAAACCGCCCGAGATACTCGGTCCGAAATCCATCGTAAGCCCGTTCGGCATCAGGTTCGAAGTGGCCAGCGCCACCGCGCTTTCGCTCATCACCCGCTTACCGTTCACTGCTCCATAGCCGACCACCATCTGCAGGAATCGGTCATAATCGCGGGGCGAGGAAACCAGCCCTGCCCCGCCAAAGGGGAAGGCCGGTTCGTCGAGATAGACCGAATTGCTGGCAATATCGATCGGCAGCAGATTACCGCCAAGTACGCCGTAATTGGTCGTCAGCCGGTCCTTTTCGCTCTCGGGTACGGTGAACCAGGTGCTGTCCATGCCGGCGGGGGCGAATATCTGTTCGGCCAGGAAGCTGTCGAAGCTTTGCCCGGATACCACTTCGATCACTCGCCCAAGCAGGTCGAGACTGACCGAATAGCTCCACTTCGTGCCCGGTTGATAGACCAGCGGCATCTCCGCCAATCCGTCCGCGAAGGCTTCCAGGCTGTCCACCGGCTTCGCCCGGCTGAGACCGGGGATCGGGATTCGGCTGATCTGCCCGGGGATCAATCCGCGCTCTTCGTAGGCTTCGCGGATCGGGCCCTTCTGTATGACCCCGTAACCCAGCCCGGCGGTGTGGGTCAGCAAGTGCCGGATGGTAATATCGCGCTCCGCCGCCACGGTATCCTCGATCGATCCGTCATACACAGTCTGCACACGCATGTTGCGATAGGCCGGCAGAATCTCGTGCAGCGGCTGGTCGAGGCCCAGATCGCCGCTATCGATCAGGATGGAGGTTGCCATCCCGGTGACCGGCTTGGTCATGGAATAGATCCGGTACAAGCTGTCCCGATCCGCGAGCGCTGGCTTACCCAGCGTCAGCACGCCCTTGCCGATCACTTCGGGCTCGCCCTGTCCCCAGCCCATCACCGCGAGCATATTGGCGACCTTGCCCTCGGCAACATAATTTTCGACCATCGCGCGCACGATCGGCCAGGACGGGACAACCGCCGGATCGTGCGCCAGCGCCATGCGAGCTGCGGGAACGGCGGACAGGAAGGCCCCCGCCCCCAAAAACGCACCCCCGCGCAGCAAGCCCCGGCGAGACAAACTCGAACGATCGAAATTCCGGTGCGCCATCGCAGTAGGTTCCTTTGTGCAATTGATGTCCATGCGTGTTGGGGCAAGGCGCGTGAACGGTCAATTGCCAAGGCCAACAAGCTTTGGCGGCACTCTGGCGGTTGCAAGACGCCCGCGTATTACCTATATAATACACATGCTCAATCTCGTATCCATCCTCATCGGTATCGTCGCTCTGGTGCTGGCGATCCCTTCCGCAATCCCGTTCCTTGGCTGGGGCAATTGGGTGGTCCTGCCGATTGCCGTGCTTGGTGCAGGTATCGGGGCGCTGTCATCCTCCAAATGGCGGGCGCAATTTCTGCCTGATCGTGTTCCTGATCGCGGTCGTTCGCCTGTCGCTGGGCGGCGGGATTATCTAGGCGAGCGCCAGCCGGGCGGCCTTGGCGAACAAGGTGGGCAGCCCCGCTTCTGCAAGCGATTCGATAGGCCACCATTCGCCCTCGCCTTCCGGTTCTCGCGGCGCATCGCGGACGATCCAGACCGACAATTCGATGCTGAAATGCGTGAAGGCATGGCGCACGGTGCCACCGGGTTGCCACTCGCCAATGAAAGGCGGGGAGCCTGTCCCATCGCCCCGCGCATTCCAGCCATCATCGGGCAGAGCGCGCATAGAGCCCAGCATTCCGTTGCTCGGTCGCCGCACCAGCCAGACCGAACCGCCGCGTTCGATCCAATAGGCGCTACCCTGCCGCATGGGCTTTGCCTTCTTCGCAGGCTTTACCGGCAAGCGCGCCGGGTCACCCTGCCGCCGCGCCGCGCAGTCACCTGCCAAAGGGCATAGCAGGCAGCGCGGATCGCTCGCCGTGCAGATCGTGGCACCCAGGTCCATCATTGCTTGCGCGAAATCACCCGCCCTCTCTTCAGGAGTGATGGTGTCCGTGGCCGCGCGGATCGCCTTGCGCGCGGCGGGGAGCGGCTCGTCTATGGCGAACAACCGCGCCACCACCCGCTCGACATTGGCATCGACCACCACCGCGCGCCGTCCGAATGCAATCGCCGCGATGGCTGCGGCGGTATACTCGCCGATACCCGGCAGCTTGCGCAGCGTGCGCTCTTCTTCCGGAAATCCGCCAAGCGCCGCCACTTCGCGGGCGCAGGCGACCAGGTTGCGCGCCCGCGAATAATATCCCAGCCCCGCCCATGCCGCCATCACGTCCTCCTCCGGCGCGGCGGCGAGCGCCGCTATATCGGGCCAACGCTCGGTGAATTTGCGGAAATATGGCGCGACCGCTGCAGTCGTGGTCTGCTGCAACATCACCTCTGACAGCCACACGCGGTAAGGGTCCGGCGGGGGCGCATCGTGGGCCGCACGCCATGGCAGGCTGCGGGCATGGTCATCGTACCAGCCGAGCAGCGAAGCGGCGATTTGTGGAAGGGCGCTGGCAGTCACCCGGCGGCTATGGCATGGCACCCGGCAACATGGAACGGGACACAGACAAACCGGCGACAAGCCAAGCGTCAGCGGGCGGGGCGAACAAGCCGGTCAAGGCCGCGCGCAAGACCGCGGCCAAGCCAAGAGTGCGCAAATATGAGCGGCCGCGCGGCGGTCCGGCAAAGCCGATTGCGGATCTGATGCCGCAAATCGGTCGCACCGCATTTCGCCGGTTCGGCTTCGTCCAGTCGAGCGTGGTTACACGCTGGCCCGAAATCGTCGGCGAAACCCATGCAAGGGTCTGCGCGCCCGAGGCCATCCGCTTTCCGCCGGGCGAGAAGTCCGAAGGCATCCTGCAATTAGTCGTCATTCCCGCCCACGCGCCGCTGATCCAGCATGTGATTCCTGAAATCATGGACCGGGTGAACCGCTTCTTCGGGTACAAGGCGGTTGCGCGGGTAAAAATCCGGCAAGGCGAGGTTAAGCCGCCGGCTGCTGAAACGCGCCCCAAGGCGCCGCCATCGCTCAGGCCGATCCCTATGGAACTGGGGGACAGTTTGCGCGATATCGGCGATCCGGAACTGCGCACGGTGCTGGAATCGCTCGCTCGCAGCATGGGTTCGAAAGAGGATCGCGATCAATGAAAATCGGCAAAGCCTGGAAAGGCGCAGCGTTGGCAGTGGCAGCCACATTCGGCATCGCCGCAACCGCCAATTGGAATGCGGAGGTTCGGCAGGTCGATAATGGCCATGTGATCGGCAATCCCGACGCCAAGCATACGCTGACCGAATTCGTCAGCTATACCTGCAACCACTGCGCCAGCTTTACCAAGCAGGGCGAAGGCACGCTGCAATTCGCCTTTATCGGTCCCGGCCATATGCAGCGCGAGGTTCGCAATATCGTGCGCGACCCGCTCGATCTGACAGCGGCGATGCTGACCAGTTGCGGCGATCCCAGGAAGTTTCCCCAGAACCACGTCGCTTTCATGCGCAGCCAGGACGAATGGTTGCCGATTGCCGGGCGCGCCACCGCAGCACAGCGCCAGCGCTGGAATTTTGGCCCGCACACCGCACGACGCCGCGCCATTGCCGCCGATTTCGGGTTTTACAAGATGATGGAACGGCGCGGTTACCAGCGCACACAGGTCGACCAGTGCCTGGCCGACGACGCGAAGGCTCTCGCGCTGGCCAAGTCCAGCGCCGCCGATCTTGCGAAATACGAGCTGTCGGGCACCCCCAGCTTCGCCGTCGATGGCGAGGTGCTGCGCGGCACACATGACTGGGCTACGCTGGAGCCGCAACTGACTGCGCTGTATCGCCGTTGATGCCTGTTCAAAAGCCATGGGCGAAGCCTTGCGCGTGCCTCCATCTGCATTACCCTCATACCCGAACCCACAGGAACCGGACCCGATGACCAAATTGCGCACCCTCGCCCTCGCCTCCCTTGCAGCTCCGCTTACCCTCGCCCTTGCCGCTTGCGACGACGCCGGCACTGCAGACGGAGTGAGCAGCGGCGAAGCGATCGATCCGATCGCAGCGCCCGAAGGCCAGGAATGGGGCGAAATCGCGGTCAAAACCGAAGAGGGCGGCTACCGTATCGGCAACCCCGATGCGCCGATAAAGCTGGTGGAATTCGCCAGCCACACTTGCGGCGGCTGCGCCTCTTTCGCCGCGACCGGGGCGGCTGCGCTGGAGGAGGAATACGTCCCCACCGGCGTCGTGTCCTTTGAAATCCGCAATTTGATCCGCGATCCGCTCGACCTGACCATTTCCGTGCTGGCCCGCTGCGGCGATCCGGCTCGCTTCCACCCGCTCGCCGACCAGGCCTGGGCATCGCTCAACCAGTTCAGCCAGACCATTGGCCAGAACGGCGCAATGGCGGAACAGGCAATGACCCTGCCGGAAGATCAGCGGATGATCGGCATCGCCGAAGCCGCCGGATTGATCGACTGGTTCGCCGCGCGCGGCCTGTCGCGCAACCAGGCGCAAAGCTGCCTCGCCGATGCGGAGAATATCCGCGCCATCGCCGAACAATCGCGTGAACAGGCCGATCTGAACAATGTCCAGTCGACACCGACTTTCCTGATCAACGGCAACAATGTCGGCCCGCAGAGCTGGGAAACGCTGGAACCCCTGCTGCAGGAGGCTGGCGCGCGGTAAGGCCGCACGCCAGGCCATATTGAGGGGGAGGTTCGACCGCGAATGCTGATCAGGAAGCTCAAACTCAGCGGCTTCAAGAGCTTCGTCGAACCTGCCGAACTACATATCGAACCGGGTCTGACCGGGGTCGTCGGCCCCAATGGCTGCGGCAAATCCAACCTGCTGGAAGCGATCCGCTGGGTAATGGGCGAAAACTCGCCCAAATCCATGCGCTCTGGCGGGATGGAGGATGTGATCTTTGCCGGGACCGCCCAGCGCCCGCCGCGCGATTTCGCCGAAGTGGTGTTGCAGGGCGAAACCACCGATGGGGAGGAACTGGATGTTACCCGCCGCATCGCGCGCGGCGCGGGCAGTGCCTACCGCGTAAATGGCAACGATGTGCGGGCCAAGGACGTCGCGCTGACCTTTGCCGATGCGGCGACCGGGGCGCATAGTCCCGCCCTCGTCAGCCAAGGCAAGATTGCGCAAGTCATCGCCGCCAAGCCGACCGAGCGGCGGCAAATGCTGGAAGAAGCCGCCGGTATCGCCGGGCTCCACGTCCGCCGCCGCGATGCCGAGAGCAAACTGCGCCAGACAGAGGCAAATCTGGCGCGCCTGGAAGACCTGATGGCGGGGCTGGATTCGCAGATGGCCTCGCTGCGGCGGCAGGCGAAGCAGGCGGAACGCTACACCAAATTGTCCGGCCAGATCCAGTCTGCGGAAGCCCGACTGCTCTATGCGCGCTGGCACGAAGCGGCGGCGGCGGCTGACGAGGCGCGCAAGGCTGCCGGCAATGCCGATGCCGATGTCGAGCGTGCCCGGCTGGCGGCGGGTGAAGCGCAAAAGGCCCAGCGTGCAGCGGCACAATCGCTTGCCGATGCGCGCGAAGAACTGGCCGACCGGCGCGACGATGCCAGCGCGCACGGCCACCGTATGGCCGCGCTGACCGAGAAACTGGAGGCCGCCGAACAGCGCCTCGCCGATCTGGACCGCCAGAAGACCCGGCTGGAAGAAGATCGCGGAGAGGCCGACCGGCTGACCCGCGATGCGGCCGATGCGCTGAAAAAACTGGCCCTCCAGCTCGAGGCGGGCCGCACCGCGCTGGCGCAGGACGAAGACAAGCTGCCCGGCCTTACCCGCGCCAGCGAATCGGCCGAGCAGGCAGCGCGCGCGGCAGAACTGGCGCTGGCCAATGCGACAGCCGATCACGCCGGGGTGGAGGCCGAATGGCGCGTCGCCCAGGCGGAAATCGAGCAGGCCGAAGCAAGGGTACAGCGTATCGAAGCCGAAGCCCGGCGAATGCAGGCAGCGCGCGCCTCGCTGTCCGAAGCCGGCGATCCGCAGCAGGCCGTCAGCAAGGCGCAGGCGCAGCTGGATCAGGCCTCGGCCAAGGTTGTCAGCCTGCGCGAGGCGCTCGATCAAAAGCGCACAGCCAAGGCCGACTTGCAATCGTCACGCGACGAGGCTGCGAGCAATCTGTCGGCCGCTCGGGCGGAACTGGCCGGTGTGGAGCGCGAGTACAGGGCGCTCTCCAGGGACCGCGAAGCGCGTGCGAAACAGGCTGCGGCCAGGCACGGCCTGCCGCTCGCTCTCGACAAGGTCCGCGCCCAGCCCGGCTATGAACGCGCGCTCGCCGCAGTGCTGGGGCGCGATGCAAAGGCGGCTCTGGGCGCACCCGGCGACAGCAACTCCAACGCAAAAGACGGACGATACTGGACCGGGCGCCCGCCGCCCAAGCAGGTGGCGCAAAGCCTGGCGGAGCATGTCACGAGCTGCCCGGATCAGCTGGCCGCAAGGCTGGCATTGGTCCATGTCGCCGAAACCGACGATGGCCGCACGCTCGAGCCCGGCGAATGGCTCGTCACCACCGGCGGCGCACTAAGGCGCTGGGACGGTTTCGTTGCGCGCGGCGAAGGCGGGGCAGAAGCCGCGCTGCTGGAGGCCGAAAACCGCTTCTCCGAACTGGCAGGGCGCCTTCCGGAATTGCAGGAGAATGCCAGCGCGGCCGAGCGCGACGAACGATCGGCCGCCGAGCAACTGGGCGAATTGCAGCGCGATCTGGTTTCGTCGGAGCGTCGCCTGCACGAAGCGACGGACGATGAACGCCGCGCCCTGCGCACGCTCGATCAGGCCGAAGCCGCGCGTGATCGGATGGCAAGTCGGCTCGCCGAACTCGATGAGGCGGAGAAGGAATTGACCGAGCGGCGGGTTCAGGCCGATGCGGACCTTGTTGCCGCGCTCGAGAAACGCGCTACCCTGCCCGATCCCGAAACCGGCCGCGCCCGGCTGGACGCGGTCCGGGCCAGGAACGAGGCGGCACGCGGAGCGGTGCAATCGGCTAGCGCCGCTCTCGCTGCGCAAACGCAGGCGCTGGCTGTGGCGCGCGAACGGGTGGCGGCACAAAAATCCGACATGGCAAATTGGGAAGCGCGCTCCGGCGATGCGGCCAACCGGCTGTCCGAAACGGCGCGCAGGCTGGACGAGATCGAGGAGGAGCGCGCGGTGGTGGCGGCCAAGCCCGAAGGTCTCCACCGCGAGATAGAGCAAGGCGACACGGTGCGCGCACGGTTGACCGATGAGCTCGCCAAGGCCGAAGCCGCCGTGGCGCAGGCACAGGCGGCCAGCGACGCGCAGGACCGCGCGCTTTCGCAGATCAACGAAGCACTCTCCACCGCGCGCGAGGCCCGCGCCGGACTGGCGGCGCGGGCGGAAAACGAGGAGCAGCGCCGCGCCGAAATGGCGCGCCTTTCGGGTGAGCGATTCCAGTGCCCTCCCCCGATGCTGGCCGACCGGTTCGATTTCGATCCGGAGACGATTGCCGGCGCGCAGCAGGAATCGGAGGAAATGGACCGCCTGACTGCCAGCCGCGAACGCATCGGGCCGGTCAATCTGGTGGCAACCGAAGAATTGGAGCGGATCGAGGCCGAACACGGCTCCAGCGCAGCCGAACAGGCCGAGCTGGGCGAAGCAGTCAGCCGCTTGCGCGGTTCGATCGGCAATCTCAACCGCGAGGGGCGCGAGCGACTGAAAGCCGCGTTCGAACAGGTCGATCGGCATTTCCGCCGCCTGTTCACTCGGCTGTTCGAAGGCGGGCAGGCCCATCTGGCGCTGATCGACAGCGACGATCCGCTGGAAGCAGGGCTCGAGATTTTTGCGCAGCCTCCAGGCAAACGCCTGCAATCGCTCACCCTGCTGTCAGGCGGCGAGCAGGCGCTGACCGCGATCGCGCTGATCTTTGCGCTGTTCCTGACCAATCCGGCCCCGATCTGCGTGCTGGACGAGGTGGATGCACCGCTGGACGATGCCAATATCGACCGGTTCTGCGACCTGCTCGACCAGATGGTCCGCGAGACCAGCACGCGTTACCTGATCGTGACACATAATGCGGTGACGATGAGCCGGATGCACCGCCTGTTCGGTGTGACGATGGTGGAACAGGGCGTCAGCCGTCTCGTCAGTGTAGATCTGGAAATGGCCGAGGAACTGGTTGCGGCGCAATAGGGCCTAGCGGTCCAGCGCGGCGGCCAGATCTGCGCGGATTGATTTCAGGCCCGCCAGCAATTCCGCCGGCACCCGTATAGCCGCACCCGAAACCGGCAGTTCAGCCGAAGGCGTTTCGGCAGGAACGGCAGTCACGCTGCCAGCCTCGCCATCTTCGTCCGCAGCCGATTTCAGCGCCTGCGCGGCGCCTTTCAGCGTATAACCTTCGTGATTGACCAGCCGATCGATCCTTTCGACCAGCTTCACATCTTCCGGGCGGTAATAGCGCCGACCGCCGCTGCGCTTCAATGGTTCGAGAGCGCTGAATTGCTGTTCCCAATAGCGCAGGACGTGCGGTTTGATCCGCAGCGCCTTCGCGACTTCGCCAATGGTGCGCAGCGCCCCCGCATCCTTGCCGTCGTCGAAGGGAGAACCCGCCATATCAGCCGCCCTTGACGATCCGGTCCTTGAGCAGCTGGCTGGCGCGGAAGGTCATCACGCGGCGCGGCGTAATCGGAACCTCGACCCCCGTCTTGGGGTTGCGGCCGACGCGTTCCTTCTTGTCGCGCAGGATGAAGCTGCCGAAGCCGGAGATCTTGACGTTCTCCCCTTCGCCCATCGCGTGGCACATATGGGCCAGGATCGATTCCACCATGTCGAGCCCTTCGGCCCGACTGAAACCCATTTTACGATTGATTGTCTCGGCCAGATCGGCGCGAGTAAGAGTGCCCACCGAACGCATCTTCCAACGCCTCCATTCCTACCCAATACAACAATTGCTAATTGTAACGCGACTTGTCACGTTTGGCAACGCGCAGGATTGAAAAAACTGGTTTTTCTAGAGGCGCAGCAGGCTCGCGCCCCAGGTAAATCCACCGCCCATCGCTTCGAACATGACCAAGTCGCCGGGCTTGATCCGCCCGTCCTTCACCGCCGTATCGAATGCCAGCGGGACTGAGGCGGCGGAGGTATTTGCATGGCGATCCACCGTCACCACCACCTTTTCAGCTGGCAGGCCGAGCTTACGCGCGGTCGCATCAAGGATGCGCGCATTGGCCTGATGGGGCACGACCCAATCGATATCTTCGGGTGAATATCCTGTATCTTCAAGCACTTCACGAAGAACCTCGGCCAGATTCACCACGGCATGACGAAAAACTTCGCGCCCGCGCATACGCAATTTGCCAACCTTGCCCGTGGTCGAGGGGCCGCCATCGACATAGAGCAATTCGCGGTACTCCCCATCAGCATGCAGACGCGTGGCGAGCAAGCCTGGCGCATCGACATCATCCGACACATCGACAGCTTCCAGCACGATTGCGCCCGCACCATCGCCGAACAGCACGCAGGTCGTGCGATCTTCCCAATCGAGGATCCTGCTAAACGTTTCAGCACCGATCACGAGCGCACGCTTGGCCATTCCGGTGCGCAGCATCGAATCGGCTGTACCCAGCGCGTAGAGAAAGCCGGAACAAACCGCCGCCACATCGAAAGCGATACCGCCGCGGCAACCCAGCGCCTGCTGTACCTGCGTCGCGCTGGCGGGAAAGGTATGGTCGGGCGTAGCCGTGGCCAGCACGATCAGATCGATATCGGCGGCATCCATCCCGGCGGCATCGAGCGCGCGGCGCGCAGCTTCGGTGGCCAAAGAGGAGGTGGTTTCCCCATCATCCGCAATATAGCGCTGGCGAATACCGGTCCGCTCGACAATCCATTCGTCGGTCGTATCGACGGTCTTGGCCAGCTCTTCATTGCTGACTGCCCGTTTCGGCAGGGCGGATCCGCTACCCCTTAGCTGGCTGCGGATCATTTGACCGATTCGCCGGCATTGCCCGATTCGCGCAGCCGGTCTTCGCCCAGCTCTGCCAGATCGCTGGCGATGCGGTTGGTGATATCTTCTTCCAGCAGCCGCGCGGCGACCTCCACCGCATTGGCCACCCCGGCGGCATTGGCGCTGCCGTGGCTTTTCACCACCACGCCGTTCAGCCCGAGGAAGACCGCGCCATTATGGTTGTTCGGATCGAGATGATGTTTGAGCAATTCTGTGGCTGGGCGGCTGACGAGGAAGCCGATCTTGGAGCGCAGCGAGCTGGTGAAGGCATTGCGCAGCAAATCGGTAACGAAGCGCGCGGTTCCCTCGATCGCCTTGAGCGCGATGTTGCCGGAAAACCCATCGGTCACCACCACATCGACTTCGCCGCGATTGATCTTGTCGCTTTCCACGAAACCATCGAATTGCATTTCCAGACCGGTCGCGCCTTGCAGGATTGCCGCGGCATCGCGCAGCGCATCGGTGCCCTTGGTATCCTCGGTCCCGATATTCAGCAGCCGGACCCGCGGTTGCCCGCTGCCGGGAAGCTTGCTGCCCGAAAGAATACGTGAATAAGCCGCGCCCATGATCGCATATTGGACCAGATTGCGCGCATCGGCATCGGTATTGGCGCCCAGATCGAGCATGATGACGTCGGTTTCTTCCAGCGTCGGCATCAATGCGGCGAGCGCCGGTCGGTCGATGCCGGGCATGGTGCGCAGCGCCAGCTTGCTCATCGCCATCAGCGCGCCGGTATTGCCTGCGCTGAGCGCAGCGCCCGCTTCGCCGCGTTTCACTGCGTCGATGGCGAGGCCCATGCTGGTGGTCTTGGCGCGGCGAATGGCACGGCTGGGCTTTTCATCGCCGCTGATGACATCGTCGCAATGGAGGATTTCGGACGCTTCGCGCATCCCGGGGTGATTTTCCAGCGCGGCTTCGATCCGCGTCTGGTCGCCCACCAGCAGGAACTGGAAACGATCGTGCTTGCGCCGCGCGGTGGCGGCACCATCGATCATGACGCGCACGCCTTCATCCCCGCCCATCGCATCGAGAGCGATACGTAGGCGGCTCATGGCGTTCTCCGTTTAATCGGGATGCTTAAAGGCTAGGCTCGACGATCTCGCGACCGTTGTAGAACCCGCAATGCGAGCACAAATTGTGCGGGCGCTTGAGCTCCCCGCAATTCGAGCATTCATGGAATGCCATGGGCTTAAGCGCATCGTGAGAGCGGCGAAGGCCGCGGCGATGCGGGGAAACTTTTCTTTTAGGGACAGCCATTGCGGCACCTGTTCCTTGGACAATTCAGTCGTGTGTTGCGGTCGATCTAGGCCAACGCTCCCCCGCATACAAGTGCGCCGCGAATGTGCGCGCAGCGAGGAAGGCCCGGCCATGACGGGAAGCGGGCGCGTATATAGGGATTCGCGCCAAAGGCAAGCTCCGTTGCAAGCATCCTGTTCGTCCGGTAGCGGTCTGCCACCATATAGTGGGGGAACGACCATGATTTTGCCTGTTACACTGTGCACGGCTGCAGCCGCTGCGGTCCTTACGATCTGGCTGATGGCGCGGGTCGGGCAGATCCGCCGCCGCGACGAGGTGTTGCATGGCGATGGCGGAAACCTCGCCTTGATCCGCCGAATGCGCGCCCAGCTGAACTTCGTGGAAAGCGCCCCTTTCGTCCTGCTGCTGATCGCCGCGATAGAGATCGCCGGAAAAGGCCAGGTATGGCTGCCCTATGTGGCGGCAATCTTTATCATCGCCCGCATACTGCACGCCTTTGGAATGGATGCTGAAACCGCCACCAAATCGCGCATGATCGGCGTGCTGGTGACGATGCTGACCCTGCTGGGGCTGGCGGTGGCTGCTGTGCTGGTTGTGCTGGGGGTTATTTAGTCCAACCAGCCTGCGGCTCGGGAGGCTGTTCCAGCGCTTGTTAGGCAGGGTGCGGCCGCGCATCCCCGCCCCCTACCCCAGCGCCGCGTCGCTCACGAAGGCGTTGGTCTTGCGTTCCTGCCCGAATGTGCTCGTCGGGCCGTGGCCGGGAATGAACGTCACGTCATTGCCGAGCGGCCAGAGCTTCTGGGTTATCGCATCGAGCAAGTCCTGATGGTTGCCCATCGGAAAATCGGTGCGACCGATACTTCCCTGGAACAGCACATCGCCGACGATGGCGAACTTGCTCGGGCGGTGGAAGAACACGACATGGCCGGGCGTGTGGCCGGGGCAGTGGATCACCTCCAACGTCAGGTCGCCCACGGTGACGGTGTCGCCATCCTCCAGCCAGCGATCGGGTTCGAACACCTGCCCATTGATGCCATATTTGCGGCCATCATCATCCAGCCGCGAGATCCAGAACCGGTCGGCCTCCTGCGGGCCCTCGATGGGAATACCCAGCTCTTTCGCGAGAATGCCGGTTTCCCCGCAATGGTCGATATGGCCGTGGGTGACGAGGATCTTCTCCAGCGTCACCCCGGACTTCGCCACGCCGGCTTTCAATTTGGGCAAATCCCCGCCCGGATCGATCAGCGCCCCCTTCATTGTGGCGGTGCACCAGACGAGCGAGCAATTCTGCTGGAGCGGCGTAACCGGCATGATCGCGGCGCGCATCGGTGGTTGGGTGGTGTTGGTCATGAATGGCGATGTGGCGTGGCGGGTTCAGTGAAGCAAGCCAATTTAGGTCATTCGAACCGAGCCAAAAAATCTGAAATAGAATTTTTGGTTCTGCGCGATCCCGAGAGCCATTTAGTCTTCCACTCCGTTATTCTGTCAATCGTGACATGCTCGAATATTTCAGGTTCAGGCTCGTTAATGTGCTCACGTTGCAGGACAAGCGCCAATGGAGGTTCCGCACCTTCAGTTCTCTTTGAAAAAGAGTTGGCTGTGCGAAAATCTGGGAAGGCGTAAAAATAGTCATCACCTTCACCGTGATCCGGTGCGCCAAGCTCAGGATGGCACCAAACACGATATTCTAAAACTTCATCCCAGAAATAGCCGCCGCCTGACTTCGTATTGGCTGGATATTTCCCAACCATCGCAGGATCAAAAGCCTTGGGATAGCGCTGCCACCACTTCATCACAGCCGCCCCGCCTTCCATACCACCCGCCCGATCACCTCGACATCTTCCAGCGGCACATCGACCGGCGGATAGGCGTCGTTTGCGCTGAGCAGGACGATCCGGCCGGGCCTAGCCGTGTCGAGCCGCTTGACCATCAGCGCCTCGCCCAGCCGCACCACATGAATACCGTCGCGTATCGGTCGCCGGGTCCGGTCTACCAGGATTTCATCGCCGTCGCGCAGCACGGGTTCCATCGAATCCCCCTCCACGGCGATGGCGGAAAGCTGGGCTGCCTCCAGCCCTTGTTCGCGCAGCCAGCGGGCCGAGAAGCGGAAGCTGTCGAAGGGTATTTCCGCCTCGCCCAACGCGCCCGGCCCGGCAGAGGCGCCCAGCGGCAGACGAGGCACGTCGATCCAGTCGCACCTTTTTGCCGGCAAGGCGGGCGAGTCGGCGGAATTATCCTCCGGCGCGCCAAGTTCCAATTCGGCCACACCAAAAAACTCCGCCAGCACTTTGCGGTCGCGCTCCTCCAGCTTGCGCGGACTGCCTTTGCTAATGAATTGCTGCAAATACGACGCATTTCTGCCGATCAGCTGCGACAGGCTGGCCAGGCTCGCTTTGCGTTCGCGGCTGAGCGCGAGCAGCCGTTCGCGCGCAGCCGCCCCTGGCGCAGCAGGACCACCCGCCTTGCGCGCATTGGATCCAGCGGTTTCCTGCGGCTTCCTCATTTTTCCTTCCTATACGAAAGATTTTTCCTAGACAAGTAGGATTTGAATAGGAACAAAGTGAGAACGAATCGAGTCGCCAAGGCAAACAGCCAGATCCAAGGGAGCATCCATGTTAATCCGATCCGTCGAGAATTTTCTCCGCCGTCACGAAATGCCAGCCACCAAGTTCGGGCGGCTCGCCGCGCATGATCCGCGCTTCGTGCTGGACCTGCGGATGGGCCGCGAACCGCGCGGGCCGACCGAGGCGCGCATCCGTGCCTTCATGGCCGGGTTTGATGCGGCATCCGGTTCGATGCGGGAGCTCGCTCATGCAGATTGAGGCTACGCCGCGCGTCAGGCGCGCCCGCCGCGGTCCGGCCGATCACTTGCGCAATGCGCTGGTCGCGCTTGGCGGCGACCATCCGATCGTCGCCGCCCATACCGAACGCGCATGGGCCAGCATCACTTTCGAAGGCACACGCCATGCGGTAAAACTGGTGTTCGAAGGACGCGAAGCGGTGGACGCGGGAGAACACCTCATCGCCGCGCTGCCCGATCATGAATTTGCCATTCCCGGCCAGCTGGTGGCCGATGCGACTATAGCGGCGGTGGAGCAAACCATGTTGCCGGGCCCGCGCATGCTGGTGGATTGCGAGGTGCTGTTGCTGGTAGACGCCTGAGAACTCCGGCCCCGACCTGATCGTCACCCCGCCCCCCCGTGCGGCGGTGACGATCAGGATCGATCAGCCAGCGCTTTCGCGGCGGATGACCAGATTCCTGATCTCGCTCATATCCTCCATCGCGAACCGGATACCTTCGCGGCCGAGGCCGGAATCCTTCACCCCGCCATAGGGCATGTTGTCGACGCGGTAGGATGAGACATCGTTCACCACCACGCCGCCGACATCCAGCGTATCCCATGCGTCCAGGACCTGATGCAGGTCGCGGGTAAAGATACCCGCTTGCAGGCCGAACTTGGAATTGTTCACCTGTTCCAGCGCCTCGTAAAAATCGCTGAATTTCGACAGGTTGGCCAGCGGGCCGAACGCCTCTTCCCAATTTGCATCGGCCTTGCAATCGACATGTTCCAGCAGCGTCGCTTCCAGCATGTTGCCATTCGACAGGCCGCCACCGCATAGCAGCTTCGCGCCGCCTTCGACGGCATCGTCGATCCAGCCCTTGAGCCGTCCGGCTTCCTTGTCAGAAATCATCGGACCGATGAACGTATCCCGGTCCTTGGGATCGCCCGCCACGAGCGAACCGGTCTTCTTCACCAGCATATCCTTGAATGTGTCGTAGATATCTTCGTGGATGATGATCCGCTGCACGCCGATGCAGCTTTGGCCGGACTGGTAGAACGCCCCGAAAATGATCCGCTCCAGCGCATGATCGAGATCGGCATCCTTGTCGACGATCACCGCCGCATTGCCGCCCAGTTCCAGAATTACCGGCTTCTTGCCCGCCTTGGCTTTCAAGTCCCAGCCGACACCGGGGGAGCCGGTGAAGCTGAGCAGTTTCAGCCGCTCATCTTCGGTGAACATGTCCGCACCGTCACGGCTGGCAGGCAGGATCGAGAACGCGCCTTCGGGCAGCACGTCGCATTCGGCCAGCACCTCGCCCATGATGATCGCACCGAGCGGCGTCTTGCTGGCGGGCTTCATCACGAAGGGACAGCCCATCGCGATGGCGGGCGCGATCTTGTGCGCGGCGAGATTAAGCGGAAAATTGAAGGGGCTGATGAAACTGCACGGCCCGATCGGCACGCGCTTCCACATGCCCATATAGCCCTTGGCCCGCGCGGAGATATCGAGCGGCTGGACCTCTCCATAATTGCGAACCGCTTCCTCGGCGGCGATCTTGAACGTGTCGATCAGGCGGGTGACTTCGCCTTCCGCATCGTTGATCGGCTTGCCCGCTTCGACGCAGAGCGAATAGGCAAGCTCGTCGAACCGTTCGCGGAAGCGTTTGACGCAATGTTCGAGCACATCCTGCTTCTCGTAGCTTGCGAGCTTCGCCATCGGCTCGGTCGCGCGGACATTGCCGGCGATGGCTTCATCGATGATGTCCGGCGTGGCCAGAGCGGTGCGGAAAGCCACCTCGCCGGTGTACTTGTCCGTCACTTCCAGGTCAGTGTTCGGCTGGGCGGCCTTGTTGTTGAGATAGAGCGGGTAAGTGTCTTTGAGTTTCGTCATTTGATGCGCCTTGATGCCTGTCCTTCGAGACGCTCGGACTGCGTCCTCGCTCCTCAGGACGAACGGAAAAGATGGTTAGCGCCCCCTCCCGTTCGTCCTGAGGAGGCGAAGGCGAATGCCTGAGCCGTCTCGAAGGACTAGCTCACAGCTTCTTCGACAGTTCCTTGATGTCGATGTTCAAGATCTGGTCGTTTTCCGTATAATCGACCGGGCAATCGATCAGATGAACCCCATCGGTATCGCGGCAATGCGCCAACACTTCGGTCAAATGCTCGGAGGATTCCACGCGGTGACCGTGGCCGCCATAGCTTTCGACATATTTCACGAAATCAGGGTTGCCGTAAGTCAGCCCGAAATCCTCGAAACCCATATTGGCCTGTTTCCAGCGGATCATGCCGTAGGCGTCATCGCGCAGGATCAGCACCGTCATGTTGAGCTTCAGCCGCACGGCGGTTTCCAGCTCCTGACTGTTCATCATGAACCCGCCATCGCCGCAAATCGCCATGACCTTGCGGTCGGGATAGAGCATCGCGCTCATCATCGCGGAGGGAAGCCCGGCGCCCATCGTGGCCAGCGCATTATCGAGCAGCACCGTGTTCGGCAGATAGGCGGTGTAACCACGCGCGAACCAGATCTTGTAAACCCCGTTATCGAGGCAGATGATCCCGTCATGCGGCATGCAATCGCGCACCTGCTGGACCAGATGCGGCGGGAAGATCGGGAAGCGTGTATCGGCGGCGAGCCCGCCAGTATGGTCCAGCTCCGCCTTGTGATAGGCCAGCATGTGGTCGAAATCCCAACTGCGGTTGGGCGTGATATCGTCCTTCATCTGCCAGATGGCATTGGCGATATCGCCGATCACTTCGGTCTGCGGGAAATAGACCGGATCGACCTCCGCCGTCTTGGTCGAGACATGGATCACCTGGACGCCATTGTCCTTCATGAAGAAGGGCGGCTTTTCGATCACGTCATGCCCGACATTGATGATGCAGTCGGAATCCTCCACCGCGCGGTGGACGAAATCGCCTGCCGACAGCGCCGCGCAGCCCAGGAATAGCGGGTGACGCTCGTCGATCACGCCCTTGCCCATCTGCGTGGTGAGAAACGGAATGCCGGTTTTTTCCACAAACTGTTCCAGCATCCGTCCGCACAGCTTGCGGTTCGCGCCCGCGCCGATCACCAGTACCGGGGCCTTGGCGTTCTCGATCGTCTTGACCGCCTGGCGCACGGCTTTGGGTTCGGCCGACGGGCGGCGGGCCACGCTTTTCGGCAGCGGCTTGAAATCGGTCGCCTGTTCCTCGGCAATATCTTCAGGCAATTCGATCAGCGTGGCGCCGGGCTTTTCCTCTTCGGCCAAGCGATAAGCTTCGCGCACCCGGCTGGGCAGATTGTCGCCAGCCGCGATCTGCACCGCATACTTCGTAATCGGTTCCATCATCGACACCACGTCGAGAATCTGGAAGCGGCCCTGCTTGGATTTCTTGATCGGTTTCTGGCCGGTGATCATCAGCACCGGCATCCCGCCCAATTGGGCATAGGCGGCGGAGGTGACGAAATTGGTCGCGCCGGGGCCGAGCGTCGCGACGCATACGCCGGTCTTGCCGGTATGCCGGCCATAGGTCGCCGCCATGAAGCCCGCGCCCTGTTCGTGCCGCGTGAGGATCAGCTTGATCTTGTCCGACTTGCCCAGCGAGTCGAGGAAATCGAGATTTTCCTCACCCGGAACGCCGAATATATACTCGCAGCCTTCGGCCTCGAGACAATCGATAAATACATCCGACGCTTTTTTGGACTTTTCGGCCATCACATTTCCCCCTGAAACCGCGCGAAAGATCCGCGCGATGTAAACCGGTTATGCGACCACCGAACGAGGTCAGGATCGCCCTGCCTCGTATCTGCGGAGTAGGCCTATCAAATGATGTGATGCGAGTCACGCATTAGCGATTAGGCGCTGCAAATGCGCGCCGTTGCAGGTCTGCGGACCGGGAGTGCCGGCTAATATCCGCGCTGCGGATCGAGGCGCGGATGGAGGTCCTCGCCCGCCTTGTACCGCGCCAGGTTCTCGATAAACCGGTCCGCGCTGCGCTGGAACATCAGCGTTTGCGCGCGGCCCGACAGGTGCATCGTGATATGCGCGTTGTCCAGCGACCACAGCGGATGGTCCTGGGGCAACGGCTCAGGCGTGGTCACGTCCAGAAAAGCCCCGCCGATGGATTTGGCCTCCAGTGCCTCCAACAGGGCTGGCTGGTCCACCACCGCCCCGCGCGCGATATTGACCAGCACGGCATCGGATTTCATCGCGGCGAGTTCTTCCGCACCGATCATCGCATCGGTTTCGGGGGTGGCGGGAACGGCCAGGATCACCCAGTCGAACTCGCCCAGCCTGCTGCGCCAATCGTCCGGCCCCAGCGTGTCCGGCCCCGGCGTCCGGCGAACCACCGTGACTCCGACGCCGAATGCCGCCAGCCGCTGCTCGATCAACTTCCCGATCGCGCCATAGCCCAGCAGCAATGCCTTGCTGCCATATAGCTCGCGCTTGCCGGGGGAATCCGTCAGCCATTCGCGGCGTTCCTGCGCGTGGACGACCTCGCGGTATCCCTTGGCGATGTTGAGCATTCCCATCACCACATATTCGGCGATAGTGATCGCGTTAATTCCCGCGCCGTTGGTGATGATGACGTCGCGCTGCGCCAGCAGGTCCAGCGGCAGGAAGTCCAGCCCGGCATAGATCGAATTGAGCCAGCGTAGCTTGTTCGCCGCCTTGGCAGCCTCGATCATCGGAGCATGATCGTAGAGATCGAACCAGCCGATCTCGGCCTCACCCACACCCGCCATCAGCTCTTCGGTCGAGGCGAACCAGTGCGGCTCGACCCAGTCAGGCAAGCGCGGCTCCACCAGCGGGCGAATCAGGGCGGAGAGAGTGGCTTTGGTCATGGTCTCCCCTCCCGCATGCGGGAGGGGCCGGGGGTGGGCAACGCGGCAATCGCCAAACGGATGGTGTCGATCACACCTTCGGTATTGCTCATAACGTCCTCATTCGAAAAATGGAGAACCGTGTAGTCGTCGTGCTGAAGATAGGCGTCACGGTTCAAATCGCGCCCCGGGTCTGCATCGTGCGAAAATCCGTCCACTTCAATTATGAGACGATGCGAGCGACAGAGAAAGTCTGCGAAAAAAGGCCCGACCGGCATCTGCCTGCTGAACTTCACGCCAATTTGGGAGCGGGAAAGATATTTCCAAAGGTGGCGCTCCGCCGGTGTCGCCGTGTTGCGTAATTCCTTCGCGCGCTTCGTGTTGCGTTCGTACCGGCCGACCATGCGCTGCACCATGCCCACCCCTAACCCCTCCCGCAAGCGGGGGGGGATTCAGCCGAGGTTCCAGTCCCAGCCCAGCGAATCGCCATCCATCACCTCGACACCCTTCGCGGCAAGTTCATCGCGGATGACGTCGGAGGTGGCGAAGTCCTTCTCCGCGCGCGCGGCCTTGCGGCGGGCGAGTGCGTCCTCGATTTCGGTTTCGGTGATTTCGGCGGTGGCGGGGCGGATGCGCAGATCGGTGCGGCCGAGGGCGAACAAGTCGAGGCCGAGCACTGCGTCCATATAATCGACCACCGCACGCTTGATACCGGCATCGACCTTCTTGACGGCCAGCGCCTCCTCCAGCGCCACCAGCGCGAGCGGGGTGTTGAGATCGTCCGAAATTGCCGCGTCGAAGCGCGCAAGTATGTCCGCAAACTTCGGATGAGCGGGATCGCCAGCGCTGCTATCGGCGAGCCGTTCTACCGCCATCACGATCCGCTTCAGCCGGGTCAGCGCCGCACCCAGCCCATCCCACGAAAACTCCAGCTCGCTTCGGTAATGTGCCTGCAGACACATCATGCGGTAAGCGAGCGGGTGGTAGCCCTTCTCCACCAGCAGCGGCAAACGCAGGAACTCGCCCGAGGATTTGGACATCTTCCCGGCCCGTTCGACCAGGAAGTTGTTGTGCATCCAGATGGTTGCGCCCGAATGGTCGCCGCCGCAAAAGGCCTGGTTCTGCGCGATTTCATTGGGGTGGTGAATCTCGCGGTGGTCGATCCCGCCAGTGTGAATATCGAACGGGAAGCCGAGCAGCTTCTCACCCATCACCGAACATTCCAGATGCCAGCCGGGCGCGCCCTTGCCCCAGGGCGAATCCCATTCCATCTGCCGAGCCTCCCCCGCCGGAGTTTTCCGCCAGATCGCGAAATCGGCCGCATTGCGCTTGCCGTCCACCGCCGCAATCCGGCTTTCACCATCTTCCGTGACGGCGCGGGCCAGCCGACCGTAATCGGGCACGGTCGAGACATCGAAATACAGCCCGCTATCCAGCTCGTAGCAATGATCGGGCGCGATTTTCTCGCCCCATGCGATCATCGCCTCGACATAATCGGTTGCGACAGACCAATGCGAGGGTTGGCGAATATTCAGCGCCTCCACGTCGGCCCAATAGGCCTGCGTATAATGCTTCGCGATATCCCAGATCGAGCGGCTGGACTGCGCCGCCGCCTTTTCCAGCTTGTCCTCGCCCGCATCGCCATCATCGGTCAAATGGCCGACATCGGTGATATTGATGACGTGGGTGAGATCATGCCCCTTCCAGCTGAGCGTGCGTCCCAGGACATCGGCAAAGACATAGGCGCGCATATTGCCGATATGCGGGTAATTATAGACCGTCGGCCCGCAGCTATAGACGCGCGCCTCACCCGGATGGACCGGCTGGAATACCTCGAGCGAGCGAGTGAGGCTGTTGAACAGCTTTAACGGCAAATCGGACATGGAGGCGATGTGTGCGGCTGCGGCGCGCGCGTCAATCCCAGCCTTCCCAGCGCACCGTTTCTTCCAGCGGAGCGCGCTTCACGTCGAAATTGTTGACCGCAGCATCCGGATCGCGGTGGCCGATGGCCATGCCGCAGAAAAAGATGTGGTCCTCGGGGATATCCACCACTTCGCGGATTTGGGGCGAGTAGACCGCCCACGCCTCCTGATAGCAGCAATCCAGCCCCTCTTCGCGCAGGAGCAGGCCGATGGTCTGTAACCACATGCCGATATCGGACCATTGCGGCGGGCCCATATATTTGGGCGTGTGGACCAGCATCAGCACCGGCGCGCCGAATGCGCGGAAGTTTTCGCCGAACCACATCAGGCGCTTCATCTTGTCCTCGCGCGGGATTTCCAGCGCGGCATACATATCCTCGCCCACCCCGCGGCGGCGTTGCTCGTATGCTCCGTCCAGTTCGGGGGGATAGACGTTATATTCGGGCGCAAATGCATCGCGTCCCTTGGGCAGATCTTGCGCCACCCGGTCGAACAGCGCCTGCATCGGCGCGCCGGTCAGAACGATGCCGTGCCAGGGCTGGGTGTTACCGCCGGACGGACTGCGCTGCGCCTTTTCCAGGATACGCGTCAGAACCTGCCGGTCCACCGGCCGATCGAGGAATGTCCGCACCGAACGGCGGGTGGCAACAGCTTGCGAAACGTTCATCGGGCTAAGTTTTCCTTTGATCGACTTTCAGGCGACTTGGCGGCATCGGCAGCTAGACGCAAGGTCGAGAGGGAGATGCGTGCCAGTGGAGAGCGGCCATGTTCGAAAATTTGTCACTTCTGTTGCAAGTTCACGTGTTGGGCGCGGCGCTCGCGCTGATTTCCGGGGCCATTGTATTCCTCCTGCCCAAGGGCACGCAGCGCCATCGCAGGGTGGCTTATATCTATGTGATCGCCATGCTGATCACCACCGGCGTGGTCGCCTTCGTGCCTGCCACCGTGCTGCGTTTCGGCGATAGCGGATGGGGCTTTTTCCACCTGTTTATCCTGGTTGGCGGAGTGAGTTCGCTGGTTGGCATTTTAGCGCTGATGCGCTGGCGGGCGACCCGCGATCCAGCCTGGCTGCGCAACCACCAGATACGTTTCGCCTTTTCCTATGCCGGATTGCTGATGGCCGGGTTCAGCCAGCTTGCAACCAATCCACGGTTCGGAATGGTCGGTTCGCTGGACGCGCAGCAATTCTGGGTCGTTTTCGCATCGGTCAATCTGGCGATACTCGGTATCGCGATGCTGTTCGTCCAGCGCTTCATCATGCGCGGCGATCCGCGTAGACGTTATGCGCTGAAGCCCTAGCCCTCCACCTCGAACAAGCCAGCTAGCTGCTCGATGATCGTGCCGCCGAGCTGTTCCACATCCATGATCGTGACCGAGCGTTTGTAATAGCGGGTCACGTCATGGCCGATGCCGATGGCAGCGAGTTGGACCGGGGATTGCTTCTCGATCCAGTCGATCACCTTGCGCAAATGCTGTTCGAGATAGCCGGCATTGTTCACGCTGAGCGTGGAATCATCCACCGGCGCGCCATCGGATATGACCATCAGGATGCGCCGATCCTCAGGGCGCATGATCAGGCGATTATGCGCCCATAGCAGCGCCTCGCCATCGATGTTTTCCTTCAGCAGCCCCTCGCGCATCATCAGGCCGAGATTGCGGCGCGCGCGGCGCCAGGGCTCGTCCGCCTGCTTGTAGATGATATGCCGCAGATCGTTGAGGCGGCCGGGCTGTTGCGGCTTGCCATCGGCCAGCCAGGCCTCGCGGCTTTGCCCGCCCTTCCAGGCGCGAGTGGTAAAGCCCAGGATCTCGGTCTTCACCCCGCAGCGTTCCAGCGTGCGGGCGAGGATATCAGCGCTGATCGCGGCGATAGATATGGGCCGCCCACGCATCGATCCACTATTGTCGATCAGCAGCGTGACGACCGTGTCCTTGAACTCGGTATCCCGCTCCATCTTGTAGCTGAGCGAATGGCCGGGGCTGACCACCACGCGGGCCAGCCGCGCGGCATCGAGCATGCCTTCTTCCTGGTCGAAATCCCAGCTGCGGTTCTGCTGCGCCATCAGGCGGCGTTGCAGCCGGTTGGCCAGTTTGGTCACGATCGATTGCAGACCGGTTAGCTGGCTGTCGAGATAGGCGCGCAGCCGGTCGAGTTCTTCGGTATCGCACAATTCGGGTGCGGCGATCACCTCGTCGAATTTCTCGGTGAACTGGGTGTAATCGAAATCTTCGGGCAGATCGGTCCACGGGCGATTGGGGCGAACGGGCTGCATCCCCTCGCCCTCCTCGCCCATTTCGCCATCGCTCTGTTCTTCCTCGCCCTCGGCCTCGCTGGTGTCTTCGCCAGCCTCGCCATCCTCGGTGCTTTCGCCCGCCATTTCGGTGGGCTGCTGGTCCGCGCCGCCTTCGTCATCCTCGTCGGTCTGATCCTCTTCAGGACTGTCCTCGTCCTCGCCATCCTCATCCTCTTCGTCGGAGGACTCGGTATCTTCGGGGCGGGTGAGGTCGAGATTGCGCAAGATATCGAGCGCAAGCGACTGGAAATCCTCCTGATTGTCGAGCGAGAGGGCAAGCGATTCAAAATCGCTGCCGATCCGCTCCTCCACCCAGTCGCGCACCATGCCGACGCCCTTTTGCGCGCGGTCCGGCACAGGCTGGCCGGTCAATTGTTCGCGCAGTATCAGCGACAGGGCGGTTTGCAGCGGCACATCGTTCGCCACTTGCGCGCGCGCAATCGGATCGCTCGCCGTGCGCAGTTCCACCGCCGCCACAAGATTGCTGCGTATCCCGCTGTAATTATTGGCCCCGAGCGCTTCATAGCGAACCTGCTCGATGGCATCGTAGCACGCCCGCGCCACAGGTTCGGGCGGAGCGTTCGCGCCATGAACTGTCTCGTCATGCAGCCGCAGCCGCAGCGCGAAACTATCGGCGAATCCGCGCGCCTCGCGCGCCTGGTCGGCGGGCAGGCTGCGGCCCGGCAGCGGCACCCGGAAGTTCGTGCCGGATTGCGTGGGGCTGTCGGCGCTCCACGCGACCTCGACTTCGGGTTCTTCCGCCAAAGCGCGGCTGGCGCCGGTCAATGCCTGCTTGAAACGGTCGAGGGGAGAATCGTCTGACACTTTTTTAGTCCAGCCTTCGGCTTGTGGCGGCTCCGGCCCAGCCTGCGCGGAGTTTTAGGTTGTTCGCGAACTTCTTCACAAAATACTCTGCCCGGTCTTTTCCCAATCGGCCAGAAAGCCCTGGATACCCTTGTCGGTCAGCACGTGATTGGCCAGCGCCTTGATCACCGCCGGGGGCGCAGTCATCACATCTGCACCGATTTTGGCCGCTTCCAGCACGTGGCCCGCATGGCGCACGCTGGCGACCAGGATTTCGGTTTCGAAGCCGTAATTGCTGTAAATCAGGTCGATGTCCGAAATCAGGCTCATCCCATCGAACCCGTTATCGTCATGACGGCCGACGAAGGGCGAAACGAAGGTCGCCCCCGCCTTGGCCGCGAGCAGCGCCTGATTGGCGGAGAAGCACAGGGTCACATTCACCATCGTGCCATCGTCGGTCAGCTTGCGGCAGGTTTTCAGCCCGTCGAGCGTCAGCGGCACCTTGATGCAGACATTGTCGGCTATGGCGCGCAGCTTGTCCGCCTCTTTCATCATGGTGGCGTGGTCCAGCGCGACCACCTCGGCACTGACCGGGCCATCGGTCAGGCCGCAGATTTCCCTGGTCACTTCCATGAAATCGCGGCCCGATTTGTGGATCAGCGAGGGGTTGGTGGTCACCCCATCCAGCAGGCCGGTATCGGCGAGGTCCTTGATGGCATCGATTTCGGCGGTGTCGGCGAAGAATTTCATGGCTGCATGCTCCCGGATAAGGCGATTCCCTGCCGCCTTAGCCGGATGATCGCCAACTCGCCATAGGTCGCCCGGCACTGCGCACTAAAGCGCGGCGCCAGCCCCGAACACGCCGATGATCAGCGGATCGTTGGTGGCGCGCGGATCGGCCCGGATCGAACCTTCCTCGCGAGAAATCTCGTTCCAGATGGTATCGTCCACCTCGCGCGCGAAGGTGTTGGCGACCTGCGGGATATCCACCCCGGTAAGCGCGCTGAGCGCCTGCCCCACCAGCGGATCGCGCGCCACGCGCAGCGCATCGCCGATTTCCGGCACCAGCACATCGATCAGCTCGCCGCCCATCTCGCCGCGCAGGAACGATGTGGCCGCGCTCGGCCCGCCGCGCACCAGCGCGACCGCGTTGGCGAACCCGATGGTGCGCACCGTATCGGCCACGATCGGCGCGGCGCGCGCACTGCCTTCGATGGCGATATCGGCCAGCGCATCTTCCAGCCGGGACTTGAACAGCGCCGAGGTAAGAATATTCGAGAGCACATCGCCACGCGCGCCCAGCATCTCGCCGAAGCCGACGCGGGCAACCTGCTGGTCCCAGAACCCGCCATCCTGCGTCATCCGTGCAAACGCCCGCTCGCTCGACAAAAGCAGCATCCGGCGGATTGCATCGGTGAAACTGAAGCCCGGCAAAGTAGCGCATCCGGGCAATGCCAGCGCTGCCGCCGTTGCGGCGCTTCCGGCGAACAGTTTACGGCGGCTGATAAGAAACTCGGTCATTGAATGCTCCTGCGATCTTGCCGCCCCACCGCAGCACTGCCCATATAGGCGCAACCGATATGAACCGCGCCCGACTCCTGATCCTCAACGCCGCACTCGGCCCGCTCGATTACCGCGTGCCGGAAACGATGGCCGTGGGCCCGGGCAGCGTCGTTGTCGCCCCGCTTGGTCCCCGCCAGATCGTCGGGATCGTGTGGGAGGCAGAACGGTTGCCCGGCACCGATGTTCCTGAGGCGAAGCTACGCCCGCTGCTGGAGGTGCTGCCGGTACGTCCCTTGCGCGCGGAATTGCGGCGGTTGATCGAATGGACGGCGGATTATTACTGCGCCCCGCTCGCCCATGTGGCGCGCATGGTGCTGTCTTCGGGCGGCGCGCTGCGCGGCCCGGCGACGATGACCGAATATCGCCTTACCGGGGCGCAACCTTCGCGCATGACTCCGCAGCGCCAGACCGCGATGGAGGCGCTGGAAGGCGAGCAAGCAACCATTCGCGAGCTGGCCGAACTCGCCGGAGTATCGGACGGCGTGCTGCGCGGGCTGGTCAGCCAGGAAGTGCTCGAGCCGGTCGCGGTGGATGTCGATCGCCCCTATCCGCGCGCGCATCCGGGCCATGATGTGCCCGAATTGAACGCCGATCAGCGCGAGGTGGCAGACACGCTGGTCAAGGCGGTGAAAGCGCGAAAATTCGCCCCCTTCCTGCTCGACGGGGTGACCGGGTCGGGCAAGACCGAAACCTATTTCGAGGCGCTGGCGGCGGCGCTGGAGGGCCGACGGCAAGTGCTCGTCCTGCTGCCCGAAATCGCCCTGACCGAGGCATTTCTGCGGCGGTTCGAGGACCGCTTCGGCGCAGCCCCGGTGGTGTGGCACAGCTCGCTGAAATCCACCGAACGCCGGCGGGCATGGCGAGCGATCGCGGCGGGCACTGCGCAAGTGGTGGTCGGCGCGCGCTCGGCGCTGTTCCTGCCCTATGCGAAGCTCGGCCTGATCGTGGTGGACGAGGCGCATGAGGTCAGCTTCAAGCAGGATGACGGCGTGCGCTACAACGCCCGCGACGTGGCGGTAATGCGCGCCCGGTTCGAAGCGATCCCGGTGGTGCTTGCCAGCGCCACGCCGGCGCTGGAAAGCCTGCAAATGGCCGAGAGCGGAATTTACGAGAAGCTCGATCTCGCCAGCCGTTACGGCGGGGCGCAATTGCCCAGCATCGCCACCATCGACTTGACCGAGGAACCGCCCGAGCGCGGCCATTGGCTCGCCCCCCGGCTGGTCGAACAATTGCAGGAACGTCTCGACCGGGGGGAGCAGTCGCTGCTGTTCCTCAACCGCCGCGGCTATGCGCCGCTGACGCTGTGCCGCAATTGCGGGTTCCGCTTCCAGTGCCCCAATTGCACCGCATGGCTGGTCGAACACCGGCTTTCCAGCCGCCTCGCCTGCCACCATTGCGGCCACGAAACCGCGCCGCCCCCCGCCTGCCCCGAATGCGGCGAGCCCGATTGTTTGGTCGCGTGCGGGCCCGGCGTGGAACGCATTGCGGACGAGGTGCGCGAGATCCTGCCCGAGGCTCGGGTGGCGGTGGTCACCTCGGATACGCTCAATTCGCCCGAAAAGGCGGCGGCCTTCGTGGCGCAGGCGGAGGCGAGGGCGATCGATGTGATCGTTGGCACGCAGCTGGTCACCAAGGGATTCCATTTCCCCGAACTCACGCTGGTTGGCGTGGTCGATGCCGATCTGGGACTTGAAGGCGGCGATCTGCGCGCTGCCGAGCGGACCTATCAACAGGTTGCGCAGGTGGCGGGCCGTGCGGGGCGCGGGGCGAAGCCAGGCAAAGTACTGATCCAGACGCGCCACCCCGGCGCGCCGGTTATCGCCGCCCTGGCAGATGGCGACCGCGACGCCTTTTACGAAGCTGAGACCGAAGCGCGCCGCAGCGCGGGCGCCCCGCCCTTCGGCCGCTGGGCCGCGATCATCGTATCGAGCGAGGACGAGGCCGAAGCGCGCGAGGCGGCAAACCGCATCGGTGCCGCCCGGCCGGCTGCCGATGATCTCGCCATTCTCGGCCCCGCCCCTGCCCCGATGGCGCTGCTGCGCGGCCGCTATCGTTACCGCCTGCTGATCAATGCCCGCCGCAGCGCGAATGTGCAGGACGTGATCCGCAAATGGCTCGGCAGCCTCGACTTTGCGCAAGGTGTGCGCGTAAGCGTGGACATCGATCCCTATAGTTTCGTTTGAAGGAATATCGCATGACCCTGACCGTCCACCACCTCGGTATCTCGCAATCCGAACGTGTCGTTTGGCTGTGCGAAGAGCTGGGGCTGGATTACGAGTTCAAGCGGTACGACCGGCGCGCGGATAACCGGTTGGCTCCCGACGAGCTGAAGGCATTGCATCCCGCAGGCATGGCCCCGGTAATCCAGGACGGCGATCTGACCTTGGGCGAAAGCGGCGCGATCTGCGAATATGTCGACCGCAAATATGGCGGCGCAAAACATTCGCCCGGCCCCGACCACGCCGATTTTGCCGATCACCTGTTCTGGTTCCACTACACCAACGGCACTTTCATGACCAACGGCATGATGCAGCTGATGCTGTCCATGGCGCAGCCGCAAAACGAGATGCCCGGCCAGTTCGTCGCCGACCGCACGGCCAAGGCGTGGGACATGGTGGAAAAGCGGCTGGGCGAGGCGGAGTTTTTCGGCGGATCGCAGCTGACGCTGGCGGATATCATGATGGTCTATTGCCTCACCACCGGGCGAATGACGCGCCAGACCCCGCTGGGCGATAAGCCGAACACCAAGGCCTATCTCCAGCGCATCGGCCAGCGCGAGGCCTACCAGCGCGCCTGGGCGAAATGCGAACCGGGAATGGAGCCTAACCTGGCTTGACGCGTTAGGCGGCCATGCCTTTACCACAGCCCATCCTCGTCCCAGTGCTGGGTGATCAGCTCACCCGCAACCTCGCCTCGCTGCGCGGGCGCGAGAAGGATGATACCGTCATCCTGATGATGGAGGTCTGCGACGAGGCGACCTACGTCAAGCATCACAAGCAGAAGATCGCGCTGATCTTCTCCGCCATGCGTCATTTCGCCGGGGAATTACGCGCTGCCGGGTGGACGATCGATTACATCCATCTGACCGACCAGGACAATTCGGGCAGCTTCACCGGCGAAGTCGCCCGCGCCATCGAGCGGCACGATCCGCGCGCGGTCCATATTGTCGAGGCAGGCGAATGGCGGGTGCAACAGGCCATCGAGGAATGGCCCGACAAGTTCGATTGCCCGGTCGAAATCCTGCCCGATGATCGCTATCTCTGCTCCATCGCGGAATTCAACCAATGGGCAGAGGATCGCAAGACCCTGCGCATGGAGTTCTTCTACCGCGAGATGCGCCGCAAGACCGGCCTGCTGATGGACGGCGACAAGCCGGAAGGCGGCGAGTGGAATTACGATAGCGAAAACCGCAAACCGCCCAAAGATGGCCTCTCCGCGCCGCAGCGACCCTTGTTCGAACCGGACGCCATAACCTGCGAAGTGATCGCACTGGTCGAGGGCCAATTCGCCGATCACGTCGGCAGCCTCGACTCTTTCGGATGGCCCGTCACCCGTGACGAGGCCGAAGATACCGCCGATGCCTTCTTTGCCGAGCGCCTCCCCTGCTTCGGCGACTATCAGGATGCGATGGTGTATGGAGAGGACGATTTGTTCCACTCCATGCTATCGACCAGCATCAATCTGGGCCTGCTCGATCCGATCGATCTGTGCGAGCGTGCGGCGAAGGAATATTACGAGGGCAATGCGCCGCTCAACGCGGTGGAGGGGTTCATCCGCCAGATCATCGGCTGGCGCGAATATGTGCGCGGCTTCTACTGGCGCTTCATGCCATTTCTGGAAAGCGACAATGCGCTGGACGCCCACCGCCCGCTGCCCGAATTTTACTGGACCGGCGAAACCGATATGCGCTGCCTGGCGGATGCGGTTCGCTCCACGCTCGACAATGCACATGCGCATCATATCCAGCGGCTGATGGTGCTGGGTAATTTCGCGCTGATCGCCGGGCTGGACCCGCGCCAGGTCCAGGACTGGTATCTGATCGTATACGCCGATGCCTATCAATGGGTCGAACTGCCCAACGTGGCCGCGATGGTGCTCTACGCCGATGGCGGCAAGCTAGCGAGCAAGCCCTACGCCGCCAGCGGAAATTACATCAACAAGATGAGCAATTATTGCGGCGACTGCGTCTATTCGGTGTCGAAGAAAACCGGGGAAGGCGCCTGCCCCTTCAACGCGCTTTACTGGCATTTTATGGACCAGCACCGCGAGCGGCTGGAAAAGAACAATCGCGTTAGCCGGATCTATTCCAACTGGGACCGGATGGGAGAAGAGCGGCAAGCGGAGTATCTGGACAGCGCCGAGGCGTTTCTGGAAACGCTGGAGCCTGCGAAGGATGGCTGGGCACGCGATTAACCCGCTGGGGTGCTTTCCCGCCTCAACAATTCGCGCTTGACCTTCTCGCCATAAGCATAGCCGCCAATCGACCCATCGCTGCGGATGACGCGGTGGCAGGGGATCAGGACGGCAACGTTATTCGCTCCATTGGCGCTGCCTGCTGCGCGGACCGCTTTCGGGTTGCCCGCTGCTGCCGCGATCTCGGCGTAGGTGCGGGTTTCTCCTGCCGGAATTTCGCGCAAGGCTTGCCAGCACGCCTCCTGGAATGCAGTGCCTTGCACGTCCAGCGGGATGTGGCGGGCATCTCCGGGTCGCTCGACCGCGGCGACCACTTGCTCGACCAAAGATGCGAAGTCTGCCCCGCCTTCGATTAGTTCGGCGTTGGGGAAGCGACGTTCCAGCTCCTCGCGCCCTTCTTCGAAAGACAGGCGGCACACGCCCTTATCGGTGGCAGCGACCAGCATTTCGCCCAGATAGGTCGGCACCACTGCCCAGCGGATCGTCGCACCGCGCCCGCCATCTTTCCATGCCGATGCGCTCATCCCCAGCCGTCCTTCCATCAAATCGTAAAACCGCGAGCTCGAACTGAAGCCCGCATCGTAAAGCGCGGCGGTGATCGTTTCCGCCTCGCATAGCCTTTCCTGTGCGGTTCGGGCGCGCAAAGCCTTGCCATATTGCGCCGGAGTAATCCCGACATCGCGGCGGAACAGGCGCTGGAAATGATGCGGCGCGTAACCCGCCTCCGCCGCCAGCGCACCCAGCGCAACCGGCCCATCGGCCCGCGCCAGCCGCGCAAGCGCGTGCAGCACCGCCTCGCGGTCGCGGCCCAGATCGTCCGGACGGCAGCGCAGGCAGGCGCGGTAACCGGCTGCGCGGGCATCGCGGGCATGAATGAAAAATTCGACGTTCTTGCGTAGCGGATTTCTAACCGGGCAACTTGGCTTGCAATAGATACCGGTGGTCCGCACTGCACCCACGAAATCGCCATCGCGGCGGCGGTCCTTCCCCTCGAACGCGGCCCATGCCTCGCCCGGATCGGGGCGCTCTGGAGGATTGTTGGAGGCGGCGTCGTCCATCGTGACTTGGTAATATCGTAATCATGCAGGCCGCGCTTCCCGAATCTTGCTTTCAAAGCCGATTGGCCGATAGAGGCGGCGTCATGGCTCGCATCAACTTGCTCTTCGCTATTCTCGTCGGCGTCACGTTCGGCATTCTGTTTGCCGCAGCACCGGCATTGGGAGAGCCGGCCGATATCGATGCGGCGGCGCGCGGTGTGGTGCGCGTGGTGATAATCGGCGAGGAAGATGGCGAGGTGTTCCCGGTCAGCCATGGCACCGGCTTCGCGGTCAGCTCCACCCATATCGTAACCAATGCCCATGTCGTCCGCGAGGTGGTGCAAGACCCGACGCTGCGCATCGGCATCGTCCCGGCAGAGGGAGAGGAAGCATCGGATGCGCGCCCCGTCGCGCTCAGCCCGCGCAACGATTTGGCGCTGGTGCAGATTACCGGGAGCTTGCGTCTGGCACCGCTGACGATCGCTGGAAATGCGGCGGGCGACAGCGGCGAAGTATCGGCGGTCGGCTATCCCCGCAATGTCGATATGGCGCAGGGGCTCAACGCCGCGGATATTTTTCGCGCGCAGCCCCCGGTGAAAAGCCGCGGCTTCATCTCCGGCCGCCGCCCGTCGCGCCTGTTCGACACGATCCTGCATACCGCGCCGATTGCGGCGGGCAATTCGGGCGGGCCGCTGCTGGATGGATGCGGGCGGGTGCTGGGCGTGAACAGCTTCGGCGCCGATTCGGACGGGACCGATGCGGAGTTCTATTTTGCAGTCTCCACCCGCGAGCTGCTGCCCTTCCTGCGCGCCAATGATATAGAGCCGCGCGTCAATACGATGCCGTGCCGCAGCCTGGCCGAGCTGGACGAGGCCGAGCGGATGCGGATCGAGCGCGAGCAGGCTGCCGCGCGCGCCGACCTGTCGGCCGCCGCGGAAGTCACCCGCCAGACGCGCGAGCGGGCGCAGCTGGAGGCAGAGCAATCGGTGGCTGCTGACCGCGAAAATGTAATGGCGATGGCGGCGGTCCTGCTGCTGATCGGTATCGGCGCAGGGCTGGTCGGCTGGCAGGCGCGCGAGGCCGCTGGTGCAAACGAGAAACGCCTGATGATCGCTGGCACGATCAGCGCGGCCGCGATCATGGCCGCGCTGGCGCTGTGGTTCACGCGGCCCGGCCTCGACGAGATCGATCGCAGGGTTTCCGCAGCGCTGAACCAGCCGCAGGATGACAGCACCGCTCCGCCGATTGCCCGCGACGCGCAGGAGGGCACTTATCTCTGCACGCTCGATCTCACGCGCAGCCGCATCACCGGCGATCCAATCGAGGAACTGGAGTTTGACTGGCGCGCCGATGGCTGTGTCAACGAACGCACCCAATATGGACTGGTCGCAGGGGACTGGTCGCGGCTATTCGTGCCGAATGAGGAAGATGCGGTATCGGTCAACCGCTTCGATCCGGATGGCTCTGATATCGGGGCCAGCTTCCGCGTGGACCGCTTTCTGCTCGGCCGCACCGCGATGAGTGCCGCCCGCACCGCCAGGGGCAGCTACACCGCCCCGGCATGCGAAACACCGGACGCCGCGAACCGGCTGGGCGACATGCAAGGCAGCGTATCGGCGTTGCTGCCCGATCGCCCGAACGAGCGGCTGGTGTATCGGTGCGAGCTTAGCGGTAACTAAGCCGCCAGCGCTTGGCCCGACAGCGTGATCCGGTGCATCTCCCGCGCGTGGCCGTGATAGTCGTTCACCGCATTGTGCCACGTCACCCTGTTATCCCAAATCGCGACCGACCCCGGTTCCCACACCACGCGGCACTGGAAATCGGGGTTGCTGGCATGCTCGTATAGACGGCCAAGCAGTGGGAGGCTCTCCTCGCGCGACCGGCCGACGATATTGATCGTAAAGGCACTGTTAACATAAAGCAGCTTGCGCCCCGTCACCGGGTGACGGATCACGATCGGGTGGGTGGCGCCGGTTTTCTGATCCTGTCCGCGCAGATCCTTGCCCATGTCGGTTTGGGCGTAGAGGCCGTCGGCCTTGTAAACATGGTCGGCGGTGTGGAACGCCTCCAACCAGGCAATTTCGTCCTTCAGGTCCTGCGGCAGCGCGTCATAGGCCGCGCCCATATGAGCATAGAGCGTGTCCCCACCCTTGGGCGGCAGCACGCGCGCAACGAGGATGGAGCCCATCGCCGGGATCTGGTCGTAGGAATGGTCGGTATGCCAAGCGCCGCCAATATTGGTTTCCTGGTCCGGTTTCTTGCGCACGACCGCGATTTCGGGAAATTCCTGCTCCAGCGGAAAATACTGGTTCACATCGATCCCGCCCCAGCGACGCGCGAAATCGAGATGGTCCTGCTGGCTGAGCTCCTGTCCGCGCAGCACCACCACGCCGTGCTGGTATACCGCCTGCTTCAACTGCTCCAGCGAATCGCCTTCCAGCTCGCGCATCTGGACATCGTGTGTTTCCGCGCCGCAAAGCGGGGCCAGTGGGGTCAGCTGCATTCTCTCTCTCCCGTTTCGGCGGCTTGTCGCCACTCGATATGCCAGTGGCATAGCGCAACTCATCCCTGTTTTGAAGAGCCATAGCCGCTTCGGGCGAGGACTCGGCTTGCATCGCTTTCGGCCCGATGCTAGGCGCGCGCCAGCTTTGCGAGAGCCCGTAACCGGGCATATCATCGCGAGCGACAACACAGCTTTTTCACCCGAGCGTAGAAGGATAAGGGACGCGTGGAGATTTCCGCCGGTATTCAGGCTAGCCTGGCAGGCCGCTATGCTTCGGCCCTGTTCGATCTCGCTTCGGAAGCGGGCACCGTTTCGGCAGTCGAATCGGACCTTGGCACGCTGCAGCAGGCGCTGCGCGAATCGGATGATTTGCGCGCGCTGACCACCAACCCGCAAATATCGCGTGGTGCCGCTGGTGCCGCGCTGCAGGGCGTGGCGAAGGCGCTGAAGCTTTCCGAGCTGGCCACCCGCTTCATCGGTGTGCTGGCGGAAAACCGCCGGCTCGGCGACTTGCCCGCCATGATCCGCGCCTTCCATGCCATTGCTGCCGCGCAGCGCGGCGAGGTTACTGCCGAAGTCACCAGCGCCCACCCCTTGACCGACGACCAGATCGCGGCGCTCAAGACCAAGCTGACCGCGCGCGAAGGCCGCACCGTCAAACTCACATCCAACGTGGACCCCGACCTGCTCGGCGGCCTCGTCGTCACCATCGGATCGAAGCGTATCGACGCCTCGATCCGCTCCCGTCTCAACTCGCTTGCACAGCAAATGAAGGCTCCCGCCGCTTAAGCGGTGGCTTTTGAAGAGGTACTTCCATGGAAATCCGCGCCGCAGAAATCTCCAAGGTCATCAAGGACCAGATCGCCAATTTCGGCACCGAAGCGAAAGAAACCGAAATCGGCACCGTGCTGAGCGTCGGTGACGGCATCGCCCGTATCCACGGCCTCGATAAGGTCCAGGCCGGTGAAATGGTCGAATTTTCCAACGGCGTTCAGGGCATGGCGCTGAACCTGGAAGCGGACAATGTCGGCGTGGTGATCTTCGGCTCCGATGCCGAGATCAAGGAAGGCGACGAGGTCAAGCGTACCGAAACCATCGTGGACGTTCCCGTCGGCAAGGCACTGCTGGGCCGCGTGGTCGATGCGCTGGGCAACCCTATCGACGGCAAGGGCCCGATCGAAACGACCGAGCGGAGCCGTGTCGAAGTGAAGGCGCCGGGTATCATCCCGCGCGAATCCGTCAGCGAGCCGGTGCAGTCGGGCCTCAAGGCGATCGACGCACTCGTTCCCGTGGGCCGCGGCCAGCGCGAGCTGATTATCGGTGACCGTCAGACTGGCAAATCTGCCGTCGCGATCGATACCTTCATCAACCAGAAGGACGCGCATAAGGGCGACGACGAGAGCCAGAAGCTCTACTGCATCTATGTTGCCGTGGGCCAGAAGCGTTCCACCGTTGCCCAGATCGTGAAGAGCCTGGAAGAAAACGGCGCGATGGAATATTCCATCGTGGTCGCCGCCACCGCTTCGGAGCCTGCTCCGCTGCAATATCTCGCACCTTACACCGGCTGCGCGATGGGCGAATTCTTCCGCGACAACGGTATGCACGCCGTGATCGTGTATGACGATCTTTCCAAGCAGGCCGTCGCCTACCGCCAGATGTCGCTGCTGCTGCGCCGTCCTCCGGGCCGCGAAGCCTATCCGGGCGATGTGTTCTATCTCCACTCTCGCCTGCTCGAGCGCGCCGCGAAGATGAACAAGGCCGAGGGTCACGGTTCGCTGACCGCGCTGCCGATCATCGAAACGCAGGCGGGCGACGTGTCCGCCTACATCCCGACTAACGTGATTTCGATCACCGATGGCCAGATCTTCCTCGAAACCGACCTGTTCTACCAGGGCATCCGCCCGGCGATCAACGTCGGCCTGTCGGTGTCCCGCGTGGGCGGGGCCGCGCAGACCAAGGCGATGAAGAAGGTTTCCGGCTCGATGAAGCTGGACCTGGCGCAATATCGCGAAATGGCTGCCTTCGCCCAGTTCGGTTCGGACCTCGACGCCTCGACGCAGAAGCTGCTCAACCGCGGTGCGCGCCTGACCGAGCTGCTCAAGCAGCCGCAGTTCAGCCCCATGCCGTTCGAAGAGCAGACCGTGTCGATCTTTGCCGGCACCAACGGTTATCTGGATACCGTTCCGGTCGACCGGGTGAATGATTACGAAGCGCAGATGCTCGCCTTCATGCGCAGCAATCACGCCGATGTACTGGACGATATTCGCACCAGCAAGAAGTTCGAAGACGATGTGAAGAAGCGCACCGTCGACGCGCTCGACACTTTCGCCAAGCAGTTCGCATAAGGTTGCGCTCCAAGGACTGATTTGATGGCATCGCTTAAAGAACTCAAGGATCGGATCGGGTCGGTTAAATCGACCCAGAAGATCACCAAGGCCAAGCAGATGGTCGCGGCAGCCAAGCTGCGCCGTGCACAAGCGGCTGCCGAACAGGCGCGTCCCTATGCGGAGCGGCTGAGCACGGTGATGGCTTCGCTGGCCGGCAAGGTCAGCGGCGACGGCGCACCCCGGCTGCTCGCCGGAACAGGCGATGACCGCAAGCATCTGCTGGTCGTCGTCAACACCGACAAGGGGCTGTGCGGCGGTCTGAACTCCAACATCGTCAAGGAAGCCAAAGCGCAGGCGCGCAAGCTGATCGACGATGGCAAGGATGTCAGCTTCTATCTCGTCGGCAAGAAAGGCCGCGCGCCGATCAAGCGCGACTATGCCAACCGCATCCGGAACATGTTCGACACCTCCGATGTCCGCCAGCCGGGCTTCGAGGAAGCCGAAGCTATCGCCGCCGATCTGATCGAGCGGTTCGAAGCAGGCGAGTTCGATATCGCGCATCTGGTCTATCCGATCTTCCAGTCCGCACTGGTGCAGAACCCGGTGACGCAGCAGCTCATCCCCGTCCCCGCCCCCGAAACCGCAGAGGCGTCGGATGCGGTGGTGGAATATGAACCGGATGAGGAAGCGATCCTCGAAGAATTGCTCCCCCGCTACGTCAAGACGCAGCTGTTCGGCAGCCTGCTGGAGCGCGAGGCATCCGAACAGGGCGCTTCGATGACCGCAATGGACAACGCCACGCGCAATGCGGGCGAGCTGATCGACAAGTTGACCATCCAGTACAACCGCAGCCGCCAGGCAGCGATCACCACCGAACTCATTGAAATTATTGCTGGCGCGGAAGCGCTGTAATTCAGGCTAAGGAAAAAGACATGGCCACCGCCCCCGTAATGGAACGCCCCAATGTGACCGGCAACGGCACGATTTCCCAGGTTATCGGCGCTGTTGTTGACGTGCAGTTCCCCGGTGAATTGCCCGCGATTCTTGCCGCGCTGGAAACCAAGAATGGCGACAAGACGCTCGTTCTCGAAGTTGCGCAGCATCTCGGTGAGAACACCGTGCGCACCATCGCGATGGACGCGACCGAAGGTCTCACGCGCGGGCAGGAAGTCATCAATACCGGCAGCCAAATTTCGGTGCCCGTTGGCCCCAAGACGCTCGGCCGCATCATGAATGTGATTGGCGAGCCGATCGACGAACGCGGCCCTGTCGGCGCGGAAAAGGCCAATCCGATCCATGCCGAAGCGCCCGCCTTTGTGGACCAGTCCACCGAAGCGGCCATCCTCGTCACCGGCATCAAGGTGATCGACCTGCTCGCGCCCTATGCACGCGGCGGCAAGATCGGCCTGTTCGGCGGTGCCGGCGTGGGCAAGACCGTGCTGATCCAGGAACTGATCAACAACATCGCCAAGGGTCATGGCGGCGTGTCCGTCTTCGCCGGCGTGGGTGAGCGGACCCGCGAGGGCAACGATCTCTATCACGAATTCCTCGACGCAGGCGTGATCGCCAAGAACGAAGCTGGCGAGGCGATTTCCGAAGGCTCCAAGGTGGCGCTGGTGTTCGGCCAGATGAACGAACCTCCGGGCGCGCGTGCCCGCGTGGCGCTGTCCGGCCTGACGATGGCCGAATATTTCCGCGACGAGGAAGGCCAGGACGTGCTGTTCTTCGTGGATAACATCTTCCGCTTTACGCAAGCCGGTTCGGAAGTGTCCGCGCTGCTTGGCCGTATTCCTTCCGCCGTGGGCTATCAGCCGACGCTGTCCACCGACATGGGCAACCTGCAGGAGCGGATCACCTCGACCAACAAGGGCTCGATCACCTCGGTCCAGGCCATCTACGTTCCCGCAGATGATTTGACCGACCCTGCCCCGGCAACCTCGTTCGCTCACTTGGACGCGACCACCACGTTGAACCGCGCAATTTCGGAGCTGGGCATCTACCCGGCGGTCGATCCGCTCGATTCGACCAGCCGCGTGCTGGAACCGCGCGTCGTCGGCCAGGAACATTACGAGACGGCTCGTAAGGTCCAGGAAACGCTGCAGAAGTACAAGAGCCTGCAGGACATCATCGCCATTCTGGGGATGGACGAGCTGTCCGAAGAGGACAAGCTGACCGTCCAGCGCGCGCGCAAGATCCAGAAGTTCCTCAGCCAGCCATTCCACGTGGCCGAAGTGTTCACCAACATTCCCGGCGTGTTCGTCGCGCTGGAAGACACGGTGAAGAGCTTCAAGGCCGTCGTGGAAGGCGAATACGACCATCTGCCCGAAAGCGCCTTCTACATGGTCGGCGGGATCGATCAGGCTGTCGCCAAGGCAGAGAAGATGGCCGAGGACGCCTGATTATGGCGCTGCATTTCGAACTCGTCACACCGGCCAAGCTTGAGCGCTCCGAAGACGTCCATATGGTGGTCGTCCCCGGTGCGGAGGGCGAATTCGGTGTGCTGGAAGGCCACGCGCCCTTCATGTCGACCATCCGCGACGGCGCGGTACAGGTCTACAAGACCGAGGGCGGCGAACCGGAAACCATCCAGGTCGAAGGCGGTTTTGCCGAGGTTGGCGAGAACGGACTGACCGTGCTGGCGGAGAAGGTCGCCGCCTGATCCCTAGCAGGAACTCGTATCACAACTGACGCAATAGAGGCGGCCTTTCGCAAGAAGGGCCGCCTCTATCGTTTCAGAGGTTACTCGGAGGCGACCGGTATCATCACCTCGTTGCGGCGCATCGGCGGCGGGACCATCGGCGCATCGTAAAAGGCGAATTCCGGCTCGCCCGTAATGCTGAGCCCGTCCTGCGCGGCTATCCATGATCGCAGCAAATCCTCGTTCTCGCGCAGATCGGCGCCGTTGCCGCTTCCGCTGAAGCGAATCGCCGCCATCCGCCGTGCGGGCAGCTCTGTCAGGGTAATGTCTTCGGCAGCTTCGGGAAGCGTATCGAGTGTGTATTCGGGCGGCATGATGAAGCGCGTTCGCCACGCCCCGCCCTGCTCGGCATCTTGTATGACCGGAGAGGTCATCGCGATTTTCTGCGTCTGGTCCTGCAGGACCGGCGCGGTCATGGCGATCTTCGCGCCCGGTCGATCCTGCGCGAAGATATAGGCCGCCAACCGCCGGAACCCGGCACCGGCCGCACGGCGGCGATCGCCGATATGAGTAACCTCCGCCACCACCAGCGCAGGATAATCGCGTAGCTCTATCGCGCCGTCTTTCTGGATGGAGGTATAGTCCGGCTCTTCGGAATTGCTGCGATATTGGGCGTAGGCCACCGTGCCAAGGGCCGCGACAGCCGCGCCCGCCAATGCCCATTTTGAAATTTTCATGCTTCGCTCCTCATGCTGCTCGGTCAGAAAGCGATTGGGAGGTGTAGCGGTTCCTCAGACGAGGGCCGCCGTCATAGACGCCGTCATAAACTCAGCGCACCTTCGCGTTGAAATCGGGCGGTTTGCCCGCCACCCAGCGCACAAAGCGCGCCAGTTCCTCGCTCTCCATCAACCGCGCCCGATCGGCGCCGATTCGTGCCAGCTCGGCATTGGTGAAGCTGCGATGGATCGTCTTGTGACAGATCGGATGGACCGGAACCGTCTCGCGTCCCTTCTTCGATTTCGGCACGGTGTGATGCCACTGCACCTTCGCCCCGAACGGGCGTTGGCACAGCCAGCAGCAAAGCGGATCGTCGCTCAGCCCTTCTTCTCCGCGGCTTGCTTCCCCGCCCCTTTTTTCTTCTTCATCGCGTCATGGAAGCGGTCGGCCCAGCCGGGCTTCATCAATTGTTCTGCGCGCACCATCCGCAGCTCTCCATCGGCCACGTCGCGGCTGACGGCGCTGCCGGCCGCCACGATAGCATCCGCGCCGATCTTCACCGGGGCGATCAGTGCGGAGTTGCTGCCGATGAAGGCGCGTTCGCCGATCACGGTCTTGTGCTTGAAATAGCCGTCATAATTGCAGGTGATTGTCCCCGCGCCGATATTCGCGCCCGCGCCCACCTCGGCATCGCCCAGATAGGTTAGATGGCTGGCCTTTGCTCCCTCGCCCAGAACCGCATTTTTCATCTCGACGAAATTGCCGATGAACGCATCTTTTTCAAGCACCGCGCCGGGGCGCAACCGAGCGAAGGGGCCGACTTGTGCGCCCTGCCCGATAGTGGCGCCTTCGATATGGCTGAAGCTCTTGATATGGGCGCCGTCCGCCACACTCACGCCGGGGCCGAAGACCACGTTCTGATCGATCGTTACATCGCGGCCAAGCTGGGTGTCGAAGCTGAAGAACACGGTTTCGGGAGCCTTCAGCGACACGCCTTCAGCCATTGCCTCGGCCCGGCGAAATTCCTGCCACTGCGCTTCGGCGGCGGCGAGTTCGGCGCGGCTGTTGATCCCGGCCACTTCCGCCGGATCGGTTTCCACGGCGACTACGCGGGCTCCTTCGGCGATGGCTTTTGTGGCCACATCGGGGAGGTAATATTCGCCGGCTGAATTGTCGTTGTCGACGCTGTCCAGCAAACGCCAGATATCGTCGGTATGGGCCACGATCACGCCGGAATTACACAGCGTGCAGGCTCGCTCCTGCGCGCTGGCATCCTTGTGTTCGACCATCTTGCGCACTTCTCGCGGCTCAGGGCCATCATCATCGGCGATGATCCGGCCATAGGCGAGCGTGTCGCGGGGCCGGAAGCCGAGCACGGCGACGCGCGCATCGCCCGTCAGCGCGCCCACCAGCCGTTCGACAGTCGGCGCGGTCAGCATCGGACAATCGCCGAAACACACCATCACCAGTCCCGAAAACCCGTCCAGCGCATCCTTTGCCATGAGCGCCGCGTGTGCGGTGCCCAGCTGCGGTTCCTGCACTGCAACGCTCACGTCGCGCCCCGCCAGCGCCTCGTCCAGCTGCTCGCGCCGATCGCCTGCGACCACCACGGTGCGCTCGGGACCAAGCTCGGCGAAACTGTCGAGCAGATGCAGCAGCATCGGGCGGCCCGCGATGGGGTGGAGCACCTTGTGCAGATCGCTCTTCATGCGAGTGCCCTTGCCCGCGGCGAGGATGATGGCGGCGAATGGAAGTTTATCGGTCATAGGGCGCCCAATGCCACCGATAGCTTGCGGTTTGAAGAACCTTCGCCCATCGCGCCCCAAGATGATAAACACCATGCGCGATTTTCCTTTCGACATCGTCGGCTTCGACCTCGACGGCACGCTGCTTGAAACGCACCGCGACCTGGGCGCGGCGGTGAACCATGCGCTGGGCCTGGCAGGGTTCGATCCGGTGCCGGCGGACAGCGCGACGGACCTGATCGGCGGCGGGGCGAAGATCATGCTCGCCCGCGCAGTGGAGGCGCAGGGGGGATTGCCGGAGGATGAGTTTCGCCCGCTCTACAAGCAAATGCTGACTTATTACGCGCAAAACAATGCGGTGCACTCGCGCCCCTATCCCGGCGCGCTGGAATGCCTGGAGGCGCTTGCCGGGCATGGCGTCCAGATGGCGGTGGTGACCAACAAGTTCGAAAGTTTCGCCACCGATATCCTCACCCAACTGGGCCTTGCCGATCGCTTCGTGACTATCATCGGCGGCGACACCATGGGCAAAGGCCGGGCCAAGCCGGAGCCCGATCCGATCCTCGAGGCGAGGAAGCGTTGCGGCGGCGGGCGCATGGCCTTTGTCGGCGACAGCACTTACGATGTGATGGCCGCAAAGGCAGCGAAGGTCCCGGTGATCGCCGCCGCCTATGGCTATTGCGACAGGCTGCCGGACGAGCTTGGCGCGGACGGCGTGATCGATTCGCTGAGCGAGCTTGAAGCGGCGTTGATCGCGCTGTAGCCAGTCCGGATCGCGCCAGCGCCGTTACGGAATCGCCAAGCACGGCGCGCCCTGTTGCAATGCCGCACCGAAAATGCGACCTCGCTGGCCATAGTTTACGCGCGCGGAAAGCGGGCCAGCCATCAATGGAGAATTTGCATGACCATTTCGTTCAAGGATAAAGTCGCCATCGTCACCGGCGCAGGCGGCGGTCTGGGCCGCGAATATGCGCTTGAACTGGCCCGCCGCGGCGCCAAGGTCGTGGTCAACGATCTGGGCGGTTCGCGCGATGGCACGGGCACTTCGGATGCAGCCGCGCAAGTTGTCGAGGAAATCGAGAAAGCCGGCGGCGAGGCGATGGCCAATGGTGCCAGCGTCACCGAATACGACCAGATGGAAAAGATGGTCGCCGATGCGAAGGAAAAATGGGGCGGTGTCCACATCCTGATCAACAATGCCGGTGTGCTGCGCGACAAAAGCTTCGCCAAGATGAGCCCCGAGGATTTCGAATTCGTGGTCCGCGTCCATCTGCTGGGCAGCGCCTATGCCACCAAGGCTTGCTGGGACCTGTTCCGCGAGCAGGCCTATGGCCGCATTCTGATGACCAGCAGCTCCACCGGGCTGTTCGGCAATTTCGGCCAGGCCAATTACGGCGCGGCCAAGCTGGGCCTCGCCGGCCTGACCAAGACGCTGCACCTTGAAGGCGCGAAATACAACATTCGCTGCAACTCGCTCAGCCCGGTTGCCGGTACGCGCATGACGCAGGATATTTTCCCGGAACAGGCGTTCGAACTGTTCAGCCCGGAAAACGTCGCCCCCGCCGCGCTGTTCCTGGTCAGCGAAGATGCGCCCAGCAACGCCATCGTCGGTGCCGGAGCGGGTGGTTTCCACTCGGCATGGGTGATGATGAACGATGCGGTCTGGCTGAAGGAAGAAGATCGCAACGTCGAAGGTTTTGCCGCCAATTGGGAAAAAATCTCCGAGCAGTCCAATCTGCGCGCACCGCAATCGGGTGCAGAGCAGAGCCAGGCGATCCTGAAGGCGATGCAGGAAGTGCTCGGCCCCGACGGCGCGCCGAGCAGCGCACGGGGATAACCACCCTCTGCCATTTGCAAGAAAAACGGTCCCCGCGCATTGATTGCGCGGGGATTTCTTTTGGGGGACACGCAGATGAACACTGCCGCGCAGGCACAACCGAGAACACCAGCAGCAATTCAGCCTCAGGCCGAGCTGTCTGGCTGGCACAACTACACGCGCATCATGTTGCTGGTGTACATTGCGGTCGTTGGCATCGGAATCCTGCCAGCCATCGCCTCGGCGCTCGTATTTCTGGATATCCTGCCCCAGCAATCGATATTCATCGCGTTGGCCATGTCCCGTCTGGTCGGCCTCGCTGAATTCCTCATTTTCCTGCTGGCGGGGATCGGTGTGCTGGTATGGTTCTACCGCGCCCGCGCAAACCTCTCCCGGGCGGGGTTGGAGGAACTCGCTTATTCGCCCGGCTGGTCGGTGGGGAGTTTCTTCGTGCCGATCGCCAATCTGTTCGTACCGTTCCTGTCCATGCGCGAGCTGCATAATCGCAGCCATGCGGAGATACCTGAATTGTCGCGCTCCAGCGTTCCCGACGGAGCATCCTGGTGGACCTGCCATCTGGCCGGATCGCTGCTGTTGCTGGTGCTGCTGTTCGTGGGTGTGGTGGACACGATGCCGGGCGTTTTCTGGACGACCCCGCCCATTGCCAATGTCGGACTATCGATCCTTGCCAGCATCCTCATGGCTGGTTCGGCCTGGTTCATGCGCAAGATTATCGGCGAGGTCACGGATGCGCAGCGCAACTTGATGAATGTCGGGCGGACCTTCGAATAGACCGCCGCGCGCGGCGCTGGTAGAGCGCCTGCCGGTTACCGAGCCGCTTTGTCCACCCGAGCCGCGCGTTTGCCTGAACCGCTCGCCAGTCAGGCAGCGCTCGGACGGGAACGAACGGCGCTTATCTGCGTCGATCCAGTATGGCGGGCTGACGCGCCTTATCGCTATTGAAAAGCACTCGCAAAGATACCGCGAACCGGGTCCGTTTCGCGGTTGCAAACGGGCTTTTGCAAGCCTAGGCCGGTGGCCGCAATTATCGGGGGTCGCCGCTCGTCTGGTGGCTTTCCGCGTTCAACCCTGGGCCGTGTTGCGGCCTCAAGCGAAGCGTATAGCGAAAGGCACCCACACCCATGGCCCGCAAGAAAATCGCCCTTATCGGCTCCGGCATGATCGGCGGCACGCTCGCCCACCTCGCTGCGAAGAAGGAAATGGGCGACATCGTCCTGTTCGACATCGCCGAAGGTATGCCGCAGGGCAAGGCGCTGGACCTGTCGCAATGCGGCCCGATCGAGGGTTTCGACGCGAAGATCACCGGATCCAATGATTACGCCGATATCGCGGGCGCGGATGTCATCATCGTGACCGCCGGTGTTCCGCGCAAGCCGGGAATGAGCCGCGACGATCTGCTGGGTATCAATCTGAAAGTGATGAAGTCGGTCGGCGAAGGCATCAAGAACAACGCGCCGGACGCATTCGTGATCTGCATTACCAACCCGCTCGATGCGATGGTCTGGGCATTGCGCGAATTTTCCGGCCTGCCGCATAACAAGGTGGTCGGCATGGCGGGCGTGCTGGATAGCGCGCGTTTCGCAACCTTCCTGGCGTGGGAATTCGAATGCTCGGTCAAGGATGTGAACGCCTTCGTGCTGGGCGGCCACGGCGATACGATGGTGCCTGTGCTCAGCTATTCCACGATCAACGGTATCCCGGTGAAGGACATGGCCAAGATCAAGGGCATTTCCGAAGATCGCCTCGATGAAATCGTGGCGCGCACCCGCGCAGGCGGCGGCGAAATCGTGAAGCTGCTGGGCAACGGCTCGGCCTATTACGCCCCCGCCACCAGCGCGATCAGCATGGCCGAAGCCTATCTCGGCGACCAGAAGCGCATCCTGCCATCGGCGTCCTATGTCGAAGGCAAATACGGCCTCGATGGCCTGTATGTCGGCGTCCCCACCGTTATCGGCGCGGGCGGCACGGAAGACGTGATTGAAATCGAACTGAGCGACGAAGAGCGCAGCAACCTCAAGGTCAGCACCGACGCCGTCGAGGAGCTGCTTGAGGCGTGCAAGGGGCTGGATAGCTCGCTCGGATGATCGGTCCGTTGACCTATATCGGCTGGCTGATTGTTTTCGCCATTATAGCGCTTTGGGTCGCAATGTTCCGTCTTGGCCGGCGCGGGTTGTGGATGCTTGGAGTCGCTTTTTCCTTTCCGTTTGTTCTTCTGCTCATATGGATCGAGCTAACGACAGTTGGGCTACCAATATTCAAAGATCCATATGGCCCGTTGGTCGTCATGATTGTGATGGGGCCAATCGCAATCGGTTGGCTAATATTTTTCTTGGCTTTCATTTCCCGTCAATTTCAGAATAAAAACAGGCAATTCGGAGACAGTTGAATGTCCATCCTCGTAGATAAATCCACCAAGGTCATCACCCAGGGTATGACGGGTGACACCGGCACGTTCCACACGCAGCAGGCGCTCGATTACGGGACGCAGATGGTGGCGGGTGTTACGCCGGGTAAAGGCGGCACCACGCATATCGGGTTGCCCAATTTCAACACGGTAGGCGATGCGAAGGAAGCGACTGGCGCGACCGCCTCGTGCATCTACGTACCCCCGCCTTTTGCCGCCGATGCCATTTGCGAGGCTATCGATGCCGAGATGGAACTGATCGTCGCCATTACCGAGGGTATTCCGGTGCTCGACATGGTCCGCGTGAAGGCTGCGCTGGAGGGCTCCAAATCGCGCCTGATCGGGCCGAACTGCCCTGGCGTACTCACGCCGGAAGAATGCAAGATCGGCATCATGCCCGGCTCCATCTTCAAGAAGGGCAGCGTCGGCGTGGTCAGCCGCTCCGGCACGCTGACTTACGAGGCAGTCCACCAGACCACGCAGGTCGGCCTCGGCCAGACCACCGCAGTCGGCATCGGCGGCGATCCGGTCAACGGGACCAACTTTATCGACGTGCTGGACCTGTTCCTGTCCGACGATGACACCAAATCGATCATCATGATCGGCGAAATCGGCGGCAGCGCCGAAGAAGAAGCCGCAGAATTTCTCGCCAACGAAGCCAAGCGCGGTCGCCGCAAGCCGACCGTCGGCTTCATCGCAGGCCGCACCGCGCCTCCGGGCCGCCGCATGGGCCATGCGGGCGCGATCGTTTCGGGCGGCAAGGGCGGCGCTGACGACAAGATCGCGGCGATGGAAGAAGCAGGCATCCGCGTCTCCCCCTCCCCCAGCGAACTCGGCACCACGCTCGATGCGATGCTGAAGGAAATGGCCTGACCCACGCGCCCGGCCTTTCGGGAGCAAGGACGTGTCTGGCGCATTGCCAAGAAACAGCCGGACGTAAACCGGCGCTAAAAGGTGCCTCTGATGGGTAACGAAAGCCACGATTTCCTCCCCGAATTGCCCGACCAAGGCAAGGCGCAGGCCGGGCCGAGCTGGGCCAATCCCAAATGGCCGCTGGACCTGGCGGGCGAGGACGACCTGACCGACGGTCTGGACCCGACGGCGATGAAGCTTGCGGTCAAGCAAGCCGCCGCCAAGGCAGGCAAGCCGGTCGACGACAAGGCGATCGAGGCGGCCGCCGACAACGCCCTGCGCGCGATGCTGCTGATCCGCCTGTTCCGCGTGCGCGGCCACCTTGCAGCCGATCTGGACCCGCTGGGCCTGTCCAACCGCGAAATGCCCGAAGACCTCAAGCTGGAATGGCATGGCTTTGCCGGCCAAGAGGACCTGGAAGTCTATGTCGGCGGCAATATGGGCTTCGAATGGGTCGCCATCGGCACGCTCTATGCCAAGCTGCAGGCCGATTATTGTGGCAAGGTCGGGCTGGAATACATGCATATTTCCGATGTGGAGGAGCGCCGCTTCCTGCAGGAAAAATTCGAAAGCCCCGGCGAAACGATCCAGTTCACTCCCGAAGGCAAGAAAGCCATCCTCGCCGCCGTGATCCGGGGCGAGCAGTATGAGGCCTTTCTCGGCAAGAAATATGTCGGCACCAAGCGTTTCGGTCTGGATGGCGGCGAAAGCATGATCCCCGCGCTGGAAGCGGTGATCAAATATGGCGGCGCGATGGGCGTACGCGAGATCATCTACGGCATGGCGCATCGCGGGCGGCTCAACGTGCTCGCGAACGTGATGGCCAAGCCGTACAAGGTGATCTTCCACGAATTTTCCGGCGGCAGTTCCAACCCGGACGATGTCGGCGGTTCGGGCGATGTGAAATACCACCTCGGCACCAGCACCGACCGCGAGTTCGACGGGATCAACGTGCACATGTCGCTCGTCCCCAACCCCAGCCACCTGGAAGCGGTGGATCCGGTGGTGCTGGGCAAGGCGCGCGCGGCGCAGGCGATCCGCAGCGACCTGGACGATCACGAACAGGTTCTGCCCGTACTGATCCACGGCGATGCGGCCTTTGCAGGCCAGGGCGTGGTATGGGAATGTTTCGGCCTGTCCGGCGTGCGCGGCTATTCCACCGGCGGGTGTATCCATTTCGTGGTGAACAACCAGATCGGCTTCACCACCAGCCCCAAATTCGCCCGTTCCAGCCCCTATCCCAGCGATGTCGCCAAGGGCGTCCAGGCGCCCATCCTGCACGTCAATGGCGACGATCCCGAAGCGGTGACCTTCGCTTCCAAACTGGCGATGGAATACCGGCAGAAGTTCAAGCGCGACGTCGTGGTCGATATGTGGTGCTATCGCCGCTTCGGCCACAATGAAGGCGACGAGCCGAAATTCACCCAGCCGCTGATGTATGACGCCATCCGCAAACATCCCAAGGTCAGCGTGCTCTATTCGCAGCGCCTCGCCGAAGAAGGCACGATCGAGGAAGGCTATGGCGAGCAGCTCCGCGATGAATTCGTGGCTCAGCTGGAGGATGATTTCACCGCGTCCAAAAGCTACAAGCCTAACGAAGCCGACTGGTTCTCCGGACGCTGGAGCGGCCTGCACAAGCCCGCCGATCCGGAAACCGCTCGCCGAAACGTCGATACCGCGATCGAAAAGAAGCTGTTGGACAGCCTTGGCCGCACGCTGACCAGCGTTCCCGAAGGGCACACCATTCACAAGACGCTGGGCCGGGTGCTGAAGGCCAAGGCGGAGATGTTCGAAAGCGGCGAAGGGTTCGACTGGGCCACGGCGGAAGCGCTCGCCTTCGGCAGCCTGGTGACCGAGGGTTACGGCGTCCGGCTGTCCGGCCAGGATTCGGGTCGCGGCACGTTCAGCCAGCGTCACTCGATCTGGGTCGATCAGAACACCGAAGAAAAATACATCCCGCTGACCACTCTGCCCCACGGCAAGTTCGAAGTGTATGATTCCACCCTTTCCGAATATGGCGTGCTCGGCTTCGAATATGGTTTCGCCATGGCGGACCCGAAAACGCTGGTGATGTGGGAAGCGCAATTCGGCGATTTCGCCAATGGCGCGCAAATCATGATCGACCAGTTCATCGCGGCCGGGGAGGCGAAATGGCTGCGCGCCAACGGCCTGGTGATGCTGTTGCCGCATGGTTACGAAGGCCAGGGGCCGGAACACAGCTCCGCCCGGCTGGAGAGGTTTCTGCAGCTTTGCGCCAATGACAATATCCAGGTGTGCAATATCACCACCCCGGCCAATTACTTCCACGTGCTGCGCCGCCAGATGCTGCGTCCGTTCCGCAAGCCTCTGGTCATCATGACGCCCAAGAGCCTGCTGCGGCACCCGCTCGCCAAGAGCGAGGCAGACGAATTTCTGGGCGAACACCATTTCATGCGGATCAAGTCCGACACCACCGAAATTCCGGATGAGAAAATCCGCCGGCTGGTGCTGTGCAGCGGCAAGGTCGCCTACGATCTGATGGAGAAGCGCGACGAGGAAGGCATCGACGATGTCTCGATCGTGCGGATCGAGCAGCTTTACCCCTTCCCCGGCGAACCGCTGACCGTTCGCCTCAAGCGCATGAAAAACCTGCAGGAAATTGTCTGGTGTCAGGAAGAGCCGCAGAATAACGGCGCGTGGTTCTTCGTGGACCGCCTGATCGAGCTGGCGGCGCGCGATGCCGGACATGACGGGATGCGCCCGATCTATGCCGGGCGTGAAGTCGCCGCTTCTCCCGCCACAGGGTACGCCCCGCGCCACAAGGCGCAGCAGGATGCGCTGGTTTCGGTCGCGCTTGACCTAGCCCAGGTTGGCAAGGGTGCAAAACAAGGCAAGCCCCATACTGGCGGCGCGCAAAAGGCATTTTCGTGATTAAAGATAATTCCCGCCAAGGGACGGAGCGAGCATGACACAAGACGTCAAAGTACCCACGCTGGGCGAATCGGTAACCGAAGCGACCGTCGGCGAATGGCTGAAACAGCCCGGCGACGCGGTGGCGATGGACGAGCCGATCGTCAGTCTGGAGACCGACAAGGTTGCGGTGGAAGTCCCCTCCCCCGTGGCGGGCGTGCTGGGCAAGCTGACCGTCGAGATCGGCGATACGGTTGAAGTCGGCGCAGTCATCGCGACAATCGAGGAAGGCGGAGCGCCTGCCGGCGGCGGCGAGGAAGCCGGGCGGGCGAAGCAGCAGCGCGAAGAAGGCAAGGAACAGCGCGCCGAGGCCGGCGGTGAAAGTGCAAGCGGCGGCGACGATAGCACCGGGGATGCGGGCAACCAGACCCTCTCCCCCGCCGTGCGCCGCGCAGTGCTGGAACACGGGGTCGATCCCTCCACCATCAAGGGCACCGGCAAGGATGGCCGGCTGACCAAGGAAGACGTTCTCGCCGCGGCCAAGGCCAAGCGCGATGGCGGTACGCTGGATAAGGCCGCGCCCGAACAGGCCAAGACCGCTTCCGCCCCTGCCGCGTCTCAAACTGGCGAGCGCAAGACAGAGCGCGTCCGTATGACCCGCCTGCGCCAGACCATCGCCAAGCGGCTGAAGGGCGCGCAGGAAGAAGCGGCGCTGCTGACCACTTTCAACGATGTCGATATGACGGCGGTGATCGAGGCGCGGACGAAGTACAAGGACCTGTTCGCGAAGAAACACGACATCAAGCTCGGCTTCATGGGCTTCTTCGCCAAGGCCAGCTGTCTCGCGCTGAAAGACGTGCCGAGCGTGAATGCGCAGATCGACGGAGACGAGATCGTCTATCACGACTATGTCGATATTTCCGTTGCCGTCAGCGCGCCCAACGGCCTCGTCGTGCCGGTCATCCGCGATGCCGATCAAAAAGGTTTCGCGCGGATCGAGCAGGATATTGCCGATTTCGGTAAGAAGGCCAAGGATGGCACGCTGACCATGGACGACATGAAAGGCGGCACCTTTACCATTTCCAATGGCGGTGTGTTCGGCAGCCTGATGTCCACCCCGATCATCAACCCGCCGCAAAGCGCCGTTCTGGGCCTTCACCGGATCGAAGACCGCGCCGTGGTCGTCGATGGCGAGATCGTTATCCGCCCAATGATGTATATCGCGCTGAGCTACGATCACCGCCTGATCGACGGACGCGAAGCGGTAACCGCACTCAAGATTATCAAGGAAGCGATCGAAGATCCCACGCGGATGCTGATCGACCTCTGAGGACGAACAATGGCTGACCACAATTACGATTACGATTGCCTTATCATCGGCGCGGGCCCGGGCGGATATGTCGCCGCCATTCGTGCTGCGCAGCTGGGACTGAAAACCGCTTGCGTGGAAAGCCGCGAGGCGCTGGGCGGGACGTGCCTCAATGTCGGCTGCATCCCCTCCAAGGCGCTGCTTCACGCTTCCGAACTGTTCGAGGAGGCAGAGGGCGGCCACATGGCCAAATGGGGCATGAAGACCACCGTCGAACTCGACGTCGAAGCCATGCTGGCGGAAAAGAACAAGGCCGTCGATGAGCTGACCGGCGGGATCGAATACCTGTTCAAGAAGAACAAGGTCACCTGGATCAAGGGCCACGCCGCCTTCGAAGACGCCCATAGCGTGACGGTGGATGGCAAGACCCACACCGCCAAGGATATCGTCATCGCCACCGGGTCCAGCGTGACGCCGCTACCGGGTGTCGAGGTCGATAATGACAAGGGCCGGATCGTCGATTCTACCGGCGCGCTGGAAATCGGCGAAGTGCCCGAACATCTGGTAGTGATCGGCGGCGGAGTTATCGGGCTGGAACTGGGTTCCGTCTGGCGCCGCCTTGGTGCGAAAGTCACCGTGGTCGAATATCTCGACATGTTGCTGCCGGTTATGGACAAGGATGTCCGCAAGGAAGCAGGCAAGATCTTCAAGAAGCAGGGCATGGACCTGAAGCTGAAGAGCAAGGTGACCGGCGCCAGCGTGAAGGGCAAGAAAGTCACTCTGACCGTAGAGCCCGCCGCCGGGGGCGATGAGACCACTATCGAGGCGAGCCATGTGCTGGTGTCCATCGGTCGCCGCCCCAATGTTGAAGGGCTGAATATCGATGCGATCGGGCTGGAGCTGAACAAGCGCGGTCAAATCGAAACCGATCACGATTTCCGAACCAAGATAGACGGCGTGTGGGCAATCGGCGATTGCATCCCCGGCCCCATGCTCGCCCACAAGGCCGAGGATGAAGGCATCGCGGTGGCGGAAAACATCGCCGGGCAGACAGGCATCGTGAACCACGCGGTAATTCCCGGCGTGGTCTATACGATGCCCGAATTCGCCGATGTCGGCTTGACCGAGGAAGAGGCCAAGGAAGCCGGACACACCGTAAAGGTCGGCAAATTCCCGATGATGGCGAACAGCCGTGCCAAGGCGAACCGAGATACGGACGGCTTCGTGAAAGTCATCGCCGATGCGGAAACCGACCGCGTATTGGGCGTACACATCGTCGCCAGCCTGGCTGGCACGATGATCGCGGAAGCAGCCCTGGCGATGGAATTCGGCGCAACATCCGAAGACATCGCCTATACCTGCCATGCACACCCCACCCATGCAGAGGCGCTGAAAGAAGCAGCCATGGGCGTGCAGGGGCAAGCAATCCACATCTGACGGCATTATGGCGGGGCAGGTGCGAACCGGAACTGCGCGCTTACCCGCTTTGGCCGCGCTCGCGCTGCCGGTATTGGCGGGCGCGGCGTTCATGGCCGTGGGCGGCGCACCGTCCGGCTATGCCGCCGCAAACCTTGCGGCCTTGGTCACAGCCGGCCTGTGGGTAATGTTCGGCCGCCAGCCTCGCTCGATATTCCTTGTCAGATCGCTGGCAATTGTCTTGGTCGCGATGCTCTTCCTCCCAATGGTGACCGGGCCGCAGTTGAACGGCATTGCGCGGTGGGTGCCAATCGGCGTGTTTAACATCCACGCCGGGATGCTGTGTGTGCCCGCTTTGTGCGTGCTCACCTCCCGCGATCAGGCCTATGCCGCTCCCTTGCTCCTCACCGCCCTGCTCGCGGCGCTGCTCCAGCCGGATGCAGCCACGGGATTGGCGCTGGTTTTCGGCGCTGCCGGACTTCACCATGTGACGCGCGACTGGCGCGTCGGCGTGGCGGCAATCGCGGGGTTTGGCGCCACACTGGTTATGGCTACTCGCGGCGAGTTGCCCGCGCAGCCATTCGTCGAGCGCGTGCTAGTCGATGCCTTGTCCGCAAACCTGCCCCTTGCCCTGATGATGGCCGCTGCGCTGCTCGCCGCATTTCTGCTCATCCTGTTCGCTGCGCCGCTAGCGCGCCCGGCTCGCTTTGCCTGCGCCGGATCGCTGGGGGGATTTGTAGTGATGTCCATCGTTTCGCACTATCCCACGCCTCTGGCCGGATTTGGGGTGTCGGCAATCCTCGGTTATGGCTTTGCGATTGGATTGGTAAAGAGAGACAATCGGTGAACCTTCCCCCTTTCCATCTCGCATTTCCGGTCGATGACCTGGCCGCCGCTCGCGCCTTTTATGGTCAGTTGATCGGCTGCGAGGAGGGTCGGTCATCCTCCCAATGGATCGATTTCAATTTCTTCGGCCACCAGATCGTTACGCACCTGTCGCCTGGCGGCGGGGACCGCGCCAGCAATCCAGTCGATGGCCACGATGTGCCGGTTCCCCATTTCGGCGTGGTCCTGACGATGGATGCATGGCGCAGCCTGGCCGGGCGGCTGGAGGCAGCCGGAACCGCCTTTATCATAGAACCGACAATCCGCTTTGCCGGTGAGCCGGGTGAGCAGGCGACGATGTTCCTGCGCGATCCCAGTGGCAATGCGCTCGAATTCAAGGCAATGGCCAATCCCGATAACCTTTTCCGGTCCTGACCGACATTGATGCAGGGACGCAGCCTCATGCGCAAATTCGCCAAATGGCATATCTGGCTCGCCTGGGCGACGGGTATCCCGATCCTGATGTGGACGATCACCGGCCTGGTAATGGTCGCCAAGCCAATAGATGAGGTGCGCGGCAATCACCTGCGCAAGGAAACGGCGGCCGAGCTATTGCCCGCCGGAAACCCGCGTCCGATCGGCTTCCCGGTGGAAAACCCTGCCCGCTATTCGGAAATGCGCACGATCATGCAGGATGGCCGTGCGATCTGGCTGCTGACCGCCCAGGACGGTACGGTCGAGCGATTGCCTGCCGATATGGAGGCAGAACCGCTGGCTCCGGTGGACGAGGATTACGTCCGCAAGACGGTGGCCGAGACGATCGTTGGCGGCGAGCGTATCGAAGCCATCGAGCGGTTCAATGCCGAGGATACGCCGTTCGATTTTCGCCGGCCCATCCCGTCCTGGCGGGCCAGCCTGGCGGATGGAACGCATGTTTATATCAATGCGCAAACCGGCGAGATCGCTGCGGTCCGCACGCGCTGGTGGCGTTTTTTCGATTTTGCCTGGGGGCTGCATATCATGGATTTGCAGACGCGCGAGGATACCTCCCACCCGGTGCTGATCATATTCGCCGCGCTTGCCGTAATCGGGTCGCTGCTGGGTACGATCCTGATGTTTCGCCGACGCAAGGCGCGTATAAAGGTACCGAAAAGTGGCTGAAATTATCCTGACCCCGCTGGTCGATATTCTCGATATACTCGGCGTAGCGATCTTTGCGCTGTCCGGCGCACTGCTGGCGGCCAAGGAACGCCAGACATTCGTGACGATGGTGTTCTTCGCGCTGATCACCGGCGTGGGCGGCGGCACGGTGCGCGACCTGTTGATCGATGCACCGGTATTCTGGATCAACGATCCGTGGGTCGCGGCGGTGTGCCTTGGCATCGCGCTGGCCGCGTGGTTCGTGCCCACCCAGCGTTACGACGGGCGGCTGCTGGATTATGCCGATGGGCTGGGACTGGCGGCCTATGCGGTGCTCGGTGCGGTGAAGTCGCTATCCTATGGCATCCCGCCGGTGCCGGCCTTCCTGATGGGCGTGATTACCGGCTGTGTCGGCGGCATCATCCGCGATGTCATTGCCGGCCGGCCATCGATCCTGATGCGGCACGAGTTGTATGTGACGGCGGCGGCTTTGGCCGCCGCATTGGCGGTAGGCGGGACGATGCTGGACTTGCCCAGCCCGGTGGTGTGGACCGTAGCAGCGGTGGCGGGCTTCGTCCTGCGCGCCGCCGCGATCCGCTTCGGCCTGTCGCTGCCCGCCTATCGCTACACCAGCGACAGCAAGGGCTAAGCCTTACCGGCCGCCTTCGGCCACGTAATAATCGCCATCGACAGGGCCGCCCGGATAGGCGGGCACGCCCTGTTCGTCCGGCGCGTAGTCGACTTCGGTGTAACGCACTTGCGCCTCCGGTCCGGTTGCGGACGGATCCACGTCGGTCCAGGCCTTGAAATAGGTCTCTTCGGAGAACTGGCGGTCTTCGACCGGCGCGTAGCTGGCGGCAGACGCATCGCCGCCCCCGCCATAGCCGATATCCTCTATCCGGCCATCATTGCCGATCCGGCAGGAAAAGCCCTGACCATCGAACAGGCGGCCCTGGACCAGCCAGCCTTCGCCAGTGCGCGAAACGTTATCGACGCCCTCTACGCGCACATCGCGCTCTATTTCGGCAAGACACATATCCACCGCGCGGTCGATCCCGCGATCGTCGGAATAGCGGCGATCATCATCGCGCCGGTCGCGGTAACGCACATCGCGGTAACGGTCGCGCTCGCGATCATTACGCGATGCGGCGCTGGCCACGGCAGCGATGGTGCCCAGCACCAATACACCGGCGATCACGTCGCCCGCATCAACGCCGCGGTTGCGCCGATAACGCCGATAGCGGTGATTATCCGCAACATCGTCCTGCACATCCCACATCGCGACCTGGGGCACTGTTTGCGCCTGAACGGGCACCGGAAGCTCAGCCGCAGATGCGGGAGCGACTGCCATCGACAGCGCGGCTGTCATGGCAGAAATTGCGGAAAGGCGGAAAGGCACGGACATCTCGGGTCCCCTACAGGAATATGGCGAGCTTGATTTGCTTAACATGGAACTAGGCGGTCCAGACTGTCTTTAGTCTGAACCGCCCGGTTCGGTGTGGTTCCGGCGATTAGCGCAGGCCGCGAATGCCGCGATAATCCAGGCCGACTACGCGTCCGCGAGAAATATCGCAGGTGAAGCGGCCATTGTCCGACCCGCGATATCCGCGGCGGTCGTAACGGTCATTGCGGTCATACCGGCTGCCGCGATCATACCGATCGTAGCGATTGTAACCGCGCGAGCCATCGACCTGGATACGGCCCTTCACGCGCCAGCCATAGCGAGTCCGGTCGACATCGCGGATCTGGGTGACATCGGCAAAGCGATAGCCGGAGCGGCGCGCATCGCGCTCGGCGGCGCGAACGCACTGTTCAACGGCGCGTCTGCCATTACCACGGCGTTCATAGCCATAGCGGCGATCGTCGTACCGGCCGCGATACCTGTCGTCATAGCGGTCACGCTTGCCAGCGGCAGAGGCGATGGCGGCAATGCCGCCCAGAATAACGGCGCCAGCGATAATGTCGCCGGCATCGACACCGCCGCGGTCGCGGTCGCGGGCAAAGGCGGGTGCGGCGGAGGTCATCGCCATCGCACCTGCGGCGACGGTTCCGACAAGGGCTTTGGAAATGATCTTCATGGGGCATTCCTTACTTGCGAGCCGCAGCGGGACTGCCCGGCTTCGAAGTATGTTCTAGAGGAATGCCCCTGAGACGACCCTGAATTGCGCCGACAGCGTTTGTTCAGAAATAAGCCTACTTTTATGAACGCACGCTATTCCGCCATTTTCGAAAGGTCCAGGCCGGTCCAGAACGCCAGGAACGCCCCCACATCGGCAGCCTCTTCGATCGCCTTGTCCGTTGGCTTGCCCGAACCGTGTCCCGCGCGGGTTTCGATCCTGATCAGCTGCGGCTTGTCTCCGAGGTCGGCTGCCTGCAGCGCAGCGGTGTACTTGAAGCTGTGGCCGGGAACCACGCGGTCATCCGTATCGGCCGTGGTGACCAGGACCGCCGGATAGTCGGTGCCGTCCGCGATATTGTGGTAGGGTGAATAGGATTTCAGCATCGCGAAATCGTCCTCGCGGTCGGGATAGCCATAATCGTCTACCCAGTACCGGCCTGCAGTGAAGCGGTCGAAGCGCAGCATGTCCATCACGCCGACCGCCGCATGGCCAGCATCGATCAGGTCGGGCCGCTGGTTGACCACTGCGCCCACCAGCAGGCCGCCATTCGAACCGCCCTGCACCGCCAAACCGTTATCGGTGGTATAGCCCTGCGCCTTGAGAAATTCGCCGGCAGCGATGAAATCGTCGAACACGTTCTGCTTGTTCGCCAGACGTCCGCCATCGTGCCAATCCTTGCCATATTCTCCGCCTCCGCGAATGTTGGCCAAGGCATAGGCGCCGCCCGCATCCAGCCAGGCGATCCGGCTGGGGCTGAAGCCGGGCGTCAGCGAGATGTTGAAGCCGCCATAGCCGTATAACAGCGTCGGAACCGCATCGCCCGACGCGGCGATATCGGCGCGGCGCACGATGAACATCGGTACGCGCGTGCCATCTTTCGAGATGTAGAATTGCTGCTCCACCGAGTAATCGGCCGGATCGAACGCCACTTCCGGCTGCGCCCAGACCTCGCTCTCGCCGCTATCCAGATCGTATTTGTAGACAGTGGTCGGCGCGTTGAAGCTGCTGTAGAAATAGAACACTTCGGTATCGTCGGCGTCGCCGCCAAAGCCACCCGCGCTGCCGATGCCGGGCAAGGCGACATCGCGCACGCGCTTTCCTGCCAGATCGTACACGCGCACTTCGCTTTTCGCATCCACCAGATATTCGGTAACCAGCTTGCCGCCGACCATGCTGACCCCGTCCAACTTGGCCTCGTCCTGCGCGATTATCGTCTGTGGTTCGAACAGGTCTCCGCCAATATCGATCGCAACGATCTTGTAACGCGGCGCATCCTGGTTGGTGCGGAAATAGAAGATCGAGCCCTCATTACCGAGATAGGAATAGGCATGGTCGAACCCCGGCACGATCACGCGCGGTTCGGCATCATCGTCGGTCAGGTCGATCAGCGTGATTTCATAGCGATCATCGGTGCCGCTGCTGGAGGTAACAATCAGCCAGTCGCCATCGTCGGACACTTCGCCGACATGGTTCAGTTCCGGATTATCGGGCGTGGCGAACAGTACCCGGTCCTCGCTTTGCGGCGTGCCCAGGCGGTGGAAATAGATCTTCTGATCGGTGTTGAGCGCCTGGAAGGTTTCGCCTTCCTCGGTAACCGGGAAGCGGCTGTAATAGAAACCACTGCCATCCTTCGCCCATTCCAACCCGGAAAACTTTATCCACTCGACGCTGTCTTCCAGCACTTCGCCGGTTGCGACACCGAGCACTTTGGCCGTCCGCCAGTCGCTGCCGCCATCCTGGATCCCGTAAAGCAGCTTCGAGCCGTCTTCGGTCGGCGTCCATCCGGCCAGCGCGGTCGCGCCGTCCGCGGCCCATTCGTTGGGGTCGATCAGGACGCGCGGTTCACCGTCCAGCCCGTCGCGAACATACAGCACCGACTGGTTCTGCAATCCGTCATTGCGGGTGTAGAAGTAGCGTCCGCCCTTCTCGGTCGGAAGGCCGAAACGTTCGTAATCATACAACTGCTTGATCCGCGCCTCGAACCCCTCGCGCCCCGGCATGGTGGCGAGGTATGCATCGGTTACCTCGTTCTGCGCCTCGACCCAATCGGCCACTTCCTCGTCCACCCGGACATCGTTTTCCAGCCAGCGATAAGGATCGGCAATCTCCTGCCCGAAAATCGTTTCGGTCACATCCCCTGCGCGGGTTTCGGGATAGGTCGGGGCTGTCACGTTTTCGGAAACCTCATGGGCGAATACAGGATTTGTAGCGGTCATCAGCGTGGCAGTGCTGGCGAATAGAGCGGCCGTGAAGGCGGTTCGGATGCGCATGGGGGATCTCCCTTGAATTGTCTCTCGCCAACGACTTAGATGGCGCGGGCCGGTTTGCAAGGCGCTGGGTACAAGCTGGCGGGCACAAATAAAAAGGGCCGCCGGTTTCCCGGCAGCCCTTCCCGCTACAACTTGCGAAGCATGGCTTACGCGGCTTCGAATTCTTCTTCCTCGGCATTCATCACCGGGCCGCTATCCTGGCCCTTGGCGTCGACATCGCGGTCGACGAACTCGATAACCGCCATCTGCGCACTGTCGGAGGCGCGGATGCCGGCCTTGATGATGCGGGTATAGCCGCCATCGCGGTCCGAATAGCGATCGGCCAGAATGTCGAACAACTTCTTCAACTGCGTTTCGTCGAGCAGGCGGCTTTGCGCCAAGCGGCGATTGGAAAGCCCGCCGCGCTTTGCCAGCGTGACCAGCTTTTCGATATAGGGGCGCAGTTCCTTGGCCTTGGGCAAGGTGGTCACGATCTGCTCGTGCTTGATCAGCGCGGCCGACATGTTGCGGAACAGGGCCTTGCGGTGGCCCGACTTGCGGCTCAGCTTACGTTGCGAAATTCCGTGACGCATTGTATTTTCCTTCGTTCGTTATGGGCCCGTATGAGGTAGCCCGTAGCTGGCGGCGCTCAGGGTGCGCCGCCAAAACCCGGATCAACCAAGCAGCTCTTGTTCCAGCTTCTTGGCCATTTCTTCGATGTTCTCGGGCGGCCAGCCCGGAATGTCCATGCCCAGGCGCAGGCCCATGCTGGACAGCACTTCCTTGATCTCGTTGAGCGACTTGCGGCCGAAATTCGGCGTACGCAGCATCTCGGCTTCGGTCTTCTGGACCAGGTCGCCAATATAGATGATGTTGTCGTTCTTGAGGCAATTGGCCGAACGCACGCTGAGCTCCAGCTCGTCGACCTTCTTGAGAAGGTAACGGTTGAGCTGGTTCGCGTCGCTTTCTTCCTGCGGAGCGGCCTGGCCGATCATCGCGCTTTGCGGCTGCGGGATACCGTCTTCGAAGTGCACGAACAGCGTCAGCTGGTCCTGCAGGATCCGCGCGGCATAGGCCACGGCATCGTCCGGCGTGACCGTACCGTCGGTTTCGACCGTCAGGCTGAGCTTGTCGTAATCGAGTTCCTGGCCGACACGGGCGTTTTCCACCTTGTAGCTGACCTGGCGAACCGGCGAATACAGGCTGTCCACCGGGATTAGGCCGATCGGCGCATCGGCCGGACGGTTCTGAACGGCAGCGACATAGCCCTTACCGACATCGGCGGTCAGTTCCATGTTGAGCGTGGCACCTTCGTCGAGGTGACAGATCACGAGATCCTTGTTCATCACCTCGATATCGCCGGATACGGCAATATCGCCGGCCTTCACTTCGGCAGGACCGGTGACGGACAGCTGCAGGCGCTTGGGGCCCTCGCCTTCCATCTTCAGCGCGATCTGCTTCACGTTCAGGACGATATCGGTGATGTCTTCGCGCACACCGGCGAGCGACGAGAATTCATGCAGCACGTTCTCGATCTTGATCGAGGTGATGGCCGCACCCTGCAGCGAGCTGAGCAGCACGCGGCGCAATGCGTTGCCGAGCGTCAGGCCGAAGCCGCGCTCAAGAGGCTCTGCAATGAAAGTGGCCTTGCGCTTCTTGTCGCCGCCTTCCTTCAGTTCGAGCTGGGTGGGTTTCTTCAGTTCCTGCCAGTTCTTGGTGTTGACGGACATGGATTTCCCCTAGGGTTTAAATGCGGGTGCGGACCGGGGCGCTGGCGAAGCGTCCGGTCCGAGTGAGGGATCGGCGACCCCGTACGGGCCGCCGGGCAGCTTCGGATCAGACGCGGCGACGCTTGGATGGGCGCACGCCATTATGCGGTATCGGCGTAACGTCGCGGATAGAGGTAATGGTAAAACCCACCGCTGCAAGACCGCGCAGCGCGCTCTCGCGGCCCGAGCCCGGGCCCTTCACTTCGACTTCCAGCGTGCGCACACCGTGTTCGGCGGCCTTCTTGCCGGCATCGTCCGCGGCAACCTGCGCGGCGTAAGGCGTGCTTTTGCGGCTGCCTTTGAAGCCCATCGTCCCGGCGCTGGACCAGCTGATCGCATTGCCTTGCGCATCGGTGATGGTGATCATGGTGTTGTTGAAGCTGGCGTTGATGTGCGCCACGCCGGAAGAAATATTCTTCCGTTCGCGTTTTCTGACGCGTCCTGGTTCGCGTGCCATTGGTGAATTCCTAAACGTTGAGTAAGTTGACGAAACACGGTCGGGACCAGCCCAGCGGGCGGCCCGGAAAAACCGTGCTTACTTCTTCTTGCCGGCGATCGGCTTGGCCTTGCCCTTGCGGGTGCGCGCATTGGTATGCGTGCGCTGGCCGCGAGTCGGCAAGCCGGCCCGGTGACGCAGTCCGCGATAGGAACGAAGGTCCATCAACCGCTTGATATTCATCGCAGTTTCGCGGCGAAGATCGCCTTCCACCTGATGATCGGCATCGATAGCTTCACGGATCTGCAGGATTTCAGCATCGGAAAGATCCTGAACCCGGGCCGTGTGATCGATTCCCAGCTTGTCGGCGATTTCCACGGCCTTGGTCCGGCCAATTCCGTGAATATAGGTCAGCGCGATGATTACGCGCTTGTTGGTGGGGATATTTACCCCGGCAATACGAGCCACTTACTTCTCCATGCTCCACAAGGGCCAGACACCGTTTCCGCATCGCGGTAACGCGCCGCCCCTATCTCATAGCGGTTCACTCATCCGACAATCGACCGACCGTTAAACGGCAAAAAGCCCGGATGGCGCGCAAGTTTGGCTGCCGCCTGCCGGACCATTCAGCAATTCTCGAATGAACAGCGCAACTAGAGCGAGTCGCGGCCCCCGTCAACAGTAGACTCTACTGTGAACCGGCGCGAAATTTCCTGCCGCCGAAATCGCGTTCGGAGGTGCGTTGCAGGGATCATCTAAACGCAAAAGGGCGGCAGGTCAAAACCTGCCGCCCCTTTTTCAGCGCCGATACGCGCCTGGTATCACACCACGCCGAAGGCGAGCATGGCATCCGCCACCTTCTTGAATCCAGCGATATTGGCGCCCTTCACGTAATCGACATAGCCGCCATCCTGCTGGCCATATTCCACGCATTTGCCGTGGATGCCCTCCATCAGCTCGGTCAGCATTTCGCCCAGGCGCTCGTTATTCCAGCTGATGCGCTCCGCATTCTGGCTCATTTCGAGGCCGGAAACCGCGACGCCGCCGGCATTGGCGGCCTTGCCGGGGCCGTACATGATCTTCGCATCGTGGAAGACATGCACGCCTTCCAGCGTGGTCGGCATGTTGGCGCCTTCGGACACGGCCTGCACGCCGTTCGCCACCAGCTCCTTCGCCTCGTCCTCGTTGAGTTCGTTCTGCGTCGCGCAAGGCAGAGCGAGGTCGCAGGAGACGCCCCAGGGCCGACGGCCATCATGATACGTCGCTCCGGAGAAATGCTCGGTATATTCGCTGATCCGGCCACGCTTCACATTTTTCAGATGCTTCACGAAATCGATCTTTTCCTGATCGATGCCGTCAGGATCGTGGATGAAGCCGCCGCTGTCGGACAGGGTCAGCACCTTGCCGCCGAGCTGGGTGATCTTCTCGGCCGCATGGGTAGCGACATTGCCAGATCCGGAGATAACGGCGGTCTTGCCGTCCACTTCCTCGTTCTTGTGTTGCAGCATGTTCTGCATGAAATAGACCGCGCCGTAACCGGTCGCCTCGGGCCGCATCTGGCTGCCGCCATATTCCAGCGCCTTGCCGGTCAGCACGCCTTCCCAGCGATTGGTGATGCGCTTGTACTGGCCGAACATATAGCCGATTTCGCGCCCGCCCACGCCGATATCGCCCGCCGGTACATCGGTATCGGGGCCGATATGGCGATACAGCTCGGTCATGAAGGATTGGCAGAAGCGCATGACTTCCGCATCGCTCTTGCCCTTGGGATTGAAGTTCGATCCGCCCTTGCCGCCGCCCATCGGCAGGCCGGTCAGCGAGTTCTTGAAGGTCTGTTCGAAGGCGAGGAACTTCAGCACGCTTTCGGTCACGCTGGGATGGAAACGGATGCCGCCTTTATAAGGGCCGATGGCGTTGTTGTTCTGGACGCGCCACCCGCGCTGCACGCGGATGTTGTGATTGTCGTCTTCCCAGCAAACGCGGAAGCTGACCACGCGGTCGGGTTCGGCGATACGGCGCAGGATCTGCGCCTCGTGATATTCTTCCTTGTCATCGATGAAATCGTAAACGTCCTGCGCCACTTCCTGCACCGCCTGGACGAACTCGTCCTGGCCGGGATTGCGCTTCTTCACACCTTGCATGAAGGTGGATAGGTCAACGTGGTCGGTTACTGCCATGATCGGTTCCCCCTGGTTCCGGTGAGCTGTTTACCCACCTGTTGGAAATACGCGACCCAGCGAAATATGCGGGCGGGCCTATCAGCGCCCGATTCGCACGTTCACGGCGCTACCCTAGCGCCAATTTGCGCCGCGCCAAGCGATTGCATCACATCCTTGAGCTTTAGGCGGCTCTATTACTGGTCGTCTCGCCCGGCCATCCGGTCGATCGCCTCTTCCAGCGTTAGAACGCGTTGGGGCTCGATCCGCTGTGGTTGGTCCTCAGGATCGATCTCGGCTTCATCGCTTTCTTCATCCGCGGTAGAGGTATCCTCAGCCTCTTCTGAAGCGTCTTCGGATAGGCCCTCCGCCGGATCGATATCTTCGATTACGGCATCGCTTTCGTCGCCAGCTTCGCCCTCGTCCGCATCTTCCTCGCCGCCAACCGGCTGCGCACCCTCGACTTCACCGAGCAAATTGGCGAGCCCGGCAAGTTGCTGGCTCATCACGCCGTCGACTGCCTTGGCGATCGTCGGCACATCGAAGCGCATCGCCCCGCCAACGACATATTCCCACAGGATCCGCGTGCCGCCATCGACCGGTTTCAAAGTAACCGTCAGCACGCCGTCCGCCGGCTCGCTTTGCAGCGGGCCGAGCCCGCCGCGCATGCGCAGGACCATCGGCGGGGCAGCCTGAATGACTTCCATGTGACGCGCACTGCCCCGGCGAACGCCTTCCGGCGCATCATCGCGTTCGGGCAACAATTCGCAGAAACACCCACCGGCCTGCGCGCTGAGATACATGTTCGACGCATCGGCGGACCAGGTGTGATTGTCGTTCCACCACGTGTTGGGCGCGATCAACGCGGCCCAGGTCTCGTAAGGATCGGCGGAGACAACGCGCATGTCGCGGGTAACGAAATGATCCTCACCCTCGTCGATGACTTCGGCTGCTGCCGGGACGCTCGCGCCAAGCGCCAGCGCGCTGGCCAGCAGGATAGATGTGTAGTGCATTGCGATTCCTCTCGCGCGCCCTATCCCACGGACAGGTGACGGGCGAAAGGGGGTGCGGCGATCAGCCCTTTGCCGGACTCAGGATGGCGTCGAGCGCGTGGCCCACTTCCTCGATACTGGCCATGCCATCCACCCGGGTGACGATGCCACGCTCTTCGTAGATCGGCAGGATCGGGGCGGTATCGGCGCGGTAGATACCCATCCGCTTGCGCACGGTTTCCTCGGTATCGTCGGCGCGGCGCTTGAACTCCGTGCTGCCGCATCTGTCGCAAACGCCCGGCGTTGCCGGCAGCTTGTAGCGGTCATGATAACCCTCGCCGCAATTGGCGCAGGTGTATCGTCCGGTGATCCGATCGACCAGCGCATCTTCATCGACGCCCAGTTCGATCACATAGTCAAGCTTGCGGCCGTGGCTGGCGAGGATCTCGTCGAGCGAATGAGCCTGCGCCTCGGTCCGGGGATAGCCATCGAAAATCGCACCGACATTCTCGCTAAGATCGGACAGCTTAGCATCGATCATCGCGGATACGATTTCATCCGACACCAGCGCGCCGGAGTCCATTACATCTGCCACCTTGCGGCCAAGCTCGGTATCGGCCTTGCGCGTTTCGCGAAGCATGTCGCCGGTGGACAGCTGGACCATCCCGTGATGCTCGACCAGATTGGCAGCCTGGGTGCCCTTGCCCGCGCCCGGAGGGCCCAAGAGAATGATGTTCACGCAGTTGGTCCCCGTGTTTGAGCGCGATTAGCGCGTCCGCCCCTTGAGCTTCGCCTTCTTGATCAGATCGCCATATTGATGGGCGAGCAGATGCGACTGGATCTGGCTGATCGTATCGACCGTCACATTGACCACGATCAGCAGGCTGGTTCCGCCAAGGAACAGCGGAATACCCGTCTGGGCGATCATGTATTCGGGGATCACGCAGACCAGCGTCAGGTAAATCGCACCGACCACGGTAATGCGCGTGAGCACATAGTCGAGGTAATCGGCAGTGCGCTTGCCCGGCCGGATGCCGGGGATGAAGCCGCCATTCTTCTTCAGGTTCTCCGCCGTTTCTTCCGGGTTGAACACGACCGCGGTGTAGAAGAAGCAGAAAAAGATGATCCCAATGGCATACAGCGTCATATAGATCGGCTGGCCATGCTGGAGGTAAAAGTTGAGCTGGTTGATGAAACTGCCCGTGGCACTTTCGGCATCGACCGTATTGCCCGCAAACTGGCTGATCGTAAGCGGCAACAGCAAGAGCGAACTGGCGAAGATCGGCGGGATCACGCCTGCGGTGTTGAGCTTGAGCGGCAAATGCGAGCGGTCGGCCTGCATCATTCCGCGCTGCGTGGCTCGCTTGGGATACTGGATCAGCAGACGCCGCTGCGCCCGCTCCATGAAACAGATGAACAATATCAGCACCACGACCATCAGCAGGAAACCGATGATCAGCGCCGAACCGATGCTGCCCGCCTCATAGCCGGAAAACATGCTGGCGGTGAAACTGGGGAACTGCGCCACGATACCGGCCATGATGATCAGCGAAACACCGTTGCCGATACCGCGTGCAGTGATCTGTTCGCCCAGCCACAGCAGGAACATCGTCCCGCCAACCAGGCTGATCACGGCGACGATCCGGAAAGTGTAGCCGGGATCGACCACCGCCTGCAGCCCGCTCGCCGCGCCGTAGGATTCCAGGCCCGACGCAAGGAACCAGCCCTGGATCGCGGTGAGGAAGACGGTGCCGTAACGGGTGTATTGGTTGAGCTTCTGCCGGCCCGACTGGCCTTCCTTCTTCAGCGCGGCAAGCGCCGGATGGAGCGATGCGGCCAGCTGGATCACGATCGAGGCGGTGATGTACGGCATCACGCCGAGCGCAATCAGGCTCATCCGCTCCAGCGAACCGCCGGAGAAGGTGTTGAACAGGTCGAGGATGCCGCCGCGCGTGGTATCGTACAGCGTTTCCAGGATGAGCGGATTGACACCGGGCAGCGGCACGAAGCTGAGGAAGCGAAACACCACCAGCGCACCCAGAGTGAACCAGATACGCTGCTTGAGCTCGGTAGCCTTACCGAAATTGGCGAGGCTTAAATTGCTCGCGATATTGTCGGCGCGTGATGCCATGAAGTACGGCTTTCCTGACTTTATCCATTCCCGCCGCAGCTAACTGCCAGCGCGAAACGGATATATAGGTCGCGGGGTCCGAATGTCGAACCCCGCGCGCCCTTTTGCCCGATTATTCGGCTGATTTGGCCTTCTTGGCGGCCTTGACCTCGGCATTGATCGGCGCGGTGACTTCCACCGAACCGCCAGCCTTTTCGACCGCTGCGATGGCACCCTTGGATGCACCGGCGACCTTGAAGGTAACCTTGGTCGTCAATTCGCCCTTGCCCAGCAGGCGCACGCCGTCCTTGCCGCCGCGTGCGAGGCCGGCGGCCTTCAGCGCTGCGTGATCGACGGTGCCCTTGGCATCCAGCTTGCCCGCATCGATGAACTTCTGGATCATGCCCAGGTTCACTTCTGCAAAATCCTTGCCGAACGGGTTGTTGAAGCCGCGCTTCGGCAGGCGCATGTGCAGCGGCATCTGGCCGCCTTCGAAGCCCTTTACGGCGACGCCCGAACGGCTCTTCTGGCCCTTCTGGCCGCGCGCTGCGGTCTTGCCCTTGCCCGAACCGATACCGCGGCCGACGCGCATGCGGTTCTTGCGGGCGCCGGGATTGTCGCGGAGGTCGTTTAGTTTGATAGTCATGTCTGCACTCGCTTTCGCTTTTGTTCGCGCTTGAATTGGTGAACCCCCGCCAAGGCGGGAGCCTCAGGCCGCCGGCGTCACGCCGGTGGCGAGAGATCCCCGCTTTCGCGGGAACTCCGGAATGGTTTTAATCAACCAGGGCCACAAGGTGCGGCAGCTTGCTCAGCGCGCCGCGCACTTCGGGGGTGTCCTTGACTTCAACCACCTTGTGCATCTTGTTAAGGCCCAGGCCGATCAGCGTAGCGCGCTGATCCTTGGGACGGCGGATCGGGCTACCGACCTGCTTGATTTTTATAGTAGCCATCTTGCTTACTCCACGACAGCTGCGGCATCGGCCTCAGCTTCAGCCTTTTCGGCACCGCCACGGCCAAGCAGGTCGGCGACCTTCTTGCCACGTCGCTGCGCCACCGATTTGGGGCTGGTCTGTTCGGTCAGCGCCTCGAAAGTGGCGCGGATCATGTTGTAGGGGTTGGACGTGCCGACCGATTTGGTCACCACGTCGGAAACGCCCAGGCTTTCGAAAACGGCACGCATCGGGCCGCCGGCGATGATACCGGTACCTGCCGGCGCACTGCGCAGGGTAACCTTGCCGGCACCGAAACGGCCATTGCCATCATGGTGCAGCGTGCGGCCTTCCTTCAGCGAAACGCGGATCATCTTCTTGCGCGCCGCTGCGGTTGCCTTGGAAATTGCTTCCGGCACTTCACGCGCCTTGCCCTTGCCGAAACCGACGCGGCCCGAACCGTCACCGACCACGACCAGCGCAGCGAAACCGAAGCGCTTGCCGCCCTTCACCGTCTTGGAGACGCGGTTGATGTGGACCAGCTTCTCGATGATGCCATCATCGGGCTCGTCACGGCCACCGCGACGATTGCCGTCACGACCGCCGCGACCGCGACCGCCGCCCTGGCCACCACCGCGATTGCCACCACGGCCACCACGATCGTTACCACCGCGACCACGTGGCTGAGCCACACCGCCGGCAGCGGACTGGTTGACAGCTGCTTCCGTGTCGGTCGTCGTCGGCGTAGGCGTGGAGCCTTCGCTGGCGACTTCCGGCTGCTTGTCGGCATCGGTTTTGGGTGTCTGGGTTACCGGAGCGTTTTCGACCTTGGCCGCTTCCGCAGGAGCGCCATCGGTAGCCTGGGCGGTTTCAGGAGTTTTCTTCTCGTCGGCCATATTAGAACTCCAGCCCGCCTTCGCGGGCGGCATCGGCCAGCGCTTTCACGCGGCCATGAAACAGGAACCCGCCGCGATCGAACACAACGGTAGATACGCCGGCCTTCTTGGCGGCTGCGGCGATATCCTTGCCCACCTGGCTGGCAGCATCGACATTCGCGCCCGAAGCCTTGGCACCCAGGGTGGATGCGGCAGCCACGGTCTTGCCTTCGACATCGTCAATGATCTGGGCGTAGATATGCCGACCGGTGCGGTGGACCGACAGACGCGGACGCATGCCGCCGCGCTTGCGGAGCGCCGTGCGCACGCGGCGCCGGCGACGTTCAAAGAGAGACAGTTTTGCCATCTTACTTCTTCTTCCCTTCCTTGCGGAAGATGTACTCGCCGCGATACTTGATGCCCTTGCCCTTGTAAGGCTCCGGCTTGCGCCAGCTGCGCACTTCTGCGGCGAACTGGCCAACGGCCTGCTTATCGATACCGCTGATTTCAACGGTGGTCTGGTCCGGTGTCTTCACCTCGATGCCCTCGGGCACCGGCAGGTCGACATCATGGCTGTAACCAAGCTGCAGGTTCAGGGTCTTGCCCTTGGCTGCGGCACGGTAACCAACGCCGTTGATCTCGAGCACCTTGGTGAAACCTTCGGTAACGCCTTCGACCAGGTTCGATACCAGCGTCCGCTGCATGCCCCAAAAGGCCCGCGCCTGCTTCGTATCGTTGGCCGGATTGACCTGGATCTCGTCACCTTCGACCTTGTAGTCGATGGAATCGGCCAGACCCAGCGTCAGGGTGCCCTTCGGCCCCTTCACGGTCAGCGTATCGCCTTCGATATTGGCAGTGACCCCGCTGGGGATCGCCACCGCTTTTTTCCCGATGCGGCTCATCAGAACACCTCTGCAAGCACTTCGCCGCCGACATTCTCGGTGCGCGCTTCGTTGTCCGAAAGCACGCCCCGGGGGGTCGAGACGATGGTGATGCCGAGGCCGTTGCGCACGGTCGGAAGTTCTTGGCTTCCCGAGTAGACGCGGCGGCCAGGCTTGGAGACCCGGGCGACGTGCTTGATCGCAGGCTCGCCCTCGAAATATTTCAGTTCGATCCGCAGCGCCTTGTGCTTGCCGCTCTCGTCTTCAGAATAGCCACGGATGTAGCCTTCGCGCTGAAGCACTTCGAGGACGTTTGCACGCAGCTTGGACGCAGGCGAAAGGACGGAGTCCTTCTTCGCCTGCTGGCCGTTGCGGATACGGGTGAGCATGTCACCCAAAGGATCGGTCATGGGCATAATCTATTCCCTTACCAGCTCGACTTGGTCAGGCCCGGAATCAGGCCCTTGTTGCCAAGGTTCCTGAGTTCGATCCGGTTGATGCCGAACTTGCGGTAATAGCCGCGCGGGCGGCCGGTGGTGCTGCAGCGGTTGCGAACGCGCGTGGGGTTACCGTTACGCGGTATCTCGGCCATTTTCAGGCGCGCGATGAGACGTTCGCCCTCGTCGAGCGACTTGTCGTCGGCAATCGCCTTGAGCCGCTCATACTTGGCTGCATACTTCTTCACGAGCTTCTTGCGGCGCTCGTTTTTATTAATGGAACTCAGTTTCGCCATTGGACTTAAGCTCTCTTTCCTTGCGTATCTGTGCGGCGCGCCCTCAGGCTGCCTGCTTCTCTTCTGTTTCCGCCGTCTCTTCCTTGGGGAAGGGGAACCCGAACAAGCGCAGCAATTCGCGCGATTCCTCGTCGGTATTGGCGGTGGTGGTGACGATGATATCCATGCCCCGCACCTTCTCGATCTGATCGTAGCTGATTTCGGGGAACACGATCTGTTCCTTCAGCCCCATCGCGTAGTTACCGCGCCCATCGAAGCTCTTGGGGTTCAGGCCCCGAAAGTCACGAATGCGCGGCATTGCGATGGTCACCAGTCGGTCGAGAAATTCATACATGCGCTCTCGGCGAAGGGTTACCTTCACACCGATCGGCATGCCTTCGCGCAGCTTGAACTGGGCGATGGATTTCTTGGCCTTGGTGATGACCGGCTTCTGGCCAGCGATCAGCGCCATTTCCTCGGCGGCTGTCTGGACCTTCTTCTTGTCCTGGCTCGCTTCGCCGACACCCATATTCAGGGTGATCTTGGCAATGCGCGGCACTTCCATGGCGTTCTTGTAACCGAACTTCTCGGTCATCGCCTTGGTGATGTCGCCCTCGAACTTGGACTTCATGCGTGGAGTATAATCAGCCATCGATCACTTCTCCGGATTTTACGGCAATACGCACCTTTTTCCCGTCACGCTCTTCAAAGCGAACGCGGGTGGGCTTGCCGTCCTTGGGGTCGGCCACGGCAACCTTGGCGAGGTGCATCGGGGCCGGAATCCGGTCGATGCCACCTTGCGGGTTGGCCTGGCTGGGCTTGCGGTGACGGGTCATCACATTGATGCCGTCGACGACGATCTTGCCGTCTTTCGGGATAACCTTGGACACGGTGCCGGTGCGGCCCTTGTCCTTGCCCGAAAGCACGACGACATTGTCGCCCTTCTTGATCTTAGCGGATGCCATTACAGCACCTCCGGAGCTAGGCTGATGATCTTCATGAACCCACGGCCGCGAAGTTCGCGCACCACGGGGCCGAAGATACGGGTACCGATCGGCTCTTCGGTCTTGTTGACCAGAACCGCGGCGTTCGAATCGAAGCGGATCACGCTGCCATCGGGGCGGCGTACATCCTTGCGGGTACGCACGATCACCGCACGGTGAACGTCGCCCTTCTTCACGCGGGCCCGCGGCTGCGCTTCCTTGACGGAGACGACGATAACGTCGCCCACGCTGGCAAAGCGCCGCTTGGAGCCGCCCAGCACCTTGATGCACTGGACACGCTTCGCGCCGCTATTGTCGGCGACTTCCAAATTTGACTGCATCTGGATCATCGATGCGGTTCCTTCCTACTGGCTTGCCGGTACAGGTCCGGCAGTTCCAAACAATCAGTCTGTGCTGGCCGCAGCCGCTTCGACTTCGATATCTGCTTCCACGGCCACGCCCTTGGACGCCTGCACGCGGTCGATAACCTTCCACGTCTTGGTCTTGGAGATCGGTTTGGTCTCCTCGATCCGCACGACATCGCCGACGACATATTCGTTGGCATCGTCATGCGCGTGGTACTTCTTCGAACGGCGGATGATCTTCGCGTAAAGCGGGTGCTTCACCTTGCGTTCGACCAGTACGGTCACGGTCTTGTCCGTCTTGTCGGAGGTGACGGTCCCTGCGAGAATACGCTTTGGCATCTCAGGCCTCCTGTTTGGCGGTTGATTGGGCAGCGCGAGCACGCTCGCTCTGCAACGTCTTGATCTGCGCGATATGACGGCGGACTTCCTTGACCCGGGCCGGACGCTCGAGCTGGTTGGTCGCTGCCTGGAAACGCAGGTTGAATGCTTCGCGCTTCAACTCGACCAGGCTCTCGGCGAGCTGATCGTCGGTCTTGGTGCGCATATCTTCGATATCGGCCATCACGATGCTCCCAGGTGCGAGGTGTCGCCAAGACGGGCGACGACCTTGGTCTTGACGGGCAGCTTCATTGCAGCGCGCTGGAATGCGACTGCGGCAAGCGGGCCCGGGACACCGTCGAGTTCGAACAGGATCCGGCCCGGCTTTACGCGGGCGGCCCAATATTCGACCGAACCCTTGCCCTTGCCCTGACGGACTTCGGCAGGCTTCTTCGACACGGGCACATCGGGGAATACGCGGATCCAGAGACGGCCCTGACGCTTGATGTGACGCGTGATCGCGCGGCGAGCTGCCTCGATCTGGCGCGCGGTGATACGATCCGGCTCAAGCGCCTTGAGACCATAGGAGCCGAAGTTCAGCGTCGTGCCGCCCTTCGCATCGCCCTTGATCCGGCCCTTGAAAGCCTTGCGGAATTTTGTTTTCTTCGGTTGCAGCATTGCTCTTACCTAAGCTCAACGTGCCGGGCGGACGCCGGAAGTCTGTGCTTCCATCATCAGCCGGTCCTGTGCAGTCGGGTCATGAGCGAGGATTTCGCCCTTGAAGACCCAAACCTTGATGCCGATGATCCCGTAGGCGGTGAGCGCCTCGGTTTCGGCATAATCGATATTGGCGCGCAGCGTATGCAGCGGCACGCGGCCTTCGCGGTACTGTTCGACGCGGGCGATTTCCGCCCCGCCCAAACGGCCACCGCAAACGATCTTGATACCTTCGGCACCCAGACGCATCGCGGATTGCATCGCGCGTTTCATCGCCCGGCGGAAAGCCACGCGGCGGATCAGCTGGTCGGCAATGCCCTGGGCGACGAGCTTGGCATCGATTTCCGGCTTGCGGATTTCAACGATGTTCAGCTTCACTTCGCTTGCCGTCATCGTGGCCAGCTTGCTGCGCAGCTTTTCGATATCCGCACCCTTCTTGCCGATGATGACACCGGGGCGGGCAGCGTAGATCGAGATGCGGCACAGCTTGGCCGGACGCTCGATCACCACCTTCGAGATTGCGGCCTGCGGCAGCGTATCGATGATGTGCTTGCGGATTTCGATATCTTCCTTGAGCAGCTGCGCATAGTCACGCCCTTCGGCGTACCAGCGGCTGTCCCAAGTGCGGTTGATCTGCAGGCGCAGGCCGATCGGATTGCTCTTCTGACCCATCTTATGCGTCCTCTTCTTCCGACTCGCGAACCACGATCCGCAGCTTGCTAAACGGCTTCAGGATGCGCGTGGACTTGCCACGGCCGCGCGTGTGGAACCGCTTCATGGTGATCGACTTGCCCACGCTGGCTTCGGCGACGACCAATGCGTCGACATCCAGATCGTGGTTGTTTTCCGCATTCGCGATCGCGGAAGAAAGCACCTTGTGCGCGTCCCTGGCCATCCCCTTCCTGGAGAAGGTCAGGATGTTCAGCGCCTCTTCGGCTTTCTTGCCGCGGATCAGTTGCGCAACGAGGTTGAGCTTCTGCGCGGAGCCGCGAATTTGCGTACCCACGGCCAGCGCCTCATTATCCGCAACGCGGCGGGGAGATTTTGCCTTGCCCATTATCGCTTGCCCTTCTTGTCGGACGCGTGACCGGGGAAGCTGCGCGTGGGCGCAAATTCACCGAGCTTGTGACCGACCATCTCTTCCGAGACGGATACCGGGATGAACTTGTGACCATTGTGGACGTTGAACGTCAGGCCAACAAATTGCGGCAGGACCGTGCTGCGGCGCGACCAGGTCTTGATCGGCTTGTTAGCCCCTGCGTCCTGCGCTTCTTCGGCCTTCTTGAGAAGGCTGAGTTCCACAAACGGACCTTTCCATACGGAACGTGCCATGTCCGTTACCTCTTCTTCTTGGCGTGACGCGAACGGATGATCATCTTATCCGTCTGCTTGTTCTTGCGAGTGCGGGCACCCTTGGTCGGCTTGCCCCACGGGGTCACCGGATGGCGGCCACCGCTGGTCTTGCCTTCACCACCACCATGGGGGTGATCGACCGGGTTCTTGGCCACGCCGCGCGTCAGGGGCTTGATGCCCATCCAGCGGCGACGACCTGCCTTGCCCAGGTTCTGGTTCTGGTTGTCGGGGTTCGAAACCGCGCCAACCGTGCCCATGCAATCGGATCGCAGGTAACGCTGCTCACCCGAATTCAGGCGTACCATCACCATGCCGCGATCGCGGCCGACCAGCTGGACGTAAGTCCCGGCGGAGCGAGCGATCTGCCCGCCCTTGCCCGGCTTCATCTCCACGTTGTGAATGATGGTGCCGACCGGCATCTGGCCCAGCAACATCGCGTTGCCCGGCTTGGTATCGACCTTCTCGCCGGCGATAACCTTGTCGCCGACAGCCATACGCTGCGGGGCAAGAATATAGGCCAGCTCGCCATCGTCATACTTGACCAGGGCGATGAAAGCGGTGCGGTTGGGATCGTATTCGATCCGCTCCACGGTGCCTTCCACGTCCCATTTGCGGCGCTTGAAGTCGACCTTGCGGTACTTCTGCTTGTGACCGCCGCCAATGCCGCGCGAGGTGACGTGGCCCTTGTTGTTACGGCCACCGGTCTTGGTTTTACCCTCGGTAAGCTGCTTGACCGGCTTGCCCTTGAACAGGCCGGACTTGTCTACCAGGATCAGGCCGCGACGTGCGGGGCTTGTCGGTTTGTAATTCTTCAATGCCATCGGATCAGCTCCGTACGCCTTCGGTGACATCGATCATGTCACCCTCGGCCAGCGTAATGATGGCCTTTTTGAAATCGCTGCGCTTGTAGGGCCTACCCTTCCAGCGCTTCGTCTTGCCCTTGGTGACGATCGTGTTCACGCCGGTCACCTTGACATCGAACAGAGCCTCTACCGCAGCCTTGATCTGCGGCTTCGTGCTGTCGTTCGACACCTTGAACACAACCGCGTTGTGCTCCGAAGCCATGGTGGACTTCTCGGTGATGTGCGGAGCAAGGATCACGTCGTAATGACGGGCGTTCATTTCCTGCTTTTTAGCCATTGAAACGCGCCTCCAGCTTTTCGACCGCATCCTTGGTCAGGATCAGCGTATCGTGTTTCAGGATGTCGTAGACATTGGCGCCCATCGCCGGCAGCACGTTGACGCCTGGCAGGTTCTTCGCGGCGCGGGCAAAGCCCTCATCCACGCTTTCGCCGCCGATCACCAACACCTTGCCTGCGAAGCCGGCCTTGTCGAAGTGGCCCTTGAGCTCCTTCGTCTTGCCATCCTTCAATTCCAGGCTGTCGAGCACCACGATGCCGTCTTTCGCCTTGGACGAAAGCGCCATTTTCAGGCCGAGCGCGCGGATCTTCTTGTTCAGCGACTGGTTGAAGTCGCGCTTGCGCGGACCGTGTGCCTTGCCGCCGCCGATAAAGATCGGAGCCGAACGGGCACCGTGACGAGCGACGCCGCCGCCCTTCTGGTTGCCGAACTTCTTGCCGGTACGGTTGACGTCGCTGCGTTCCTGCGCCGGACGGGCAGTGCCTCGGGCGTTTTCACGCTGCCACGTTACCACGCGGTGCAGAATGTCTGCGCGCGGCTCAACGCCGAACACGGCATCGTTCAATTCGATGTCGCCGGACGCCTTTCCGCCTAGTTCTTGGACCTTCACCTTCATTGGATCAGCCCTCCTCGTTCTTGCTGTTGGCATCCGCTTCCGGAGTACCGCTTTCGGTGCCGACGCCGGCATCCTGCTGGGTAGCAAGCTTGGCCTGCTGCTCTGCGGAAACTTCGGGCGTCACTTCGTGCTCGGCTGCGCTTTCGACGAGGCCGGGTGCGGCTTCTTCGGTCGCGGTTTCATCCGCGTTGCGGCGCATTGCACCGGGGAACGGTGCATCGTCGGGACGCGGCACCTTCACCGCGTCGCGGATCAGCATCCAGGCATTCTTGTGCCCGGGGACCGATCCCTTGACGAAGATCAGACCACGCTCGGCATCCGTGCGGACAACCTCGAGGTTCTGCTGCGTGCGCTGACGGTCGCCCATATGGCCGGCCATCTTCTTGTTCTTGAACACGCGGCCCGGATCCTGGCGGTTACCCGTCGAACCGTGCGAACGGTGAGAGATCGAAACGCCGTGCGTGGCGCGCAGACCGCCGAAGCCCCAACGCTTCATGGCGCCGGCAAAGCCCTTGCCCTGCGTGTGGCCGGTCACGTCGACCTTCTGGCCGGCGATGAAGTGGTCTGCGGTGATCGTGGCGCCGACGGGAAGGAGACCTTCTTCGTCCTCAACACGGAATTCCGCGACCTTCATCTTCAGGCCGACTTGCGCCTTGGCGAATTGCTCGCGCTGCGGCTTGTTGACGTTCTTCTGCTTGGCTTCGCCAGCGCCGAGCTGGACGGCGAAATAGCCATCCGGATCGGACTTGCGCTGCGCAGTAACCTGGCAGTTTTCCAGCGACAGGACGGTGACCGGCACGTGGCGGCCATCCTCCTGAAACAGGCGGGTCATCCCGACTTTCTTTGCGATCACGCCGGTGCGCATCGTCATTACTCCTACACAGAGGCACGAGAGGACCATTCCCCGCGTGCGTGCTCAGCCCAGTAAATTTCGTGCGAGCCCCGTCCGGGCTGAATGCAGCGCAGGCCCGAAGACCGTTGCCGCGAGACGGGGGACGCATACCCGGCACTTGCCGGAGGTATCCCAGTGTCGGGTCGCTCGTCCTGAACGACCAAAACTTTCCGAGCCGTTTAAGGTCCGCCGGAAGGACCGGTGCAAACCGGCTTACGCCAGCTTGATTTCTACATTCACGCCTGCAGCCAGGTCGAGCTTCATCAAAGCGTCGACCGTCTGGGCGTTGGGCTGAAGGATGTCCAGCAGCCGCTTGTAGGTGCGCACCTCGAACTGCTCGCGCGACTTCTTGTCGATATGCGGGCCGCGGTTCACGGTGAACTTCTCGATACGCGTCGGCATGGGAATGGGGCCACGGATCAGGGCGCCGGTGCGACGTGCGGTTTCAGCGATTTCGCCAGTTGCCTGGTCGAGAACGCGGTGATCGAACGCCTTGAGGCGAATCCGGATATTCTGAGCTTCCATTACCTATACCGATGCGAAAGAGCCAAGGAGGTCCGGTTCGGCAAAGAACCTTGCTCCCAAAAAGAAAGGCCCGCCCCGCGCTCCCGGCTAACCGGAAAGGGGCGGCCCCTCCAAAGAATCCTGACCGGCGGAGAAGCGAATCCCCCGCCGGTGCGGACCCTATATTACTTGGTGATCTTGCTGACAACCCCCGAACCGACGGTCCGGCCACCTTCGCGGATGGCGAAGCGGAGACCTTCGTCCATGGCGATCGGAGCGATCAGCTTGACGTCGATGGTCACGTTGTCGCCCGGCATCACCATTTCGGTGCCTTCGGGAAGAACCACTTCGCCGGTCACGTCCGTGGTACGGAAGTAGAACTGCGGGCGGTAATTGGCGAAGAACGGCGTGTGACGGCCGCCTTCGTCCTTCGACAGGACGTAGACTTCGGCGCTGAAGTCGGTGTGCGGATTGACCGAACCCGGCTTCGCGAGGACCTGGCCACGCTCCACATCTTCACGGCCAACGCCGCGGATCAGGGCACCGATGTTGTCGCCAGCTTCACCGCGATCGAGCAGCTTGCGGAACATTTCGACACCGGTCACGGTGGTCTTGGCAGTGTCCTTGATACCGACGATTTCGACTTCGTCGCCAACGTTTACGATGCCGGTTTCGACACGGCCGGTCACAACCGTACCGCGGCCCGAGATCGAGAACACGTCTTCGATCGGCATCAGGAATGCCTGGTCCACCGGACGTTCCGGCTGCGGGATGTGCTGATCGACTGCGTCCATCAGTTCCTTGATCGACTTCTCGCCGATTTCCTCGTCGCGGCCTTCCAGAGCGGCCAGAGCGGAGCCCTTAACGATCGGAATGTTGTCGCCGTCGAAATCGTAGGACGAAAGCAGCTCGCGCACTTCCAGCTCGACCAGTTCCAGCAGTTCCTCATCGTCGACCTGGTCGACCTTGTTGAGGTAAACCACCAGCGCCGGCACGCCGACCTGACGGGCAAGCAGGATGTGCTCGCGGGTTTGCGGCATCGGGCCGTCGGCTGCGTTCACGACCAGGATCGCGCCGTCCATCTGGGCGGCACCGGTGATCATGTTCTTCACGTAGTCGGCGTGACCCGGGCAATCGACGTGCGCATAGTGGCGCGCATCGGTTTCATACTCGACGTGTGCGGTCGAGATGGTGATGCCGCGCTCACGCTCTTCGGGAGCCTTGTCGATATTGGCGAAATCGACCGCCGAACCCAGCACCTTGGTGATCGCCGCCGTCAGCGTCGTCTTGCCATGGTCAACGTGACCGATGGTGCCGATGTTGCAGTGCGGCTTGTTCCGCTCGAATTTTTCCTTCGCCATTTCGTAAAACCTCTGTGTGTAGAATTGTAAATATTGCGGGGTTTAGGCGGCACCCGCGAAACAGGCGCCGCCCCTAGACCGTTGGCCCGCCTTAGGCAAGCACCTTAGGCAAGCTTCTCCTTGACCTCCAGCGCGACGCTGGCCGGAACTTCCTCGTAATGCGAGAACTGCATCGAGTAGTTCGCCCGGCCCTGCGTGAAAGAGCGCAGCTCGTTCACATAGCCGAACATGTTGGCCAGCGGTACGTGCGCCTCCACTGCCTGCGCGTTGCCGCGCGTGTCGGTGCCCTGTATCTGGCCCCGGCGGGAGTTGAGATCGCCGATCACGTCGCCAAGGTAATCCTCCGGCGTGATCACTTCCACCTTCATCACCGGCTCCAACAGCTTGATGCCGCCACGCTCGGCCGCTTCACGCATGGCGCCGCGTCCGCAGATTTCGAACGCCACGGTGGACGAATCGACATCGTGGTAAGCACCATCGGTCAGCTGGATCGTGAAATCGATGATCGGGAAGCCGATGAGATAACCGCTTTCGGCCTGCTCTCTCATGCCCTTCTCGAGGCTGGGGATATATTCGCGAGGAATATTACCGCCCTTGATGCTGTCCTCGAAGACGATACCCTGGCCGCGCTCGCCCGGAATGAACGTGGCTTTCGCCCGCGCAAACTGGCCCGAACCGCCCGACTGCTTCTTATGCGTGTAATCGACATCGATCTGGCGACCGAGCGATTCACGATAGGCAACCTGCGGCGCACCGACATTGGCCTCGACCTTGAATTCGCGCTTCATGCGATCGACCAGAATGTCGAGGTGAAGCTCGCCCATGCCCTTGATGATCGTTTGACCCGATTCGTGATCGGTCGTGACGCGGAAGGAAGGGTCCTCGGCAGCCAGGCGATTGAGCGCGACGCCCATCTTTTCCTGGTCGGCCTTGGTCTTGGGTTCCACCGACAGTTCGATGACCGGTTCGGGGAATTCCATCCGCTCGAGGATGATCGGAGCCGACGTGGCGCACAGCGTGTCGCCGGTGGTCGTTTCCTTCAGGCCCGCAATCGCAACGATATCGCCGGCAAATGCCTCTTCGATATCTTCGCGGTTGTTGGAGTGCATCAGCAGCATGCGGCCGATCTTTTCCTTCTTCTCCTTGACGGAGTTCAGCACGCTGCCCTTGGACAGCTGGCCGGAATAGATGCGCGTAAAGGTGAGCGAGCCGACGAACGGATCGTTCATGATCTTGAACGCCAGCGCACTGAACGGCGCTTCGTCGCTCGATTCGCGGGTTTCCTCCTTGTCGCTGTCGGGCAACACGCCCTTGATCGCCGGAACGTCAAGCGGGGACGGCATGTAGTCGACCACCGCATCGAGCAGGGGCTGGACGCCCTTGTTCTTGAACGCGGAACCGCACAGCACCGGAACGAACTTGCGGTCCATCGTGCCCTTGCGGATCAGTGCCTTCAGCGTTTTCGCATCGGGCTCCTCGCCTTCGAAATACTTCTCCATGACATCGTCATCGAGTTCGACAGCCGCTTCGAGCAGCTTTTCGCGATATTCGGCAGCCTTGTCGGCCATATCCTCAGGAATATCGACATAGTTGAATTCCGCGCCGAGGCCTTCGGATTCCCATACGATGCCGCGATTGTTCACGAGATCGACCACGCCCTGCAGTTTGTCCTCTGCGCCAATCGGCAGATACAGCACCAGCGGGTTCGCGCCGAGGCGGTCGACGATCGACTGCACACAGTAATAAAAGTCTGCGCCGGTACGATCTAGCTTGTTGATGAAACACATCCGCGGCACACCGTATTTGTCGGCCTGACGCCACACGGTTTCGGATTGCGGCTCCACGCCCGCGACACCGTCGAACACGGCGACTGCACCATCGAGCACGCGCAGCGAACGTTCGACTTCGATGGTGAAGTCGACGTGGCCCGGCGTATCGATGATGTTGATGCGGTGCTTTTCGCCCTTGCCATCTTCGTTCTGCCAGAAGGTGGTGGTGGCAGCAGACGTGATCGTGATCCCGCGCTCCTGCTCCTGCTCCATCCAGTCCATCGTCGCGGCACCATCGTGCACTTCGCCGATCTTGTAGGACTTGCCGGTGTAATACAAAATACGCTCGGTCGTGGTGGTCTTGCCGGCGTCGATATGCGCCATGATGCCGATATTGCGATAACGCTCCAGCGGATATTCGCGGGCCATAATCTATTCCTCAAAATAGCGGGGGGAGCCAGGCTCGCACCCCATGTAATGCTTCGTTCGACCGGTTAAAGACGCCTCGCCGTTGCTGCGAGACGCCCTGACCGATTAGCAGCGCCAGTTACCAGCGGTAATGGCTGAACGCGCGGTTCGCATCCGCCATACGGTGCGTATCTTCACGCTTCTTCACCGCATTGCCGCGATTGTTGGCCGCATCCATCAGCTCGCCCGAAAGACGTGCGCTCATGGTTGTTTCCGGACGGCCGCGAGCCGCACCGATCAACCAACGAATGGCCAGTGCCTGGGCACGCTCGGGGCGAACCTCGACCGGCACCTGGTAGGTGGCACCGCCAACGCGGCGGCTGCGGACTTCGACCTGCGGCGCAATGTTCTGCAACGCATCGTGGAACATCTGCAGCGGATCGGCCTTGGCTTTCGCCTCGACCGTATCGAACGCGCCATAGACGATGCGTTCCGCGGTGGATTTCTTACCATCGACCATGAGGTTGTTCATGAATTTCGACAGCACCTGATCCTTGAATTTCGGATCGGGCAGGATTTCCCGTTTCTCGGGACGACGACGACGTGACATATTTGAAACTCCTTCGGAGTGCGGCTCCCCATCCGGGTCGCCTTGCGGTGCCAGCCCGTCTCCCCCTTCCAACCACCCGATACCGTATCGGGAAATGATCGGGTGGTTGGAAGGGGGAGACGGGCTGGCACCGAGGAAAACGCGGATGCGTTTTCCGCACCCAACAAAAACTCGGACCTCACCACCAGCACACCGCCGACGACAAGCCCCTAAACCTTACTTCGGCCGCTTGGCACCATACTTGGAGCGCGATTGCTTGCGGTCCTTCACACCCTGCGTGTCGAGCACGCCGCGCAGCACGTGATAGCGCACGCCGGGAAGGTCGCGCACACGGCCGCCGCGGATCAGCACCACGGAGTGTTCCTGGAGGTTGTGACCCTCGCCCGGGATGTAGCTGATGACTTCGCGCTGGTTGGTCAGGCGGACCTTGGCAACCTTGCGCAATGCCGAGTTCGGCTTCTTCGGGGTCGTGGTATAGACACGGGTGCAAACGCCGCGCTTCTGCGGGTTCGCTTCCATCGCAGGGACCTTGGACTTGGCCTTCTGCGGAACGCGGCCCTTGCGGACCAGCTGGTTGATCGTCGGCATAGATATCTTTCTCTTCACCGTTTGCCCGGCCCGGATGGACCGAAACATGAATGGCGGCGACTAGTGGGAGTTTGGAGGAATATTCTAGGACCGCGCGTCATACATAAGCCCGACCCAAGTTCGAGGCCAAGCCGGACTGCAGCACCGCAACAAAGCGCGCCGCCTGCCCTAATAGTCGCACGAGCCTGAAACACTCCACCAGACAGCCCGCAAGGCCACCGGGTTACTCTGACGGCTGCCCCAAAACGCCGGGACAAACCCTTGCGCTCAATAGAAAAGAGCCCGAGCGCATGTAGCGCCAGGCCCCGGGACATAACCGGCAATGTTCAGCTCTATCTATCCGAACCACGCATCACAGCGGGTTTGGATACGGCGCATCTAAGCGGATTCGCCGATTAGGTCAAGGGAGTGCGGACGGATCGCCTGGGAGGCTCCTTGGTGAGAAACTGATGAGATATACACGGCTGCCTAGGCTCTGCACCGGGGCGCACTCCATGGAGTGGCAGTGCCAGCCATGCAATCATGGGTGCTCAGCGCGAAGGAGACATCCACGGCCACTTGCTCCGATGCATTGGATCCAAAGGGCATGAAATTATCCAGACCGCTGTTTGAAGCTATCGATACCCAGAGTTCATTGGTCGCATTCTTTTTGGGTTTCTCAGATAGCGTATCCAGCGGGGTTAAGCGGGCGTTCGCTGTTTAGGTATGGTTTGCGTCGCAGCCTATGCACGCTAGGCACAATGGGTATGAAAGGATATTCATCCCCCGTCACCATCCTGATCGATGCCGATGCCTGCCCGGTGAAGGATGAGATCTACCGCGTCGCCGCGCGCTACAAGGCACAGGTACGCGTAGTCAGCAACGCCCCCTTCCGCGTTCCGGTAGGCGAGCGGGTGCAGCGAGTGGTGGTTTCGGACAGTTTCGACGCGGCGGACGACTGGATCGCAGAGAATGCCGGGCCGCGCAGCATAGTCATCACCGCCGACATATTACTGGCCGACCGATGCTTGAAAGCCGGTGCCCAGGTCCTCGGCCACAATGGCAAGCCCTTCGACAGCGCCAGCATCGGAACGGCCATAGCCACGCGCGCCATCATGGCCGATTTGCGCGCCGGCATGGACGGGCCACTCGGAGCAACAGGAGGTGGACCGCCGCCGTTCGGGAAAGCAGACAGGTCGCGGTTTTTGCAGGCTCTGGATCGAGCACTGGTGGGGTTGCGCTGAACTGCCGACATCCCCCCGAGGTCCGATTTTGCTGGCGATAAGGGGGGCAGTTCGCGCCCCCCCCCCCTTCACCGATAGATTATCGTCTCCTGTTTATGCGGATGCGATGTTCCGCAGGCATTGGGTTATAGCGGTTCCCCCATCAATCAGTGATAGGGGCGGTAGGCTGGGCTTGTGGACGCCCCCGCCCACAAGCTCGTTCCGGAACTAGGGCCAAGCCGCCGATCGCGACTCGGCTAAGACACATCGCAGAGCAGACAGAGAAGTGGGGAGAGTCGGCTAGTTAATATGGCTAGGTGATATTGCCTATGGCCACTTTGAATGGTTAAGTTGATCCATAATGGGTCAAAAAAATTCCGTAGCAATGGCCGAACCACGGCAAGGGCTGAGCGCCCGTCAAACAGAGGTTATCCTGCTGGTCGGCAAAGGATTGACCTCAAAGGAGATTGCCCGAGAAATCGGTATTTCGCCATCCACTGTGGACAATCATGTCAAGGCGGCAGTCGACCGAATCGGTGCACGCAATCGATTCGACGCTTTTCAGCGCGTGCATTTGTCGAAGGAAGATTCGAACGGCGAACCGATGCATCTGGACTTTGCCGAGCTTCCTAAGGACAAGCCCTTTTCTCTACTGCGCTTACCTCCTTTGGGCGGTCGGCCGAATCACTTATCACCGACAATTCGACTATTCCACGTCGTCCAAATCGCTGTGATTTTGTCGATAGGTTTTTCGGCGGCAATTCTAACCATTGCGGGGGTAGTTCATGTTCTCATTAAATGAGACCGCGCGCACGTTTCCGGTCGCCGCACAGATCGCGGTGGCTAGGGAAGCAAAACATATGCATTCAATCGAAAAATCTGCCGGGCAAGTTATCGCATCGGATACACAGGATGCCGTCGACTCGGTAAATCAGGCAATTCTCAGCTACACTGGGCTATGCAGCAGCATCATCGAAGTCAGCCGCGCCGCCAACCTTCCGGCTATGGCGAGCCAGCCTGCGCTGGGTAAGATGAGCGCTGGCATTGCAGCATTGGTTGAAGGGCGCAAGGAAATCGTCGGCGCCGCACGCGACCTGCTCAAAGTCCAGAAAGCTAGCTCGCTGGGCGCGGTATCGTTCGGATGTCCCGATGGGTTTCCTACCCGTGACAACCGCGTTGCCGCAAAGGCTGAAATCCAGCCGACCGAATGTTAGCGATAGTTCTTTACTGGACTGTTTTTGGCTTGGTTGCGCTTATCACAGCTCTCCTGGGCCATAAGATGGAGCGGGGCTTCTTGCTGTTATTACTGACAGCAAGCGGTCTCACCATCCTTGCGAATACCGTTTTCGGCGACTCCGATGCGATCTCCTATGTGCTGGCTATCGACCTGGCGCTGCTCGGCGTCGCCTTCTACCTCTGCCTGACATCAGATCGATTTTGGCCGATGTGGTTCGCCGCCTTCCATCTGCTGGGTATCCTCTCGCTCCTTCCAAGCGTATTGTTCCCAGATATGGACTTTGCCAGCTTTCGCATGGCAGCCGCCTTCTGGGCTATTCCAGCGTTGCTAGCCTTTGCTGCCGGGACGTGGAAAGATTTCAAGGCCGAAGTTCACTCCTCCGGCAAATACAACCGCTCGCCCTTCTCCTTATAGACCTGCGCCATCTCGCGCATTCCCTGTTCCGCCGCAGCCTTGCTCGCTGCCGCAGTATCCGCACCCCACTTCTCGCTCTCCAGGAAGCCGTCCGCGCTCTGGTTTTGCTTGCTTGCAAAATCGCGGACTTCCTGGCTGATCTTCATGCTGCAGAATTTCGGGCCGCACATGGAGCAGAAGTGGGCGGTTTTGGCGCCCTCGGCAGGCAAGGTCTGGTCGTGGAAATCTTCGGCGGTGTCGGGGTCGAGGCTGAGGTTGAACTGGTCGCGCCAGCGGAATTCGAAGCGGGCTTTTGACAGCGCGTCATCGCGGACTTGCGCCGCCGGATGCCCCTTTGCCAGATCAGCGGCGTGGGCGGCGAGTTTATATGTCACTACGCCCACTTTCACATCGTCGCGATCGGGCAGGCCGAGGTGTTCCTTCGGCGTGACGTAGCAGAGCATGGCGCAGCCATACCAACCGATCTGCGCCGCGCCGATGCCGCTGGTGATGTGGTCGTAGCCCGGCGCAATGTCGGTCACCAGGGGGCCGAGCGTGTAGAACGGCGCTTCGCCGCACACCTCCAGCTGCTTGGTCATGTTTTCCTTGATCTTGTGCATGGGCACGTGGCCCGGCCCTTCGATCATCACCTGCACATCGGATTTCCACGCGCGGTGGGTCAGTTCGCCCAGCGTGTAGAGCTCTGCGAATTGCGCTTCGTCATTGGCATCGGCGATGCTGCCGGGGCGCAGGCCGTCACCCAGGCTGTAGGCGATGTCATACGCCTTCATGATCTCGGTGATGTCGTCGAAATGCTCGTAGAGGAAGCTCTCCTTGTGATGCGCGAGGCACCATTTCGCCATGATCGATCCGCCGCGGCTGACGATGCCGGTGACGCGCTTTGCCGCCATCGGCACATAGGGCAGGCGCACGCCGGCATGGATGGTGAAGTAATCGACGCCCTGTTCGGCCTGCTCGATCAGCGTGTCGCGGAACACTTCCCATGTCAGGTCTTCGGCCACGCCCCCGACCTTTTCCAGCGCCTGGTAAATCGGCACGGTGCCGATGGGCACGGGGCTGTTGCGGATGATCCATTCGCGAGTGTCGTGGATGTTGCGCCCCGTCGAAAGGTCCATCACCGTATCCGCGCCCCAGCGGATCGACCAGACCATTTTGTCCACTTCGCTGGCGACGTCCGATGCCACGGCGGAGTTGCCGATATTGGCGTTGATCTTGACGAGGAAATTGCGGCCGATCGCCATCGGTTCGCATTCCGGGTGGTTGACGTTGGAGGGGATGATCGCCCTGCCCCGCGCCACTTCATCGCGCACGAATTCGGGCGTCACATATTCAGGAATTTCCGCGCCCCAGTTCTGCCCCTCCACCTCGCGGCGGACGAAGTCGCGGCCAAGGTTCTCGCGCTCCGCCACATATTCCATCTCGGGCGTGACGATGCCGCGGCGGGCATAGTGCATCTGGCTGAGGTTTTGGCCCGCCTTGGCGCGGAGGGGCTTGCGGAGTTCGGTCGGAAAAGCGGGCACGCCGCCGCTGCGGTCAGGCCCGAGCTGGCCGTTATCTTCGGGCTTCACTTCGCGCGGTGCATATTCCTCCACATCGCCGCGCGCGAGCTGCCAGTCGCGGCGCAGCGGGGCGAGGCCGGCCGCAATGTCGATAGTCGCTTCGGGGTCGGTATAGGGGCCGGACGTGTCGTAAACCCGCACCGGCTCCTCGCCGCCTTCAAGATCGATCTCGCGCATGGCGACGCGGATGCCGGAGCCGGTTTTCGCCCCGACATGAACCTTGCGGCTGCCACGGATCGGGCCGGTTGTGACGCCTATTTCGAATTTGCTGTTGATGTCGGCCATGTGTGTCGTCTCCGTTGGCGGAGGAGGCGCGGGTGTCGTGGCGAGACGGCCAGCCCGCTCCCTCCGCCGATGTTAGTCGGTTCAGGTTCAACGGGTCGGGCGGCGTGACACGCCCCTCTCAGCCAGCACTGGCTCCCCGGGGATGGAGAGGGGTGTAGGCGGGTTTGGAGTGCGGGTCCAGTGGGGGGCAGATTGCGGTGGCGGGCAAATGGTTGAGGGTTTGCAGCAGAAGAAACCGCAGCGCGCAATCGCGCATTGCTAGTAGTTATTCAGATCAAGAATTCGCTTCGCAAGTGATGGGCCGATACTGCCCCGCAGCAATTCAGCAGTAAAATAGACCTTGCCTAACGCCACTTGCACTTTAGCTTCCCGAATCATCCTGCGCCAAATCCTTGGCGCGACAGACTATTTTTACATTCGGAGGGGCACATCATGGGTAATTCACTTTTTCTGGGCAGCACTGAATCGGTTCTCCCGCCTTTGTGGCGAAAACTGCGAACGCCTATCCTGACTTGGGGTTCAGGTGCAACGACGAGAGCGTTTCTTTCTGCGACTTCCGCTGCGGCGATTGCGTTCGGACTTTCCGCGCCCGCGCAAGCGGAAACCTGTATTCTTGATCGCAACGACGATGGAGAAGTCACTGAGGGTGTCGACAACGACGGTGGAGCTACGTTTAACAACGGTGATGCTGACGCACTAGCATGCGGCGTGGGAGCCAGAGCTGGTTCAAATGGAACGGCAATCGGCGCTGGTGCCGACGCTGGCTCTGATTCTTTGGCAATCGGTTACCTTTCCTTCGCGTCAAATGGTTCGGGAACGGCAGTTGGCAAGTCTGCGTCTGCGGGTGGAATTGCTGTCGCTGTCGGAGCGCACGCAGCGGCGGTCGGAAACGCGGTTGCAGTCGGTGCCTCAGCTACCGCCAGCGGAAGTGGAGCAGTCGCCATAGGTGGCGCAACAGCATTTGATAAGACAACCGCTTCCGGCGACCAAGCAGTTGCAATTGGCTTTACTGCGCAAGCCGCCGGTTTCCGATCATCTGCAATTGGCTTCGAAGCCGCTAGCCCAGGTTCAAAAGCTACTGCGTTGGGGCACGCCAGTTCTGCACAGCAGCAGGGCGCGACTGCAATTGGTACAGAGACAACAGCTTCTGGAGCTGACTCAACGACCGTCGGCTTCGATTCTACGGCTGGGGCGCAGGGCGCCTCGGCACTTGGTGCTTATGCTAATGCCTCCGGTGCGTTTTCGGTTGCCCTCGGACAAGGTGCCGATGCTACAGGAAGCAGAGGGATCGCCGTAGGTACCGCTTCACTAGCAGCGGGGTTCAGAGCCACAGCAATTGGTCTTGGGGCGCAGTCCGCTGACTATTCGATTGCGATCGGCGACTTGGCCCAAGCCGGAAATGCTGCGTCGCCTTCGCTCTCTCAACGAGCGACGGCAATCGGCTCCGCGGCGCAGGCAACCGCCAGCGACACTACTGCAATCGGTGCAAGTTCGGTATCCAGTATGTCATTTGCGACCGCGCTAGGTGCAGAATCTTCCGCGTCCGGTGACAGATCAACTGCATTGGGCGCTCAAGCCGTAGCTTCGAGTACTCGGACAGTTGCTGTCGGTGAGCGCGCGGAAGCCACAGGGTTCAGCTCAACATCGGTCGGGTCATTCAGCAAAGCTCGCGCAGATGGAGCATCTGCATTCGGTAGTTCTGCTTCGGCAGGTGCACCAGGAGCAACCGCTTTGGGGCAATCAGCATCAGCTTCAAGCAACAATACCGTTGCCATCGGGAAAAGTGCTTCGGCGAGAAATGCGCGATCTGTAGCTGTCGGTGCCAACGCCTTAGCCTTTGGTCAAGCCAGTGTCGCTATTGGCAACGAAGCCGAGGCGCTTATGAACGCGATAGCAATCGGAGGCGATGCGCAGGCTGATAACAGTAATTCTGTTGCAGTCGGTCAGAATGCAGAAGCCTACGCAAACAACAGCGTCGCGATCGGCGCGAACTCGCTTGCTTCAGAAAACGACACGTTTTCGGTTGGCAGCGCCGGAAATGGTCGGTTTTCTGCGTTTACGCGGCGGATCACAAATGTGGGCGATGGTACTAACGATACAGATGCGGTCACTGTTCGCCAGCTTAACAATGCAATAATGAATGTGACTGACTCCGTTGCCGAATTGGCTTCGCCTTTTGTCAACATCAATTCGACCGCAGTAAATGCAGCGGCCAGCGGTAACGAAGCGATTGCAATCGGATCCGGATCAGATGCGATAGGACAAGATGGTATCGCAATTGGACGATCATCTTCTGCACAAACATTGGCAACCGTTGCACTTGGGGCGTCCAGTATCGCTCGTGATGAAGGGGCCATTGCGTTGGGCGCAGTCGCATTCGCGCTGGGTCAAGAGTCAGTAGCGATTGGCGCGGGCGCCCGGGCGGATGAAGAGGACAACACTGCCGTCGGCTCCGGCAGCCGCGCGCGCGGGGCAAACTCTACCGTCGTCGGTGGGAATACGCTTGCTAATGGTGCGAACACTGTCGCAATCGGAACCGGCACGACTGCGAATGGCAACCGCTCGACCGCCATCGGTGCAGGCGTAGCGGCCAATAATGGCGATACGGTCGCCATCGGCGCGAATGCCGGAGCGGCCGGATTCGCTTCAACTGCTGTAGGCGTGGACAGCAACGCCGGTGGGTTCAAATCGGTCGCAATCGGTGCTGGGTCGACGGCATCGCAAGGCGGCAACGCAGCAATCGGGGACGGTGCGCAAGCCACCGGAACGCAAGCCAGTGCCTTTGGGCAAGGCGCTCGGGCGCAGGGCAACGCCAGCATTGCTTTCGGCGCGCAGACCTCTGCCACAGCCAGCAATTCGGTAGTGATCGGCGTGGGCGCATCGGCGTTGGGCGAGGGCGGGACTGCGCTGGGCCGCTCGTCTGCCGCAAGCGGCGCGAACTCCACCGTAATCGGTAACGGTGCGCGCGCCAACTTTGCCGGCTCAACCGCTATCGGAGCGGGCGCGCAGACCACCGCTGCCAATCAGGTGAAGCTGGGCGCGGCGGGTACAAGCGTCGTCGTGGCCGACATCGACGCCAGCACCGCAGCGCAGGTCGGGCCGGTCGATGTGGTGACGGTGGACAGCAACGGCGTGCTTGGCCGCCAGCAAGCCGCCAGCGCCGCGCAGGTGCAGGATATTCGCGTGAACATGGATTACATTTCCGCCGTTTCCGACGCACAGTTCAATGCGCTTAGCGGACAAGTCGGAGCGCTCGACGGGCGAGTGCAGGAGCTTGCTTTCCAGCTCGACGATATCGACCGGTCCGCGCGCGGCGGTATCGCTGCCGCCGCAGCGCTCGGCAGCGCGATCATGTTGCCGAACCAGACCTTCAGCCTCTCCGGCAATGTCGCCACCCATGGCGGTGAGCAGGGTTATGCGGCCAGTTTCACCGGCCTGGTAAGCGAGAATTTTGCACTGGGTGCGGGTATTGCCGGCAATACGGGCGATGACGAGGTGACAGCGCAAGTGGGCTTCGCGTTCGGGTTCTGAGCCGCGGGCAGCGCCAGACGGAAGAATGATTGCCTGACACTCAGACGTCGTTTCAGTGGGCAGTGGAAGGGCGTTCACCCGCATGACCGGGCGATCCTGCCATATGGCCTGATTACCGCACGATGCCCGCGCCGCGCATTTCCGATGCGGTGATTGTGCCGTTGCGATCGGCATCGATGCTGTCGAAACTGGCCTGTGTGGCAACACGGTATTCGATCAGCGTGATCGCGCCATCGCCATTCGTGTCATATTGCGTCAGCAGCGGGCCGGCATCGATCGGCACCGCTTGCGGATTGGCGAGCTGAGCGAATTCTTCGGGCGACAGCATGGCGTTGTCATCGACGTCGAGGTTCTCAAACACCGCTCGGTTCTGCCGCAGCGCCTCGCTCTGCGCAGCCTGGCGCTGGTTGGTGAGGATTTCCTCCCGCGTCACAGTACCATCGCCATTCGCGTCTAGCTGGACGAAGTCGGCATCCATCTGAGCCACGAATTGCGCACGCTCGACCTCGGGGATGTCCTGCGCCTGGGCAGATATGCTCAACCCAAGGGCCACCCCGGCGAAAACCAGTTTACCGCGCATTTCGTGCAAGTCCCTTATGCCTCAAAGCCGCAGCAGCGCCGCGATAATTGCGGCCACGCCAATCAGTGCGGAAAGCCCAGCCCACAGCATCGATGCCGCCCCCATCAGCCGGGCGGCGAATTTCATGAACAGATCGCCGAAAGCCAGTATCAAGGCACCCTCGATCACAATCCAGCCGCCCAGCAATGCCACCACTACGCTCATCCAGTCGGAAGGATTCCACGGATTGGTAAGATAAATCGCTGCACCCAGCACGATACACAGCAGCCCGGTGAGGAATTGCAGCGCCCTGCTCTGGTTCAATTCACCGACCATCCGCGCCCAGAAGCCTGGCGCACGCAATTCGCCAATGGCGGCGGCGAGCGCATAGATCCCCATGAACAGCAGCACCCAGGCAGGCGTGTTGGCGGCAGTATCGATCATGGCGAATTCCTTTTCGGCCAGTACGATACACTTTTTCGCGGAACTTCGCCAGAACCGTGGGGGCACAGGCGCGCGGGTGGTTCGGTTCGATCAGCGGTGAGCAGCGGTGCCCGTCTGCGGCAATATCAGCAGCGCCGCGGCCACGAATGCCGCTGCAGCAGTGCCTGCACCGCCCGCCAACATTGCCAGATCGCGCCCCAGCATCATCGCCGCAAGGTTCGTGAGCAAGGCGGCCAGACCAGCAAGTGCGGTCAGCGCCCCGAAAGTTTTGAGTACCGCCCCTGGCTTGCCGAGCAGCGCCAGCCCGAACACCAGTCCGGCAATGCCCATTGCCGCCTTGCCGGTGAAAAAGAAGAAAAACGCCCCTGCCAAGATGGCTTCCATCGCGGGGGCCAGCGCATCGCCCGCCTCGCCCAATGGGCCGAACATCGTCAGCCCAATGCCGGCCTGCACCAGATTGAATACGCCGAATAGCGCAAGCGCCGCCCATCCCGGCGCATGCGGCCCACCGCGGAGCGCCGGAACCAGCGCGACCAGGCCGATTGCCAGAAATACAACCGCCTCCGTTCCCCAGATCATCGGCGCGGTCACAACCGGGCCCTTGATAGTGAGATAGGCGATTTGCGTGACCACCGAAACGATGATTGCCCCGGCCACGATCATGGCTGAATTTCTGGCGGTAATATCCATGCGAATTCCCCTGAATGATGCGGCGCTATGCCGTTCATCGGTCATTCGCAAGGGCAAGCGGGACGGTTACAGTCCTCCGCCCGGTATTTCGGTCAATCGGTGAAAGTCAGCGTTACCGTACTGGTTCCACTCTGCCGCGAAACGGCATCGGTAATGGTCAGCGATGCGGTGTAATCACCAGCTGGATCGTCATCGCCGATAAATGCGCCGATATTCGCACCGGACAGCGCCAACTGACCCTTGGGCGGGGCCTTGCCCTGCCACGCGGTGAAGATGATCGGGTCGCCATCGGGCGAGCCATCGGGGCGGCGCAACTGGAATGTGCCCTGCAACATGCAGATACCACGCCGGTCGCGCTGGCAGCCATCGATCGCGATATACATTTTCAGCATCTCGCCCCGCCGCGCGCGGTGCGAAGTCACGCCGTCGGGTAACTCGCCGCTCGACCAATGGCTGGAAAACGTATCCGGATCATCGGTCCATAGTTGCACGAAGCGCGCTTCGCCCAGCCGAGCTTCCCCGGCCACCGCGGCGGCCATGCCATAGCTGGCTTCCAACTGCTGAACCGGCTTTGCGGCAAGCGGCATTGTGGCGGTTAAGCCAGCGGCACCCAATGCGGCGAACAGGATGGACTGCATTTTCATGACCTCCGAACTAACGAAGGACAACTAACGTTCCCCCACCCAGAATGGTTAACGAGGCGCGCGCTGGCATTCAGCCGCCGCCCGCGGCAATCCAGTCATCGATCTTCTTTTCCAGCACCGGCAGTGGCAACGCGCCAGTGCCCAGCACCTGCGCATGGAAGTCCTTGATATCGAACGCGTCACCCAATGCGGCCGATGCCTTGGCGCGCAGTTCCTGGATCTTCAGCGCGCCAACCTTATAGGCCAGCGCCTGCGTCGGGATGGCGATATACCGCTCCACCTCGGCAGTCGCATCGGTGCGGCCCATGCCCGAATTGTTCAGCATGAATTCGATTGCGCGGTCCCGGCTCCAGCCTTTCGAATGCAGCCCGGTATCGACCACCAGCCGCATCGCGCGCAGCATCTCGTCATCCAGCGTGCCCTGCCGCGAATAGGGATTGGTCTCGATATCGAACAGGCCCATTTCGTAGCCCAGAGTCTCGGAATATAGCGCCCAGCCCTCGACATAGGCGGTGTTGCCACCAAAGCGCATGAAGGCGGGCAAAGCCTCGTTTTCCTGCGCCAGGCTGATCTGGAAGTGATGCCCCGGTGCGCCTTCATGAAGGTAGAGCGTCACTTCGCCCGGCGTCGTGCGACTGGGCAGATCGTAGGCGTTGAAATAGAAAATGCCGGGCCGCGAGCCATCGGGCGCGCCCGAACTATAGGATCCGCCAGCCTGGAATTTCTCGCGAAACGGCTCGTAAGGCCGTATTTCCAGGGGCGTTTCCGGCACCAGGCTGAAATATTCCGGCACCAGCGCATCAACCTTGCGGCCGATTTCGTAATAGCGCTCGGTCAGTTCCTCGCGCGTATCGCGCTTGAACCTCGGATCGGTCCGGATGTGGTCGAAAAACGCGTTGAGGGTGCCATCGAAGCCCACGTGATCCTTGATCTTTTCCATCTCGCCGCGAATGCGCGCGACTTCGGACAGGCCCAAATTATGGAGGTAATCCGCCGTCAGTGGCAGCGTCGTCGTATCCTCTATCATCTTGGCGTAGAGCCGGTCACCTCCCCGCATTTCGGTGAGGCCTGTGGTGGTGCGCGCGGCGGGCAGATATTCATCGCGCAGAAAATCGCGCAGCATCGTGTTGGCCCCGTAAACCTCGCCGATGGAGGTACGATAGGCAGCCGTCAGCCGCGTCTTTTCCGCATCGGAGAATTCCTTGGGCATATTCGCCACCGGCCCCCAATAGGGCGATTCCTCGATCGGCATGGCGAGCTGCGTATCGAGCTGTTCGATAACGTTGCGGATAGTCAGCGCGGTTTCCAGCACGCCGGTGTTCATCCCTTCGCGAAACTTGGCAATGGCGCGCGGAGCAATCGCGACATAGTCGGCATTGCGCGACAGCGCGTTTTCGTAATCTGCCACCGTCTTGAACGGTGCCGCGCTCTGCCCGCTTTGCAGGGTCGGGAAGAAGGTGTGGAAGCCGGTAAAATGGTTGATCGGGCGTACTTCGGTCAGCGCCAGAATGCCGGGCTCGTAACCGGCCAGGGTCTGCTGCTGGTTATATTCGAAAACGTCATAGGCGATCTTGTCGGTCGCGTTCAGCGCAGACCGGTCGATTGCATCCAGCCCCGCCAGATTGTCGCGCGCCAGCTGGATCGAAGCAGCATTATATTCCGGGGTGAGGAAATCCCCCAGCCTGTCCGCATAACGCATGTCACCGCGAAACAGCGCACCCACCGGGTTGAGTTCCAGATTGCGTTCGTCCGATGCAGCGAACAACGCGAACAGCCGGTCATGCGCCGCCTCTGCATCGGCCGTGTGGTCGGACATATCCGGTTCGCCAGCCATCGCCATGTCGTCCGCAGATGAAACGCGTGCCAGTTCGGCATCGTCCGCCATAGTCTGGCAGGCGCCAAGCGAGAGCGCAGCGGTGGTAAGCAGTGCGGCGCGAAAAATTGTCATGCGATTTCCCCTGAAACTATTATGCCTGCGCTAGTTAGACTCGCCAAATTGCTCCACCCCGATCGGACGAATGGCTTGTGGCGGTCGACCGAAGCCTATTCGATCACCCGGCCCCGCGCCATGACCCAATCGACCTGCTCCAGCACGGTTACATCCTCCAGCGGATTGCCATCGACCGCGATGATATCGGCCGCAAAGCCCGGTGCCAGCCGCCCGATCTCGCCTTCCAGCCCGAGCACTTCGGCAGCGACGCCCGTTGCGCTGGCAAGCGCCTCGCGGTCGCTGAAGCCAGCGGCTTTCAGCAAGGCGAACTCGCCTGCATTGCGACCATGGGGGAACACGCCCGCATCGGTACCGAAAGCGATGCGTACGCCGCTTCGCCGGGCACGCTGGACGATGGTTTCGGCCACTTCGCTTACTGCGCGGATCTTGTCTTCCACCACCGGCGTGTAAAATCCCGTACCGAGATTTACCTTGATCCCCTGAAACGCCATCAGCGTGGGGATCAGGATGGTGCCGTTCTCGCGCATCGCCCGCGCGGCGGCCTCGTCGATATAGGTGCCGTGTTCGATCGTCTGGACGCCGGCCCGCGCCGCCGCCTCTATCCCGCGCGCGCCATGGGCATGGGCGGCGACATCGAGGCCGAGCGAGCGAGCGGTATCGACGATGGAGCGCATTTCGGCGTCGGAAAAATGTGCCTCCAGCCCGCGCCCCTGCTGGCTCAGCACCCCGCCGGTGGCGGTGATCTTTATCAGGTCGGCCCCGTATTTGGAGGCAAGCCGCACTTTCTCCGCACATTCCAGCGGGCCGGTGCAGGTAAAGTCCGAAGCAATGGCATCGTTGACTTCCTTGCGGAAGCCATTGGTATCGCCGTGCCCGCCGACTATGGCGATAGTCCGCGCAGAAGTTATCACGCGCGGCCCCGGCACGATCCCTTCGGCCGTGGCGCGGCGAAGCGCCTGCATCACCTGATCGGTCCGCGATCCCACATCGCGCACGGTGGTGAACCCCGCCAGCGCAGTGATCCGCGCATTCTTGGCCGCGATCAGCGTGTACCATTCGGGCGGATTGACCGCGCCCCGCCAGAACTCGCCGCTGGGATCGCCCGACAAATGCGTGTGCAGATCGATTAGTCCGGGCAGGACTGTCTTGCCGTCAAGGTCCACATCGGCTCTGCCCTGGTGCCCGTCCACGATACTGACGATACGCCCGTCCGTTACCGTGATCGTGGAAGGACCGCGCGGTGCGGCGCTGGCATCGGTGATGACCGAACCGGCATGGATGACGGTGGTTTTCTGCCCATCTTGCGCCAGTACCGGCGCTGCCAGCGCAAACGCCATCGCCGCGCCAATTGCCAAGATAGATTTCGTCATCCTATACCCCTTATCCATGATATTGCGCATTCATGCCGCGCGCCGGGGCATCGGGCAAGCTTGCCTGGCGTTTTGCGCACTCTTAGCCTCGCCCGTCGCAGCGCAGGTGGATACGATTGCAGATGCAACCGCGCCCGAACCGCTGTCCGCCCCGCCGATCGTGGTGATCGGCGATGGCGATCCGGATGAGGCTGGGCGCGGCATGGTCACTGCGGGTTCCCGTCTGCCTCAGCAACCGATCTTTGCAGACGGCGTGGTCGCCACCAATACCGGCACGCCGGGCCTCGTTCCGCAAAGCGGGATGGATCCGGCGGGCGGCTACGTGCGGCTGCGCAAACGCACGGTTTGTACGGCGGAAGACCCGGCCATCGGCAAGGAAGTCGCCTGCATCCTGATTGCTGCCGCAGAAGCACGAGAGCGCGGCGATAGCGAGACTTTGCGCGGACTGTTGCTGCCCGTGGCTCTGGAACCGGTGCGCGCCGATGCCGAGCGCCGCGCCGCAGCATTGCTGTTGTGGCAGGATGCCAATGCAGCCGACGATCCGCGCCGCGTCGAAGAGGCGCTGGAGACGCTGATCGCCAGCACCACACTGACCGCCCGCAAGGAAACCCAGGCTTGGCAATCGCTGGCCCGCCTGTCTGCAGATTTCGGCAACAGTTCGGAAGAGCGTGAGCGATTGGAGCGAGCGGCGGAATATCCGGAAGCTTCGCCGCATGCGCTCGCCCGGCTGGCCATCATGCAGCGGCAGGACGGCGATGAACGCGCCCCGGCCACAATGGCCCGCGCAGTTGCAGCGATGAAGCAGAGCGGGCGCGACGTTCCGCCGGGCTGGCGCGAATTTGCTGCTACGGATTAGGCGCTTTTGCCTTCCGCGCTCAAGCGGTTATAGCATGCGACCATTAACCAGTTTGCAAAGGATCGCATGACCTTATGAAAAGCCTCCCCAAGACCAGCATACGGACCGCCGCCGTGGCGGCCAGCCTGCTTGCCACCACCGCGCTCGCCGCGACGGCCAATGCCCGGCCGATGACGGCGGAAGATGTCGCCAAGCTCGAAAGCGTCGGCCAGATCACGATCAGCCCCGATGGCAGCCGCGTCGCCTTTACTACCGCAAGCCTGCCCGACGTGACCGAAGGCGAGGAAAACGGTTCGACCACGCAGCAGCTGCGCGTGTCCTATGGCCCGCAAAATGCCCGCGATTTCCTGCCCGACGATATGAGTGTGGGCGGATTGGATTTCTCCCCCAACGGCCGGATGATTTCGTTCCTCTGGAAGAAAGACGATGAGGACCGAGCGGTGTGGGGCATCCCCGTCGATGGGGGTGCGCAGCGCAAGCTGGCCGAGGTCGCCGATTCCGACATTCGCTCCTACGTCTGGGCACCCGATGGCTCGCACATGCACCTGCTGGTCGGCGCGGAGGAAGATACCGAGCGCAAGGATGAGAGCGATGCCGGGTTCAACGCGATTGTCTATGAGGAAGAAGCGCGGCTGAACCGCCTGTTCCGCGCCAATATCGGCGCCGAACTGGATGCGGAGCCTCAGCAGCTTTCGCTGTCCGGATATGTCAGCGCGTTCGAAATCGCGCCCGATGCGCGCACAGCCATCGTGCAAACCGCGCCGACCCCGAATGTCGATGACAGCTACACCGCCAAGCGGATCAATATCGTCGATCTTCCGTCCGGCACGGTCCGCGCGATTGTCGAGACACCGGGCAAGTTGGGCGATGTCGAAATTTCCCCCGACGGTTCGCAGCTGGCGTTTATTGCCGGGATCGATATCAACGATCCGGCAGCCACCACGATCCATTTCGCCGATGTTTCGACCGGCGAGTTCACCGTGCATAATGCCAATGCGCCCGAAGCGGTAATCGACACGGAATACCTGTCCAACGGACAGCTTGTCGCGGTAGTCCATGTCGGCGCGCAGAGCCTGCTGCGCATTCATGACGGCCAGGGCAATCTGGTCCGCGAGATCGACCCCGGCGCGCTGATCCTGCGCGATGTGGAAATCGGCGGCGACCGTATTTTCGTAACCGCAGACAGTCCGCAGCACCCGTCCGAGCTATATGCGCTGGACGGCAATGATTTCGTGCGCTGGACCATGCACAATCCGTGGATCGCCGATATCGACATGGGCGCTCAGCGTACCTTCACTTACACGGCGCGCGACGGGCAGGAAGTCGAAGGCGTGCTGGTGGAACCGGTTGGCGGCATCCCCGCAGGTGGCGCGCCCTTGATCCTGGACGTGCATGGCGGGCCGGAAGCGCATGATTCCAACGGCTTCACGACCAATTATTCCGGCCCCGGCCAAGTCGCGGCGGGCATGGGCTATGCCGTGTTCCAGCCCAATTATCGCGGCTCCACCGCTTACGGCACGCCGTTTTCCAAACAGCATCAGGACGATTATGCGGGCAAGGAGTTCAACGACCTGGTCGATGCCAAGCGCGCCCTGGTCGCCGAGGGTATCGCCGATCCGGAGCGGACCGGTATCACCGGCGGATCCTATGGCGGTTATGCCACCGCATGGTCCTCCACCGCTTTGTCGGAGGAATTTGCCGCCGGGGTGATGTTCGTCGGCATCTCCAACCAGATCAGCAAATTCGGCACCACCGACATTCCCAAGGAAATGTTCAACGTCCACAGCCGCAAATGGCCTTGGGAAGACTGGCAGGGAATGCTCGAAGTCAGCCCGATCTACCACGTGGAAAAGGCCGAAACGCCGCTGCTGATCATGCACGGTGCAGAGGACACCCGCGTAGCGCCCAGCCAGTCTTACGAGCTGTATCGCAACATCAAGGTGCGCAAGCCCGAGACGCCGGTTCGCCTGGTGCTGTATCCCGGCGAAGGCCATGGCAACCAGAAGGCTGCCGCGCGTTACGATTACAATCTGCGCATGATGCGCTGGTTCGACACCTATCTGAAAACCGGCGACCGCGATGCGCCCATGCCGGGGCCACGTCCGGAACTGATGCTGGGTGACGAGGACGATAGCGGCGAGGATTGAGCCGCAGCCGGGCGGCGTTCGCCGGTGCCTAGCGCCGGTCGAACGCCGCCTGCACTTCGCCCAGATCGCGGACATCGTTGGCCAGCAGCAATTGCAGCAGGATGCGCGCCTTGGCCGGGCCGAGCGCGCGCGCTGCAATGAACCCGTGCCTGGCATCCTCCGGCTCGCGATCAACCAGCCCTTCATCCACCCGCGACGATCGGACCACCAGCACACCGCGCGCGGCAGCCTCGGCCATCTCCTCGCGAATGATGCCCGGCGCGTTGCCCTGGCCGAATCCGGCCAGCACCAGCCCTTGCGCGCCGCCCGACAAGGCACGCGCTACCGTGTCGCGGCCCATTCCGGCAAAAGCGTGCAAAATGGCAACTTCCGGCATGGATTCGTGAAACGCCAGGCGCGCTTCCTCCCCCAAGCGCCATGCCGGGCCGAACCATTCGAGCGAGCCGGGCGTGACATGGCCGATCGCCCCGCGCGGATAGCCGCGAAAGGCCTGTACCCCTTCGGTCCGCGCCTTGCGGGCATCGCGCGCGGCATGGATCTCGTCGCTCATCACCAGCACCGTGCCGCGCCCGGCGGCCTCGGGGTCGCTGGCGACGCGCACGCCATTGGCGAAATTGCGTAGCCCATCGCTGCCCACCGCATCGGCCGCGCGCATCGCGCCGACCACCACCACCGGTTTGTGCGTGGGCAGAGTCTGATCGAGCAGGAAGGCGGTTTCCTCCGCCGTATCGGTGCCGTGGGTGACGATGATACCCTGGCAGCTATCATCCGCCATCGCTTCCATCGCCGCGCGGTGAAGCGCGGCCCAGATGGCGGGCGTCATATCCTCGCTGCCTATATTGGCGAATTGCCTGCCGGTCAGGCGTGCAGGCAGGTCGAGCTTGGCGATATCGCCCAGGAATTGGTCGATGCCGATCTGGCCCGGGCGGTAATCGCGCCGAATCGCGCTGCCCGCGACGCCGGCAATCGTGCCGCCCGTGGCGAAGATCTGGATCATACGCTCGGTCATGTCAGCGCCTTTCGCACCGCGCAGCGCGGTTCGCAATTGATTTGCAGAATTTCGGCGCTAGAAGCGCGTGACCCGTGTGGGGCGCTTAGCTCAGTTGGTAGAGCATCTCGTTTACACCGAGAGGGTCGGCGGTTCGAGCCCGTCAGCGCCCACCAGTTTCGACCGGAGACAATAATCCCGGGGGATCGTTTTCCCCCGAAACTCCCAAGCGTGATCGAAGGGCTATCATGGCCGCGCCTTAATTGGCTTTCCGCAGGATCGATGGCCGCCGATTGTCGCACGGTGATCCGCTGCCATCCAGCGCACGGCGCGTGATTCGCCGCGCAATATCCTCATGAACATCCTCCAGCGCCTCGCATCTGTCGTCGGCCTCGACAATATCCGCGATATCCTCGATCGCCTCTTCACCCTTCTCAATCTCGCGAGCGGCGACGTGCTGGCCCTTGCGGTCCATTTCGGCCTCGACCAGTTCCAGCATCCGCTGCACCAGCCGCAATTCATCGGCGAGACGGCGGCTCATCGTGTCGTCTGTCTTGTCACCCCTGCGCGGTCCCTTGGCCGAGAATGCTTCGCGCAAACTCGCCAATTGTTCGTGGGCTAAGTCCTTGAGTTCATCCTCAGTGAGTTCGCGCCCGCCCGAGATCGCTTTTCCGTGTTTCAGTTCCATGGCGCAGCCTTAACCGGCGAATGGTAAACCGAGCGTTAGCGATGGATTACGGCGCCTCCAGCCCTTCATCCACCAGTCCGCGGGCCGCAGCGTCCGACCAGTCGTAATCGCCGACCACGCGCCAAACCTCGCGCCCGCTCGCATCGTACAGGATCGTCGTGGGCAGGACATTGGCCTCGGACCCTTCCATCACCCGGCCTTCTGGGTCGAGCCAGGGTTCCAGCGCCGCGAAATCGCGCTCGGCAAAAAAGGGCGTGACCGCTTCGCCGCCCTTGAAATCCTGACTGATGGCGAGCACCCGCAGCCTACCGTCATAATCCACGGCGAGTTCGTCCAGCAGCGGCATTTCCGCGATGCAGGGGGCGCACCAGGTAGCCCACAAATTGATCAGCACCGGCTCGCCCTGCACTGCACCGAGGTTAAGCTGCGCCCCGTCCGGGTCGCTCAGCATGATTGCAGGCATCAGCTCGCCCGCCCGGCTGCGATCCACTTCGCCGACAAACTCTGCCTTCGCACCCGCCAACTCGCCCTGTTCTTGCGCCGCATCGGGCTGCCCCCTATCGCAGGCCGCAAGGCAAAGGGCAGCGAATATAGTGAGCGACAAGCGGAACGATAATGACGGCATCGGGGGTTCGGGCTCCAACCGGATGTGGGGCGGACGCTTTGCCGAAGGGCCCAGCGCGATCATGCGCGAGATAAATGCCTCGATCCCGTTCGACAAGGCGCTGTGGCGGCAGGATATCGCCGCCAGCCGCTCGCATGCCGCTATGCTGGCCGCGCAAGGGATCATCGGCGCCGCCGATGCGCAGGCGATCGACGAGGGGCTGCAGACCATTGCCGCCGAATATGAAACCGAAGGCGTTCCGGAAGACTGGGACCTGGAAGATATCCACATGACCGCCGAATCGCGCCTGACCGAGTTGATCGGTCCGGTGGCGGGCAGATTGCACACCGCGCGCAGCCGCAACGATCAGGTGGCGACCGATTTCAAGCTATGGGTGCGCGACACGCTCGACCAGACAGATGACGCGTTGGCCCATCTGCAACGTGAACTGGTGCGCCGGGCGGGCGAACATGCCGCGTCGATCATGCCCGGCTTCACCCATCTGCAGACCGCGCAGCCGGTGACGCTGGGGCATCATCTGATGGCCTATTTCGAGATGATCCAGCGCGACCGTTCGCGCTTTGCCGATGCGCGGGCACGGCTCAACCAGTCGCCGCTCGGCAGCGCGGCGCTGGCTGGAACGGGCTTTCCCATCGACCGGGACCGTACGGCGCGGGAATTGGGATTCGACCGCCCCACCGCCAACAGCCTGGACGCAGTGTCCGACCGCGATTTCGCGCTCGATTACCTGATGGCGGCGAGCCAGTGCGCGCTGCACCTTTCGCGGCTCGCAGAAGAATTGATCCTTTGGTCCAGCCAGCCTTTCGGCTTCGCCAAAATGCCGCATACGCTCAGCACCGGCAGCTCGATCATGCCGCAAAAGCAGAACCCCGATGCGGCGGAACTGGTGCGCGGCCATGCCGGGCGGATAATCGGCGCGGCAACCGCGTTGATGGTGACGATGAAGGGTCTGCCGCTCGCCTATTCCAAGGATATGCAGGACGACAAGCCGCCGGTATTCGAGGCTGCGGGCCTGCTGGGCCTGTCCATCGCGGCGATGACCGGAATGATTGCCGACTGCACCTTCGACACGGCGCGGATGCGGCAGGCGGCCGAGCTGGGCTATGCCACCGCGACCGACCTCGCCGACTGGCTGGTGCGCGAGGCGGATATTCCGTTTCGCGAGGCGCATCACATAACCGGCGCGGCGGTGAAGCTGGCCGAAAGCAAGGGCTGCGCGCTGGACGCGCTCTCGCTGGCAGAATTGCAGGCGATCGACGGACGGATCGGGAATGCCGTGTTCGAAGCGCTGTCGGTCGATGCCTCGGTCGCCAGCCGCAACTCCTATGGCGGCACCGCGCCGGAGCGGGTAAGGCAGCAGGTGGCAGAAGCGCGCGAAGCATTGGGAATGGACGAATGACCGGAACATCGAAGGGGCTCTGCGGAGGTGCGGCACTGTGCCTCGTCCTGGGTGCATGCGGCCAGAAGGCCGATCTCGAGCCGCTGGCGGGCGCGAGCCTGCCGCCGGCTCCCTATGGCAGCGCCGCCCAGCCTTCGCCCGAAGAATTGCTCGATCTGGCGACTCTCGCCGCGCCCCAACGCAGCGTGGAACTGCGCCGCCGCTCGGAAGAGCGCGAAGACGATCCGTTCGACCTGCCGCCAGAATAATCGCCGCAACAGATGGATCATTTTACTCCCCGCAGCGGCATTCTCCATGCCGAAGACGTGCCGATGCCCACGATTGCAGAGGCTGTCGGCACGCCGGTCTATGTCTATTCGCGCGCCACGCTGGAACGCCATGCCCGCGTGTTTCGCGATTCGCTGGATGGGCTGGCCCGGAACGGACAAGCGCCGCTGGTCGCCTATTCGGTCAAATCCAACCCAAACCTTGCGGTACTCAAGGTGCTGCAAAAGCAGGGTTTCGGTGCCGATGTGGTGTCGGGCGGCGAATTGACCCGCGCTCTGGCAGCCGGTTTCGCGCCGCAGGACATCGTGTTTTCGGGGGTCGGCAAAACCCGGGCCGAACTGGAACTCGGGCTCGACAAATCGATCGGGCAATTCAACATAGAATCCTCCGAAGAGGGGCGAGAGCTGGCCGAACTGGCGGCTGCGCGCGGCCAGAACGCCCCGGCGGTGCTGCGCGTCAATCCCGATGTCGATGCCAAAACGCATGAAAAAATCTCCACCGGCAAGGCTGAGAACAAATTCGGCGTACCTCTGATCCGGGCGGCGCAAGTCTATGGCGAGCTGGCGGGGCTGGATGGGCTGAACCTGCGCGGTATCGCGATCCATATCGGTAGCCAGCTGACCACTCTTGAGCCGCTGGAAACGGCCTTTGCCAAGGTCGAGACGCTGATCGCGGAACTGCGCGCCGACGGCCACACCATCACCCATGTCGATCTGGGCGGCGGGCTGGGCGTTCCTTACGAGCCGCATGACAACCCGCCCTTGCCTGCGGAATATGGCGCGATGGTGCAGCGCGCAACCGAGGGCTGGGATGTCCGGCTGATTTTCGAACCCGGCCGCGTGATCGCGGGCAATGCGGGCGTCCTGCTGACCCGCGTGGTTCGCGTCAAGCGCGGCGGCAACGGGCCGCCTTTCGTGATCGTGGATGCGGCGATGAACGACCTTGCCCGCCCGGCACTTTACGGCGCCTATCATGCCTTCGAAGCGGTCGAGCCGACGGGTGAGAGAATGACCGCCAACATCGTCGGCCCGATTTGCGAAACCGGCGATACTTTCGCGACCGACCGCGAAGTACAGGCAGTTGCATCGGGCGACCTGGCGGTATTCCGCACCGCTGGGGCTTATGGAGCAACCATGGCCAGCAGCTACAATTCGCGCGGCTTCGTGGCCGAGGTGATGGTCGATGGCGACAAGTTCGCCGTGGTCGCCGACCGCATCGACGCGGCCGCCATCCTGGATGCCGAGCGCGTTCCGGACTGGTTGTAGGAGGCAGGCGTGGCGCTGCATTCGCTCCCGCTGTTTCACCGCCTGTCCGGCACCCGCGTGGTGGTGGTTGGCAGCGGCGACATGGCCGAGGCCAAGGCGCGGCTGGTGGAGCGCGCGGGCGGCATACCCTGCGCCGAGACCGAGGCGCATCATGCCGCCATCGCGTTCGTCGCATTGGAGGATGAACGCGCCGCCACCGCTGCGGCGCTGCGGCTGAAACGGCTCGGCCTGCTGGTTAACGTCGCGGACATGCCCGAGCTGTGCGACTTCACCCTGCCCAGCATATTGGAGCGTGATCCGGTGCTGGTGGCGGTGAGCACCGGGGGCGCGTCTGCCGGTCTGGCAAAGCAATTGCGGCTGCGGCTGGAGCGCTGGCTGCCAGCATCGCTCGGCGCGCTGGCGGCCGGACTAGGCGAAGCGCGCGAGGCGGTTCGCTCGCGTTATCCAGACGGGGCGCAGCGGCGGCGGGCGCTCGATACCGCGCTTGGTGAAAACGGGGCGCTGGATTTGGCGCAGGACAATTCGGCGCAGAGAATAGGCCACTGGCTGGCGCAAGACGACGCCCCGCGCCGAACCGGCTTGGCTGAATTCACGCTATCCAGCATGGATGCCGAGGATTTAACTCTGCGCCAGGCGCGCCTATTGGGCGAAGCCGATACCGTGTGGCACGATCCTGCCATCCCGGATGCCATTCTCATCCGGGCGCGGGCGGATGCGGTGCGGCGCGAGTTGGGGCCGGAACTGCCGAAGGCAGCCGAAGGCAAGCTGACCGTGATTCTACGGCGCGGTTAGATCACCCCGCCAACCTTTTCGCTGGCTATCTCGGCGAAATAGCGGGCCATGCCGTCCACCGCCCGGTCGCTCAGCCTGATAAAGGCGCGGCGCTTGTCGGCGCTGTCCTGCACCCGTTCCAGCAGCCCTGCTTCCACCATCTGCGTGATCCAGCGCAAGGCGGTAGTCGGCGGTACGCCCGATGCGATGCAGAGCGAGGTTATCGACACGCGCTTATGCTCTGCATGGGCGGCAGTTAGATCCAGCAGCATGTCCCACGCCGGATCGGCGAACAACTCCTCTCCGAAGAATTTCGCACGCGCCTGTCGCTGGCGGATGATCGAACGGATGAGGCGCGGATCGGGCAGCGTCGCTCGCTTGCGTGCAGCGGCGGGGCCATCGCCCGGCTGACCGTGATTGAATTCCTGTTCCGGTGAGTTGAACCGGAACGCACTGGTGGATGACCGGTCGCCGCTTTCCAGCCCGTCCAACCGCTCCGCAATGCGGTTGACCTGCTCGGCCAACCGAAACATTTCCAATCGGTCCCCTTCCGACAAATCGCGCACACCCATGCGCCCGAGTGACGATAATAAACCGCCAAGCGCAATTACGCGTTCACCCCTAGTCGGATCGACCAGCAGCGGAATATCCCCATGAGGAAGGCTGGCATAAACCGTCTCCAGCGCATCCAGCGTGGTGGAAACCAGCAACCCACCGCCATTATCGGCAGCGCGGGTCGCCAGCCTGCCCAACGCCGCAATCGCTGCCTCGTCATCGGTTGGACAATCGACCAGCACGACATCGCCAGTCGCCAGTTCGCCATTTTCGCCCTCGCCCAAGGCCCCTTCGTGAGCGATCCTCAGCCCAGCTGCGCGGGCATCTTCGGCCAATTCCGCGCGCAGCCAGCTCCGCGAGGCAACGATAGTGCAGCAGCGTGCCGAGCGGCTGGCAGGTTCATACTCAAAATGCGCTTGCGACATTGCGCTGCTCCCCCATTTCGGAACAGGAGTAGAACGTGGGAGGACCGAGTCAAGCCGCTTCGAGGTTGATCAGGGACGTATTTCTATCGGTGTCCCATCGGGGATCAATCGCCATAATTGCTCCATCTCCGCATTGGTTACGGCGATGCAGCCATCGGTCCAGTCGCCCGGCATCGTGCCAACGCGAAGCCAGTTTGGCTGGCCGTGGATAAAAATATCTCCGCCCGGATCGCCTCCGAGCGACGCCGCCAGCTCACGGTCGGCCGCGTTCGGGTAGGAGATACGCAAACTGAGATGATAGGCGCTGTTCGGATTGCGCGTATCGATGGTGTAGCGGCCTTCGGGAGTACGCTCGTCGCCCTCGAACCGTTTGTGTCCAAGCGGGGCGTCACCAAAAGCGAGATCGCCATAGGCCGCGATTTGCTGCCCCCCGCGATAGAGGGTCAGCGTGCGGTCGGACTTGTCGACCAGCACGAAATTGGCGATCAATGGCGGCGGCAACGCGTCCGGCCCCGCCGGGGCGCAGGCGGCGACGAACAATAGCAGGAGCGGCCAGAGGATGCGCATGAATGCCTTCTAGCCTATTACCGCCTGCTCAATCCATGAACGGATCGCGCACCAGGATCGTGTCGTCGCGTTCGGGCGAAGTGCTCACCAGCGCTACCGGCGTTTCGATCAGTTCCTGCACCCGCTGGATATATTTGATCGCCGCTGCCGGAAGGTCCGCCCAACTGCGGGCGCCGGCGGTGGTTTCCTGCCAGCCGTCCAGTTCCTCGTAAATCGGCTCGACCCGCGCCTGATCGCCGGCGTGGCTAGGGAAATAGTCGAGGATCTTGCCGTCGAGGCGGTAGCCGGTACAGATTCTTACGGTCTCGAACCCGTCCAGCACGTCCACCTTGGTCAGCGCGATACCGGTCACGCCGCTGATCGCGCAGCTTTGCCGCACCAGCACCGCATCGAACCAGCCGCAGCGCCGCTGCCGCCCGGTGACAGTGCCGAATTCGTGGCCGCGCTCGCCCAGCCGCTGGCCGACATCCGCTTCTCCACTGTCCGGGCCAAGCTCGGTCGGGAACGGACCGCTGCCGACGCGGGTGGTATAGGCCTTTACGATACCCAGCACGAAGCCGGTCGAGTTCGGCCCCAGCCCGCTGCCGCTCGCCGCCGTACCGCTGACGGTGTTCGAACTGGTGACGAAGGGATAGGTGCCGTGATCGACATCCAGCAGCACACCCTGCGCGCCCTCGAACAGAATCTTCGCGCCCGCCTTGCGCACTTTTTTCAGACGTTTCCAAACCGGCTGCGCATATTGCAGCACGAAACCGGCAATATCGCGCAATTCATTCAACAGCGCCTCGCGGTCCACCGGCGGCTGATCGAAACCGGCGCGCAAGGCATCGTGATGCGCACACAGCCGGTCGAGCTGCGGCTCCAGATGATCGAGATGCGCCAGGTCGCACACGCGAATCGCGCGGCGGCCGACCTTGTCTTCGTATGCCGGACCGATGCCGCGCCCGGTGGTCCCGATCTTTCCGCTGCCCGCCGCCGTTTCACGCAGGCCGTCGAGGTCGCGGTGGATCGGCAGGATCAGCGGACAGTTATCGGCGATGGCGAAATTCTCGGTGTTGATCACCACGCCTTGGCCTTCCAGCTTCTCGATTTCCGCTTTCAGCGCCCACGGATCCAGCACCACGCCGTTGCCGATAATGGAAAGGGTGCCGGTCACGATGCCGCTGGGCAGCAGGCTCAGCTTGTAGACAGTCTCCCCCACCACCAGCGTGTGTCCGGCGTTGTGGCCGCCCTGGAAGCGCACCACGGCATCGGCGCGGCTGGCGAGCCAGTCGACGATCTTGCCCTTGCCTTCATCGCCCCATTGGGCACCGATTACGGTTACGTTGGCCATAGTTTCACCTGTCCCCCTGCCCGGGAGATCCTCTCACATCCTTCGACAGGACTCGACGCGTAGGATTGTAAATGGGGGGAGCGGATGCACCCCCGTTTTGCGAGGCGCGGAGTAGTTGCCCGCGCGCGGGCGGTCAAGCAGGCAGGTGGTGGAAACGCAGCCCACAAGTGCTATCTGACAGGGCAATCATGTCATCCGAAACCCTCCCCATCCGTATCGCCGCGCTCTACCAGTTCACGCGGTTTGCCGATCCGGCATCGCTGAAACCCGCATTGCTCGCCGCTGGCGATGCCGGGGAAGACGCTGGGGGCGTAAAAGGCACGCTGCTGCTCGCGCCGGAAGGGATAAACGGCACGATTGCTGGCGACGACGCCGCGGTCGAAGCGGTGCTGGATCACATTCGCGGATTGTCGGGCTGCGAGGCACTGGAAGTAAAGGAATCGCGCGCCGCAAAGCCGCCTTTCCTGCGCTTCAAGGTGCGGATCAAGAAAGAGATCGTCACGATGCACCAGCCGGACCTCGACCCGGTCGGCAATGTCGGCACCTATGTCGATCCGCATGACTGGAATGCGCTGATAGCGGACCCGGACACGATCGTGATCGATACGCGCAATGATTACGAGGTCGCCATCGGCACGTTCGATGGCGCGATCGACCCGCAAACCGCGACATTCGGCGATTTCCCGGAGTGGTTTCGCAAGCGTCGCGCGGAGCTGGACGCACCGAAAATCGCCATGTTCTGCACCGGCGGTATACGCTGCGAGAAGGCGACCGCGTTTCTGAAGTCGGAAGGGGTGGAGGAAGTCTATCACCTCAAGGGCGGGATTTTGAAATATCTCGAAAACGTCCCCGAAGACGAGAGTCGCTGGCAGGGCGAATGTTTCGTGTTCGACGACCGGGTGGCGGTGAGACACGCGCTGGAACGTGGGACGCATAGGCTGTGCCGCGCCTGCCGGATGCCGCTAAGCCCGGCTCAGCGCACTTCGGAGCATTATATCGAGGGGGTGGCGTGCGAATATTGCCACACCAGCCGCACCGATGAGCAGCGCACCCGCTATGCCGAACGCCAACGGCAGGAGGAGTTGGCCTCGAAGCGGGGCCTGGATCATCTGGGGGCGAAATTACCCGAAAAGCCTGCCTCACCGCGCGATCCGATGGACGACCTGCTTACGGATCTGTTCGATGACTGATCCAGCCGCCCTGCCCATTCTCTACAGCTTCCGCCGCTGTCCCTATGCGATGCGGGCGCGGATGGCGCTGCACATTGCGCAGATAGAATTGAAACATCGCGAGGTGGTGTTGCGCGACAAGCCGCCGGAAATGCTCGAAGTGTCGCCAAAGGGAACGGTTCCTGTCCTGGTTCTGCCCGGCGGCGAAGTGCTGGAGGAAAGCCTCGAGATCATGCGCTGGGCGCTGGCCCGCAGCGATCCCGAAAGCTGGCTGGAACGCGATGGCGCGGCGCTGATCGAAACAATCGACGGTCCGTTCAAACACCATCTCGACCGATATAAATACGATACGCGCTATGCAGATGCGGATTGCGAGGAACATCGTGCCGCCGCCGCGCAAATCCTGCGCGGCATGGATGAACGGCTGTCGCAGACGGCCAACCTATCGGGCGCAGCGCGGGGCCTGACGGATATCGCAACATTCCCCTTCATCCGCCAGTTTGCCAATCACGACCGCGACTGGTTCGACGCGCAGCCCTGGCCGCATCTGCTTCGCTGGCTGGACGCGCACCTTGGCTCGCAGCTATTCGCAGACATCATGGTGAAGCGCGAACAATGGCACGCTGCGGAGCATGGTGCAGCCTAAAGCTCGCGAATTTCGCTGCCTTCCAGGCGGTGGGTGGCGCCCAGCGCCGCCGGATCGTCACTTTCGGCCAGCGCCTCGACGCTGCGCCAGCCCTCTGCGCGCAAGCGGTTCGCTTCGCTGCGGTCATGGCCGAGTGGGAGGAACAACAATGCGCGCGCAGCCTGCTGCGGCAGCGCATCCAGCAGCGGTTCGAGATAGAGCGAGAAGCCCGTAGCACGCTCCCCGGTGCCGGCAATCGCATAGGTCCCGCCGCGCCCGATGGCCCGGCGGCTACCCTCGGCATAAATCGTGAAACCGAACCAGTTCTGATATTCGAAGCCGTGCCGTTCGGTAGGATCGAGCGTCAGCCGGGCGCGATCGCCAACTCGCCCTGCCACCGATTTCAACCCGTCGATCCGGCTGGCAAGCGCGCCTCCCGCATCGATTTCGGCCAGCCGCTCGATCGCCTGGTCTAGCGGGCCGGTCGCGTGGATCAGCGGCAAATAGGCCGCGCCGCCCGCTTGCGACAGACCGCCCGCATCCTTCGTATCGAGCTCCCGCCGAACAGCGGCCACCTGGTTCTGATCCAGCGGGAAAGCGTCCCGGCTCAGCACATCGACCAGGTCGGGTAGCGTGAAATCGACCGAAATCCCTCGCGCGCCCGCAGCTTCCAGCGCCGCGATAGCCAGCACGACCGCCTCGCCAGCCGCCGCAACCGTATCGCTGCCGATCAGCTCCGCACCGATCTGGAAGCGTTGGCGCGCCGGGTCGAGCTGGTCCGCGCGGATAATCGCGACTTCCCCGGCGTAGCACAGCCGCAACGGGCGCGGCGCACCGGCCATGCTGGTTGCGGCGATACGGCCCACTTGCGGCGTGATATCGCTGCGTAGCGCCAGCGTGCCGAGGCTGGCCGGATCGGTGAAGCGAAACTGGCGCCGCGACTGGCCGCGTCCATCGGCCATACGTCCGGCCAGCGACCGTTCGAATTCCACCAGCGGCGGCCGCACCCGGTCGTAACCATGCGCATCCATCGCGCCCAGAACCGCGCGCATTGCAGCGGTGGCCTTCGCGGCGGTTTCGGGTAGCTGGTCTTCCAGCCCTTCGGGCAGCAGATCGTCGGTCTGAATCATGGTGCGGCCTTAAAGCGCCGATGGGGACGGTGAAAGCGGCAAATCGCCCGCCGCCACCGCCCCGCACGGTATGAGAACGCGGATCCTTTAAAAGGACAGCGCCTTGACCATCTTCACGCCTTCCAGCGCTTCGGCCTGTTTGACGACTTCGGTAGAGATCGACTGATCCACGCTCAGCAACACGGTCGCCTCGCGCCCCGCTTCGCGGCGACCCAAATGGAACGTGCCTATATTGATACCGTTTTCGCCCAGCAGGCTACCGATCCGCCCAATAAAGCCGGGCGCGTCCTGGTTGACGATATAGAGCATGTCACCCTGCAGATCGGCCTCGATCCCGACACCGAATATCTCGACCAGCCGCGGCGCTTCGCTGCCGAACAACGTGCCCGCAACGCTGCGATCGCCTTGGCTGGTGGCCACGGTGACGCGCAGCAATGTGTGGTACACGCCTTCGCCCTGGTTGCGGATTTCGCGCACTTCCATGCCGCGTTCCTTGGCCAGATATGGTGCGTTGACCATGTTCACCGTGTCGGAATATTGCCGCATCAGCCCTGCCAGCACCGCGCCGGTAATCGGCTTGCCGTTCAGATCGGCAGCGGCGCCTTCGCGCTCGATACTGATCTTGGTCAGCTCGCCATGCGCCAATTGCCCGATCAGGCTGCCGAGCTTTTCCGCCAGCGCCATATAGGGCTTCAGCTTGGGCGCTTCCTCCGCGCTCAGGCTAGGCATGTTAAGCGCGTTGGTCACGCCGCCATTGACCAGATAATCGCTCAATTGTTCGGCCACCTGCAGCGCGACATTGACCTGCGCCTCGGTCGTCGAAGCGCCCAGATGCGGGGTACAGATGAAGTTCGGCGCGCCGAATAGCGGGCTTTCCTTGGCCGGTTCCACCGCGAACACATCCAGCGCCGCGCCAGCGACTTGGCCGCTTTCGAGGCAATCCTTCAGCGCCGCTTCGTCGATCAATCCGCCGCGCGCGCAATTGACGATGCGGATGCCGGGCTTGGCGTTCTCCAGCCGTTCGCGCGACAGTATATTGCGCGTCTGGTCGGTCAGCGGAGTGTGCAGCGACACGAAATCGGCGCGGCTCAGCAACGTGTCGAGGTCGACTTTCTCGATGCCCAGCTCCACCGCACGATCTTCGCTCAGGAAGGGATCGTAGGCGATCACTTTCATTCTCAGCCCAAGCGCCCGGCTGGCGACGATCGCGCCGATATTGCCGGCCCCGATCAGACCCAGCGTCTTGCCGGTCACTTCGATCCCCATGAAATCCTTCTTGGGCCATTCGCCATTTTGCGTACGCGTATTGGCCGCCGGGATTTGCCGGGCCAGCGCCATAATCATCGCGATGGCATGTTCTGCGGTCGTGATCGAATTGCCAAACGGCGTGTTCATCACCACCACGCCCTTGGACGAGGCATAGGGGATATCGACATTGTCCACCCCGATCCCGGCGCGGCCGATGACCTTCAAATTGGTCGCCGCGTCGAGGATCTCCGGCGTTACCGTGGTGGAGGACCGGATGGCGAGACCGTGATATTCACCGATGCGGGCCTTGAGTTCTTCGGGGCTCTCGCCGGTTATCACATCGACATCGCAGCCACGCTCTTCGAAAATGCGTGCGGCATTGGGGTCCATCTTGTCGGAGATGAGGACTTTGGGTTTGGTATTGGTCATGATCTATTCCCGTAAAGAGAGAACCGTTCGCCCTGAGAAGCGAGGATGAAATCCGAGCGTCTCGAAAGGCCTGCAGGTGCTTCGAGACGGTTCAGCCTGCGGCTTCCCCTCTCGGCACGAACGGAAATTGTCAGCTGTTGCGAAGGCTTTCGTAAGCCCATTCGATCCACGGCAGCAGGCGTTTCAGATCCTCCTGCTCCACGGTTCCGCCGCACCAGATGCGCAGGCTTGGCGGAGCATCGCGGTAGCCGTTGAAATCGTAGCCGACATCGCGCTCGTCCAGCATGCTGGCGATCTTCTTGGGCACCGCGGCCTGGTCTTCGGCAGAGAGGCTTTCATACCAATCGCCCTGGAACACCATACACACACCCGTATTGGTGCGCTTGGCCGGATCGGCGACCATGTTGCGCATCCATGAGGTGGATTCGATCCAGTCGGTAACGATCTTGGCATTGGCATCGGCGCGTTCGAACATCGCCTTGCGGCCACCGATCGATTTCGCCCATTCCAGCGCCAGGATGTAATCCTCTGTCGCCAGCAGGCTGGGCGTGTTGATCGTTGCGCCTTCGAAGATCGCACGGTTCAGTTTGTCGCCCTTTTTCAGGCGGAACAGCTTGGGCAGCGGCCAGTCGGGATCGTAGCTTTCGATCCGCTCGACCGCCTTGGGGCTGAGCACCAGCATGCCGTGCTGCGCTTCGGAGCCCATGACTTTCTGCCAGCTATAGGTCGTGGCATCGAGCTTCGCCCAATCCATCTCCTGCGCGAAAATCGCGCTGGTGGCATCGTTGATCGTGATCCCTTCGCGGCCCGGCTCGAGCCAGTCCGTATCGGGAATTTTGGCGCCCGAAGTGGTCCCGTTCCAGGTAAATACGACATCGTTGCCCTGGGGAATCGATCCAAGGTCCGGTATCTCGCCATAATCGGCATCCAGCACTTGCAGATCGGGCAGCTTCAACTGCTTTACCGCGTCCTGAATCCAGACATTGCCGAAGCTTTCCCATGCCGCGACGGTGGCCGGGCGCGCGCCCAGCATCGTCCACATCGCGCATTCCAGCGCACCGGTATCGGAGGCGGGCATGATGCCGACGAGGTAATCCTCGGGCACGCCCAGCAGCTCTTTCGACAGGTCGACGGCATATTTCAGCCGCGCCTTGCCGGTGGCGCTGCGATGCGACCGGCCGAGAGCTTCGGTTTTCAAATTGGAAGCGGACCAGCCGGGAAATTTGGCGGTGGGTCCGGACGAAAAGAAAGGACGCTCAGGTTTGAGCGCGGGTACGTCAGTCATGTATTCTCTCCTTACAGAGAGCTCGCGCGGCGTTGGGACCGCGTGGCCCGGAGCCGCGTTGGATGTTGCGGTGCAACAAGTCAAGCGTGGTTTGATTGTACCTGTGGTGAAGCGGATTGTTCCGAACAACCCGCCACTCGCCAACTGCGCCCGGTCGCTCTAAGAGCCCCCACAATGCAATTGAACGACCTTCGCATCGCGCTGTTCAGCGGGAACTACAACATCACCCTGGACGGTGCGAACAAGGCACTGAACAGGTTGGTGGAATATCTCACCCGCCACGGCGCGACCGTGCGGGTCTATTCGCCCACGGTGCCGGAGCCTGCCTTCGCGCCGCAGGGCGAGTTGGTAAGCCTGCCATCCTTCCCCATCCCCGGCCGCGGCGAATACCGTGTGCCTCTGCCCATGATGGGCGAGGCCAAGGCGGATCTGGAGCGGTTCGATCCGCACATACTGCATGTCTCCAGCCCCGATCCGGCGGCTCACCGCGCGGTGGCCTGGGCGCGCGAGCAGGGCAAGCCGATCCTTGCCAGCGTGCACACCCGCTTCGAAACCTATCCGCGCTATTACAAGCTCGGTTTTCTGGAGCCGCCGCTGATGGCGATATTGCAGCGATTTTACGGGCGCTGCGATGCTCTGGTGGCCCCCTCGCCCTCGATGATCGATGAATTGCGCGAACAGGGCATGCATGAGGATATTTCGCTGTGGACCCGGGGCGTGGATCGCAGCGTGTTCGACCCGTCGCGGCGGGATTTGGAATGGCGGCGGGGCCTGGGGCTGGCCGATGACGATGTGGCGATCGCCTTCCTTGGCCGGCTGGTCATGGAAAAAGGGCTCGACATCTTTGCCGAGACCATGGCGCAGCTGCAGAAACGCGGCGTGGCGCACAAGGTGCTGGTGATCGGCGACGGTCCGGCGCGAAAATGGTTCGAGGATCAATTGCCGCAGGGCATCTTCGCCGGCTTCCAGACAGGGCCGGATCTGGGCCGCGCGCTGGCGAGCGCCGATATCTTCTTCAACCCCTCCACCACCGAAACATTCGGCAATGTCACCCTAGAAGCGATGGCGAGCGGGCTACCGGTGGTGGCGGCAGGCGCGACCGGGTCTTCCAGCCTGGTGGCCGATGGCGAGACCGGGCGGCTGGTGCCTCCCGGCTCGGCCTTTGCCTATGCCGATGCGCTGACCCCCTACCTCACCGATGAGGCTGTGCGCCGCGCCCACGGCGAAGCAGGCGAGCGGCGCGCGCGCGACTATGACTGGGATGCGATCAACGGCGCGGTGGCAGAGACCTATCTGCGGCTGGTAACCGCCCGGGGCCGGTAAGGCTTCAGCGCAGCACGCCGCGCGCGGTCATGCGCCGGGCATAGAAAAACAGCGCCAGCGTGATCACCCAGATGGCGACGGCAAACAATGTATGCCCCGTGGATTGCAGCGATTCCGGCACCACTGCCACAAGCCGCTCGTAAATGGTCGTCCCCAGCAGCCCGGCGATCGAGACCCCGTAAAGCCATACCGCCCAGCTTTTGCGTAGCAGCAGCGCGATGGAGCCGAAGAAACTACCCCACACGCCCAGCGCCCAGACCGCCACGGCCCAGGCCGGAAATCCATAGAAATAGGCATGTGTTTCGGGCGGCATACCGAACGCATCGAGCTGCCCGGTCTCGGTCGCGATATAGCTGGCAACGCCGCCGGCATTCCATAGCAATGACAATACGCCGATCACCCACAGATGCCACGGCGCGGCTTTTTGTCCGATTACGTTCATTTGTCCCCACTCCCATAAAGACCCGGCGTGCAGAATAGCGCATTGCGCAACAATGGCAAAATCGTCCTGCGCTCCCTAAGTTGGTGCGCATGGCCGACCTTTTCGCCGATCAACATCCACCTGGGACGATGCGCGAGCCCTTGCGCGAGGATGCTCCGCTGGCGGACCGGCTGCGTCCCGAGACGCTGGATGCGGTGATCGGGCAGGATCACCTCACCGGGCCGGAAGGGGCAATCGGGCGGATGGTGGCGGCAGGACGGTTATCATCGATGGTGCTGTGGGGGCCGCCTGGCACCGGCAAGACGACCATCGCCCGGTTGCTCGCCGATGCGGTCGGTATGCGATATGTCGCCATCAGCGCAGTGTTCTCCGGTGTCGCCGATCTGAAGAAGGCATTTGCCGAGGCCGACAGGGCTGCACAGGCCGGCCCCGGCAATAAAGGGCGCACGTTGCTGTTCGTGGATGAGATCCACCGCTTCAACCGCGCGCAGCAAGACGGTTTCCTGCCCTTCGTGGAGCGCGGCACGGTGACGTTGGTCGGCGCGACGACCGAAAACCCGTCCTTCGAACTCAACGCCGCGCTGCTCAGCCGCGCGCAGGTATTGATCCTCCACCGGCTGGATACGGAGGCGTTGGGGCAATTGCTGGACCGGGCGGAGGAGCTCGAAGGTCCGCTGCCGCTCACCGCAGAAGCACGCGCGGCGCTGGTCGCCTCTGCCGATGGCGATGGGCGTTTCCTGCTGAACCAGGCCGAGACGCTGTATAATGCGGGGATCGAAGACACGCTCGATCCGGCGGCGCTGGGCCAGTTCCTGCAGCGCCGGGTGGCGGTGTATGACAAGGACCGCGACGGACATTACAATCTGATTTCCGCGCTCCACAAATCGGTGCGCGGCTCCGATCCGCAGGCGGCGCTTTACTATCTGGCGCGTATGCTGGTCGCGGGGGAGGAACCGCTTTACCTGCTGCGCCGGATGGTTCGCATGGCGGTGGAGGATATCGGGCTGGCCGATCCGCAGGCGCTCCACCAGTGCCTGGCCGCCAAGGATGCGTATGAATTCCTTGGCTCGCCCGAGGGGGAACTCGCCATTGCGCAGGCGCTGCTTTACCTCGCCACCGCACCCAAATCGAATGCCGTCTATGCCGCGCAAAAGGCCGCCTGGCGCAGCGCGAAGGACACCGGCAGCCTGATGCCGCCCGAAAATATCCTCAACGCCCCGACGAAACTGATGAAGGATATCGGTTACGGAAAGGGATACGCCTATGATCCCGATGCAAAAGACGGCTTTTCCGGCGCGGATTACTGGCCGGAGGAGATGGAGGCGCAACGCTTTTACGCGCCGGTAGAACGCGGTTTCGAGCGCCAGATCCGCGAACGTATCGATTATTGGGACCGTCTGCGGCGCGAGCGCGGGTGAGCCGGTTCAAGCATTTCCTGGCGATCGACTGGTCGGGCGCGGCAGGCGCGCGTCAAAGCGGGATCGCGCTTGCGCTGGCCGATGCTGCTGGCGGACCGCCGGTGCTGGTGAAGGGGGTGCGGGGATGGTCGCGGGCAGAAGTGCTGGATTTGCTGGCGCATCACCTTCCGCGCGATACGCTGGTCGGGCTGGATCTGGGTATCGCACTGCCTTTCGCCGATTGCGGCGCGTATTTTCCCGGCTGGAGCGAGTCCCCCGGCGATGCCCGGGCGCTGTGGTCGATGGTGGATGATCTGTGCGAGCGCGATCCGTATCTCGCCGCCACCAGCTTCGTCGATCACCCGGACATCGCCCCGTATTTTCGCCGCCATGGCGGGCGCGAAGGCGCGCGGTTTCGCTGCGACGATGCGCTGCATGGGCGCGGACGATTTCGTGTTACCGAGCTCGTCCAGGCGCGCATGGGGTGCAAGCCCTACAGCAATTTCAACCTCGTCGGGGCGGCGCAGGTCGGCAAATCCAGTCTGACGGGTATGCGCGTGCTGCACCGGCTGGCCGGAACGCTCCCCGTTTGGCCGATCGACCCGTTGCCCGCCAGCGGTTCGGCCGTGGTGGAGATCTACACCGCGATGGCCGCGATGGCCGCCGGGCGCAGCGCCTCGCGCTCCAAGATCACCGATTACGCCGCGCTGGGCGAGGCGCTGGCAGCGCTCGGATCGTCGCTCGTCCACGGCCAGGGTTCGCTGGACGATCACAGCGCCGATGCGCTGATCACCGCTGCCTGGCTGCGCATGGCTGCGCATCGGCCTGCCCTGTGGAACCCGCCAGATCTCACGCCGCATATAGCGCGGACGGAGGGCTGGACCTACGGCGCGGTTTGACAAGTTGCGGCTTTGCGCTAGTGGGCCAGCAACGCCGCCAAGCAGCAACGCGACGCGGCGGCCGATTATGCTGGCTTAGCTCAGTTGGTAGAGCACCTGATTTGTAATCAGGGGGTCGCGGGTTCGACTCCTGCAGCCAGCACCACACCTTCTGACCGCCCCCGGCCCATGCGAAACGCGCGCATCGCCGGGCTGCGTGTGCTAGGCGAGCTGTATGACTACCAAACTTACCGATATTCCCGGCATTCTCGACGAGCTGGAGCAACGCTACGCCAGCAGCGCGGACAATCTTCGCGAGGCGCTGACCGCCTTCGTAACCAAGGGCACCCGCCCCTCCCCCGGAGCGCGGGAGGAAGGCTGTTTCGCCTATCCCGAATTGCGGCTGGAATATCGCGGGCAGGACGATGCCGAAGTGCCCGCGCGCGCCTTTGCCCGGCTCAACCGCCCCGGCTCCTATGCCAGTTCCATTGCCAGCCCGGCGCTGTTCCGTTCCTATCTCACCGAACAGCTGGAACATCTGGTCCGCGATTTCCCCGTCACGATCAGCGTGGGCACGTCCAGCGACGAGATCCCCTATCCCTATCTGATCGGCGAGACGGGGCTCGATCTGGGCGAAGTCAGCCCGGCAGAACTGTCGCGCTGGTTCCCTACTACCGAGCTGGTTTCCATCGGTGACGAACTGGCCGACGGTACCTTCGAAGCCGATCCCGACGCGCCGATCCCGCTATCGCTGTTCGATGCGCTGCGGACCGATTTCAGTCTCGCACGGCTACGCCATTATACCGGCACCCCGGCAGGCCATTTCCAGCGCTATGTCCTGTTCACCAACTACGTCCGCTATGTCGATGAATTCGTTGCCTATGCAGTGGACGAATTGCGGCGCGAGGACAGCCGGTTCGACAGCTTCTCGACCCCCGGCGCGATGTTCGAACGCGGCGATCTGGACGGGGCGGTCGAATCGATTGCAGCGGGCGCGTGGCGGCGGCACCAGATGCCCGCCTATCATTTGACCACGCCCGAGGGAGACGGGATCAGCCTGGTCAATATCGGCGTCGGGCCATCCAACGCCAAGACGATCTGCGACCATATCGCCGTATTGCGGCCCGAAGCGTGGCTGATGATTGGCCATTGCGGCGGGCTGCGTCCCAGCCAGACCATCGGCGATTACGTGCTCGCCCATGCCTATTTGCGCGACGACAATGTGCTCGACCCGGTATTGCCGCCGGAAATACCTATACCCGCCATTGCCGAGGTCCAGACCGCCATGTTCGGCGCCGCACTCGACATTACCGGGGAGAGCGAGGACCAGCTGAAAAAGCGGCTGCGCACCGGCACCGTGGTGACCACCGACGACCGCAACTGGGAACTGCTGTTTTCCTATTCCGCGCGCCGGTTCAACCAGAGCCGAGCCGTGGCGGTCGATATGGAGAGCGCGACAGTGGCGGCCCAGGGGTACCGCTTCCGCGTACCCTACGGCACGCTGCTATGCGTCAGCGACAAACCGCTGCACGGCGAAATCAAGTTGCCCGGCCCGGCCAGCAGCTTCTACCAGCGCAGCATCGGCCAGCATCTGCGCATCGGTATCGAGACGCTCGCCCGCCTGCGCGAAGAGGGCGATTCGCTCCATTCGCGCAAGCTGCGCAGCTTCGACGAACCGCCTCTACGCTAAGAGGAATAGCTCTTAGAAAGCGACCTGACGGCTGAGGATTTCGGCGCCTTCATCGTCCAGCAGGCGCAGATGCACGTGGCGTTCGTTCCAATCGATATCGACCAGGCCGAAATTCTCCTGCGTGATCATGTCGGTCATGCGTAGCGGATCGGGCTCCCGCTCGCTCGCATCGTCGCGCACGAAGGCCAGGTTGAGCGAGCTTGAGGTAAGCTCCCATGCACGTTCGCCAAGCGCGGCGGGCTCGTCGGAATAAACCGCGCCCGAATGGCGATCGCCCGACAGCATCACCAACCCGCTTTCCTCGCGCCCGGCCAACATTTCGAACAGCTTTTCACGCTGGAGGGGAAAGTTTTCCCATGCTTCGAAATCATGCGCATTGGTCAGCACTTGGATGGAAGATACCAGCACGCGCAGATCGGCGGGCTTGGCCAGTTCTCCCTGCAACCAGCGCCATTGCTCCTCGCCCAGAACCGTCGCATCGGGATCGGTGTTCGGGCGGTAAAGGCCCAGCGGATAACGCTCCTCGCTATATGGCTTTTCCGCCAGATCGCTGCGGAAGAACCGCGTATCGAGCATGATGATCTGCGTCCGCTGGCCTTCGGGGCCGGTCATCATGGAATGGTAGATACCGGGCCGCTCGCGTACCGGTTGCGGCACATTCCAGAATGTTTCGAACAAGGTTTCCGACCATTCGCGCGCGAAAAAGCTGCCGCCCGAATCGTTCGGCCCGAAATCGTGATCGTCCCAAGTGGCGAATACCGGCTTGGCCGCCATGAAGCGCTGGAATTCCGGGTAGGCGGCCTGCTGGCGGTAAGCGGCCTGGAAGCTGCCGAGTTCGGCCCCGCCGCGATATCCGTAATCGCCATAGACATTATCGCCAATGGCCAGGAACAAGTCCGGATCGGTTGCCGAAATACGTGCCCAAACATCCTGGCTGCGCCCCTGGTGGTTGCAACTGCCGAAGGCGATCCGGCTGAGCGGCTGCGCCATATCCAGCGCCGGGCTCTTCATCGCGGGCATCTGTGTCTGCCGGGCCAGCCGCGCGTAGAAGGGGCGTAGCAGTTGCGCCGCGCTGGCACCATCTGCCGGCGCGGTTGCCGCAACGGAATGCGCGGGCGCGTCCTCTGCGTAATTGTTGTTCACCGTCGTGGTGCATCCGCCGGCCGCAAGCATGGCCAAAGAAAGCCCGAAACCCGTTTTCGTCTTCATCGCGAACCCTCTCGTTAGCTTCGTCTCGCGGCCTTCCTAGCGCGCGAACAAAAGCGGCGACACCCCGCAAGGGATGCCGCCGCTTATTGCATCAAATTATCGCTCGATCAGAACTCGTAGCGAGCCCCGATCTGGATGCGCCATGCGGAACTGGAGATTGACAGAAACTCACGATCATCCGGGTTAAACCCACGAACGATGTAGCGGCCATCATCATCCACACCACCATCGACAAGATCGACGAACTCGCCACGCGAACGCAAAATGTTCGCGCTGCTATCGATCAGATTCAGGAAGTTATCGATATCGGCGAACAACTCAATCCGGTCTTCCTTGATCCCCGTCAGCGAACCGACGAACGGGATTTCCTGGCTGACGCGAAGATCGACATCATAGTGCCAGCCATTGCGGCAGCTGTTCCGCGATATCGTCTGGCCCGGCGTGAAGTCACATTCCCCGGCCACATCGCTATTGGCGAGGTAATCGACCAGCGATGCCACCGCACCCGCATCACTCTCGGGCGAAAGGTTCGGATCGTTCACACCCGTCGGGATGTAAAGCAACGCGTTATCGTTGCCGGACGATCCATCGTTAAACACGCCGCCGCCATCGAAGGTGAGGTTGTAAGGACGCCCTTCGCGTGCGCGGAAGAAGATGCCCAGGCTCGTCCCGAAACCTTCGAAGAACTCCTCACGGAAGGAAACGGCCGCGGTAATGTTGTGGCGCGTCTCGAAGTTGGAGGTGCTCACTGCTGGGCTCTGACGATCGAACGCCGCCGTCACGTCGTAATTCGACGTGGCGGTCGAGCTACCGACATTGCGGAAGTTGTTCGAGTCGGTGAACGCATAACCCAAACGAACCGCGGTACGGCCAGTTTCGGTAAACACGCCGCCATCGAAGTTCTTGCTCAGCAGCACCGAAGCGACGTGGCTTTCATAGCTGGGGCCATTGGTCAGCTGAATGAAATCGTCGATCCGTGTGCCAAAACAATCGGCCGTCACACCACTGTAGACAGGTGGCGTTCCGCCCGTGCCTTGTAGCTGGGCATTACAACCGGCGTTAAGCGGATCGATTGCCTGATAGATCGGGCGGCCATCGACGGTAAAGCCGTTGAGCCCTTCTGTGATATCCGGCGTTTGGACCAGATCCACAAAGTTCAACGGGTCGATGAACTTCGAATAGATATAGTCCAGGTTCAGGCGAAGGTCGCTGAAAAAGCCGCTTTCGGTGCCGAAATTGGTGCTGAGACCAGCATTCAAACGCAGCACCGTAGGCGCATCGAATTCCGGGTCGGTGGACTGCGTATCTGCGCGGCCAGCCGCCGCACCCGCCGAACCCGCCGCAAACGCGCACGCCGGAATGCCGGTAAAGTTACCGCCGGTAACTACGTCGATCTGGCCGGTTGCCGGATCGGTCGTCAGCTGGCTTGCATCGCAATCGAAAGTATCGCCATTCGCACTGGAAAAGCCGTTATTCGAGAACGCGTTCGAGAAGAAAACAACCGGGTCACCGCCGGAGAACACGCCCACACCACCGGTAATCCGCGTCGAGTTGAAGAAGCCTTCATTGTCGAATTCGTAAGTCGCCGATGCGCGCGGCAACAGGATCGGATCGATCTTGCTGAACGGCACCGCATTGTTGAAGCCGAAGCGCTCCACGAACAGAGGATTGGAGCGAGGCGAGCTACCATCGAACCATTGAACGCGAAGACCGGCAGTCAGCGAGAGTTGATCAGTAGCCTGCCATTCATCCTGCGCGAAGACCGAGTAAATCTGCCGTCCGAAAGTAGCCGATGCCTCGTTGATATCCCCGCTCGGCGTGGCTGCGATCGTAGCGCCGCCAAGTGCCCCTCCGGCAAGGTCATCGGCACTGCCGAAGACACTGGAGAAGAAGCCATCAGCAACCAGACCCTGTTCGAAATCATCCAGATTGCGGAAGAAGATCGTGCCCGTTGCGTTGATTGCAAACAGGTTGAACACGCTGAGATCGTTGATTTCTGCACCGATCTTGATGTTGTGCTCACCAGCGTTGATGTTGGTGATGAAGCGAGCTTGGTTGATTTCCGTATTGAGCGCGTTGGCCGAACGGAAAATGCCGGGGCCGGTGCTCAGGATGCCATTGTCATCGTCATCCGTGCCCAGGACGCCGTCGGGCCCGGGCTGGCTGACGCCTACGGCCAAGCGGACCGTGGGATTATCGCTCTGCGCTTCGCCAAACCCTACCGGGCCTTGAACGTCACCCACTTCGGCGCGGCTGAGGCGCAATTCGGTCGAGATCTTGTCGCTCCAGTCGGAGTACAGACGAACGGAATAGTAATCGGATACCGTACCTTCGTCTTCGAAGCTGTTGAATCCGGTCAGGTTATCGGGACCGAAATCATCCTCGATATTGGTTTCTTCCAGCCGCTGATAAGTCGCCTCCAGACGATGATTATCGGTTATATAAGCATCGATCCGGCCGAAATACCGCTTGGAACTCTCGGGAAGGATGGTTGGGAAGCCGCCGATATCCTGGCCGTAAACCGAGCTGGCGATATTCGCAAAACGGTCGAACTGTCCTTGATCGACGAATGGCTCTTCATTGGTAAAGCCAGATCCGATCGGACCGGTGTTGTTGCCATCATCCAGAATTGTTTCTTCGTAACCAGCATAGAAGAACAGGCGATCGGGAATGATCGGGCCGCCCAGCGTTGCGCCAAAGCGTTCCTCGCTACCGGCGTTCAGCGGCAGACCGTCAATGTCGTCGGCGAAGGTGTCATCGCCGAAATAGGTGTAGAACGCGCTACCGTGAAATTCATTCTCACCCGACTTTGTAACAACGTTTACCAGACAGCCGGTGAAGTCCGAGTATTCCACATCGAACGGGGCGAACTCTACCGATGTTTCACGGATGACATCGAACGGCAGCGGGAGCGAGTTGCGTGCGGCGAACGGCGTGCCGTTCAGCCCGAAAACGTCAGCCTGCACGATACCGTCGACGGTGAAAGTATTGGAGCGATCGTTGCCGCCGAGGCAGGAAATACGATCAACTTCGTTATTGCGCTCCAAGCTGACACGGGGGTCAAGACGAATGATGTCACGTACATCGCGCGTGATCGAAGGGAATGCTTCCAGCGTCGCTTCGCCAAAAGCCGTACCGGGGCCGACGGCAAGCTGCGTGGCGTTCGCACGGCTACCGGTTACGACGATGACATTATCGGCAACACCGGCACCCAGGGGTGCCAGCTCGAACGTGTAAGACAGATTACCCGAAACAGTCAGGAACTGACCTTCGACCGACTGCCCTTCGAAACCGTCCGCTTCGACCGTTACAGTGTAGGGACCGCCCGCGACGAGGCCTTGGGTGCGGAACGAACCATCGGGACCTGCGGTGATCGTCCGCTGTGCATTGGTCCGGGTGTCGGTGACGGTCACAATAGCGCCGGCCAGTTCCATGCCGTCGGAGCTGACGACGCGGCCTTCCACGCCGGAGGTGATCTGCTGCGCAGCGGCGGGGGCGGCGACCATGGCGGTCGTGGCAGACAGGCTGATTACGCTGGCTGCGAGAAGATATTTGAGTTTCATGCGGAGGATTCCCTGTTCACCGAAGTGGCTTGAAAACAGTCATGCGAAGGCCACCCAGTGGTCATGGCGGCCGGACGGCGCCCGGTTAGGCGTTCCGACCGCTTCCTTGAAGGGAGGTTTGTTGCAACGCCGTTACAGCTTTGCAGGAATGCGACCGGGAAACATCAGAAGGCCGATAAGCACATGAAAAATCGTCGGTTTATACCTGTTGCTGCAATGCAACACGATTCCACAATTTCGGCAGGCTTGTGGAAAGCCCCCCGTTCAAGCCAGATTTATCTCTCGCAGGCGCTGCATCAGGAAATCGTGGCTCGAAATCGGGTCCGGGTGATCTTCGGGTGATTCGGGGTCGATGCACGATGGAATTGTGGTGATCGTGAAGTCGGGCCGGAAGTGCAGGAAGAACGGCATGGAATAGCGCGCCCGCCGGGCGGCTTCGCCCCAGGGATTCACCACCCGGTGGGTCGTGGAGCGCAATCTGCCGTTGGTCTGCCTTTCCAGCATATCGCCGATATTCACGACCAGCGCGCCCGGCGGGGGATCGATGGCGAGCCATTCGCCCTGCCGTGTCAGCAATTCCAGCCCGGCTTCCTCCGCGCCCAGCAGCAGGGTGATGGTATTGATATCGCCATGGGCCGCCGCGCGGATCGCGCCATCGGGCGCATCGTCCGGCAGCGGGGGATAGCGCAGCAGGCGCATCACCGAATTTCCGTCGCTTACGCTGGCATCGAAGAAGTCCGGCGCAAGGCCGAGATGGATGGCGATGGCGGACAGCACCCGCCGCCCTGCCTCGTCAAACGCGGCGTACAGCGTTTCGAAAGTGTTGCGAAAATCGCCGATTTCGGCGGGCCACACATTGGGGGCCATGAATTCTTCCAGCGGGTCGCCCGGCTGCAGGCTGCGCCCGACATGCCAGAATTCCTTCAGATCGTGGACCTCTGCATCCTTGGCCTTTTCCGTGCCGAACGGCGTATAGCCGCGCGCACCGCCGCTGCCGGGGATGTGATAGGCGCGCTTCGTCTCTTCAGGCAGCGCGAAGAATGCCTTGGCCAGCTCCTCTGCACGCGCGATCAGATCGGCAGGAATGCCGTGATCGCGGATGACGGCGAAGCCATATTCGGCGAAACTTTCGCCCAGCGCGTCGGCGACGTCTACCAGCGGGCGGGCGAGCGAAACGGATGCGATATCGGACATGGGCAACAACCTAGTAGGGCAGGAACAGTCCCGCCAGAGCCGCGGACATCAAATTTGCAAGACTGCCCGCTGCCAGCGCCCGTAAGCCGAGCCGTGCGATGACCGGACGCTGGTTCGGGGCGAGGCCGCCGGTCACCGCCATCTGGATCGCGATGGAACTGAAATTAGCGAAGCCGCACAGCGCGAAGGTTATGATCGCGCGGCTGCGATCGGTCAGCCCGTCAATCGCCCCCAGTTCGATAAAGGCGACGAATTCGTTGAGCACGATCTTGGTGCCGAACAGACCGCCTGCCACCTGCGCTTCCGCCCAGGGAATGCCGATCAGGAACATGACCGGCCTGAAGACATAGCCGATGATCTGCTGGAAGGTCAGATCGCCATAACCGAATATTCCGCCCACTGCGCCCAGCAGGCCGTTGGCAAGCGCCACCAGCGCCACGAAAGCCAGCACCATCGCACCGACTGCAACCGCCAGCTTCACGCCGGTCTGTGCGCCCTGGGCGGCGGCCTCGATCACATTGGCAGGCTGGGTGCCTTCCTCGAATGTTTCGGCCACTTCGACTTCATGCGCCTTCCCGCCTTCGACCATGGCGGCGGGGCCTTCGGAACTGATCCGGCCGCGAGGCAGCGCGATATCGCCCGAAGGGTCGGCAGCTGCCGAGGGCTCGGCCTCGTCGGGCATGATGATCTTGGCCATCAAAATACCGCCGGGGGCGGACATGAATGCGGCGGCCAGCAGGAAGGGCAGATATTCGCTGCCCAGCAGCCCGGCATAGGCGGCCAGGATAGTCCCCGCGACACCCGCCATGCCGACGCTCATGAGCGTGAACAGGCGCGAAGGGCTGAGCCCGGCGAGATAAGGGCGCACGACCAACGGGCTTTCGGATTGACCGACAAAAATATTGGCCGCAGCGCCCAGCGATTCCACCTTGCTGATGCCGGTCAGCCAGCCGATCGCCCCGCCGACCCAGCGCACGATCCGCTGCATGATCCCCAGATAATACAGGATCGACACGAGCGAGGCGAAGAACACGATCACCGGTAGAGCGCCCAACGCAAAAGTGTTGGCGAGCGGATTGTCCGCTCCGAACAGGAAGGCCGTGCCCGCATCGGCATAGGATAGCAGCGCCGCGACCCCGTCCGACATGGCCTGGATCACGCGGCGCCCGCCGCTGGTCGCCAGTACCAGGAATGCCATCAGCGCCTGCAATGCGAAGGCCGCACCCACGACGCGCAGGCGGATGCGGCTCTTGCCGACCGACAGCAGGAACGCGATTGCCAGGATCGCGGCGATGCCGATCAGGCTCATGACAAATGGCGGCATAATGGTTGCTTCCCCCAGAACCGGCAGTCCCCCGGCAGATTCGTTGCAGCGCGCTTTCGCCTGTTGTGCGCGCCGGGTCAAACCGGCGGTGGAAACTTGCCCGGTCAAACCTTGCGGCGCGCGCCTTCCCTTTTGGCCGCAACCGGATTAGCGAGCGCGCATGAACGAACCCGCTGCTGCTACCGCCACCGCTCCCGCAATTCCGCGCTCCCTATTCGTCCTGCCGTTGATCTATGGCGGAATGACGGTGCTGGCCGGGGTGCTGGCCTATAAGCAGGTGACGCTGCCCTTTACCGATCTGGCGGTGGAATCGGGCATATTCGCATTCCTGCTGCTGGTCGTGATTTCCAGCGCGATCGCGCAGATCCACGGACAGAAGATCGCCACGCGGATCGTCTGGTGGGGGTTTGTGCCGCTTGGCATGTCGGCTTTGCTGATGCAGCTCGTCCTGGGCTTGCCGGCATCGGCGGAGATGATCGCCTTTCGCGGTGAGGATCTGGCCGCGTTCGAGCGGGTGCATTCGACCGTATGGCGCGTCTGGCTGGCGGGGCCGGCCGCCTATATCGTCTCGCTGTTGTTGAACGTGTGGCTGTTCGACCGGATGCGCGGGACCGGCGATGGCACATTGGGGCTGATGGTGCGCGGCGCTGTGGCCTCCGCCCTCAGCCAGGCAATCGATTCGGTCATTTTCATCACTCTGGCATTCTATGGCGAGTTCGCCATTGCCGACCTGCTGATCGGACAGATCGTCGCCAAGGTAGTACTCAGCATCGTGCTGGTGCCGTTCCTGATCACCGGCGGCGTATGGTTCGCCCGCTGGCTGGATCGCAAACCGCTTTAACCGCGCCCTCTGTAACCCTGCACGCCCTGCTCTGGCACCCACAGCCCTTCGGGCGGCGCGCCGCTTTGCCAAAACACATCGATGGGGATGCCGCCGCGCGGATACCAATAACCGCCGATGCGCAGCCATTTCGGGGCCATTTCGTCGAACAGCCGCTGGCCGATGCCGACCGTCACATCCTCGTGGAAGCCATTGTGGTTGCGGAAGCTGCCGAGGAACAGCTTGAGCGATTTGGACTCCACGATCGTATCGCCGGGTGCATAGTCGATCACCAGATGCGCGAAATCGGGCTGGTCGGTCACGGGGCATAGAGATGTGAACTCGGGCGCAGCGAAGCGCACGAGATATAGCGCGCCCGTTCGCGGATTGGGGACGTAATCCAGCACCGCCTCTTCCGGCGAGGCCGGCAGGCCGGTCTGCTTTCCAAGGAATTGCGGCGCGGCTTGCGGCGCGGCTTCGGGGGCGCCTTGATTTGGGGTGTTTTCGGGTGTGTCGCTCATGCCGCGCCTTTGCCGCGAAACACCGCGCTGTGCAACTTGGGGCTTGGGTTCGCCGCTCAAGCGCCTATTCAGCGCGGCCAACCCATATTCAGTGAACCGATGAAACGCATACTCTTTTCTTCCACCGCGATGACCGCAACGCTTGCACTGTTTCTCAGCGGTGCAGCAGCGGCGCAATCGGCCCGCGATTTCCAGCTTCCGCCCAACCCATCGCCCACTCCGTCGGGGCCGGTGGTGCAAGGGCCGGTTGACGAGGAAGCGCCGGTTCCCGCCACGCCGCGCGCCATTCCGGCGCCCACACCAACCGCTACGACACCGGCTCGTGCGCCCACAGCAACGCCAACCCCAACGCCTCTGGCCACCAGAACGCCTACGGTGCAGCCCATTCCGCGCGCTACGCAAACGCCGCGCCCGGTGACTGCGCCTACGCGCCGGGCCGTTCAGCCGCAGCCGGAGCCAGCACCATCACCCACGGCCAGTCTCGAACGCGAGACTGGCCCGCTGCCGACCTCAACCGCAGGCCCAGCCGCGCAATCGGGCGAAGTATTGCCGGGTTTCTCGGACGAGCTTGCCCCCTCTGCCGAGGATGCAGGCACCGCGCCTGCACCAACCAGCGCCGAAGCCGCATCGGACATGCCCTGGCCGTGGCTGGCTGCGCTCGCCGCAGCGATCGCGGCGCTTGGCGGGTTTTTCTACTGGCGCCGCCGGGGAACCTCCGCAACGCCCGCGACCATCGCAGCCCCGGCACCGGCAACAGGTGCCGGTGCCGGTGCCGGACCTCAGCCCACGCCTGCTCCGCCAGCTGCGCCGCGTGCCTGGCTGGAGGTAAATGCGCGCGCCCTGCACTTGCGGCGCAGCATGATGAATGCCAGCCTCGCCTACCGTCTGACCGTGATCAATCGCAGCGGAGGGGCGCTGGAAAATGTTTCTATCGAGGCCGATCTGGCCACAGCGCATGGCAAATTGCCGGTCGAACAGCAGCTCGCCAGCCCGGCCAGCACGCTGACCCCGCGCCATGCGATCGAACGGCTCGCCCCCGGAGAGCGGGTGGAGCTGGAAGGCGAAATCCAGATACCGCTGAGCACGGTCAAGGTCATCCAGCAAGGCCAGGCGCTGTTGGCGGTTCCGTTGCTGCGCGTGCGTGGTTCGGCGGGGGATCGCACGGCCATTGCCCGCACATGGGTGATCGGGCAGGTCAATCCCCAACCCGGCGGCAAGCTGCGGCCATTCCGCCTGGACGCGCCGCCGCAAACCTATACCGCCGTCGGTCAGCGTCCGCTCGACTAGCGCGGCGGAGGCGGCTACGTCCTGCGGCATGGCCACGCATATGGATAGCCTCGTCGCCGCAGCCTGGCTCGCGCAGCAGCTGGGCGCAGACGATCTGGTGGTGCTCGACGCATCGCAGCATCTGCCCAGTGCGAAGCGCGACGCGCGCGCCGAATTCACCGCAGCACACATCCCCGGCGCACGGTTCCTCGATCTGGCGACCTTGATCGATCCGGCTTCGGACATCGCCAACGCGGTCCCCAATGCCGCGCAATTCGCCTCTCGGATGAGCGCGCTTAGCATCCGGCCTGATCAGCGGATCATGCTGTATGACGATAGCAAGCTGCGCAGCGCGGCGCGAGCGTGGCTCATATTTCGGATGATGGGCGTAGTGCAATGCGCGATCCTCGATGGCGGGCTGGAAGCCTGGCGCAGCGAAAATCGCCCGCTCGAGGCTGGCCGCCAACCGTGCGAGCCGAGCGATTACCCGGCTCCTCAAGCCTCCGTCACGCGGCTGCGCACGAAGGCGCAGGTGCTCGCTAATTGCCAATCGCGCGAGGAACAGCTGGTCGATGCCCGCGATGCTGCGCGTTTTACCGGCGATACGGCAGACGCGGTCCACGGATTGCCCGGCGGCCATATCCCCGGCGCGCGGCATCTGTTCTTTCGCGACGTGCTGGACGATGCCAGACGGTTTCGACCGGTTGACGAGCTTACCGAGCTGTTCCGCCGGGCGGGGGTCGATCTGGACCGCCCGATCGTCACCAGCTGCGGCAGCGGTATGAGCGCATCGGTCCTGTTGTTCGCATTGCACCTGATCGGCAAGCAGGACACAGCGCTTTACGATGGCAGCTGGAGCGAATGGGGCAGCGACCCCGCAATGCCGCGAAAAACGGGCGAGGCAGCATGAGCCAAGCGAGCGACAGCGACGCAAAACCGGCGACCCGGCTGGTCACCGCAGGGCGGCGCAAGCAATGGACCGGGCCGGTGGTCAATCCGCCCATCTGGCGCGGCTCGACCCATCTTTACGAGGATAGCGCCGCGCTCGCGCAGGGCTCTGCCAACCGCGAAGATGGCGATTTCTTCTATGGCAGGCGCGGCGCGCCGACGCAGTGGGCCTTGGCCGAGGCGCTGACCGAGTTGGAGCCGGGAGCGCATGGAACGGTGCTTTATCCCAGCGGCGTGGCGGCCATTGCGGGCGCGTTGATGGCGGTGCTGCGCCCGGGCGATGTGCTGCTGCTGAGCGACAGCGTATACGATCCGAGCCGCGCCATGGCCAATGGGCTGCTCAGGCAATTCGGCGTTGATGCGCGCTATTTCGATCCGCTCGACCTGGACGGTTTTTCCGCGCAATTCTGCGAGCGGACCAGGGCGGTTCTGCTGGAAAGCCCCGGCAGCCTGACGCTGGACGTACACGATATCCCCGCGCTGGCCGCGATCACGCGCCAGCATGGGGCGATCAGCCTGATCGACAACACCTGGGCCAGCGCGCTGGGCTTTGCGGCGCTGCAACATGGCTGCGATATCGCTATCCAGAGCCTCACCAAACATGTCGGCGGACATTCCGACCTGATGATGGGCGCGGCCACCGCGGGTGAGAAATATTATCGCAAGCTGCGCCGCACCGCGCAGGCGCTGGGCCAGGTCGTCTCGCCCGACGATGCCGCGCTCGCCGCGCGCGGCCTGCGTACCATGGGCGTGCGGCTGGAGCGAGAAACCGCCAGCGCGTTGGAAATCGCGGCATGGCTGTCGCAGCGCGAAGAGATCGCCCACGTGCTGTGTCCGATGCTGCCCGGCGCGCCCGGCCACGATCTGTGGAGCCGCGATTTTACCGGCGGCTGCGGATTGTTCAGCTTTATCCTGCGCGGACGGGACGAGGCAGCGCGGGCGCGGCTGGTCGACGCTCTGCAACTGTTCGGCATCGGTTACAGCTGGGGTGGATATGAAAGCCTTGCCCTGCCCTTCGACCCCGCGCCAAAGCGCAGCGCGACCCCCTGGCCGCCTAAACACTGGCGCGAGCAGGACTGCTTGGGTATTCGCCTGTCCATCGGCCTGGAAGACCCGGCCGATCTGATCGCCGACCTCGAACGGGGCCTTGCCGCCATGGAGAAACAATGAGTTCCACCACAGCATCCGGTTCTGCCGATATCGCCATTGGCGAAGGCGAGCCCGTGGAACAGGCCTGGTCTGCCGCCGCCGGCGAAGCGGAGCCGCTGGGCGCTGCGGAAGGCGCGAAGGAAGCCATCGCCTCGCAATCGCAGACCTTGGGAGATGTGATCGAAACGCTGGACAGTTTTGCGCTGCAACTGGGCACTTTCGATGTCAGCGTATGGGATGTGCTGATCGTGATCCTGGTGATCCTGGGCGTGATCATGCTCGCCTATTTCATCAGCAAGGCTGCGCATGGCATCCTCAAGCGAGTGACCACGCTGGACGATGGGCAGCGTTTGCTGGCCGAAAAGGTCGTTTCGCTGGCGGTCTGGGCGCTTGCCTTCCTGATCGGTATCGACCTGCTGGGCATCGATCTGACGGCGTTGGCGGTGTTCTCCGGCGCGTTCGGCCTCGCCATCGGTTTCGGCTTGCAGAAGACGTTCGGCAATCTGATCGCGGGGATTATCCTGCTGATGGACAAGTCGATCAAGCCGGGCGATGTGATCGCCATCGCCGACCAGGCCGGACAGACCACTTTCGGCGAGATCCAGAAAATTGGCATCCGCGCCGTTTCAATCACCACGCGGGACCAGCGCGAATATCTGATTCCCAACGAGAACCTGATGGTCAACCAGGTCGAGAACTGGAGCTATTCCAGCAAGAATGTGCGCATCCAGGTACCGGTGGGCGTGTCCTATAATTGCGACCTGAAACTGGCCGAAAAGCTGATGCTGGAAGCGGCCAAGGCCAGCGAGCGAGTGCTGAAAACACCCCCGCCCACCGCCTGGCTGGACGAATATGGCGACAGTTCGGTGAATTTCGTGATCCACTGCTGGATCAGGGATCCGGAAAGCGGCATCGGCAATGTGAAAAGCCAGGTGCTGAAGAAATTGTGGGACCTGTTCCAGGAACACGATGTCGAAATTCCCTTCCCCCAGCGCGACCTCAATCTGCGCGGGAACGAGCAGTTCAACCAGCTGGTCGCGGCCATTTCGCAGCGAGTCGCGGAGAAAGATCCGGCCGAGCAAGAGGGCGGCAAAACGGGCGGAAGCAGCGCGAGCGAGTAGCGCTCCAATAGTTTCGCTACCCGCCACGCAATCCATTCTCGCTGGCGGCTGAAGGCGTAAGGCCGCATTTTCCGGCCATGGAAAACTGCGGAACCATCTACCTCGTCGGCGCAGGTCCGGGCGACCCGGACTTGCTGACCATGCGCGCCGCGCGGCTGATCAGGAACGCCCGGCTGATCGTGCATGACGGGTTGGTCGATCGCTCGATATTGGAACTCGCCCGGCCCGATGCGCAGCTGGTTTCGGTGGCGAAGCAGCGCAGCAAGCACACTCTGCCGCAAGAGGATATCAACGCCCTGCTGGTGCGCGAGGCGCAGGCCGGGCACGACGTAGTGCGGCTGAAAGGCGGCGATCCGTTCATTTTCGGGCGCGGCGGCGAGGAACTGGAGCTGGCGCGCGCCTGCGGTGTGCCGGTCGAAGTCGTACCTGGCATCAGCGCGGCGAATGGCGCGGCTGCGGCGGCACAGATTGCGCTGACTCACCGCGATGCGGCCAGCATCGTCAGCTTCGTGGCGGGCCAGTGCAAGGGATTGTCCGATCAGGATTGGGCAGGCCTCGCCGGGAAAGGCCGCACGCTGGTGATCTATATGGGCGTGAAAACCGCGCCCCAAATTGCCGAGAAACTGATGGCCGATGGCCTTGCCCCCGACATGCCCGTCGCGGTGATCGAGAACGGTGCGCGCCCCGAGATGCGGGTGCTGCGCGGCCCGCTGGCGGCTCTGCCCGAACTGGTCGAGCGCGAGCAGGTGGTCAGCCCGGCGCTGATCGTGATCGGCGAGGTCACGGCGCGTGAAGACGTAGCTGTGGCTCAGCTGGCCCAGGAACACGCAGCGGAGACAGCGCGATGATCCTGCTCACCGGCAACGATTTGAAATCAGGCGCGGTCACGTGGTGGACCGGCGAGGGCTGGTCGCTCCATATCGAAGACGCCGCCGATGCCGGCGATCAGGCCGAAACCATCATGGCGCGCGAGGAAGCCGCGCGGCGAGTGAACGTGCCCTATGCCATCGAAGGCGAGCTGGTCGACGGCGTCCCCCGCCCCGCCCATATCAAGGACCGGGTGCGCGCGCTTGGCCCTACCGTGCGCCCCGACCTCACCCTCAAGCCCGATGACGCTTCCGCCATCCGCGAGATTACCTGATGTATCTATACGATAAATACGACCAGCAGATGGTCGATACCCGCGTCGAGGAATTCCGCGACCAATGCGCCCGTCGCCTTTCGGGGGAGTTGTCGGAAGACCAGTTCAAGCCGCTGCGGCTAATGAACGGTCTCTACCTCCAGCTGCATGCCTATATGCTGCGCGTCGCCATTCCCTATGGCACGTTGAATGGCCGGCAGATGCGTGCGCTGGCCGATATCGCGGACAAGTACGACCGCGGCTACGGCCATTTTACCACGCGCCAGAACATCCAGTATAACTGGATCAAGCTGGAGGATGCCGGCGACATTCTGGCCGATCTCGCCAAGGTCGAGATGCACGCCATCCAGACCAGCGGCAATTGCATCCGCAACATCTCGAGCGACCATTTCGCAGGCGCAGCGCGGGACGAAGTGGCCGACCCCCGCCCATACGCCGAATTGCTGCGTCAGTGGAGCAGCTTCCACCCCGAATTCAGTTACTTGCCGCGCAAGTTCAAGATCTGCGTGATCGCCTCCGACACCGACCGCGCGGCGATGAAACTGCACGATATCGGCATCCAGATCGTTGAGAAGGATGGTGAGTTGGGCGCTGCATTCTATGTCGGCGGGGGCATGGGCCGCACCCCGATGATCGCGCCTTGCATCAACGAGTTTGTCCCGCTGGGTCAGCTGGTGACATATTCCGAAGCCTGCCTGCGTGTTTACAACCGCCATGGTCGCCGCGACAACAAGTACAAGGCGCGGATCAAGATCCTCGTCCACGAGCTCGGCGCGGAAGAATATACCCGCCAGGTCGAAGAGGAATTCGCGCATCTGTTGGGACAGGGGGTGGAGCCGCCTTTGGCCGAGCTGGAGCGCATTCGCCCCTTCTTCGCCGATCCCGATTTCGCGCAGGCCGATGCCGAAATCGACCGCAGCGATCCCGATTTCGCGCTGTGGGTGGATCGCAACACCCACCCGCACAAGAACCCGGCCTACGTCTCTGCCGTCATCAGCCTGAAGCCCGTCGGAGGGATTCCGGGGGATGCCACGGCGGATCAGATGCGGCTGATGGCGGAGCTGGCCGAACAATACAGCTTCGACGAGCTGCGCGTGATGCACACGCAGAATATCGTCCTGCCGCATGTCGCCAAATCCGATCTGCACGCGCTGTGGACTGCGCTGGAAGAGGCCGGGCTGGGCACGCCCAATCTCGACCAGATCGGCGACATCATCGCCTGCCCGGGCCTCGATTATTGCAGCTTGGCCAATGCGCGTTCCATTCCCCTGGCGCAAAAGATTTCAGAACGTTTCGCCGCCAGCGGCAAAGGCGATACTCTGGGCGAGCTGAAGCTGAAAATCAGCGGCTGCATCAATGCCTGCGGGCATCACCATGCGGGCCATATCGGCATACTCGGCGTCGATAAGAAAGGCGTCGAGAACTACCAGCTCTCGCTTGGCGGGAGCGAGGCGGAGGATACCGCGCTCGGCAAGATCACCGGCCGCGGCTTCGACGAGGCGGGCGTGATCGACGCGGTGGAAACCGTCACCGATGTTTATCTGTCGCAAAAGCAGGACGGCGAGCGCTTCCTCGATACCTATAACCGCATCGGCATGGCGCCGTTCAAGGAGGCGCTTTATGACTGATCAGACACCCCCGGCGGAGGGACGTGGCCCTTCGGACGAGACGGTTTTGCGCCTGCGCGATGATGAACCGGTGGCCGATCCGGCGGTCACTGTCGATGTGTTCGGCGATCAGTCGAATGCGGTCGCAGTGCGGATCGAACCGGGCGACGATGCGCGCGAACTGATCCCGCATCTCGGCCGGCTGGCGCTGGTTGAAGTGAATTTCCCCGCATTCGGCGATGGGCGCGGTTATTCCTCCGCCCGGATCCTGCGCGAAGCAGGATTTGCAGGCGAAATCCGCGCAGTGGGCGATGTGCTGGTGGACCAGCTCGCTTATATGCGCCGCTGCGGTTTCGATGCGTTCGCGCCCGACGCTGCGCTCGATAGCGACAAGGCGCGCGAAGCCCTCGACCGCTGGCCGCATGTCTATCAGCCGACCACCGATGGCCGCACGCCGATCTGGGATTTGCGCCATCAAGAGGGGGCCCATGGCTGAAGCCGATCCCATCAGAACCATCGACCGGATCGACACCGGCCCGCGCTTCAGCGATGCCGACGCGATCAAGCTCAACCGCATGTTCCGCACCGCCGATGCGGGCGAGGTATTGCATGCCGTGTTGAAAGACGGGATTGCGGGCGATGTGGCGATGGTCAGCAGCTTCGGCGCGGAAAGCGCGGTGCTGCTGCATCTGGTGGCGCAGGCCGATCCGGATATACCCGTGCTGTTCCTGGAAACGGGCAAGCATTTTCCCGAAACGCTCGGCTACCGCGACACGCTGGTCGAGCATCTGGGCCTGACCAATTTGCAGATACTCTACCCCGATCTCGGCGAGCTGGAAGCCAAGGACGAAACCGGCCTGCGCTGGTCTTACGATCCCGATGGCTGCTGCGAAATTCGCAAGGTTCGCCCGCTGGCAAAGGCGTTGACCGATTTCGACGCATCGTTGACCGGGCGCAAGGCATTCCAATCCTCCACCCGGTCAGAGCTGCCGCGTTTCGAAGTCGACAAATCGGACAGGCAGGGCCGCCTGAAAATCAATCCGCTGATCGATTGGCAAGGCGAAGCGCTGCAAGCCTATCTGCATGAACACGAGCTGCCGCGCCATCCGCTGGTCGAACAAGGCTATCCCTCGATCGGTTGCTCCCCCTGCACCCACGAAGTCGCCCCCGGCGAAGACCCGCGATCGGGCCGCTGGAAAGGCTGGGACAAGACCGAATGCGGCATCCACAAACCGGGTGAAGAACCAGCATTCTGATCTGGGGAGATTTGCATCCCGCGCCGAATTTTTTGCCGTCCAGCCTGCGGCTTGGTGTCTGTTCCATCCCTCTCCCCCACCCAACCACCCGATTAGTATAATCCCATGGATGGTTGGGTGGGGGAGAAGGATGGGAACAGTCGAGAGAGAGCCGGATATCTCGACCCTACCTGACAGCAACTTCCTTAAAGCCACCGCTCCTTGCGGTACCAGTTGGCGGTGGCCTTCAGCCCGTCGCGCGTATTCATGCGTGGGCGCCAGAGTTCGGCGGGTACGGCGGCCCCCTTGTCGGACACCCAGTCGGGATGGGTCATGTAGCACACCCGGTCGAGCGTCAGCTTGGCCTTGTCCCCCCTCAGCATGCCATCCAGCTTTGCCAGTCGTTTCAGCCACTGGCGCGAGAGGTGCGGGACCCAGGGTTCGCGCCCCACGGCCCAACCGATCGCCTGCGCCAGTTCGCGGTGGCCCCAGCCGCCAGGCCGTCCATCGTCGGGCTCGAATATCTTGCCCTTCACCGTCTCGGACGACGGGATGAGCGCCACCAGGAGCTCTGCCAGATCGTAGACATAGAGCAGGGATGCAGCGCCGGTGGGCGGCATTGGTACCACGCCCCATTCCGCGCCGCGAAACAGGTCGAGCATATCCTTGTCACGCGGACCGAAGATTGCCGGTGGCCGCACGATGGTCCAATCGAGCGGACTTGCCTGGACCAGCGTTTCCGCCTGGGCCTTGGAGGCGCCATAGGCGGACAGGCGCGGCTCGCGCGCGGCAAGCGACGAGGTGAAGACAAAGCGCGGCACACGGGCCTTGGCCGCTGCTTCCAGCAATTTGTGTGTTCCGGTGACGTTTGCTGCCTCGAATGCTTCGAGATTGCGGCTGGTGGTCAGCCCGGCAATGTGGATGACCGCCTGCGTGTTTTCGGTCAGCCTCCGCAGCGCGCCGACATCGGACAGATCGCCGCCGATCCAGTCCACTTCGCCGCGCTGGACCGGCACTTTGCGGGCCAGCGCGCGCACGCGGTAGCCGCGATGCGCCAGCACCTCCAGCACGGCCTGGCCGACGAAGCCGGTCGCGCCGGTTACCGCGACGGTCACAGCAGCACCATATGATCGCGGTGGACCACCGCCGCGCGCGGTGCATGGCCCAGTATCTCGGCATGATCCTCGGTCTTCTTGCCGCGGATCTTGCGAATTTTCTTCGCGTCATACTCGGCCAGCCCGTGCGCCAGTGATGTGCCTTCCGGCCCGTTGATCGCGATCGCATCGCCGCGCTGGAAATCCCCCTCTACCGCCACGATTCCTGCGGCGAGCAGGCTCGCCCCGCCCTTCAGGGCATCGGCGCAGCCCCGGTCGATACGCACGCTGCCGGCCAATGTCAGCTTGCCGCCCAGCCATGCCTTGCGCGCGGTTTCGGAGTGAACATTGCTGCTCTTGCCCGGCAGGAAGATCGTGCCGCGCCCGCCCTCCGTCGCGGCGTTCATCGCGCGCCCGATCGGTCCGCTATGCGTGCCATTGACGATGCCCAGCGCAATGCCGGCCCGTGTGGCGATCTCTGCTGCCTGAATCTTGGATTCCATACCGCCCGACCCCATGCCCGAACGACCCGGCCCGCCTTGTGCCATGGCATGCACCCGCTTGTCGATATCCTCGATCCTAGGTTGCAGGACCGCCTCCGGGTCTGCCGGATCGCGGTCATACAGCCCATCCACATCGGAAAGCAGCAGCACGCCCTGCGCCCCGGCGGCCTGCGCAACGCGGGCGGCCAGTCGGTCATTATCGCCAAAGCGGATTTCCTGTGTGGCCACGCTGTCGTTCTCGTTCACGATCGGAACCGCGCCGGCATCCAACAGCCGGTTGAGGGTGGCGGCCGCGTTCAGATAGCGGCGGCGATCCTCCAGGTCGTCGAGCGTGACCAACATTTGTGCCGCCGTAGTGCCGCGCCCGGCCAATTTGTCGGACCACAAACCGGCAAGAGCAATCTGCCCGACCGCCGCGCTGGCCTGCGCATCTGCAAGACTGGCGCGGCCGCCCTTTTCCAGCCCCAGCAACGCCGCGCCCAATGCGATAGCGCCGGAACTCACGACGATGATCCGCTGATCGCGCTTCCGAAGCTCGGCGATCTCGCCCGCCAGAGCGCCCAGCCATTCGCGCCGGGCCCGGCCATTCGGGCCGACCAGCAGGGCGGACCCCACCTTGATCACCAGCAGCGGGCAGCTGGCCGCATCGGTCAATTGGCGTAATTCGGTGATCTTCATGGCATGGGCGTTAGCGCGCGCATTGCGGGCTGGAAAGCGGCGATCAGATCGGTGACCATTCGCTATCTTCGGGTGCCTCTTCCGAACCGGCGCCTTCCTTGTCCTCGGTGCGGGTGAGCTGTGGCAGATAGCCGAGCACGGCATCCATCAGCGCCTCCAGCCCTTCGCCGGTCGCGCCGGAAATGGGGAACACCTTGTCCGCCCCGGCTTCGCGCAATTCGGCGGCGAACGCAGCGGCCAGCTCCGCATCTGCCAGATCGATCTTGTTGAGCGCGATCAGGCGCGGCTTGGCGGACAGACCCTCACCGTAGGCTTCCAGCTCTTCTTCCACGGTGCGCAGAGCATCGGCGGGATCCTGCCCTTCAATATCGATTAGGTGGACGAGCACCCGGCAGCGCTCGATATGACCCAGAAAGCGGTCGCCGATCCCGGCCCCTTCCGCCGCGCCTTCGATCAGTCCGGGAATATCCGCCAGCACGAATTCGCGGCCCTTGTGGCGCACCACGCCCAGCTTCGGCACGAGCGTGGTGAAGGCGTAATCGCCGACCTTGGCCTTGGTGTTGCTGACCTGGTTGATGAAGGTGGATTTGCCCGCATTGGGTAGGCCCACCAGGCCTACATCGGCGAGCAGTTTTAGCCGCAGCCAGACCCACATTTCCTCGGATGGTTCGCCCGGCTGGTGCTGGCGCGGGGCGCGGTTGGTGGAGCTCTTGTAGCTGGCATTGCCGCGCCCACCCTGCCCGCCTTCGAGCAGGACGAGCCGCTGCCCGGCCTCGGTAAAATCGGCGAGTATCTCTTCCTTGTCCTCGGACAGGACCTGCGTGCCCACCGGCACCTTGATCACCAGGTCCTTGGCCCCTGCCCCGGTGCGATCGCGGCCCATGCCGTGGCTGCCGCGCGACGCCTTGAAATGCTGCGAATAGCGGAAGTCGATCAGCGTGTTGAGCGCGGGCACGGCTTCGAACACCACATCGCCGCCCTTGCCGCCATTGCCGCCATCGGGGCCGCCATATTCGACATATTTCTCGCGCCGGAAGGACACCGCGCCGGGTCCGCCGGCACCGGATTTCACGTAAATCTTGGCTTGGTCGAGAAAATGCATGGTGGGCAGATAGGGATTCGGCGCGGCTTGTGTGAGTCTTTTGTTCGGCAGGCCGCTATCTGGCCATCATGCGGCTGCTAAAGCGCCCGAGCCATCCGCAGATCAGCCGCCCTCATCCGGACCGACCTGTTCGTCGGGCAGAACCAGGACAGGCTGCGCCGTGATTGTCGTTTCCGGCTGGCCCATCGTCGGATCGCTTACCGGCTCGCTGGGTGGCAAGGTGATCGCGCCCTCGGGCGCAGGAGACACACCGACAGGCGCATTCAGCTGACCGGGGAGCGGCTGAACCGTCGGGCCGAACACCGGCGTTGAAGCAGGCTCTGTGCTGCCCGCCATGCCGAAACCGGGCTGCGGGGTTTGCGCGGCCGTGCTTGCCGGCGGATCGATCGGCTGGACCATGCCCTCGGTCACCGATCCACTCAGCCCCGTTCCCATGCCGGGCTGGGCGATCAGTGTCGCGGCGGGTGCTGCAACCGGCGGGCCATACCGCGCATCCCAGGCCGCAACATTGACTCTATACCGCTCATAATTGCGGTAGAAATTCTCGATCGGTGCATCGATCCGCTGCAATGCGCTTTGCGCGAAGGTTTCCAGCGTGGCGGGATCGACCAGCAACAATTCGTTGCTGACCGCCATGGCCGCTTCGCAGAAACCGCGCTGCGCGGGCGGCAGGGCGTAGAAATTATAGACCCGCGTCATGTAGCTGTCCTGCATAGCGCGCGCATCCGAACCATAGCGTTCGCGAAACTCGCTGCGCACCGCGCGGTTCGCCTGGGCCAGCGGCTTCTTTTGCGTGGTCAGGAAAGCGCCGTAATTCGGCACCAGGTTCACATATTGCGGATCGAGACAGTTGAGCGCGGCCACATTGAGCGCGCTACGCATGTTCCACACCGTCTGATCGGGTGAGATATAGGCGTTGATCGTCTGGCGCACACCGTCTGCACCGACCAGCGGAATCGCCATTCCCAAGGCGGCCGCAGCCGGGGGTGTGGGACGCGGCGGTATCACCACGACGGGCGGAGGTGGCGGCGGCGGAGGAGGAGGGGGTGGCGGCGGCGGAGTGGCGCAGCCAGCCAGCAGAGCGAGGGCGGCCAAAGCGCTGCCCAGATAGATTTTTGCCTTCGAATTCCTGTACATGGTGCGGCTATCCCTCCTACGCGCGCAGATTATCGCAGCAACCGCATTAGCGCGCGATGAAGCGGCAGTCCCTAACCCGCTTTGGCGCATAAGAAAATGCCCGGAAGCGCAGCAGCGCTCCCGGGCACGGTAGAACGAGTCCTGTCAGCGACTATTCGCGGGATGCACCCATGAAGCGCAGCAGGAACAGGAACATGTTGATAAAGTCGAGATAGAGGCTGAGTGCGCCCATCACAATCGCCTTGCCCATGAACTCGCTCCCGCGCAGGTAATAATACTGCTCTTTCAGGCGCTGCGTATCATAGGCCGTGAGGCCGGCGAAAATCAGCACGCCGAGGAAGCTGATCACCAGTTCCATGGTCGAGGAACCAAGGAAAAAGTTGATCACGCTGGCGATGATCAGGCCGATCACACCCATGACCAGAAAGCTGCCCCAACCGGACAGATCCTTCTTCGTGGTGTAGCCCCACAGGCTGAGACCTGCGAAGGCGCCGGCCGTGGCGAAGAACGTCGCCGCGATGGAAGATCCGGTATAAACCAGGAAAATCGTCGAAAGCGACAGGCCCATCAGCACCGCGAAACCCCAGAACATCGCCTGCAAGGTTACGGTCGAGAACTTGTTTTGCCCGAAGCTCATCGCAACAACGATGGCGAGCGGTGACAGCATGATGACCCAGCTGAGGATCCCGCCATTGACGAAAACTTCCGCCGCCATGCCGCTCTGCGCGAACAGCATTGCCACGATACCGGTCAGCATGACGCCGCTGGCCATGTAATTATAGATGGAAAGCATGTACTTGCGCAGACCCTGATCGACGACGTCGCCGCGGGCCACATCGCCGGTTGCACGCGGATCGGCGGAAAAACCGGTGCGCGGGTCCTGGCGTTCGTTCCAGTCAGCCATGAAAATTTCCTACTCCAAATGCCAGCCGCACGTATGGGCCGGTTCGCCATGCAATATCGGGGCTCGCGGCGTTTTTTTCAAGCGAAACCGGCGGGAACCGGAAACACCCGGTTAACCCTTGCCGCGCGCTTGCCGGGCCATTTCCGCGCTGCGGTCCCGCGCGGCGCGCAAGGTGGCTTCCATCAGCCTTTCCAGCGCCTTGCCATCGTCGAGCACGTCCAGCCCCTCTTGTGTGACCCCGCCGGGGCTCGCCACGCGCCGGGCCAGTTCGCCGGGCGAATGCGGCGAAGCTGCGGCGAGTGCTGCCGCCCCTTCCACCATCGCGGTTGCCAGCCGCTGCGACTGATCATGCGGCAGGCCGAGCGAATGCGCGCCCGCAGCCAGCGCATCGATAAACCGGTAAACGAAGCCCGGACCCGATCCGGCCAGCGCGGTGACCAGATCGAACGCGCCTTCTGCGATCCATTCCGGCGTGCCGAGCGGCTCTAGCAATGCACCGAGCGTGGCGCGTCCGGCCTCGTCCAGCCCCTGCGCCGCCAGTGCGATAGGTGATTTGCCAAGCGCCACGGCCAGGTTGGGCATCACCCGCACCACGCTGCCGGCGCGCGGGAATGTCTTGCGCAACACATCCAGCTGGGTTCCCGCAAGGATCGACAGCATTGCTGTATCCGGCCCAGCCAGCGGCTCCAGCAGCGGGGCGATATCGGCGAGCATGTGCGGCTTTATACCGATGAGAACAGCGTCGAAATTGCGTTCCGGGACCTCGCGCAGCAACGTCACGCCTTCCGGCGCAGACTCATTGGATCGGTCGACCACGGTAAAGCGCGCCGGACCCAGCCCGCCGGCCAGCCAGCCGTCCAGCATCGCGCCGGCCATATTGCCGCAGCCAAAAATCAGGATGCTTTCATTCTTCATCGCACACCCATCGATTGCTTGCGCAGCGCTCGCTCGAACCCTGCTCAAGCCCTGCTCAAGCCTCGCCCATCGCGTCCACCATCGCGTTTTCCAGCGCCTCTTTCGGAGGTTTGTCGCCCCACAGCACGAATTGGAACGCCGGATAGAAGCGGTCGCATTCCTCGACCGCGGTTTCGACCATGGCCTGCGCCTGCGCAATACTCAGCAGCCCATCGTCGCCCAGCAGCACGCCATGCCGATAAAGCACCACCCCGCCGCTCGACCAGATATCGAAATGGCCGAGCCACATCTGTTCATTGACCAGCGCGATCAATTCATAGGCGGCACCGAGCTTCTCATCGCTCACGCGGATATCGGGAAGGCAAATCAGCTGGAGAACGTTGTCCTCGGTCCGCCAGATGCCGCGCAGCTGGTATTTCGCCCAGCTGCCCTGGATCTCGCCCAGCATCTCGTCTTCGGAGACCGATTCGTACGCCCAACCGCGCGCTTCGAACAGGGCGGCGAGCATATCTACCGGGGCGGCATCGTCCGATGCGGCATAGGTGTCGTTGGCGGGCTTCATGGGTCGGCTCTCATCACAACGCGATCAATGCCGCGCGTGGGGGGCGCGGTGCAATGGATGCAGGGCGCGCCGCTGGGGGTAAGTAATCTAGCCTGTTAACACCCTGTGGGAAAAAGCCCGCCCACCCCGGTCAGCCCAATGGCTCGATTGCCTGACCCTGCGGACTGGTGAAGGTGAAACTGTCCACCCCCTCTTCCTTCAACGCGCCAACCGCACGCCGGGCCTCCGCCTGGCTGGCGAAGGGGCCAGCCAGCAGGCGGTTCGCCTGGCCCCAGGGGGTCACGAACGGACCATTGCTGCCGAGCACATCGGGTGCCTGGCGAGCAAATCGCCGCCAGTCGAAGCGCAATGCGGAGCGGTCGCGGCCCGTTGCGACTTGCACCCAGATGCGGCTGGGATGCGCTGTGGGCGCAGGCTCCGCCACGGGCGGCTGTTCGATTTCACGCGGCGGCTCGATCGCGGTTATATCGACCGCTGCCGCCGATGGCGCGCTGGACGTGGCGCGAGGCAAAATAAAGGAACCGAAGGAGTCGGCCACGCTCGCAGCGGGCTGCGGCGAAGATGGCGGCGGCGCGGCGGGCGCGGCTGGATTTCCGGCAGCGGGCGCTGGATTGTCCGATGGCAGGGTCAGTGTCGCAGGGTTTTGTACATTTGCGACGGTCGGCAGTTCGCGGGTCTGGCCGATGCTCGCCACGACGACTGGCGATGCCACTTGCGGCGCAGGTTCGGGTGCAGGCTCGGGCACGGTTGCCACTGACGCCGGCGGAGCGGAAACTTGCGCGAGATCGAAACCGGGTTGCGGAGCGGGCGCGGGTGGCTGAGCAGGCGGCGCTGCGGCCACTTCGACCGGCTCGGGCGCGGTTGGCTGCTGTTCCACTGGCGGCTCGACCGCGACCACGCTTGCCTGAAGCGAGCGATTGGTACGCGCCATCGGATCGGACGCGGCGCGGCGGTTGGCGCGGCGCGCTGCCTCGTTCGCCGCCCGCCGCGTTCCAGCACTCGCCGCACCCCGGCCGGGCCTGCGCCGCTGGTCGCCCGCCGCGCTTCGCTCCGGCTGAGCTGCTTGGGCCGCCTGGGCAGGTTGCGAACCCATCGCCGGCCCAGCCGGTGCGAGACGGGTCTCCGCCTGGCGCATCAGAATGTCGGGCGAGGTGCTGCGAAAGAGTGCGAATTGCGGATCGTCACGCCCGATCTGGTCGGTCGACGGAAACATGCCGAGATTGGCAGCCGATGCCTGCTGCGCGGCGGTCAGCCGGGGCATGACCGCGAAAAACGGAGCCATCCGGCTGGACGTGCCGCCCGGCATTACCGCGCTGGCGATTTCCGCAGCCTCGTCGGCCTCGCCCAATATAGCCAGGCCGAAGGCGCGGATGCGGTAAGCCGCAAAATCGCGCTTTGCGATCAGCGGGCGCAGGGTGGACTCGAATTTGCGCCGGTTACCCGATATTGCCTGGCTCAGGGCGAGCCGCCGCAACACTTCATCGCTGCGCCGATAGGCCAATGCCCGCGCATATTCCTCCTGCGCGCGGGCCGGGTCGCCGATCAGATCGTAGGCCAGGCCCCGGTCGGCAGCCATCATGCCCGAAGCGCCGCCTGCTGCCTGCGCCTCGCCGAACAACTCCATCGCCTCCAGCGGCCTGCCCGAGCGAACATAGGCTCCCGCCAGCCCCGCCTTGACCTGCGGATTGCCAGGCGAAAGATCGTCTGCCCTACCGAAAAAACCGATGGCCGCATCGACATCGTCGACTTGCAGCGAGGCATCGCCCGCCGCAATCAGCGCCGACAGATCGCGCGGATTGCGCGCCAATCGGCCAAGCGCCTCGCTGAGATCACGGGTTTCCTTGGGCGGGATTGCCTGGACCATCCCCTGCGCCGATGCGGAGGATACCGGCACGGTCAAGCCAGCAGTCAGCGCCAGCGCCGACAGAGCCGTAAACATTGCCGCAAATGGAGCGAGCTGTGTTTTCAGCGCGAAATTTCGTCCTGTGCGGGATCGTGAAGCCATCGGGCGGGTATCGCCTATATCGGCTGAACGGGTAAAGAACGGCGCGGTTCGCATTACCGAACCGCGCACACGTTTCACCGCGAATGCCGCGTGTCGGTTGTATTACTGGTTGTTCTGGCGGCCGAGGAAGCGCGGGATGTTGAGCGAGGACGAATCGTCATCATCGTCGTCATCGTCGGAGTCGTCGTCGCTGGAATTGCCGCGCGACAGGTTGGCCATCCGTTCGAACAAGGTGCTGCCGCCCGATGCCGGGGGCGGGCCGCCAGCGGGCGCACCGCCGCCAGCCTCACCGCCGCTCACCAGCGGACGGCGCCGCCCCGGCTGGGGCGGCTCCACCGGCTTGTCTTCCTCGGCGAGCTGATCTGCCTGGAGCAGCAATTCATCCTGCCCCGACTGATCGGCATCGGCGGTGGAGCCGTGATCGGCCCCATCCGCCTCGTCCATCAAATCGAGCGGTTCTTCGCTGCCGTCCCTAGCTGATGCCGTGCCGGAAAAGCCATGATCGGGCGAAATGCGCGCTTGGTCGTCATCGCTTGCCGGATCCGGCAGCGACTGCGCATCATGCTCATCCGCTTCGTCATCGTCGTTGCGAAGGCCAGCCAGCGGATCGACGATGCCGTCGACGTCGCCCTCATCGCCTTCATCGTCCTCGCCGCTTTCTTCTGTTTCGTCCTCACCCGAATCGTCACCGAGGCCGGACAGTCCGGTCAGCCCGGCAAGGCTCGACGTGGTGGGTGCGCCGTTCTGCGCGGTTTCCAACTCCGCCTCGTCTTCCGCCTCGTCTTCGGGCGGCAGTTCGAGCACGGGGCGCTTGGGCGCTTGCCCGCCGCCCATCCGCACTGCGCTGGCCTGCGGGCGCGATCCGGAATTGACGGACGCACCGCCGCGGTCGTCGATACCGGTGGCAACCACCGATACGCGGATCTTGCCATCCAGATCGGGGTTGAACGCGCTGCCGAGGATGATGTTGGCATCCTCGTCCACCAAATTGCGGATGTGGTTTGCAGCCTCGTCCACCTCGAGCAGCTTCATATCCTCGCCGCCCAGGATGGAGATGATGACCGCCTTGGCGCCTTGCATCGACACGCCTTCGAGCAGCGGGTTGGCAATCGCCTTCTCGGCCGCCTGCAAAGCGCGGTTTTCGCCCTCGCCCTCGCCGGTGCCCATCATTGCCTTGCCCATTTCCTCCATCACCGATTTCACATCGGCGAAGTCGAGGTTGATGAGGCCGGGCATCACCATCAGATCGGTGATCGAGCGAACGCCCTGCTGCAGCACCTCGTCCGCCAGCATGAACGCTTCCTTGAAAGTCGTATCGGCCTTGGCGATCAGGAACAGGTTCTGGTTGGGAATGACAATCAGCGTATCGACATGCTGCTGCAGTTCCTCGATCCCTGCCTCGGCAGCGCGCATCCGGCGCGTGCCTTCGAACAGGAACGGCTTGGTCACCACGCCCACGGTCAGCACGCCCTTGCGCCGCGCAGCTTCCGCGATGACGGGGGCCGCGCCGGTGCCGGTGCCGCCGCCCATGCCAGCGGCGATGAAGCACATGTTCACGCCTTCCAGCGCATCCTCGATCTCTGCCACGGTTTCTTCCGCCGCAGCCTTGCCCACTTCGGGCCGCGCGCCTGCGCCCAGGCCGGAGGTTACATCCGGCCCCAGCTGGATGCGCGTGCTGGCTGCCGAATGGCCCAGCGCCTGCGCATCGGTATTGGCAACGATGAAATCGACGCCCTCGATCTCGGCCTCGATCATGTTGGCGATGGCGTTGCCGCCCGCGCCGCCCACACCCACCACGGTGATTTTGGGACGAAGTTCGTCGGTGCTGGCGGGGCCGATATTGATGCTCATGTTTTGTCCCTTCGGGGGAATTGGCGCGTTATTGGGGTTAACGCATGGTGATTGGCAGCTTGGCACAGAGTGAATCGCGCCGGGATAGGGGAAGAATGCTTATCCACAATGGTTATTCTGCCAGTTAGAAATACTCACGGGCCGCGCGGATCACGCGGTGGACCAGATCCATCCCGCTATAGCGCGTCGTAGGGGTGTAGCTGGGGCCGATCGAGCGAATGTCCACCGGATCTTCGCGGGCATAGAGACATAGCCCTGCCAGCGTTGCAAAACCGGGGGTCGAATGCGCCTCCGGCAGGCCGCGTAGTGCTGGCGGCTTGCCGATCCGGACCGGACGGCCCAGCGCGCCTTGGGCAAATTCGGCCACTCCGGCCAGTTCGGCCCCGCCGCCGGTCAACACGACCTGGCTGCCCGAACTTGCAAAGCCCATCGATTTGAGCGCGCGGTTCACATCGTCGGTCAATTTGCCGAGCTGTTCGGTGACCACCGAGACCAGTTCGGCCCGCGGGATGCGGCCCATTTCGTCCGCGCCGCGCGCAGCCGGTCCGTTGCCATCGGTGCGCTGTTCTTCGTTGGGGCCGTTTACCGGCACCATTTCGCGGTGGTCCGACGGGCTGGCAATGGCAGAACCCGCCACGCATTTCAGTCGCTCCGCCTGGAAACGCCTTATGCCGAACGCCCCGGCAATCGCATCGGTGATGTCCGCCGATCCGAATGGCAGCGCCTTCAGCCCGAGCAGCATTCCGGCCGCATGGACCGAGACATTGGTGACCTGGCCGCCGATTTCGATCAGGGCGACGCCCAGTTCGCGTTCTTCCGGTGTGAGACAGGCATGACCGGTGGCGATCGGTGTGGCGATCACCGCCTCCACATCGAGATGCGCGTTCTGCACCGCTTCGATCAAATTCTTTACCGGCGCGCCATCGGCCAACATTACGTGGATATCGACGCCGAGCTGTTCCGCGTGGAGACCCTTGGGATTGGCCACACCATGTGCGCCGTCCAGCGTGTAATGGGCGGGCTGCGCGTGGAGCACCATGCGGCCATCGGGCTGCAGATTGGCGCGCGCGGCAACCAGCAGATGCTCGATATCGTCTTCCTCGATCCGCCGCCCGCCAATGTCGATTTCCACCTTGGAAACCTGGCTGACCAGCCCCGCTCCGCTGCAGCCGATCCAAACGCTCGAGATAGAGGTATTGGCGGATTTCTCCGCCCGTTCGACGCAATCGCGAATGGCATGGGTGGCGGCGGCCATATCGGTGACATAGCCGCGCTTGATCCCCTGCGCGGCGCGGTGGCCCGATCCCAGCACCACCATCTCGCCGGTTTCCGATACGCCCATGATCATGGCCGATATGCGGAAAGAGCCGATATTCACGGCCCCGAAAACCTGCGTGATCCGCGGCGTGCCCATCAATTGTTCCCCGTTTCGAGTTCCTGCGCCGCGCGGCCCGGAATGCCCATGAAGATGCGTCCGTTCACGCGCATATCGAAGGTCGCGACTTTTCCGCCCAGCAGGCGGTTCTTGCCGTCCATCTCGGCGAAGGAAATCAGCGCGGCGGCGCTATCGTCCTCACCCTGCGGCAGGGCCAGCATCTGGCCGGTATCGAAAGTGAAGTTCCAGCGACGATTGCCGATCCACTCGGCCCGCTCGACCTTGGGCTTCAGCGCAGGCGCGGCATCGACCAGCCGGCCCAGCGCGGCGACCTGTTTGGCCGCACCCGGGCCTTCCACGATCAAATAGCCTTTGGAATTGGCCTGCGAAATCGGCTCCAGCTCCTCGCCATCGCCATCGATCAGCACCAGCCGGTCGGGCTTGCGCAGCACCGCATGCGGTACTCGCTCGACGATATCGACTTTCAGCGTATCGGGCAGCTGGCGGGTGACGCGCGCATCGCGGACCCAGCTGAGTTCGAGCAATTCTTCGCGCAGATCGTGCAGGTCGACCAGCGGCATGGGCCGGTCGCGTTCGCCCAGCACCCGCTCATAGACCTTCAGCTCGTTCATCCGGTCTACCCCGGTTACCTGCACCCGGCGCACTTCGAAACCTGCATCGCCCGCCAGAGCCGCGATTTGCGCCTGCGCCATTGCAGGCACGCCCGCCACGCTCGCCACGAACCATGCCAGCGCCGCTGCGCCGCCGATGATGATCGCTGTCCAGATTCGCTGCCACTGCTGATAGGTGAAGGGCAGCACGCCCATCGCCGTATCCAGTGCAGAGCCTGTCCGCGCGCGGGCCTTGCGCGCCTTGGCATTGCGGCTTTGTGCGGCGGCGGACCGGCGCACACCCTTGCCCCCGCGCTTGATCCTACTCGCCATCGGCGGCCCCCTTCGCATGATCCGGAAGCGCCGCAGCCACGATCATTTCCAGCATATCGGCAAACTCGATCCCCGCATGGCGCGCCTGTTCGGGTGCCAGGCTGAGCGCGGTCATCCCCGGCTGAGTATTGGTTTCCAGGACGAACAGCCCATCCTGCCCGCGCTCATCGTCCCAGCGAAAATCGGTCCGGCTGATGCCCTTGCAGCCCAGCACCCGGTGGGCGGTGAGGGCATGTGCTTCGCACAAACTGGCGATATCGCCCGGTATCTCGGCCGGGCAGACGTGCCGGGTCATCCCATCGGTATATTTCGCCGCGTAGTCGTAGAAACCGGACTTCGGCACCAGCTCCGTCACGCCCAATGCTCGCGGGCCTTCGGGCGTGTCGAGCACGGCGGTGGTCATCTCCCGCCCGCGGATAAAGGGTTCTGCCAGGAGACGGCCGAATTCCTGCCACGGCCCCGCCGCATCGCGGCCGATCGGATTGCCGAAATCGCTATCATCGGTGACGATGGCGACTCCCACGCTGGAGCCTTCATTGACCGGCTTGAGCACGTAAGGGCGCGGCAACGGGTCGCGCTCATGCAGTTCGGCGCTGTCGACGATCCGCCCGCCCGGCATGGGAACCCCATGCGGGACGAGCGCCTGCTTGGTCAGTTCCTTGTCGATCGCGATGACCGAGGTGGCGAGGCCCGAATGGGTATAGGGAACACCCATCAGGTCGAGCATACCCTGCACCGTCCCATCCTCGCCCGGCACCCCGTGCAGCGCATTGAACACGACATCGGGCGCGACCTCGGCGATACGCGCGGCCACATGGCGGTCCATGTCGATCCGCGTGATGCGGTGGCCCTTGCCTTCCAGCGCATCGGCAATCGCATTGCCGGACATCATCGAGACATCGCGCTCATGCGCCCAGCCGCCCATCAGCACGGCGATGTGGAGCTTCTCCAACCCGGTCATGGCCGCCCCACTCGCTGGATTTCCCATTCCAGATCGACCCCGGAATCCAGCGCCACGCGGCGGCGGACTTCTTCGCCCAGCGCCTCGATATCGGCGCTGGTGGCATTGCCGGTGTTGATCATGAAATTGGTGTGTTTCTCGCTCACTTGCGCTCCGCCCAGTTGCAGCCCGCGGCACCCGGCGGCATCGACCAGTTCCCAAGCCTTTTTGCCATTCGACGTCTCGGGGGGCGGATTCTTGAAAGTCGATCCGCCGGTCTTGGTGCGGATCGGCTGCGAATTCTCGCGCGCTTCGGCGATGCGGTCCATCTCCGCGCCGATCGCTGCGGGATCGCCCGGCTCGCCCTGAAACCGGGCAGACACCACCACCGCCCCATCGGGCAGTGCGCTGTGGCGATAGCTGTATTCCAGATCCCTGGCAGGCAGGCAGATCATCCGCCCGCCGGGCATGATCACCTGGCAATCGAGGAGGACATCGGCAACTTCGCGGCCATAAGCCCCGCCATTCATTCGCACGAAACCGCCCACGGTTCCGGGTATGCCGCGCATGAATTCCAGCCCGGCCACACCCGCATCGCGCGCGGTCGAAGCGACGAGAATGCCATGCGCGCCGCCGCCGCACGTCACGATATTATCGTCCGATACCTCCACCTGTGCGAACGGTTTACCCAGCCGGATGACCACGCCGGGCACTCCGCCATCGCGCACGATCATGTTGGAACCCAGCCCCAGCGCCATGACCGGCAGAGAAGTGCCCACGCGCTCCAGCAGAGTGTGCAGATCGTCGATATCGGCGGGCTCGAACAGCCAGTCTGCCGCCCCGCCGGCCTTGAACCAAACCAGCTTTGCCAGCGGTGCGCCGGGAGTCAGCTTGCCGCGCAGGCCAGCCGTAGAGAACGGCGCCTGCATCGTCTCTTGCGTCTCTGACGTTGGCGCGCTGCCATCGTCGAGCATGGGCCAATCGCCGGGCTGCTGCATCATCAGACCGCGCCTCGCCGGGCTTCGATGGAGGCGGCCAGCCCGGCGGCCCAGCGCGTAATATCGCCCGCGCCGAGGCATACGACATAATCGCCCGCCTGTACTTGATCTGCCAGCACTACGGCCAGCGTGTCTGCATCGGGAATGCAATCGGCGGCGCGGTGTCCGCGATCCTTCAGCCCATCGACCAGCGCCTGCGCGCTGACCCCCTCGATCGGATCCTCGCCAGCTTCGTAAACCGGGGTGACGTGGACTATATCGGCATCGTTGAACGCGCCCTGGAAATCCTCCATCAGATCGCCCAGCCTGGTGTAGCGGTGCGGCTGCATCACGGCGATTACGCGGCCCGGCGTGGTGCCCGAACTGGCGGCCTCCCGAGCGGCGGAAAGCACTGCCTGTATCTCGACCGGGTGATGCGCGTAATCGTCGATGATCACGGCCTTGCCGCCATCGACAGCGACCTCGCCTACCTTGGTGAAGCGCCGCTTGACCCCGTCGAACTGGCCGAAGCCGTTGCAGATCGTGTCCTTGTCGCACCCCATTTCCAGCGCCACGCCGATTGCTGCGATGGCGTTCTGGACGTTGTGGCGGCCCGGCATGGGCAGGCGGATATTGTTGATCCGGTCGGTCGTGCCATCCCGGTGGCGCTGCACCACGTCGAAAATGTTCGCGCCATCCTCGCTGCGGATATTCTCCGCTCGCAGATCGGCCTGTGCGGAAAAACCATAGGTTAGCACACGGCGGTCGCGCACCTTGCTGATGACGTTCTGCACTTCGGGATGATCGACGCAGAGCACTGCCACGCCGTAAAACGGGACGTTCTCGATGAACTCGACATAGGCATCCTTGGCCGCTTCGAAGCTGCCATAATGATCCAGATGTTCGGGATCGATATTGGTGACGACAGCGATCTGGCCATCCAGCCGCAGGAAGCTGCCATCGCTCTCATCGGCCTCGACAACCATCCACTCGCTGTCACCCAGCCGGGCGTTGGAGCCATATTGGTTGATGATCCCGCCATTGATGACGGTCGGATCGATGCCGCCCGCATCCAGCAATGCGGCAATCATGCTGGTGGTGGTGGTCTTGCCATGCGTTCCCGCCACCGCGACCGTGCGTTTCAGGCGCATCAGTTCAGCCAGCATTTCGGCCCGGCGGACCACCGGGGTGCGGTTTTCGAGCGCCGCGACGACTTCGGGATTGGTCCGGCGAACGGCGGTGGAAGTGACGACGACCGCCGCACCCTCCACATTTTCCTTTTCCTGACCGATCTTCACCGCGATGCCGTGGCTGCGCAGCCGTTCCACCGTCGGGCTTTCATTCAGATCGCTGCCCTGCACGGTGTAGCCGAGATTGTGCATCACCTCGGCAATGCCGGACATGCCGATGCCGCCAATGCCGACGAAATGGATCGTCCCGATATCGGTGCCGACACCCTTCATTTCGCGCTATCCTTGCGCGAAGGAACCGCATCGCCGCTATGTTGGGTGGCTCCGCGCGCATTGTTTGCGCCAACCCGGATCACATCCATCATTTCTGCCCCGCCGAAGCTTTCGACCAGATCGGCAAGGTCCTTGGCCGCGTTGGGACGGCCGCATTCCCATGCCGCATGGGCGGCATTCGCCAGGCTGGCCGGATGCTGCGCCATTGCCTGGATTTGCTTGGCCAGTTCCTTGGCAGAGAAATTTCCCTGGCGGATCATCCGCGCACCGCCCGCCTTGACGATTTCATCCGTGTTCACCGCCTGGTGATCGTCGGTAGCGATGGGCAACGGGATCAGGATTGCGGGACGGCCTACGGCAGTCAGCTCCGCAATGGTCGACGCGCCCGCGCGGCCGATGAACAGATGCGCATCAGCCAGCCTCGCCTCCATATCCTCAAAGTAAGTGCCCAGCTCTGCCGGAATATCGTGGCTGGCATAGCGGCTGCGCACCGCGTCGATATCTTCCGGTCGGCATTGCTGCGTCACCTGCAGCCTAGCGCGCAGCGCCGGGGGCAACATGGCCAGACCATCGGGCACCACTTCGGACAAGACCCGCGCGCCCTGGCTGCCACCCGTTACCAGCACGCGCATGATGCCCTCTTCGCCCAGCGGCGGGAAAGGCTGGTCGCGCAGGCTCAGCACTTCGGCGCGCACCGGATTGCCGACGAGGTGGACTTTGCCGCGATGCTTGGCCTTCAAGCGCTTTACACCGGGAAATGCCGTGGCGATCGCCTGGACACGGCCCGACAGCATCCGGTTGACCCGGCCCAGCACCGCGTTCTGTTCGTGCACAACGCTCGGCACATTGGCCGATGTCGCCGCCAGCAATGCCGGTGCGGCAGGATAGCCGCCAAAGCCGACCACCGCGCCCGGCTGGAAGGTTTCGAACAGGCGCAGCGCCATTTGCCGGCCCTTCCACAGCGCGCGCAGGCCGCCGATCCAGTGGAGCGGGTTCTTGCCGAAGCGTCCTGCCGGCAGGACGTGGGCGGGCAGGAAATCGGGTTTGCCGGGGATTTTCGCTCCGCGCTTATCGGTCACCAGCGCCACGTGATGGCCGCGCCGCTCCAGCTCGGTTGCCAAGGCGAACGCGGGGATCAGATGGCCGCCGGTTCCGCCTGCGGCCAGCACGAAATGGCGGCCAGCCTTGGTCTGCGCTTCGCTGCTCATCGATCGACTTCCTTCGCGTCCGGCCCGCTATCGTTCAGCATCGCGCGCAGTCCCGGCGTTTCACGGTGCAGGAAAGGATTGCGCCGCGTAATCGCCAGCAGCAGCCCCACGGTCAGACATACGGCAATGGTGGAGGACCCGCCATAGGATACCAGCGGCAGCGTCATCCCCTTGGATGGAAACAGCTGAAGATTGACCAGGATATTGATAAAAGCCTGGCCGCAGATCTGCGTCACCAGCCCCGCTCCGGCCAGCAGGACGAACAGGTTTTCCTCATCCGCCAACCGCACCAGAACCCGCACCAGAATCGCCAGATAAAGCAGCACCACCAGCGCGCAGATCAGCAGGCCGAATTCCTCCCCGATGACGGAGAAAATGTAATCGGTATGCGCCTCCGGCAGGGTCATCTTGCGAATGCCCAGCCACATGCCGCTGCCCGTCCATCCGCCCGCCAGAAGGGTGCGCTGGGCAAGATCGACCTGGTCATAGGCCGTGCCGCCACCGAGGAAGGAATCGATCCGGTAACGCGCATTGTCGTACAGGAAATAGGCCGCCGTCAGCAGGGCAACTCCCCCCGCCACCAGGGCGCCAATCCGCTGGATCGACACGCCCGACAGCAGCATCAGCACGAACCACACGCCTGCAAACAGCATCGTTGCGCCCAGATTGGGTTGCAGCATGAGCAAGCCGCCCACCAGCGCCATCGCCCCGGTGGCAATGGCCAGAACCGGCAGGTTCGGATCGCGCAGCCGCCAGGTCAGTATCCACGCCAGCGCGATGGCAAAGCCCGGTTTGAGGAATTCGGAAGGCTGCATCGTCATGCCGAATTTCAGCCAGCGCTGCGATCCGTTGACCTCGTGCCCGATACCGGGGATCGGCACGAGGAACATCGCGGCCACCATCGCGCCCGCCAGCAAGATACCCAGCCGCCGCGCATTGTCCCGGCTGAGCATTGCCGCGCCCAGCATCACCGCCAGGCCGAGCACCTGCCAGCGTATATGAGCCCAGTAGAAATAGAGTTCGGGAAGCTGTGTTTGTGCAGTCGATAGCCGGTCGGCGCTGGCGGGCGAAGCGACCGCCACGGCCACCGTACCGATCGCCATCAGCGCGATGACCAGCGCCAGCAGCCAGCGATCGACCTCGCGCCACCAGATGCGCAGTTCCACACGCCATGACCGCGCGAACGGCTCGCCCGGTCCGGGCTTCTCGCCGCTGCGGGGGATATAGGGCTGGACCGTGCTCATTCGCCGATCCGTTGTTCAAGGCTTGGCGGACAGCCGCGCTCTTCCAGCAGCGCGCCGACCACCTGCTTGAAATGCTCGCCGCGTTTCTCGTAATCGCGGAACTGGTCGAAACTGGCGCAAGCAGGGCTAAGCATGATTACGTCGCCCGCTTTGGCATTGGCGATAGCACGGCGCACCGCCTCGCACATCATCTCGCAGCGTTCCACCTGCACCCGGCCATCGAGCAATTCGGCAAATCGCGGCCCGGCCTCACCGATAGTGTAGGCAGCGGCCACGTTCGGCAACAACAACTCGCATTCGCCCAGCCCGTCTTCCTTGGCCAGTCCGCCAAGGATCCAGTGGATCCGTGCCCCGCCGCCGGGATGCGGCGGATAGGCAGCCAGTGCAGGAGCGGTCGAGGCGACATTGGTGGCCTTCGAATCGTTGACGAACAGCACGCCATCGGCCTGCTCGATCCGTTCCATCCGGTGCGGCAGCCCGCGAAAACTGCGCAAGGCAGGCTCCCAATAGGACCGGGTGACGCCCAGTTCCTCCACCAGCGCAACCGCAGCGGCGGTGTTCTGCAGATTATGCGGCCCGGCCAAAGACGGCCAATATTCCTGAAGCTCTGCCAGAGGCGCGGTTTCCAGCGTTGTTACCCGGCCTGGCGGCCTGCGTTCGGCCTCCCCCGCCATGATCGCGCGGGTTGGCGCATCGTCGTGACCGAAGACGGCGAATTGACCCGTTCCCTGCATTGCGAACAGCCGGCCCTTGGCAAAGGCATATTCAGCGAACCCGTCATAGCGGTCCAGATGGTCTGGCGTAATGTTGAGCAACGCCGCCGCCTCGCAGGCGAGCGAGCGGGTCAAGTCGATCTGGTAACTCGACAGCTCCAGAACATAGACCCCCGCGCCGCGCTCGTTGGGCTGAAGCGGGGTCTGGCCCAGGATCGGCAGGCCGATATTGCCGGCCATGGTCACCGGCAGCCCGGCGCTGCCGAGGATGTGGTGAACCAGCGCGGTGGTGGTGCTCTTGCCATTGGTGCCGGTGATGCCGACGACCTTGTGCGGCGGCAGGTCGGCGCGGGCCTGCGCGAACAGTTCGATATCGCCGATGATCGGTACGCCGTATTGCGCCGCGCGGCCCGCTATCGGATGCGTGTTGAGCGGCACGCCGGGCGAAGCGACGATGGCATCGAAGCGCGTCAGGTCGCAAATCATCGGATCGGCGACGGGCGCGCGGCTGGCCTGTGCTTCGCGCGTATCTTCCTGCCGGTCCCAGATGGATACCTGTGCGCCGCTCGCCAGCAGCGCCTCCATCGTGGCCACCCCGGACCGGGCCAGGCCCAGCACCAGGTAGTTCTTGCCGGAAAAGGCGGGCGAGACGATCATCGCAGCTTCAGCGTGGCCAGCCCCATCAAGGCAAGCACGATGGAAACGATCCAGAAACGGATCACAACGGTGCTTTCGGCCCAGCCCTTCTGTTCGAAATGGTGGTGGATCGGTGCCATGCGAAAAATTCTCTTCCCGGTCCGTTTGAACCAGAAAACCTGAATTATTACCGAAAGCGCTTCCAGCACGAACAATCCGCCGACGATGCCCAGCACGATCTCGTGATGGCTCGCCACGGCGATCGCGCCCAGTGCGCCGCCCAGCGCCAGCGATCCGGTGTCGCCCATGAATACCGCGGCTGGCGGTGCGTTGAACCACAGGAAGGCCAGCCCCGCCCCCATGATCGCCGCGCATAAAATCGCCAGCTCGCCCGCGCCCGGAACATGCGGAATGCCCAGATATTCGGAATAATCCACGCGGCCGACCAAGTAACAGATGATGCCGAAGGTGCCCGCCGCCACGATCACGGGCATGGTCGCCAGCCCGTCCAACCCGTCGGTCAAATTCACCGCATTGCCCGCGCCGACCATTACGAAGGCGGCGAAGACATAATAGAACGGCCCCATCTCGAAACCCAGATTGTTGAAGAAGGGGACATACAGGAACGTGTTGATCTGGCTGACGATCAGATAGCTGGCGACGCCCGCCACGGCAAACTCCAGCAACAGCCGCGTTTTGCCGGAAACGCCCTTGTGGCTGCGTTTGGAGACCTTGTCGTAATCGTCCATGAAGCCGATCAGGCCGAAGCCGGCGGTTACCGCCATGCAGGCCCAGACGAACGGATTGCGCAAATCCATCCAGATCAGCATGGAGAGCAGCAACGCTGTCAGGATCATCAACCCGCCCATGGTGGGGGTACCGACCTTGGCAAGATGTGTTTGCGGGCCATCTTCGCGGATCGGCTGGCCCTTGCCCTGCCGGACGCGCAGCATGGCGATGAATTTGGGGCCGATGATCAGGCCGATTACCATCGCCGTCATCAGCGTGGCCCCGGCCCGGAAGGTCTGGTAGCGCACGAGGTTGAACAGTCCCTCAAAACCCAGCCATTCGGCGATCAGATAGAGCATTCAGACGTCCCGGCCCTGTGTACGGGCGGTGAAATGTGCGACCAAGGCGCCAAGGCCGACCGAGTTGGAGCCCTTCACCAATATCGCGTCGCCCGCAATAATGCCGAATTCCTCCAAGACTGCCAATGCCTCGGCTGGGTCGGCGCAATGGGCGAAGGCGGCGCGCTTGCCAATAGTCTGATCGCCGGCTGTCCCCAATTCCCGGGCCAAAGGCGCCATCGCCGAACCCACCAGAATGACGAAATCGGTTCCCGCCTCGCCGACCGGCTTGGCCAGATCGGCATGAAACTGCTCGGTAAAATCACCCAGCTCCCCCATTGCACCGAGCACGGCGATGCGGCGGCCTGCGGGCGTCTGCCCCAATTGGCGCAATGTGGCGCGCATCGAGGCGGGGTTGGCGTTGTAGCTTTCATCGATCAGCAGCGCATGGCCGCCAGGCGCCGCGATCCGGTGGCGCGCGCCGCGACCTTTCAGCCCGCCCATTTCGGCAAGGGCAAGCCCGGCAGCACCCATATCGCCGCCCGCCGCGCGAACCGCCGCCATCACGCACAGCGCATTGGCGATCCAGTGCTCGCCCGGGGCGGCGACGGAAAAACACAGCCGCGCATCGCGGAACGCTGCCGTTACCAGCGATCCGCCATTGGCGCTGGGTATCGCGTCGAGCAGCCGCAAATCGGCATGGTCGGCCCGCCCGAACGAAAGCACGTTCGCCCCGCAGGCCTGTGCCGCCGCCGCCAGCCGATCGAAATGCGGGCTGTCGGCTGGAATTACCGCGGTGCCGCCTTTCACCAATCCGCCGAATATTTCCGCCTTGGCATCCGCGATTGCCTCTTCGGAACCGAGATTTTCGATATGGGCCGGAGCGATCGCGGTGACGACTGCAACGTCGGGCTGCACGAACCGTGTCAGATCGGCAATTTCGCCCGCGTGGTTCATTCCCATCTCGAAAATACCGAATTTGCTGCGCGCGGGCATCCGGGCGAGGCTGAGCGGCACGCCGACATGGTTATTGTAACTGCGCACGCTGCGATGCGCCGCGCCCCGGCTGGAGCGGTCCAGCGCGGCAAAGATCGCCTCCTTCACCCCGGTCTTGCCGACCGATCCGGTCACCCCGATGCGGACCGCTTCGGAGCGGCTGCGCGATGCGGCGGCGAGCATTTCCAGCGCGCGATTTGGGTCGTCCACCAGTATGTGCGGCCAGTCGATGGGCCGGGAAACCACCGCAGCGGCGGCCCCGGCAGCAAACGCTTTGTCCACGAACAGGTGACCGTCCATCGCCTCCCCCTTCATGGCGAAGAACAGGTCTCCGGGGCGCACATCGCGGCTGTCTATCTCGACGCCTGATACACGGAAATCGCCAGAGGCGGTTCCGCCAACTGCCGCAGCGATGGCGGCTGCATCCCACAGGCTGCGCGGCAACGCATCGCGCTGCGTGACGGGCCATGCGCGCAGGGCGGCAAGTGCGCTCACGCCGGCTGCCCCTGCGCCGCAGCGCATTCGCGCGCCACCGCCACATCGTCGAACGGCAAAATCCGCATATTCTCTCCCGATCCCACGATCTGTCCCTGTTCGTGCCCCTTGCCGGCAATCAGCACGATGTCTTGTGGCCCTGCGCGCGCGATGGCAGCGGCGATAGCTTCGCGCCGGTCGCCCACTTCCTGCGCGCCCGCTGCTCCTTCGAGCACGCTTTTCCGAATACTGGCCGGATTCTCGCCGCGCGGATTGTCATCTGTCACGATGACGATATCGGCCTGCGATGCGGCAGCGCGGCCCATTTCGGCGCGCTTGCCCTGGTCGCGGTCGCCGCCCGCGCCGAACACCGCGATCAGATCGCCTTCGGTATGCGCTCGCAGCGCCGCGATGGCGGCTTCCAGAGCGTCGGGCGTATGCGCGTAATCGATATAGACGGGCGCCCCGGCCGGTGTGATAACCGCGCGTTCCAGTCGCCCGCGCACGGGCTGTAGCCGCGCCACCCCGTCGAAAACCAGCCCCGCATCGCCGCCCGTCGCCAGCACCAGCGCCGCGGCGGTCAGGGCGTTGGCTGCTTGGTATTCACCGATCAGCGGCAAGCGGATGGTTCGCTGCTGCCGATCATGTTCGACGGTCAGTTCCTGTCCCAGCTGCGTAGGGGTACGGGCGAGCAAGCGGATGTAATCCCCCTGCTCGCCCACCGTGAGCACGCGTAGGCCACTCTCCCGCGCATGCTCTGCCGCCCGGTCCGTCCACTTACCATGGCCGTTCGGCCTGTCCGGACCGGTCCCGGCAAGCGCGCCGGACCAGATGATCGCTGTGCCGCCCGGCTCGACCACTTCGGTGAACAGGCGCATCTTCGCCGCGAAATAGTCTTCCATGTCGGCATGATAATCGAGATGGTCGCGGCTGAAATTGGTGAAAGCCCCGGCGGTAACGCGCAGCCCTTCATTGCGGAATTGCGACAGGCCGTGGCTGCTCGCTTCGTAAGCGACATGGGTCACCCCTTCGCGTGCCAGCCCGCTCATATTCGCCAGGAAAGTGACGATGTCCGGGGTGGTCAATCCGGTAGAGACGCTTTCATCGGGCGTGGTCACCCCCAGCGTACCGATGGAGGCGGCGCGAACGCCCGCCATGCGCCACAGCTGACGAGTCATTTCCACTGTGGAGGTCTTGCCATTGGTGCCGGTAACCGCAACCACCGTTTCCGGGGTGGGAGTGAAGAACCCGGCGGCCAGCGCGGCGAACGCGCGGCGCGGTTCTTCGGCGGCGATATGGAGGGCCCCAGCCACGGCCGCTTCGGGCCGGGCGACAATCGCCACTGCGCCCGCTTCGACAGCTGCCGCAATGAAGTCCTCGCCATTGACCCGGCTGCCCTGAAACGCGCCGAACACGGTACCGGGAGCCACCTTTCGGTGATCGATGGCAAAGCCGGTTACCTGCGCCTCGCCCGCCCCCTCGACCACATGGTCGCCGCCCAAACCGGCATCGTCCAGAAGCCGCGCGAGCCGCATCAATTGCCCCCGCCAATCAGCGGTCTGAGATCGGAAATATCGACATCGCGCGTGGTATCCGGGCGAACCCCCATCAACGGCCCGATCCGCGGGACCAGCCGGCCCACGATCGGCGCCGCGTTCCAGGCGGCGGTGCGCTGGAAGGAGCTGGCGGTGGTGCCTTTGGGCTCGTCCAGCATGGCCACGACCACGAAACGCGGACGGTCCATCGGGAAGGCGGCGGCAAAGGTCGAGACGAGCGAGGTTTGGCGATAGCCGCCCGCGCCGGGTTTTTCCGCGCTGCCGGTCTTGCCGCCCACACGGAAGCCCGGCGCATCGGCGTTGCGCCCGGTGCCGTAAATCGCGATCATCCGCAGCAATTGGCGCATGCGGCTGGATGTGCTGGCCTTGAATACCCGGCGGCCCTTGGGGGCCTCGCCCGCTTCCAACTTACGCAAGGTTGCCGGACGCCACACGCCGCCATTGACCATCGCGGCATATGCGGATGCCAGATGCAGCGGCGTCACCGCGATACCGTGGCCATATCCAACGGTCATGTTGCGCAGGCGCGGCCAATCCTCGCCCGGCCAGATCGGATGACCTTTCGCGGGCAGTTCGATATAGGGTCGCTCGCTCATGCCGAGATCGATCATCGCCTGGCGCATTTTCTCCGGCCCCAGCTCGTCCGCGATGCGCGCGGTGGTGGTGTTGGAGGAATGGATCAGCGTTTCCGCCACATTCAGCGAATTACCGATGAAGTGGCTGTCCTTGATCGAAAACCGCCCGATTTTCACCGGCGAGGCGTCGTAGCGATAGCCGAAATTGCGCACCGTTCCGGCATCGATCGCCGCCGCCACCGTAAGCGGCTTGAACGTGGAGCCGAGTTCGTAAACCTGGTTGGTCACGCGGTTGAACATCTTGTCCACCCCGTCCGCATCGATCTTGTTCGGATCGAATTCGGGCAGCGATGCCAGCGCCATCACTTCGCCGGTATCCACGTCCAGCACGATGCCCGCCGCGCCCATCGCATTAGTGGCGAGCATTCCGCTGCGCAGCTCGTCCTCCAGCGCGCCCTGTACCCTGGCATCGATGCTGAGCGCGACCGGATCGCCGCGTGTCAGGCTGTCGGTCAGGTGATCGTTGAGCACCGCCTCCATCCCGACGCGTCCCTTGCCGTCCGCCGCGACATAGCCGAGCACGTGCGCGGCCATCGATCCTTGCGGATAATGGCGGTCGGCTTCACGCGGCATGTTGAGCGCGGGCTCGCCAATCTGCTGCACCCGGTTGGCCTCGTCCGGCAGCACGCGGCGGCGCAAATAGCCGGGGCGGCCGCTTGCCAGCCGCTCGGCGGTTTGTTCGGCATCCATTTCCGGGAATATCGCGGCCAGCTTCTGCGCTACTTCGCGGGGATCGCCGACCAGCGGCGGGCCTTCATCGCCCAGCGCCTTGGGATTGTACCACAGCGCATAGGCGGGAAACGCGCGCGCCAGCGGAGTGCCGTTGCGATCGGTGATCTCGCCGCGCGGCGGCAGCAGCGCCTCTTCCAGCGAAGTAGCCCGCGCCGGACCGCCGCCCAGCCCCAAAAAGCCGATCCGCGCCAATGCGCCAAGCGCCACGGCGGCGAAGATCAGCGCTACCCACAACACCCGCATCCGTGCGGTATCGAGCGAGCGCATGCGGAAATTCACCAGCTGGACCCGCCCCTGGGGAGCAGTAACGGCGTTCATTCGCTTGCCTCCATAGGAAGATCGGTGGCGAGTTTTTCGGGCGAGGGAAACGCCTCGGCAAAGGCCAGCCGCTCGGCCAGCGGAAGCTGCGACGCAGGCTTGTCGGTGCGTTGCGATTGCTGCGCAGGCGCAGCGGAAGCGCGTTTTTCCACGGGCGCAGGCTTGGCCGGCTTGCCAGTCATCGGGGAAACCATCGCAGGGAAAATCCCGCCATCTTCCTCGACCGGAGCGCGGGCCACGCGGATCGGATCGGGCGCATTGATACCGCGTGCGGTGCCCAGCCCGGCCAATTGGCGTTCGTTTTCGAGGAACTGGCTGGCCTGCGGAGCGCCATATCCAAACTCGAGCGCGTTCCAATCCGCCAGTTGCTGCTGGCTGGCGCGGGTCTGGAATTCGGTTTCGAGCAGCAAAGTCGCTTCTTCCAGCGCGATGATCTCACGCTCCGCCAGCGCAACGTCGCTGCGGATCGCGTTGACCCGGAAAGCCAGCGCCGCCACCGCAGCGGCACATATGCCCAGCACCACCAGCCAGCCGATCTGGCGCAGGCGGCTGCCGCCGATGTGGCTCTGCGCTCTCATGCCGCCACGCCTGCCATGCGCGCCGGGGCATCGGTGCGGACCGCATGGCGCAACACGGCGGAACGGGCACGCGGGTTGCGGGCGAGCTCGCCTGCAGAGGCGCGCACAGCCTTGGAGATATTGCGGAACATTGCGGGGCTAGTCTGGGCCTGCGGCAAATGGCGCGAGCCGCCGGTGCCCCCGGCTGCATCGCGCAGGAAACGCTTCACGATCCGGTCTTCCAGGCTGTGAAAAGCGACCACAGCCAGCCGTCCGCCATCGCGCAGCAGCTTTTCGGAGGCATCTAGTCCCGCCCGCAATTCGTCCAGCTCCGCATTCACATGGATGCGGATCGCCTGAAAACTGCGGGTGGCTGGATCCTTGGGCGCGCCCTCGCGGTAGCCAAGTGCGCTGCGCACCACGCGGGCGAGGTCGCCGGTCGTCTCCAGCGGGCGAGCGGCTACAATCGCGCGGGCGACGCGGCGCGACTGGCGCTCCTCCCCGTAATCATACAGCACATCGGCAATCGTGTCGGCGTCGGCGCTGTTGAGGAAATCGGCTGCGCTCTCGCCAGCCTGGCTCATCCGCATATCGAGCGGCCCGCTGGCGGAAAATGCGAAGCCGCGCTCGGCCTGGTCGATCTGCATGGACGATATGCCGATATCCATCGTCACGCCATCGACCTCGGCCACGTCGGCATCTGCCAGGGCATCGACCATTTCGGAAAAGCGCCGCGGATGGAGCACCAGCCGGGGTGGCTGGCCGGTCAATTCCGGCCAGGCGTGGGCATCGTCATTGGCCGCTGCGATGGCATCGGGGTCGCGGTCGAACGCATGGACGGTGGCCCCTGCATCGAGCAGCGCGCGAGTATAGCCGCCCGCACCGAAAGTCGCATCGACGATCACGTCGCCGGGCTGCGGGGCCAGAGCGGCGATCACCTCGTCCAGCAATACCGGGACGTGGGGCGCGGCGGTTTGGGACGCGCCGCTCATTTCTTTTTCGCCTTGGCTTCGGCGGCAGCGATCAGGCTGTCGCAGGTGACCTTCGCCTGCTCCCAATCCGAACCCATATCGGCCAGATGCGCCGGGTTCCAGATGGTCATGAACTCGCCCGCGCCGTGGAAATACAGCCCATCCTCCACGCCGCCCAGCGCGATCAGATGGTCGGGCAGGATGAACCGCCCGCTATCGTCGAAGGAGATCTCGGCGAAACCGAACAATTGCGATGCGCGCGTGTCGCGATCGAATTCGGCGCCGGTGCGGATGGCGATTTCCTCTTCCCGGTCGATCTGCTGCTGGAAGGCGTCGACGCGCGACAGGCCGAAGCCGGTCAGACATTTGAACTTGTCATGCTTGGCGATGCACAGCACGCGGCCTTCCGAAGCTTCGCGAATTTTCTTGCGGGCGAAAGTCGGCAGGACGAAGCGGCCCTTCTCGCCCATTGGCGAGTAGGCTTGACCCCACAATCCCGTTCCGCTTCTGGCAGCCAACGCCCGTTTCCCCGCTATCTCTCATCCCGGCCGAACACAGCTTCCCCGTCGCCGCCCGCGCACAAGTGCGGGCAGCGCGTTCCGCGTGGGCGAAACGCATCACGAAATTCTGTCTTCGATGGGCGAGTTTTCTATCCAATCCCTCAGGGGGATGGAAGGGTAAAGTGCGGGAAAGTGCGGGAAAACATGATAAATAACTGGTTTATAGATATTTTTCTTAGCTGAGCTCTCAATGAGCCCCCGGGACAAAAAGAGAACTCACTGGTAAACCAGCCGAATCCGCGCCCGATTGCCCGGATCGACTCACCTTGCCCCGCATTTTCCCGTAATTTTGTTACTCAGCGTGCGAAAGCTGTTTCGAGCAGACCTTTAAACGCAGCCGAACGGACCGGCGTGACCGGTTGTTCGAGCATTGCGGCATCGGCCACGATCAGCGCGTGCCCCTCGCCGATCCGGCACTTCGCGATCAGTTTCGCCGAGCCGACGAAACAGCGGTCTCCGGTCTCCGGCGGTTCGGGCAACAGAGCAAATTGCCCCCGGCGATGGACCGGAACCGTGAGCTTGCCCGTGCGCAAATCGGTAAGCCCAGCGGGCTGGCCCTCATCATAGCTCTGCGCCAGTCCCCAGCGCGCGAAGACGCCCGACACCAGGCCGATATCCTGCGGCCTGCGCCGGTCGCCCAGCGCAAAGCGCGAATGTTCGGTCAGCACCGGATCGGCAAACATCAACAGCCGCCCGCCATCGCGCAGCCACATATCCAGCGCGACGTTCTCCGCCGGTGTCAGCGTATAAGGCTGGGCGAGCAGCAGGTAATCGAGCGCGGCCAGATCGCCAGCAATTCCGCCGTCCCCGCCTGCCAGCGTGTCGAGCGGAACGAGGCGGTATTCGGTCTCCAGCGCGCTGCGGACCCAATGCGGATCACCGGCTTCGCCCGCCCCGGCCAGGATATCCTCCACCCCGCCAACTTCGCCCCAATATATCGGCAGCGATGTCATCAGCCCGAGTTTGCTGCGATCTTCCGCTATGGCGAGGTTCGCGCGGCCCGGTGCAGGCTCCCGTTCGCCCCAGACCCACAGCGCGGCCGCACCGGCCAGCAACAGCAGCAGCCCGGCGAGCGCCAGCCGCCTAGTCTGGCGAGTCATCGCTGGCGCGTGGTTCGGGCCCGCCGATCTGACCGGACGCAGCGGAATCGGCCGCCGGTTCGGGCTGCGGCTCTGCAGGCAAATCGGGGACCAGTCCGGCATCGACCAGCGCATCGTTCTGCGTCTCTGGCGCCACGACCCCGTCCGATCCGGCATCGGCCACGATGGTGGCTTCGGTCTCGTCGACCCGGTCTTTGATGATACCGGCCAGCGCGATCAGGAGCATTATCCCGGCCAGCCCGGACAGGCCGATCTGCAACCGTTGGATGTTTTGCGAGCGCGTCTTGCGCGTTGGGGAAACGGGCACGGGCTCTGCTTCGGCAACCGTGCCGGAATCCCTCTGCGCGGCCCCACCGGGCCTCAATGCCATCAAATCAATCGCCATAGCCCGTCAGGCTAAGCCTTTTCGCTGTCCGGTCAATGAATGGCCGCCCCTTGCAGGCGCGCGTCAATCGCGCAGCCAATCGAACACCGGCAAGTCCTTGGCCGCCAGCCAGTCCGGATTGTAGAGCGATGACAGATAGCGAAATCCGGTATCGCACAGGATCGTGGCGACGCGCGGATCCTTGCGGCCATCGGCCACCAACTGCTTGCCCAGCGCAATCGCACCGGCCACATTGATCCCGCTCGACAGGCCCAGGCACAGCCCTTCTTCGCGCAGCAGCCTGGCAACCCAGCCCAGCCCTTCCTCGTCGGAAATGCGGAACTGCGTATCGATCGGCGCGCCTTCCAGATTGGCGGTGATCCGGCCCTGTCCGATCCCTTCGGCCACGGACGATCCCTCGGCCTTGAGCTCGCCATTCTGATAGTAATTATACAGCGCCGCGCCGTGCGGATCGGTCAGCGCGATGCGCACATTTTCGTCAAACGCCTTGAGCCCCATGCCGACGCCGGCAATCGTGCCGCCGGTTCCCGCCGCGCAGGTAAAGCCGTCGATCCGGCCTTCCAGCTGATCCCACAGCTCCGCCGCGGTTGTTTCGATATGGGCCTTGCGGTTGGCGGTATTGTCGAACTGGTTGGCCCAGACCGCGCCTTCGGTTTCCTCCGCCAATCGGCGCGACGTGTGGACGAAGTGTCCCGGATTGGCGAATTTGGTCGGCGGGACGAGCACCAATTGCGCGCCCAGCGCCCGCAGCGTGTCCATCTTTTCCGGCGACTGGTTGTCCGGCATGACGATCACGGTCTTGTAACCCAGCGCATTGGCCACCAGCGCGATGCCGATCCCGGTATTGCCCGCCGTCCCCTCGACAATGGTGCCGCCCGGCTTCAGCGCGCCGGAACTTTCCGCATCGCGCACGATATACAGCGCCGCGCGGTCTTTCACCGAAGCGCCGGGGTTGGTGAATTCGCACTTCCCGTAAATAGCGCAGCCAGCCGCCGCGCTTGGCCCCTTGAGATGGACTAGCGGGGTGTTGCCGATCAGATCGAGCGTGTGTTCGCGAAGCGGAGGTGCAGTCATGCCACTGGATTAGGGATTGGCGATGCGCGGGGCAAGGAAATCGGCGTGGTGTCCGGCGAAGCGGGGCTTTGCGGAGCAGAGCATAACTTCAAGCAGCCTAGGGAGCGCGGATGTGTGCCCGCACCCCGCAAGCTACGCCCCGGGAACCCTCAGTCTTCGGGCGCGATCGTCACTTTCAATCCGTCCAGTTCGTCGGTGAACGGAATCTGGCACGACAGGCGCGAGTTTTCGGTGCGGTGGTCGCTGCTTTCCAGCAGGTCGTCCTCATCCTCGCTCATTTCCGGCAGAGCCTTGTCCTGTCCCGCATCGACGTGGATGTGGCACGTCGCGCAGGAACAGCAGCCGCCGCACAGCGCCAGCAGTTCGTCGAAACCATTGTCGCGGATCGCTTCCATCACCGTAAGGCCATCGGCCACGTCGATGTCGCTGGATTCTCCATCGCGGTTGGTCACGGTCAGCTTGGGCATGGATCTTCGTTCCTGTGTCTTCTTGAAAGCAACAGCCGGGATGGCAATGTCCGGCGCGGCTGCTAGGCGAGGCGGGCATTTTTGGCAAGGATTGGACGGCAATATGGTGACCACGGCGGAATCGATCCGGGCAAGTATCGACCACATCGCCGCCACGCAGCCACGCCTGGCCGCCGCACGCGATGCCTGCGGCTATCCCGAACCGCGCAATCGGCCCACCGGCTATCGCACATTGCTGCGCACCATCGTTGGCCAGCAGGTTTCGGTGGCCGCCGCCGCCTCCGTCTGGCGCAAGCTGGAGGAGGAATTGGGCGAAGCAGTGGAGCCGAGCGAGCTGCTCGCGCGCGATTTCGATACGCTGCGCGCCTGCGGCCTGTCGCGCCAGAAACAGGGCTATGCGCGCTCTCTATGCGAGCTGGTGGAGCAAGGCGAATTGTCGCTAGACGCGCTGCCGGCCGATGATGAGGAAGCGATTGCGGAGCTGACCCGGATCAAGGGGATCGGACGCTGGTCGGCGGAAATATACCTGCTGTTTGCGGAAGGCCGCCCCGATATCTGGCCCGCCGGCGATCTGGCCGTGCAAGCCGGGATCGGCAAGATCCTGGGGTACGATGAACGCCCCGGCGAAAAGGAAACCCGCGCGCTGGCCGATGGTTGGTCCCCGCATCGCGGCGCCATCGCGATCTTCACATGGCATTGTTACGACAACCCCGCTCTTTGAGGCTTATCCACCCATGAACGACCTATCTTCCACCCCGCTGATCCCGCGCGACCACCTGTTCGGCAACCCCACCCGTGCGGGTGGCAAGCTGAGCCCGGATGGCAAATGGCTCAGCTGGCTCGCACCGCAGGACGGCGTGCTCAACATCTGGCTGGCGCCCAGCGATACGCCCGACGACGCGAAAGCGATGACCAGTTCTACCGACCGCCCCATTCGGCAATATTTCTGGGCCGGGGATTCGCGCAGCCTGCTGTATATTCAGGACAAAGGCGGGGACGAAAACTTCCTGCTTTACGGGATCGATATCGCCACGGGGGAAGAGCGCACACTGACCCCGTTCGAGGATACGCGGGTCGATCTGGTCGGCGGTAGCGAGAAAATCCGCGACAAGATCCTGATTGGCCTGAACAACCGCGATGCGCGTTTCCACGATGTCCACTTGCTGGACCTTAATACGGGCGAGTTGACGCAGGTATTTCAGAACGACAGCTATGCCGGGTTCCTGGCGGATGACAATCTGGAGCTGCGCATGGCGCTGCGGCCCAATGAAGCGGGCGGGATGGATTTTTTTGCCATTACCGATGGCACCGTGGCGAACGAGCCCACCGATAGCACCGGCCTTGAAGATTCGCTGACCACCCAGCCCGCCGGCTTCACCACCGATGGCAAGACGCTGTACTGGATCGATAGCCGTGGGCGCGACACGGCGGCACTGGTGGCGGTCGATACCGAAAGCGGCACGCGCACTGTGATCGCGGAGCATGACAAGGCCGATATCGGCGGCGCGATGCAGCATCCGCTTACCGGCGAGGTGCAGGCCTGGTCGGCGACCTATCTGCGCACCGAACGCACCGCTATCGATCCCGAAATCGGTGCGTCGCTGGACTGGCTGCGCGAGCGGTTGAAGGGCGATTACGGCGTCATGTCGCGCAGCCGCGACGATACCAGGTGGATCGTCTGGAACGACCCGCTGACAAGCCCGCTATGCACCTTCATCTACGACCGTGAGGCGCAGACGCTGGAGCCGTTCTACACCACCAGGCTGGAGCTGGAGGGTGCGCCGCTGCAACCGATGCACACGCTGGAAATTCCTGCGCGCGACGGTCTGGTATTGCCCAGCTACCTCACCCTGCCGCCGGGCGTGGACCGCGATAATCCCAGCCCTGCGCCGATGGTGCTGCTGGTCCATGGAGGCCCGTGGGCGCGCGACGGTTACGGTTTCAACGGCCAGCATCAATGGCTCGCCAATCGTGGCTATGCCGTGCTCAGCGTCAACTTTCGCGGCTCCACCGGCTTCGGCAAGAGCTTCATTTCGGCAGGCGATCTGCAATGGGGCCGCAAGATGCATGACGATCTGATCGACGCGGTCGATTGGGCGATTGCCGAAAGCATCGCCGCGCCGGACAAGGTGGCGATCATGGGCGGGTCCTATGGCGGCTATGCCACGCTGGCCGGTCTGACCTTCACGCCCGAAAAATTCGCCTGCGGAGTCGATATCGTCGGGCCGAGCAATCTGGAAACGCTGCTGGAGACGATCCCGCCTTACTGGGAACCGATGATCGCCCAGTTCCACGAACGGATGGGCAATCCGAACACGCCGGAAGGACTGACGATGCTGAAGGAGCGCAGCCCGCTCAATTCCGCAGACAAGATCGTGAAACCTCTGCTGATTGCGCAAGGGGCCAACGACCCGCGCGTCAAACAGGCCGAAAGCGACCAGATCGTGGGCGCGATGAAAGATGCGGGTATCCCCGTGACCTACGCCCTCTACCCCGATGAAGGCCACGGGTTTGCCAAGCCGGAAAACAATATCGCCTTCACCGCGATGACCGAAAATTTCCTCGCCGAATGGCTGGGCGGCCGGGCGGAGCCTATCGGCGGCACGGTGCGCGCCTCGACAGCCGAGATTGTCGAAGGGGCCGCCTTCGTGCAGGGATTGAAGCAGGCGTTGGCCGAATAGGCGCAGCATAGGGGAAAGGATCGACATGTCCGGCGAGACAAAGAAGGCAATTTTCATCAGCGGCGGCGGGTCCGGTATCGGGCGGGCCATCGCTCAGAAATTCGCCGCCGAAGGATGGTTCGTCGGATTGGGGGACATCGACGCAGCCGGCATGGCCGAGACCGAGAGGCTGATCGGCAATGGCTTCACGTTCTCGCACAGGCTGGATGTGCGCGACCGCGAGGCGTGGGACGTGGCGCTCGGCTCCTTCGCCATGGCCGCCGGGGGGCGGATCGATGTGCTGGCCAACAATGCGGGCATCCCCATCGGTGGCTCGCTCTCCGAAAACAGCGTGGACGAGATCGAACGCTGTCTGGATATCAATCTGAAAGGGGTGCTGTTCGGCGCACAGGCGGTGCTGCCCTTCCTGCAGAAAACCGCGCCCGGATCCTGCCTGCTCAACACCGCCAGCGCGGCGGGAATCTATGGGACCGGGGGCGCGAGCGTCTATTCCGCGACCAAGTTCGGCGTGCGCGGCATCACCGAATCGCTCGATGCGGAATGGGCCGAATTCGGGATCACCGTGGCCGATCTGTGCCCCAGTTTCATCGATACGCCGCTGCTGGAACATAATCCCAATGCCAAGACCAACGAGTCGGTCCGCTCGCGCGTGCAGGAAGCGGGGCTGGAGATTACGCCGGTAGAGGAAGTGGCCGAAGCCGCGTGGAAAGCGGTCCACGGCAAGGATTTGCATTACGTCGTCGGCAAGACCGCGAAGAAGATCAACTTCGCCCGCCGCTGGATGCCCGCGACCGTTCGCAAGCAGGCGCGCGGCATGTCGCGCCCGCTGGGGCGATAGGGCTAAAGCAGCTCGTCGATAGCCTTGGCCATCTTGGTGTCGCGCTGGCTCAGTCCGCCGGCATCATGGGTTGTTAGCGTGACATTTACCTTGTTGTAAACGTTGGACCATTCCGGGTGGTGGTCCAGCGTTTCGGCAATCATCGCCACGCGCGTCATGAACGCGAACGCTTCGCTGAAATCGGCGAATTCGAAAGCGCGCTCGATCGCATCGCCGTCGCGGGCCAGCGACCAGTGCTTGAGCGCGGCCAGCCAGCTCGTGCGTTCTTCCTGCGTCAGTTCGGCGACCATTGCCCGCATCCTTCCCGGCCCGTGACCAGTTGCTTGTTCCGCCGGACGCTTTCGCCTAACCCGCGCGGCCATGCAAGCCTGCCGCCTCGCAGTTACGAATTTGTCATGCAGACGCGGTGAGCGGCTGCTGTTTCGCGGATTGTCACTGGCGATGGAACCGGGCGAGGCGCTTCATATTGCCGGGCCGAACGGTATCGGCAAATCGAGCCTTTTGCGTATCTTGGCAGGGCTACTGCGCCCCTATTCCGGCACGCTGGAGCGCGAGGGAGCACTTGGCCTGATGGACGAACGCCCGGCGCTGGACGGGGCGATGCCGCTGGAACGGGCACTTGCCTTCTGGGCGGATATCGACCGGGCGGGCGATCTTGAGCAGATCATGGAAGCGCTGGACCTGACCGATCTGGCCGATGTGCCGGTGCGCTTCCTTTCCACCGGACAGCGCAAGCGGGCCGCGATGGCACGTCTGATCGCCCAATCAGCTCCCATCTGGCTGCTGGACGAACCGCTTAGCGGACTGGACGAGGCATCGCGCGGGCGCGTCGATGGGCTGGTCGGCAATCACCTGGCGGGCGGCGGTATTGCCGTGATCGCATCGCACCAGCCCTTCGCCAGTGCGCCGATGCGCACCGTCCACCTGGCGGAGTTCGCGCGATGATCGGGCACTTGCTGAGGCGCGATCTGGCGATGCTGCTGCCCGGCGGCCGCAGAGCGAGGGCTGGCGGCGGAACCTTCCTGCCGCTGCTGTTCTTCCTCGCCATCGCGATGCTGTTTCCCTTCGCCGTCGGGCCGGATGCACCGCTGCTGGCGCGCACTGGCGGCGGCGTGATCTGGGTTGCAGCCTTGCTCGCCAGCATCCTGCCGCTGGACCGGCTGGTGGCGCCGGATATGGAGGCGGGCGTGTTCGATCAGCTGGCCCTGCGCGGCGTGTCGGAGGAGTTGGCCATGGCGGTACGGATCGTGGCCCATTGGCTCAGCTTCGCCCCGCTGTTGCTGCTCGCCACCCTTCCCGCTGCCGCCCTACTCAACCTCGACGCGCCGACGGTGCGCCTGCTGCTGCTCGGCCTGCTGGCGGGCACACCGGGGCTGGCAGCTATCGGAGTGGCGATTGCCGCCATGACCGCAGGGCTACGTGCGGGGGCAGCGCTTTCTGGGCTGCTGCTGATACCGCTGGCCGTGCCGATCCTGATCTTCGGCGCAGGCTCGCTCGCCCGGGAAAATCTAGGCGGTGTAGCGTTGGCTGGAGCGCTGTCGCTGCTTCTGGTGGCGCTCGCACCGTTTGCGGCCGGGGCTGCAATCAGAGCTGCGCGGGAGGGGTAGCTTACCATCACCCCGGCTTTTGAGCCGGGATGGTGCGGTTCAATAAGGCGGCTGATGCAGCCCCTTTTCGCTCGCGGTGAAAATCTCGTTGCCGGTCTCGGTAATCCCGATCGAGTGTTCGAATTGCGCCGAGAGCGTCTTGTCGCGCGTAACGGCCGTCCAGCCGTCGCGGAGCAGTTTTACGTGCGGGCGGCCGCCATTGATCATCGGTTCGATGGTGAAGAACATGCCCGGCACCAATTCCGGACCGGTGCCGGCATTGGCCGCGTGGACTACTTCGGGCGCATCGTGGAACAGCCGCCCCAGCCCGTGGCCGCAGAAATCGCGCACCACGCCGTAGCGGTGCTTCCTGGCATGAGCCTCGATCGCCGCGCCGATATCGCCCAGCCGCGCGCCGGGCTGCGCCGCCTCGATCCCCAGCATCAGGCATTCATAGGTCACATCGACCAGCCGCCGGGCCTTGAGCGGCACATCGCCCACCAGATACATCCGGCTGGTATCGCCATGCCAGCCATCTAGCAGCGGGGTGACATCGATATTCACTATATCGCCATCGCGCAGCGGCTTGTCGCTGGGGATGCCGTGGCACACGACGTGATTGACCGAGATGCAGCAGCTATGCGTATAGCCGCGATAGCCGAGCGTGGCCGGGACCGATCCGCCATCCAGCATCATCTGGCGAACCACATCGTCCAGCTCGCCCGTGGTCACGCCGGGCTGCACCCGCGTGGTCATTTCATCGAGGATACTTGCGGCCAGCCTGCCCGCGCGGCGCATCCCATCGAAGCCTGCCGCATCGTGGATCTTGATCGTGCCATCACGGATCACGGTGTCGTCGGCGGAAATCTGCTGATATTCGTTCATGGGTTTCAACTTAGCGATTGCGCGGGGGAATTGCGAGCAGCGTGATCACCGGGCCGAGAACGCCCCGCGATATTGCGGTTTTACCGCTGCCATGATCGCTGCATTCAGCGGCAGGGTTATCTCGTAATCCCCTTCCGCATAAGCGCCTGCAACATAGGGCGCGGCGTAGAGGCCGATCCGGTCGAATGCCTCTCCATCGGCGGAGCCCAGGATCACTTCCAGATCTTCCACCGGCGGACATTGGCCGAACGGCGTGGCCTTGTTCACCGCCATGCCGCGCCGCTGCGCCCGCTGGCGGTCCAGCTCGGCACAGAAACGCGGCGCGATCGCGCGGTTGAGCGCGGCGGGTGATGCGAACAGGTCCAGCGAGGCGAGCGCTGTATCGCGCTGCCGATCCCACAGCAAAACATCCTTGCCGTAATTGCCATGCGCCCCGCCGCCAAACGAAGCGACCTCGGCGGTGAGCGAGAGGAAGCGCGGCGTATCGGCGGCCACTTGCCATTCCCAAGAGGCCGAATGCGGGCGGTATGGAAAATCGCTGTCCTGCGCCGCTTCGCGCCCTTCGCGCGCATCGGCGATCAGACTGCTCTTGGTGCTGTTCATACGCGATTGCAGTTCCTGGCGCAGGCCGGGAATGGCGACAGCGGCAGGCCAGGAATATTCGAATTCATACAGGTCGGTCGCTTCGGAATGCGCCGCCGCTCCGGCCGAGGAACTGGCCGACGCGGAGGAGCTGTTTCCGCCGACGGATGCCGACGCGCTCGCCGAATTGGCGCTCGCGGATTGCCCACCACCCTCCAGCGCGACCGCTTGCTCCATCTCCTCGGGCGAGGAGCAGGCGGCAGGGCCTAGCAAGGCGGCAATCAGGAACATACGGCTTTGCATTGGATTTCTCCGGCAGGATAACGCTAAGGGCGGATATATGAGCTTGCACAAAGATTTGATAGCGCCCGATCGCGGGCAGGATGCCATTGCCATTCACCTGGTGAACCAGGATGGATATGCCGATTGGGCAAAGTCGCTGACAGGCGGGCAGCGCGCGGCGCTCGACGCGCAGAAATTCGATGGGTCGGGCTATCAGGTCGGCATCGTGCCCGATGGCGAAGGCTGGTTCGCGGTTGGCGGCGTTGCCAATCCAGCCGACCTGTCCAGCTGGTGCATGGCCAAGCTGGCGGAAAGCCTGCCAGAAGGAACTTACCGGCTGAAGGACCGCGAGCCCGGCCCGGCATTACATGGCTGGCAGACCGGGCAATACCGGTTCGACCGCTACGTACAGGAAGACCAGCCCACCGGGCCGCGCGTGCTCCTGACGCAAAAGGCCGGACGGATCGAGGAGGCGCAGGCAATCGCGCAGGCCGAATGCTTGGTCCGCGATCTGGTCAACACGCCTGCCGAGGATATGGGCCCGGCTGCGCTGGAGGAGCAATGCGAACGCCTTGCCAAACGCTTCGATGCGAAGCTGGAGGTAACGCGCGGAGATACCCTGGAAAGCGAATATCCGATGGTTCACGCGGTCGGCCGCGCCGCCACGCGCAAACATGCGCCGCGCCATCTGCATCTCACCTGGTCGCCATCGGGGGGCAAGCAGGACCATCCGGTGCTGGCGATCGTCGGCAAGGGCGTGTGTTTCGATTCGGGCGGACTGGATGTGAAATCGGCCGCCGGGATGAAGCTGATGAAAAAGGATATGGGCGGCGCTGCCCATGCCATCGCCTTGGCCGAACTGATCATGCAGGCCGGGCTGAAGGTGCAGCTACATCTGCTCGTCCCGGCGGTGGAGAACGCGATTGCGGGCAATGCCTTCCGTCCGGGCGATGTGCTGTCGAGCCGCAAGGGACTCACCGTTGAAATCGGCAATACCGATGCCGAGGGACGCCTGATCCTGGGCGATGCACTGACCCGCGCGAGCGAGGAGGAGCCCGATCTGATCATCGATTTCGCCACGCTGACCGGCGCGGCGCGCGTGGCGCTGGGGCCGAACTACCCCGCGCTGATGGCGCGCCGTGACGAAACCGCCGATGCGCTGATCGCAGCCGGCCGGGCGCATGATGACGAGCCGTGGCGCCTGCCGCTGCCCGCCATCTATGGCGAATGGCTGAAATCGGACATTGCCGATACCAACAACGCGCATGGCAATGCCTTTGCCGGGGCAAGCGTGGCGGGATTGTTCCTCGACAAATTCGTGGGCGAGGATCTGGATTGGGCACATTTCGATACGTTCGCCTGGAACCCCTTCCCCAGGCCGGGCCGCCCGAAAGGCGGCGCAGCCTACGGTCTGCGCGCGGCCTATCAGATGATCCGCACGCGCTTCGCTGAGGATTGAACGGCGGCGCTGCTTGCCCGCGCCCGCCGCATTGTCTAAGCGCCCGCGATTGATAGTTCCGGGGGCGACAAGGGCGCATTTTGGCCGAGAAGACGAATTATGATCCACCCGCCGGGCAAGTCGGCCTGACCGGGCCGGTTGAACGCCCCGGCCTGGGCACCCTGCCCTTGCGCGGCGATCTGGCCCATATCGCCCTGGCGGAGCGGTTTCTGGTCGCGCATTATGCCGTGCCCCGCGCGCGGCAGATCGGCCCCGTGGCCGCGCCAATGCATTGCACCGCCGATCTCTCATCTGATACCGTCACCCGGCTGGAACCCGGCACCGCGATAGAAGCACTGGATTACGCCGGCGACTGGTGCTGGGCCTGCCTCGGCCCCGATGGTCCGGCGGGCTATATCGAGACCCGGCTGCTGGCTGGCTGAGCGAGACATGGCGCATAGCGTATTCATCGATGGAGCCGCCGGCACGACCGGGCTGGAAATTCACGAACGGCTGGCGGGCCGCGCCGAATTCGAACTGCTCACCCTGCCCGAAGACAGGCGCAAGGACGATGCCGCCCGGCGCGAGGCGCTGAACGAAGCGGATTTCGCCATCCTATGCCTGCCCGACGACGCTGCACGAGATGCGGTGGCGATGATCGATCCGGCCAGCGGGACCCGCTTGATCGACGCATCCAGCGCGCACCGCGTGGCGGATGGCTGGACCTATGGCTTTCCCGAACTGGTCGGGCGCGAGCAAGTGGCAAATGCCGCGCGGGTCAGCAATCCGGGCTGCTATCCGACCGGTTTCCTCGCCCTGGTCGCACCGCTGGTTCACGGCGGGATGCTGCCTGCCGACTGGCCCTTCACCATCAATGCCGTGTCGGGATATTCGGGCGGCGGCAAGGCGCTGATCGAGCGGTTTCGCAGCGATCCCAATCTGGCCTTGCGCTGCTACGCGCTGGATCTGGCGCATAAGCACCGTGCGGAAATGCAGCTTCATGCCGGGCTGAAGCACGGCGTCATTTTCGCCCCATCGGTGGTGCGCGCCTATCGCGGCATGTTGGTGGAGGTGCCCCTGCATCTCGGCGCGATCGATCCGCAGCTCAGCGCCGAGGATTTGCTCGGCGCATTGCGCGATCATTATGCCGGGTCTTCCATCGTCACCGTTTGGGGCGACCGTGATATGGGCGAACTGCTGCTCGGCGAGAACGAGCCGCCGACCGACGCCATGCAGCTTCACGTCTTCGGCAATGCAGAAGGCTATCACGCACGGCTGATCGCCCGGCTTGATAATCTGGGCAAAGGCGCCGGCGGCGCTGCGGTGCAGAACCTCAACCTGATGGCCGGCCTGCCCGAGACCGAAGGCCTGCGGCTACCTGCCTAAAAATTGGGCAGTGGATGGATTCGCTTTAGGCAATTCCTCCGGCCGGTCAGCCCCGGCAGCACGCATTTGCGGCGGTTTGGAACATTGCGCGCTCTGGCACGCTTCTTGGATAGTATCGCGTAGCGATGCCCAATACCGCCTCGCCGCCGGGAACGGTGGTGGTGCGTTTTGCGCAACTGAAAGGGATCGAAGGACAGCATGAAAAAGATCGAAGCGATCATCAAACCCTTTAAACTGGACGAGGTGAAGGAGGCGCTGCACGAAATCGGCGTGTCGGGCATCACCGTGACCGAAGCCAAGGGCTTCGGCCGCCAGAAAGGCCACACCGAATTGTATCGCGGCGCCGAATATGTCGTCGATTTCCTGCCCAAGGTGAAGCTGGAAGTCGTCGTGCCCGAAGCCATTGCCGAACGCGTGATCGAGGCGGTTGCCGCCGCTGCACAGACCGGGCGGATCGGCGACGGCAAGATCTTCGTCACCAATATCGAAAGCGCCCTGCGCATCCGTACCGGTGAAAAGGATGACGACGCGATCTAGGCAGCGTTCCAGCCATTCGGCCGGACGGCAATCACTGTCCTCCGGCAATATCTATCACAATCACAGCAATCCCAACCAAGAAGGCGAGACCAATGTCCACCGCAAAAGATATCCTGAAAAAAATCGAAGAACACGATGTGGAATGGGTGGACCTGCGCTTCACCGATCCCAAAGGCAAGTGGCAGCACCTCACCATGGTCGCCAACATTTTGGGTGAAGACGAGCTGGAAGACGGCCTGATGTTCGACGGTTCCTCCATCGCCGGGTGGAAGGAAATCAACGAATCGGACATGATCCTGAAGCCGGACCTCGAACGCTCCTACCTCGATCCGTTCAGCGCCACGCCGATGATGATCCTGTTCTGCGACGTGGTCGAACCCTCCACCGGGGAGCTCTATTCACGCGATCCCCGTTCCACCGCCAAGCGCGCCGAAGCCTTCGTGAAAAGCGCCGGCGTGGGCGACACGATCTATGTCGGCATGGAAGCGGAATTCTTCATGTTCGACGATGTTCGTTTCGAGGACGGCTATGCCGGTTCGGGTTTCGCGATCGACGATATCGAACTGCCGACCAATTCAGGCAAGGAATACGAGGCGGGCAACATGGCCCACCGTCCGCGGGCCAAGGGCGGTTACTTCCCCGTCGCGCCGGTCGATAGCGCCGTCGATATTCGCGGCGAAATGGTCGCCACGATGATCGAGATGGGCCTGCCCTGCGACAAGCATCACCACGAAGTCGCCGCCGCGCAGCACGAGCTGGGCGTGACCTTCGCCACGCTGGTGGAAACCGCCGACAATTTGCAGATCTACAAGTATGTCGTGCACCAGGTTGCCCATGCCTATGGCAAGACGGCCACTTTCATGCCCAAGCCGATCAAGGATGATAACGGTTCCGGCATGCACACCCACATGTCGATCTGGGATGGCGACAAGCCGACCTTCGCAGGCAACGAATATGCGGGCCTCAGCGAGAACTGCCTGTATTACATTGGCGGCGTGATCAAACATGCCAAGGCGCTGAATGCCTTCACCAACCCGACCACCAACAGCTACAAACGTCTGGTTCCGGGCTTCGAGGCGCCTGTGCTGCTGGCCTATTCGGCGCGCAACCGTTCGGCATCGTGCCGCATTCCCTATGGCGCAGGCGACAAGGCAAAGCGTGTGGAATTCCGCTTCCCCGACGCGATGGCCAATCCCTACCTCGCCTATTCGGCATTGCTGATGGCCGGGCTGGACGGGATTCAGAACAAGATTCACCCGGGCGAGGCGATGGACAAGAACCTCTACGACCTGCCGCCGGCCGAACTGGCCGACGTGCCGACAGTGTGCGGATCCTTGCGCGAGGCACTGCTGGCGCTGCGCGACGATCACGAGTTCCTGCTGCAGGGCGACGTGTTCTCCAAGGACCAGATCGACGCCTATATGGAACTGAAGTGGGAAGAAGTGCTGCGGGTGGAAACCACCCCCAACGCTACGGAATACGATCTGTATTACAGCGCCTGATCTCGCGCTTAGGCCGCGTAAAAAGAGGGCGTCCGGGAAACCGGGCGCCCTTTTTCTATGGCCGGTGGCGACGAATTATACTGAAACCGTTTTCCTACTCGCCCCGATGCTGCCTAATTCCGCCGCCTCGAGTCGGAACGATTAGCGAGGCGGTATGGACAGGAAACGGATTTTCGATGCGGTACGGCATTTGCTGGGCCGCGGCTTCTCACGCGGCGAGATAAGCACACTCGACCGGGCCATCGATTGCGCAAGCGGTGATGGCGAAGCGTGCGAGGATAATGGCGGCGAAGATAGCGCACCGCGCGCCATCGGTCCGCGCGGCATCGCCCTGATCAAGCAATTCGAAGGCTGCGCCCGGCTGCGCACCGATGGACTGGTGGAAGCCTATCCCGACCCGGCCAGCGGCGGCGATCCGTGGACGATCGGCTGGGGGGCGACCGGTGCGGGGATCGGGCCGGGCACCGTTTGGTCTGGCACAGAATGCGACACAAGGCTGGAGCGCGACCTGATACGCTATGCCGGCGACGTTGCGCGGGCTGTGGGCGATGCGCCGACGACGCAGGCGCAATTCGATGCGCTGACGAGCTTTCATTACAATACCGGCGCGATTGCGCGCGCCACGCTGACCCGCCGACACTGCGAGGGCAATCACGGCGCAGCAGCGGCGGAATTCGCCCGCTGGAACCGAGCGGCGGGGCGCGTACTGAAAGGCTTGACCCGGCGCCGGGCGGCAGAAGCCGCGCTGTACCGGCAAACCGGCCCCGATCAGTAATCTTTGCTGATTTCCGCCACCGCACTTTCGCGGCCAATGGTCGAAACACTGGCGAGCAGGCTGAGCCAGCTGGTCACGCGGAATTCCAGCTCGGTTGCGCTGTAACCGCGCCCATCGGTGATGATCTCCACATAGAAGTTCTTCCCGATATTCTTGCCCAGCGCCACGCCGGTGCCGCGGTCCAGCGCGGGATCTGCGCCAACGATACGCAGGCGGTCCAGCCCGATGGCGGTGCGCAGCTGGTTGATCGGGTCCATTCCGCCGCCCCCGCGCAGGCTGGCCACGGCCGCACCCAGTTGCAACGCATCGGTCGCCGAAAGCTCGGTGATCGATCCGCCGAACAGCAAACGAGCGAGCAGCTCTTCTTCCGGCAAAGCGGGCGTGGAGGTAAAGCTGATCTCGGGTTGCAGCGCGCTGCCGCGAACCAGCACGGCCACGTCCAGCCCGTCTTTCTCCGTTTCGGCGCGAATATCCAAGCGCGGGTCGATCGGGGCGTTGGCATCGAAATCGATGATACCGCGCTCCAGTTCGAACCGTGTTCCGGCAAAGCTGTAGGAGCCGCGCACCATCCGCGCCTCGCCGCCGATCCGCGGATCGGAGGTGGTGCCGCGCAGGATGATATCCGCGCTCCATTCGCTGTCGAGTCCCAGCCCGTCCACATCCACCCTGCTGGGTGCGCGCGCATCGATCAGATAGCGCCAGGGCGCGCTGGAAGCGGAACGCGGCGCGATATCGGCCGGGATGTTGATCTCGCGCGTGGGAATGTCGGGCAATTCGGAATCGGCGCTCGCCGTGCTGAGCGCCCAGCTGGCCCGGTCGACTGCCACTCGGCCGGCAATCGTGCCCCCGCTGCCATTGGAAACGATCCGCAGGGGTCCCGTGATAGTGGCCGAGATACCGCGAGCGTCGAGTAATTCGGCATTGCGCGCGGCCACCCTGATATCCAGCTGCGGCCCGCGAAAGGCGTTGGAGCCCTCGATACTCTGCCCCAGCCCTTCCAGATCCACCACACCGCTGCCGCTGACCGTCCCACCATTTGGCGTAGTGCCGGTAAAGCGGCGCAGGCGCAGGCGCGATCCGGAGAAGGTGCCGCGCGCGGTCACGTTGCCCACGTCGGTTCCCGAAAGCGAGCTACGCACACGCAAATCGCTGCTGGCGAGCGAGCCGCGCACGCGGGGATTGGCCAGGCTGCCGGTGACGTCGGCTGCGATGTTGACCGGTCCGGTCAGATCGAATGCGTCGATCGCCGCCAGACGCCACAGCGCATCGGCCGGACCGCCATAGCGCAGCTGCGCCTCCAGATTGCCCGCATTCATCCGTTCGGCCAAACTGCCCGATTGCGGCAAGCCGGCAATCCTGCCCTGCAAGCGCCCGCGCCGTTCACCGCCCTCATCGATCACTGCGCGGAAGCCCAGCTGATCGCTGCCAAGCCGCGCCGACAGCGCGACATCGGCCGGACGCGAGGTCAGGACAAGGCCGGACCGGGTGAGATTATCGATCTTGACCCGCGCGCTACCAGTCGGCAACTCGCCCGCCCGATCCTGGAATTCGACCGCGCCCGATATGGTCCCGCCCAGACCGACATCGGCCAGCACGACATCCACCAGCGATAGCGGCATGTCCGACAATTGCAGGTCCAGCTCCAGATCATCGCCGCCAAAACGGCCGGACAGCACCGCGTCGCCGTCGCCATAGCTCACTTGCGTCGGCGCGAGCGCATAGCCGCCGGTTTCCAGGCTGGTCAGCACGGCGCGGCGCGGCATGGTCAGCGACTTGCCCGCCACTTCGCCGCGCGCGATGGCGGCAATGCGCTCTGAATCGAAGGTGGCCTGCATCTGCATCGCGAAGCGGCTACCGCGCCGCCCGGCGATCGATGCGGTAGCCTCGCCCACCCCGTTGCGAATTTCCGCCTGTGCCGCCGCTCGGCCAAGGAACAGGGTGCCGTAGCGCAAGCCTTCGGCATAGGCGCTGCCTTCGATCGTGCTGTCATCGCCCACAATCAGCCCGCTGGCATCGATAGTGGCCCGGCGCACGGAAATCGGTGTGTCGCCGCCGAAGCTTGCATCATTTGCTGCAATATCGACATCGAATGCCTGCCCGCCTGCCCGGGTCGACAGCGCGATGGTACCGTCCAGCCCGCCCCCGGCCAGGGCCAGGGCGCCCTCGACCCCGGCATCGGCCAGGACCAGCTCACCTGTCAGCGAGGTTTCCCAGACGTTGAATTCATCGATTGCGATCCGCGTGGGGCCATCCGCCGGGGCGAACAGGTCGAACCCGCCATTGAACGGGCCAAGGGTGGAGCCGCCTTCCGTATCGATCCGGAAACCATCCTCGATCGGTGCGAGCGCCACGCGCACATCGCGCAGCCCTGCTGCGGGCAGCGGATTGGCGAAAACGAGTTCGGCGCGCGGGCCATCGTCCGCCAGAGTGGCCTGCACCGTGAAATCGCCATATTGGATATGGGACCCCGTGCCCGCAATGGCGGTGGAGCCGTCGGTGATAGTGCCATCGAGCGCCATCTGCAGCTTGGCCGCATCCAGCCGCAAATCGTCGAACACCAGCGGCGCTGCGCTGCCAAGCGACACCGCGCCGCCGATACGGATCGGCTCACCCGCCAAATTGGCCAGCGTGGCGTTGGTCACGTTGGCGACGCGGCCATTGACCATGGCCCGCAGGGTCCAGTTGGCCGCGGCATCGATGCTGAAATCGATATCGGCCCCGGCATTGACCGTCCCGATATCGTCGAAGGCGAGCCCGTTGGCGGCGACCGGGCCGGACAGGCGATAGCGGCTGTCGGCAATATTGCCATCGAGCGCCAATCGCGCGCTCAGCCCCGGAAAATTCAGCCGCAGCGCGTCCGAAGTCAGCCGGTCGCCCTGATAGATAAGATTGCCCAGCAGCGTTCCGCCGACCAGACGCGGATCGAGCAATTTATTGCCGGTCTGCACACGCTGCACCGTGGCATCGAAGGGCAGCACCAGCCGCGCACCATCCCAGGTGGCGCGGCCCTGCTGCCGCAGATCGGCAAGGCGCGTGTCGCCCGAAACGAAGCGGTCCACGCGCAGATCGTGCTGGATGGTCAGATCGTTCAGCGCGCCATCGGCAGTGGCGGTCAGACGCGCACCCTCCAGCGTCATATCGGGGCCCAGCAGCTTGGGATCGGTCAGTACGGCTTGCAGATCGAGCCCGCGCACGAGATTTTCTGCCAGGTCGATTGCGCCCGATGCTTCCGCCCGAATAGCGCGGCCAGCCAGCTTGATTTCGCCTTCGAGGACCCTTTCGGCAAACGTCCCCTCGCCCTCTATCTGCAAGCGCCGCCCCAGCGCATCGGCGGGCAGGCCGGAGAGGAACCCGCTCGGATCCACTACCCCGTCGAAGCCGTAGAGCCCGGAATTTGCAGTCAGTGCCAGATCGGCGAATGCGGCCCCACCGCGCGTGGCATTCAGCGTGCCGTTCCACTCGCTCCATGTACCGGCCCCGGCAATCTGCGCTTCGTAGCTTGCGCCAAGGCCGAACAATCCGTCGATCGCGCCGCCTTGCGGAGCCTGCAGCGCCAGTTGCAGGTCGAACTCATTGCCATCGGGCAGCGCATCGAGCAGCAGGTCGAACCGGTCCGCTTCGCCCAGCGCACCCTCGGCATCGACCAGCGCCCGCCCGCCGCGAATATCCACTTTCGCCACCAGATCGACCGGCGATACGGCTTGGTCGCCAGCGATTCCTTCGGCGATGGTGAAATCGTCCAGTTCCAGCCGGTCGATGCGAATATCGAAACCGGGCAGCAGCGGCGCATCGGGATCGCCGGGATTAAGTTCGGGAAGCCGTAACAAGGTGCCGCGCCGGGCTGTCAGCGAACGGATATCGAGCCCGCTGGACAGCCAGCTGAGCGGACGCCAATCCAGTTCCGCGCGCGGTACGGTGAGGAAAACGCCCTGCGGATCGGACAGGGAAATATCGTGCAGCACCGCATCGGAATAGATGCTCCCCTCGATCCGGCCGATTTCGATCTCCAGCCCGGATTCCAGCCCGAGATCGGCAATCTGATCGACGATGAAGCGCTTGCCCGGCCCGGTATTCAGGAACAGCAGGACGGCGGCCGCCAATGCCAGCAGCAGCGCCGCGATACCCAGCAGCCACTTGCCCGCGCGCCGAGCGTATGACCGTCTGGTCGGCACATCCTCGGCGGGCTGGTCGTCCAGCTCGGCCTGATCTGTTTCGGTCGCCATCAGAACGCCTGACCAAGCGACACGTAGATGGCAACAGGGCTATCGTCCGGCCCCGGATTGATCGGCGTAGCGACATCGACGCGCAGCGGACCGAAGCCGGTGTGATAGCGGACACCCACGCCCGCGCCGACGCGAATGGTCTCGAAATCGGGTGTCACGGAGCGAGACACGCTGCCAGCATCGATGAACGGCACCACCGATACCGCACCATCGAGGAAGCTGGTGGGAATGCGCGCCTCCAGCGACAATTCGACCAGGCTGCGACCGCCGCTGGGTTCGCCCAGAGTGTCGCGCGGGCCGATCTGCTGGAAGCCGTAGCCGCGCACCGATCCGCCGCCGCCCGCATAATAGCGGCGCGAAGGCGCGATATCGGCCAGATCCGCGCCCGGCATCGTGCCCAGCCGCACCCGCCCGGCAACGACCAAAGGCCGTCCTTCATCGGGCGCATCGCCGCCAAATGCCTGATAGTAGCTCGCATCGACCTGGCTGCGCAGGTAGAAGCTCTGCATCCCGCTATTACGGGAGGTTTCGGGTGCGAGCCGGCCGCCTAGACGAAACCCGCCGGTCGGGTCGAGCAGCGAATCGGTCGTGTCGATCAGCGCGCTGACCGGCAGCGCGGCGATAAGATATTCCTCGCGCGGGGAGACCACCCCGTTCACCGAAGGTGGCCGCTCGCGGCTCCCCAGAACCTCGAAGCCGAACGACCAGCTCAGCGGCTTCTGGAACAGCAGGTTGGAAGTGCGCTCGTAATTGCCGACGATACCGATCGTCTGCGCATCGAACGCATCGCTATCCAGCGTGCTGGCAAAGGCATCGAGCGTCAGGATACGGTCGCGCCCGCCGAAATTATTCTTCTTGAAAGTAACGCCCAGCAGCTGTTCCTGCGTGCCGACGATTCCGCGCACGCGCAGCGCGCCCTCGGGCGGGAACAAATTGCGATGCTCCCAGCTCGCCTCGACCCGGACGCCTTCTTCGGTGCCGTAGCCGATCGCCCCGGCCACGGTCCGCAAGGGCGCCTTGGTGATGCCGACATCCAGCTCGACGATGCCGGGCTCGTCCGCGCTCGGCGCTTCTACTTCGCGCGGGGTCACGGTCACGCTGCCGACCAGCCCGGTGGCGGTCACTGCGCGGCGCAAATCCTGTTGCAGGCTGCGCTTGTAGACATCGCCGGGATCGAAGCGCGCAATGGTCGCCAAATGTCTGCCGGAAAGGAATTCGGGCAGGCTGCTGGTCACGTCGCCGAATACATATTTGCCGTTGGGGCTGACCGGCATGGTCAGATCGCCTTCGTCCCGGTCGTGGTCGATCAGCAGGCTCGGCCCGTCGATTACTGCAAAGGGATAGCCGGATTCGCCCAGCTTCCGGTCGAGATCGAACTGTTCTTCCACGATCTTGTCGCTGGACAGCGGATCGCCTGGCTGGATCTCGAACGTGTCGCGCAGCATCCCGGCATCGGGAGCCTGGCCCAGATTGCCCAGATCGACCGCGCCGAAGCGATAGCGCACGCCCGGCAACACGTCGAAGCGCACTGCAGGTACGTCCAGCTCGACCGAATCGTCGCCCGGCTGGACCGCCCCGACGCTGCGAATCACCTGTGCATCGTAATAGCCGTAGACGCGCAGCAAGGTGCCCAGCAGCGCCTCGTCCTCGCGCGCACGGGCGGCGAGCTGGGCGATATTCTCGTCATCATCGTCATCCAGCGCGACCACGGTGGACAGCATGGTGAAGCGTTCGAGAAATTCGGTCTGCTCGGGGAAGCGATCCTGGTCCTCGGGAAAGGCGAGAATCAGATCGTCGCTGATCTCGAACAGGTCCGCCGCCGGCATATCGGTCATCGGCGGCAATTCGACCGCCGCAAAATCGGTGTCTTCGCTCGGCTCCAGCTCGACCAGCGCCGGCAGTTCCAGATCGTCCGGCCAGGGCACCAGAAGGTCCGGCATTTCGGCGAGGGGCGAATCCGGTTCGAGGAACGGCGGGCGGTCTTCTTCGGTTTCCGGATCGGGCACGCCCTGCTCGGCCCATGCTTCGGGATTTTCCACCGCCGAATCGGGAATCAGATCTTCCAGACTTTGCGGTGCCGAAAGGTCCTGCGCGGCCAGCGGCTGGACCAGCGCCGGCGCGGCAATGCCGGTTGCCGCGAGGATGGAAGCGAGAACGCGCAGCCTAGCTTTCGACGCGGTACTGCCCCTGATCGCCGTCCTTGGTTCCCCCGCCGACGGGCTTGCGCTGGCTGCCGGGTGCGGTTGCCTGCGCGATAAGATCGTCCTGCTCTTCGCGTGAAAGCCGTTCCCATCCATCGGGGCCGAGCCGTTCGAGCGGGCGGTAACGCACTTTATATTGCATGCGCGCGGCACCATCGACCCAATATCCAAGATAGACATAAGGGAGGCCTTCTTCCGCCGCGCGTCGGATATGATCGAGAATGATGTAGTTACCAAGCCCGCTGCGTGCCTCATGCTCCGGGTCGTAGAAACTATAAATCATCGATAACCCATCGCTCTGGCGATCGGTCAAACAGGCACCTACCAAGCGACCCGGCACAATGCCATCGGCAGGCTCCCTATATTCAGTCAGATAGCTCGAAACAGGCGTATGTTCCACCATGTCGGCATAATCAACCTCGTCCATGCCGACCATGCCACCGCCGGGGTGCCGCTGGCCCAGATATTTCTGCAGCAGATCGAACTGTTCCGCCGTGGCCCAGGGGCGGCATTCCGAGGTTACCAGGTCCAGATTGCGCTTGAGATTGCGGCTCTGCGTCTTGGACGGGGCGAATTCCTGCGCGGCAACGCGAACCGACACACAGGCGCGGCAGTCCACGCAGCTGGGACGATAAGCGACGGTCTGGCTGCGGCGGAAACCGATTCGGCCCAGCGCTTCGTTCAGATCGTCCGCATGCGGGCCCTTCAGCTCGGTGAACACCTTGCGCTCGCTCTTGCCCGGCAGATAGGGGCAGGGCGAAGGGCTGGTCACGAAGAACCGGGGGAAGCGAACGGGGGCCGTCACGGCGGGGGCGGTATCCTGCAAGATTTCGTATCGAGCGACATGCGGACGTGATCCGTGAATCGCGGCGTGAGACCTTTATGCATCCCCTGGCGGTCCGGTAAAAGACCCTTAACTACAAAACCCGGTAAGCCGGTGGTAAATTTGCACAGCGCGAGGCCTCGCCGCCCGGCATGCCCCGGAACGGGTCAGTCCAGCTCCACCAAGCTAACTTTATAGCCCTTGCCGCGCAGCGCAGCGATCAGCGCATCGAGTTGCTGCCGGTCGCGCGCCTCGCATTCGATATCGGTTATCAGGCCCTTGGCCGGCAGCGAGGTGAAGATACGCTGGTGATAGATTTCGATGATGTTGACGTTGTGCGCATCGAATTCATGCATCACCTTGAACAGCGCACCGGGCCGATCCTGCAGGGTTACCCGCAGCCGCGCCAGCCGGCCCGACCGGGCCAGATCGCGCAGCAGCACATTGGCGAGCAGCCTTGTGTCGATATTTCCGCCGCACAGCACCAGCCCGATATTCTTGCCCGCAAACCGGTCCGGATTGGCCATGACCGCCGCCAGCCCGGCGGCCCCTGCCCCTTCGACCACGGTCTTTTCTATCTGGAGCAGCAGCGACACCGCCTTTTCCAGATCCGCTTCTTCCGCGAGCAGAATATCGTCGACTCGCTCGGCAATGATCTGCGAAGTGAAGCGGCCCGGCGCCTTGACCGCGATACCTTCCGCCAGCGTATCGCCGCCGCAGGGTCGCTCCTCGCGCTTGATATGGCTGAACATCGAGGGGAACAGCGCCGATTGCACGCCGATCACTTCCATTTCGGGGCGCAGCGCCTTGGCCACCGTAGACATGCCGGAGATCAGCCCGCCGCCGCCAATCGGCGTCACCATGCAATCGAGTTCGGGCGCATCCTCCAGCATTTCCAGCGCCACCGTGCCCGCACCCGCCGCCACGTCGGGATCGTCGAACGGGTGGACGAAGGTCAGCCCCAGTTCCTTTTCCAGCTTGCAGGCATGGGCATAGGCCTCGTCGAATGTCTCGCCTTCCAGCACCACCTTGCCGCCGACGCTTTCGGTCTGCATCACCTTCACCGTGGGCGTGGTGCGCGGCATCACGATGGTGACCGGCACGCCGAGCCGCGTGCCGTGATAAGACAGTCCCTGGCTGTGATTGCCTGCCGATGCTGCGATCACGCCGCGCTTGCGCCGCTCGTCCTCCATCAACAGCAGCGCGTTGAGCGCACCGCGTTCCTTATATGCAGCGGTAAATTGGAGGTTTTCGAACTTCAGCCAGATCTGCGCGCCGGTGATTTTCGACAGGGTGATCGAATGCATCGTGGGCGTGCGCACCACCGCATCCCTGATCCGCTCCGCAGCAGCGCGAACATGGTCCACCGTCAGCAGTTCGGTTGCCGATGATTGGGAGTCGGATGGCGAGGCTGGATTGGCTTGCGTCATATGTCGCTCGCCCTAGCGGCAATGCACTGGCTTGCCCAAAAATTTTTGCTTCACCGGCATATTGTCTTTAGGCGGGCGCGGATGGAACATGCTGCGGGTCGCAATCGCAAGATCGCCTTTATCGGGCTGGGTGTCATGGGCGCCCCGATGGCCGCGCATCTGGTGCGCGCCGGCCACTGCGTGACAGCCTATAACCGTACCGCCAGCCGGTCCGCCGAATGGTTGGCCGGGCTGACCGAATTACAGGCCGCCACCGCACCTACTCCGGCGCAGGCCGCCGGTGAGGCAGATATCGTGATCGCCTGTGTCGGCAATGACGAAGACGTGGAGCAAGTGCTGCTGGGCAGCGAAGGCGCACTGGCCGCGATGGCGCCGGGCGGCCTGCTGATCGATCACACCACCACTTCCGCCGACCTCGCCCGCCGCTTGTCCACACAGGCTGGCGAGCGCGACATTGCCTTTCTCGACGCGCCGGTATCGGGCGGCCAGGCAGGCGCGGAAAATGGCGCGTTGGCGATCATGTGCGGCGGCTTGCCGGATACGTTCGAGCAAGCCGAGCCGGTTATGCGCGCCTATGGCAAACGGATCGTCCATGTCGGCCCGGCCGGTGCGGGGCAAACCGCCAAGATGGCCAACCAGATGTGTATCGCCGGGGTGCTGGGCGGATTGTCCGAAGCGATCCGGCTGGTCCAGGGGGCCGGGCTGGACGAAGGCAAGGTGCTGGAGGCGATTTCCGGCGGCGCGGCGCAAAGCTGGCAGATGGAAAACCGCTGGAAAACGATGATGGCGGGCGATTTCGACTTCGGCTTCGCCATCGACTGGATGCGCAAGGATCTGGCCTATGCCCTGGCCGAAGCGAACCGGCTGGGCCTGTCCAGCCCCGTCACCGCGCTGGTCGATCAATTCTACGCCGAGATACAGGCGGGCGGCCGCGGGCGGCAGGATACCAGTGCACTCATCTCCCGGCTTCCCGCCGCTGACACAACGAAAGATAGAACTTGATGCGATTTGCGCGACTTGCCCGATTTACCGCTCTCGCGGCGCTGTTTTGCTCCGTACCGGCGGCGGCCGATACCTTGGTGGACAATATCCAGGGCGTCACCATCGGCACATCCGGCGAGGTGGAACGCTTCACCGGCTTCGTGATCGACGATGATGGCCGCATCGCACAGGTGCTGGAACGCGGCGACGATCGCCCGCGCACCGATTACCTCGTCGATGGCGAAGGACGATTCGTAATCCCCGGACTTATCGACAGCCATGTCCACGTCATGGGCATCGGGCTGGGCGCGATGACGCTGGACCTTTCGGGCACCAGGTCGCTGGCAGAGGCGCAGGCAGCCATCGCGGCCTTCTCCGCGGAAAACCCCGACCGTCCGTGGATTCTGGGGCGAGGCTGGAATCAGGAAATCTGGGGACTGGGCCGTTTCCCCACCGCTGCCGAGCTCGATGCGGTGGTTTCCGATCGGCCAGTCTATCTGCAGCGTGTCGATGGCCATGCCGGCTGGGCCAACACGCTCGCCATCGAAGCAGCAGGAGTAACCGCCAAAACCGTCGATCCCGCAGGGGGCCGAATAGAGCGCGTGCCCGGGTCGGGAGCACCGGCGGGCGTATTCGTCGATGCGGCAGAGGCGCTGGTCAACGCCGTAATCCCTGCCCCGCGCGCCTCCGACCGCGACCGCGCGCTGGACCTGGCGCAGCGCAAGCTGGCCGCATTCGGTATCACCGCCGTGGCCGATATGGGCTCCACCATAGAGGACTGGCAGGCCTTCCGCCGGGCGGGCGATGGAGGGCGGCTGAATATTCGCATCATAGCCTATGGTGCGGGGATCGAGCAGACCGAACTGATCGGCGGCTCCGGCCCGACCCCGTGGCTGTATGACGACAGGCTGCGGCTGAACGGGGTGAAACTGTATCTCGATGGCGCGCTGGGTTCGCGCGGTGCCTGGCTCAAACGCCCTTATGCGGACGACCCGGACAATCGCGGCCTGCCGCTGATGGCCGGGGCGCAATTGCGCAACACGCTGGTCCGCGCCGCGCTGGCGGGCTTCCAACCGGCGATCCATGCGATTGGCGATGCGGCAAATGCCGATGCGCTGTTCGCAATAGACGCGCTGAGCGACAAGTTCGACGGCGATCGTCGCTGGCGAATCGAGCACGCTCAGGTGATCGACCCAGCCGATATTGTCCGATTCGGCAGTCACGGCACGATCGCCAGCTTCCAACCCGTCCACCAGACTTCCGACCGGCTGATGGCCGAGGCACGGCTCGACGAAGCGCGGCTGGAGGGTGCCTATGCGTGGAAAACGGTGGGACAAACCGGTGCGCCGCTGGTGTTCGGATCGGACGCGCCAGTCGAATCGCCCGATCCCTTTGCCGGGCTGGCAACCGCGTTCAGCCGCGCCGATGCCGACGGACAGCCATTTGGCGGTTGGCGAGCGCATGAAGCGGTATCGCGCGAAACGGCACTGGCCGGGTTTACCGCGAACGGGGCCTTTGCCGGATTCGCCGATGGCCGGTTCGGACGCATTGCTACCGGCGAATGGGCGGATTTCGTCATGCTGGACCGCGATCCGATGCTCGCCAGCCCATCGGAACTTCGCGCCGCCCGGGTTTTACAAACCTGGTTGGCTGGTCGGCGGGTGTTCACCGCAGGGCAGAAATCGCAGCCGTAGACGAGTGCGAACAGGTCCCGATAGTACCTGGCAGAATTATTGGGTCATACTAACAAAAGCTTGGGAACCCTTCACGGGCTTGTCCGTTGAAGTTCCGAGACTGAACAGGAATGTCATGAGTAGCGCGAAAATCTGCGCGTTAAGGCGACGTTTACCGGTCGGCGGATAGGCCAAGGTGGATTGTGACGAAATGCACCTTCGGTCCCAAGGATTGGTATCAAAAGATGTATGTAATTCAGTAATACGATGGATAGTGTTGTATTATCGACATATTGAATGGAAACCACACCCCCGCCCCCCCGTTTTAACCTTGCAAGCCTAGCCTAGGTCGCTTATTCAGACCTTGAAATTTGAACACGAGAAATCTCTCGAAGGAGTACGAGTAATGAAAATCGGAACCATCGCAGCAGCGGCAGCCGCTCTCACCCTGACCGCCTCGCCGGTTCTCGCGCAGTCGAACGTGGACCGCATGCCGGCTCCCGTCGAAGCACCGGCTGAACTGGGCGGCGAAACTGATGGCTCGGCTATCATTCTTGCTCTGCTCGCAGCAGCAGCCATCATCGCAGGCATCATCATTGCTGCGGATGGTGACGACGACGACGCGCTCAGCCGCTAAGTCCTCGCGACATACCAATATCAAGACGGGGCCTGCGGGCCCCGTTTTTTTGGCTTTTTCCCAGTAGTCATTGACCATCGATCGCTCGAAATAGGTGTTCGGTAAAACCGATGACTCGGCCACCGCGACGAGCAAAGCCAGCGCGGTCAGGTAGATCACGTAACTTACTGAAGGCCGATGGCGGTTCGGCGACAGGCACACCGTTTCGCGAACAGCATTGGACCGGTTCGGTCAACTTTCGCCGGGAGCCGCACTTTCGTCATTCGGTGTAGATGCTTCTTCGGTCAGACCGCCCGTTTTGCCCTTGCGGCGCTCACCCAGCAGCATGATCAAGAGCGAGCCTTCGAACAGCACCAGCAGCGGGAAAGCGAGCAGCAATTGCGAACCCGGGTCGGGCGGTGTGACGATTGCCGCCAAGGCGACCACACCCACGATAACATAGCGCCGCGCGCCCGCCAGCTGCGCTCGGCTGACGATCCCCGCACGGTTGAGCAACAATAACAGCACCGGCAACAGGAAGCTGATCCCGAAGGCCAGAATAAACTGCATGACCAGCGAAAGGTAGTCGCCAGCCGATGGCAAAGCCTCGATCGCCAGCCCACCCGCCTCGCCTTCAAACCCAAGGAACCAGGTGAAGGCCGTCGGCATGACGATGAAATAGGCCAGCGCACCGCCCGCTGTGAACAGGATTGGCGTAGCGACCAGGAATGGCAGGAAAGCGCGCTTCTCCTTCGCATAGAGACCCGGTGCGACGAACGCCCAAAGCTGGTTGGCGATGATCGGGAAACTCACGAAGAACCCGGCAAATAGCGCCACTTTCAGCTCGACGAAGAACACTTCGTAAAGCTTGGTGAAAATAAGCTGGCCCTCACCTGCGGGAAACGCATCGTTCAGCGGTTTGATCAGGAAGCCAAGGATCGGGTCGGCGAAATACAGACACACGCCGAATGCAACCGCCAGCGCCGCCACACAGCGCACCAGCCGGCCGCGCAGCTCGACCAGATGATCGAGCAGCGGTGCCTGCGTGTCGTCGAGATCTTTCAAAGCCATGCTACGCGTTCAGGGCGGGGGCGCAGGTGTATCGGGCGAATCGCCCCCGGTCTTGGGCTTTTGCCGGGCCGGATCGGGCGCAGGTGGTTCGGCAGCGCGTTCGATTTCCGCCTGACCACTATCGGGGCCGGGCCGTATCGGTTCCATCTGCGATTCGGCCGTAGCCGGCGGATGTGCAGCCATGATGGCCTCGTTCTGCGCCTGCCATTTCTTGTCCATCTCTTCCAGCTCCGCCTCGCGGATCATCGCATCGACGCCCGATTTGAAATGAGAGGAGACGCGCCTGATCTTGCCGATCCAGCGGCCAGCCATCCGCAGAGCGTTGGGCATTTCCTTGGGCCCGATGACCAGGATTGCGACCACCGCAATCACCAGCAATTCGGGCGCGCCTATATCGAACATGGCGCGGCCCCGGCCTTAATCCCGCTTGTCGGCAGGCTGCGGATGTTTGGCTGCTTCTGCGGCCGGCTTCGCCTCGTGGGAGGGGCCTTCGATTCGGGCAGATGGCTCATCGGACGCAGCAGGATTGCTGCCCTCATCCTCGTTCAGCCCCTTCTTGAAGCTTTTGATGCCCTTCCCGAAATCGCCCATCATTTCGGAGATGCGCCCGCGCCCAAACAGCACGAGCACCACCAGCGCGATCACCAGAAGTTGCGGCCAGCCGATACCCATTGCGTTTCTCTCAATTTGTTTGCCCGCCGAAGCGGCGTTGCCCCCGATATAGGGATTGCGCAGCGCCAGCGCCAGCACCCGTATGGCCACGCTCAACCAGCCGTTGCGTCTCCGCCTTCGATTGCAGCATCGCCGCGATCCACCCGGCCTTCCTGCTCGTCCGCTTCATCACCCGCCGGCTCGCCGATCAGCGCATCGTAGGCATCATCCACAGGATCGAGCAGCCCGGCGGCGCGCAATTCGTCGATTCCGGGCAAATCGCGGCGGCTGGCCAGCCCGAAATGCTGGAGAAATTCGGGCGTGGTGGCATAGATGACCGGGCGGCCCGGCACCTCTCTGCGTCCGGCGACGCGGACCCAGCCCGCCTCCATCAACACGTCCAGCGTGCCCTTGGCGGTCTGTACCCCGCGAATCGATTCGATTTCTGCGCGGCTGACCGGTTCGTGATAGGCGATGATGGCGAGCACCTCGGTCGCGGCACGGCTCAACTTGCGGACCTGTTCGCGTTCGCGCCGCAGCAGGTGCGCCAGATCGGGCGCGGTCTGGAAATGCCATTTGCGCGCTCGCTCCACCAGGCAGACGCCGCGCCCGTCATAATGTACGGCGAGCGATTGCAGCGCAGCGCGCACCGCCGCGTGCTCGGCATCGCCCAGATGATGCGCCAGCTGCTCCAGGCTCAAAGGTTCTTCGGAAGCGAACAGGGTCGCCTCCACCGCGCGCGCCAGATCGTCCGGCTGCTCGCTCACGCCTTGATCCGCCTCAGCCTGAGCTCGCCGAAAGTCTCGTCCTGCGCCAGTTCCGCCTTGCCCAGCCGGGCCAGTTCCAGCGCCGCGACGAAGCTGCTCGCCTTGGCCGATCGGCGCAGCTGCGCATCGGCGTGCGGCGGCAGAAATTCCTCCAGCGCCATCCAGTCGAGCGTCACTCCCAACATGGCGGAAACGCGGTCCAGCGCGCTGTCGAGAGTCATCACCGCGCGCTCGCGGACCATGTGGATCGCCGGTGCGGTGCGCGCCTTTACCTGTCCGTAGCCCTGCACGAGGTCGTACCAGTCGCAGCGCCAGCTGGTCTTGCGATCGATCCGCAGACCTTCGGGTGCGCCGCGCAGGAAGATATCGCGCCCGATCCGGTCGCGCGCCATCATTCGCGCCGCAGATTCGCGCATCGCGCCGAGCCGCTGGAGCCTGAGCTGCAACCGCAGCGCGAGTTCTTCCGGGCTCGGATCTTCCTGCTCCTCCTTCGGCAGGAGCAGCGCGGATTTGAGGTAGGCGAGCCACGCCGCCATCACCAGGTAATCGGCCGCCAGTTCCAGCCGCAGCGCCTCGGCACGCTCGATATAATCCAGATATTGATCGACCAGCGACAGGATCGAAATCGCCCGCAAATCGACCTTTTGCCGCCGCGCCAGATCGAGCAGCAGATCGAGCGGGCCTTCCCACCCGTCCAGTTCCAGATAGAGCGAATCGTCCGGCGTTTCGGCCGATGCAGGCGTGATCCAGGCAGCCTCGTCGGCGCTGCCTTCATCGCGCAGCATCAGCGGCTGATCGGTCATGCCGCCTGTTCCAGCAGGGCGTCGCGCTTGGCGATCAATTCGGCGGTTTCTATCTCGTCCTGCGGCTCGCCTGCGCCTTTCAACGCATAGTCCAGCCGCAAGCTCACCTCGTCAGACATCGGCGGCACACGCTCGGCGATACCAGCCATGTCGTCCAGTTTCGCCCAGCAATTCAGCACGATATCGCAGCCCGCCGCGATGGCGCGCTCGGCGCGCTCGGGAATGGTGCCGTCGAGGGCCTGCATATCGATATCGTCGGTCAGTAGCAGGCCGGTGAACCCGATCTTCTCTCGGATAATGGTCTGGATAATGAACGGCGACAGCGTGGCCGGGTTGCGTTCGTCCCAGACCGGAAAGCGGATATGGGCGCTCATCCCGATGGGTGTGTCGCGCAACGTCTGGAACGGCTCCAGATCGGTTTCCAGCTCTTCCGCGCTGGCGGTGACCACCGGCATTTCCTTGTGGCTGTCGGCGGTCGCCCGCCCGTGGCCGGGCATATGTTTCAGGCAGCCGACCACGCCTGCGCGCCCCAGCCCGGACAGGGTCGCTCGCCCCAGCGCCGCCACTTGCATCGGGTCCGAGCCCAGCGCACGGTCGCCGATCACCGCATCGGTTTCGGGGCGGCGAACGTCGAAGGGTGCGTGGTAATCGACATTGACTCCGACGTGAGCCAATTCGCGCCCCATCGCCTCCGCATTGGCGCGCGCCGCCTCGATCGCCGACGCGGGTGCGACCTGATAAAGCCGGTCGAACGCTTCGCCAGCTGGATATGCGGGCCATTCGGGCGGCTTCATGCGAGACACCCGCCCGCCTTCCTGATCGATGGAAATCAGCGTCTTTTCGTGGCCATGCAGGGCGCGCAAATCATCCGTCAGCCGGCGCATCTGGTCGCGGGTCACGCAATTGCGGGCAAACAGGATGTAGCCCGCCGGATCGGCATCGGTGAAGAAAGCGCGCTCATCGTCGCTGAGCTTGGGTCCGGCAATACCGAATATGGCAGGCGTCATAGGGCAAAGATTCGCAGTTTCCTGCGGCTTAGGCAAGTTTTCCGCGTCAAGGGGATGTGCAAAACCGCGCCCGTACCCGCTCCTTGGCGAAGCAGGGCGCGGTTATTGCCCCTATCGCTTGACCTGACAGGCCAGCCCATCGCCCTTTAGACGGCGGCACAGCGCGTTTGCGGCATTCGCATCGCTCGCCACGGCCTGCAGGCGGTACACGGTGCCGATATCGGCCTGCCCCTTTACGATGCGGTATTTCACGCCGGACAGCGCCTCGGTCTGCCCGCGCAGCTGGTTCCAGCCTCGCTGCGCCGAATCGCGCGTGGAATATGCGCCGACCTGCACGCCGACGCCGCCGGTGGCAGAGGCAGTCCCGCTCGTATCGCTGGAGGCGGTTTCGCCCGAACCACTGCTGCGCGATGCGGAAGTTTCGCGATCCTGCGCCAGGCGGCCTTCGCGAGTCTGGCCTTCGCCAACCGCCGGTGCGACATCGCCGGTGCCGTCGAAATCGCGCCCACCTGGATCGTCCGGACGTTCGCGGTATTCACCTTCGGGTGCTTCGATCGTGCTGCCATCGGCAACCAGTTCCGGATCCGGCCCGCGATTGAACATCCACCACAGCGCACCGAGCAGCAGCGCGAGCAACAGCAAGGCGATCAATATCAGGCCGACAATCTTGCCGGTATCGCTGGAGGTGTTCTCATCGTCGTAATCGGCCGATTCCAGCCAGGGCAGGCGCTCTTCCTCGTCCAGTTCCAGCCGTTCCTCATCGACATATTCGTCGCCGACTTCCATCGGCGTGCCGTCCACTTCGCCGAACGTTTCGTCCCCGTTGCCATCCTGCCCGTTATCGTTCGGGCCGTAATTATCGGAACTGGCCATCTTCACATCTCCTCGACAGCCTCGACGCCCAATATGGCGAGGCCGTTTCGAATAACCTGCCCGATTGCCGCGCACAGGAAAAGCCTCGCGCCGCTCAAATCCGCGTCCTGTGCCACGATGACGCGTTTTTGCGGATCGTCGTTGCCGGCGTTCCAGTAGGAATGGAATGCCCCCGCCAGATCATACAGGAAAAACGCGATCCGGTGCGGTTCGCGCGCCTGCGCCGCCGCCTCCACGATGCGCGGGAACTGTGCTGCCTGCGCTACCAGCGCCAGATCGCCGCCGGTCAGGCGTTCAAGTGCCTCTGCCGAGGGCGAAAAACCGGCCTCCGCCCCCTTGCGCAGCGCCGAATGGATGCGCGCATGGGCGTATTGGACGTAGAAGACGGGATTGTCCTTGCTCGCCTCGACCACCTTGGCAAAATCGAAATCCATCTGCGCTTCGGGCTTGCGAGTAAGCATGGTGAAGCGCACCACGTCCTTGCCGACTTCATTGGCCACATCGGCCAGAGTCACGAAATTGCCCGAGCGTTTGGACATTTTTACCGGCTCGCCATCGCGCAGCAACTGAACCATCTGGACGATCTTCACGTCGAACGGGATGGTCTTGTCCTGCCCCTGCGCCAGCGCGGCCACAGCGGCCTTGATCCGTTTGACCGTTCCGGCGTGATCGGCACCCCAGATATCGATCAGCTCGTCGGCCTTCTCCGCCTTCTGCATATGATAGGCCAGATCGGCGCCGAAATAGGTCCAGCTGCCGGTGGATTTCCTGATCGGGCGGTCCTGATCATCCCCGAAACGCGTCGAGCGAAACAGAGGCAGCTCGACCGGCTCCCAATCGTCGGGCTGCTTGCCCTTTGGCGCCTCCAGCATGCCATCATAGACGAGGTCGTGTTCGCGCAGCCAGGCCTCCGCCTTTTCCGGCTTGCCGGCGGCTTGCAAAGCGGCTTCCGAAGCGAATTCATCGTGATGGATGCCTAGTACGGCCAGGTCCGACTTGATCAAATCCATCATCGCCGCGACCGCTTCGGCGCGAAAAATCGCGAGCCATTCGTCTTCGGGCGCATCGGCATAGCGATCGCCCAGATCAGCAGCCAGTTTTGCGCCCACGGGCTTGAGATACTCGCCCGGATACAGCCCTTCGGGGATGTCGCCGATATCTGCGCCCAGCGCCTCGCGGTAACGAAGATGGGCGGAGCGGGCGAGCACGTCGACCTGTCCGCCGGCATCGTTGACGTAATATTCGCGCACCACGTCATGGCCGGAAAACTCCAGCAGGCCCGCCAGCGCATCGCCCACCACCGCACCCCGGCAATGGCCCATATGCATCGGTCCGGTGGGGTTAGCCGAGACATATTCGATATTAACGGTGCGCCCTGCGCCGCGGGCCGACTTGCCGTAATCGGCGGCGAGCGAGTCCATCGCGCGCAGCTCTTCGACCCAGGCGTGATCGGCCAGACGCAAATTGATGAAGCCCGGCCCCGCAATCTCTGCGGTGTCTACGTCGGCGTCGGCCGTGAGCTTCTCGGCAATCCTACCGGCCAGTTCGCGCGGATTGGTTTTCGCCTGCTTGGCCAGCACCATCGCGGCATTGGTCGCGAGGTCGCCATGCGAGGGATCGCGGGGCGGCTCCACCGTAACGTTGCCGTGCGGCGTGTCCGGGGGAAGATGGCCCTCCATTTCCAGCGCGGCGAGCACCGCGCCGACCTTGGCGGCAAATTTGGCGTGCAGGGTCTGCGGATCGGATGCAATTTTGGACATGGCTGCGCGCCTAGCCCCTCGCGACGCTCAGGCAAAGCCCGATGCAGCGACCTTTAACGCGTGGCGTTGTAGGCCAGCTGCTCCTCGGTCAGCTGAAAACCGACCAGCAATTCGAAGCTGGCCCGGGCGACGGCTGCCTTCACCGCCGGATCCTGCAGCGGATCGAGCGCTGCGTCGGGGTCCCCCGGCTTGCGGCGGCGCGTGATCTGCTCGCGAATATCCTGCGGCAATGTCGCATCGGCGCGGTTGATGAAGGCACCGGCGATGCCCTTGCCGGTCGCGCGATCCTGGCCATCGGCGAAATCGATCACGACGGTGCCGATCCGCTTGGAGACGACCGCACTGTTGCCGCGCAGCACTGTGGAGAAGTAAGGCAATTCAACCCGTCTCGCGCCTTGGGTGCCATTGCGCCGGGCCAGCACATCGAAGCTGGCGGCCGAATAGACCTTGTCATTCGATTCGCTGCATTGGCTGCGCACATTGGTGATTGTCGCGGTCACGTCCAGATTGCCGAGCGTCGGCGCGCCGTTGCCTGCGAAGGTCGTGATATTGCCGGTATAGTCGGGCACGCCGACAGCCGGGCAAACGGTGCGGATGGCGGTGATGCCGACGCCGTCGCCGGCCATCGCCAACTCCCCTTCGCGGGCGCATCCGGCCAGGGCGAGCCCCAGCGCGGCGAATCCCATCAGGCGAGCAGTCAACTTGGTTGCGCGATTCATTCAGGCCATTCCCATCGCAATTTGCATGTTCACGCGCCCTAGCGAGGCGGTTCACAAAACGCTAGAGCCGCCCGCATGAACGCCCCCTTTCCCACCGGCCGTGCCGCCACCCCCGCCGGCGTAAAGCCCGGCTTGACCGTCCTGATCGCCGCACCGCGCGGTTTCTGCGCGGGCGTGGACCGCGCAATCGAGATCGTGGAGCGGGCGATCGAACGCTATGGTGCGCCGGTCTATGTCCGCCATGAAATCGTCCACAACAAGTTCGTGGTGGATGGGCTGCGCGACAAGGGCGCGATTTTCGTGGAGGAGCTGGACGAGGTGCCCGATGGCGCTCCGGTGGTGTTCAGCGCCCACGGGGTGCCCAAGGCGGTTCCCGCAGAAGCCGACCGGCGCGGGCTGGATTATCTCGATGCGACCTGCCCGCTGGTCAGCAAAGTCCACCGCCAGGCCGAACGCCAGCTGGAAAAAGACCGCCACATCCTGTTTATCGGCCATGCCGGACATCCCGAAGTGATCGGAACGATGGGCCAGGTCGAGCCCGGGCGGATGACATTGGTGGAAACGCTGGAGGATGTCGCGAAACTGCCCTTCGGCAACGAGGACAAGCTCGCTTTCCTTACCCAGACAACGCTTTCGGTGGACGATACGGCGGAAATCGTGGCTGCGCTGCAAGCGCGCTATCCGCAGATCGTAGGTCCGAAGGCGGAGGACATCTGCTATGCAACATCCAACCGGCAGGCCGCGGTAAAGGAAATCGCGCCGGGCAGCGATCTGGTGCTGGTGATCGGCTCGCCCAACTCGTCCAATTCGCTGCGGCTGGTCGAAGTGGCCCAGCGCTGCGGCACCGATGCGCGGCTGGTCGGGCGCGCGGCCGATATCCAGCCGGAATGGCTCGACGGCGTGGGGACGCTGGGGCTGACAGCGGGAGCCTCCGCCCCCGAAACGCTGGTGCGCGAAGTGATCGACCGCTTGAGCGAATGGCGCGAAGTGGAGGAACGGGCCGTGGTCACGACCGAGGAAAAGATGGTCTTCAAACTCCCCCGCCAGCTGACCGACTGAATTACGCCGAGCCATGGCCGTCTACACCCATCTCGGCGCGGAAGATCTCGCGGCGCTGATCGCCCATTACGATGTCGGCGAACTGGTTTCGGCCAAGGGCATCGCGGAAGGGGTTTCCAATTCGAACTGGCTGATAGAGACAACCGGCTCCCCCGCAGGCGGCGATGATCGCGGGACGCGCTACATCCTGACCATGTATGAACGGCGGATAGAGCTGGCGGATCTGCCGTTTTTCCTCGGCCTGCTCGATCATCTATCCGCACGGCATTGCCCGGTTCCGCGTACCATCCACGACCGCGAAGGCGCGGCCTTCCGGCTGCTGGACGGAAAAGCGGTCGCGCTGATCGAATTTTTGCCCGGCGTCTCGGTCGATCGTCCCACGCCGCAGCAGGCCCATGCGGTGGGCGGCGCGCTGGCGCAAATGCACGCGGCGGGGGCGGATTACGATGCGAGGCGCCCCAACGATCTGCGCCCGGCCGACTGGCAGCAATTGTTCGATCAGTGCGGCGAGCAAGGGCTTGCCGGAATAGACCCCGCGCTGCCGGGCTTCGTGCGCGAGGCCATGCCGCGCCTGTTGGCCGATTGGCCTGAAGACCTGCCGCACTCCATCATTCACGCAGACCTGTTTCCCGACAATGTGCTGATGCGGCGCAGCGACGTGACCGGACTGATCGATTTCTATTTCGCCTGCCACGATATCACCGCCTACGATCTGGCCGTGACCCATGCCGCCTGGTGCTTTGCCGATGATGGAGCGACCTTCCTGCCGGAGATATCGGACGGGCTGCTCGCCGGATATGTGCAGCAGCGTGCCTTGTCCGGTGCCGAACGCGCGGCGCTGCCGCTGCTCGCCCAGGGGGCCGCGATGCGGTTCGTCGCCACGCGCGCCTATGACTGGATCGATACGCCCGGCGACGCGCTGGTCACGCGCAAGGATCCGGTCGATTTCGTGCGGCGCTGTCAATTCTATGCGGCGCACGGTGCAGAGGTGTTCGGCGCATGAGCGATCCGCGCAGCAAGGTCGAGATCTTCACCGATGGATCGTGCAAGGGCAATCCGGGCCCCGGCGGCTGGGGCGCGATCCTGCGCCATGCTGGCGATGCCGGCGAAACGGAGAAGGAGCTATCCGGCGGCGAGGCGGAGACGACCAATAACCGCATGGAAATGCTCGCTGCGATCCGCGCATTGGAGGCCTTGCGACGTCCCTGCACGGTCGAATTGACCACCGACAGCAAATATCTGATCGATGGGATCACCAAATGGATCCACGGCTGGAAGCGCAAGGGCTGGACGAACGCGGCCCGGAAACCGGTCGCCAATGCCGATCTTTGGCAGGAGCTGGATACGCTGAACCAGCGCCACGATGTGACGTGGCACTGGGTCAAGGGCCATGCCGGACACGCGGAAAACGAGCGGGCGGACGAACTGGCCAGCGCTGCCGCAGAGCTGGCCGCCAAGGGCGATTGGCTCACCCTCAACGGCTAGGTCCGAGAGCTGTCTGGGTTACTCGACGGTGGTATCGACCACTTCGCAATTGGGGCCGCGTTCCTGGATCGACTTGATCGCATTCTTGGCGCCCGTCTTGCTGGAATAGCCTTCGGTCCAGAAGATCGATTCCGAATTGTAGACATAATAGGACACGAACTCGCCCTTCTTGTTCTTCCGGATCTCGAAACGATGCGCCATATGTGCCTCTCCCTGCGTGATAGTCGTTAAGTGGTGGAGCGGCAGCCTACCGCAAAATCGCACGATTGCCAGACGCGGCTTGTAAAGCTTTGCCACACGCTCAGCGCACGTTCCTGACCAGCATCACCAGAAGCGCGGCCAGCGCGGCACCGAAGGCGGAAGCGGCGAACAACCCGCCCAGCGCGGCGAGCGTTTCGCCCCTAGCCAGAACCGCCAGTGCCGCCGAGGGCACCATTATGGCCGGCAGGGTGTTGGTGAGGTTCATCACGCCAAGCCAGGCCCCGCGCCGCGGATTGTCCGCCAGTAATTGCGCCACCAATGCCGTATCGATCGACAGGAAACCGGTCAGCGCGAAATGGAAAAGCGCATAGGCTGCGATAAATAGCGGCCAGCCGGGCATCGCGGCCAGCAGAGCGAGCGCAACTGCTGCAATCGCAGCGATAATCGCCAGCGGAGCGACGCGGCGGTTCAACCGGTCCGATATCCACCCGCTGCCCAGCGCCGCGCAAACCGCCACGATTGCCGCCGCCATTGCCAGCTGGCCGACCAGTATGGAAGGCGTCCGGTCGGGCCAGCCTGCTCCGGCTCGTGGGTCGGCAATGGCTGCCGAAACCGTGACATACAGATATCCGATGGCGAAGGCCGCTCCCATCTGGATGAAGAACCGCGCCGTCCACACTGCTGCGAAATCGCGCAGGATACCGCCGCGAAGCTTTCCTCCGGACGACCGGGCCGAGGTCAGGCGTTCGGCCTGCGGAGCGAAGCTGGCCGACCCGGCTACCTGTCCGAAATCCCAGAAAACCAATAGCGGCAGGATGGTCGCCGCAATGCCCGCTGCAATCAGTGCGAAAGCCGCGTTCGAATCGCTGGGAAAGGCATAGGCGAAACCGCCGATGGTCATCGTGGAGATCGGCAGCGCGGCATTCATCCACCCGGCCATCCGGCCCTTCGCCCGGTCGGGGACATGATCGGTCAGCACGGCGCCCAGCGGGCTGAAGGTCAGGTTCAAGGCGAGCTGCAACAGCACGAAGGCACCGCCCAGCAGCGCCAAGGTCGGTGCCAGCGCGAGCAATCCGTAGGCAGCGATCAACGCAGCCAGTCCCACCCCGATGATCCCGCGCCGGTTGCCATGGCGGATGATCCAGCTGTCGCTCCAGCCGCCCGCCGCAATATGCGCGATGCTGGCCGCAATCCCTCCAGCCAGCAGCAGCCAGCTGACCGCTATACCGGGGTCGATCTCCGCGCCCGCTGCCAATCGCTCCACCCGGCGCGGCAGCAGCAGGACCAATAGCGGCATGAAGGCGAGATGGGCGCCGAGCATGGCAAGCGGATAGAGCCAGCGACCGCGCCGCCCGTTTACAGAACTATCGGCAGAGGCCGCGGATGCCGCCCCGGCAGCGTCGGTCACGCCTGGCGCGGGCCGGTAGTGGCACGCTCGATCAGGCGATAGGGCATCTCGAAGCGGCTGATCCCCTGCCCCGCGCCATCTTCGCCTGCGCCATTACTACCCGAAATCGCGATGAGCCGCTCGCACGCCTTGGCGATCATTTCTGCCGTCGGCTGGCGAATCGCGGTGAGCGGCGGCACGCTGAAGCGGACCCCAGGCGTATCTTCGAAGCTGATGATGGAAAGCTCCCCCGGCACCGCGAAGCCGCGTTTATTGGCGAGGTGCAGCGCGGCGAAGGCCATTTCGTCATTATCCGCGATCACGGCGCTGGGCCTGTCGTCCATATCGAGCAGGCGTGCCAATTCGCTGGTCGCGGTATCGAAATGGAAATCGCCATAGATGACCGTTGCATTGTCCGCAGGCAGGCCTGCCAAGGCCAGCGCAGTGCGGAAACCGTTTATTCGGCGCGCCGAATTGCCATATTCGGGAGAGCCGGCCAGAAACGCGATCCGTTCATGCCCCAGATCGATCAGATGTTGCGCGGCTTCTTCCCCGGCCGCGTCTTCGTCCATGAACACGTCCACCGGCCCATCACCCTCGGTCCGGCCGATCCGCGCCACCGCCACCTGCCGGTCGGCCAGTATCCCTAGCAATTGGTCGTTATCGCTGTGCGGGGGGGTCAGGATTACGCCGTCGGGCCGAAGGGCGGCAATCGCATTGGATAGCTGGCGCGGCGCCTTTGCCGGATCGGCGTCGATCAGTTCGAACACCATGTGATAACCGTGCTTCTCGCATTCGGTCATACCGCCGTAAAGCATCCGGTCGACCCAGTCATTGCCGCGCCCCGCACCCCAGTTTTCCAGAGTGCGCTGACGGTCGTTGACCGCCATGATAAGATAGGATTTCGCCCCGCCCATCCGCCGGGCAGACAAGTTGGGGACGTAGCCCAGCTCCTCCACCGCAGCCTCGACCCGCTCGCGAACGGCCGGTTTGACGTTGGGACCGCGATTTATGACGCGCGAGACAGTCTGCCGGGAAACGCCCGCAGCCTTCGCCACATGTTCGATAGTGATCGCGCTGCGTCTGCCCATGGCGGGTTGTTTCGCACCATGTGTGCATTTCTGCAACAGTCATTGTGAACGTTCACTTTCGCTCTTGTGAGCGCTCCCAAATTGCCATACCCCGACTCTCGAGACCGAAAAGGTTCCGAATTTGGGGAGAGGTATCGATGCGTAAATTTTCCACCGCGCTCGTCATGGGCGTATCTACGATTGCATTGTCCACAGCCGCTTACGCGCAGGATCAGGGGGAAACCGAAGGCCCCGAAACGCCGCCGCGCCAGCAGACCGAGGGCGAGCGAATCGATCCCGACACCATCATCGTGACCGCCGACCGGCGCGAGCAGGACCTGCAGGATTATGCAGGTACGGCCGCAGTATTCACGGGCGACGAACTGCGCGCGCGCGGCATTCAGGATATCACCGATTTCAACGACGAAGTTCCCGGACTGACCGTCGCCAACAATGGCGGCAATATCGAAATCTGGATTCGCGGTGTCGGTTCATCCAACAATACGGAACTGGGCGATCCCGCCGCAGCGTTCCATTACGATGGCGTATACGTTCCGCGCCCGAGTGGCATCGGCTCGGCATTTTTCGACATCGAGCGCGTCGAGGTCAATATCGGCCCGCAGGGCACGCTACGCGGCCGTAATGCGTTGGCCGGTTCGGTCAACGCTATCTCCTGGAAACCGGGCATCGGCGTGTGGGATGCACAGCTCGAAGCTGGCTACGGCAATTACGATCACGCCGAAATTCGCGGCATGATCAACGTGCCGCTCGGCGATACTCTCGCCTTCCGTTTCGCCGGCATGTATTTGAAGCATGACAGCTATTACAACAATGTCGGCCCGATCCAGAATGTCGATGTGGCCGAGGCCGAAGATAACAAGGCCTTCCGCGCGCAGCTTCTGTGGGAGCCGACCGAGCGCCTGAGCGTCCTGCTCGCCGGCGACTATATCCACGAAGAAGGCACCGGCTACACCGGCACGAACTATGCCGGCCCGCTTGGCAACGGTATCCGGCCCGAAGATATCGAAGACCCGCGCGATGTGATCGCCAATGCGTTCACTCCGGTTCTCGATACGAAGCATTACGGTATTCGCGGTACGGTGACCTATGAGGCGGACCCGTTCACCGTGGAGTTCACCAGCAGCTACCGCGATCTGGTTTACGACTACGATGCAAACACGCCGCTGACGCCGGCCTATCCCGGCGTCATCGAAGATCTGTCCAGCCGGGACAATATTTTCACTCCCGACCCGGACGATGTCATCATCGACGACATCATCCTGCAGGAGAATCTCGACAATTTCTCGCGGTTCCAGTCCATTACGGATTCGGAAAGCTATTATAACGAGCTACGCATTTTCAATTCCGACGGGCCGTTCATCTGGTCGCTCGGCGGCATGTATTTCAAGGAGAATCAGTCTGCGTTTCTCGCCTCTACCGGCGACCGCGGGCTGTTTTTCCAGGGCGTCGAATTCAACATTCCCAATGTCGATGCGGAAAGCTGGTCGATCTACGGCGATGTGACGTATGAAGTGACCGACAGCTTCCGCGTCACCGGCGGCCTGCGCTACACCGATGACAAGAAGGACCGCCAAGGCGTTGCCGCACGGTACGGCCTTGCGCTGGGCGGCGGCAGCTTCGAATGTTGCGGCGGGGTGCGTTACGGCACCGAAGGGTTCGAATTTGCCGGACGCGACCGGACAATCTTCGATCCCGACATCGATGGCGACGGCAATGTCAGCCAGGCTGAGATTTTCCAGTTCCAGCTGGATGGTGTCCGCCAGTTCGGCCTGCGCGACAATCTTGACGAAATCCTGAATTTCGGTCCGCTGGAAGGTCACTTCGACGACGTTCCGGGCGCTCCGGAATGTCTCGATACGATCAGCTTCGACTTCTTCTTCTGCGAAGGTTTCGCCAACACGACCCAATTTACCTATGCGGTCCCGTTCGAAGACCAGATATTCCTGCAGGATGGACAGATCCAGGACGATTTCGTCGATTGGCGTGTGCGTCTCGAATATGACGTCACGCCCGACAATCTCGTCTATGCGCTGGTTGCAAGCGGCCACAAATCGGGCACGTTCAACGACAATCTCGGCACCAACGGGTTCTTCCCCACGACCGATACCGAAAACGTGATCCTTTACGAATTGGGCTCGAAGAACGAATTCTACATCGGCGACATCAAGGCCCGGCTGAACGGTTCGGCCTTCTATAACGACTATAAGGATCAGGCGTTCAGCGCGCTGGTTTCGGTCGAAACGATTGCCGAGTTCGAACTTGAGCAAGGCACGGTCGTCGATATTCCGGACGACACTTCACTCGCGCTGGTGGTCGGCTACACCTATAATGCCGCGGACTCGGAAATTTACGGGGTGAATGTCGAAGGTGGCCTCAGCCTGCCGTCGAACATCAACTGGGACTTCAACGTCCTCTGGCTGGAAGCCAAGATCAACGATTCCATCCTGATCCCCGACTCCCGCTTCCAGGCCGATGTCGAAGAAGTTCCGTTCCGCGATATTTCGGGCAAGCGTCTTCCGCGTACGCCGCGCTGGCAGATCAATACCTCGCTATCGCAGAATATCGACGTACCATCGGGCGCATTCGACTGGGTGGTCTCGGCCGGTTATCGTTCGGACACGTTCCAGACGATCTTCAACTCGGAAGATTACGAGCAGCCGGACAATCCGCGCCTGCGCCTGAACGACGTGGTGGAAGGGTACTTCACCTTCGATCTGGGGGCCGGTTACACGCATGGCGATGACGGCAAGCTGCGCTTCGAAGTGTATGCCAACAACATCACCAACAAGCAGAAGGAAGCGGCGATTATCATCACACAGTTCGATAATACACGCTTCTTCACTCGCCCGCGGACTTATGGTGCCCGGATGCGGGTCAAGTTCTAACTGGAGACGAGGGGCCGGGGCGGCGCTGCGGTGCCGCCCCTCGCCGACAATATTTGAACGTTAGGGTACGATCATGGTGACCAGCCTTTTGATCGCGGCCAGCATCGTGGCCGCGTCTGCTCAGAGCTCCGGCGAGCCTGTCGCCCAGCCGGTAGCCGAGAGCGCGGCTCCGGCAGCGGCTCCGGCTCCGGCGACCGCGTCTCCTCCGCGCGAACCGCACCGTGCACCTGCGGGATATGAGCTGGTTTTTGCCGATGAATTCGATAGCGGCACGATGCCGGACCCGGCCCGTTGGGCTTACGATACGCACCGCAATGCCGAAGGCTGGTACAATGCGGAGCTGCAATATTACGCCAATGCGCGGCGCGAGAATGCGCGGATCGAAGGCGGCAATCTGATTATCGAAGCGCGCAGGGAACGGCTCGACCGGAGCGAGTTTCCCGATTTCGGCGGCCAGGATTACAGCTCCACCCGCCTGTTCACCAAGGGCAAGGCCGCCTGGGAATACGGCTTCTTCGAAATTCGCGCCAAGCTGCCTTGCGGACGTGGCACATGGCCGGCGATCTGGATGCTGCCCGAAGCGGATATCGAATGGCCGCGCGGAGGCGAAATCGATATCATGGAACATGTCGGCTACGATCCCGGGGTAATCCACCAGTCGGTCCACACGCAGGCGTTCAATTTCTCGCGCGGCACGCAAAAGACGACCGAGTTCGAATTGCCCACCGCCTGCGAACAATTCCATCGCTACCAGTTGCTCTGGACGCCGGAAATGCTGCTGACCGGGGTCGATGACCAACCCAAATTCCTGTTCAAGAAGGTGCGCGACGGGCAATCGCGCTGGCCTTTCGATGCGCCCATGCATCTGCTGCTCAACATCGCGGTTGGCGGCCAGTGGGGCGGACGCAAGGGTATCGACGACACGGCCTTGCCAGCGAAAATGGAGATCGATCACGTGCGCGTTTACCAATTGGCCGACAGTCAGAGCGACCCGGACGCAGGAGCGGCCAAATGATGCAACCCTCTCTCGCGGCGGGGTCGGCCCTCGGTCTTGCTCTCGCTCTGTCCGCCTGCGCGGTCCCGGTCGCTACGGCCGAAGCGCCGCAAACCTCTGCACCTGTGCCCGCTGCGCTGACCGGCGAGGCGCAGATCGAGGATCTGCTCGCCCGCATGACGCTGGAGCGCAAGATTGCGCAGCTGATCATGCCGGACATTGCCAGCATCACGCCGGAGGATGTGCGCACATATCGTTTCGGCACGATCCTGAATGGCGGCAATAGCGGCCCCGGCGGCGATGATGCCGCTCCCGCGCCCGAATGGCTGGCACTGGCCGATGCCTATTGGGACGCCTCCACCGCACCCCTGCCCGGCGGCCAACCTGCCATTCCGGCGCTGTGGGCGACCGATGCCGTGCACGGTCATTCCAACATTCCCGGCGCTACGATCTTTCCGCATAATATCGGCCTGGGTGCGACCCGCAATCCGCAGCTGATGCGCGATATCGGGCGGGTGACCGCCGCTGAAATTGCCGTGACCGGGATCGACTGGACCTTCGCGCCCACTCTTGCCGTGGCGACCGACGATCGCTGGGGGCGGACATATGAAAGCTTCTCCGAGGATCCGGCGCTGGTCGCGCAGCTCGGCGAGGCAACCATTCGCGGATTCCAGGGCGAGCCCGGAACACAAGGTTTTCTCGACCAGACCCGCGTGATCGCCACGGCCAAACATTTCTACGGCGATGGCGGCACCGCGGGCAAGGATCGCGGCGATACGCGCGGCGATCCGGCCACGCTGAAGGCGGTCCATGGCGCGCCCTACCCGCCCGCCATCGACGCCGGTGTGCAAACCGTCATGGCATCCTTCTCCAGCGTGAACGGGGAGAAGGTCCACGGCTCCACCGCCATCCTGACCGACTATTTGCGCGGCGAGCTGGGCTTCGAAGGTCTGGTTGTCGGCGACTGGAATGGCCATGGCGAGCTGGCCGCCTGCAGCAATGTCGATTGCCCCGAATCGCTGATGGCCGGGCTGGACATTTTCATGGTGCCCGAGGACTGGAAGGGGCTTTACGAAAATCTCCTGATGCAAGCGCGCGACGGGACCGTGCCAATGGCGCGGGTGGACGAAGCGGTGCGCCGCATACTGCGGGTGAAGCAGGCCTATGGCGTGTTCGACAGGCCCAAACCTTCCGCACGGCAGCTGGCCGGCAACTTCGCGATGCTCGGCTCGCAAGATCACCGCGAGGTGGCTCGCCGCGCGGTTCGCCAATCGCTGGTCCTGCTGGAAAACGACGGGGTCCTGCCGCTCGACTCGAGTGCGAATGTCCTCGTCGCAGGCGAGGCCGCCGACAATGTCGCGCAGCAATCGGGCGGGTGGTCGATTACCTGGCAAGGCGGCGGCGATCTTGCCAATGAAGATTTTCCCGGCGCTACCTCGATCTTTGCCGGGATCGACCGCGCATTGACGGCCGGCGGCGGCAGCGCGACGCTCTCGCCCGACGGCAACTATTCCGCGCGCCCCGATGCCGCCGTGGTGGTGTTCGGCGAGGAACCCTATTCCGAATTCGTCGGCGACCGCGACGATCTGGCTTTCCGCGACGAGGAAGGGCTGGAATTGCTACGCAAGTTCGACGAGGCGGATATTCCGACTGTCGCGGTGTTCCTCTCCGGCCGGCCGCTCTGGATGAACCGTGAGCTGGCGCTGGCGGATGCATTCGTCGCCGCCTGGCTGCCCGGCAGCGAAGGCGGCGGGATTGCCGATGTGCTCGTAAGCGACGCGGGTGGCGCGATAGCGCATGATTTCACCGGCAGGCTCGCCTTTGGCTGGCCCGGCGGCTGTGCGCCCGATGCGGCGGTTATGTTCCCCTTCGGCGCGGGCTGGTCCTACGCCAATCCGCCTGCCCAGCGTGATTACGATACCGACTGCGCTTTGCTCGAGCCTGGTTTCGGCGCGGGCCTGCGCATTTTCGAGCGCGGCATGGAACCTGGCCTGCAGGCGCTGGCGCGCGATGCCAAAGGGCAGACTTCGCTGTCCAATCTGAGCGGCAAAAGCCCATCCGGCATTCTGCAAGTCAGCGCATTCGATTCCCGCGCGCAGGAAGATGCCCGCCGCGCCCAATGGGGCGGTCCGGCACAATTGCTATTCGGCTGGCAGGAGCGCGCCTTCCCGCAAGACGCGGCGCTGCGCATCCGTTACCGGCTGAACAACGTGCCCGAAGGCGGAATTTCGCTGCGCGGGCTGTGCGACGATTGCGATATTGCCGCCGACCTCGCCAGCACTTTCACGCTGGGCGCTGGGAAGGGTTGGCGCAATGCCACCATCCCGCTCACCTGCCTGACGCCGGATGACTCGGCGATAGAGCCGGCCGGAATCGCGCTGCAATCGGATGCAGCCTTCATAATCGAACTTGAATCGGTGGGAATAATCCCGGAGGCCAATTTCGAGGGATGCGACGGACCGTTCTGACGGCCGCGCAATTGGGGAGATAGAACGACATGGCGCTGGCACCCGATATCGCATCGAGCACCGATCCCAACCCGGTCGAGGATGAAGGCACGCACATCAATGCGCCGGGCCTGCAATTCTTCGTGTTCGGGCTGTTCTTCATCTTCGGCGGGATCACCAGCCTGAACGACGTGATCATTCCCAAACTGAAAGAGCTGTTCACGCTCAATTACACCCAGGCGATGCTGGTCCAATTCTGCTTCTTCGCCGCCTATTTCGTGATCGGAATTCCCGGCGCGAAACTGGTCAAGAAGATCGGCTACATGCGCGGCGCGGTGTTTGGCCTGCTGACAATGATGGCCGGCTGCCTGCTGTTTATCCCGGCATCGCAGACCGCGACATACGGACTGTTCCTGTTCGCCCTGTTCGTCCTGGCGAGCGGCGTGGTGGTGGTGCAGGTGGTCGCCAACCCGCTGATCAGCCTGCTCGGCCCTGCCAGAACAACGCATAGCCGCCTGACCTTCGCACAGGCGTTCAATTCGCTTGGCACCACCGTTTTCCCCGTAGTGGGTTCGATCCTGATCCTGGGCAGCCTTGCCAGCGTGACAGCGGACCAGCTTTCGGGCGAAGATCTGCGCGCCTATCGCACAGCGGGCAGCCAGGCGATCGTCAATGGCTATGTCGGATTGGCGATTGCGCTGGCTATCGTGGCGGCGGTGGTGTGGAGCTTCCGCAACCGGCTGCAAGGCGAAAAGCACGAGGCGAGCGCCGGACTGGCGGGGCTGGACCTGCTCTCGCGTCCGCGGTTCGGCTACGGCGCCCTGTGCATCTTCCTCTATGTCGGTGCAGAGGTCGCCATCGGCTCGATCATCGTCAACTATCTGATGCTCGAAAGCGTGCTGGACCTGCCCGAACAGACCGCCGGGACGTTGATCGGCTTCTATTGGGGCGGTGCGATGGTGGGGCGCTTTATCGGCTCGGGCTTGCTGCGGGTGGTGAGCCCAGGACTGTTGCTGGGCTTTGTGGCCACCGGCGCGATCACGCTGATCGCGATTTCCGCCAACACGACCGGCATAGTGTCGGGCTATTCGCTGCTCGCCATCGGTTTGATGAATGCGATCATGTTCCCCACGATCTTCAGCCTCGCTTGCGAAAGGCTGGGGACGCGTGCGGCGGATGGATCGGGAATTATCAATGTGGCGATTTGCGGCGGAGCGATCGTGCCGCTTGCATTTGGGGCGATTGCCGATCTGTCCGGCAGTCTCGCTTTCGCGCTGGTCCTGCCTGCTGTGTGTTACGCGGTGATCGCAGGCTTCGGCATTTTTGCGCGGCGCCCTGCCTAGGCGGTGAAGCGGTCCGGCGCGTAGCGCGCCGGATCGATGCCGTTCGTCATCGCATCGCGCGGGCGGCCGAGCAGCAATTGCGCCCCCAGCCGCGCCGCCGCCGGTGCGGTCTGGATGCCGAAACCGCCTTGTCCGGCGAACCAGAAGAAGGCGGGCTGCACCGGATCGCGGCCATAGATCGGCAGACGGTCGGGCGCGAAGCTGCGCAGCCCCGCCCATTTGCGCTCGACCCGCCGGACATCCCAATCGACCACGCCTTGGAACCGGTCGATCGCGGTGGCCACGTCAAGTTCCTCCGGCGCGGCATCGCAGGCGGTGCTGGGGGTTTCGTCATGCGGGCTGAGCCACACACCGCCACTTTCGGGCTTGAAATAGAACCCGCCATTGATGTCGAGCACCAGCGGCGCACCGGGCGGCGGCGGCGGGTTGCAGCGCAGCTGCGCGACCGTGCGCCGAAACGGCGTGATGCCGAGCGGATCCAGCCCGGCCATCGCCGCCACATCGTCTGCCCAGGCCCCCGCTGCATTGACCAGAGTTCCTGCACGTAGAGTGCGCCCATCTGCCAGTGCGATGTGCCAATCCCCGCTATAGGCAAGCTGCGTCACCCGCGCCCGGCAAGTGATCGCAGCGCCGCTGCCCCGTGCCGCCGACAGGTAATCCGCATGGAGCGCGGCGACATCGATGTCGGCGCAGGCAGGTTCCCACACCGCGCCGGTCCAGTGGTCGCGCAATCCGGGTAGTTTTTCGGCCAGCGCGCGGCGATCCAGCCGCTCTATCGTCGCGCCCGTGCCGGCAAAGCGGGCCATGAATGCATCGAGCGCAGCACCGTCTGCGCTGCGGCCGATATACAGGGCGCCGCGCTGGTGCAGGAAACCACGCTCGCGCAGATAATCGCCCGAGGCCAGGGTCAGCGGAACCAGCTGAGGCCCGCCATAGCATTCCTCCCAGAACGCGGCAGAGCGGCCGGTGGCGTGGTAACCGGGCGTGTCCTCCGCCTCCAACACCACAACGCTGGCCTGTTCGCCGATTTCGGCGGCGAGGCTCGCGCCGGCCATGCCTGCGCCGATGATCGCGATGTCGTGATGGGCGTTCACTGCTTCGGCGCGGTCCGGTCCAGGAATTCGGCGATGGCGGCCATGGCCCGGTCGCGCACGGGATCGACCTCGCGCAGGATCTCGTGCCGCGCCTCGTTGCCGAAGGCCACCAGTTCACCATGTGGCAGGCGCCCGGCAGCACGCTCTATCGCGGCCATCGATACCAGCTTGTCGTTGGATGTGCCGATCAGCAGCACCGGCACCGCGACCGCCTCCAGCCGCCCACCTTCGAACAGGCCGCGCATGGAGGCATAGGCACGCTCCACCCAGCCCCAGCTGCCCGGACCCATCACCAGCTCGGGCCGCTCCTCGCGCCACCACAATTCATCGGCATAGCGATCCTCGTGGTGAGTCAGCAGATTGACCCTCGTGGCCGGAATCTCGCCGGGTCTCTCGCTCCATTTCCATGCCGGGCGGCGCTTGTCGCCAAGGCGGGTCATCAGCTTGGCCGCATTGTGCATCAACCCGGTGGGCAGCGCATCTCCGACAAAGCCCAGCATCGGTGCAGACAGCACCGCCGCGTCCGGATCGGCCACTCCATCGGCCAATCCGCGCAGCACCAGATGCCCACCCATCGAGTGTCCGGCCAGGATATGCGGCGCGGGCGTTGCGGCTTTCCACGTCCGCCAAATCGCCTCCAGATCGGCGATCCAATGTGCAAAATCCTCTACATGGCCGGTAATCTTGTCATTGCCCAAGCGGCCCGAGCCCGCTTGTCCGCGCCAATCGAAGGCCGTGACCCGCCAGCCGGCGCGGTGCCATTCCTCCAGCGTCTCGATATATTTTTCGTAATTGTCGCCGCGCCCCGGAAAAAACAGGATCGAACCACGCGGATCGGTTTGGGAACCCGGCCAATCGATGCGCCGCAGGGCGTGTCCATCGGCGGCTTTCCAAACGCTTTCGCTGGCTGCAGGCGGGATTGCGCGCCGATCGATCGGCATATCCGTGCGAACCCCGACCCCTTGGTCAACCCGGCCTTGATCGTGATGGCTAATGCTGAACCTCCGCCGTTGGTTACTTTTTGGTAAGCCATGCACTGTAGCACCCTACCCAAACGGGAAATTGGGGGCCACGGTGCCGAGCGAATTCATCCACTACGGATTGCTGATTGCCTTGGCAATCGCGCTGCTGATCGCAGCGTTTACCGACTTGCGGGACCGCAGGATCGCGAACTGGCTGAACCTTGCGATCGCGCTGGGTGCGCCGGTTTTCTGGTGGTCCAGCGGACTGTCGCTATGGCCCGATGTGGCCTTGCAGCTGGGCGTGGCCATTGCCGCCTTCGCCGTATTGTCCATCCTGTTCGCAATGCGCGCAATGGGCGGCGGCGATGTGAAGCTGCTGACCGCGCTGGCATTGTGGATTCAGCCGCTATGGTTCGTAAACCTGCTTATCGTGATGGCGCTGGTGGGCGGCCTGCTCACTCTGATTTTCGGCGGTTGGCACATCATGCGCCGCCGCAAGGACCGGATCGCCATTCCCTACGGGGTGGCCATCGCCATTGCCGGCCTGTGGGTGCTGCACGCCCACTATCTGCCGGACTTCACTCGGCTTTCCGGGGGTACGGCATGAATTCGCAATCGACGATGCAGGCACAAACCCAATCGGGCGCAGTGCACGCGATCTTAACCATTCACGGCCTAGGTGCCGCAATCGAACTCGCCCGGACCATCCGGGCTGCACATGAGGGGGCTTGATTAGCCATGGACAGGAAAAAGCTGGTTCTGCTGCTGGGCGCACTGGTCATCGCGATCGGTACGGCATTTGCTGCGCGGAGCATGTTTACCGGTAGCGCGGCACCCCAGGTGGAAGCCGCTCCGCCCGTTCCCACAGGCCCCAAGGTTCTGGTCGCACAGCGCGGCCTGCCGGTCGGCACGATCATCACTGCCGATGCGCTGGCTTTCCAGCAATGGCCGGAAGAGCTGGTGCAGGATGCCTATTTCCTCGACGGCGAATCGGACGTCTCGCAATTGCTCGGCACTGTCGTGCGTTATCAGATCACTGCGGGTGAGCCCGTCACGCAGGGCTCGCTCGTCGCTCCCGGCGATCGCGGCTTCCTGGCCGCAGCGCTCGGCCCCGGAATGCGCGCCGTGACCGTGCCCGTTTCCGCCAAGACCGGCGTGGCCGGCTTCGTCTTTCCGGGCGACCGGGTCGATCTGGTGCTGACCCAGTCGGTCAAGGGCGGCGACGGCAGCGCGCTGAAGGCTTCCGAAACGATCCTTCGCAATCTGCGCGTCCTCGCCACAGACCAGAAAACCACGCAGGAAGTTGCCGAAGGCGGCCGCACGGTCGTCCGCGCTTTCCGTACGGTTACGCTGGAAGTGACTCCGAAAATCGCCGAAAAGGTCGCCGTTTCTCAGACCATCGGCACCTTGTCGCTCTCGCTGCGCTCCATCGCGGATAACCAGTCCGAACTGGAACGGGCGATTGCCTCGGGCGACATCGTTGTCCCCGACGACGCCACCCCGGAAGAAGAAGAGGCGCTGCTGCGCCAGGCGATGGCACGCCCCGACGATGCCGGAACCACCTTTGTGACCGGCGCCGACGTGTCGCGCTTCCAGCGCCGCACCATGCCTTCGACCGGCGCACCGGCCAAGCCGCAAGCACCGACCATGGGCGTATCGGGCACAGCTGCACCGGCCGGTCCATCGGTCCGCGTCACTCGCGGCAAGGCCACCACCGAAGTTCCGGTGGGCCGCGGCAATCGCACTGCCCCTGCCCCCGCAGCAGGCGGTGAGAGTCAGATCGCCTCCGATGTCGGCCCCGTGATGGGAAGGAATTGAGATGCCAATCCACAACCGCACCACCGGCCCGGCAAAACGCAGGAACAACCCAATGAAACGTCGCATAACCGCAACCCTGCTGATGGCCGCCGCCGCCCTCGCACCGCTTTCGATCGGTGCGGGTGCCAGCTCGGCCAGCGCCCAGGGCGTGATCGCTCCTGCCCAGACGGTGGTTCTGTCCATCGGCCGGGGCGAGCTGATCAGCGTACCGGGTACCATGGCCGACGTATTCGTTGCCAATGAAGGCGTGGCCGATGTGCAGATCAAGTCGCAGCGCCAGCTCTATGTCTTCGGACGTACCGGCGGAGAGACCACGATCTATGCCAGCAACGCTGCGGGCGACATCATCTGGTCGGCCAATGTCCGCGTTGGCTCCAACATCGACAGCATCGACCAGATGCTGACGCTGGCGATGCCGGAGGCCAAGGTTTCGGTCGCCACGATGGGCACCAACACGGTGCTGCTGACCGGCACAGTGGCCGCCCCCGAAGATGCATCCGAAGCCGAACGACTGGTTCAGGCCTTTGTCGGCGACGACATGAACGTGATCAGCCGCCTGAAAATGGCGACGCCGCTGCAGGTCAATCTGCAGGTGCGTTTCGCCGAAGTCAGCCGCACATTGGTGCGCGAACTCGGCAGCAATCTGACCACTTTCGACGGTACGTCGGGCACCCGCTTCGGCGTCGGCAATGGCCGTGCTGTGGCGACCGGCGACTACTCGCCCGCAGGGCCCCTTGCTGTCGGTAACGGCGTATCGGGAGCGGCATTCGTGTTGCCCGACGGTACCGAGATCACGGGCCCCGCCGTCCAGTCCGGCACCAGCGGCAGTACCATTTCCATCCTGTCGAACATTCTGGGCCTGGATTTCCTCGGCACGCTCGACCTTGCGGAACGCCGCGGCCTGGTCACGACGTTGTCGCAACCCAATCTGACGGCGCTTTCGGGCGAGACTGCAGATTTCCTGGCTGGCGGCGAGTTTCCCATTCCCAGCAGCCAGGGGCTCGGCACGACTTCCATCGAATATCGCAAGTTCGGTGTCAGCCTGTCCTACACGCCCACGGTGCTGGCCAATGGCCGTATCTCGATCCGCGTTCGCCCGGAAATCTCCGAGCTTTCGAGCAATGGTGCCATCGTCCAAAATGGTTTCCAGGTTCCCGCGCTGACCATCCGCCGGGCGGAAACGACCATCGAACTCGGCTCCGGCCAGAGCTTCATGATCGCCGGCCTGATGAGCACCAATGCGCAAAACACGATCGACAAGGCCCCCGGCCTCGGCGATGTGCCGATCCTGGGTAATCTGTTCCGCTCCACATCCTTCCAGAAGGGCGAGACGGAGTTGGTGATCGTGGTTACGCCTTACCTGGTCCAGCCGGTCAACGCATCGGATATCAAGCTTCCGACCGATGGCTTCCGGGCTCCTGCCGAATTCCAGCGCACGCTGGGTTTCCAGGAACATGACGGCATCTCCGGCGCTCAGCGGCCAGTACCGACCGTGCGCGACGGCAACATCCCCGCCCCGGCACCCGGTGTCAGCCGTATCGATCCGCAGGCCATGCAAACGTCGCCGGCTGCCAAGAAGGGCAAGCCCAAGCGTCAGGCAGCCGCCAAGGACGCACCCGCCCCCGGCTTCAGCTTCAATTGAGGATAGTGAGAATCATGCCAATCAAACGCAAAATCGGCGGCGCGGTCGCCCTCACGCTCAGCCTCTCGCTCGCCGCTTGTGGCGGCATGCCAACGCATCGCGGGCTCGAAAGCCTCAACCAGCCAGTGGTCGAGCGCACCAATTACGTGCTAGATGTGCGGGCCGGTGGGGGCGGCCTCTCGGTGCCCGAACAGCAACGCCTGGCGGGCTGGTTCGATGCGATGGACTTACGCTATGGTGACAGGGTCAGCATCGACGATCCTTCCATGAGCGGCGCAACCCGCAATGCGGTTGCCGAACTGGCCGGACGTCACGGCATATTGCTGGCCGACGGCGCGCCAATGACCGGCGGCACGATCCAGCCGGGCGCCGCCCGCGTGGTGATCACCCGGTCCAGCGCGTCCGTTCCGGGATGCCCCGATTGGAGCGCATCGTCCGACATGAATTACAACAATGCGACCTCGCCCGGATATGGCTGCGCCATCAATGGCAATCTGGCCGCAATGGTCGCCAATCCGGAAGACCTGATCGAAGGTCAGGCCGGAACGGGTGAAACGGTGGTCGCAACCGGCAACAAGGCCATCACGACCTACCGTGATGCGCAGCCGACCGGGGCCGGTGGCCTCACCCAGACCAGCTCGCAATAAACAGGGGACTGAAGAGATGAACGCGCCTTGGAAACCTGGAATGCCCGGAAACCGCGACCCATTCGCCGCCTATATTTGCGACGAAACGGCACTCGATGTGCTGCGACCGGTGGCAATCGAGCTCGGCTGGGCTCCGGAGAAATGTAACAAGGGCGGCCTGCGCAATGCAGTCCAGTCGCTCTCCGTTGCTGCCAGCCCGAATATCCTGATGGTCGATCTGTCCGAAAGCGGCGATCCGCTGAACGACATCAACGCATTGGCCGAAGTTTGCGAGCCCGGTACGGTGGTGATCGCCATCGGCCAGGTCAACGATGTGCGGCTGTACCGCGATCTGGTCGCCAGCGGCATTCACGACTATCTGCTCAAGCCGCTTTCGGCAGGGCAGTTGCGCGACGCCTTGACCCAGGCACAGGCGGTATTTGCCGCACCCAAGTCGAATGAAGGCGAAACCGCGCGCCGCCATATTACCACGGCGGTGGTCGGAACGCGTGGCGGCGTGGGTGCATCGACGATGGCAACCTCGCTCGCATGGCTGTTCAGCACCGAACACCGTATGCCGACGGCGTTGCTGGATCTGGACGTTCATTTCGGAACCGGCGCGCTGGCGCTGGATCTGGAGCCGGGACGCGGCCTGACCGATGCGATCGACAATCCCAGCAGGATCGACGGACTGTTCATCGAACGCGCCATGATCCGCGCGAACGACAACCTCGCGATCCTGTCTGCAGAAGCTCCGATCAACGCACCGTTGATGACGGACGGGTCCGCCTTCATGCAACTGGAGGAAGAGTTTCGCACGGCATTCGAAATGACGGTGATCGATTTGCCGCGCAATATGCTGATCAACTTCCCGCATTTGCTGAACGATGCCAATGTGGTGGTTCTGACGGTCGAGATGACGCTGGCCAGCGCGCGCGATACGATCCGTATCCTGTCCTGGCTGAAAACCAATGCGGCCCATGCCGAAGTGGTGATCGTGGCCAACCGCGTGCAGCAGGGCGTCAGCGAAATCAGCAAGTCCGATTTCGAAGCCTCGATCGAGACCAAAATCGACTTCTCGCTTCCGTTCGACGGCAAGGCTGCGGCCAACGCTGCAAAACTCGGCCAGACCTTTGCCGAAGCCAACGCTTCGGCGAAAGCAACCGATGGCCTGCGCAAGGTCAGCGAGCGCGTGATCGGTGCGGCCGAAGAAGATGCCGAGGATGGTGATGACAACAAGGCGAAGAAGTCCGGCTCTCTGCTGGGCGGTTTCGATTTGAAATCGCTGCTCGCCAAGAAGGAAAAGAAAGCACCGGCAGCGGCCTGATCGTCCTTGGTGGTGAACAGGCAGGCTGACGGAGTTTCGAACGAGATGCAGACGGGAACCGGCACATGGATATGATGCAGCTGCTGATAGTCTGCGCCGGAGTTCTGGCGCTGGGCGTGATCGGCTACATGGTCGTGGCGGGTCCTTCCGCCGGCAAGGCTGCCGAACGCCGCCTGCAGGCTTTGCGTTTCCGCTATTCGGACAGCACCGATGCCAAGGTGGAATCGCACCTCAAAAAGGCGATTGCCGCACGGAAACCCAAGAAGCACAAGATCGCAGGCTCATCCTCACGCTCGGAAGCGCTGGCGGTGCGGCTCGACCGGACCGGCAAGAAATGGTCGGTCAGCCAATATGTCTATGCCTCGCTGGGCATTGCGCTGGTCATAGCCCTGATCGTCTTTCTGCGCTCGGGCGCACTGTTCCTCTCGCTCGGCGTGGGCGCGTTGGTGGGTGCAGGAATCCCGCATTTCGTAGTTGGCCACTTCATCAAACGGCGGACAAATCAATTCAACGGCAAGTTCCCGGACGCGATCGAATTGCTGGTTCGCGGCCTGCGCTCCGGCCTGCCGGTGACCGAAACGCTGGCGGTGGTGGCACAGGAAGTGCCCGGCCCTGTCGGCGTGGAGTTCAAAGGCATCGTGGAGCGCATCAAGATTGGCCGCACGATGGAAGAATCGCTCCAGGAAACCGCCGACAGGCTTGGCATTTCGGAATTCAACTTCTTCTGCATCACGCTGGCCATCCAGCGCGAAACCGGCGGCAACCTGGCGGAAACGCTCAGCAACCTGGCCGAAGTGCTGCGCAAGCGTAGCCAGATGAAGCTGAAAATCCGGGCGATGAGCTCGGAATCCAAGGCTTCGGCCTACATCGTCGGCGCGCTGCCATTCATCGTGTTTTTCATGATCTGGTGGATCAACCCGGGCTATATTGTCGGCTTCTTCAGCGAAGACCGGCTGATCGTGGCCGGGCTTGGCGGAATGGTCTGGATGGGCATCGGCGCATTCATCATGGCCAAAATGGTCTCATTCGAGATCTGAGCGGGGAGGCAAGACTATGTTAAGCGATCCAGCCAATCCCACGCTTCTGGGTGTCGATATCGTCATGGTCGGCACCGTGCTGGCCGGGGTTGCCGCCTTTGCGGTAGTCATGGCCATCTATGCCGCGATCACGGTGAAGGACCCCATGGCCAAGCGCGTTCAGGCGCTGGCCGAGCGACGCGACGAATTGAAGGCGGGGATCGTCAAATCCTCCGCCAAGAAACGCACCAGCCTGATCCGCAAGACGGACAAGACCGACAGGGTCAAGGATCAGCTGGCCAACATGAAAGTGTTGCAGCAGAGCCAGCTGGAAGCCATCCAGCAAAAGCTGGCCCATGCCGGTATCCGCAACAAGGAACTGGCCGTTTACGTCATCGGCGCAAGGCTGGTGCTGCCGCTGGTGCTGGGGCTGATCACCTTTACCATGCTGTATGTGGTGGAAATCTATCCCGATTGGCAGATGAAGAAAGTCGGCGCGATGGCAGCCGTGATCTTCGCCGGTTACAAGGGCCCCGAACTGTTCATCAAGAACAAGGCGAACAAGCGCACCGACGCGATCCGCAAGGGTCTGCCCGATGCGCTGGACTTGCTGGTCATCTGCGCGGAAGCCGGCCTGACCGTGGACGCCGCCTTCAACCGTGTGGCGAAGGAGCTTGGCCGGGCCTACCCCGAACTGGGCGACGAGTTTGCCCTGACCGCGATCGAGCTCAGCTTCCTGCAGGAACGCAAGCAGGCCTTCGCCAACTTCGCCTACCGTGTCGATCTGGAATCGGTGCAGGGCGTGGTCACTACCATGGTGCAGACCGAACGCTACGGTACGCCGCTCGCCAGTGCGCTGCGCGTACTGTCGGCCGAATTCCGTAACGAGCGGATGATGCGCGCCGAGGAAAAGGCGGCGCGCCTGCCGGCGATCATGACCATACCGCTGATCCTGTTCATCCTGCCGGTGCTGTTCATCGTGATCCTGGGCCCCGCAGCATGTTCCATCAGCGATGCGTTTGCCGACGGCGGACCAACCAGCTAATTACGAACTTCACGAAATCGTCGCCGGTTCGCCCTTTCCGTCACCATGGGTGATCCGGCGGCGATGCCTCAGGGCGTATCCCCGTTACCGAGCGAACCGGAATCGAAATCGCCCGCACAGTCGCGGACCCGGGCCAGCAACTGCCGGAACACGTAGCGCTCTTGTTCCGAAAAACCGCCGAATAGCTGGCTTTCCATTTCCTGCGCCAACGGCATGATCTGGTCGTAGATCGCGCTGCCCTGCTCGGTCAGCGCAAGGTGGTGCGAGCGGCCATCGTTGCGGTTTGGCCGGCGTTCGGCGAGGCCCCGCTCTTCCAGCACCTTGCACGCGCGGTTGACCGCTACCTTGTCCATCAGGGTGAGCGCAGTCAGATCGCGCTGGGTCGCTTCGCCAGCATCGCCCAGCACCGCCATCACGCGCCATTCGGGGACTTTGAGCGAAAACCTGCTGCGATACACCGCTGCAATGCGCTCGCTCACCGCGTTGGATGCGATGGACAGCTGGTAAGGCAGAAATTCTGCCAGCCGGGGCGGACGAGTGCTTGATCCGGTCATAGGCCATAGTTTCTACGGCAACCGGTTCGCTTGGCAAGTAAGACGTTGGACGGAGCCGGGCGGCTCACTCGTAGCCGGGCTGTTCCCACCAAGGATAGAAGTCCGGCATGTCTTCGCTGACCTTGCCCGGATAATCGGGAGAGCGCTTGTCCAGGAAGCTGGCGATGCCTTCTTTTGCGTCGCTGCCCCGTGACAGCCTGTAGATCGCGCGGCTATCAATCCGGTGCGCCATCATCGGGTGATCTTCCGATGGCAGGCGCCAAAGCATCGCGCGGGTCATGGCAACCGACACGGCCGAGGTGTTGTCGGCGATCTCGCGCGCCAGCCCCCTCGCCGCGTCCATCAACTCGGCCTGCGGATGGACCGAACGGACCAGGCCGCCACCAAGCGCTTCCTGCGCATCGAAAATGCGGCCGGTCATGCACCATTCCATCGCCTGGCTGACCCCCACGAGGCGGGGCAGGAACCAGCTGGAGCAGGCCTCCGGCACGATCCCGCGCCGGGCGAACACGAAGCCGAAGCGCGCATTGTCGCTCGCCAGGCGAATATCCATCGCCAGCTGCATCGTCGCGCCGATGCCCACCGCAACCCCGTTGCAAGCGGAAATCAGCGGTTTTTTGGAATCGAACAGCCGCAAGGTAACGCGGCCGCCGCCATCGCGGACGATATCGTCCGACAGGTCCGTCACCTCGGTTTCGGAGCTGAAAGGCCGCTTGCCGTCCTCCGGCGTCAGATCCGCCCCGGCACAGAACGCCCGGTCGCCCGATCCGGTAAAGATGACTGCGCGCACATCGTCATCCGCATCGGTGCGATCGATCGCATCGATAATCTCCGCCATCATAACCTTTGTATAGGCGTTCATCTTCTCCGGACGGTCGAGCGTGATCGTGGCAATGTTATCCGCCACGTCGAACTTGATCTGGGTATAATCGGTCACTGGTCTCTCCACTAACGCTGGTCCCCCTCATCCAACTGCGACTAGCGCGGTTGGCGTAGCTTGAATGAGGGGCCGCACCGCCCGAAATCAAATCAGCGCGGCGCCATGCGGATTGCACCATCCAGGCGCACGTCTTCGCCGTTGAAATAGCCGTTTTCGATCATAGTGCAGGCAAGATGCGCATATTCTTCCGGATTGCCGAGGCGCTTGGGGAACGGCACCGATGCGGCCAGCGCTTCCTTCACCTGCGGCGGTGCGGCGTTCATCAGCGGAGTGCTGAAAATACCAGGCAGGATGGTGTTTACGCGAATGCCTTCATTCATCAGGTCGCGCGCGATCGGCAGGGTCATGCCGATCACACCGCCCTTGGACGCGGAATAGGCTGCCTGGCCGATCTGGCCATCCTCGCCCGCCACGGAAGCGGTGTTCACGATCGCGCCGCGGTCGCCATCGTCGCTCAGCGGATCGACGGCCAGCATTCCGGCTGCGGATTTGGCGATGCAGCGGAATGTGCCAACCAGATTGATCTGGATCAGCCAATTGAACGCATCGAGCGGGAAGTGCGAGATTTCGCCGGTCTTGCGGTCGCGCTTGGCGGTCTTGATCGCGCTGCCCGTGCCCGCACAATTGATCAAGATACGCTCCTGGCCATGCGCCTCGCGCGCCTTGGCGAACCCGGCATCGACGCTTTCATCGCTGGTCACGTTCACTTCGCAGAAAATGCCGCCAATATCCTTGGCAACCGCTTCGCCCTTTTCTTCCTGCAAGTCGAAGATGGCGACTTTCGCGCCCTTGGCTGCCAGGGCACGCGCGGTGGCTTCGCCGAGGCCGGATGCCCCGCCCGTGACGACTGCGGGGGTGTTTGCATTGATTTCCATGTGAATTTTTCTCCGTGTAGATTAAATCAAAGTGCCTCGACGATGGTGACATTGGCGACACCGCCGCCTTCGCACATCGTCTGCAATCCGTATTTGCCGCCGCGCGCCTTCAGCGCATGGACCAGCGTGGCCATCAGCTTCGTGCCCGAAGCGCCCAGCGGGTGGCCCAGCGCAATCGCACCGCCATTGACGTTGAGCTTGGCCGCATCCGCGCCCGTATGTTTCAACCAGGCCAGCGGCACCGGGGCGAAGGCTTCGTTCACTTCGTACAGATCGATATCGCCAATGCTCAGCCCGGCTCGCTCCAGCGCCCGGTCGGTGGCGAAAAGCGGTTCTTCCAGCATGATGACCGGATCGCCTGCCGTCACGGTCAAATTGTGAATGCGTGCGAGCGGGGTCAGGCCGTGCGCCTTCAGCGCGCTTTCGGAGACGACCATCACCGCGCTCGACCCGTCGCAGATCTGGCTGGCGCTGGCGGCGGTGATCCTGCCTTCGGGGCTGATCAGCTTGACCCCGGCGATGCCATCCAGCGTCGCATCGAAGCGGATACCTTCATCGATCTTGTGCAGCTCGGTGCCGTCGGGCGTTTCCACCTCTACCGGCACGATTTCGGCATCGAATGCGCCGGCCTGCGTCGCGGCGATTGCCCGCTTTTGACTTTCCAGCGCAAACCGGTCGAGATCGTCTTTGGAAAAGCCGTGCTTCTCCGCAATCATTTCCGCGCCCATGAATTGCGAGAACTGGATGCCGGGATATTTCGCCTGGATATCTGGCGACATGTAATGGCCCAGCCCTTCCTTCATGTGGAAGGTCGCGTTGCTCCCCATCGGCACCCGGCTCATGCTTTCCACACCGCTGGCGATCACGACATCCTGCGTCCCGCTCATCACCGCCTGCGCGGCGAACTGGATGGCCTGCTGGCTCGATCCGCATTGGCGGTCGATCGTCACCGCGGGGGTCGATTGCGGCAGATGCTTGCTGGCCAGCACACCCATGCGGCCGACTTGCATCGACTGCTCTCCCGCTTGGGTCACACAGCCGGTAATCACGTCGTCCACAGCCGCGGGATCGACCCCGCTGCGCTCCACCACCGCGTCGAGCGACTTGGCCAGCAGGTCCACCGGATGCACTCCGGCAAGACGACCGCCACGGCGGCCTCCAGCGGTTCTCACGGCGTCGACGATATAGGCAGTGGCCATCGGCATCATTCTCCTGCGCAGTTACGGTTGCGAATTGGTACTGTTATGCTGTTGCGGTTATTCGGCGGCTCGGCAAGGGTCAAGCTGGCGCGGTTGCCCCGCCCGCCTGACCGCCCCTGTTGCAATCGCGACCAACCCGGCGTTACAGCGCGGCTGATGGCGAAGAAGCTTTTCGAGATTAATCCGGCGCTCGACCGCGCGGCGCTGGCGGGGGAATTCGCCCCGCATAAACGCGTGCAGATCCGCGACGTGCTGACCGGCGAAACCGCCCGCGAAATCCGCAGCATCCTCGGCCAGCACACCCCGTGGGGGTTGGCTGCGCAGGCAGGGATCGCCGATCCTCCCGGCCCGCAACAGGTGCTTGCTCAGGACTTGAAGGCCGATGCAGGAAAGAAGCGCGCTCAGGCACTGGCCCAGGCAAGCCACGCGTCTGCCGCCAATGGGGATTACGCGTTTCGATACGCGCAATATTCGCTGGTCCAGTCCTACCTTGAAAAATGGAACGAGGGTGGACCGCACGATCTGCTGCTCGAATATCTCAACACGCCTGAATTTCTGGAGCTGGTCGGCGATGTGACGGGTGTCGAGGGGCTGGTGAAGGCCGACGGGCAGGCAACACTTTACGGCCCGCAGCACTTCCTCGCCCATCATCACGACAGCCACGTCGCCGAAGGCTGGAAAGTGGCCTATGTGCTCAATTTCACCATCGACGACTGGAAGCCCGACTGGGGTGGCTATCTGAACTTTTTCGATGAAGAGGGCGATATCGTGCAGGGATTCCGCCCGCGCTTCAACGCGCTCAACCTGTTCCAGGTGCCCCAGGCACATAATGTCGGTTTTGTCCCGCCTTTCGCTCCGCTGGGCCGGTTTGCGATTACCGGATGGTTGCGCGACCGGTGAGCACCGCAGCCGAGTGGCTCCAACAAGCGGCAGCTGCCGAGCGGCGGGGCGATGCCCCCGGCGCGCTGGCCGTTATGACCAAGGCGCTGGCAGAACATCCCCATGACCCGGCACTGGCCAATAGCGGGGCCAATTTCGCGATGCGGGCGGGCGATTACGGGCAGGCTGCCGAGTGGTTCTCCGCAGCCACGAGGCTCGATCCGACATCGCTCGAATTTGCGCTGAACCATGCTATCGCCCTGTCGTGGATGGATCGATATTCACAGGCGCTGGCGGCGCTGGCACCGTTCGAATCGGCCGGGGCGACCAATGCCCGCTATTGCTCCGCCCGCGGCATCGCCGAGCGCGGGGCCGGCAATCCTGGCGATGCGCAGCGCTGGTTCGATCGATGCCTCGCGCTCGATCCGCGCCAACCACGCGCGCTGCATGGCCGGGCGAGGCTGGCGCTGGAACGCGGCGAAACGGATGCGCTGGAACGGTTCGACCGGGCGCTGGCGATCAATCCGGGCGATGCGGATTTGTGGTTGGGCAAGGCGCAGGCGCTGGATGTAGAGGGCCGGGTAGAAGAGGCCCGCCAGCTCGCCCAGCAGATCGTGCAGCAGGCGCCCGGGTGGGAACATGGCACGCGCTTTTTGGCCCAATTGCAACTGGCAGCGGGGGAGGACGACTTCACGTCGCATTACCGCGAAGCGGCCGCCAAACAGCCGCAAAACCCGAACATCCGCGCCGATTGGGCGGAATTGCTGAGCAGCCTGGATCGCTTTGCCGAAGCCGCCGAGATTCTCGCTCAGGCTCGGCAGGACTTTCCCGATATCGAGCGCTTCGCCTTGCTGGAAGCGATCGCCGCGGGGGCGGCGGGAGACGATGCGCAGGCGGAAGCGCTGTTCGCCGGTTTGCAGACCGATAGTGTGGAGCGCCATGTCCATGAATCGCGCCACCGGTTACGGCGCGGCGAGCCGGAGTGGGCCGAGAGACTGCTCGCCCGGGCGATCGAGATCGACGATAGCGATATTGCGGCCTGGGCGCTGCGCGATGTGGCATGGCGGCTGCTGGGCGATGAACGGCATGAATGGCTGCACGGGCAGGACGGTCTGGTCCAGTTCCTCCCGCTCGAACAGGCCGAGGAGGAGATCGCTTCCTCTGTTGCCCTGCTCGACTCACTCCATGACACATCGGCCTTCCCACTCAGCCAGTCGCTGAGAGGCGGTACGCAGACACGCGGGCTGTTATTTGCCCGGCTGGAGCCCGAGCTGGTCAGTCTGAAGGCCGCGATCACGGACCGGCTCGAAGTTTACCGGGCGGGTTTGCCTCCCGCCGACGCGGCGCATCCGCTGCTGCGCCACCGCGATGCGCCTTGGCGGATCGGCGGGTCGTGGTCTGTCAGGCTGGATGGCGGCGGGGATCACCATACGGCGCATCTGCATCCCCAAGGCATCCTCTCATCCGCGCTCTATCTCGCGCTGCCGCAAGAGCGCGCGGCGGGTGAAGGAGCGCTGGAACTCGGCCGCCCGGCCGCCGATCTTCGGCTGGATTTGCCTCCGGTGCGAGTAATCGAGCCGCGCACGGGTCACCTCGCTTTGTTTCCCAGCACCTTGTATCACGGCACTACAGCCTTTCCCCGCGGCCGGCGGTTGACGGTTGCGTTTGACGTTCTGACCCTGGATGAGGCGAAGCCATGACCAAACCGCACGCCGCCTCGTGGGACGATTTTTGGGCTTCCAACGCAGCCAAGGACGGTGGCGGTTGCTTGCCCGACGGTTACAAGGGGATCGACGCGGCGCAGCAGGCGGCTTGGCGCAGCTTTGCGAAGGCTTTGCCCAAAGGCGCAAGGCTGCTCGATCTGGCCACCGGCGATGGGCGGGTGATGGGCTGGATCATGCGCGCGCGGCGTGACATCAAACCGACCGGCTGCGATCTTGCCCCCAAGCTGCCCCCGCCGCCGCGCGGTGCGCAGATTAAGACCGGCGTGCCGATGGAGCAGCTGCCCTTCCCCGATGGCCGCTTTGCCGCGCTGACCAGCCAGTTCGGCTTCGAATATTCCGAGGTGGACAAGGCGGCGGCAGAGGCGGCGCGGGTCCTGCGGCCCGGCGGCACCGCCGGCCTGCTAATGCATCGCGGCGATGGTCCGATCCTGGCGCACAATCTTAAGCGAAGGGAGCAGATCGAGTGGGCATTGCAGACCAATGATCTGGTCGGCCTGGCCAAGCGCAGCCTGAAGAGCCGCGCGCTGGGTATTGCGACCATCCCGTCTGCCATTGTCGAGGCTCCGGCGATCGGCCAGCAGGATTTCGGAACAGGATCTGCAGCCTGGGAGATTGCCGAGGCTGTCAAACAGACCATGATCCTGGGCGCGAGGGACAATCCGGCCAATGTCGCCCGCCTGCTCGACACGATAGCCGCCAAGGCGGACAACGAGCTGGGCCGCATCGCGTCGCTCGAAGTAGCCTGCGCCACCGCGGACGATACCGATGCGTTGATGGCGGCGCTGCACTCGGCAGGACTCGAGCAGATCGAGGCTACCGAACTGAGCGACGAGACCTATCCTGCCCCCTTCGCCACATTCAGGACGCTGCGCCGCACTGGTTGAACTGGCACCGGGCCAATTGGTCCGATTTCCGACCCATAATTTGACAGGGATGCCAGCGGGAAATTGTTCCCGATGTTGGCACTCGTTGCCTTCACACAGCCGATACCGCCATTCGATCACTGGTCCCGGCACACAGCACGACACGCACAAACAAAAAGGGCGGCGAACCGAAGTTCGCCGCCCTCTTTTTGTCGTCAGGCTTTCGCCCGCTGTCGTTCGATTAGAACTTGAACGCAGCGGAGACGAAGTAACGCCGGCCCAGCACATCATAGGTGCTCGGGTAGGTGTTGGCCTGTTCCTGGTTGTCGCCCAGCAACAGCGAGTTCGGACGGTTCGAGACCTGACCGGCATCATTGAACTCAGGCGCGCCCGGAAGCGTGTCGAACAGGTTCGTAACACCGAAGTTGATGGTGAACTGCTCATTCAGCGCTGCCGACAACGTAAGATCGATGAGATCGTAGGCGTTGACACGCTCGATACCGTTGAAATCGGTGAATAGCGTATCATCGTCGTTGTCGTCAACCCCGCTGAGGTGACGCCAGCGGATCGAAGTGGTCAGCGGGCCATCGATAAACGACGCACGGCTCGTCCATTTGAATGAAGGCGTGGGTTCACCGCAATCGCCACCGAACTCACCCGAACACTCGACCACATCCGCACCCGGGAAGGCGAGGAAGTTCGCGCTTTCGGTCCACGTTCCGAGGAACGAGAGGTTCAGGCCCTGTTCGCCAGTATCCGTGAGCAGCGAGAACGGAAGCGTCGTCGAATAGCTCATTTCAAGGTCGACACCCGAAACACCGAACGTTGCGATGTTCTGTCCGCCGAGAACTGGCGGGCTGTCCACGGTGATCTGACCCGCAGCGTTACGGATCGGACCGAAGGCAAAGAACGGATCGCAGACGGTGTCGTTCTGGTCCTGCACCTGATTGAAGCACAGGTCGAACGACTGGCCGAGCGAAATAATGGTGATTGCGTCTTCGATCTCGATATCGAAATAGTCGGCCGTAATCGTCAGTCCGGGAATGAACGACGGCTGCAAGACGATACCCGCCGTGAAACTTTCCGACGTTTCTTCCTGCAGGTTCGGGTTACCACCGAACAACGCGGGGATCTGCGCGTTCAACTGAAGCGCAGCGGCGTTACCGAGGTTTGCCGCAGGCACACCGTTCGCGATACAGATTTCACGCAGTGCGCCGCTGGTTGCACCGGAAGTCGAGCAAGGATCGGTCGCACCGGGGAAGCCGATAGCCTGTCCGCCGAACAACTCTCCGACGTTCGGAGCGCGAACGGCACGCTGATACTGACCGCGCAGGATGACGTCTTGCACCGGAGCAAACTTCACGCCGCCAGCATAGGTGTAAACGCCGCCAACCGCTTCAAGCGAGTAGTCGGAGTAACGACCAGCGCCGGTCACTTCGAGACGCATCCCGCCATCGGTATCGATCAGCGGAACGTTGATCTCGGCGAACAGCTCCTTCACATCGTAGCCGCCTTCGGTGGCCTGACCGGCATTGAAGCCGATCACATCGCCCGAGGACAGTGCCGTATCGGGAATGAACTGCGAAGCCACCTTCCGGTATTCCGCACCAAGCGCGAAGCCAACATCGCCTGCGCCAGTCAGATCACCGAGGAAGCCCGACAGGGCTGCCGAAGCGACTTCGACCGAAGAGATATCGCCGTTCTGTGCCTGGATCGAAATCGCAGCAACCTGATCGGCCGTCAGCGTGTTCGGGCCGAAGATATTGATCGGCGTCCCGGTGCCATCGAGGCCAGCCTGGAATGCCGAACGCGAGATGTTACCTTCCTGGACGTTCGCATTACGAGTGCGAGCGAACATGTAGTACGCATCGTAATTCAGCCAATCGGTGATTTCGCCGCGAACGCCGCCGAGAACACGGAAAGCGTTACGCTCATCGAGGCTGTTACGCGCTCCGGTTTCGACTGTACGACGCTGAAGAAATGCGTCGATCTGACCGGGATTGTCGACCAGCGGTGTGAACTGAACGCCAAGCGTATCCGGATCGGCTGGATCGTCCGGAACCTGGTCCTGCATCGCAGCATTGAATGCGGCGATACGGTCGGTTTCGGACTGGTCGATTTCCTGCAACGTGTTGAACGATGCCGCCGAAAGGAACGGCTGGACAGTCGCCAAATCCACGGTGAACGTGCCGGTGACAGGCGTCGCCGCCAGTTCCTGCGCCACGCGGTTGTTCACATAAGCAACCTCGGTGTAGAATTCGTGCCCATCGGAGAATTCGTAATCGGCATAACCGCCAAGCAGGTAACGCTCTTGCGGAATTTGCAGATAGTTGACCGGTGCATAGTTGTAAGTGTCACCGGCGCGCGCGCGGAACGTGCTCGCCATGTCGAAAACAACCGCGTTACCCGCGCCGGGTGCGCCAAACGCGCCAACACCGGTAATCGGATCGCCTTCGTTGACATCAGGGGTATCTGGATCATCCGTTGGCGGGTTGGTCAGCGGATCGTCGGTGGTCGTGAACAGGCCGGCACCTTCGGCACCGCCGAAGAAACGGATCACGCCGCTCGGCAGAGTGGACGAACCGAACTGCTGCAGAGGCTCACCGAAGGTTTCGCCACCCAGGGCGAAGTTCGAGAATGCACGGTCGCCCTGGAACACCGGACGACGGTTGAAATATTCACCGAAGACGGTTGCGCTGCCGCGGCCATCATCGAAGGTTGCGCCAAGAGCGCCGTGAAGTTCGTAGCTTTCGCCATCGCCTTCTTCGGTGATGTTGTACTGGCCGCCCAATTCGGCGCCTTCGACTTCACGCAGACGGAAGTTGACGACACCCGAAAGTGCGTCCGAACCGTAAACGGCAGATGCACCGCCGGTCACCACGTCGACGCTGTCAATCAGGAAGGACGGAATGGTGTTGAGATCGACAACCTGCGCGGTATCGAACGAAAGCCAACGGCGACCGTTGACCAGCACCAGGGTACGGGTCGTACCCAGACCGCGAAGGTTCAGGGTAGCGGTACCGTTACCGGGGTTGTTGGAGAAAGAGGTCGTGCCCGGGATAACCTGAGGCAGCGTGTTCACCACGTTCTCGACATTGACCGTGCCGGACAGTTCGAATTCTTCGTCCTGAATGACGGCAATCGGTGCGGCTGTATCGACATTGCGCTGGGCAATACGCGAACCGGTGACGATGATCAGACCACCATCTTCGTTCATAGGCGCGGCCTGGAGGGCGACATCCTGATCGGTCAGATCATTATCGTCGTCTTGCATTCCGGCGTTGGTGCCTTGCTGCGCGAGCGCGGGCGAAGCGAGCATAGCGCCAGCCATAAAAGTGCCCGTCAGCAACGAAGCCTTGGTAAAACGGTTGGACATTCCAATCCCCTTGATCATGCGGGCCACTGCGGCGCGCATTAAATTTAAAGACATTTCGGGCGCTAACCCGAATTTGTGCGGTCTATGCCTGTCATTGGTGGACTGCAATCGGTGGCGGCCTCGTTCGGCGATATGATTTGATATGTGTGTCATTCAGGTTACAGTTGGAACCGGTTGGCCAGTGTGCCAGTCAGCTAATGGAATATGGTGCGACCGATCGCACCCTGTCTCGTTCTTCAAGGAGCTCCATAAATGTTACGTTCCACTATCGCTGCTCTGGCTATTTCAATTGCGTTCGGCCCATCGGGAGCGCTCGCCCAAGATGCGGAAAGTTCCGGCGAGGCGCCGGGAGAATTCGGCGCACTCAAAGCTTGCCGCGACATAGGCGATGACGCGGCCCGGCTTGCCTGTTTCGATCGCGCGGTGAGGATGGTCGTCGAAGCGGAAGCGAGCGGTGAATTGCGCATCGTCGACAAGGTGGCTGCTGAAAAAACCCGTCGGCGGCTGTTCGGTTTCTCATTACCGGACATCAACATTTTCGGCGGCGGCGATGACGATGAAGAAGAGCTCGAATTGCTCCAAACCACGATAACCAGTGTTCGCCGCATCCGCGACGATGCGTGGGTATTCCAGACCGAGGAAGGTGCGGTTTGGCAGATGCTGAACGTCCCGTCGCGGAATAGGCCGCCGAAAGTCGGCCAGCCGGTCGAGTTCAAGAAGGCATCGCTCGGCAGCTATTTCATCCGGGTCAACAGTCAGCTTGGAGTCAAGGGGCGCCGTATCCGCTGAATTTCGCGAACCGGTCCGCCAAAAAAAAAGGGGCCCCGCCGCATCTGCGACGGGGCCCCTTTTTATGGAGCGTTTCGCGCGCTGCCTACAGCCCGCCCGGTCCGCAATCGTTTGCGAGGAAATCCAGCATCTTGGTATGAAACTTCAATTGGTGATCATACATCAGATTGTTGTGATCCAGACCTTTCAGGGTCATGAATTGGGCGTCTGTCTTGCCCGCCTTCTCAATCGCCTTTTTATAGTCTTCGAAATTGAAGTACATCACACGCGCGTCGACATCGCCATGCACCATCAACAGCGGAATGTTGACTTTATCGACCTCGTTGATGGGATTGATCGTAGTCGAACCACGATTGCGACCCCATTCGTCCAGCGCCTTTCCGAACCTCGTCGAGCGGCGCTTCAAATAGACCTTCTCGGCATCGGCAACCGCGGCGCCGGCAATTGTACATTGGTAGATGTTGTCTTCGCGGCTTGCTGCCACAAGCGCGGCATATCCGCCATAAGACCAGCCGAAGAAAGCAATCCGGTCCGGATCGGCAATGCCTTGCTCGACCAGATACAGAGCGCCATCGTCCTTATCATCTTGCATCTTGAGCCCATGCTCGCCGTTGCCTGCATCGAAGTGAGCCTGCCCCCAGCCAGTCGAGATACGGTTTTGAGGACGCAGAACCGCGTAACCATTATTCGCGAGCATCTGGCCCCATTCATCATAGCCGACAACGCCGTTAACGTGCGGGCCACCATTGTGCTGGACCACAAGCGGGAATGGCCCCTCGCCCTTCGGTTTCATGAGATATGCCGGGATAGTCAGCCCGTCGCGCGCCTTGTACCGGATGTACTCGACATCGGTCAGATCGTCAGCGTCGAGCGTTGGGTTCCGGCTACCGATCTTGACCATCGTGTTGTCGCGCACCAGCCACCACGATCCGGGATCGCGCGGGCCGATATTGTGGACCACCATAGTCGACCCGTCGCGCGAACGGCTTCCGATCGATACGGAGTGAGCATTCGGAATTTCCGATTCAAGATTTTCGAACAGAGCCTTCTCGGTCTCATCGAACCAATGGCGCTCACGCTTTGCCCCTGGATAGCGCGCCGCCACCATTTTGTTATCTCCAGCCCAAGCCATCGAACTGGTTTGAATGCCCATCACATCGGCATCCGGGTTTTCATACAGCTTCTTACCCAGCTTCCCCGTATTGAAGTCGAATTCGTACAGAGCAGCCTTGTCACCTTCCGGATTATCGATGAAATAACCGGTGTTGGGATCGCCTTGCTTGAAGCCCTGGAAGCCCTGGAAACCGCCCAGGACGCGATAGAGGTTCTCCGCATTGTCGAGGTCGTAATTCATGCCCTCGACTTCGGTCCAGGAACCGTCGCCCGGTTTGCGGTAATAGAACTTCTGTTCACGGGTGTTAGGATCGAAGCTCGTGGTGAAGCGGGGGTTGCCTTCATCGTCGAAACTGGCGGTGGGGAATTTGTCATTTCCCTTGAGCACTAGCGATTGCGCGCCCGTTTCCAGATTGAACTTGTAATAGGATCGCGGCCGGAACGCCGCAAACGGATCCACCCCCGAACCGCCATCAACTTCACGCACGCTCTGGATCAGAATATGGTCGGGATCGTTTGGAAGCAAATTCGCGACCGAGAAATCGCCTCTGATCAACTTAAATTTTTTCGTCTCGATATCGAAAGAAAACGAAGCGAAATCACGATGATTTTGCTCGGGTTCTTTCACCGATTTGCGGCTCTCCTGCCATGCAGTCCCAAAAATATAACGGTCGTTGACCCAGCTGGCGCCGATAATCTCCATTGGATCGGCCTTGGTCGTGACCGGCTTGCCGGACAGATTGTCTGTATCGGCAATCTGCATCAAATATTCGCCCTCTTTGCTCTCCAGCTTTAGCAGCAGCAGATGTTTGCCATCGGGCGAGATTTGCACCGTCGGCATGACATCGCGCAGCGACCATGCTTCGACCGAAACGGTCGGCCGAACGGTCGTGCCCGATTGCTGCGCCTGCAGCGAAACGGGCGAGAAAGTCATGGTGAGCGCGGCGGCGGCTGCCGCGAGAAGGGTGGGCTTGAACGTTTTCATGAATTGCGACTCCCAAGAATTGATTTGCCGTTGCGACAGTCGTGCCGCGTGCGCCGTTTCGATAGCGCATTGATACCCTTAAGGGGCAGAAAAGCAAAGGGCGACCCCATGCGAAAAGCATGAAGCCGCCCTTTCCCTAAACAATCGAAGATGAACCTACTTAGAATTCTTTCCGCACGGAGAAGAAGAATTCCCGGCCATCGTAATCGTAGCCGTTACCGATTGCGGTATTGGCGATCTGCGTCACGCCTTCTCCCCCGCTGATCAGCGGCGGGGCGGTGTCGAAGAGGTTGTCGACGCCGGCAATTATCGTGAAACCATCAAAGCGATAACGCAGTGATACCGTATGCAGGAACTGCTCGTCGGCAGCGGCCAAGTCGCGGCAGAACACGCCGGTACCCTCGATGATACCGTCCGGAATGAACTCACCCGTATCAGTATCATTCGTACCGGAACCGTTGCCTAAGCAAGTATCACCAGTGAAACCAGTCGGCTGACCGTCCGGCCCGCGTCCGAACGCGTCGCTGAAGGGATCGATACCCTCAGCGTCTTGCTCTACCGGTCCCGTGTAACGGACCTGCCAACTGAAGCGCAGGTCATCGATATCAGCGGTAAATGTAGCCCGACCCGTCCATTTCGGCAGACCGAATTCACCTGCGTCTTCATCGAAGGTGGCTTGGCCCAGTTCATCGACAAATACATCGGAACGTTCGATCAGATGGTTGGCCCGGACATTCAGTCCGAGATCGATCAGACGACCAAACGCGGCGACTTCTTTGCCGAAGGTGCCATTAAGATCCAATCCGCGGACGTTTTCTTCGTTCAGGTTAATGAAGCCGGAGTCGATATCCGAGATAAGCATACGATCGTTGGCGGCACTGGGATCGACCCCGATGCGATCACAAAAAGGACTACGCTGGCCATCTTGACGCAGGAAGCAGTCATTGATGATGAACTGTGAACTAGGTTCAACAATCGCACCTTCGATTTTGATATCGTAGTAATTGAAACCCAGGCTGATATCATAGCCATCGCCAAAGGTTTCTTCAAACGCAAAGCCAGCGGTGAGGGAGCGAGACGTTTCAGGATCAATATCCAGGCTACCACCCGTTGCGATTTCTACGCTTTGCGACTGGAACGAGCTAGTTTCCTGGGCATTGATGCCCACCAGCAACGGATTACGACCTTCCCGACGGCAATTGTCCAGCGTCGTTTGCTCGCGATCATCTTCATTCGGATCGTAGCGTTCGCCCTCGGGAGCAAGAGGATTGAATGCTTCCGTTGGAACAGCACACGGATCAAACAGCTGCAAGAAGCCGGTTTGTCCACGCAAGAAGTTCTCGCGCAGGTTCGGCGCGCGGAACGAGGTACCGTAATTCAGCTTGATGAGCAGCGGGTCGATCGGGCGCCAGCCCATCCCTGCCGAGTATGTGAAGTTGGTGCCATAGAATTCTTCATCTGTAACGCGGCCGGCCAGCTTTACATTCAGCTCGCGCACCCAGGGTTGGCCAGCCTGCAACGGAATATCAATTTCGGCAAAAGCCTCCTTGATGTCCTTGCTACCAGCGGCGCCCTGATCGGCGAAGAAGCCGAACAACAGCCCTTCGGAAGCGACAGCGTCGGGCTGAGAATCGATCTTGTCATTACGATACTCGGCACCCAGCACGACACCAACCGGCCCGGCTGGCAGCTCGAACAAATCGCCAGTTACGAACGCGTTGATCGTAGTTTGTTCATAGGTCGTATCGAAATTACGCTCATCGAACAGGAAATCGCGCTCGGCATCGGTTGCGAAAGAACCGAAGGGGAAGTTGAAGATGCTGTCGGCAAACAGGTTCACCGGGACACAGCCCTGGGTCAAATCCGGCTGAACATTGTCGGGGTCGATTGCGCCGGTCAGATCGCAGGGACCGTTTGGCAGCGTAACATTTCCAAAAGCGCGAAGTTCGGGATTGACGGTAGGGTCGACCCCCAGCGCGAGAGCCAGACGGTCGGAGCGTACGCCTACACGGCTCGATTTGCCTTCGGAGCGCGAATAGACACCCGAAACTTCAAACGACCAACTTGGCGAGATGAAGGGAAGATCGCCCTTTACACCCAGAACACCGCGATATTGATCCTGCCGAACTTCGAAGTTGTCGCGATCGCCGCGGATACTGAAGAAAGGACGCGTTTCACGGGCTGTTCCCGTCGGCAGGCCGAACCGGCCATCGACAAACCCGGGCGGCAAGCCGAGAAACGCATCTTCAACGGCGCCACAATCGAAACCGTTAGGCTGGTTAGGATTACAGATATTGAACTGGTTGTCGGCTGGCACGACCGGCGTCAGCTGTGAATTGCCGGTATTTTCCGACGAAATCTCAGCACGTGAGAAATTCGCTTCGAAGAATGGCGTAATGTTGGCGGCACCAGGAAAGGTGTATTCGCCATAAGCCATCACGTTATACAACTTTTGCTCGCTCAGAAATGTCTGATCGGGATTAAGCCCATCGAGATTGTTGAACCGGAAATCCACATCGCGAATTCCGTCTCCGTCAGAATCGACGTCATCACCAAATGCGTCACGGGTCTCACTGAAGCCAGGCAGGCCGAAATTGCCCTCCCCCGGCTGACGGAAAAGCGCGAAGGAGAAGGTATTGTCGACCAGTAGAGCGCCGGTTCCAACAAATTGCACGCAATCGTCCGGCACCAAGCCGATATCCTGACCGCTCCGCTCAATATTGCGTGCCCTCAGCTGCGCATTGCCCGCAATTCCCAAGGTCCGAATATCGCCGTTAGTCGTCAATTCGTAGTTGGTTGTACAACCTTGCAAGAAATCACGATCCCGCAACCGGATTTCATCGCGGTAATCATATTCCGCGCCAAAGCCGATAAAGCCGCGGTCGGTGTTGACGCCGTAGGCAGCGGAAACCGTGTAATCTTCGCCAGCGCCTTCGGGGTTGATTTCGCCGCGCGCAAACAGCTCGAGGCCGTCGAAATCCTTGCGCAGAATGATGTTACCAACACCGGCAACGGCATCAGAACCGTAAACCGAAGATGCGCCATCCAGCAGCAGGTCGTAACGATCGATCAGCGAGCCGGGAAGCAGGTTGATCGAAGGGTTGGTCGGCGCGCCTTCCGCACCGGCGGGTGCGAGGCGGCGACCATTGACCAGCAGCAGCGTACGATCGGCACCAAGGCCGCGCAGGTTCAGCGTTTGCGAGCCCGGGCCGTTATCCAGCACGAAGCCTTGGAAGGTAGCATCGATCTGCGTGCCCGAAGCGGATTCGGAGCGCTGCAGGATTTGCGAAGGATCGAACAGGCCGGCTTCCTGCTCGACCTCGGTGGTCAGAACCTGGAGCGGCGAGATCGAGGAATAGGTATCGCGCTTGATGCGCGAGCCGGTAACGACGATTGCGCCATCATTATTCGCAACGCCCGTTGCGCCTGGATCGGTAATGTCGACTGGGTCGGTATCGGTTGGATTGTTCCCGAATACGCCATCCGGCCCCTCTTCGGTTTCGGGGCAGACCACCACGTTGCCATCTTCATCGACGCAATCGTCGGCGTCCTGAGCGAAAGCGGCACCGGAAACGGTGAGCGCCATGGCGGATACGGAACAAGCGAGACCCTTGAACGCTTTGTAATGATTCTTACGCATGATTACTCCAGTCGCGAGATACGAAACCGGACTTCTCCCGAATCACTTCTTTGCGGCAATGCCCTCGCCGCGCCGAAGCCCCTGATATTTCAGTGTTTAGGAAGACCCCTGGTCCCTCGATGGGGCAGGTGTGCAACAGGGGGGCGGGCTTGAAAAGGGCCCCACCCGATCCCGTGACAATTCTCCCGAAACTGTTGCGTTAATCACACAGCAATAAGCATTCACTTTGGTTTTGAAGCTGTTGCGCTATTCGCCGACCTTGATCGCCAGTTCACCATCGCCTTCGTCGATGCTGACCGTGCTGCCATCGGGTACTTCGCCGCGCAGCAGCTTGTCTGCCAGCGGATCCTGGACATAGCGTTGCACGGCGCGTTTCAGCGGACGTGCGCCATAGACCGGGTCGTAACCCACCCGGCCGAGCCAGCGGCGGGCAGCGTCGGTAAGCTCGAGCGTTATCTTGCGATCGGTGAGCAGTTTTTGCACCCGCGCGACCTGGATATCCACAATCGGCGCCATGTGCTCCATCGCCAGGCGGTGGAACAGGATGATCTCGTCCAGCCGGTTGAGGAATTCGGGGCGGAAATGGCCGCGCACCACATCCATCACCTGCGGCTCCACATCGGCGACCTGCTGATCGTCGGTCATCTGGCTGAGGAACTGGCTGCCGAGATTGGAGGTCAGGATAATCAGCGTATTGCTGAAATCGACCACCCGGCCCTGCCCATCGGTCAGCCGGCCATCGTCGAGCACTTGCAGCAGCACGTTGAACACGTCGCTATGGGCCTTCTCGACCTCGTCGAACAGCACCACCTGATAGGGGCGGCGACGCACCGCTTCGGTCAGCACCCCGCCCTCGTCATATCCGACATAGCCCGGGGGCGCGCCGATCAGCCGGGCGACGGCGTGCTTCTCCATGAATTCGCTCATATCGATGCGCACCATCGCGTCGTCATCGTCGAACAGGAAGGATGCGAGCGCCTTGGTCAGTTCGGTCTTGCCCACGCCGGTGGGGCCGAGGAACAGGAAGCTACCCAGCGGGCGGCCCGGATCCTGCAGCCCGGCACGCGCGCGGCGGACAGCCTTGGAAACCGACTCGACCGCCGCCTCCTGCCCGATCACTCGCTTGCCCAGCTCCGCTTCCATCTGGAGGAGCTTCTCGCGCTCGCCTTCGAGCATCTTGTCGATCGGGATGCCGGTCGAGCGCGACACCACGCCGGCAATATCGTCTTCGGTCACTTCCTCGCGCAGCAGCGCGTTTTCGGTGTGCGTTTCCGCCTCGGCCAGCTGCTTTTCAAGGTCGGGGATGGTGCCGTAGGACAGCTCCCCCGCCTTGGCGAGGTCTCCTGCGCGCTGGGCCTGTTCCAGCTCGATCCGGGCGGCGTCCAGCGCTTCCTTCAGCTTGCCTTCGGCCTGGATCTTGTCGCGTTCGTTCTGCCAGCGTGTGGTCAGCTCGCTCGATTGCTGCTCCAGCTCGGACAATTCCTTGCGCAGCGCTTCCAACCGGTCTTGCGAGGCCTGGTCGGTTTCCTTCTGGAGCGCCTGTTCCTCGATCTTGAGCTGGATGATCCGCCTGTCGAGCCCCTCGATTTCCTCGGGCTTGGATTCCACTTCCATCCGGATCCGGCTGGCAGCCTCGTCCATCAGGTCGATCGCCTTGTCGGGCAGGAAGCGGTTCTGGATATAACGGTCGGACAGGCGGGCCGCCGCAACGATCGCGCCATCGGTGATGCGCACGCCGTGATGCAGCTCGTACTTGTCCTTGATCCCGCGCAGGATGGATATTGTATCTTCCACGCTCGGCTCGTCGATATAGACCGACTGGAAACGGCGTTGCAGCGCCGGGTCCTTTTCGACATATTTCTGATACTCGTCGAGCGTGGTCGCGCCGATGCAATGCAGTTCACCCCGGCTGAGCGCGGGTTTGAGCAGGTTGGACGCGTCCATGCTGCCTTCCGAAGCGCCCGCCCCGATCAGCGTATGCATCTCGTCGATGAACAGGATGATCTGCCCGTCGGCGCCCTTCACTTCGTCGAGCACGGCCTTCAGCCGTTCCTCGAACTCGCCGCGATATTTCGCGCCGGCAATCAACGAACCCATGTCGAGGCTCATCAGCGTGCGGCCCTTCAGACTATCGGGGACGTCGCCATTGGCGATGCGTAGCGCGAGGCCTTCGGCAATGGCGGTCTTGCCGGTGCCGGGCTCGCCGATCAGCGCCGGGTTGTTCTTCGTGCGTCGAGCGAGAATCTGCACCGTGCGGCGAATCTCCTCGTCGCGGCCAATTACCGGGTCCAGCTTGCCTTCGCGTGCGGCCTCGGTCAGGTCGCGGGCGTATTTCTTCATCGCGTCATAGGCTTGCTCGGCGCTGGCCGTGTCCGCCGTACGTCCGCCGCGAAGCTCCGAAATAGCCGCTTCCAGCTTTTTCGCATCGACGTTTGCCGCCTTGAGCGCCTGCCCGGCCGAAGTGGTTGTGGCGAGCGCCAGCGCGACCAGCAGCCGTTCTACCGTGACATAGGAATCGCCCGATTTTTCAGCGATGGTTTCCGCCTGATCGAGAACGCGCACCGCGTCATTATCCAGCCCGGGCGTCGCTTGCGCCCCGCCGCCGCTGACCGCAGGGATCTTGGCGAGCGCTGCATCGACCTCGTCTTCGACCTGCCGTGGATTGCCGCCCGCGCGGGCGATCAGCCCGCTGGCCATGCCCTCGGCATCCTCGATCATCGCCTTGAGCAAATGCGCGGGCGTGATGCGCTGATGGCTCATGCGGATGGCGACAGTTTGCGCAGCCTGCAGGAAGCCCTTGGCGCGGTCGGTGAATTTTTCGAGATTCATTGGTGTGTTTACCCCGTGTTCGTTTCAGCGACTATGTAGTGTTGCGAATTAGCAACACAAGCTATTGATCGACGGAAGTTCGACCACGCCGGATCACGGACGCGCTCGTGTCATCGTGCTGCTTGTCACAACGCTGCCAGCCTGTAGAAAAGTTCCAAAGAGATAAAGGGACCGGATGCATGTGGAAATGGCTGGCGCGCATCGGCGCGGGCGTGATGGTGGTGATCGTCGCAGTGCTGATCGGGCTGATGGTGTGGGAACCGCTGGCTGCTACGCACGGTGAAGCGCCCGTGGCCAAACAGGCCTATCGCGCGGAAATCGTTCGCGACGAATTCGGCGTGCCGCATATTTACGGCAAGACCGATCCCGATGTGGCTTACGGCGTTGCCATCGCCCATGCGCAGGATGATTTCACCACTTTGCAGGACGTAATCGCCATGGCGCGCGGCCGCTATGGCGCGATTGCGGGCGAGGACGGTGCGCAGGTCGACTTTGCGTACCACCTGCTGGATGCGCGCGGCACGGCAGAGCGCGAGTTCGGCAAGTTGCCTTCCGATACGCAGGCGCTGTTCAATGCCTATGCCGCCGGGCTGAACGATTATGCCGAAGAGCATAGCGGCGAGATCAAGCTGGGCCGGCTGTTCCCGGTGAACGGCGAAGATGTCGCGGCGGGCTTTGCCCTGCGCCAGCCGTTCTTCTTCGGGCTGGGCAGCACGATCGGGCCGCTGGTAGCGGGCGAGGAACTGGGGCCGGAGCCGGGCCTGCCGCTGGGCGCTGAGGCAGCGAGCGATAATGTGCCAGAGGCTGGCCCCATCGCCAAGGCAGGCACCGACAAGCCGCTGCCGGTGCATATGGGGGAGGATGGCGCTTTTGCAGGCTCCAACGCCTTTGCCATCGCGCCGGATAAATCGGGCGACGGGGTAACCCGGCTGGTCAGCAACAGCCATCAGCCCTGGCGCGGCGGGGTCGCGTGGTACGAGCTGGTGGTAGAGAGCGAGGACGGCTGGCACTTCGCAGGCGCGAATTTCCCCGGCAGCCCGTTTCCCTTCCTCGGCCACAACCGTAATCTGGGTTGGACCAACACGGTCAACCATCCCGACATGGTCGATGTCTATCAGCTGGAAATGGACGAAGCGGGCGAGCGGTACCGGCTGGACGGGGAATGGCGCGATCTAGAAAGCCGCCGCGTCTGGCTGCGGGTCAAGTTCGGGCCGCTGGTTCTGCCCGTTCCGCAGACGATCCATCGCAGCATCCACGGTCCGGTCATCGAGAACGAGAACGGCTTTTTCGCCATCCGCTATGGCGGGATCGACAATATCGGCAATCTCGATGCCTATTACCGCATCAACAAGGCGGAAACGTTCGAGGAATGGCGCAGCATCATCGCGCGCATGGATATCCCCTCCACCAATTTCATCTATGCCGACGATGCAGGCAATATTGCTTATATCTACAACGCCGCCATCCCCGACCGGGATGAAGGCCCCGATTGGCGCGGCGTGCTGCCGGGCAATGACAGCGCGCTGATCTGGGACGGTGCGGTGGATTTCGCGCAAATCCCGCAAGTGATCAATCCCGCCAGCGGCTGGGTGTTCAATGCCAACAACAATCCCTTCAACGCCGCGGGCGCGGGAAGCGATCTCGACCCGAAGGATTTCTCCCCCGTTCTGGGGATCGAGACGCGCTCCACCAATCGCGCTCGCCGCGCGGCCAAGCTGATGAGCGAGCCCGGCCCAATCGGGCGCGAGCGTCTGGAAGCGATCAAATACGATACCGGCTATGACCGCGAGGGCTATGTCGCGATGATGCTGGACGGGGTGGCGGCGCTCGACACTTCGGGCGATCCGCTGCTCGCGCAGGCGCAGGAACTGCTTGGCGAATGGGACCTGTTTGCCGATAATGTCGGCCGCGGCGATGCGCTGGCCTTGCTGATGATCCGCCCGTTCATGGGGGCGGATTACCAAAATGGCGACATTCCCGATCACCGCGAGGAATTACAGCGTTCCGCCGATCATTTGATGGAGCATTTCGGACGGCTCGACCCGCCGATGAGCGACCTGCTGCGGCTGCGCCAGGGATCGGGCGATCAGCGCGATGGCGGCCCGTTCGCGGTCGATCTGCCGCTGGATGGTGGCTCCGACACTTTGCGCGCGTCCACGCTGTGGAACATTCACGATGATGGCCGGCTGGCCGTGCGCCACGGCGACAGTTTCATCCAGTTCGTGGAGTGGGCACCGGGGATGCGCGTGCGTTCCCAATCGATCCAGCCATTCGGCTCTGCCACCACCCGGCCCGCCAGTCCGCACTTTACCGATCAATCGTCTCTGTTCATCCAGCACAAGTTGAAACCGGTGCATTTCTGGCGCGCCGATGTGCTCGAAAACGCCGTATCCACGCAAATCGTGAAGTCGCAATAGTACAGTCCAAGGGAAATTATCGCATGACCATCCGGCCACTCGGCAAGCTACTCGCCACCTCCGCCCTCGCTTTGTCGCTGGCAGCCTGCACCGGCATGTCGGCAGGCGCCGATACCGAAATCGCCAGCGCATCGGACAGCGCATCAGGCGGGGCATCGAACCGCGGCGAGATGGTGGAAATCGGCGCGGATGACCGGCTGGTGGACAATCCCGCGCCGCTGGAAAATCTGATCGCCGAAGTCGATATTCCCTATGACCGTTTCCAGCTGGAAAACGGGCTGACGGTCATGGTCCATACCGACCGCAAGGCCCCCGTGGTCGCGCTGTCGGTTTGGTACGATGTCGGATCGAAGCACGAGCCCGAAGGCAAGACCGGCTTCGCCCATCTATTCGAGCACTTGATGTTCAATGGCAGCGAAAACGCACCGGGAGATTTCTTCGAGCCGCTGCAGCAGGTCGGCGCGACCGATTTCAACGGTACCACCTGGTTCGACCGGACCAACTATTTCGAAACCGTGCCGACCGGCGCGCTCGACCGGGCGCTGATGCTGGAAAGCGACCGGATGGGCTATTTGCTCGGCGCGGTCACGCAGGAGAAGCTCGATAATCAGATCGGCGTGGTCCAGAACGAGAAGCGCCAGGGCGACAACCAGCCTTACGGCCTGGTCGAATATGAGCAGCTAGAAAACCTGTATCCCTCCGGCCATCCGTATCACCACTCCACCATCGGTTCGATGGACGATCTTTCCTCCGCCACGCTGGAGGATGTGAAACAGTGGTTCCGCGACAATTACGGGCCGAACAATGCGGTGCTCGTGCTGGCGGGCGATATCGACACCGCCACCGCCCGCCGGAAAGTGACCAAGTGGTTCGGCGCGATCCCCGCGGGGCCGGCAACGCGCGAGGTTGCCGCCCCCGTACCCGATCTGGGATCGGACAAGGCCAAGACGATCTACGACCGCGTCGCCACCACCCGCATCTACCGCATGTGGGCGGTGCCGGGCCTCGACAATCCCGATTACGTGCCCCTGTCGATGGGCGCGACGGTGCTGGGCGGCCTGGCGTCGAGCCGGCTCGACAATGCGCTGGTGCGCGGGGCGGAAGTCGCCACCCGCGTGGTCGCCAATGCGCAGATTTTCGCGCAGGCCGGACAGTTCATCGCCTATGCCGATGTGAAGCCGGGCGTCGATCCCGAAACGGTCGCCGCCGCGCTGGACAGCGAGATTGCAAAGTTCCTTGCCGAAGGGCCGACACAGGACGAATTGCAACGCGCCGTCACCGTCTATACCGGCGGCCAGATCCGCGGGCTGGAGCAAGTGGGCGGGTTCAGCGGCAAGGCGCCGACACTGGCCGAAGGGCTGCTTTATTCGGACAATCCGGAAGAATATAAGAGCGTGCTGGCGCAGGCCGCCGCCATGGACCCTGCGACCGTGCGCGATGTTACCGCCCGCTGGCTCTCGCGCCCGGTGTTCAAATTGCGAGTGGAGCCGGGTGACCGCCAGGAAGGCGGCGAGGATCGCGGCGGCTTCTTCGTGGCACCCGAAGGCTCGGCCCCCGCAAATGCTGGCGGCCTGTCCGCGCCGGCGTTTTTCCAGTCCGAAAACGGCGATGGCCGGATGGCCACGCCCGAGGCGGACCGGTCCAGCCTGCCCGAAGTGGGCGAGCTCAAGCCGCTCGACTTCCCCGATATCGAGCGCGCGACCCTGTCCAACGGGATGGAAGTGATCTTCGCCCGGCGCGATGCAGTGCCGGTCGTCTATTCGCGGGTGGCGTTCGACGTGGGCTATTCCGCCGATGACCGCGACCGGCTGGGTGTCCAGTCGCTGATGCTGCAAACGATGGATGAAGGCACCACCACCCTCGATGCCGAACAGCTGTCCATCGCGCAGGAACGCCTTGGCGCGCAGCTTGGCGGAGGTGCGGATTCCGATACCACCTTCTTTGCGCTCAACACGCTGGCACCGAACCTGTCCTCCAGCCTCGACCTGCTGGCCGATTACATTCGCAATCCGGCCTTCCGCGATGCGGATCTGGAGCGCGTGCGCGCACGCCAGCTGACCAATATCGATAACGAGCTGAACAATCCCGGCCAGATCGGCCAGCGCGTGCTCGTCCCGACGCTATACGGCGATGCGCATCCCTATGGGATTCCGCCCAGCGGCACCGGGACCAAGGCGGTGGTCGAAACCGTCACCCGCGCAGAGGTCGCCGACTTCCATGCGAAATGGCTGCGGCCGGACAATGCCCGCGTCTATGTCGTGGGCGATACCACGCTGGGCGAAGTGACCGACCTGCTGGAGCAAAGCTTCGGCAGCTGGCAAGCTCCCGCCGCGCCCCTGCCGACCAAGAACTTCGATGCGCCCGTGCCGCAGCAGCAATCGCGCATCATCCTGGTTGATCGGCCCAATTCGCCGCAATCGGTGATCCTGGCAGGCCGCGTGCTGGACCAGAAGGGGACCGACGATCTGATTACGCTGAACGCCGCCAACGAGGTGTTCGGTGGCAGCTTCCTGTCGCGCATCAATATGAATCTGCGCGAGACGAAGGGCTGGTCCTATGGCGTGCGCAGCCTGGTGCGCCAGCCGCTCGATCGCAGCAGTTTCCTGATCTACGCCCCCGTGCAGGCCGACCGCACGGGCGATTCCATCGCCGAATTGCGCGCCGATCTGGCCCGCTATCTGGGCGATGAGGGCGTGAACGAAGAAGAGCTGGTCCGCCTGATCAACGGCAATGTCCGCGAACTGCCCGGCCGCTTCGAAACCAGCGGCGATGTGCTGGGCGGGCTGGTTAATATCGTCACCTATGGCCGACCGGACGATTATTATGAAACGCTCGCCGCCCGTTATTCCGACCTCACCGAAAGCCAGCTTGACGCTGCGGCGCGCGCCACACTGACAGGCGACGATCTGGTATGGGTAATCGTCGGCGATGCCAGCGTGGTGCGCGAACAGCTTGACGACCTCGGCCTTCCCGTGGAAGTGCGCCAACCGACAGACTAAGTAGCCAGACGAAATTTAACTCGAGGAGAATGAAAATGTCCGTAGCAGGCACCTATGATTGCGTAACCAAAAGCCCGATGGGCGACCAGAAGAGCACCTTCACCGTGGTCCCCGGCGATGATGGCAACACCTTCACCGGCTCCAACCAGGGCGCTATGGGCTCGATGGATGTCGAAGACGGCAAGATCGACGGCAACAAGCTGACCTGGAAGATGAACATGACCGTGCCGATGCCGATGACGCTCGATTGCGAAGCCACGGTGGAAGGCGACCAGCTGACCGGCACCGTGAACGCCGGCGCATTCGGCTCGATGGCCATGACGGGTGAGCGCGAAGGCTAATCGCGCACACTGCAAGAAAAAGGGCCGCCGGAGTAACGCTCCGGCGGCCATTTTTTGTTTTATGAGATGACGCGTCTGCTTTCGACCCAGTTGCGGATGTTCGGCGGCACCAGCTAGTAGTGCCCCATGAAACGAGGACACGGTTTGGCGCGTGCAGTGCCGCGCATGGAACGGCAAGAGCTTGAAACTCTGCCGACTGGCGCTTTGCTTGCGCGATTAAAGCGACTGCGCTGGTGTGAGGATAGTCGGGACAACAGCGACCTCTCCAATGATGAAGTTGGGTCTGCGGCAGGCTTGATCCTGTTCAAGGAAGATCCGTCTTGGCGGGTGGCCTTTGCTGACCTGAAGGACATTCTTGCTAATCGGGAACATGTTGAAAACAAGCCGTAGCTGAGCGCCTGCTCGAATGTCCTTTTCCCACCCCAAAATCAGACATTCCTATGCGGACCAAAACGACTTTCCTACACGGGCGACTTCTGTTCCATCCTCTTGGATGAGCAACAAGCAAGAGTCTCCGGGACACTCAGAGCGCCCCGCCGCCCCGGCCGCCAAGCAAGACGCCGCGTCCGATGATAGGCTCCTGCAAACACCGGTGCCTGCCAGTGCGCTTCCCGCCACGACCGATGCCGAGGACGGCGCAACCGATCTCACCCCCCATATCGACGCGCATGGTTTCGATGCCGCCGATTACAAATGGGTTCCGGTGCGCCGCCGCCCGCGCAAGGACGGGTGGTCGGAGGCCAAACAGCGGATGTTTATCGAGCATCTGGCCGACAGCGCCTGCGTCCAGACCGCAGCCGCTGCGGTACAGATGAGCGTGCAGAGCGCCTATGCACTGCGCCGCGCGCCGGGCGGGGAGAGCTTTGCAGCGGCATGGGAAGCGGCGATCCAGCAGGGCGCGCTCAAGCTCGCCGATGTGGCTTTCCAGCGCGCACTCAACGGAACCGAAGAACCAGTGTTCGACCGCGGCGGCTCGGTCATCGGCCACAAGACCCGCTATAGCGAGCGGCTGATGATGTTCCTGCTGCGCGCGCATCTGCCGCAGCGTTATGCCCATGCAAGCCGCGCCTTACGGGGCGAAGGCGCGCCGGATACGCCCGCCTCGATGCCCGTCGCCGAAGCGCTCGCGCGGCTGGAACCTGCGGAGCCGGAAGAACTGCGCGCTCTGATGCCGCCGGAGGAGCTGGACATCGAACTGCAAGTTGCAGACATCATGGATGGCGAACTGCCGCATTACTACAAGCCTGTGCCGCCGGAACAGCCGCAATTCCCGCTGGGCGTGGAATTCGAATGCGGGCTCGAAGCTGCGAAACACGGCTATCTTTGCGGGCCGGATGGCAAATTGACCAAGGATGTGACTGAACAGGATAGCGGCGCAACCTCACTCACCGAACCACCCGCAAAGCAGAGCCCGAAGCGGCGCGCAAAAGCCCGCTCGGGGCCTAAACTTCCCTAAACTTCCGTAGCCGAAATTCGGTCTTGCTTCGCGCGCTTTACCCCAGCTTCGCCTGCAGGATCTCGTTCACCACTTGCGGGTTGGCCTGGCCTTTCATCGCCTTCATCGTCTGGCCGACAAAGAAGCCGAACAGCTTTTCCTTGCCGCCCCTATATTGCGCGACCTTGTCTTCATTCGCGGCGAGCACCTTGTCGATCTCCGCCTCGATGGCGCCCGTGTCGGATTGCTGTTTCAGCCCTTCGGTTTCGGCAATCTCATCCGGCGCGCGGCCTGTTTTCAGGACGATTTCGTAGATTTCCTTGGACTGGCCGCCGGACACATCGCCGCTATCGACCAGTTTCAGGATCGCGGCCTGCGCGGCGGAAGTGTTGTGTTCCAGCTTCGCTTCGTCGCCGATCGACTTGATCACGCCGGGCGCGACCGACAGCGTCCAGTTGGCGACCTGCGTGGCGACATCGGCTTGCGGCTTGCCGAGCGCGGTCGCAGTTTCGGCCAGCAGCGTTTCGAACCGGGCGAAGGTCTCCACCTCCAGCGTCAATTGCGCGGCGTTGTAATCGCTCAGCCCCAGCTCGCCGGTGTAGCGCGCGCGCTTGGCATCGGGTAATTCGGGCAGGCTCGCGCGGCATTCCTTCAGGAAGCTGTCATCCAGCTCCACCGGCAACAAGTCCGGATCGGGGAAATAGCGGTAATCATGCGCATCTTCCTTCGATCGCATGGAGCGGGTTTCGTTGCGGTCGGGATCGTATAGCCGTGTTTCCTGCACCACCGTGCCGCCATCCTCGATCAGATCGACCTGGCGGCGCGCCTCACCCTCGATCACCGCCATCACGAAGCGGACCGAATTGACGTTCTTGGTCTCCGTCCGCGTGCCGAGTTCCCCACCCGGCTTGCGCACGGACACGTTCACGTCCGCGCGCATGGAGCCCTGCTCCATATTGCCGTCGCACGATCCGACATAGCGCAGGATGCTGCGCAGCTTGCGGACATAGGCCCCCGCCTCTGCCGGGCTACGCATATCGGCCTTGGAGACGATCTCCATCAACGCCACGCCGCAGCGGTTGAGGTCGACATAGGACATGGTGGGATGCTGGTCATGCATCAGCTTGCCCGCATCCTGCTCCACATGAATACGCTCGATCCCGATGATCTTGTCTTCGGGAATTCCGGCTTTCTCATCAGCCTCGATCAGCAGCTGCCCCTCGCCCACGATGGGGTGGTAGAGTTGACTGATCTGGTAGCCCTGCGGCAAGTCGGCATAGAAGTAGTTCTTGCGGTCGAACCGGCTCCAGGCATTTATCTCAGCCTCGATCGCCATGCCGGTGCGCACCGCCTGCCGGATACATTCGCGGTTGGGCACCGGCAGCATTCCAGGCATCGCCGCATCGATCAGCGAGACCTGCGTGTTGGGCTCCGCGCCGAAAGTGGTGTCCGCCCCGCTGAACAGCTTGGAGCGCGACGTGACCTGCGCATGGACTTCGAGGCCGATCACGACCTCCCATTCGCCCGTCGCGCCCTGGATGCGGTAGTTAGTCATGCCATTTCACCTCATCTACGGTGTGGCCATCTCCTCGAAACACCGACAGCAGAAAGACAATTATCCAGCCACCGAAGATGCCAACCCAGACAAATGGGTTTCCAAGGATATCACCAATTCCGATACCCGCTACTACAGCGAGGCCAATCAGAGCAGAGCCCCTCAAAATGGCTGGCCCTTTGCGCTTGAAATAGAGATCTTCTGCCAAGTCGTTCATTCCGCCAGCGAACACCCAAAGAAACAGAAATATTCCGCCGATAACAAGCGATGACTCGAAATTTTGGGCTAAATCGCCCACGCTTAAGCCGACGAACCCGCTGACCATAGCCAAACCAATAACGTTCGCGATGTCTTTGAGTTCAAGGATTGACTTGCTTGGAACAATGGTTTCCATCACCACCACTTCTCTGGTTTGGCCGTGAACCCAGCTCGCTCCTCGATCGCCAGCCCGGCGTTCATCACGCCCTGCTCGTCGAACGCTCTTCCGATCACTTGCAGGCCGAGCGGCAGGCCGTCGCCATTGACGCCGCAAGGCACGCTCATCGCGGGTAGACCTGCCAGCGAGGCGGGTACCGCGAACACGTCGTTGAGATACATGGTCAGCGGATCGTCCGTCAGCTCGCCAAGGCCGAAGCTGGCGGTTGGCGTTGTAGGGGCCAGGATCAGGTCGCATTGTTCCCACGCCTTCTCGAAATCGCGGCTGACTAGCGTGCGGACTTTCTGCGCCTGGGTGTAATAGGCATCGTAGAAGCCCGCGCTGAGCACGTAGGTGCCGATCAGCACGCGGCGCTTTACCTCGTCGCCGAAGCCCTCCTCGCGCGTGGCGGCGTACATGTCCTGCAGGCCAGCGCCGCCGGGCAGGTCGCGCAGACCGTAGCGCACGCCGTCATAGCGGGCGAGGTTGCTGGAGGCTTCTGCCGGGGCGATGATATAATAGGCCGGCAGCGCATATTTTGTATGCGGCAGGCTGATATCGACCACCTCGGCGCCCGCATCCTGCAGCCATTGCTTGCCCTGGTCCCAGCTGGCGAGGATTTCCGCATCGGTCCCCTCCATGCGGTATTCGCGCGGAATACCCACGCGCTTGCCCGAGAGGTCGGAGCTCAGCGCCGCTTCCCAATCGGGCACCGGCATATCGAGGCTGGTCGAATCCTTTGGATCGAACCCGGCCATCGCGCTCAGCATGATGGCGCAATCGCGGACGTCGCGCGCCATCGGGCCTGCCTGATCGAGGCTGCTGGCAAAGGCGACCACGCCCCAGCGCGAGCAGCGGCCATAGGTCGGCTTGACCCCGGTGATGCCGGCAAAGGCGGCGGGCTGGCGGATCGACCCGCCCGTATCCGTGCCGGTCGCGGCGGGAGCGAGCCGCGCGGCGACAGCGGTGGAGGAACCGCCGGACGAGCCGCCGGGCGACATGGCTGTATTACCACCGTCGTTGCGACGCCAGGGCGACACGACATTGCCAAAATAGCTCGTCTCGTTGCTGGAGCCCATCGCGAACTGGTCGAGGTTCAGCTTGCCCAGCATCCCCGCGCCCGCATCCCATAATTTCTGCGATACGGTGCTTTCATAGGGCGGCACGAAGCCTTCGAGGATGTGGCTGGCCGCGGTGGTCTGCACCCCATGGGTCGCAAACAGGTCCTTCATGCCGATCGGTACGCCCGCCATCGGCCCGAGCTGTTTGCCGTCGGCGCGCGCCGCGTCCACCCGGTCGGCTGCTTCCAGAGCCTTGTCCGGCGTGGCGACGATAAAGGCGTTGAGCGCACTGGCGGCATCGACGGCAGCGTTGAAGCCTTCCGCCACTTCGCGCGCGGTGAAACTGCCATCGCGCACCCCGTCGCGGATCGCCGCGACGCCCAGTTCGGTAAGTTCGCTCATCATTCGATCACCTTGGGCACGCCGAAGAAACCGTGTTCGGCGGCAGGGGCATTTGCCAGAACATCCTCGCGCCGGTCGCCGCCGGTCTTGGGATCGGCATCGACCTCGTCTGCTCGCAGGCGCAGCGCGTTGGGGATCACGGCGGTCATCGGCTCCACGCCGGACACATCCACCTCGCCCAGCTGTTCCACCCAGCCGAGGATATTGTTGAGTTCGGGCACCATCCGCTCCAGCTCGTCATCGCTCATCGCGATGCGCGCAAGAGAAGCGATTTTCGCCACTTGTTGCTTATCGACAGACATAAGCCGCGCACTAGCCGCGAGGGCGTAGGCCTTCAAGCGCGAAGGCAGCCGCGCCGGCAGTTACGCCGGTTCGGCGCTCAGTTTCCGGGAGGCGGACCCATTGGCTGACCTTGGGGAGCGCCTTGGGGACCGCCGGCGGCGCCCATCGCTTCCTGCTGCTGCATCTGCATCATCTGCTGCAGCATTGCGAAACGTTGTTCCGCATCAGCGCGGCTCATGATTTCGACCACTTCCATTTCGAATGTCAGGTCGCTGTTCGGGGGAATGTCCGATCCGGGAGGTGACATGTCGCCGTAACCCAGACTGGCGGGTATCTTGAGCAGATATTTGCCGCCCTTCTTCATCTGGGCCAGGCCTTGCGAGAATCCTTCGATGGTGCCGCCTTCCACCGGGAAAGGCGTGCCTTCGGGCAGAAAGCCTTCGGGAATCGGCAGCGGCTGCGATTCGTCGAACACGGTGCCATCATCCAGGCGGCCGACATATTTCACGAACACCACATCATCCGCCGTGGCGGTGGGGCCGGAGCCGGCCTGCAGCACTTCCAAATCGATCCCTTCCGGCGCGGTAGCCCAGGCGATTCCGGCGGCGGCGGCGATGGCCAGCGCGATGCCGATCCACAGCTTGGAAATCGAACCCTTGGCAATGGGTTGCAGCGGGACGCGGGTGACTTCGGCCATGATGGCGGCTCCTGAATAGTAATCCTGCGCGCCGCCTGTTTCAGCGGGCAGCAAAAGGGCGCGAAGGTCGGCAAATGACCCCCGCGCCCTGATGGCTTAATGTCGCGCTGTGTTCAAGGCGTAAGCGGGGGCGGACATATCCGCGCAGCCCGCCCGGGCAGAAGCTGTCAGCCCTTGATCCCGTCACGTTCCATGCGCTTGCGCTCCAGCTTGCGGGCGCGGCGCACGGCTGCAGCCTTTTCACGGGCGCGCTTTTCGCTGGGCTTTTCGTAATGGCGGCGCAGCTTCATTTCGCGATAGACGCCTTCGCGCTGCAGCTTCTTCTTGAGCGCGCGCAAGGCTTGATCGACATTGTTATCGCGAACCATGATCTGCATAAACTTAAAACACCTTTGAACCGTAACGAACGAAGCGATCCCGCGCGAAGCGGACATACGCCGTTATCAAAACAACGAAAAATGCGCCGAATCCATACCGGATCGGCTGCCGAAGGGCGCCAGTTACAGCGCGCGCACCGGATTTGCAAGTATTTGTAGGCAAGAATGCGGCCGCACGCAAGCGGGTGACGCGCTGGCTGCAACCGTCTAAGGCGCGCGCAATGTCCGCCGTTACTCCCCTCGCCTCTCCACTTACCGCAACGCTGCAGGTTGCCCTTGGCGGAGCCGTGGGCGCGGCGGCGCGCTATCATCTGGGCCGGGGAATGACGCTGTGGCTGGGGCCGCAAGCGGTCACCGCCTTTCCCTGGGCAACGCTGGCCGCCAACGTGATCGGCAGCCTGGCGATGGGTCTGCTGGCAGGCTGGCTGGCCCGCCATGGCGGCGCGGCGAGCGATAGCTGGCGGCTGCTGGTGGGCGTTGGGCTGCTGGGCGGCTTCACCACTTTTTCTGCATTCAGCCTGGAATTGATGATGCTGATAGAACGCGGCCAGGTCGCGCTGGCGCTGACCTATGCGGCGGTATCGGTATTGGCGGGCCTGACCGGGCTGTATATCGGTTTGATCGCAATGAGGCTGACGGCATGAAACCTGCGGATAATGTGCGGCAGTTCACTGTCACCCCGGACGATAGCGGGATCCGGCTGGATCGCTGGTTCAAGCGCAACCTGCCGCAGATCGGGTTTGCCACGGTCAGCCGCTGGGCGCGCACCGGACAGATCCGCGTCGATGGCAAGCGCGCCAAGCCGGACGACCGGCTTACTACCGGACAGGTGCTGCGGGTACCGCCCGGCGGCGAAGATCCGCGCCGCGGCCCGCGCAAGAAGCGCGAGTTGACGGCCGAGGAAATCGAGCAGGCGCGCGAAATGGTGATCGCCGAAACGGACAGCGCACTGGTGTTCAACAAGCCCCCCGGTCTCGCCACGCAAGGCGGCAGCAAGACCCACCGCCATGTCGACGGGATGCTCGATGCCTTTGCGCCGGGTGAAGACGATATCCGCCCGCGCCTGGTTCACCGGTTGGACAAGGATACCTCGGGCGTGTTGCTGGTCGCCAAGACACCGGGCAGCGCATCGTCTTATTCGCGCCGCTTTGCCGGCCGCAGCGCGAAGAAGATGTACTGGGCGCTGGTGGTGGGCGTGCCCGATGTGCGCGAGGGCACGATCGAGGCGCCGCTGGCCAAGCAGCCCGGATCGGGCGGTGAAAAGATGTGGGTGGATGAGGAGAACGGCCAGCCGGCCAAGACTCGCTACCGCGTCGTCGAACATGCGGCCAAGCGTGCCTCCTGGATCGAATTGCAACCGCTGACCGGGCGGACCCACCAGCTGCGCGTCCATCTCGCCGCGATCGGTCATCCGATCCTTGGCGATGGCAAATATGGCGGGCAGGATGCGTTCCTGACCGGCAGCGTCAGCCGCAAGATGCACCTCCATGCGCGGCGGCTGATCATTACCGAACCTGACGGGGGCAAGCTGGACGTAACCGCTCCGCTGCCCGAACATTTCGCCGCGACGATGGAGCAATTGGGCTTCGACCAGACCGTCAGCGATGCCGCACCCGAAGAAGGCCCGCCGCCGGCCAGCCGCGCCGAGAAAAAGCAGAAGGCCAAGGCCCATGCAAAGCAGCTGCGCAAAGGCCGCCGGGGCGAACGCCGCACCCGCACGGTGGGCGCGGCGGGCAAGCCCGGTTCGGCCAAAGGTGCCGGGAAAAAGGGTAGTCCGCCCAAGGGCGGTGGACGGCGTGGTCGCTGATGCATCCCAACCCGCTCTTCCGCAATGACGACCGCGCGCTGCACGAGGCGCTGATCGCCGAAATCGGCTTTGGCATGGTCTTCGCGCAGACGCCCGACGGGCCGCGCGTCGCACAAACGCCGATCTTGTCGACCGGAGATGGCGCGGTGCAATTCCACCTTGCGCGCGCCAATGCGCTTACCCGCCATCTGGAAGGCACCACCGCGCTGGTCACGATCAACGGGCCCGACGCCTATATCAGCCCGCGCTGGTATGCCGACCGAGCGAGCGTACCGACCTGGGATTACATCGCGCTGGAATTGGAAGGCCCGGTCCGCAAGATTGCGCGCGAGGGGCTGGAAGCATTGCTGCACAATATCGCCGATCGCGGCGAGGGGCTGGTCGGTGCGGATGGCCGCTGGACCAGCGACGAAGTTCCGACCGCCCGTTGGGATGCACTGATCGGCAGCATCACGGGGTTCGAAATGGAAATAAAGGCGTGGCGCCCCACGCTCAAACTTTCGCAGGACAAGACCGCCGAAGATCGCGCCCGTATCGCCGACGCTTTGGAGGCGCAGGGCTCGCCGGCAATGGCGCAATTGATCCGCACGCTCGCCAAATGACGGTAAGGTTGGCGGTTTTCGATTGCGACGGCACGCTGGTCGATGGGCAGGCGGCTGTGTGCGAGGCGATGGAAAGTGCCTTCGCCGAGGCTGGCCTCGATGCGCCAAGCCGCGCACAGGTGCGCCGGATCGTCGGGCTGAGCCTGCCGCAAGCGGTCCGCCGCCTCGCCCCAGGTGCCAGCGTTGCCCAGCACAGCGCCGCCGTGGATGGGTACAAACACGCCTTTCGCGAGAGCCGTTTGCAAGGACGTCTGCACGAGCCTGTGTTCGATGGCATTTTGGACCTGCTCGAACGGCTGCATGGCGGGGGCTGGACGCTCGGGGTGGCCACCGGGAAGTCCGATCGCGGGCTCAAAGCCTGCCTTACCGGGCACGGCGTGATCGATCGATTCGCAACGCTGCAAACCGCAGACCGGCACCCGTCCAAACCGCATCCGGCGATGTTGGAAGCGGCGCTGATCGAAGCTGGAGCGGACCCGGCACAAAGCGTGATGATCGGCGATACGACATTCGATATCGATATGGCGCGCGCTGCCGATATCCGCGCGGTCGGGGTAGCCTGGGGCTATCACGAGCCCTCCGAATTGCTGGCCGCCGGAGCGGAAGCAGTGGCATACAGCGTGGCCGAGCTGGAGGAGATGATCGGTGCCGGATGACGAGCTAGCCAAGCGCCGCTGGGGCCTCTTGCAACTGGTCCGGTTGGGGGCCGCGCTGGCGGTGTTGCTGGGGATCGTCATCATTTCCGGCAGGCTGATCGCCGTGCCCGCAATTGGATATGCGCTGCTGGTGGCCGGGGCGTTCGGCTTTTTCGCGCTACCGGTCATGCTCGCCAAAAAGTGGAAGAGCCCGCCACAATGAAGCGGTTCTGGTCCGAAGTCACGGCGGTCAAGGTCGATCGCGGCTGGCAGATCATGCTCGATGGCCGCCCCATCAAAACACAGGGCGGCGCGGAACAGATCGTGCCGAGCGCGCCGCTGGCCGAGGCGCTGGCCGATGAATGGCACCTGCAAGGCCCGAACAAGGGCGACGAGATCGATCCGGCGGGCTTCGTGCTGCGCGACATGGCCGATTACGCGATCGACCACATCCGCCCCGACCGCACCGGCGCAATCGCAAAGCTGCTCGCCTTCGCCGACACCGATACGCTGTGCTACCGCGCCGATCCCGAAGATGCGCTCTACCGCAAGCAGCAGGAGGTTTGGGAACCACTCGTCGCCGATTTCGAGCAGCGCGAGGGAGTCGCGCTGACGCGGGTCAGCGGCATCGTCCACCGTCCTGCGCCGCAGGAAACACTGGCGAAACTGCGCGCCCGATTGGAAACGCTCGACGATTTCACCCTGGCCGCCGTGCAGCCGCTCGCCTCGCTCTCTGCCTCGCTCTGCATCGCGCTGTCCGTGCTGGAGCCGGGCGCCGATATCGATACGCTGTGGAACGCCGCCAATCTGGAAGAGGAATGGCAAGCCGATCTGTGGGGCCGCGACGAGGAAGCCGAGGAAGCCCGCGCCAAAAAACGCGCCGAGTTTGCCCAGGCCGCCCGGTTCGCCGCCCTTGCAGGCCGCGCCTAGACCGTCAGCCGACCCATTCGGCCACCTGGCCCGCAACATCGTTCGCGGCGCGGTTGAGCGCCGGGCCGACCGCCGCGCTATCGGGCGCAACGCCTTCGATCACGCTTTCGAAGCGGCGGGTCTGCACGGCACCACCGGTGGCGGATTTCATCGCGTCATAGCGCATGACCACCGCCGAGCGCCGCGCGTCGTAACCAAACTCGCGCAAGGTCCCACGCAGGAACATCGTCGGCGCGACTGCGGAACTGTCGCCATCGACCACCATCCGCCCGCTGCGCGCACGAATCGTTTCGGCCATCACCCGGCGGAACAGCCGCGCAGGCCGCTCCACCCACGTCGCATTTTGCAGATAGGCGATTTCGGTATCGTTGACCTGCACCGGCACGCGCGTGACGTTGAGCCGGGCGGGAGCGTCGGGCTCCAGCACGGCCAGCGCGTTTGCCTGCGTTTCGGCGCTACGCTCCCCCGCCGGGGCGCTGGCCATAGAGGTCAGCGTCAGCAAGCTTTCGGGCGGCTCGCTGCCAAAGCTGATGCAGCCGCCGAGCATCGCGCTGGCCGCGGCCAGAGCGAAGAACCGGGCGAGGATCGGTTTGCGCATTGGGGTCATCCGTATCATCCTCAAGGCTCGTAATCGGGCAGTTTCTGACCCTGCAACAGCGCGCTTGCGCCTTCGGTTTCCAACGCTTCGGTCACACCGCGCAGCGCCTTGCTGGTGCGCTGGAGATCAGCCAAAGTTGCTTCGGCAGCCGGCAAAGTGGTTTCGTTCAGGCGGCGCGCGGCGGGCTGCGCGCTTTCCAGCGTAACCGCCAGGGCAGCTGCGGCATCACCGGCATCGGCCAACGTTCCGCGCAATTCCTCGGCAATGGATGCGCCTTCCTGATTGATCAGCCGGTCGGTCGATCCCATCACCTTGTCGAAGGAATCGAGGCTTCCCTGCGCGCTGACCAGCGTGTTCTGCAATTCCTGCATCGTCCGGCGCACTTCTGGCGTAGCCTCGGCCAGATCGGCGGTCATTGCGCTGGAGTTGGCCAGAATTCCGCTGATCGATCGCTGATTTTCGTCCGACAGCAAGGTGCTCAGCCGCTCGGTCAGCGTGGCGAGCCGTTCCAGCAATAGCGGGGCGTTGGCGAGTATCTCGCCGAAGCCGCCCGCGCGCGGCGGGATCACCGGCACGCCTTCGGGACAGCCGGTTGCGCCGGCCCCCTCCTTGCAGGTCAGCGCCGGGGCATCGGCCCGCGCACCGTCGAGCAGGATGGTCGAAACCCCGGTAAAGCTGGACTGGATAGTAGCGAAAGTGCCCACGCGGATCGGAACATCGTCCTGCACGCGAATGCGGACGCGGACGAATTCGGGATCCTGCTTCCACAGCTTGATTTCGCGCACCTGGCCCGCCGGAACACCGGCATAGGAAACCGCCGAGCCATTGGCGAGACCGGCTACCGATTGCTTGAAAAAGATATCGTATTCGTTCTGGTCGCCCTCGCCCAGCCCGGCCAGCCAGATGAAGAACCAGGCCAGCCCCGCCAGCAGCAGCAGCGTGACGGCACCGACCCAAAGATGATTAGCGCGGGTTTCCATATGTTTCGTCCTATGCCCCGTCTGCCGGGCGCTTGTCCATCGCTGCGTTGGCCAAGTCGGTGCGTTCCTCGTCCCGCGCCTGGCTCGCCTGCGCCGCCCGGCCGCGAGGGCCATTGAAATATTCCTCGATCCAGGGGTGTCCGGTTTCGAGCAATTCGGGGATCGTGCCCACGGCCACAACCTTTTTGTCCGCCAGCACCGCTACCCTGTCGCAGATTTCGTAAAGCGTATCGAGATCGTGGGTGATCAGGAACACCGTCAGCCCCAAAGTGTCCGACAATTCCTTGGTCAGCCGGTCGAACTTGGCAGCGCCGATCGGGTCGAGACCGGCGGTCGGCTCGTCCAGGAACAGCAATTCCGGATCGAGCGCCAAGGCCCGCGCCAGCCCGGCACGCTTGCGCATCCCGCCCGACAATTCCGCCGGATATTTGTTCGCCGCCGTTTCAGGCAGGCCACTCATCACCACTTTGTATGTCGCGATTTCGTGGCGCAATTGCTCCGAAATGTCGGGATAGAACTGCTTGAGCGGCACTTCCACATTCTCGCCCACGGTGAGGGTGGAAAACAGCGCGCCGCCCTGGAACAGTACGCCCCAGCGGTCGCGTACGCCCAGAAATTCATCCGGCTCGGCATCGGTCATGGATTTGCCGAATACGTCGATATCGCCCTCGGCCGGTTCCTGCAGGCCGATGATGGAGCGCATCAGCACCGATTTGCCCGTGCCCGATCCGCCGACCACGCCCAGGATTTCGCCCTTTCGCACGTCGAGATCGAGATCTTCATGCACCACCTGATCGCCGAAGCGATTGACCAGCCCGCGGACCTGGATCGGGAGATCGCCGCGAAATCTCTGATGTTTCTCCACCGCCTCAGCCCCAACCGATTTCGGTGAAGAATACGGCGAAAAACGCATCGACGACGATGACCGCGAAGATCGCCTGGACCACGGCCTTGGTCGTGCGCAGGCCGACCTGTTCGCTATCGCCGCTGACCAACATGCCCTGATAACACCCCGTCATGCCGATGATCAGGCCGAAGACCGGTGCCTTGATCATCCCGACATACAGATCGTACATCGGCACGACCTCCTTGATCCGCACGAGGAAGGTATAGAACGGAATGCCCAGCGTAATATCGGCGATCACCGCGCCGCCGATAATCGCCATGACGCTAGCGAAAAAGCCGAGCAGCGGCATCATCAGCACGGCGGCCATCACGCGGGGCACCACCAGCGCTTCCATCGGCGAAATACCGATCGTGCGCATCGCATCGATTTCCTCGGTCAGTTTCATCGTGCCGATCTGCGCGGCGAAGGCAGAGCCGGAGCGGCCCGCGACCATGATCGCGGTCATCAACACGCCCAGTTCGCGCAGAGTGATCCTGCCCACAAGGTTCACCGTCAACGTTTCCGCGCCGAATTGGGCCAGTTGGACAGAACCCTGCTGCGCGATCACGATGCCGATCAGGAAGCTCATCAGCCCGATAATCGCCAATGCGTCCACACCGACCAGCTCGCTCTGCCGGATCAGTGCCAGCCAGCGGAACCGGCGCGGGTGGCGAATCAGGCTGCCCAGCGCCAGCATGAACCTGCCCAAGAAAGCGATGGTAGATTTCACCCCCTCGCCCATCTCGAACACTTTTCCGCCCACCGTGGCGGGCACGCGTTTGAAAATCGTCTCGCGCGGCGCGGCGATGGTCATATCCTCGACGCTGGTATCGACCGCCGCCATCAACCGCTCCGCCCGCTCGCTCGCTCCGGTTACATCGGTGCCGTGATCGCGCGCCAGCGAGCAGGCGACCCATGCGCCGACCGTGTCGATTTCAACGATTCCCGACATATCGACTGCGGAGAACGGCCCATCAAGCGATTGCAGCTCGTCATCGATCGCGCCGATGCTGGACACGCGGTAGGGGCCGTGGAGCGCCAATACAGGGGCGCCTTCGCCCCGATCTTCAATGGTATAGCCTGCCCCGTCGCTCATGCTGCGCGATATGCGAGGTTTTGCGCCGCGCCACAAGCCGTTGCTTAGAGTTGCAGGCGCTGGCATGGCCCGGAAGAGTCTGCCGGGGCGCGGGATACGAGCGGCGCAAATTTCTCGGCAAACGACAAAACCACTGAATACGAGACAAAATGACCTCCACATTACCCACCACTTTCGACCCGGCAGAGATCGAATCGCGCTGGTATGCGCATTGGGAGGCCAACGGCCTGTTTCGGCCGGAGCGCCCGGAGGCCAAGCCCTACACTATCGTCAACCCGCCACCCAACGTGACGGGCAGCCTGCATATCGGCCATGCGCTGGACAATACGCTGCAGGATATCGTGATCCGTTACGAGCGGCTGCGCGGCAAGGATGCGCTGTGGGTGGTCGGCACCGATCACGCCGGAATCGCCACGCAGATGGTGGTCGAGCGGCAACTGGAAGAACGGCAGGACAAGCGCAACAATTATTCGCGCGAGGATTTCGTGCGCAAGGTATGGAAATGGAAGGAAGAAAGCGGCGGCACCATCACCACCCAGCTGCGCCGTCTGGGTTGCTCGATGGATTGGAGCCGCGAGCAGTTCACGATGGACCCGCATTTCAGCAGCGCGGTGACCAAGGTGTTCGTCCAGCTCTACAATGACGGTCTTATCTACCGCGACAAGCGGCTGGTGAACTGGGACCCGAAGCTGAAAACCGCGATTTCCGACCTCGAGGTGGAACAGCAAACCATCGCGGGCCAGTTTTGGCATTTCAAATATCCGCTAGCGGACGGTGCCAAGCTCGACTCAGGCGCGGATTTTATCGAGGTCGCCACTACGCGGCCCGAAACGATGCTCGCCGATATGGCAGTGGCGGTGCACCCTTCGGACGAGCGCTATGCCAGCGTGATCGGCAAGCATGTCGTCCTTCCGATTACCGGCCGCCGCGTGCCGATCGTCGCCGATGAACATGCCGACCCTGAACTCGGCAGCGGCGCGGTGAAGATTACGCCGGGCCACGATTTCAACGATTTCGACGTTGGCAAGCGCGCCGGATTGTCGGCGGGCGAAATGTTCAACATGCTCGATGCCGAGGCGAATGTCTGCCAGACGGCGGATGGGCTTGTTCCCGAAGAATTTCTCGGCCTGCACCGTTTCAAGCGCGATGGGATCGATGGCGCGCGCGAATTGATTGTCCAGCGGCTGAAGGAACACGGGTTCCTCATCCCGCACATCACCCGCACGAAGAAGGACGAGGAAGCCGAACACGACTCCGAACCGCGCCAGATCGCCACGCCTTTCGGCGACCGAGGCGGCGTGGTGATCGAGCCGTGGCTGACCGATCAATGGTATGTCGATGCCGAAAAACTGGCGGCAAAACCGATCGAGGCGGTCAAATCCGGCGACGTCGAGATTGTCCCGAAATCTTGGGAAAAGACATTTTTCAACTGGATGGAGAACATCCAGCCATGGTGCGTCAGTCGCCAATTATGGTGGGGTCACCGCATCCCGGCCTGGTTCGACGAGGATGGGAACGTGTTTGTCGGCGAGACCGAGGACGAGGCGCGCGCGCAGGCCGGGGACGACCGCACGCTTTCGCGGGATGAAGACGTGCTCGACACGTGGTTCTCCTCCGCGCTGTGGCCCTTCGCCACGCTCGGTTGGCCGCAGGACACTGCGCTGGTGCAAAAACACTACCCCAACGATCTGCTGATTTCCGGCTTCGACATCCTGTTTTTCTGGGATGCGCGGATGATGATGATGGGGCGGCATTTGACCGGGGAGAACCCGTGGCCGCGCCTGTATCTGCACGGGCTGGTGCGCGCGGCGGATGGCGCGAAAATGTCCAAATCCAAGGGTAACGTGGTCGATCCGCTGGGCCTGATCGATCGCTATGGCGCGGATGCGCTGCGCTTCTTCATGGCTGCGATGGAAAGTCAGGGCCGCGACATCAAGATGGATGACAAGCGGGTGGAAGGCTATCGCAACTTCGCCACCAAGCTGTGGAATGCCACGCGTTTCTGCCAGTCCAACGGTATCGGCGCGAGCAAGACCATCGCTGCGCCGCCTGCCCGGCTGGCTGCCAATCAATGGATCATCGGCGAAGTTGCCCAATGCGCCCGGGCGCTGGACAAGTCGATGGCGGACCTCCGCTTCGATGCCGCCGCAGACACGATCTACCACTTCGCGTGGGACCGTTTCTGCGACTGGTATCTGGAACTGATCAAGCCGGTTTTCGCCGAAGGGGCGAGCGAGACTGCGGCAGAAGAAACCCGGGCCGTGGCCGGATGGGCGCTCGACCAGATTTCCGTGATGCTGCACCCCTTCATGCCGTTCATCACCGAAGAGCTGTGGTCGAAGCAGGGCGAATTGAACGATGCCGGAAGGGCCGACTATCCGCTGATCACCGCCAAATGGCCGCAGCCGCAGGCGGAAGTATCCGCCCAGGCTACCGATGCGATCGATTGGGTAATTGCGCTGACCACCGCCAGCCGCAGCGCGCGCAACGAGCTTGGTATTGCGCCCGGCGCGAAACTGGCCGCATTCTGCCCGGCCCCGTCGGATCTTGCACGCGGCATGGTGGAGCGCAGCGCGGCAGCGATCGAGCGGCTGGCGCGGTTGACACCGGTCACTCTGGGCGAGGCGCCCGACGGCCCGGCGATGCAGGTGATCGCGGGCGAAGATGTGCTGATCATCCCGCTGGCAGGCGTGATCGATATCGACGCCGAACGCAGCCGGCTGGGCAAGGCGCTGGAGGCGTCGGCCAAAGAAGCCGCCTCGCTCGACAAGCGGCTCGGCAATGCCAATTTCGTGGACCGGGCCAAGCCCGAAGCGGTAGCAAAGGCGCGCGCCGACCATGCTCACCACAAGGCGGAAGTGGCGCGGCTGGAGGCGGCTCTGGAACGGCTCGGATGACCGTCCTCACCCTCGCTACGGACGATGGGGGCGGACCGGAAATCTTTGCCTCGATCCAGGGTGAAGGGGCTTCTGCAGGCCAACCGGTCACCTTCATCCGCCTGTCGCGCTGCAATCTGGCCTGCGTGTGGTGCGACACCGCCTATACCTGGCATTTCACCGGCGACGAACGTCCGCACCGCTCTGGCGAAACTTTCGAGCGCAGGACGAACCAAATGAAGCTGGACATTGCCGATGTGGCCGCCCGGGTGGAGGCGCTGGGCCAGCGGCGACTGGTCATCACCGGGGGCGAGCCATTGCTCCAGGCCGGCGCCCTGGCCGATCTGCTCGAATCGTTGCCCGATCATTCGGTGGAGGTCGAAACCAACGGCACGACCGCCGCGCCGCCCCGGCTCGACATTCGGATCGACCAGTACAATGTCAGCCCGAAACTGGCGCATAGCGGCAATCCGGCGGAGCTGGCGCTGATCCCCGAACGGCTGCATTTCTATGCAGCCGACGAGCGGGCATGGTTCAAATTCGTGATCGCGGAGAAGTCCGATGTGGACGAAGTGCTGGCGCTGGCCCGGCTTCATCACATCCCTGCGCGGCGCATCTATCTGATGGCCGAAGGAACCGATAGCGAGACCTTGCGCCAGCGCGAAACATGGCTCGCGCCCCTATGCGTCGAACACGGCTTTCGCTTGTCCGACCGCCTGCATATCCATTTGTTCGGCGATACGCGCGGGACCTAGGCGATGAAGCCTAGCTGCCCTGGGCGCGCCAGCGTTCCACCGTGCGGAAGACGGCCTCTTCCTCGCCGCCGCTCTTGCTCCACAATTGAACGAAGCTGGGGTCTTCCGAAGCAGGACGCTTGATCTCTTCCAGATTGTCGAAGCTCACCCGGATCGGGATAGCGACACCTTCGCCGCAGATAATACATTCGCGGTTGCGCAATGCGGGGATCGAATCGAGGAAGCCGCGCGCGCCTTCGGGCATGGCGGCTTTCACGAAAGCCTGGTCGCGGTCATTGTTGAGCCGCATCGAGATGATCGTGCCGCATTGCGACAGCACGCCTTCGGCAAGGTCGGAAGGGCGCTGGGTAATCAGCCCCAGCGAAATGCCGTATTTCCGGCCTTCCTTGGCAATCCGGCTGAGGATCGTGCCGACCGACGAGCCATCCGCATGGGCCTCGCTCGGCACGTAACGGTGGGCCTCCTCGCAGACCAGCAGGATCGGGCGAGTCTGTTCCTCTCGCCCCCAGATCGCAAAATCGAACACCAGCCGGGCAAGCACGGCGACCACCGTGGAGGTGATATCCGATGGCACCCCCGACACATCGATGATGGAAATCGGCTTGCCCCCGCCAGGCATGCGGAAAATCTTGGAGATGAACTCGGCCATCGTATCACCGACCAGCATGCCGGAGAACATGAACTGGTAACGCGGATCCGATTTCAGCTCTTCCAGCTTGTTCGAAATACGGATGAAAGGCGCACTGCTGGTGGATTTTTCCAGCTTGCCCATCTGCGTCTTGATCTCGTTCGACAAGTCGCTGAGCAGATAGGGGATCGGCGAATCGACCGTAATCTTGCCCATCAGTTCTGCCAGGCGGTTCTTGGACCGAGCCGCGAGCAGACAGCGCGCCAGAATATCGGCATCGATCTGACGTTCATTGCCATTGCTGGTCAGCAGAACCTCGCAATGTTCTTCGAAATTCATCAGCCAATAGGGCATCTGGAGATTCGAAACGTCGAGAATCTGCCCGTTGGTCTTGAACGCGGCCGAATATTCGCCGTGCGGATCGATCATCACGATATGACCCTCCGGCGCAGCTTCGCAGATGCGGTGCAGGATCAGCGCGGCGCTGGTCGATTTGCCGGTACCGGTGGAGCCGAGCAGCGCGAAATGCTTGCCCAGCATGGCGTCGATATACAGGCCCGCGCGAATATCCTTGGTCGGATAGACTGTGCCGATCTGGATGTTGGCGCGGCCATCGCTGGCGTAAATCTGTTTGAGGTCAGCGGTGGTCGCAGGATAGATCAGCGCACCGGGCACGGGATAGCGGGTCACACCCCGGCGGAAGCTGTGTATGCGTCCGGTCAGCTTCTCCTGCGCACCTTCGCCCAGAAAATCGATGTTGGCGATGATCCCGCCATTGGCGCGGCGGTCCTGCCGCTGGTTTCGCACGCTGGCGAGCAGCCAGGAATTGCCCACCTTGATCTTGATCTGGCTGCCGACCTGTCCGGCCAGCGCGATGGAGGGATCTTCGTCCTCCATGCAATCGTTGAGCCGCTGCATATCGAGCGCGATCTGGCTGCCGGAACCGGCGATTTCCAGCACCACGCCGATCGGCTGATCGGCATTATCTGCCGGAGCGCCCTTGTTCGGCCGACCGCTATCCGCTTCCCCAAGCGGTGCAGCCTGCGCCGGGTTGAAGGAATGATTTCCCATATCAGACATAGACGTCCCGTATATTTGTTGTCTTCAGATCGGGAAGCTGTGTGGACCGGTGCGGTTAATATCGCGTCAATTGCAACTGACCGCGTAGCAAAATGCGGCTTAAATCAGGGCGAAGACCCGCCCGGCCAGCCACCCCATGAACACCGATATCATCACGGCCAGGATACCGTAAAACAGGCCCCATTGCTGGGCGAACACTTCGACGAACCGCTCGAAGCCGACCTTGCGCACTTCGACCTCCGCAATGGCGGAGGCGATCACCCTGCCATCGGCAATGGCGAAGGTTTCGGCGGTGTACAGGCCGGTCTGCACGTTGGAAGGCAGGTAGATACGCGCCTGGTAAAGCACCTCTTCCTTGATCTGGACGCCGTCCATTTCCTCGCGAAAAAGGCCCTGGCGCTGGCGCAGATCGACCAGGCCGGAGGAGAAGCGCGCCTGTTCCACCGGGTCGATCGCGCCGGTCGGCGACAGCTGGATATATTCCAGCCCCAACTCGTAAATCGCCGCCGTTCGCTCATCGACCAGGTCCTTGACGGGGGCCGACGATGCAACGGCGAAATAGGCAGGGGCGGAGCGAAAGGCTGTCGATTCCGCATTGATCCAGATACCTGCCACGCGCTCTTTCTCGCGCAGGCGGATCGGCTGGGAGGGTCCTTTCAGCACCACCACGATATCATATTGCGACGTGGCGCGGGTGGGATCGAGGATCGCGCCGAACAGCAGCAATTCGGTGCCGGTGAACCCCTGGCGCACCTGCACTTCGTGCTGGCTGATCTCGGGCACCAGTATGGGGTCTTCCTGCGCCGCAGCCGGAGCGGCGAGAGCGAATGCCAGGCAAAGGAGGATCCAGCGGATCACAGGCCAGTCACCGTGTATATCTCGTCCGGCTGATATCCCAGCCCCAGCATCATGCGAAACGCCACCGCCAGCACGAGCGCCGCCAGCACAAGGCGCAGGATTTCGGGCCGCGCCTTGAGCGCAATCATCGTGCCGATCTGCGCCCCTGACACCGAACCGACCAACAGCAGCACGGCCAGCACCAGATCGACCGCCTTGGTGGTCAGAGCGTGCATCATCGTGGTTACCATCGTAACGAACAGGATCTGGAACAGCGAGGTGCCCACCACCACGGCCGCGCTCATGCCGAGAATGTACAGCATGGCGGGCACCAGGATAAACCCGCCGCCCACGCCCATCAGCATCGTCAATATACCCACCAGAATGCCCAGTATCAGCGGGGCGAGCGGCGAGATATACAGGCCGGAGCGGTAGAACCGCCAGCGCAGCGGCAGCACAGCGACGAGCGGGTGATGCCGGCGCTTGGCCGCGGGCGGCTTGCCCTTGCCGCGCGCCGCCATCAGCGTCTGCACGGCCTCGCGCGCCATCAGCGATCCGATCGTGCCGAGCATCAGCACATAGAGAATATTGATCACCACATCGATCTGGCCGATCGCCTGGAAGAACCGGAACAGCAGCGCGCCGATGCCCGCGCCGATTACGCCGCCTGCAACCATAACGCCGCCCATCCGGTAATCGACTCCGTTGCGCTTGCGATGCGCGAACACTCCGCTCACGCTGGCACCGGTGACCTGCGTGCTGGCCGAAGCTGCCGCAACGGTAGGCGGGATGCCGTAGAAGATCAGCAGCGGTGTGGTCAAAAAGCCGCCGCCCACGCCGAACAGGCCGGACAATATGCCCGTCAGCAGGCCGAGCCCGACGATCACCAGCCCGTTCACCGAAAGATTCGCAATGGGCAGGTATACATCCATACGCACCGCCCTATCGCAGCGCGCCGATTACGGGAAGCTACCGCGCCGCTCTGTGCGCAATTGCAGTGCGGCGCGAGGGGCGGTTGCCCGTTTCAGAAGCCGGTTGAGAGGGTAAAAGCGACCCCGTCGCCCGGCTCGGCATCGCCAGCGACTTTGACGCGGTAATCGATTTGTGCGCGGCCTTTTGCCGGGCCGATACGAAAATCGACGCTGGCGCTGGGGCCGATATCCAGCCGCGCCGCGCCTTTCTGCGCGCCGCCCCACGCACCGGCACCGGCGCGCAGCTCGCCCAGCCTGAACGTTTCCACATTGCGCGTGATACGCGCCTGGCCATCGACGAAGCCGGTGGCGAAGTCTCCGCCGACATAGCCCGCCTGAAGATACGCCTCGCCCCGCCCGCGCAGTGGTAATTCGACCGGGGGAAACTCGGTGACGGCAAAGGCAGCGGGCCGAATTTCGGTAGAGCCCGCGGACCGGCGGATGCGCATTTCGGCATGGGCGGCGACTGGAACCGCTGCAAATGGCCGGACGGACAAACCCAATGCCGCCTCGCTGTCCGCAGAGCTACCGCCCGCGCCCTGGAGCGACTGCGCCGCGCGGAGATAGGCAGTCGGCCTGCGGTTATTCTGCGGCGCGAGATCGTAGCGCAGAACCGCCCCGGCCTGGCTGCTGCCATAGCTTGCGGGCTGCGCGCCGTTCACGGCCAGACCCGGCTGCCCCTGGCGCAGGAACAGCCAGCCATCGAGCGACCATCGATCCCGGCGTGCCGTTTCTCTCTGCGGCTTTCTCGGCAGCGTGCCGCCCGCCAGACCGGCATCGGTCAAGCCGCGTAATTCCGGGGGCATCGGCATCATGGAGAAGCCGGCGACCAGCAACATCGTATGCCCGGCCATCAGCTCATGCCGGTACTCGGCGGGCGGGGGCTGCACTGCCTGATCGGCTGCCACTCTTTGCCCAGCCACGGCAAGACTGCGTAGTGCAAAAGCGGCATTATGGCCTGGGGTGGCTGCGGCGAGGCGGCCTTGGCTGTCGCCGGGCACCTGCGAGGGCAGCGGCTCTTTATCGGCCAGCAGCGAGGGAACCATGTCGCCGACCGCCGGCAGTATCTGCAGCGGGTTTTCCCAATTGGCCACGCGCATGGCGGCATAGGACACCAGCAGCAGCACCAGCATTACTACAGGCTCACCGCGACGCCGACCGGTCTTTTGGCGCGGTACGCTCATGCCGGTTCGCGCTGCAGTGGGAAGGAGGCCGGGTGCGCATGATGTGCGGTCTTGTCCCAGCGGATGCTTTGCCCTGCCAGCGTGCGAATATAGGCGAACAAGGCGCGGCGGCCGGCCATGATCGCAATGATATTGGCCAGCGGAATCCGCAACACGGCGCGCAGGCCCTCACGCCAGCCATATTCTCGGCCAGTAAACGCAAACCGCAGCCCCGCCCGCCACACGAAGCTTGCAGCATTCAGCCACAATAGCAGGATCACCCACGGCTCCAGCATCAGCCCGAGCAGCGCGTTGTCCGGCCCGCGGACCGCGATCAGTGCTGCCAGCGCCAGCAACAGATATCCCACGCTCAGCACCAACGCCGTCAGCGGACCGCGCCGGTCGCGCAGGCGCATCCAGAATTCCACTGCGGTGCGTCTTACCGAGCCCGTGCTCCAACCGAGCCGATCCCAGCCCTGTAGTGCGATACCGTGGATCCAGCGGGTTTTCTGCCGCACGGCCTGGTCCAGCTGCGCCGGGAAGCAAGCGCGCGTGGCGACCAGCCGACCATCCTCCGCGCGCATTCTGAGGAACCGCGTCTTCAAGCCCATATCGCCCATGCCCAGGCCGAGCTCGTAGTCCTCGGTCAGGCAATCGGGTGCAAACGGATCGGCGCTGCCGCGTTCCTGCGCGAGCCGGGTCAGCACCGGACGAGAAATGGCGCAGCCAACCCCGGCGGAGGGCAAGCCGGCTCCCAGCGCCTGGCGCACCACCATCGCCTTGCTGTGGGCCTCGGCAAATTCTTCGCAATAATGGCCGGCAATCCAGCGCGACGAGGTTTGCGGCTCCGGCCGAACGGGCAGCTGTACCAGATCGGCATCGCCTATCGCGCGGTCGAGCAGCGACAATGCAGCCGGATCGACCATGTCTTCGGCATCGTGCAACACGACCATCCGGGCAGGAGTGCCACGGCGCCGTTCATCCTGTTCCAGCGCGGCATAGAGGCGGTTGAGGCAATCGGCCTTGGTGCTTGGCCCGGCCCGGTCGTGCACCACCAGCCGCAAACGCCGGTCCCCGCATGCGGCACGGGCCACCGCCGCCATCGTGTCGGGATCGTTGCGGTAACAGCCGACATAGATACGCAGCGCTGCTTCAGGCCAGGCGGACAAAGCATGACGCACGGTTGCGCCGATCACTTCGGCCTCCTGCCATGCGGGAATGAACACCGCCGCCGGACCAAGCAGCTCGCGCTGGTCCGGGGCAGGCAAGTCGGCGCGCGCAGTGGTGGTGCGGCCGGTCAGCCGCAGCCATATCCAGCACAGATCGACGGCAAATTCGTCGATCGCACCAATAAGAAAGAAGATGCCGGCAAACAGCAGTAGCTCGTGCTCGACGAGCAGCAGCCACTGCCAGGCCGTGAATCCCCCCAATACTCGCGTCCCTTATCTTTTCGGAAAACAGACTATCGGAGGCGGACAACCCTTGCAACGCACAAACATTTGCGAAAAAGGGAACGCCATGGCTCAAAACCCCTCGATCCTTCGCCGCGCCGTTGCGCCGGTGCGCGCACTGTTCGTCAGCGATGCCTCCGCTGGCATCCTGCTCATCCTGGTCGCGGCGTCGGCCATGCTGGTGGCCAATTCCAACCTTGCCGGCGCATATGAGGAGCTGTTCTACGGCGAGTTGCCCTGGACGCCCATCGCCAAGCTGGACGACCTGCATCTGTGGATCAATGACGGGTTGATGGCGATATTCTTCTTCGTCGTCGGGCTGGAAGTGAAGCGCGAACTGATCAGCGGCCAATTGGCAAGCCCCGAACAGCGGCGTCTGCCAGTCCTGGCGGCTGCAGCCGGCATGGCGGTCCCCGCGCTCGTGTATATCTCGGTAGTCGGCATGGACAGCGCATTGGTGCGCGGCTGGGCGATCCCTGCAGCAACCGATATCGCTTTTGCGATGGGCGTGTGCGGCCTGCTCGGCAGCCGGGTCCCCGCTTCCCTGCGGCTGTTCCTGCTGACCGTGGCCATCGTGGACGATATCGGCGCGGTGCTGGTTATTGCGGCCTTTTATACTGCCAATCTGAAAATGATGTGGCTGCTGGTTTCCATAGTGGTGTTCGGCGTGATGGTGGGAATGAACCGCTTCGGCGTGGACCGGATCTGGGCCTATGTGCTGGTGGCGCTGGTGCTGTGGGTGGCCGTGCTGTTTTCGGGCGTTCATGCGACCATTGCGGGCGTTCTTGCCGCCTTGACCATACCGATGAAGCGCAGGGATGGCCATTCGCTGCTGGAGAAGCTGGAGCACCGCCTTGCGCCGTGGAGTGCATATCTGGTCGTGCCCGTATTCGGTTTTGCCAATGCGGGTGTGAACCTTTCCGGCATGACGATGGACGAATTCCTCGCCCCGCTTCCGCTGGCGATTGCCGCAGGTCTGGTGGTCGGCAAGCAACTGGGTATTTTCGGCATTATCGTGGCAGCGGTGAAGCTAGGTATAGCCAAGGCCCCCGAACGCGCCAGCTGGGCGGAAATCTACGGCGTGTGCGTGCTGTGCGGTATCGGCTTTACCATGTCGCTGTTCATCAGCGGACTGGCCTTTACCGACAGCCGAATGCTGATCGACGAGGCGAAGATCGGTATCCTGGGCGGATCTGTGATCTCGGCGATCCTGGGTTACACGGTCCTGCGCTTCACCACGACGCATCCGGAAAAGACGCCGGAACCCGTCACCCCCTGATCGGCAATTACCAGGAGCCGGTGTTTTCCATACTGGCCCAGGGTTCTTCGGGCGGCAGATTGCCTTCCTGAAGCAATTCTATCGAAACGCCGTCGGGCGTTTTGACGAAGGCCATGTGACCATCGCGCGGCGGGCGGTGGATGGTGTGCCCGGCATCGCGCAAAGCGGCGCAGGTTTTGTAGATATCGTCCACCCTATAGGCCAGATGCCCGAAATTGCGCCCTCCATCGTAGGTTTCGGGCGCGCTGCCATCTTCCGGTGGCCAATTATATGTCAGTTCGACCTCGGCCACCCCTTCCTGACCGGGCGCGGCCAGGAAGATCAGCGTGAACCGGCCCGCTTCCACATCGAAGCGGCGTACTTCCTTCAATCCGATCAGCTCGAAAAAGGCGATCGTCGCGTCCGGATCGGTAACGCGCAGCATGGTGTGGAGAAATTTGGTCATGCCAGGCAAAATGGCCGCAGCACTGGCGCTCTGCAAGACCTAAACGGCGCAGGCTCGATTAATCGATCAGCCCGGCTGATAAACGGGCCAGTCTGCCCAAGTAGCCCGATTGGGGGCGGGAAAGCGCATCGGCGCTCCCCCGCCCGCCAGTCTCGTCAGAACGAAGCACCCAGCGTTACGACCAGCGCGTCATCCACGAAATCGTAAGCGCCCGCCGGAATATCGCCTTCCGCGCCGACATAGGCGACGCCTAGCGAAAGGGGCGTATCGGGGATCGCGACTTCCGCACCCACCGACCAGTCGAACGCCTTGCTGTCGTTGGTGAAGGTCAGGAAGCCATCGGTATAGCCGAGATGGCCGGTGACCGTTACCGGCGTATCGGGAATGCCAATACCGACATCGGTATAGATGTAGAAATTGTCTTGGTCCCCCAGCGAATCCTGATCCGGCGCGTAGGCAACGCCCAGCGTGGCTTCGGCCGGGCCGAGCGTGAAGCCGGCAGAGGCGTAGAATTCGGTGTAATCGAAATCACCCGGACCGGCGTCGGGATAGATATACTGGATCACCCCGATATCGGCGCTGACGCCTTCGGTAAGCTGACCGCTCCAGCCGCCGTAAATATCCAGCTCGGTCGAACCGTATCCAACCGTGTCCTCGTCCAGCGAACTGGCCCAGGTTCCGACATAGAAGCCCGATTCGTGGCCGACATCGACGCCGCCCTGAATGGCAATCTCGCCGCCGGAAAGGTCCACGCCGCGAAACCGGTATTCGCTGGTCAGCGCGACATTGGCCGATACGGTGATCGGCCCCGCGGCGGGTTCTTCCACCGGATCGGTGAGCGGAGTCTGGTCACCCGATTGGGCAAGAGCCGGAGACGCGATAAGCGCGCCCGAAGTCAGGAGAGTGGTACAAAAAAGCTTCGCAGCGCGGCGGCTGCGGATGGACGTGAGCATGACAAATTCCCTATCGATTCTGGGTTTGTATTGGTGCTTCGTCCCACCTGCTTGCCGATCGGCCACCTCGTTTTTCGGGCGAGCTCTGACCGGCAAGACATAAATGTGCACGATAATGCTGCGCCGCACAAGAACCTTACGCAATTTGTGGCAAGAATATGGGAACTGTTGGATTTGTGCACCATTCGCCTTGTTAAGCGGCGCGAAACCGCGGCTGCGCCATAGGCATTCTTGTTACATCCCCCCAACACCACCATATTGCGAACCGTAAACTGTAATGCTGCAAACGCTCCGCCAGATATTCCGCGCACCCGGCCCTGCCCCCGCGCCCGACCATTCGCTTCCGCGCGTGCCAGAGGGACAGCGCGTTTATTGCATCGGAGATATTCACGGGCGGCTCGACCTGTTCGAAGAGCTGGCGGTCGCCATCGAGCAGGACGATCTGGACAGCGCCGACGCCGATAGCACGGTGATCCTGATGGGCGATTTGGTGGACCGCGGACCCGACAGTGCCGGGGTGATCGCCACGGCGCGGCAGTGGCAGGCCCGCCGCAGGGTCCGCATATTGGCCGGTAATCACGAGGAAATGTTCCTGCGCGCCTTCGATGACGTCGAAATGCTGCGCCATTTCCTGCGCCATGGCGGGCGCTCCACCATCTTCAGCTACGGGATCGAGCGGGACGCATATAACACCGCCTCTCTGGCGCAGGTTCAGGACATGATGGAACAGGCCGTCCCCCAGCATGACCGCGACTTCATGCGCAGCTTCGAAGACTGGATCGAGCTGGGCGATTACCTGTTCGTCCATGCCGGGGTCGCTCCCGATGTCCCGCTGGCAGAGCAGAAGCGCAACGATCTGATCTGGATCAGGGAGCCGTTCCTGCGCCACGAGCAACCGCATTCGCACATGGTGGTGCACGGCCATACCATCATGGAAGATGTTCAGGAAAAACCGAACCGAATCGGGATAGACACCGGAGCTTACCGGTTCGGACGCTTGACCGCGCTGGTACTGGAAGGCGATAGCCGCCGTTTCATTCAGGCGGTGGAACGCGATGGTGCAATCACCATCGAACATGCTGCATCTTTGGATGGCAAGACAAACAGGGAATAGCGGCACATGAAAATCGCAATGGTGGGATCCGGCTATGTCGGGCTGGTTTCGGGCGCGTGCTTCGCGGATTTCGGACATGACGTGGTCTGCATCGACAAGGACCAGGCCAAGATCGACAAGCTCCATGATGGCGAGATGCCGATTTACGAGCCCGGCCTGGCAGAGCTGGTCGGTGCCAATGTCAAATCGGGGCGGCTGACCTTTTCGACCGATCTGGCCGAGGCGATCAAGGGCGCGAAAGCCGTGTTCATCGCGGTCGGCACCCCCAGCCGCCGGGGCGATGGCCATGCGGACCTGTCCTATGTCCACGCCGTGGCGCGCGAGCTGGGGGCGGCATTGTCCGGCGATACGGTAGTGGTCAACAAGTCCACCGTTCCCGTCGGCACCGGGGACGAGGTCGAGCGGATCCTGGCCGATAGCGGCACCGCGCATAAGTTCGCGGTCGTCTCCAACCCGGAATTCCTGCGCGAAGGTGCGGCAATCGGCGATTTCAAACGGCCCGACCGGATCGTGATCGGGGCGGAGGACGATTTCGGGCGCGAGGTCATGCGCGAAGTCTATCGCCCGCTATTCCTCAACGAATCGCCGATCCTGTTCACTTCGCGGCGCAGTGCGGAACTGATCAAATATGCCGCCAACGCCTTCCTCGCTACTAAGATCACCTTCATCAACGAGATGGCCGATCTGTGCGAGAAGGTGGGCGCGGATGTGCAGGATGTTGCGCGCGGCATCGGTAGCGACAATCGGATCGGCCCAAAATTCCTCCATGCCGGACCCGGTTACGGCGGCAGCTGCTTTCCCAAGGACACGCTGGCATTGCTCAAGACGGCGGAAGATTACGAAAGCCCGGTCCGCATCGTGGAAGCGGTGGTCAAGACCAATGACAGCCGCAAACGCGCAATGGGCCGCAAGGTAATCGAGGCGCTCGGCGGGCAGGACGCGGCGCGCGGCAAGAAGGTCGCGCTGCTCGGCCTGACTTTCAAACCCAATACCGACGATATGCGCGACAGCCCGGCAATTGCCGTGGCGCAGACGTTGATCGATGCGGGTGCAAAGGTTGCCGCCTACGATCCCGAAGGCATGGAACAGGCCCGCCCGTTAATGCCGCAAGTGACCATGTGCGGCGACCCTTACGAAGCCATCGAAGGCGCGGATGCCATCGCCATCGTCACCGAATGGGACGTGTTCCGCGCGCTCGATCTGGGCCGGGTGAAGGAGCTCGCCAACGCGCCGGTGCTGGTCGATTTGCGCAATATCTACCAGCCGGAAGACGTGCGCGCCGCCGGGTTCGAATATGACAGTATCGGGCGGGGCTAGACGCTCGCTTCGGCGGAAGCGGTAGTATCGTTTCCATACAGCGCTGCAAATATTCCCACTGCGAGAATTGCCCCGGCGAATTGCGCCATGATGAAGGCCGGAATATCTGCGACCGCAATGCCGGCGAACGTGTCCGACAGCCCCCTCCCCACGGTAATGGCGGGATTGGCGAAACTGGTGGAACTGGTGAACCAATAGGCCGAACTGATATACAAACCGACTACCGCCGGAACCCAGCCTTTATTGGCGCGGATCGTACCCAGAATAACCAGCACCAGCCCGAAGGTCGCGATCCCCTCTCCCAGCCATTGGCCGAACCCGGTGCGCGGCTTCACGCCCAGCTGCATCGCAGGCAGATCGAACATCAGATGTGCCGCCCAAACCCCCAGGATACCTGCGACGAGCTGGATCAGCACATATAGGAGCCCTTCTGTCGCGCCGATTTCTTTACGGAGCCAGAAGGCCAGCGTGACTGCAGGGTTGAAATGCGCGCCGGATAACGGGCCGAGCATGGCGATCAGCACGGTCAGGATCGCCCCGGTGGCGATGGTATTGCCGAGCAGCGCCACCGCGTCGTTACCGCCCGCTAAAGTTTCGGCCATGATCCCCGAGCCGACCACACATGCGAACAGAAAGAAGCTGCCGATCGCTTCGGCGAGTAATCGTCTGGGCACTGGAAGCGTTCTCCGAAACAGGCCGATCGTTCAGTTTCCCGCCGGGCAATACCGCACCGATGGCAAGTTGCGAATCGAAAAGTGTCAGGGGGCGTCATAAGCCGGGTTCTGTCCCGCGACCGGTATGCCAAAAGCACCAGCGCCGCAGTGGCAGCCATTCATCTAGGCGGCAGATTGCCCTGCCGCTCCAGCAGCCAACCCGGGCGGTCGGGACGAAACATCCCAGCCTCGGGCTCGAAAGCCCTTTGGCGCGCCGCCCCTATTCGGCCTTGCTCCGGGTGGGGTTTGCCGTGCGGGCCGCGTTGCCGAAGCCCCGGTGCGCTCTTACCGCACCCTTTCACCCTTACCGATCTGAACCGGCGGTTTGCTCTCTGTGGCACTGTCCCTTGGCTTGGAGCGAGCTCCTCACCCGGCGGGCGTTACCCGCCACCCTTGCTTCGTGGAGCCCGGACTTTCCTCGGGTGCCAAAGATATTGGAACACCCGCGGCTGCCTCGGCCCCCTGACACCTGCATTTTAGCGCCTTTCGGCTGCCCGTGTCCATCGCGTCGAACGCTTTATCGAACGAACCCCGCATCGCGGTCCAGCAGCAGACGGTAGAGGATCGCGCGGATCTGCCCATCAACCTGCCCGTCGATCTTTTCCGGGCGCCAGCGGCGCTGGAACGCCTCGATCGCCTTGTGGCCATCGGTTATGTCATAACCCCAGCGTTCCAGCGCCAGGAAGAAAGCCGCGTCATTATCGAACGGATCGCCCTGTTCCAGCTTGTCCGGCTTGGGCAGGCATAAACCGTATTCGGCCAGCCGGTCCCACGGAAACAGCTCGCCCGGATCGATCTTGCGCGCAGGCGCAACGTCGGAATGGCCGACCACATTGGTGCGCGGAATATCGTGATCCTTCACGATCCGCGCCAACAGCGGCACCAAGGCATCGAACTGCGCGTCGGCAAATTCGCGGTATCCGCCCCGATGGCCGGGGTGGTCCAGCTCGATCCCGATACTGGCGGAGTTAACATCCTTGTGACCGCGCCAGAACGATACGCCGGCATGCCAGGCGCGCTTGTCTTCCGGCACCATGCGGATGACTTCGCCCGCCTCGCTGATCAGATAATGGGCGCTGACCTTGGCCTGTGGATCGCACATCCGTTCCAGCGCGACTTCCGCATCGTCCATCTCGGTATAATGCAAGACCACCATCTCGACCGGCAGCAGCCGCTCGTCGCAATTGGGGCTGAGCTGTTCTCGGTGAACCAGCTCGTCCCGCCGGTCAGCGCTGCTCAACCGATCATCCCTTCGGGCTGGGGCAGAACCGCGCCCAGCACCAGCGCATCCTTGCTGCGGTGATATTGCAATCCGCCGCCTGCCTGCTGCGCCAGTAGCGCGATCATCGCGGCAGGGGCTGTCCGGCTGGAAAGGTCTGCGGCGGGCAAGGAGCCTTCCAGCGCCTGTCCGATCGTATTGTCGAAAGCGATCTTCGGCCCGGCAGCGCGCACTGCGATCTCGCTCGCCCCACCGGTAACTTCCGCGCCGATATCCAGCGTTCCGCCGCGAATCAACGCATCCAGCGCAATCTGCGCGAAATTGAGCAGCACCTTGACTGTCGGCTTTGGCAGGCTGTCTCCGGATAGCGCCCAATTGACCTCGATCCGGCCATTTTCACCGACCAGCGCATCGATCAGTGCCTTGGGCTCTTCCACCGCGACATTATCGCCGAATCCGCCAGCCGCGCCAAAGGCCAGCCGGAAGAATTTCAGCTTGTCGGTGCTGATCCGCGCGCTTTGTTCCAGCAGCTCCAGACAACGCTGGCGCATTTCGGGATCGTCCTCATCGGCGAGCAACTCGAGGCCATTGCTGAGCGCGCCTACCGGACTGAGCAGATCGTGGCACAGGCGCGAGCAGAGCAGGCTGGCGAGATCGGGTTGGGCGGTAGTCATTCAGCTAATTCTCTTCCTGGATTAACGCCTGAAGGCGGTTTCGCTTGCTAGATCGGCGCTGGATCGCGGCCGAGGCGCCGCAGCCTTATGGTTACTGGCGATAATGTCGAAAAATTGAAGTCATATGTCCCCCGTCCCGGATAATGCCAACCCGGCCAATGCCATCCCGGCTCATGCGATCTTTACCATGTTCACCCTGTCTCTAGCTGTCCTCTACCCCGTAAGAAAGCGCGATAAAACCTTCGGCGGTATCGCGCCAGAAGCATAGCTCGCTTTGACCGATGATCGCCCATATTTTGCCATCGCCCGGTGCTTGCGCGCGGTCGGTGGACGATGGGCGTGCCGGCCCGCCCGGGTGCGAGTGGTAATAGCCTGCGATCTGCGGCCCCCCGGTGCGGGCGGCGCGGTGGGCGGTAATCAGGGTGCGCGGATCGATCTCGAAATGGGTGCGCGGGGCCGGATGGACGTTGGCGGCTGGCTGCGACGCGGTAACCTGTCCCGCATGGCCGAACAGCAAGCCGCAGCATTCGTGCGGCGCGTGGCTTGCATATTCCGCATGGAGCGATGCGACCACCGCACTTGAGACTTGGAGCTTCATCGCCCATTCCCCTTAGCCATGGCGACAGACGAAGTCATCACAGGGGTGCTGGACGATCACGGCGCGCGTCTCGACAAGGCATTGGCCGAGGCGAGCGGATTATCGCGCGAGCGGATCAAGGCGTTGATAGGCGAAGGCCGCGTTGCGCTGGGCGAAACGCCCGCCACCTCGCCATCCGCCAAGCTCGGCGGTGCCATGCCTTTCACCATCACCGTTCCGCCCGCTGCCGAGGCGCAGGCGCTGCCGCAGGATATCCCGCTGACGATCGTGTTCGAGGATGAACACCTCATCGTGATCGACAAGCCCGCCGGAATGGTCGTCCACCCGGCGGCGGGCAATCCGGATGGAACCCTGGTCAACGCGCTGCTGCACCATTGCGGGGATAGCCTGTCGGGCATTGGCGGGGTTGCGCGCCCCGGCATCGTCCACCGGATAGACAAGGATACGTCCGGCTTGCTGGTGGTCGCCAAAACTGCCGCCGCCCACGAAGGGCTGGCCGTGCAATTCGCCGACCATTCGATCCATCGCCGCTATCTGGCGGTGTGCGGCGGGCACCCTTTCCCCGGCGAGCACCGCATCGAAACGCGGATCGGGCGGTCCGATCGCAATCGCAAGAAAATGGCGGTGTTGCCGGATGATTCCAGTCGCGGGAAACGCGCCGTAACCCACCTGAAATTGCTCAAGAAGCTCGATTCCTGCGCGCTGATCGAATGCCGCCTGGAAACGGGGAGAACCCACCAGGTGCGTGTTCACTGTGCGTCAATCGGTCATGCGCTAATAGGGGATCCGATCTATGGACGTGCTCCGGCGGCGCTGCGGGCGCTGCTCAAACAAACCGGCTTCAACAGGCAGGCGCTACACGCGGCGCAGCTTGGGTTCACACATCCCGGCAGCGGTGAAACGTGCAGTTTTTCGGCACCGATACCCGCCGATATGCAGGAACTTATCGACGAAACCGCTCGTTGAAATCGATGAAATGCCAGCAAAGGGTAATGAAAAGCTGCGGGCAGCCGTCTATATGTAACTACGTGGCCCGAAAGCGCGAATGCCCATCAGGGGTTCGCCGAGAGAGGTCGACACTAGAAAGGTTAGGGAAAAAGTGACCGAAAAGAAGAGTTTGACCGTCCCGGCACTAAGCGGAGAGCAGAGCCTCAACCGCTATATGTCGGAAATCAAGAAATTCCCGATTCTCACGCCCGAGCAGGAATATATGCTCGCCAAGCGTTACGAGGAGCATGAGGACCCCGATGCGGCCGCTCAGCTGGTGACCTCGCATCTGCGGCTCGTGGCCAAGATCGCGATGGGTTATCGCGGCTATGGCCTGCCCGTCTCGGATCTCATTTCCGAAGGCAATGTGGGACTGATGCAGGGCGTCAAGAAGTTCGAGGCCGATCGCGGCTTCCGCCTTGCTACCTATGCGATGTGGTGGATCAAGGCGAGCATGCAGGAATTCATCCTGCGCTCCTGGTCGCTCGTGAAAATGGGCACCACCGCCGCGCAGAAGAAGCTGTTTTTCAACCTTCGCCGGATGAAGAAGCAGCTGGAGGCTTACGAAGATAGCGACCTTCATCCCGATGACGTGACCAAGATCGCCACCGATCTGGGCGTGAACGAGCAGGAAGTCATCAACATGAACCGCCGGATGATGATGGGCGGCGATGCCTCCCTCAACGTCCAGATGCGCAATGGCGAGGAAGGCTCCGGCCAGTGGCAGGATTGGCTGACCGACGACCGCCCGCTGCAAAGCGAGACGGTGGCCGATGCGCAGGAAGCCGAAGTCCGGCATGAAATGCTGGTCGAGGCGATGGACGCGCTGAACGAGCGTGAACAGCACATCCTGACCGAGCGCCGGTTGACGGAAAACCCGCAGACGCTGGAGCAGTTGAGCCACGTTTACGACGTCAGCCGCGAACGTATCCGCCAGATCGAGGTGCGCGCATTCGAGAAGCTGCAAAAAGCGATGCAGCGCATTGCCGGAGAGAAGCTGCTGCCCGGTATGGCGTAGTTTGTCTGACCTCAGGCGCCGGCGGCCGCCCCCTGGCTGCCGCGACTAATATTCAATCCTCCCCGGCCAACTGGTCGGGGAGGATTTTCTTTTTGGTCCTGCACCTTTAAGTTGCTGCGATGCTGTGGTTCGCCAAATTTCTCGCCAAGCTGGTCTTGTGGTTTCTGGGCATCAGCCTGGCGCTGGTGCTGATTTTCAAGTTCGTTCCCCCGCCCGTCACCGCGACGATGCTGATGGACGAGAACGGGATCGCCAAGGATTGGGAACCGCTTGCCGACATAGATCCCAACATGGTGCGCGCGGTCATCGCGGCAGAGGACGGCAAGTTTTGCGCCCATAACGGTTTCGACCGCGAAGCCATCGAGGAAGCGCTCGAAGAACGGGCCAGCGGCAAACGCCAGCGCGGGGCCAGCACGATCAGCCAGCAAACCGCCAAAAACGTGTTTCTGTGGCAAGGCGGCGGCTGGTTCCGCAAGGGGCTGGAAGCGTGGTTCACATTCCTGATCGAGAATATCTGGGGCAAGCAGCGGATCATGGAAGTCTATCTCAACGTCGCGGAAACCGGCAAGGGAACCTACGGGGCACAGGCCGGGGCGCAGCGTTATTTCGGCAAGTCCGCCGCCAGCCTCACGCCGATCGAGGCCGCACGCATGGCTGCCGCCCTGCCCAGCCCCAAGACGCGCTCTGTCGTGAACCCCGGCGGCTTCACCCGCCGCTATGGCAACACCATCGCTGCGCGGATTGGCAGCGTGCAGCGTGACGGGCTCGATGCCTGCGTCTATGAGTGACGATAATGGGCGGTCATCACCAGCATAGTCACGACGATACGGGGCACGGCCATTCGCATGCGCCGGCCGATTTCGGGCGCGCTTTTGCCATCGGCGTGGTGCTGAACACCGTATTCGTGATCGTGGAGGCGACCTATGGCTGGCTCGCCGGGTCGATGGCGCTGATCGCCGATGCGGGGCACAATCTGTCCGACGTGCTGGCATTGCTGCTGGCCTGGGGCGCCAGCGTCGCCGCGAAGAAGCCGCCCAGCGCGCGCTTCACCTATGGTTTCAAGAGCTCGACCATCCTTGCCGCACTGGCCAACGCCGCGCTGCTGCTGGTGGCGATCGGCGCAATACTTTACGAGACGCTGCACCGCCTGAACGATCCCGTGCCGGTGGAAGGAATGACCGTAGTGATCGTTGCCGGGATCGGCATCCTGATCAATGGATTTACCGCATGGATGTTCATGCGCGGGCGAAAGCATGATCTCAACATTCGCGGTGCCTATCTGCACATGGCGGCGGACGCGCTGGTTTCGGTCGGTGTTGTGGTGGCGGGCCTGGCGATCATCTGGACCGGCGCGCAGTGGATCGATCCGCTGACCAGCCTTGTCATCGTGGCAGTGATCGCCTGGGGTACCTGGGGGCTGGCCAAGGACAGCCTTAAACTGGGCCTGCTCGCCGTGCCGGAAGGAATTTCGGAAAGCCAGGTGCGCGCCTATCTCGCCTCCCTGCCCGGCGTAGCGTCGGTCGATGACCTGCATATCTGGCCGATGAGCACCACCGAAACCGCGCTCACCGCGCATCTGGTTATGCCCGGCGGTCATCCCGGCGATGCTTTCCTGCGCGAGGTATCGGGCGAACTGGAAGGCCACCACCGCATCGGCCACGTAACGCTGCAAGTACAGATGCAAGGCGAGTGCGCGGGCGGCTGTTAGCCCGGCAGGGTCAAAGCCCGAGGGCGCGAATGCGGCCCCGGGCTCCTAAGGCCCGACAAATTAAGCCGCTTCTTCCTTGGCTTCGTCACCGCCGACCACGCGGACCGGATCCTTGCGGCCTTCGACCACATCGGCATCGATCACGATTTCGGTCACGCCTTCCATATCCGGCAGATCGAACATCGTATCGAGCAGGATGCCTTCCACGATGCTGCGCAGTCCGCGCGCGCCGGTCTTGCGGGCGATGGCCTTCTTGGCGATTGTTTCCAGCGCTTCCTGGGTGAAAGTCAGTTCGACATCTTCCAGTTCGAACAGCTTGCCATATTGCTTGGTCAGCGCGTTTTTCGGCTCGCTGAGAATTTCCACCAACGCATCGATATCGAGATCGTGCAGCGTGGCAATGACCGGCAGACGCCCGACGAATTCGGGGATCAGGCCGAATTTCAGCAGATCTTCCGGCTCGCTCTTTTCAAGCAGCTCGCCCACACGGCGCTTGTCCGGATCGGCGACATGGGCGCCAAAGCCGATCGAACGCTTCTGCAAGCGGTCGGCAATGATCTTGTCGAGCCCGGCAAACGCGCCGCCGCAGATGAACAGGATGTTCGTCGTGTCCACCTGCAGGAATTCCTGCTGCGGATGCTTGCGGCCGCCCTGCGGCGGAACGGAGGCGGTGGTGCCTTCCATCAGCTTGAGCAGCGCCTGCTGCACGCCTTCGCCGCTGACATCGCGGGTGATGGAGGGGTTTTCCGCCTTGCGGGTAATCTTGTCGATCTCGTCAATATAGACGATGCCGTGCTGCGCCTTGTCGACGTTGTAATCGCTCGACTGGAGCAGTTTCAGGATAATGTTCTCGACATCCTCGCCGACATAGCCCGCCTCGGTCAGCGTGGTGGCATCGGCCATGGTGAAGGGCACGTCGAAGGTGCGCGCCAGCGTCTGGGCGAGCAGCGTCTTGCCGCATCCGGTCGGGCCGACCAGCAGGATATTGGACTTGGCGAGTTCGACATCGCCGGCCTTGCCGCCATGCTTCAGCCGCTTGTAGTGATTATGCACCGCGACGGAGAGCACGCGTTTGGCGCGGTCCTGACCGATCACGTAATCGTTCAGCGTGGTGAAGATATCCATCGGCGTGGGCACGTCGCCCTCTTTCTTGCCGACGATGCCTGCCTTGGTTTCCTCGCGGATGATATCGTTGCACAGCTCCACGCATTCATCGCAGATGAACACGGTCGGGCCGGCGATCAGCTTGCGCACCTCGTGCTGAGACTTGCCGCAGAAGCTGCAGTAAAGCGTGGATTTGCTATCGGAACCGCTCAATTTCGTCATTTCCCGTCTTTCGAATGCCATACAGCCCGGGCTGCAGGGGATTCGCCGACTCTAGGGCCGGATGTATGATAATCAACACTTGCCGCAGCCTGCGGCTTTAATCGTCCCGCATTGACGCGGGCTGAAGTGCCAAGGTTATCGGCGCATGAAGGGTTGGCTCGGTAGGGTAGTGAGGCCATCGCGCGCACAGCTAGCTTGCTGTCCAGCCATTGCCTTGGAGCCGTGACATCCCACGCCCCAACTAAGCCAAGCTCAAGCTTACTCGGGTGCGCCGCCCGAGCCCTTTTCCTTGTCTTCGCCTTCGCCGTTTTCCGGGCGAGTTTCGAAGACCTTGTCGACGATGCCGAACTTCATTGCCTCGTCGGCTTCCAGGAAGGTGTCGCGGTCCATCGCCTTTTCGATTTCGGCCAGCTTCTTGCCGGTATATTTCACATAGAGCTCGTTCATGCTCTTCTTGATCCGCAGTATCTCGCGGGCCTGGATCTCGATATCGCTGGCCATGCCGCGTGCACCGCCGCTGGGCTGGTGAATCATAATGCGCGCATTGGGCAGCGCGATACGCATGCCCGGCTCGCCCGCTGCCAGCAGGAAGCTGCCCATGCTGGCGGCTTGTCCGATGCAAACGGTGCTGACGCGCGGCTTGATGTATTGCATCGTATCGTGGATCGCCATGCCGGCCGTCACCACCCCGCCGGGCGAGTTGATATACATGCTGATCGGCTTGCTTGGATTTTCCGATTCGAGGAACAGCAGCTGCGCAGTGATCAGGCTGGCCATGCCGTCTTCCACCTGGCCGGTTACGAAAACGATTCGCTCGCGCAGCAGGCGCGAGAAAATGTCGAAGCTGCGTTCGCCCCGGCTGGTCTGCTCGACCACCATCGGTACCAGCGCGCCGGTTACCGGATCGCGGGTGAACTGGCCTTGCGAGCCGTAGGATTCGTCGGAGCCGAACAGGTCGATCATTGATGCGTGCCCTTATATTGGAAAAGTCGCTGCTGAAATATCTTGAAGCGGTATGTCGCGACTGGCGCGCGCGACTTCAAGGGCGTTAACCCCCTATGCCGTTCGTCGATTATAGCAACCGGGCGGTCGATCCTGCTTTTACGCTGCGTTTTCTGGCGCTAAAGGCGGCGCGAGAGAGGCAACCCGACATTCCCCAACTTCCCCCCTTTTTGCGCGGCGCTGCCAGCGTAGGCACCATGGCAGTCGCTCTGGCATGCGCTCCAGCCGCGCTTGCCCAGACGGCTGACGATACTGCGGAACAAATCCCGACTGCCGATGCGGAAAATGTCGTCAGCGAAGGCCGTGGGCAGACCTACCTACCGGACTATTTCGTGCAATTCGCCCCGCGCAACGCGCTCGACATGCTGGAACAGGTGCCTGGCTTTTCGATCCAGGGTGGTGGCGGCGGCGAGCGCGGGCTGGGACAGGCGAACGAGAACGTCCTCGTCAATGGCGAGCGGCTGACCAGCAAATCCGACAGTGCCCGCGACCAGCTCAGCCGCATTCCGGCAGGCGATGTAGTCCGGATCGAAATCATCGACGGCACCAGCCTCGATATTCCAGGGCTTACCGGCCAGGTGGCCAATGTGGTGGTGGAATCGAGCGGGCTGTCGGGTCAGTTCACCTATGAAGGCGGCTTTCGGCCGCACAATGCCGATCCGGAACTGTATGGCGGCGAGATTTCGGTTTCGGGCGGCCTGGGCAGGCTGGGCTATACGCTGGCGCTGAGCAACGAGAATGGCCGCTTTGGCGCCGATGGGCCGATCATTATCACCGACGCGGCGGGCGCGCTGATCGAGCAAGCCGATGCGCAGTCGATCGGCGGGTTCGACAATCCCACCGCCAGTGCCAAGCTGCGCTACGATTTCGGCGGAGAAACCATCGGCAACCTCAACCTTACTTACGAACGCGGCCGGTTCTTCCGCACGCAGACCGAAGACCGCTTAATCGTTGGCGGGCCGGATATCTTCCGCACCAATTCCTTTCGCCGCGACGGCCCCGATTACGAGATAAACGGCGATATCGCCTTCCCGCTCGGCGCAGGTTCGCTCAAGCTGATTGCGCTTGAGGCTTACGACGAAAGCAATTTTGACAATCAGCTGATCGACGCCTTCGCCGACGATACGCCCGATCTGGGCAGCCGCTTCACCCAGGCCGGCGGATCGGGCGAGCGGATCGGACGCTTCGAATATAATTTCCCGCTGGCCAATGCCGATTGGCAATTATCGGGCGAAGCCGCCTTCAACCGGCTCGACCGGGTTTCCGAACTGTTCGAGCTGGACCCGGATGGCGAATTTGCCCAGCTCGATTTCGATGCCGGGACCGGCGGCGTGCGCGAAGATCGATACGAGGCGATCCTCAGCTTCAGCCGGACGCTCAGCCCCAAACTGTCCCTGCAGGCGAGCGGTGGTTACGAATTCTCGGAGATCACCCAAACCGGCGCGGGCGCCAATGCACGCAGTTTCAAGCGGCCAAAGGGATCCGCTTCATTGGCATGGAAACCTCAGGCCGGGCTGGACCTTTCGCTGGAAGTCCGCCGCAGCGTTGGCCAACTCGATTTCGGCGATTTCCTCGCCCGCGTGTTCCTTGACGAAGAAAACGCCAATTCCGGCAACAACCAGCTGGTGCCCGAGCAGAGCTGGGACATCACTTTCGAGGCGAACAAGTCGCTGGGCGATCTGGGCTCCGCCACCTTGCGGATAGAGCGGCGCCTGATCGAGGATTTCATCGACGTGATCCCGCTGCCCGGCGGCGGCGAATCGCGCGGCAATATCGACAGCGCCCGATCGATGGAAATCGAGTTCGAGAGCACGCTGAAGCTCGATACGCTTGGGGTGCCCGGCGGACAGATCGACCTGGCGGCGGAATATGAGCCGACCAGCGTGCGCGATCCGGTAGGCGGCTTCGACCGGGCGTTCTCCGGCAAGCGCGATATCGAACTGAACTTCGATTTTCGCCACGATATCCCGCGCAGCAGCTGGGCCTATGGCGCGGGTATGTTCTACCAGCATTTCGAACCGCAATACCGGCTGAGCGAAATATCCATTCGCGGCGAAGGGCCGACATTCGCCGATGTGTTCGTCGAAAATAAGGACGTGCTTGGCCTTACCGTGCGCGCTACTTACGCCAACGTGCTGGGCGGCCGCGATACGGAATTTCGCACGGTGTTCGACGGGCCGCGCGATGGCGGGCAAATCGCCTTTATCGAGGATAGCGACCGGCGGATCGGACCGATCTTCCGCTTCTCCGTCAGCGGGAATTTCTAACCCGCCCATGCAGCGTTCGTTTGTCAGCCACCGCCGGCGGCCTTAGGACCGGTGGCGATGGACTTTCGCATATTCCTGTTCGTTCTGTTCGGCCTCGGCCTGGTTCTGGCCGTAGGGCTGGAAAAACGGCTGGCGCGCAGCCTGTTGCCGATGCCGGTGCTGTATGTCGCGGTGGGTTTCCTTGTGTTCTCGCTGCAGGATTTTTTGGGGATGGAGATGCCCTATCTCAATCCCACCACCGACATGTTCGATGCGATGGCGCTGGAATATGTCACCGAGTTCATCGTGATTGCCTCTCTGATGGGTGCAGGCATCGCCATCGACCGGCCGGTGAGCTGGCCCAATTGGCGGCAGATCTGGCCGCTGCTCGTGATCGTGATGCCGCTGTCCATCGCAGCGGTCGCCTGGCTCGGTTGGTGGGCGCTGGGACTGGCCCCGGCATCGGCGATACTGCTGGGCGCTGCGCTTGCCCCGACCGATCCGGTTCTGGCGCGCAGCGTGCAGGTTGGGCCGCCGGGAGAAAATGAGCGCGACGATGTGCGCTTCTCGCTGACGGTCGAGGCCGGTTTCAATGACGGGCTGGCGTTCCCCTTCACCCATCTCGCCATCGCGGCGGTCGGGATGGGCGCGCTGGGGGGGTGGACCGCCGAATGGTTCGCCGTGGATTTCGTCTGGCGCATCGCGGCAGGCTGCTTCGTCGGCTGGGCAGTCGGCCGGGCGGGCAGCTGGTACGTCTTCGACCGTGAAGCGGACGTTGCGCGCCACGAGATGGAGGAAGATCATGCCGAACCGAAATATTCGACATCGGAAGGGCTGGTGGTGCTGGGAACCTTGCTGCTGGCCTATGGCGCGGCGGAGTTAGTTCACGGGTATGGCTTTCTGGCGGTATTCGTCGGTGCGGTGACCGCGCGGCAGCGGGAGAATGCCAGCCGCTATCACAAGATCAGCCACCATTTTATCGACCAGATCGAAAAAATCGTGCTGGTCGCGGTGCTGATCGGGTTCGGCGGGGTGCTCGCAAGCGGAGTGCTGGAGGCGCTGACCTGGCCGATGGCACTGGTCGGGCTGGCACTGATACTGGTGATCCGCCCGCTGGCCGGGCTGCTGGGCGAGATGAATTGCGCGCTGCCCTGGAGCGGGCGGCTGGCGGTCGCCTTCTTGGGTATCCGGGGAATGGGTTCGATCTATTATCTGGCGTACGGCCAGACCCATGCCGATTTCGAAGGTCTGGAGGTGCTATGGGCGACGGTCAGCTTCACCATACTGGCCTCGATCGTGATCCACGGGATCACTTCGGGAAAGATCATGGACCATGTGAAGCAGCGCGGCCATCACGTGCATAAGGGGCAGGATGCCGAAATGATCGGGCTGGTACCGCGGCGCAAAGCGCGGCTGGAGGAGAAGCCCTAAACGCCCCTCCCCCAGGCCGGATTACTTCTTGGCGGCGGCTTTCTTGGCCGGTGCTTTCTTTGCAGCAGGCTTCTTGGCATCCGCCTTCTTGGCTGGAGCCTTCTTGGCTGGAGCCTTCTTCGCCGCTGGCTTCTTGGCCGGGGCCTTCTTTTCAGCGGGCTTGTCGTCCGATTTGGCAGCGGCCTTCTTGGCGGGTGCCTTCTTGGCGGCAGGCTTTTTCGCGGCGGCTTTGTCGTCGACAGCCTTTTTGTCGTCCGCCTTCTTGGCGTCTGCTTTCTTCGCGTCTGCCTTTTTCGCGGGCGTTTTCTTGGCGGCAGCCTTCTTCTTCGGCTTGGCCTTCTTGGCCGCCTCGATCTCGGCTTCCTCATCCGCTTCGATCGCGGCCTGTAGCTCTTCGCGCGTTACTTCGCGCTCGGTGACCTCGGCCTGTTCGAACAGGTGGTCCACCACCTTGTCTTCATAGAGAGGCGCGCGCAGCTGGGCAGCGGCGAGCGGTTCGTTCTGGATATATTCCATGAAACGCTGGCGGTCTTCCTCGCGATATTGCTGGGCCGCCTGCTGGATCAGCATCGACATTTCCTGCTGCGAAACCTCGACGCCATTCTTCTGGCCGATTTCGCTCAGGAGCAGGCCGAGCCGTACCCGGCGTTCGGCGATCGAACGATAATCGTCCTTCTCCGCCTCGATTTCCTTCATCGCGGCGGCGGGATCGGCATCCTTTTGCGCTTCGGCCTGAAGCTGCTGCCAGATCTGTTCGAATTCCGCATCGACCATGCCCTGCGGCACGTCGAAATCATGGCCAGCCGCCAGCTTGTCCAGCAGGCTGCGCTTCATCGCGGTGCGGGTCATGCCAGCGGTTTCCTGCTCCACCTGGCCGCGCATCAATTCCTTGAGCTGATCCATGCTTTCCAGACCCATATTGGTCGCAAAATCATCATCCAGCTTGGTTTCGGTTTCGACCTTCACGGCCTTAACCGTCACGTCGAATTCGGCCTTCTTGCCCGCGAGGTGCTCTGCCGGATAATCTTCCGGGAAGGTCACTTCGATGGTCTTTTCGTCGCCCGTCTTCGCGCCGGTCAGCTGCTCTTCGAAACCGGGGATGAACTGGCCTGAACCGATCACCAGCGGGGCGTCTTCCGCCTTGCCGCCTTCGAATTCCTCGCCGTCAACGCGGCCGACGAAATCGATTACCAGCTGGTCGCCATCCTTCGCCTTGCGGGTCTTGGCGGCATCCTTGTAGCTTTTCTGCTGGCCGGCGATGTTCTTGAGCGCTTCTTCGACTTGCGAATCGTCGACCGGGACGACCAGCCTTTCCAGCTTCAGACCGGACGTATCGGGGGTATCGATTTCGGGCAGGACTTCCATATGGATGTCGAGCACGGCGTCCTTGCCTTCTGCATAATCCTTGTCGAGATGCACATGCGGCTGCATTGCCGGGCGCAGGCCCTTGTCCTTGACCAGCTGGTCGAGCGAGTTCTTGACCGCGTCGTTTACCACCTGGCTGTGCATTTGCTCGCCATGCATCTTGCGCACCAGGTTCGCGGGCACCTTGCCCGGGCGGAAGCCGGGCATGCGCACTTGCGGGGCGACCTTCTTGATTTCGGCATCGATCTTCGCCTCGATATCCGAGGCGGGGATGGTCACTTCGAATGCGCGCTTCAGGCCTTCGGTGCTGGTTTCTTTGACTTGCATGGGTAAAGCGTTTGAACCTTCGTTTCTCTCGATCGGGCCGGGGCGAGGACTGGTGCGGGCGAAGGGACTCGAACCCCCACATCTTGCGATACTGGTACCTAAAACCAGCGCGTCTACCAATTCCGCCACGCCCGCATTGCGTCCGAACATCGTCCGTAAAATGGGCCGCGCGGCAAACCCGATAAAGGGCACGCCGCGCGCGTAAGGCTGCGCCTGTAGTCAGGTGCGGCGCAAAGGGCAAGCGGAACGGGGCCGCCGGATGGTCGTTGATCCGATATACCTATCCATAGCAGGTGCCGCGCCAATGCCCGATTACGACGAACCGAAGATTCCGCCCGCCACGCCGCCCGCGATCGATCCGCATGCCGACCCGGTGGAGGCGCGCAAACTGGCCGATGACGATGGCGATAGCGATTGCAGCGGCAGCGCCGAACCGTCCGAGCGGCGCGAGGCGAACGAGGCGCTGGAAAAACGCCAGGCGAAGCGGATGGAATCCGAAGGGGCCGGCGAGCAGGAACTCGATGCCACCACTCCCGCCACGCTGTCTCCCCCCGATTGAAAGGACCATATAATGGCAACGCAGCCCGCACCCGGACCCGACCGAATCGATCCGGGCGCCCCGCCCGAAGCCCCGCCATCCTCGCCGCCCGACGAAGCGCCGATGGAGGACCCGCCGGGTATCACTCCGCCCCAGCCCGATATCGATGAGCCGGGACGCGGCCCGGTCGAAACACCCCCTCCGCCGGATTGACCCGGCTGGCCGATCGCGTCCGAATGATCTTGCGGGCCGCCGCGCCGCGTTTTAGGGGCGCTGGCTATGAGCGACAATGAAACTCCCGCAAGCTCCGAAACCGCAGCATCCAAAGAGGCGGACATCCCGCCGGAGCGGATTTCGGTAAACCCGCGCAGCCAGCATTTCGATGCCGACAAATTGCAGCGCGGCATCGGCATCCGTTTCAAGGGCCGTCAGCGGACCGATATTGAGGAATACTCGATTTCCGAAGGCTGGGTGCGCGTGCAGGCCGGCAAGACGATGGACCGCAAGGGCAACCCGCTGACGATCAAGCTGACCGGCCCGGTAGAAGCCTGGTATGAAGATCTGGGCGAAGACCCACCGGTCGCGAAGGCCGGGTAGAGGTTCTCGGCGGGCGAGCCTGTGGCTAACCGGAGTGTCGGTAAGCCAGGGCGCGATTAGCTGATTTTTCCAGCATTCGGCTTGGGGGCTGTTCCGACCCTTGCCCCCAAACCGCAAACCCGGCCGCGAAAAGTCGGCTCTAAAGTCTCATATCAATCGTATTTGGCAAGCGCCGCCGAAAGCTGATCGCGTCCGCGCGAGCGGCTGCGCTGGGCCACGGGAACCCGCTGCGACCAGGTTGCCTGGCGCACAGCCACGCGGCGCGGCTGGGCCGGACGAGTGGCGGCAGCCGCCGCCGGGGCGTCCAGCTTGGCGAATGCGTTCAGAAATGCGCTGCTGCTGCGGGTGCGTGCCGGTGCGACGTTGGCCGGCGCTGCGGGTGCGGCGCGTGCCACACGGGTCGGGGCGAAATCACGGCGACCATCGCCGCGCTCATTATAAATGAACCCATGCACCGGCCATGCGGTTTTGCCGAGCGCCTGGATCGGGTGATACCACACGCGAACTTCGCTCCAGTCATTGTTCGGCGAAACGTCGATAGCCTTCACGTTCTTTTCGATCTGGCCGCGCCGGCCGTTGATCGGGCTCCAGTTGGAATGGCTCAGCAGGACCGTGCGCGAATCGATGATCCGGCTGACTGCAGCGACATGGCCGAGGCTCATATTGCGGTGCGGCTGGAACGCCATGACCGCGCCCACCTGCGGGGCGTTGCCGCGTTTGTACTTACCCGCAGCCTGCTGCCACCAGGTATGGGCATCCCCGTATATCTGCACACCTGACAATTCGCGGGCGTAAGGAACGCATTGGAGGTACGGCGCCAGTTCCGCGCTGCCGGAATCGCGTGCATTTGCAGGCGCTTCGAGGAGTGTAGCGGTCATCGCGGTGGCGGCGAGAGCGGCGGCAGACAGTGTAAGCTTGTGTAACATGACTACGGAAATGCACTTAGGGAGTTTCGCTGAGCCTTCGCTGTTTGGTTAAGCGAAATTATCCATAAGTGCTCCGCAGTTCCCACTACGCTTGCCAAAGCAGCCGGCAGGGGCCACTTCGCGAGCCGTAATGCTACCTCAAGTCATCATCATCGGCCGCCCCAATGTCGGCAAGTCCACCCTGTTCAACCGGCTGGTGGGCAAGAAGCTCGCGCTGGTGGACGATCAGCCGGGTGTGACCCGCGATCGCCGGATGGGCGATGCGGAGATCGCCGGGCTGCGCTTTACCGTGGTCGATACCGCCGGGTGGGAGGATGAAGACAAAGCCAGCCTGCCGGGCCGGATGCGGATGCAGACCGAAGCCTCGCTGGAAGGCGCGGATGCGGCGCTGTTCGTCACCGATGCGCGCGCCGGGTTGACCCCGCTGGACGAGGAAATCGCCCGTTATCTGCGCTCGCAGGACGTGCCGATCGTGCCCGTGGTCAACAAGGCGGAGGGCAAGCAGGGCGAAGCCGGAGTGCTGGAGGCCTATTCGCTTGGGCTGGGTGATCCGGTGCCGCTATCGGCCGAACATGGCGAAGGGATTGCCGATCTGTTTGGCGCGCTGTTCCCGATCATCGGTGATGGCGAGGCCGAAGCCGCAGCCGAGGAACGCGTTCACGATGCGGACGAAAATCGCGAGCTGACCGAAGAAGAAGAACGCGCGCTGCTGGACGAGCCGCTCAAACTGGCCATCGTCGGGCGGCCCAATGCGGGCAAGTCCACTCTGATCAACCGCCTGCTGGGCGAAGACCGACTGCTGACCGGACCGGAAGCGGGGATCACTCGCGATTCGATTGCGGTCGATTGGGAATGGCAGGACCCCAAATCGGGCGAGATGCGCGAAATCCGCCTGATCGATACCGCCGGAATGCGCAAGAAGGCGAAAGTGCAGGACAAGCTGGAAAAGCTGTCCGTCGCCGACGCACGGCGCGCGGTGGATTTTGCCGAGGTCGTCGTGCTGCTGCTCGATGCGACCAAGGGGCTGGAGCACCAGGATCTGAAAATCGCCAGCATGGCCGTGGAAGAAGGCCGCGCGCTGATGATCGCGATCAACAAATGGGACATCGCGGAAAACCCCTCTTCGCTGTTCAATGGTATCAAATTCGCGCTGGACGAAGGTTTGGCGCAAGTGCGCGGGTTGCCGCTGATCGCGGTCAGCGCGATAACCGGCAAGGGCACCGATCAATTGCTGTCCGCGGCATTCGAATTGCGCGAGACATGGTCGAAGCGCGTGCCGACCGCCGCGCTCAATCGCTGGTTCGACGATGCGCTGCTGAACAATCCGCCGCCCGCGCCCAAGGGTAAGCGGATCAAGCTGCGCTATATCACGCAGGTCGGCATTCGCCCGCCGCGCTTCGTGGTGTTCGGCACGCGGCTGGACGCGTTGCCGACCAGCTATGAACGCTATCTGGTCAATGGTCTGCGCAAGTATCTGGGCTTTGATGCCGTGCCGGTGCGGGTCAACATGAAATCGCCCAAGAACCCCTATCACGTGCGTCAGCAGGCCACGAAAAAGGAGCGGACCGAGCGATGATCGACCTGCTTGTGGATAGCGGCGGCATTGCCAGCGACATCCTCCAGCGCACCAGCAGCTCCATGCGGGTTCAGGAAATTGTTCGCCTCAGCCTCGCGCCGGCCTTCCTGCTTGCCGGGATCGGCGCGCTCATGAACGTGATTGTTGCCCGGCTGACTTGGGTGGCCGAGCGGATCGAGCGGATGGAGGAGCGGCTGGCGGAGGATCGAACCGCGCAAACGCTGCGCTCGCTTGCGCGGCTGAAGCGGCGCAGACGGCTGGCGCAGCGCGCAATGATCCTCGCCACCACGGCTGCCGCGACCATTGCGATGGTGATCGCCCTGCTGTTCATCAGTGCCTTCATCACCACCCAGATCGGCACCGTGGTGGCCCTGGCATGGATCCTGGCAATGCTGTTCCTGATCGCCGGGCTTACCCTGTTCGTCATGGAAACATGGGTCGCAGCGCGCGCGCAAAAAACGGACAGGGCTGAGCGCAAGGCTGCGAAAGGCAGAGGTGCCGATACGGTTTAAGGGGCATCGGCCCGACCAACGGCGCTTACCCCTCCTTGCCTTCGCCCGCAGCTTTGCTTTGCAACTGGACGTAGTTTTCCAGGCCCATCCGGGCAATCATGTCGAGCTGTGTTTCCAGGAAATCGACGTGCTCTTCCTCATTGGCGAGGATTTCCTCGAAAATCTGGCCGGAGGTGAAATCGCGGACCGACTGGGCATGCTCGGCGGCTTCTTTCAGCAGCGGAATAGCCTCTTCTTCCAGCGCCAGGTCGGCGCGCAGGATTTCCTCGACCGTTTCGCCGACTTTCAACTTGTGAATGGCCTGGAAGTTGGGAAGGCCGTTCAGGAACAGGATGCGCGCGGCCAGCTTGTCGGCGTGCTCCATTTCCTCAATAGATTCGCCGCGCTCATATTCGGCCAGCTTGGTCACGCCCCAATCGTCGAGCACGCGGTAATGCAGCCAGTACTGATTGATCGCGGTCAGTTCGTTGGTGAGCGCCTTGTTCAGAAATTCGATGACTTTGCTATCGCCTCGCACGGCACCCTCCTGCGCTGATTACCTTGCGTGCAAGGGTATGCTTGGCCGCACGGCGTGACAAGGGATTATGGGAGGAAAACGGCGGATTTGAGCCAGTTGCGAGCGATTTGCGTTAGCGCGAGACGCTATCCAGCCAGCGCCGGCTGCAGCCCCATCTGGCGTTCTTCTGCCAGGATATCATCGGCATCCACCAGACAAGTGCCGCAATTGGGTCGCTTGCCCAGAACCGCATAAACGCTTTCCGCATCGCCATGCGTTCGCCGTGCAGCACGCCGGAGCTCGCTTTCACGAATGGCATTGCAGATACAAACATACATAGGTGGCGCTCCTTGCGAATGACTCGCAGAAGCAGGTTTATGCAACTCGTTCGCAATAGCAAGAGTTTTTTGCGACACTATCGCCGAAGCGGAAACAGCCGGCCATAGGTCAGGCAGCGCCACAGCCATTCGAGCGGGCCGTAGCGGAAGCGTTCGAGCCACGGCTTCGACCACAGCAGCATCACCGCCCACGCGCCCAGCACCACGAGATATAGCTGCGGCCGGTTCAGATCGCCGTAGAGGCCACCGGCCCAGCCGTGGAATACCAGCATCATCAGCACCGATGTGCCGATGTAATTGGTGAAAGCCGCGCGGCCGGCGGCGGACAGGCGCTGCGCCAGCCAGCCGCTCGCCGTCATACCCCACAGCCCCAGCAGCGCCGCCAGCCCCAATACCATCAACAAGCGCGGGAAGAACGACCATCCCAGAAACGCGGCCATCGTCCCGTAATAGCTGAAGCCTTCATCGCGCGCCGCCAATGCTATCCACAGCGAAAGCGCCCCGCCCAGCGCGAGCCCGGCCCAGCCCCATAGTCGCTGCTTGCGAACATCCAGCCCACCGGAAAACAGACCCTTGCGGAATAGCGCCATGCCGATCAGCATCAGCGGCAAAGTCTCCATCCAGAACAGCATCAGGACGAAGCCGAGATCGCCCACGTGATCGGTAAAATTATGGGCCACCAGGCCCGCATAATCGCCGGAAGAGATCAAATCGCCATCGATCAGGCTTTCTTCGACATCCTCATATTTGGCGGACATCATGCCTTCCTGCATTTCCTGCGCAGCCGCGCCCTCGCCGAAATTGCCGCTGGACCCCAGCACCATCGATCCGGCCATTGCGAGGTAGATTAGTCCGCCGAACACATATCCGATCATGCCGAGGATGAACTGGTTGCGGCGTTCCAGCTTCACGAATAGCAGCGCCACCAATCCGGCCACGGCATACATGAACAATATGTCGCCCTTCCAGATGAAGAAGAAGTGGCACAGGCCGAACAGGCCGAGCCATAGCAACCGGCGGACCTGCAGCCAGCGCGACGAACCGCGCGCCCAGGCCCGCTCCATGAACAGCATCATGCCCGCGCCGAACAGCAACGTGAACAGTCCGCGCATCTTGCCGTCGATAATCACGAATTGCGCGACCCACATCCAGCCGGACACCTCGCCATGCGGGGTCAGGAAAGAATCGGGATACATATAGGCGGTAAAAGGCTGGCCGAAGGCGACGATGTTCGCCGCCAATATGCCCAGCACGGCAATCCCGCGAATGAAATCGAGGCTGGCAATCCGCTGTGCCCCCTTACCGGCCATGACTGGGGCGGGCGGCACCGTTTCCTGCGGCGCAAATTCGTCCGGAGTGGCTCCGGACGCCCCGATTTCAGCTTCGCTTCCGGTCATATATACTGTCCCCCCTGACCAGGAGGCATACCATATTGCCGGGACCGGGGTAGCCGCTGTTTCTGCCGACAGGTCAGGCGAACGGACGAACCGCCATCTTTAAAGCTCTTCGCGCAGGTTTACCGCGTGACGATGCAATCCTGCCCGCCGCGTTTCAGGCTATTGCATGCGCCTTGCGCCGAACTTCGGCTGGAATATCCGCCCGCCAGCAATTTGGTCAGCCGGCCTGCGGGAACCAGGAATTTCTGCTTGCCTGCCAGCGCGGAGCGGCCTGCAAGGCGGGTCCACAATCGCTCCGCATTGCCCTTGACCGAAAATGCCCCCAGCTGGACGCGCCACGGGCCACTGGCACTGGCCTGCGCCAGTGTGGTTGGCGCAGGTGTGGTTGCTGCCTGCCTAGCCGGACGGCTCACCGGTGCGCTGGCTTGGTGAGGAGAGCTTCGGGGCGCTGGCGCAGCCGCAGTACCGCGCGCGAAATCGGCCCCTGCCTGTTCCGGAGAACCGGTCCCGGTAACCCGCGCGGCCTCTGCAACGGCATTGCGCGCGGCCACCACCGAAGGCGGTACAGCTGTGGTCGGAATGGCAGTGGGTATCGTATCGGCGGCGCGGGCCACTGCGCGCGGAGCGGCGGGGCGCATCGCTGTGGGCTGGGAGGGGGTTCGCGCTACGCGGCCCGGCTGGCTCTGGCGGCTCGCCAAATCGGCGGCCGCCATCTGGCTGGCTCGGCGCGTATCGGATTCGCGCTTGATCGTGGCGGCCAGGTCTTGCGCTTCCTGACGCTTCACCAGCGGGATATGCTGATCCATCTGCGCGATAGCAGGCGCGGCCTGCGGCAATCCGGCGGCGTTGGCATTGGTCAGCAAGGCATAGGCGCGCACCCAGTCTTTCTCCACCAGATCGCCGTTGAAATGGGCAATGCCGAGCAGATATTGCGCGCGCGGATCGCCCCGGTCGGATGCGGCGGTGACATAAGGCAGTGCGTCTTGCCGCCGTCCGTTCTGGAACAGCAACAAACCGTAATTATCGGCCGCCTTGAGGTGGCCCTGCGCAGCGGCCTTGGCATAGTAACCCTCCGCCCGCTTCTCGTCCGCTTCGACACCGCGGCCCAGCCGGTAGGCCTGCGCCAGATTGAACTGCGCATCGGCATCGCCCGCAGCGGCAGGATCACGCCATTCGGCCACGGCCACGGCAAAGTCGCCGCGCTCCCAGGCATCGACACCCTTTTTGACGTCGGCAAGCGCCGGGCTCGCGAGCGCCACTGCCGCAGCAAGGCAGCCGCTTCCGGCGATCGTCCATATTGCGCGCAGTTTCATCATCTCATCCAGTTGTTAAACGGTCGGCAACAGGCTCCTGCTATGGCAGCCTAATGGTAAACAGCCGATTAGCAAAGATTCCCGCCGATCTCGTCAAATATTGCGGGGAAAATTCTTCTCCAGCCCCCGATCCCGTTAACTCGATATTAGGGGTATGCTGCAATTCCTCCTGTCACGCACCGCGATAGCTCGCGGCTTATTTAATGGCTTCAGGGGGACCGAGCCCATGCGAGTACTGGCATTGGCGTCACAAAAGGGCGGGTCGGGCAAGACCACTCTTTCAGGCCATCTGGCCGTCCAGGCGCAGCGCGCCGGGGCCGGCCCGGTGGTCTTGATAGATATCGACCCGCAAGGCAGCCTTGCCGATTGGTGGAACGAGCGTGAGGCGGAATATCCCGCCTTTGCACAAACCACCGTGGCGCGGCTGGCGAACGATCTTCAGGTGCTGCGCCAGCAGGGCTTCAAGCTGGCAGTAATCGATACGCCGCCTGCAATCACCCTGGCGATCCAGTCGGTGATTTCTGTGGCGGAGCTGATCGTCGTCCCCACCCGCCCCAGCCCGCATGATCTGCGCGCCGTGGGTGCCACGGTCGATCTGTGCGAACGTGCGGGCAAGCCGCTGGTGTTCGTAGTCAATGCTGCCACGCCCAAAGCCAAGATTACCTCGGAAGCCGCCGTCGCCCTCAGCCAGCACGGCACGGTCGCCCCGATCACCCTGCACCACCGCACCGATTTTGCCGCCAGCATGATCGATGGCCGCACGGTGATGGAAGTCGATCCCAATTCGCGCAGCGCCAATGAAGTGACCGCGCTGTGGAACTATGTTTCGGACCGGCTGGAGAAAAATTTCCGCCGCACCATCTTCGCCGCCCCGGGCGCTGCCGTTTCGCAGGCTTCCGGCGCCCAGCGCCCCGCCGGCGGCTTCGGCCGCCGCGTGGCGCAGTAATCGGCGGCGCGCATATCATGGCGGAAAGCAGCTTCGCATCGTTGAACCCCACGCTGCTCGCCCGCAAGGGCGGGGCCAAACCGGCCATGCGCCCGCAACTGGGTGCGCTGAGCGGCATGGCCACCGGCATGGAAGCGGGAATGGTCGGGGCGCAGCAGGCTGCATTTCCGATCGATGATGGCCAGCTGGACGATCTGGGCTGGAACGATATGGGCGAAGATCAAACGCCTTCGCCCGCCGAAGTCGTCCTGATCACTCCTGCTGCCGCCAATGAAGCGGGCGAGCCGAGGCAGGCCGATGCACCTGTTCAGCGCCAGCATGACGAGATTTCCCAGCGCTTCAGCAAGAATGCAGAAGCACCGCGTGCCGCACGCCAGACGCGCCGCACGGCCTTTACCCTGCGCATGGATGCGGAGCGCCATTTGCGTCTGCGCCTTGCCAGCACGATCGAAAATCGCAGCGCGCAAGCGATCGTTACCGAAGCGCTCGACGCGTTTCTTGCCAGCATACCCGAACTAGAACAGCTCGCCGCCAAGGTTGAACGCAAATGACTGTCCGTAAATCCAGCAAAAGGGACGACAAAATGGCCCATACCGCCAATCGCCAGAAATTCGTGGCGCTCGCCATCACCACTGCGCTTGCGGGCGTAACGCTGGGCGGGTGCACAACGCATGCAGCACCGCGCGCCGATGCTTCGGCGAGCAAGGCGCAGACCGCGCTGGCCAAGGGCCAAAGCCAGCAGGCGCTCAGCCATGCAGAGGCTGCGGTTCTGGCGGAGCCTCGCGATGCCGGTTACCGCGCGATGCTGGGCGGTGCCTATATGGAAATGGGCCGCTTCGATGCGGCGGCGACCAGTTTCGGCGATGCGATGGAGCTGGGCGATACCAGCGCCCGCACTGCGTTGAGCTATGCTCTGGCCAAGATCGCGCAGGGCGACAATCCGGCGGCATTGGCGGTGCTGGAAGAAAACCGCCAGTCACTAAGCGCCGACGATTACGGGCTGGCGCTGGCGCTGGCCGGTCAAGCCGATCGCGGTGCATCGGTGCTGGGCAGCTCGCTGCGTGCGGGCAACAACACGGCCAAGCTGCGTCAGAACCTCGCTTACGCTTACGCTCTGCAAGGCAATTGGCGCGCCGCGCGGGTCATGGCCGCCGAAGACGTACCCGCCAACCAGGTGGATGAGCGGATCGGCGAATGGGCGCAGCTGGCCAAGGCGGAAGACCATCACCAGCGCGTTGCGGCATTGCTGCAAGTCCCGGTGGTGGCCGATCCCGGCCAGCCTGCCGCGCTGGCGCTGAATATCTTCCCGGGGCACGATGCTATGGTGGCGCAGGCTGCGGCCGATGCGCCTTCGGCAGGGGCGGAATTGCCCCCGATGGCTGTGGCGACACAAGCAGCGGCCCCAACCTCCGCTTCGCTTGAGCTCCCGCCGCTGAAAGATATTCCGGCAGTGATCGCTGCGCAGCCTCAGGCCGCGCCGGTTGCAGCCGCCAAGCCGCTGCCACCATCCTTCGCCGCCGCGTTCAACGCGCCAGCCGACGCGCCCGAAACACCTCAAGCGGCGGCTCTCGCCCCGGCAGCCTTGCCGACCGGAAATACCTTCAGCGAGATCGCCGGTAGTGCGGTTCGGTTTATCTCCAAGCCGGTGGTGCAGACCCTGCCCAGTGGCGAGACAGCAAAGGCCCCCCCACCTGCACCCCGCCGTACGGCGCGCGCGGCAGTTGTTCCGCGTATTGCGGGACAGGCCGAGCGCCAAACACGCGTTGCTGCGCCGCAGGCCAAGCCTGCCGCAATGGCGACCGATGGCGATCACCTGATCCAGCTGGGCTCCTATGCCAGCAAAGCGCAAGCCGAGGCCGGTTGGAAGACGCTGTCCGGACGCTATCCGCAGCTGCGCGACTTCCAGATGGTGATCACCGAGGCCGAAGTGCGCGGGAAAAAGTATTTCCGCGTTTCGGCAGGCGGGTTCGAGCGTACGGATGCGCGTTCGATGTGCTCGACCATGAAGAAGCGCGGCCAGGGCTGCATCGCCTGGGCCGACGGCAAACCGCTGCCCGGCGCGCTCAAGCGGACCGAGCGGCTGGCGCGCCGCTAAGGCCTAGATCCGCACTCCGCCCTTGAACAAGGCGGTCACCCGGCCTTGCGCCGGTTGGCCGTCAAAGGGCGTGTTGCCCGCGCTGGCCGCCATCCGCGCGGAGCTCACGACCCACGGCTTTTCCGGGTCGACCAACGCGATATCGGCCTCGTAGCCTTCGCGCAGCTCGCCCGCTTCCACGCCCAGCAACCGGGCCGGTGCGCCTGCGAGCAGATCGAACGCGCGCGGCATATCGATCACCTCGTCGCGCACCAGCGTCAGGGTCATTGAAAGCAGCGTTTCGGCGCCCGCCATACCCGGCTCTGCATCGGCGAAGGGCTGGCGCTTATCCTCCACCCCTCGCGGATCGTGGCCCGATGCGATCACGTCGATCGTGCCATCCGCAATGGCCGCGATGACAGCCTTGCGGTCCGCCTCGCTGCGTAGGGGCGGCGACAGGCGCGCAAAAGTGCGAAACTCCGCCATTGCGAGGTCCGACAACATGAAATGTGCGGGCGTTACGCCCGCCGTCACCGCTACGCCGCGCTGTTTGGCCGCGCGCACGAGATTGAGCGCCGCGGCGGTAGTAACCTGCCGCAAATGCAGCCGTGCGCCCGCCATTTCGGCCAGCGCGATATCGCGCGCAGCGGCCAGTGCCTCTGCCTCTGAAGGAGCGCTGGGCAGCCCCAGCCGCGTCGCCATCTCGCCCGCAGTGGCTACCGCATCGCCGGTGAGCCCGCCATCTTCGGGATGGGCGACCACCACCAGATCCAGCATCGCGGCATATTGCAGCAAGCGCAGCATCACCGCGCTGTCCGCAATCCAGCCGCGCCCGGTGGCGACACCACGAGCCCCGGCTTCCTTCATCAGCGCCAGTTCCGCCAGTTCGCGCCCCGCAAGGCCGCGCGTGGCGGCGGCCAGAGGGTGGACCCACAGATCGGGCTTGCCGCTTTTGGCAATATAATTCACCCGGCTGGGCAGATCGAGCGGCGGGGACTGGTCGGGCATCAGGGCAGCGCGCGCGATTCCGCCGAAATGCAGGGCGGGCTTGTCGATCGCGAACACGCCCAGGTCGACCAGCGCCGGGGCGACCATCGCCCCGCCCGCATCGAACACCTCGTCATCATCATGCGGCTGCGCGCCGCCGATTTCGGCAATCAGTCCATCGGCCAGCCGCAATGTGCCATCGCGAAGACCGTCACTGGTGAGCAGCCTGCCACCGCGGATCGTCAGGGGGCGTGCCTGTTTCATGCCCAGCGCCCCCGGCGATCACTGCCGGGCGTATCGCACCACCCTTCGATCCGGCGAGCCTTGCGGGTCAGCACGTCGAGGCAGGCCATGCGGATCGCCACGCCCATTTCCACCTGCCGCGTGATGATCGACCGGTCGAGCAAATCCGCAACCTCGCCATCGATTTCCACCCCGCGATTCATCGGGCCGGGATGCATTACCAGCGCATCGGGTGCAGCGCGCTCCAGCCGGTCTTTCGTCAGCCCGTAAAGGTGATGATACTCGCGCTCCGAAGGGATGAATTGCCCCGCCATGCGCTCGCTTTGCAGGCGCAGCATCATCACCGCGTCGGCCCCTTCCAGCGCGCGGTCGAAATCGGTGAAAGGCACCGCGCCGACCGCCTCCATTCCCTGCGGCATCAATGCGGGCGGCGCGCATAGCCGCACCTCGGCCCCCAGCGCCTGCAGGCACAGCACGTTGGACCGCGCCACGCGGCTGTGCAAAATATCGCCGCAGATCACCACTTTCAGCCCGGTAAAGTCCTCGCTCCCGCCGAACCCGCCCGTTGCCTCGCCGCGCTCGTTCAGCGCCTCGCGCAGTGCCAGCGCATCGAGCAGCGCCTGCGTGGGATGTTCATGGCTGCCATCGCCGGCATTGAGCACCGGACAATCCACCTTGTCCGCAATCAGCGCCACCGCGCCGCTGCTGCCATGGCGGATGACGATTCCATCGGCGCGCATCGCATTGAGCGTGGTCGCCGTATCGATCAGCGTTTCACCCTTCTTCACGCTGGACTGGGCGACATGCATGTTCACCACATCCGCGCCCAACCGCTTGCCCGCGATTTCGAAGCTGAGCAGCGTGCGCGTGGAGTTTTCGAAGAACGCGTTGATGATCGTCAGGCCCGCCAGCGCATCGCTGTGCTTTTCGGGAGCGCGGTTGAGATCGACCCACTGTTCCGCCTCGGCCAGCAGATATAGGATTTCGTGGCGTTCCAGCTGCCCGATCCCGAGCAGGGAGCGATGCGGAAATGCCAGCGCGCCCGCTGGAAAGCGGTCCGTTTGAGTGCCCTTGCGGGCAGGTTTACCGTCGGATGTCATTAAAGCAGGCGCTTTAGGCAGCTTGCGCGGTGCTGGCAAGCATGGGCGCGGTTGCAGCGTGCGCCCAACATCGACGCAGAACGTCCCCGGTCGAGCCGAATCGGTCGCTGGCCCATCGTGCACTGGCGCAACCGGCCCACCCGCCCTAAATGGAGCGTGGACTTAGTATAACGGGGATCTGTACTCATGAGTTTCGCCCGCAAGGCATGGCACCTGCTCGTCGCAATCAAGGACGGGCTTTCGCTGCTGTTCCTGTTGCTGTTTTTCGGCCTGCTGTTCGCGGTGCTGACCGCGCGGCCCTCCCCCGCACAGATCCGCGATGGTGCGCTGCTGCTCGAACTCGATGGCTATGTGGTCGAGGAAAAGGCGCAGGTCGATCCGCTCGAAGTGCTGCTTTCCGGGCAGGAACCGATTGCCGAATTCGATGTGCAGGAACTGGTTCGCGCCATCGATGCAGCGGCCGGCGATGACCGGATCAAGGCGGTCGTGCTCGATCTCAGCGCCTTCATGGGCGGCGGACAAGTCCATCTGCAACAGGTCGGGGCCGCGCTGGACCGGGTGCGCGCAGCGGAAAAGCCGGTGCTTGCCCACGCGATTGGCTATGCCGATGACGGGATGATGCTGGCTGCCCATGCCAGCGAGGTCTGGGTCGATCCGCTGGGCGGCGCATTCATCGCCGGGCCGGGCGGCGAACGCATGTATTTCGCCGGATTGCTGGAAAAGCTGAAGGTCAATGCGCGGGTCTACAAGGTCGGCGAATATAAATCGGCGGTGGAACCCTTCACCCGTTCCGACATGTCGCCTGCCGCGCGAGAGAATTACGCCGCTTTGTATGGCGCGCTGTGGGAAGAATGGCAGGCTAATGTGCAAAAGGCGCGCCCAGCTATCCAGATAGACCGGGTTACCCAAAGCCCCGTCGAGTGGATCGAAGCCGCCCAAGGCGATACGGCGACGGCTGCGCTGGAAGCAGGCTTGGTCGACAAGCTTGGCGACCGCGTGGCCTTTGGTGAGCGGGTGGCCGAAATCGTCGGTGAAGACGATCTGGATGATGCCCCCGGAGCCTATGCCCACACCGAATACGGCCCATGGCTGGCCGATGTCGATATAGACACGCCCGGCAGCGCGATCGGGATCGTGACCATTGCCGGAGAGATCGTCGACGGCGATGCCGGGCCGGGTACCGCCGGCGGCGACCGGATTGCAGAACTGCTCGACGAGGCGCTGGACGATGAGCTTGCCGCGCTGGTGGTTCGGGTGGATTCTCCGGGCGGCAGCGTGCTCGCCAGCGAAGTCATTCGCGATGCGATCCTGCGTCACAAGGCAAACGATATTCCGATCGTGGTCAGCATGGCCAATGTCGCGGCGAGCGGCGGTTACTGGGTATCGACCCCGGCAGACCGGATCTTTGCCGAGCCGGAAACGGTTACCGGCTCCATCGGCATTTTCGGGATCATCCCGACTTTCGAAGGAACCGCAGCGGATCTGGGCATCAGCACCGATGGCGTGCGCACCACGCCGCTATCGGGCCAGCCCGACCTGATTGCCGGCTTAACTCCGGAAATCGACGCAATCCTGCAAGCCAGCATCGAAGATGGCTACCGTGACTTCATCTCGCGCGTGGGCCAATCGCGCGGTTTGTCGATGGAACAGGTCGACACGATCGGCCAGGGCCGCGTCTGGGATGGCGGCACCGCTCGCCAGATCGGGCTGGTGGACCAATATGGCGGGCTGGACGATGCGCTCGCCTGGGCCGCAGGCGAAGCCGGGCTGGCAGACGATGACTGGCACGCCAAATTCCTCGGCAGCGATGTGGACGAATATGACAGCCTGCTGCGCGCCCTGATCGCCAGCGACAGCGAAAGCGCGGATGGCCGGGCGGCTGGCGGTGATCTGTTCGCCATGGCGGCGCAGCGTCAGCGTGCCGCTGAGATGCAGGCGCTGACAGACCTGGACCGGCTTATGTCTGCGCAAGGGATGCAGGCCTATTGCCTCGAATGCCCCGTGCAGCCTGGCTCCGTTACGAAGCTGCGCAACGATGGCTGGCTGGCGAGGATGGCACGCTTCTTCGCCGATTGAGGCCCCGCCTCGGCCGAGCCCTCAGGCGGTGCTTGCAAAGCACCGCCGCCAGTGGCAAAGGCGCCCACCTGCCGCTCGCCCGACCTGACAGGGGGCGAGCCGAGCGGGCGCGTAGCTCAGTGGTAGAGCACACCCTTCACACGGGTGGGGTCGCAAGTTCAATCCTTGCCGCGCCCACCATCTTTTCAATGATTTAGAAGAGATGGCCCGCGTTTCCATGAAAAAAACATGAAAAACTTGGGTGGACACCCGCGAACATCGGCGGTGGTCCGCCGCTCGCTGAGAGTTCGGTCTTCGGCATGGGCAACATGCCAGATTTTCATCACTGAACCAGAAGGTTACCGCTTTTTCACGATTGATTGGCATACAATGCCGACAAGAACCGAGAGAAAGCATGTCAGTCCATCAACCGATTCCTCCGACCAAAGCCATCGAGCTTGTGGAATTCAGAAACCTCGATGGAGCTGATTGTCTTCTTGCCGATTTTGCTGCTGCCGGTCTGATTAAAACATATGCGCTTAAGCGGGAAGTAAGACCCGTTGGAGGTCCGACAGAAATGGTGCGCGATGCCCAAATTCCGCCCGAGGATTGGGAAAGGATTATCGCATGCAAGAAGGTCGGCGTCGCATTGAAAGGTGGAACTGTCCGGCTTGAAGGATCGACTCTCCACGGCGGAACACCTTCGGTGCGAATTACCGGCATCAGCTTTTCCGAAACCTCGCTCGTCAAGGTTCTCGATCGTTACTGCGTCACCACGCCCACTAACCTTGCGAAGCGAACCCCCACTCCGAATTTGGACACGACGCTAAACGAACCCTTTTCGCCCTCCAAAAGTTGCAAGCCAACAAACGAGGATGTCCAGCCGATAAAGCCAGGAGCGCTGACTGTTTCTGTCGCGCAAGCCATGCAAGCGACTGGATTGGGACGAACCACAATCGATAAGCTTATGCGGAACGGCACGCTCCACAGAACGAAAGCCGGCAGGCGCACACTGGTTACCGTCGAGAGCATCGAACGATATGTCGGCGTGAAGGTGAGACAATAGAACACATTCGCTGATGTCGCATGATCCTTCCCTCGCAGTCGTTTAACGGCGGCTGCTTTGCGCCCCATCCCGGTCATTCGAGTAGTCACGATTTTCGCCCAAAAGCTGCCGTTGGTTCAGACTAGCGTCGATGGCAGCTATGCGCCCCAATAGCGGCCATAAAGTCAGGCGAGGACACGCTTGAAAGCTGCCGTTCCAAAGTTTCGTCTGATTGAGGAAAATAAGCCTTCAATCGCAATAGGTCGAAAAATTTTCTTCGCGATGCGTCTTGGTCGCTGAAGTGAGGCGCATGAAATCCTCGTTAAGTTCGGCTTTGCCGTATCGTGACCGTGCACGAATTAAGTTGCTCCTTCATTATGACTTTCGGATGAGCACCACCCCAGCAATCACAAGCGCGCCGCCAGCCAGAAGCCAGGATTGATCGACAAGCAACGCGCTAGCTATGATCAATGCGGCAGCTAGAGGGCCTTTCAAGGACTGACGCTCATTGCGAAGTCCAGCGAGCTGCTCGATACTGAGCGGATCGAGCTGAACCGGCACATATCCTGACTTTGCGATCGAGTTCGCAGTGGCAAGTATGTCGGGCAAGGACGCCGACAAACCCAGCAGCTGACCGCGAAGTCTCTTCAAACCCGACCGAGCGCTGCCGAGCGAGAACCGCTCGGCGAGAAGCTCCGTGATGATCGGCCGGGTCTCTTCGGCGATGTTGTAGTCCGGTGCCAGCGATCGGACGAAGCCCTCTGCAGTCAACAAGGTACGCAGAAGAATGGCCAGATCAGGTGGCAGAACCAGTCGATAATCCCGCAACAGGTCGAAAGCGCGGGAAAAAATCTGCGAGAACTCGATGCCAGATAGCACGGTCCCCCTGAACTCTCCGATCAACTGATCCAGATCCACCGCGAGCGCATCGCGATCCACCTTCGGCTCCCCCGCCCATGCGAGCAGGACATTCGCGACATCGCTGGTTTCCTCACCAGCGATCGCAAGGACGAGGCGGACGATCTCGTCGCGCCTGGCCTTGGTGAGCGTCCCGACCGATCCAAAGTCGATGAAGCCGACATCCTGCTCGCCGATCATGAAGACGTTACCGGGATGGGGGTCGCCGTGAAATTCGCCGTTCAGGATGATCATCCGCAGGACAGCGTTGGCATAGCTTTTAGCGAAAGCCGCCACCCGCGGGTCGCCCGATGGGCTGCCCAGCGAAGACGCGGGCCTGCCGTACAGGCGTTCCTGAACGTTCACCCGCAGCCCGGTCAGTTCCCAATGGATGGCCGGGGACCTGACGCCGATGGTATCGAGATATGCGCCGATCCGCTCGCAGGCTCGGGATTCCGCAGCGAGGTCCATCTCCCAGGCAAGATTGCGGCCGAAGGTCCGCAGAAACTCGACTGGCCGGTAACGCGCGATGTCCGGCGACCGTGCTTCCACGATCCCGGCAAGGCGTATAAGGAGGCGCACATCAGCCTCCATCCGAGCGGCAGTGCCTGGCCGCCGAACCTTCACGATGACCTCGCTTCCGTCCCGCAGTCTGGCGGAATAGGTTTGCGCTATGGAGGCAGAGGCCAAAGGCTTTTCGTCGAACTGCGCAAAGTCGCTCCGCCAGTCCTCACCCCAGCTTGAAGCAAGTACGGGCTCGATATCTGCGAAGGGCACTGACGACACCTGATCGTGCAGGGTTGAGAATGCCGTGATCCAGTGTTCGGTAAACAGATCGCTTCGGGTGGCGAGGAGTTGCCCCAGCTTTATGCCGACTGGCCCGATGTCACGGAGGAACGCCACAACTGCAGCCGGATGAAATTCGCGAGGATCGATGACATTGCTCGAAGAGGGAATAAATCCGAGGGCTCCGGCGAGATTCTTCGCGCCGTGCCTCATTAGGATTTGGCCGATCTCCGCGGCGCGAGCGATGCTGCTGATAGGCTTTTCCGGGGGCGATGCCATGATTTTACTCAGCCTCGGCCCGGAGTTGGTCCAGATTTTCCGATACCCTTTCAAGAGTCTGCTGCAACGTTTGCTTCTCGTCGGCGGCAATGTCGCGCCAAAGCAGACCATGAAGCCTATCCGCGGAGCCTCTCAGTTCGGGCAGCAGATCGTCAAGCTGCTCCGTGAGGATGAGCTGCCACGCTCGCCGATCCGTCTCAGCTCGAAGCCTTTTCATCAGCCCGCGTGCGCAAAGACCTGCAACCGCCAGGCCGATGGTCGCCGATTCCAGTTCCAGTTTCTTGGCGATTTCAGCCTGCGTAAGGGCAGGATCGCGAAGAAGTTGTCCGATGATCCTCCACTGTGTCTGATTGAGACCGATCCTGGCGACCCTCGCATCGTACACTCTGCGCGCGCCGCGACTGATCTCGTCCATAAGATAGAGAATGCGGTCATCATCGGTGATGACCTTCTGCCGACGCTGAGACCGTGACATGGTATCTGGTTTTTCATCCATAGCGCTGTGTAGTCGGATAGCCTCGGATGCCCAAATGCAAACTGCTAAATGCCTTTACTATCTGACTCACGGCTCATAGGGCGCGAGACGCGTTCACCTTTTACTGAGGCTGCCGAAAGAGTCAGATGACCGATAACTCCAACCAACCGGAGCAGGAGGGCACAACCCCAACGAAACCGCAATCGCGGCGTGGCTTGCGCATCGTGCTAATCATCGTTGGTCTTGCCGTGCTGCTTGGCGGGATCTGGTGGTACTACCGGCACGTAACCTACGGACAGTACATGCAGACGACCGATAACGCCTATGTCGCTGCCGACAGCGTCGTTATCTCTTCCAAGGTAGCGGGATACGTCGAAGAGGTCTTCGTGGGGGAGAACGAGCAGGTTGCTCGCGGCGGAGCCCTCGTACAACTGGATCTGCGGGATTATCAGGCGCAAGCGCAACAGGCGCGCGCACAGATCGCTGCGACCCTGGCCGGTGCCGACACAATCCGTTCTCAGGTAGCCGAACAGGATGCAGCCATTCGCCAGGCGCGGGGCCAACTCGCCGCCGCGCGCGCAGCACTGGACCTCGCGAACGACCAGGTGGCGCGATATCGGCCCCTTGCCGCGACAGGAGCCGAACCGCGGGAAAAGCTAGACCAGTATGAGGCGCAGGCGCGGCAAGCGCGGGCCGAACTCGTCGCCGCGCAGGCGGCGGTGGCTGCCGCGACCGCGCGCCGAGGGACCCTGTTCGAGCAGATCAACCAGACCCAGGCGCAGGCGGACGCTGCTCGCGCTCAGCTGGAAACAGCCGACCTTACGGTTGAATCGACCTTGCTGCGCGCCAGCAAGGCCGGCCGCGTCGGCGATCTCTCGGTGAGGGTGGGCCAGTTCGTGCAACCGGGTCAACGTTTGATGACGGTGGTTCCGGTGAGGGCGATCTACGTGACGGCAAACTTCAAGGAAACGCAGGTCGGCCTGATCCGGGCCGGCCAAAGCGTCAGGCTCGAAGTTGACGCCCTACCCGACCTTGAGATCGCGGGACGAGTGGTCAGCATATCGCCGGGAACGGGCGCGGAATTTTCCATCCTCCCCCCCGAAAATGCCACCGGCAACTTTACCAAGATCGTTCAACGGATACCCGTCCGCATCGGTATCGATGCTCCCCCTGAAGTGCGGCGTCTGCTCGTTCCCGGCATGTCGGTAGTGGCTACGGTCGACACCCGGAATGCTGCCGGCGAATTGGAAGAGATCTCGAGTCGGACTCAATGACCGAGATACTGGCAGCGCAGGACACTTCGATCGGGCCGGCCGGGGGCCGAAAGAACGCAGACGTGACTGCCTGGGTCGCTGTGGCCGCGGGCGCGCTTGGCGCCATGCTCGCGACGCTGGACATATCAATCGTCAATTCCGCACTCCCCGTCATTCAGGGCGAGATCGGTGCCACAGGCGCCGAAGGCACCTGGATTGCTACGTCATTTCTCGTTGCTGAAATCGTCGTCATTCCGCTGAGCGCTTGGCTCGAACGGCTGTTCGGTCTGCGAACCCTCCTCATCATCGCGGTTAGCGCGTTCACCGCATTTTCGGTGCTATGCGGGATTGCAACCGACCTTACGACCATGATCATCGGCCGAACGGGTCAGGGATTCACGGGCGGAGTCCTCATTCCGACCGCAATGACTATTGTGGCTAAACGATTACCGCCGCACCAACAGCCAATCGGAATGGCCCTGTTCGGCATGACTGTGGTTCTTGGCCCCGTGATGGGGCCATTGATCGGCGGCTGGCTGACCGAGAACCTGAGCTGGCACTATGCCTTTTTCGTCAATGTGCCAGTCTGCGCAATCCTGCTGCTCTTGCTGTTTATCGGGCTGCCTCACGAGAAGCCCAAGTGGGAATATCTCACGGACGCCGATTGGGCTGGCATTCTCGGGCTGATCCTCGGACTGGGCGGTCTGACTGTTGTACTCGAGGAAGGGCACCGTGAGGAATGGTTCGAGTCCTCACTCATTCGCTGGCTAACGGTGGTGACCATTATCGGCTTTGCCTGTTTGATTTACGGACAGGTGAAGGCACGCAAGCCAGTCTTGAAGTTGCAGCTCCTGTTCAATCGACAGTTCGCCAGCGTCGCGATCATGGCGCTCGCCCTGGGCATGGTGATGTATGGTTCGACCTATGTCATTCCGCAGTTTCTGGCGATCATCTCTGACTATAATGCTTTTCAGACGGGACTGGTCATCTTCTGGATGGGTGTCCCGGCCTTTCTCCTGATGCCGGTTCTGCCCCTGATGATCCGCAAGGTGGACATCCGCATTGCCGTCGGCACCGGAATGCTGCTGATGGCGATCAGCTGCTTTGTCAGCACGAGTCTGACCGCCGAATCCGGCGGCGCTGTCTTCACTGAAAGTCAGCTTATCCGCGGGGCCGGAATGATACTTGCGATGATGTTCCTGAATCAGGCAACGGTTGCGTCGGTGGCCAAGGAAGACGCGGGCGATGCCTCGGGCATTTTCAACGCGGCCCGCAATCTTGGCGGATCATTCGCCCTCTCGGCCCTCGCTTCGTTCCAGGACCAGCGAATTTGGCACCATACGAGGCGCATGGAAGAAACGCTGAATGCGAACAGCGTTTCGCTGCAGACCTATCTCGACGGACTGGCGCGAAGCTTGGGCGATATGGAACGAGCGATGGCGGCACTCGGCGGCACTCTCCAGCGCGAAGCGTTCATCATGACCTACAATGATGTCTTTCTGGTGATGGGACTTCTCACACTCGCGACAGTCCCGCTTGTTCTGTTCCTCAAGCCGCTTCCGGAAAATGTCTCCCTTTCGATGCACTGAGCCCGAGATTATGCGCCACTTGCTACCTCCGATTATCACTATCGCCTTGCTAGCTGGATGCACGGCTGGGCCCGATTATGCAGGCCCCCCGGAAGTTGTGTCAGCAGACACGGGCACTCGCTTTGTGCGCGCTGGCAGTGATGTGAGCGCATCTGATCCGGTTGTCGCTCAATGGTGGCTGCTGCTCGGCGATCCCGAGTTGACGCGGCTGGTGGAGGCTGCGCTGTCCGGCAACCCTTCGCTCGCCGCAGCGCAGGCGCGCATTGCCCAGGCACGGGCATCCATCAGGCAAGACCGTGCGGGTCGAATGCCATCGCTTGGGGCACAGGCCACCACCGTGCAGGGCCGGCTTCGTGGTCTCGACATTCAAGGCGGGGCGCCCCCCCCGTCAGAGCAAACCAATTCCGACGCAGAAACCGATGACTCGCTCAGCTTTTTCAATGTGGGCCTTAACGCCAACTGGGAGCTGGAGTTCGCCGGTGGCTCGCGCAGGCGCATTGAAGCCAGCAATGCCCAAGCTGCTGCAACGGTGGCCAATGCAGAGGACGCAAAGGTCCAGTTGACTGCCCAAGTGGCCAGCACCTACGTCAATTTGCGGGAGGCCCAATTCCGCGCAGAGCAATTTGAGGCGCAGATTTCGTTGCAGGAAGAGATCCTGGCGCTGACATACCAACGCTATCAGCGCGGTGCATTGCCGCTTTTCCCGGTAGGCACCGCGAATGCCGAACTGGAGATGCTCAAGTCACAACTTGCCGAAGCTGAAGCGGATATCGCAGTCCTGTCTGATGCACTCGCTATACTGACCGGACAGGTGCCGGGATCAGTTGATGCAGCGCTCACGACTGCGCATTCCATTCCCATGCCGCCAGAGCAGGTCGCGATCGGCGATCCGGCAAGCCTGGTGGCGCGTCGGCCTGACATAAGGGCGGCCGAACGGTCTCTTGCCGCGTCGACGGCGCGGATCGGGGTGGCCGAGGCGGCGCGGTTCCCGAAATTGTCCTTCACGGGGATCCTGGGCCTCGGCGGATCCTCGTTGGACGACGTTGTCGATGTCGGCGATTTCTCCGCACTCGCGATCCCACGCCTCCAGTGGAATTTTCTGGATTTCGGCAGGGTAGACGCTGCGATCGACCAAGCCGGGGCGGCGCGCAACGAAGCAGTCGCCAATTACCAGCAGACGGTGCTTCTGGCACTGCAAGACGCCGAACGTGCCTTGGCTCGCTTCGGCCAGCAGCGTGTGGCGCTCGCTGCCAGTATGCAAATCAAGAAGCAGGCTGACGGCGCGGCGGACCTGAACCGCCAACGTTTTGCCGCAGGAGCGATCTCGAAGGCTGACCTCAACCGGGCCCTGCGAGAACAGCAGCAGGCCTCAGCAGACCTCGTCCGGGCAAAAGGTGCCCTTACGCTGGCGTGGATCGCGCTGCAGAAGTCGCTGGGCCTTGGGTGGCAAGAGCCTGTTCGAGATCAATAGTCCCGCCGCGCTGATCAAGTGATCCGGTTGACGAGAAGTAGGCGCCCCTGCCGCTGGCGACCAACTTGTCGTCGGGCTCGAGAACCCGGGTTTCCGCCACCGAAATCTGTCGCCCGATCTTCACGATCTGTCCGTGAGCAGTGAGAGGTCCTGAGGTTGCAGGACGGTGGTAATCGACATGCAGATCGGCCGTCGCTCTCGCCGCGACGCCCCCGGCAAGCAGAGTATAAAGCCCGGTGAGGTCGACCAGTGAAGCCAGGATCCCTCCATGCGCCGACCCAATCATAGGGTTCGACACGATCTCTTCGCGCCATGGCATGGTGATCGCGATTCCCTGGTCGGAGCATGTTGCAATCTCCAGCCCAAGCCATCGATGAAACGGCGCGATATTCAGCATTTCCTGCAAGCGCTCTCGATCGATCATAGCTCCCTCGTCCCCTGTGGTTGAGCCGTATCGCAAGAGTGATGGGTTCGTAGGAAATCGACGATAGCGGCGGAGAAGGCATCGTTCGCATCGCCCACGACCATGTGCGTGGCATCGGCAATATCGGTGTATTCTGCATGGGGGGCGAGTTGTCGCAGATGCAAAACGGCCTCTTCGGAAACAAGATCGCTAGAGCCGCCTCGGATGAGGTGAAGCGGAAGCGTGAGATTCGCCGCAGCTTGGCTCAGCATTGCCGATTGACGTTCTTGGCTGTCTGGGTCGCCTTGTCTGGCTGACATTATATTACGGATAAACACCGGGTCCCAGTGCCAATAGAAGCGCCCATCCGACTTCTGCCGCAGATAGTTTTTCAGACCATCGCTCGCGCCCCGCTTGGGACGATGCGGCATGTAGCGAGCGATCACGTCGGCCGCCTCCTCTGGTGAGGCGAAGCCGCTATCGACATGCTCTTCCATGAAACCAACCACGCGCATCACACCGCTGGGCTCCATGCGCGGGGCAATGTCGACCAATGTGAGTGAAGCAAAGCTACCTGGAGCAAGCTCCCCTGCGGCAATCAGTCCAGCGAGCCCGCCCAGTGAAGCGCCAACCAGCGCTGGCTTCTGGTCCAGGCGCGACGCTGCAGCGACCAGATCCGCCGCGAAGTCGCGCATTTCATAAGCTCCGCATGGCGACCAATCGCTGTCTCCGTGACCGCGCATGTCGAAGGCGATTGCGCGAAAGCCGGCTTGAGCCAGCTCGCTGACCACCCTTCTCCACGCGCGCCGTGTCTGCCCGCCGCCGTGCGCAAGAAGGACGGGTTTAGCGTAGGCATCCCCCTCAGCCTCGGCTGTAAGAGAAATCGCGCCTGCGCCCTCAATCGTAAAGGTTTCTCTCGCCATCTCCGGATGGTAGGAAAGGCGCGCTAAATAGTAAACCAATTTAGTTTGTGGCTCTCGGCTCCGTGTTGGCTGTCCTGCAGGGGCGTTTCAACGACGGCAAAAGTCTATGCCAAGAGGGGTTTCTCCAGACCATTCTCTAATGCACCGGCTTGCGATTCGGTCAGCAGTCGCTGTCCGCTTAATCCGCTCAAAGATATAAAAGCTGCCTTTCCGCTTCCGGCCCAATTTAAGACGTCGGTCCTTCCACCGCTCCGTCGGCTCTCAGGCAAATTGAGACTAAGCCGGATTGGCCGAGATGGGGTGGAAAAAGGACATTGCACCCTCGGCTAACTTTCCCGATGGAGCACTCGTGGCAGATCAGCTTTACATCTTTCTTGCCGAGGCCATCGCGACAGAAGCAACTGATAGGCGGCCCGGCGCCCGCCACGCCCTGATGCTTTACGCCTCCGGATCCTTCACGGACGATGCTCGGGAGCGAGCAACGGAACATGCAAGTGAAGCGGGCTGGCTGCATGTTGAGGTGAAGCGGGAAAAGGAAATGAACCGCGATACCAGACTCATTTCCGATCCCACGCTAAGAGCGGCTGCGAAAGCAGCGCTCGCCCGAGGCTCTGCTTTCGTAATTTACGGCAGCGAAATACCAACCCACAGTTAGCCGATCTAAGTGTCGGCATCTGGGTCGCAAGCGGAATGGCAGCTTGGGGCGCTCCGTCACCCGGGAGCCGCCAGTCCGCAACCGGCCCATTAACGGACCGACGGCATGCCGATCGTAAGGAGGGTCGTAATGGTCTGCATATCGCTAAAACAATCAATGTTCGCTCCGCTCCAGTCGACGCTCATCCTGATATTGGTCTCGAATTGGCCAGTTCCGGAACCTTTGGATGAGGCAGCGAGGTGAAACACATCTCGCGCTCCGGGCATCGGTGGGCAGTCTCTTCGGCGAATGGTCGAATGCGGATGCAAAAAAGGGGCGATCCTTCGGATCCCCCGTCCTATCACGTGGTTAGCTGTCGCCGCCTCGCCCGTTCTAATGCCCGCCACGCGGTAAAGCTGGCGAGCAGGTCCCGCCGAATGTGCGGCGAACATGACGTAAGCAGCCAGAATATCCACACAGCCTGCGCTTCATCGCCGAACCGCCCCATCCGCTGGAGCGGTGAGGCACTCGGTCCGCATATCTCAACGCCGCCGATATTTGCTGCGTTGACCAGTTGGTCATGCGGGATGCGAGCATGGATATTTGCTGCCAGTCCGGACCGGGGCACGTGAGCCAGAAACCGGGATGGTAATGGCATTTGCCCAAATTTACCTGCTGGCGAATGCGAAGGCACTGGAACATGTATCAGCGCCTTGGTTTCGGTGGTGAACAGCTTGCCGATATCAACGCGCATGCGCCGCGGATCGTAGCCCGCACCATACCCGTGGGCATGGGAAGCAAACGCTGCATCATTGCGCCAGCGCCGAGTTATTATGAACGCGCCGAACCCGAACGGCGCTGCCGGTTCGTGGCGAAGCGGCGGCAGCAAAAGCGAAAGAACGATCATACGTTCGGGCACGTTCGTTGAATAAGGGTATCGCATGGTAAATCCTCGGAACAGCACAACGGGCGGCTATCTGTGGAGATGCCGCCCGCTGCATGATTGGTTGGAGTGAGTGGCGGTGAAGGCCAGTCAGCCGAGATCGATGGTCTCATCCGAGAACCGAATGCGCAGGATATGCTCGGTGAAGGCCTGCGCCCCATCCTCGCTCGCGATCCCGGTCCAGGCTTCCCACCGGTCGATCCGGTGGATCAGCCAGGCGAACAGGCGGTCGCGCGCATGCTCGTCGGCGAAGGTCATCGTCCACAGAACGCGGCCAAGCGGAATGTTCGCGCCTTCGGGCGCGCCGATCAGCTTGATCCCCGCTCGCCCCGAGATCCGTTCGCGCACGAACCGGCCCGGCAGGCCAATCGCGAAGGACTCGTTCACCTTGAAGACGCGTTCGCGCTCTTCGTGGGTGACCCCGCCATCGAGACCTCGCCACGGTCCGACCGTTGGCAGCCCGATGGGGACCGGCGCCGCCTCCGAGCCCCGCGTGCTGGCGAGCGCGATGAGGATGGCCCGGCCTTCCGGGGTTGGTTTTCCGAGCAGACCTTCGGACAGCTTGTGTCCTTCCAGCCACGCGCCGTAATGACGCGCGATATCCCAGGCGCCGGCGAACAGGTCGTTCACTGTCTCCTCGATATGCACCACGCGCCGGTCGATGGCCGCGAGCACGGCGAGCAGGAACTCGGTCATGGCGGTAAACTCGAAGTTCGAGCCGCGTGCCATGCCGAGGCGGCTGCACCAAATGTACTCGCGCAGAGACGGCCAACGCCGTCCGTGTTCGTCGATGAGATGCGGGTAGCGATCCGGGTCCGCGATGCACCAATAGCCGAAGGGCAGGTTTGCGTTACGGCGCTGCTTATAAGGAATGTCGTGATCCATGCTCAGCGCCCTCCCGGCTTGCCGAGCCGCCGCGGAATCGGCGGCAATACGGGGTCGGTGTCGAGGGCTCTGCTTCCGTCGATCGCCTTCAGCTGGTGCGCCAGCTTGGTGGTCTCTTCGTACATGTAATCGATGCCGCGGTAGACCTCGCCCTCCTCGCGCGCGAGGACCGGCTTCGAGCCAGACGGGACCAGATCACCAGGTCTGTCGGCCGCAAAGCCGAACCACCAGGCGTTGTCCGCCGTCTGGTCATCTGACGTCGGAGCATCGTGCATGTAGGCCCGAGTACCAAGATGCACATGGCAGACCTGCACCGCCTCGTCCTCGTCGCGTGAGCACGCCTCGGCATAATCGATCCCGCCATGCGGCGTGAGGCCGGCCGCTGCAGGAATAGCATCTTCCAGGTATCCGTAGAGCGGGTGTCCAGGAACAACCGCAACGAAGCCTCCCCACACACCCGATGCTTGTCGAAGCAGTATGCAATCAAGGTTAGTACCGGCATCGCGCCACGCGATCTTGTCGAACGGTTCGTCCGACCACGGTCCCTGGCCGCTCGGTCGCCGGTCCTTGATGACGTAGAGCTGCTCGGGCCTGACCTCGTGCTCGCCGATCGTGATGAGCTCGGGCAGTTTGGCGAGATTGGTGTTCTTGGCGGGCGCGACAGCGCGACCGGTAGTGGATTTCTTCTTGGGCATTTTCAAATTCCTTTCGGACATAAAAAAAGCCGCTTGTCCGGGATGGACAGGCGGCTTTGGATTGGCCTGCACTTGTGCAGACCTGACGTGGCACGATGGTAGGTAATCAGGGCGCGTACCGACCCCGTTCTGCTGCCTTGCTAATTCATCATTTTCCTCCTCATCTCCGGTTGCATAATCCTGCCATTTCAAAAGCAGATTGCGCGTGGCTCACGCAGCGGCGCGGTAGACAACGCCTTTCAGCCCGCTGGCGGCTTTCTGGCCTCTTGCCCACGGGACAAAAACCCGCCGCGCAAACGCGCTGTGGGGCATCGCCGAAACCGCTGCATTGGCGATTGCCATCATGGTATCGGCCTGATGACATTCGATATCGCGATGAGCGGCAAGATGGCGCATCGCCAATACGGACGTGGTCAGGACGTCGGCCATCACTTGCTCGCGCACTTTCGACCAATCGCCTGCTTCACATAGCTTGCCGATTTCTTCCGAAGGGCTTGGCTTGGAAGGGACGCCCACAGCTGTCGCCAGTTCGGGCAGGTGCACGCTATCCGCTTGCACACAACTTGCACGGCACAGGTCGAGCCGCGACTTTGCGTGCGGCGAGCCATCGATCAGCTGGTGCGGCAGCCGGAGATCATGCGAGGCTGCGGCGCGGCGCAGAACGGCAAGATCGCGCACCTCGCCGCCCCAGGTCGTTGCAATGGCAGCAGGGTCGTTCTCGATAGCGGCAAACAGCGCCGCGACCATGGCGCGCTCGTCCATGTCGTCAGCAGTGACAACGAATGGGCCTTCGATCCGGGGCACGGGTGCGCCGGAGACAAACTCCAGTGATATCCAGCTGATCGCGGCGACCTGGTGGAACGGCCAGCGGATCTTGTGATCTGTCGCCTCCTTTCCCTCGATGCCTGTGTAGGCATCATGGCGTGAGCGATCGAACAGGAACTCCAGATCGAACACGATCCAGCGCTTTGAAGTCTTGGACCGGCCATCACGCTTACGGTCGAGGAGGACCCGCGCTTCGTGTTCGAGCTGACGGGCCAGGCGGTCAAGGTCGCTATCCAGCGATACGATGTTGCTCATGGTAATTTCCTTTTGCTGCGCGCGCTCGGCCCGTGGGTCGAGCGCACGCAATTGATTGATGGTTTTGAGAAAGCGGCTGTCGCCGCTCAGCGGTGCCGTTCGTGCGCGGTGATGGTCCGCGTGGTCATCGCTGGCAGACCGCTGCGATAGCCCCAGGCCTGTTCGTGCTCGACCTTCTCCGGGGGCAATTCGATCTGCCAGAACGGGCCGTCCGGATTCCACTTATAACCGCGTGCGCGCAGCAGCTCCTTTTTCGCAAACGGCGCGCGCTCGGCCTGCACCATAACCGACGGAGTGTCGGCAGCCTCGATTAGCCGCGCGAGATGCGTGCGGACCGGCCCGCCGCCGGGATCACGCTGACGGTGTTGCAGGAGCCAGAACAATGCCCAGACATCGGCGGCCGCGCGATGCGCATCGGAGAACCACCCCGCATGTGCGAGGAGAGCGCTTTGCGAGCGCCCTTCATAACCCAATTTCAGCCAGTCGATTTCGCTGCACGAGCAGGCCCAGGCTTTACCTGCAAGGTCAGGATAACGACGCCCAATAAAACCAGCGTCGAATTTCGCATTGTGAGCCACGATCAAGTCAGCGCGATCGAGCAGGCCCCGCGCGAAGGTGTCGTTGATTTTCTGGCTCTTCAAATGCTGAGCGCCAAGACCAGTGATCAGCGAAATTTTTGGGTCCAGTTCTTGCCCTGGATCCTGCAACCAGCTGAAGGGGCCGAAGCGTCCAATCGCTTCACCATCTTCGCCGACAAAGCAGAGCATGATGGCAAGTTCGATAATGACATCGGTCTCGGCCGAGAGGCCCGTCGTTTCGGTGTCGACGATGGCCACACATTCTCCATCGGGCACAGGCCCCACGTGCGGCATCGATGGATAGGGTTTCGGCACGCGCCGCAGCACGCGGTACTCATCATGCGCGGAAAGTTCCTGCGCCAGCGCTTCGGCGTCTGGCGACAGGTGGTCTGTATTGATCATTTCGGTTTCTCCGTTCTGGTGAAACCGGCAAGGCGCGGAGACGCGCTCTTCGCATCCCTTTTCCTTTCGCCCTGCCGGCTTCAAACGGCAGGCCAACATGATGTTTTCTCTTGCGGTCCGAAGCTGTCAGCGCGGGGTCCGTGCTTCTTCCAAGGCGTTGCGACGCCGCCCAAGACCGCTGGCGGTAGCACCCCTAGGAGGAAGGCTGCGCCGAGACGACGTGTGAGCGAAGCGAACTAATCCTTGCAGTACGGAACGTACGAAAAGGGATACCAAAGTCCTTTGCTGCAACGCTGCTAAGGACTTTGTGGTATTGCGCCTCAAAAAGGGCACGCATTATTGCGTCCCTTATTGTGGTATTGCGCCTCAAATCTAGGGCTATTTTTAACTTTGAATGGGCCGTTACTCGCCTTTATCGCGATATTATTTATAGTAAGCGGATAGCTAGCTCGCTAATTCTGCCCAATTGCTCGTCATGAAGTCGATTTTCGCGGGTGGGCAGCCGGCAGAAGCTCACGGGAAAACCCCTGAGTTCTGCGATTATCTCCAACGCCCGCATCGCATATATGAAGCAACCACCCCTCCGGACAAATTGCGGAGAATTGAGCGTTCTGATCCATCACGTCCCCATTATAGCAAGCGTGCACCGCGCTCGTCGAAAATTCTGCCCTATAGGAAGCAGGACACCCTCCGGACATGGACAGAATGGCAGAATAGTGTGGTTTGCGCGATTATAGCAAGCAAAACAAACTCCTATGGTTGCAGAGCATTCCATCCTAGAATCTATCTGCGGACCTGGTTCGTGCCTCTCAAGCACCGGATCCCGCTGGATATAGGAAACAAGCCCCCCTCCGGACGAGGGCGAAAGAAGATTGAAGATGGCGATGAATGACGACGAAACCGGCCCAAAGCACGGACCGCACGATGACGATTACAAGGAGTCGGCAGGGCTTGAAGACAGCAGCGATACTGTCGCTCACGGCGGTCCCGCCGTGTCGGATTCGCAGGGCGGCCCGCCCCCCATGACCGCTTCCGAACAGCGTGCTCAACGACGTGGCCGGCGCCGGCGGATCGAAGAACTGGCGAAGGCCATGAACATGGATGACGAGGAGACGAAGAGGCTACTCGCACTCATAGCCGAACTCATGCCGGACCCTTCAAGGATGTCGACTGCCGAGCACGTAGGAGATCGGCTCAAGCATGCGCTGGACGATCTCAGGGTCCGTCATCCTAAGCTAATCTTCACGCGCAAGACGCGCTCGCCGCTCGACATAACCGACCGCAGGAGGTTCTTCACCGACAATCCGGACTTCGCTTCATTGCTGGATAACGAAGAAGACATTCTTCGTGCGCTAATCGTGAATGACAGGGCTCGTGCAGGCTATGAACGATGGGTCGATGAGCATGACGCAGTGCGCTCCATGCTTCTGCAAGAGCTAGTCAAGCGGCAGACCCTGGACGAGCAATGGAGGCACCTGCTGCCCAAGCCTATGCTTCCGATCTATTCGATGATTTTTGCTGCAGGCGTCAGGACAAAGGACATTCAGATCAACTCTCGGCTGTTCAACAGGATGCGGGATCTGTTGGTCGAATGGTCCGATGGCAAGGTAGATAGGGAGGAGCTTTCCACCGCAGCAAAAAGGACGGAGGACGAGTTCATCTCAGCTATGAAGGAGGATGAAACTGCCCATGGGTCTGCCGATGACTCCTTTGCCAGCTGCAAGGAAAGACTACGCACCGCGCTGGCGCAGGCTTGCGCCGATGTAGAGAACCTAGAAGCGTCCGAAGAGAAATATTCGATGGTCGCTGAGGCCCGGCGACGGGTTGATCACCTGACCCGGGCGGTCGATTTTGATGCCGGCTTGGACGTTATGGGACGGCTGGTTTTTGCATCGGTCGACTCGTGGATTCACGCGGGGGCGCCGCGCGGTCATGGTGCAAACCTCTGCGAGGAACATGATGTCAGCAGGGCACCAGCGGACCATAATCGCGACAGCGAGTTCGATAGCAGCACCGAAAACAAGACGGAGAAACAACGAGACGAGACTTTACCGCCGGTAGACCCGAAGACCGTGGCTTTCGACCCTGCCACGCTGGATCAAAGGCCATCGGAAAACTTCAAGCTTCGCCGCATTTCCGCCGATCTCCCAAGGTCGACAGGTCTTTCAAGGTCGACATTCGATAAGCCTTTCACAATGTGGCGCCCAACTATCGATCCAGACCCATTCTGTTTCATGGGCTTCCGCCTTCACCCGGACCTGACTGCACGCGAAGGGAAAGAAGGTCCGATCGAACCTGTGGACCTGAGCCGGATGGAGATCGGCGAAGGACAGTGGAAAGCGGCGACGCTGACTGGCCCGTCAAAGGTTCTGGGACTTTCCCATCCGCTGATGCTTCCACCGCATTCGCGCCTTTCCTGGTATGGGGAAGCGCTGGGTTGGCCAGAGGACGATATTCGCACACTGAAAGCCTTTGGTTCCCCGGCTAGACCCGACACAGTGATCCCCGAAGGCGACGCCGTCATGCTTGCAGATGCTATGCGCGGCGTAGCTGATTTGCGACTTGCCGAACTGGCACGCGAAGTGCCAAACCACTTCCTTTCGCAAGCCGAGCGCGGCGCTGCGCGGCGGCGGGAAGCAGCCGAGGATTTGGCCCGCTACTGGATCTTCGTGCTGCTTGCGCGGCATCATCAAGACGGCTTCGACAGTCTGTTTGATGACGGTTTCTTCCACGGAATCCACGGACCAGACTTCGTAGTTGATGCGTCTGGTCAAGCCAATTTCGGCTCGATCGACAAGTGCAGCCATATCGGAATCTGGTCTCCGAAAATTGTACGTTCAATGCCTGATTTTACCCCTTCATCGCCATTCGTTGGCTATATCGGAGCGGGTGTAATTTCCGGAATCCGGCGTCCGAGGGTGTAGTGTGCGGCCTGAAACTCGGCTTCCCGCAGATCCGATCTGCCCAATAGGGACCGCGTCCTCAATGATTGGAGGGCTTGAGTTAGACCGTTGTGTCGGCACTCCACCTGCAACTGAAACGGCCCGACGGTTGGCCCAATCTCGCGAAATCAATCATCTCTGAAACCCGTAGCCACTCCAGATTCATTGGTCGGTCAGGAGGCTTAGATATGGACTATGATCTGGCAGTAATCGGGACCGGAACAGCGGCGATGGTATGCGCGATGCGTGTAGCGAAAGCCGGTAAAAGCGTTGCGGTTATCGATGAGAAACCCTTTGGTGGGACTTGCGCACTCAGAGGTTGTGACCCCAAAAAAATGTTAGTGGCCGGTGTGGAAGTGATCGACGCGCAGCAACGGATGGCTCCCCACGGAGTTGCAGGAGAAGCCCGAATAGACTGGCCCGAACTTATCGATTTCAAGCGCAGCTTCACTGATCCGGTGCCGGAAAAGCATGAGCAGCGATACAAAGAGGCTGGCATCGCCACGTTGCATGGCACCGCAAGCTTTTCCGGCTCCAATCGGCTGCGCGTTGGCGAGCGAGAATTGACCGCCAGCAATTTTCTCATCGCCACGGGGGCCAAGCCAAGGCGTCTCGACATTCCGGGCGAAGAACACCTCGTCGATAACGAGGACTTCCTCTCGCTGGCGGTCTTACCAAAGCGAATTGTCCTTGTCGGCGGCGGCTACATCGCGGCCGAGTTCGCCCATATCGCTGCCCGCGCAGGGGCAAAGGTTACCGTGGTGCAGCGTGGGCCCCGAATGTTGACCGGCTTCGAGCCGGAGCTGGTGGACTGGCTGATGGAAGCCTTCGATCGGATCGGAGTTTGTGTGGAGACCGATTTGGACGTGACTGCGATAGATCAGCGAGGTGACGACTATGTCGTTCACGCCGAAGGTGACGGCAGGGCAATGCAATTCGATGCCGATCTCGTCGTTCATGCTGCAGGGCGGGTTCCTGCCCTCGATCAACTCGATCTCAAGGCAGCGGGAATAGCTACCGAGAATGACAGGCTTAGCCTGAACGACTTCCTGCAAAGCGAAAGCAATACGGCAGTCTATGCGGCAGGCGATGCTGCTTCCAACGGGCCGCCGCTTACCCCGGTATCGAGCCACGATGCGAAGTTGGTTGCGGCCAACCTTATCGAGGGCAATCACAAGAAGCCCGACTACATCGGGGTGCCAAGCGTCGCTTTCACGCTTCCTCCCCTCGCTCGCGTAGGGTTGAGCGAAGAGGAGGCGAAAAAGGCGGGCCGAAGCTTTGAGGTTAAGTGCGGTCGCGCCTCGGATTGGTATACCGCAAGACGGGTCGACGAACCCGTTTATGGCTACAAGACATTGGTCGAAGGCGATTCGGGTAAAATCCTCGGCGCCCATCTTGTCGGACCGCATGCGGAAGAGGTGATCAACATCTTCGGCCTGGCGATCCGGCATGGGCTGACGGTGGAGGATCTTAAGACTACCATGTTCGCATATCCGACGGGCGCATCGGACATCGGCTATATGCTCTAGCGGACTGGCTCCTCCAGCATATCGATCACTGCACAGTCGCTCACATGCGAACCGGAACATCTGTCGACGGTGGAGGCCAGCAGATCTTCAAGCCGCTTAAGGTCTTTTATCTTCCGGCGCACGTCTTCGAGGTGGTGCACCGCGATATCGCGCACTTCGTCACAACAAGCGTCTTCCGGGCCGCCCATATCGAGCAGCGCGCGAACTTCTTGGGGTGAGAATCCCAATTCTCGTGCTCGCTTGATGAACTTGAGCGATCGCAGATGCCTGTCGCCGAACACCCTGTGTCCGCCTTCGGTTCGCCCAGGTGCTTCAAGCAAGCCGACCTTTTCGAAGTAGCGGATGGTTTCGATATGCACCCCGGTTTTTCGAGCGAGTTCGCCGATCGACCAATTTGCCATGTCGAATTTCCTTGATCCTGTAGTCGCTACAGGTGGCAATAGGCCATGGATCAATGGAGCTCAAACGTGACCGACCGAGTTTTTAATGAAATTGAAGCGGCGCAGCCGGGCGAGCGCGTTCTCGCTGTGAGCAGTGCCTTCACCGGTCTGGCCGCATTGATTTCGGGCGCGGCCTGCTGCGTTTTGCCTTTGGCACTGGCAGCCTTCGGTATCGGGTCGAGCGCTTTAGGTTTTCTTGTCCCCTACCATTGGCCGCTGACCATCGCCGCCCTTATCATCCTCGCGCTCGCCTGGGTGTTTCACTTACGAATATCGCGCAGCTGCGCGATCGATAATTGCGAAGCCTCATCGCGGATCAAAACGACTAGGATCGTCCTAATTACTGCGACGGTTGTAATCTTGATTTCGGCCTCATGGGGATTGTTCGAACAACCGCTGATGCGGTGGATAGGAAGCACCTGATGCAGATGTGTTCGACCATTACCTGCCCTGAGTGCGGTCGATCCACGACAGAGACCATGCCTACGAACGCGTGCTGGTTTTTCTATACTTGCCCGCATTGCCAAGTACGCTTGAAACCACTTGAGGGCGATTGTTGCGTGTTCTGCTCGTTTGGTGATGTACCATGCCCGCCGATCCAAGAGGCCCGAGAAGAGGGGCGCGAATCCTCCTGTTGCGGATAGCAAAGCCGATATTGTGTACCGTTACCGTTCAATTCGGTTGGCTACGGAGCGCGATGCCAGCTCAAGCGCGATGAGAGGGACAACGATCCACATTACGATCGGCACCATACCAATACCGAAAAGGGTGGGCATTTTTGCAGAATATCTCCACCCCCAAGCTGCGCCCGTTGCGAAGTGCTCCACCACCAGCGTGATGAGCAATCCTGTCACAAGGAAAACGATGACCGGCTTCCGGTTACGGCTACTGAGCCAATAGCGATCGTTCACGGCCCATGCTGCAGCGAAATAGGCAAATACCATAATGCCCGCGTCACCGAGTGAAGCGAGGCTGCAATTGATGGTTGTTTCCCATGCTGAGAGTCGGCCCATCGCATAGAACGGCATCTGCAGCATTTCCCAGAGGAACGCGATCAGGTAGCCGTGAATCGCCAGCCAGGTTTCGGGTCTATCGAGTTTCATCAACGCTTTCATCAGGCGGGCTGTTCTGCAACGCCGTCGCTGGTCGACAATCGCAGACCGCGCAGTCGCAACGCATTGGCAATCACCGAAACTGACGACAGGCTCATCGCTGCTGCCGCGATCATCGGGTTCAGCAATAGCCCGAAAGCCGGGAACAGCACCCCTGCGGCAACCGGGATGCCAAGCGTGTTGTAAGCAAATGCAAAGAACAGGTTTTGCCGAATGTTGCGCATCGTTGCACGCGACAGGACGATAGCTTGCACCACGCCGGTCAGATCGCCGCGCACCAGCGTTACACCGGCACTTTTGATCGCGACATCGGTACCGGTTCCCATCGCAATACCCACATCGGCCGCTGCGAGCGCTGGGGCGTCGTTGATTCCGTCGCCTGCCATGGCGACCCGGCGTCCTTCGGACTTCAGCCTCTCAACCTCGCGATGCTTGTCTTCGGGCGAGACGTTGGCGTGAACCTCGTCAATGCCCATTTCCCGCGCGACCGCTTCGGCCGTTCCGCGGCTGTCACCGGTCAACATGACCACGCGAATGTCGCGCGCGTGCAGTGCGGCGATGGCGTTTGCGCTGGTGGGTTTGATCGGATCCGCCACGGCAATCAGGCCGGCGGGTTTCCCGGCGAAAGCGACGAACATTACCGTTTGACCCTTTCTCCGTCCGGATTCGGCAGAACCCAGCCAGCTTTCGTCGTCAATCCCGACCCGGAGCATCATCTTTTCGTTCCCGATCGCGACCCGACGACCGTTCACATCCGCTTCGACACCCTCGCCCGTTGTCGAGGCAAGATCGGTCGCATCTGCCGGCGACACCCCTCGTGACCGCGCGCCCTCGACTATCGCGTGGGCCAGCGGATGCTCGCTGCCCATCTCGACCCCGGCGACCGCGGCAAGAAACTCGGTTTCGTCGATGCCCTCGACTGGGTCCACCGCCACCAGATCGGGCTTGCCCATCGTCAAGGTGCCGGTCTTGTCGACGACCAGTGTATCGATCTTCTCCAGCGTCTCCAACGCTTCGGCATTACGGATCAGGATCCCGTGCTGCGCGCCCTTACCCGTGCCGGTCATCACCGACATCGGCGTCGCAAGACCCAATGCGCACGGGCACGCGATAATCAGGACCGCGATGGCGTTGACCAGTGCATAGGTAAGTGCTGGAGCGGGGCCCCATATCGCCCAAACAACAAATGTGACGACGGCGACCATTACCACGGCGGGCACGAACCAGCCTGCGACCTGATCGGCCAAACGCTGTATCGGTGCGCGGCTACGCTGCGCCTCGGCCACCATCTGGACGATCTTGGACAGCATCGTGTCCTTGCCCACGTTCGTGGCCCGCATGATGAACCCGCCGGTCTGATTGACTGTCCCGCCTATCACCGTGTCGCCGGCAGCCTTCTTCACCGGAAGCGGTTCTCCGCTGACCATGGATTCGTCGATGGCGCTTGATCCTTTCTCGATCTCCCCATCCACGGGCACCTTATCTCCGGGGCGAACACGCAGCCGATCGCCGGACTCTAGCTCGTCGAGCGGCACCTCCCGCTCGTCACCGCTCCCGAAGATTTTCACGGCTGACGGCGGTGCCAACTCGAGCAGAGCGCGCAATGCGCTCGACGTCGAACCGCGAGCCTTGAGTTCCAATACCTGGCCCAGCAAGACCAGCGTGGTGATGACCGCTGCCGCTTCGTAATAAACACCCACCCGTCCGGAATGATCACGGAAGGCTGGCGGAAAGAGCTCAGGCATCGCGGTCGCCACCAGACTGAACAGATAAGCGATTCCAACACCGATACCGATCAGCGTGAACATGTTGAGGTTGCGTGTCTTCAGCGACTCCCACGCGCGGACAAAGAATGGCCAGCCGCCCCACAACACCACCGGAGTGGCGAGCACGAACTGCGCCCATTGCGCCCGGGCAGGTTCGATCAACTGGTCGAAACTGAGCCATGGGATCATGTCGCTCATCGCATAGACAAAGAGCGGCAGCGTCAGCAGCGCGCTCCACCAGAAGCGGCGGCGCATATCGACAAGCTCGGGATCGGGCCCGTCATCCAATGACACCGTTTCCGGTTCCAACGCCATGCCACAGATCGGGCAGGAGCCCGGGCCAGTTTGGCGGATCTCGGGATGCATTGGACAGGTGTAGATCGTGCCCTCGGGCATATCCTCGACGACGTTCAGGTGCTCGCCCGACAAGTACAGTTCGGGATCTGCACGAAACTTATCGTGGCAGCGCGATGAGCAGAAATAATGCCGGGCATTGTCGTGCTCAGTGACATGTTTCGCACCGTCGATCTTAACATCCATGCCGCAAACTGGGTCGACCGCGATACCCTCAAGGACCGGCTCGCCGCCCCTATCGTTTGCGTGTGACCTGTCTTCGCTCATGGACGCCTCCTTCTTGATTTTCGCCGGAGGTCTCGCGCCAATTAGATCGGGCGCGAGACCCCCATCTTCCTATGTAACCCTGTAATTCGACGGATCCGAAGGAACGACTGCTTGCAGCTTAACTGGTGCAGTTCGAAAATCCACGGAACCCGAGTTCGTTTGAAGCTCCAGATATCCGGACAACCATTGTAGCTTCGTCATCAGATCCTTCGCCTTCGCGCATTTCGACTGTCAGGCCCTCGCCGGTGAAAGATTGGTCCTCGGTCGCGGGGATCATCACTAGCTTCCCATTCAGCTTGAGGGTGCCCTCCCGTTTGATTCCGCCATAGACGAAGGTCGGGTAGCCCACGCGGTCCATGCGAAATACGCACCGCCCGCCCGTACCACCAATGCTGGCCACATCCGCTTCGGTCAAAATGCCGGGGTAAAGCGACCCGGGAGCGGCATTGCTGAGCGCAGACGCCGCATTCTCCTGCGGTGCGGCTTCCGGTGGAGATTCCAAATCTGCGCGGCGATCATTGCCCGGCGCGGAATTCGAGTTACAAGCTGCCAGCCCCAGAACGAGCAGGCCAATCGTAATTGTTTTTATCATTGTGCTTGCTCCTGTACTTTTTCGGTTGGTCGTGGGCCGTTCTCGGAAATGTCCTCGATCAGGTAGCGCATCTCAGCAATTTCGCGGCGCTGGGCGACAATAATGTCCTGTGCCAGCTTTCTGACACGCGGATCTCGTAAATTGGAGCGTTCGCTGGTCATAACGGCGATGGAATGATGCGGGATCATCCCCTTCATGTAATTGATATCTGCAACTGTCGTCTGCGAACGAACCAGCCACAGGGCGAGCGAAAATACGACTGCGGCAACCCCGAGGATGATCAAGTTCTTGCTGATGTTGCCATACATTGACCACATGAATGCGAGCATGATGACAGCCATGACAGCGCCCATGACAAATGCCATCCAGAAGCGTGTCTCGCTGAAGAAGACGTGATCGATGGAATAGGTGTTCAAATACATCAGGCCGTACATGACGACGGTCGAGGTCGCGATCATCAGCATGAAGCGAACATAATTCCCTCCACCGCCAGAATGGGTTTTCGATTGATTCATTGCTTGTCCCCTTTCTTCATCATGGACCACAAAAGCTGCGCCGAGCAGCTGATAAGCGCGAAGCCGGTGAGTGCTTCAACACCTGCTATGACCCGCAGGTGTTGGGTCGGGTAGATGTCCCCTAGGCCAAGCGTCGTGATATTGATCAGCGAGAAATAGAAGTAATCCATCCAGCCCATCGCCGAGACCTTGTCGAAGCTGCCAAGTCCCAATTCATTGCCCAACCAGAAACCGCCACCAAACCAAGCTGCGACGATCAGGTGAGAAAATAATACCAGCAAGGAGACTGCGGCTTTGGTCGCAAAGCTGTCACTCTTGCCCAGCCATTCATGGCCCCGCTGCAAGATTGACAGGTGCGAGAGTATCGCACCCAGGAACAGTGCTGTCGAGAGAAGGAGGGCTGTGATCAAGCGCTCTTCTCCCGTCCGAAAAACGCATAGATCGGCACGATCAGGATGGCGATGTACCAGCCATAAAGGAAGCTGCCGATAGCTCCTGCGATGAAGCCTTGCCAGGTTATCCACTCAAAGCCGGGCAGGAGCGGGGCCCAGGCTTCATGCATGTGGAAACGGGCGGGAGAAAGCAGGCCAAAGGCCACGCAGATCAGATAACTCAGCAGCAGGAAGGTGCTGAGTGTCCACCCCCACCTGACAATTGTTTTTCGCTTCGATCCAGTAATCACGGCTTATCTCTCTCCTCAGCGCACTGGTACAGGCGGACAGTGTAACCAACCCTAGCGGTGGTGCAGCTCGGCGCTCCTGCGCATTGGCTCGTCTGGAAAACAGGCATTCATTCGTGCCCCCCTCTCATATCGTCCATGTTGCGTTCGGACATCGATCCCATATCATGACCGGCATGTGGATCGGGCGGTCCGGTGACTTCTGGTTCTACTGGGGTAGGCGGTGGAATTGCCGGGCTTCTGGCAGGTGCAGGCGATGGCCGAGGCTTGGCTGCGGTGGCGGGGCTGCTCGACGGCTCGGGCGTGACTGTCGCCGGTCCGCTTGCGCTTCCCGGGATAGAGCCATTCTCGCCAGACTCAGGCACAACTTCTGAAAGCACGTCGTCGTCAGGTGCGACAGCACCGTCGCTCTCTGTCGGCGACGCAGATTGCTGGTCGCAGGCAGCGAGCCCGAACAGTGCAGCGCCGAGTAGCAAAGCCGCGGGGGTCTTGGAGAATGGGCCAAATGTCATGGAATTTCCTTCAGAGCCAAGAGAGGCCAAGGTGGTTTTGTCCGTGCGCGAGTTCACCGCCAAGAAACCCTTGGACGAGGATAAGGAGGGTCATGAGAAACAGACCTGCCCGCAGCGAAGTCCTCGTGGCACTTGTTCGCCTCACAATCAGAACAAGCGCCAGGCCAAGGATAGCGATTAGCATTCCGTTCCATCGGTGAATTTGCATCACCGTGTCGCCGCCAAACCATAAGCCGGTGTGTATCCATCCGAAGGTTGCCGCGAGTATCCCGCCAGCTGCGCCGCCGTAGATCAGAACACTAATGGCCGGCTCCACAGTGTCCTTGCCACGAAGCACAAACAGCTCAGCCAGCGCCGCCATCAGGAACAGGGCCACCGGGAAATGCACAGTGGCTGGATGCAATTTGGCCAAAAATGCGAAGAAGCCTGCGTTGTCGCTTTCGTGTTCACTTGCGTTGCTGCCAGCGCTTCCTTCGCCCGGGACGGGTTCGCCTGGTGCAATCTGCGAACTGTGCATACCCTCCTTGCCTGCCATCTTGTCCGGTTGCGCGGGCACCTGCGCGCTTGGCGCGTCACCGTGAACTACGTCGCCGTGCGCAAGAGCCGGGCTAGCCGAAAGAAAGGCTGCGCAAATGAGCATGAAGATATGGGCTAATTTCATTTCGGCTGTTGGTCTTTCACGGCGGGTTAACGGGCCTTATGCTTGCTGTTACGCAGCCCGTGCGGCCTTCCCTCATCAAAAATTTTTGAGGGAAGCTGGCAGACGGGACGTAATGGAAACGATTATCAAGCGAAGGGTCGGCCACCGCACGTGACACAAAAACTGGAACCTGTTCTGCATGCTCTTGCGAACGACACTTCATTGGATTTGTCGAGCAGCGGACTTATGGAAGGCGTGTGGGAACGCGTGGGCGCTGCGACAGCGCGGCGGGAACGCACCATGCGAAGTGCACTTTTCGTGGGCCTGTTCGTAATTGGGCTGGGCGTCGGGACACTGACCGTACAGCCGTCGGTTTACGCGAAGGACGCCTCGTACCAGGTTTTTAACGACGCGCGGCTCTCACCCGCAGCCTTGCTGCATGTCGATTCATGAAGCATTTGAAACTGCAGATCGCGCTGGCCATCTTGTTCGCCGCCTTGGCAGGCTTTCTGGGTGCGACAGCAGCCGAAAGATGGTTTGCCCCAGAGCAAACCGGCGGCCTTCACGAATTCGTACACGAACAGCTCGAACTTAATCCAGAGCAGGAAACCTTGCTGGACGAGCTTGAAGAGCGTCATGCCCTAGAAAACGCGCAGCTCGAACTGGAAGTGCGACGCGCGAACGCGGAGCTGGCTGCAGCGATGGACAAGGAACATGAATACGGACCTGAAGTCAGTGCCGCTATCGACCAGGTCCACGCCAGCATGGGTGAATTACAGAAAGCGACCATCCGCCATGTGTTCGCAATGCGCTCCATTCTCGATCCGCAACAGCAGCGCGAATTCGATCAGCAGGTTTCCCGGTCATTGACCGGTTCACCGCCGGAATGACGGCGGGGTGTCCCGGATCCCCCACGCCCAGGAATCTGAACTGGTCGCCATGGTCATCGCAGGCGATCGCCGCGCATTTACCAATCTTGTAGAGCCACATCTGCCTCGATTACTGGCAACATCCCTACGGATGGTGGGCATTCGTGAAGAGGCTGAGGATGCGGTTCAGAATGCGCTGGCATCGGCTTGGATCGCGCGTGCGCGTCTTGACCCGAGACGACCCGTGCTTCCAATTCTCACCACGATCACGCTGAACAAATGCCGTGACAAATTGCGCCGAAGAAAGGCGGCCCAGTTTTTGGGCTTTGGCAAGGCGTCATCTTTTGAAATCGTTGCGGACGAGACCCCCTCGCCGGAAGTGGAAGCCTCGGACAGGCAATCTTTGCATGCCGCCTATGCCGAAATTCAGAACCTTCCCTTGCGTATGCGCGAAGCGCTCATACTCGTTGCAATAGACGGCCGCAGTCAGAAAGAAGCGGCGGTACTGCTAGGCATTACCGAGAAGGCCGTGGAAGGTCTGGTCTATCGAGCGCGAAACACCCTCAGAAAAAAACTTGATATTGCATGAGGGGAAGGAGGATCGAGCGCGTAACATCCAGCATATGAAATCTGCAGGAAATCACATGCTGACGATGAACCGAAGAAGTCTTCTGGGTGCAGGGGCCGGCGCTGCTGGATTGTTGGGTGCCGCGGCCTTCACACCCGCCTGGGCCCGCGGAGCAAGCTTGAATGGTCGACACATTCGCGCCGGGTTCGATGAAGTTTCCGGAGCATCGATCGACCTCACCATCGGAGAGGGACCGCGCGTCGTGCAAGGGCGACGCGGCCATGCCATAGCAGTCAATGGCAGCGTGCCTGGCCCGCTCGTACGTTTGAAGGAAGGCGAGGCAGTACGCCTCAACGTTACCAACACGCTTGACGAGGATAGCTCGATCCATTGGCACGGCCTTTTGCTCCCGTTCCAGTTCGATGGTGTTCCAGGCGTGAGCTTTCCCGGAATCAGGCCGGGGGAGACTTTCACTTATGACCTTCCGCCCATCCGTCAAACGGGGACCTACTGGTGGCACAGCCATTCAGGCTTGCAAGAACAGGCGGGCCATTATGGACCAATCGTCATTGAACCGGCCGGTCCTGATCCGGTGCAGGCTGATCGCGACTATGTCCTGCTGCTCAGCGAATTTACGCCGATGCATCCGCACACGATCATGGACAAGTTGAAGAAAGGCGAGGGCTATTTCAACTACCAGCGGACTACCTGGACAGATGACTACCCATTGAGCGGCGAAGATCGTCGCATGTGGGCGGAAATGAGGATGATGCCAACGGACATCCTCGATGTGACAGGTTCGACCTACACATATTTGGCCAACGGACATGGTCCGATGGAGGGCCTCGAGTTCCTCTTCAATCCCGGACAACGGGTACGCATCCGAGTAATCAACGGGAGTGCGATGACCTTTTTTAACGTCCGCATTCCCGGCGCCCGTATTCATATCGTAGCAGCAGATGGGCAGAATGTGCGCCCGGTCCCGGTCGAAGAGTTCCAAATCGGCACGGCGGAAACCTATGATTTTATCGTTGAGCCAACCGGCGAAGCCATGACGATCGTAGCTGAATCTATGGACCGATCGGGCATGGCGGTAGCGACCCTGGCAAGTCGGCCCGGTGCGCGCGCGCCGGTCCCGGCACTTCGTGACGCACCGCTTCTCACCATGGCCGATATGGGCATGAGCGGAATGGATCACGGCGCAAGTGGTGAAATGGACGGAATGAATCATGCAGCGATGGGACACGGGCCTCAAAATCCAGCTTCCACGCAGCAGCCTGAACCGATGGAAGCGATGAATATGGAAGGCATGAACATGCGCGACACTTCCATGCTGCCGCCGGATGTCGAAGTCGGGCCTGGAATCGACATGGTTGCCATGAACCCGGTGGACCGAACGGGAGATCCAGGCATCGGTTTGGACAAGGTTCCACATCGGGTTCTGACCTATCGCGATCTCGTTGCTCTTGAGCCCAATGACGATTTGCGAACACCTTCCCGCCAGATGGAGATCCACCTGACCGGCAACATGGAACGATTCATGTGGTCGTTTGACGGCAAGAAGTTCTCATCCGTTAGCGAAGACCCGATCCGCTTTGCTTATAACGAGCGGGTGCGGGTCAAGCTCGTCAACGATACAATGATGGCTCACCCGATCCATCTCCACGGCCACTTCTTCGAATTGGTCAACGGGGCGCCGGCCGACCGACAGCCACAAAAACACACGGTTATAGTGCAACCGGGCGGTAGTGCCTCATTCGATCTGACAGCTGACGAGAGCGGTGACTGGGCTTTTCATTGCCACCTCCTCTATCACATGCACGCCGGCATGTTTCAGATCGTGACTGTAGCTCCGCAAGGCGATGCGCCGGAGCAAGAGCGCGTGGGAGAGCACGGATGAAAACCCTGCTTGCAATCCTGCTCATCGGTACTGCGACGCCCGTTATGGCCCAGCATGCCGGCCATACGATGCCGGACCCGGAGCCAACACCCGCCCCCGCACAGGTAGAAACGCCCGATCCGGATGACACTGACCATTCCCAAATGGACCATTCAGCGATGGGGCATGACACTGGCCGGGTGGTGCCTCCAGATGATTCAGTCCTGGAAGCAACTGATCAACCTGCCGCGCACGGTCAATCGCAGATGGATCACGGCACAATGACGATGCCCATTCCCAGTTCGCCGCCACCCGCCTCGGCCGGATCAGGCCCGCCGCGCGCTGCCGATGCGATTTGGGGTGCAGAGGCAATGCGCGCCAGTCGCGCTCAACTTCGCCATGAACAAGGCGGTCAGACTTATTTCTGGTTTCAGGGCGATCGCGTCGAGTATCGGGCTCGCGAAGGCGGGGATGGCTACCTGTGGGATGTCCAAGGTTATTACGGCGGGGATATCGACAAGTTGTGGTTCAAATCAGAGGGCGAAGGCAGCTTCGATGAAGAAATCGAAGGGGCCGAGGTGCAAGCGCTTTATAGCCGCGCCATCGCTCCTTTCTTCGATTTGCAAGCCGGGGTGCGGCAGGATTTTGCTCCCCGCGACCGGACTTATGCAGTCATCGGGATCCAAGGTCTCGCCCCTTATCAATTCGAGATCGATGCCGCTGCATTTCTGTCCAGCAAGGGTGATCTGACAGCGAGGATCGAAGCCGAACTGGACCAGCGAATAACACAGCGGTTGATCTTGCAGCCGCGCGCGGAAGTGAACTTATCGGCGCAGGACATTCCCGAGCTTGGGATTGGATCTGGCCTCGATACGGTCGAGCTTGGAATTCGTCTTCGGTATGAATTTGCCCGAGAATTTGCGCCATACATTGGCGTCGAGCAAGAATGGCGGGTCGGCCAAAGCGCCGATTATGCCCGCGCCAATGGAGAAGACCCGAGCGTAACAAACTACGTCATCGGTTTGCGGTTTTGGTTCTAAAAAGAGGAAATATTATGCGTAACAAACTGCCCATAAGCGTGGCCGCTCTGGTTATGATCGCAAATGGCGTGCCGGCAATGGCGCAGTCCATGGATCATTCAGCACATGCCGAACAGGTAACTACGAAGCCGATGGACCATGCCGCGCATATGGCTGCCATGAACGATGCTATCGCCGGAGCGGAAGCAGCGCTCACCTCCTACCGTCAAGCGCTGACAGCGCGCGATGCGGATGCCATGGCCGCGCTGTTTGCCGAGGACTCCTTCATCTATGAAAACGGCAAGGATGAAGGCAGCTTCACGCATTATATGGAACATCACCTCGGCCCCGAACTTGATGCGATTACCAGCTTCACCTTTGGCAATCCCACTCTTGCGGTGACGCGAATGGGGCACATGGCGTTTGGCCGCGAAACATACACTTACCGGATCGAACTTGCCGACGGACGCGTGATCGATCGCGAAGGCGTTGCCACCTCGGTTTTGACTCACGACGCTGATGGATGGAAGATCGTTCAGTACCATTCCTCTTCGCGCGCTCCGAGATAACCGCGATAACTCTACCGTGCGCGATTTGATGTCAGGTCGACCGCTCCCGGTTGGAACGCAGGCGGTCGGCATTCGCAGGTTGCGTGGCCCCAAATATCGACCGAGATCTGCGCCATCGAAGGGGGCGAAAGCTGCAACAGGCAAGCGGAACCCGGCTGCGAGGCAAAGGTTGGATTGTCGTATTCAAAACACCCAAAGGAAAGCCACGATGGACCGCGCGCAAATTGACGAGAACCTCTCCCTGCTGACATTCCCGCCCGCAGCAGACGACCTTCAAACCCTTGCGGACGATGGTTTCAAATCGATTGTCAATTTGAGGCAGGCAGGCGAGCAAGGCGAAAAGCTGAGCCCGCAGGCCGAAGCGGAAGAAGCGCGCGAAAACGGATTGGATTACCTTCACTATCCCGTTTCTCCACCAGATTTGACGGCTGAGAACGCGAAGGACTTTGCGACCAGACTTGTACAGCTTCCCCGTCCTGTGGCCATTCACTGCGCCAGTGGACGTCGGGCTAGCTTGATGGGTCTTGCGTCCTGGGCGCTTCAAAACGAGGGTGACGCCGCCACAGCAGCGAAAAGAGGCCGCGACGCCGGGCTGGAAATCAGTGAAGGTGGTTTACTGCCACTGCTCAATGCAAATGAGGCAGGCGCGCAATGATTTTCAGGCAGCTCGTCGAACCGGAATCGTCGACTTACACCTATCTGATCGGATGCGAGAACACCGGCAAAGCCGTTTTACTCGATCCGGTAATCGAGACGTGCGACAGGGATATGGAGGCGGTCACTGCCCTAGGCCTAACCCTGTCTTTCACACTCGACACGCACATCCACGCTGACCACATCACGGGAGCGTGTCGGCTACGAAGCCTGACCGGGTGCAAGGTTGCCTATCCGGCTGATGACAATCTTTCTTGCGCCGATGCTGAAGTGAGCGAGGAAGCGCCGTTGTCCGTCGGCGAACTGACCATTCGCGCCTTGTTCACCCCCGGACATACCGACAAGCATCATAGTTACGTAATAGAGCAAGGCGGCCATACGCAGGTCTTCACCGGCGATGCGCTGCTCATTGATGGATGCGGTCGCACCGATTTCCAGAACGGCGATTCCGCGACCTTGTACAAGTCAGTTCGCGAAAAGCTGTTCGCTTTGCCGGAAGATACGCTGGTCTACCCCGCGCACGATTATTCAGGCCGCCGGGTCTCGACCATCATGCAAGAGCGTACGCGCAATCCTCGATTGAACGACGAAATTTCGCTTTCCGAGTTCCAGCGGATCATGGCCGAACTCGACTTGCCCTATCCCAAGAAGATCGATGTCGCCGTCCCTGCCAATTCAAAGTGCGGTGACTGCGTGGAAGAAGCGGTTGAGCATCTGCATAAGATCGGCGGAAAATCGCCGCAGGGCTAATACCCATCGTTGACCCTTCTTAGCTGTCCACGACGACGAACTGCCCCATCATTCCGGCATCCTCATGCTCGAGAATGTGGCAGTGATACATATACGGCAAATCCGGGTCCGTGTGTTCCTCAAACCGTAATAGCAGGCGCACTTGCTCGCGCGGGTCGACAATAACCGTATCCTTGTAACCAGTCTCCAATGGCGGCGGAGTTCGGCCGTTGCGGTCGATCACGCGAAACTGCGCGTTATGAATATGAAAGGGATGCGCCATCATCGAAGCATTGGCGATTTCCCAGATTTCCCACTGACCGACGGGCACCCGCTCGTTGATGACATTCATGTCCATGCTGGCACCATTGATAGACATCCCGCCGCCCATCATTCCCATATCGAGCACAAACCGCCGGGTTCGTACTGCAAGTGAAGGGTCGAGTGCTGGTAGCGGAGCAAGCTGCGACGGCAGTTTCCTTTGCGGCGAGGAGTCAGAGGGTCTGATGTCGAGGACGCGGAACGGCTCGTCCATCTCGGTATCGTCGCGGCGTCGGCCCATCATGCCGCCGCCCATCATACCGCCGCCGTCGCCGCCCATCATGCCCATCGAATTGTCCGGACTGGTCGCCACAAGGCTGAGAGGGCGCCCCTCGGAAAGATCGACGAGGATCTGCGCCCGCTCACCTGGTGCGAGCCTGAGCGAGCGGACCGCATGCGGACGCTCCAGCAAGCCACCATCACTGGCGATGATCTGCATGGTCTGACCACCGGACAGCGAGAAATCGTAGAAACGAGCGTTCGATCCATTGAGGATACGCAAACGTAACAGGCCGGTCCGAGCGTCAAACACCGCGTTTTGCGTGCCATTGACGTAGAGTCGATCCCCGCGCACGCCCATCATTTGCGCATGCATATTCTGCGGATAGAGGAGCTTGCCGGAGTTATCGAGCACGCGGTCCTGAACGATAAGCGGAATATCATCCACGCCGTATTCGCTCGGCAGGTCCAGCGCGTCCTCTTCATCATCACGGACATAGATCGGCGCGGCAAGACCAGCATAGACCTGCGGTCCCGTGCCGCGATGCAGGTGCGAATGATACCAATAGAGAGAGGCACGCTGGCGAACTTCGAAAGACGGGCTCCAGCGCGCGCCGGGGCGGATAAGCTGGTGCGGTCCGCCATCCGCAGCGGCGGGAAGCTCGAACCCGTGCCAGTGGACTGTCGCGCCGTCGTCCAAGCCATTGTCGACATGCAACCGGACCCGCTCGCCGCGGCGCATCTCCAATGTCGGACCAAGATAAGGCGCGTTTACACCGATCGTAGACGAAACGACCCCGGGAACGAACTCCTTCTGCCCCGCGGATATCGACAGTCGAAAGACCCGTTCGCCTTGTTCGACAATTCCCTGATTGAGCTCGGGAATGGCGAGCGGATTGGCGCCGGCTCCATCGGCACTAAACAGCGAATTTTGCGCTTCGCATGCAGACAAGGGAAGTGCCACGAGGCCGGCAGCCGCTGTGCCAGCCCGTCGCAGCAAGGCACGACGGTTGAGGCTGGATGCAATCGACCACTGATCCATCTTACTTGCTCCGGAGATATTTGATCAGCGCAGCGATGCCCAACACCAGCAGCATGGTCAGCAATAAGCAGAACAGACCCATGATCCCCATCATGGCCGCTGGCATGTCACCATTCATCATCGAACTTTTCCTAATTATACCGGCCCCGGAATACGATCCGGGGCCGGTTCGCAAATTACTGCTTGGTGATCGAAGTGATCGTGTTGCCGCCTTCACCGGTTGTGAAGTCGAACGAGATCGTGTCGCCAACCGCCACGTCCTGACGCAGCTGCTCGTCGGCGTCGAACGCCATCGTCATGGCGGGCCATTCGATCGCGGGGACAGCGCCGTGATCGACAGTGATCGTTCCTGCATCGGCATCGATGGCGGTCACGGTTCCTTCCGCACTGGCGGTCTGCATCGCGCTATCCGATCCCATCATAGGCATGTCGCCATCGCCCATCGGCATCTGACCGTCTGCCATCTGGCCGTCCGCCATGGCCGTGTCGTCCATCATTTCGGTGTCGTTGCCGGAGCCACACGCGGCGAGTGCCAAGGGCGCTGCCAGCAAGGTCACGAGGGTTGTAATACGCATTCTTCTTCTCCTTCGAGGGGTTTGGACCGATTGGTCCGGGGACGCCGCATCATCAGATAGGCGGCGGGAAGTACGAACATTGAAAGCAGCGGAGCGGTGATCATCCCGCCGATCATCGGGGCCACAATACGGCTCATCACCTCGGATCCGGCACCGGCGCCGATCAGGATCGGGAACAGGCCGGCGAGGATAACGGCGACGGTCATCGCCTTGGGCCGGACGCGCAGCAGCGCGCCTTCGCGGATGGCTGCCGATACCTCGTCGGCATCCAGCTCGCCCTCTCTCCGTTCCAGCGCGGCCTTCAGGTAGATCAGCATGACCACTCCGAATTCCGCCGACACCCCTGCCAGCGCAATGAACCCGACGGCGGTGGCAACGGACTGGTTGTATCCCATCAGGTAGAGCAGCCAGAACCCGCCGGTAAGCGCAAATGGCAGCGTGCCCATGATCAGCAGCGCCTCGTCGAAGCGGCGGAAGATCAGGTAGAGCAGCAGGAAGATGATCGCGAGTGTTGCCGGTACGACGATCTGCAACCGCTCGTAAGCGCGCGTCAAATATTCGAACTGCCCAGCATAGGACAGGCTGACGCCGGCGGGCAGATCGACCTCGGCACCGATTGCCTCCTGCAAATCGCCCACCACCGAGATGAGGTCGCGCCCGCGTACATCGACATAGACATAGCTCGTCGGCCGGCCTTGCTCGCTCTTGAGCATGGGCGGCCCGCTGGTCACGCGGACGTCCGCCACTGTACCAAGCGTAATCTGCTGTCCCGCGGGGGTTAGAACCGGAAGATTGCGCAGCTCATCGACGCTGTCGCGAATCTCGCGCGGATAGCGGACATTGACCGTATAACGGGCCAACCCCTCCACCGTACGCGCGACATTTGCGCCGCCGATCGCGCCCGATACAATCTGCTGCACATCGGCGATGTTGAGCCCGTAGCGGGCTGCTTCCAGACGATTGATATCGACATCGACATAGCGCCCGCCTGAAAGCCTTTCGGCCAGGGCCGAACTGACGCCCGGCACCTCCTTCGCAATCTGTTCGACCTGTAGCGCCACTCGTTCGATTTCGCCCAAATCTTCGCCCGAGACCTTGACCCCGATGGGGCTCTTTATGCCGGTGGCGAGCATGTCGATGCGGTTGCGGATTGGGGGCACCCAGACATTGGCGAGGCCCGGAACCCGGACCACGCGATCGAGTTCTTCCACCAGCTTGTCAGGCGTCATCCCTTCGCGCCATTCCTCACGCGGCTTGAAGCTGATCGTCGTCTCGAACATCGTCAGCGGCGCGGGATCGGTGGCCGTATCAGCGCGGCCCGCCTTGCCGAAAACGGTATCGACTTCGGGCACCGTTTTGATCAGGCGGTCGGTCCGCTGAAGCAGGGCCGAGGCTTCCCCCGGTGAAAGTCCGGGAAGCGCGCTCGGCATGTAGAGAAGATCGCCCTCGTCGAGCGGCGGGAGAAACTCGCCGCCCAGCCGCGTAAAAGGCACCAGCGTCGTCGCGAATATCAGTCCTGCGATGACCAGCGTCGCCTTCGGACGCCGCATCACCCAGTCGAGCCCCGGACGATAGGCACGGGTCAGCGCCTTGTTGATCGGGTTGCTGTCTTCCCGCGGTATCTTGCCGCGGATCAGCCATCCCATGAGGACCGGAACCAGCGTGATCGAGAGGATTGCAGCCGCTGCCATCGCGTAGGTCTTGGTGAAGGCCAGCGGAGCGAAGAGCCGTCCCTCCTGTGCCTGCAAAGTGAAGACCGGCAGGAACGAAAGGGTGATAATCAGCAGGCTGAAAAACAGCGCCGGACCGACTTCCTTGGAAGCATCTGCGACGATCCGCCAACGCTCCTCACCCGACATGACCGTATCGGGATTTTCCTCGGTCCATCGCTCGATGTGCTTGTGCGCGTTCTCGATCATCACGACCGCCGCATCGACCATCGCGCCGATCGCAATGGCGATCCCGCCAAGCGACATGATGTTGGCGTTCACGCCCTGGAAGCGCATCACCAGAAAGGCTGCCAGAACACCCAGCGGCAAGGTCACCACGGCGACCAGCGCAGAGCGGGCGTGCCACAGAAACAGCAGGCACACGAGCGCAACGACGACGAATTCCTCGATCAGCTTGGTGGTGAGGTTATCGACTGAGGCATCGATCAACTGCGATCGGTCATAGGTGGTGACGATCTCGACCCCTTCGGGCAGGCTTGCCTGCAACTGGTCGAGCTTCGCTTCGACCGCCTCGATCGCACCGCGCGCGTCGGCGCCTTGCCGCAGAATGACGATGCCGCCTGCGACTTCGCCCTGGCCGTTCAGCTCGGCGATACCGCGGCGCAGTTCGGGGCCGATTTGCACATTGGCGACATCGCCAAGCGTCACCGGCACACCGCCCGCTTCGGCGCGCAAAGGGATCGAGCGGAAATCATCGAGACTGCCGAGATAGCCCGACGAACGCACCATGAATTCCGCTTCGCCCATCTCGACGATGGAACCGCCTGCCTCCTGGTTGCCTGCCTGGATCGCGCTCACGATTTGGCCGTGGGTCACTCCGAAGGAAGCCATGCGGTAGGGGTCGAGCACGATCTGGTACTGCTTGACCATGCCGCCCACACTGGCGACCTCGGCGATCCCAGGTATAGTCTTCAGCTCGTAGCGCAGGAACCAGTCCTGCAGGCTGCGCAGTCCGGCCAGATCGTGGCCGCCGCTGCGGTCGACCAAGGCGTATTCGTAGATCCATCCCACGCCGGTTGCGTCGGGGCCGAGCGTGCTCTCGACGCCTTCGGGCAAGCGGTTTTGGACCTGGTTGAGGTATTCGAGCACGCGCGAGCGCGCCCAGTAGAGATCGGTCCCGTCCTCGAAAATCACATAGACATAGCTATCGCCGAAAAACGAATAGCCACGCACGGTCTTCGCCCCCGGTACCGAGAGCATAGTCGTCGCCAGCGGATAGGTGACCTGGTCCTCGACGATACGCGGAGCCTGCCCGGCATAGTTCGAGCGGATGACAACCTGTACATCCGACAAATCGGGCAGCGCATCGACAGGAGTGGTCCGCACGGCCCAGAAGCCGGCGAGCGCCAGACCGATCGCCGCCAGAACCACGAGCAGGCGGTTGGCAATCGAACTTTCAATGATCCGCGCGATCATTGGCCGGTCTTCCGGATCGAGACGATGCGCGGACCGGTGCTTGCCTGAACGAAGGTAAAGGTTACCCGGTCGCCGCGTTGGAAACCGCGAACCTGGGCCGGACCTTCAGTGGCAAAACCCATCGTCATGGCTGGCCATTCCAGGGCTTCGACCGGCCCGTGCCGCAAGGTGATGCTGCGGGCAGTGATGCGTTCGATCGTGCCGGTGGCTCGATAGGTGCGCGGTTCGTCAGCATCCGCCTGCGTTTCTTTTTCCCCGCCAGTGGTTGGTGCATCATCGATGGGACGCACATCGATACCGGCAAGGCTGGCTTCGGAATCAAGCAGGAACTGCCCGGAGGTAACCACCTCCTCCCCTTCCGCCAGCCCCGCAAGAACTTCGGTCCGACCGCCAGCTTCTCGCCCGATCCGGACTTCGGCAGGGCGGTATCCTCCGCCTTCCTGAGAAATCATAACCAACGTGCGTTCGCCGGTGCGGATCACCGCCTCCGACGGGATGAGCAATGCTTCACGCCGTTCAGGAGCAATCATGACCTGCGCAAACATGCCCGGTTTCAGGCGAAGCCCGGGGTTGGGCATCGCCGCGCGCACGGTAATCGTCCTGCTTGCCTCCTGCGCACTGGGCAGGATGGCAATGATCCGTCCGGCAAATCGCTCTCCGGGAAAAGCCGTGAGCGTCGCGCTTACCGGCTGTCCCACGCGAGCGCTTCCCGCAAGCGCCTCGGGCACGGCGGCTTCGAGCCAGATTGAGCTATAGCCGCTGATCTCGGCGAGGCTTTGCCCTGCCATCACGGTCATGCCCGGCCTGACACCGAGCGAGGTAATCGCACCCGATTGCGGCGCGGTGACAGTGATTGTCGATTGCGGTCTGCCGCTTCGAGCCACCGAGGAGATCACGCCTTCCGGCATCCCAAGCAGTCGCAGACGTTGACGGGCAGCATTGGTAAGCGCCGCGTCGCCGGTAGCTGCTACGGCAAGAAATTCCTGCTGGGCGCCGCCCCACTCGGGCACCAGCAGGTCGACGATTGGCGCGCCTCGTGCGATAAGATCCTGCGGGGCGTGGCCATACGTCCGCTGAACATAGCCGCCCGCGCGAGGCTGGACGATCGCAACCTCGCTGCCATTGTAGGCAAGCGTGCCAGTTACCGTGGTTTCCGGTTCCAGCACGCCGTATTCGGCCTCGGCAGTGCGAATGCCGAAGTTCTGGACCAATGCGGAATCGATGCTGACACCCTCGCCGGCCTGCGCATCACCGCCCGCGCATTTCGGGACCATCTGCATATCCATAAAGGGGGATTTGCCCGGCTCGTCGAAGCGCTGATCGGGCACCATCGGATCGTACCAGTAGAGCACTTCTTCGCAGCCGGTATCGGCAGCGGCGTCACCGCCATCGCTACCGCCGCCGAGCATCGACAGACCGTAGCCAGCCCCTAGGCTGACCAAGGCAATACCGGCCGCCGCTGCATAAGAGCGCTGGCGCGGAGAAAGACGTTCGAACACGGCTTTCATGGCCTGTCCTCCCCATAAGTAAGACTTAGAGTTGCAGCGGCTTCGACAGCCATCTGTTCGCGTTCGAGAATCTCGAGTTCGAGCAATGCCAGCGCAGATTTGGCCGCGATCACATCAACGAGGTCGGCGCGGCCAGCAGCGAAGCTGGCGGTTTCGAGTTCGGCACGGTCATGCGCGAGCGGTAGAAGCTCGTCCCTCGCACGTTCCCACTGCTGCACCGCGCTGCGCCACGCAGCCAGATCGGCTTCGAACCGGGCCCTGATCGCTCTCAGGCGATCGACGCGCTCAGCCGAGGCGGCAGCAGCGTCTGCTTCGGCTGCCGCGATGCGCGGGTTCTGCCGCCTGTCGGTGAAGATGGGCAAAGTGACCGATCCCATGACCGATACGGCACTGCCGAAATCGGGATTACGGTGACCATAAGTCACGCTGACACCGAAATCGGGCCGTTTTTCAGCGCGCGCCAGATCGGCTGCAGCCTCAGCACGACGTTGCTCTGCATCCGCCAAGCGCAATTCCGGATTGGCCTCCAACGTGAACCGAAGGCCTTCCGGGTCCACGGTAGCTCGGGGAGCGGCCCCCGCAGCGACAGGCTCGCTTTCGGCGATATAGCGCTGCAGCCGGGCGCGAGCGGTTGCGCGCGCGGCCTCGATCCGGGTAATGGCATCCTCGATTTCAAGAAGCTCACGCCGGATCGCGAGGCTTTCGGCAGGTCTGGCCGATCCTGAAGCCACGGCGCTGACGGCGACCGGAACGAAATCTCTCAAGCCGTCCAGAGCGTCGCGCGCAAGAGCGAGGCGTTGCTGGGCGTAATACAGGCCGATCCAAGCCGTCCCCGCGTCGACGAGGATCGAACGTTCGGACAAGCCAAGACGGGCTTCGGCAATACCGATTTCGGATCCGGCAAGGCCGTATCGCGCTCGCCGCCTGGCAAGGTTGGGAATTTCCTGTTCGACGCCAACCGCAAGCTGCGTCGGCAATTGCGCATACGGATCAAATGCGGCCGGTCCGGTGACCGGCAAGTTCATCACGCCTGCACGAACGCGTGGGTCGGGCAATTCGTCCGCTGCTTCGGCAGCATCGCGCCTCGCCTGTATGCGGAATGCGCCCGCTTCGAGCATGGGCTGTTCCGCCCGCGCCGCCGCAAGGGTTTCTTCATAGCCGACCGACTGCGCTTGCGCAGTCTGAGCGACGAGCAGCGCCGAAAACGGCACCCAACCAATTCGCCAATTCATAAATCTCACTCGTGCAGAGCGAGCTGACAAGACAAAACATACCGCACCGGCGATACCGGTTCGTGCGGTTGCATCGTTCGTCAGTCTCGCAAAAAGCGCAGCGCGCCTTCAGGAAAAACTAGACGGTGAGGATTGGTTTTGGAGGGGGTGATTCCGGTCGTGGTGAATCTGTTTGAAACCACGGGGCCGCAGAAACAAGGTAGCTCGGCATCAAGCGAAGGGGCGCGCCCTCCATTTCAGTCGCTGCCGACAGAGCCAGAGGCGGCAAGCAATTCATGGCAATCACGCAATCGAGCGTCATGTTGGAACATGGTCCTGCAGGATCGCGGGAAGTCTCGCTATCGGCCATCTCGGCACAATCGCTCATCTCCGCCGCCTCGATCTGAGGAAGGGCTGCCGCATTCGCTCCAACCTGGACGAAAAGTCCAAATCCGAAAAGGATTAAGGTCAAGGTACGAATGAACTTCACCGGCCCCAGATAGTCGGGGGCGAGGCGATTGGCAAGTAACGAGTGATGGCGGACGGGGACCAATCAGATCGCCCCGTCCGCATTAACCGCTTGAAATAAATAGTCTTTTGTGACTAGCAGCACCCCGCCGAAGCTGGCTCCGAACTAGCTTCGGATACCTCGCGCACGAGGTCGCCGGTTTCCTTCTTGGCTGCACTTCTGGCGATATCGGCCTGCGCAACGATGCCGCAACATTTGCCCTCGTTATCGACCACAGGAAGCCGACGGACCTGATTGTCTTCCATCTTAGTGCAGCATTCGTCGACGCTGACATCGGCGGTGACAGTAACAGGTGACGATGTCATCACCTCCTCGACGCGTTGATCGGAAGAATTCCCTTTGGCGACACAGCGGCATGCGATGTCTCTGTCGGTCACCACACCCACCAACAAACCAGAATCATCGACAACCGGGATTTCTCCGCAATCGTTATCGACCATCAACGACGCTGCTTCTTGCACGGTGCTCGATGGACTGCAGCACGCAGGGTTTGCAGTCATAACGTCTTGGGCTTTCATGGTTTAACTCCTCAATCGTAATCGAACTTACAACGGAGGAAACGAGGCATTCCGAGTGCTAGTTGCACGCCTGTCGATCACTTGTGGGGCATGCAAGCCAACCCGTTCTGAGATCCCGTATCGCCGACTGATTTTGCCAGACAGATGACCGGGCCAATTTTGGTCGCATAGCGAACCAGCCGCAGGTAACGCCAATTCGGCCTCTTATCTTCCGAACTCGTCGCCCTTGCGGTGTTCTGTGCCTTCCTCATCATGGACGTCCATGTGCGCATCCCGCAGTATGTCGATGCCGCCGTAAAGCGCGATGCCGGCAACTGCGACACCGACCACGAGATCAGGCCAGTTCGCACCGGTCAGCATCACAACAATGCCAGCGATGATAATACCGCCATTCGAGATGAAATCATTGAAGCTGAAAGTCGTGGCTGCCCGAAGATTGACGTCTTTCGACTTCATCTTTTGCAGCAATCGCAGCGAAATCAGGTTCACCACCGCAGCCACCGCCGCCATTGCCATCATCATGATCCCACCTGGATCAGACCCCTCCAGAAAGCGCCGGATGGCATCGGCAATGACGCCGCCGGCGAAAATGAGAAGCATTATGCCTGAAAAACGCGCAGCCCCACGTTTCCAGGTCCGTGACCGCGTCAGTGCGAGGAGGCTGAGCCCATAAACGACGGCGTCCGACGAATTGTCGAGACCGTTGGCAAGCAGAGCGTTGGAATCAGCAAAATAACCAACCACGAAGAAGCCAATGGCGATCGCGACGTTCAGCCAGAGGACGATCCACAAAGTTTGGCGCTTGTCCGCCGAATCTAGGTTGAGTTCACCTTCGCCACTCATGACGCATTCCTTTCATTTGTGTTCTGGTTCAAGAACCTGTGTTCTTTATCGTTCCGGTCACACAATGTCAGTCAGCTCGCGCTGCTCTTCGCGCGTTACGTTGCGCCGCAGCCGCTCCCACCACTTCTCACGCCAGCTGCGTTCGTCATCCGAGCGGTGCAACACGAGCCGCGCGATCGCTGGCAAAACAAAGAGGGTCAGCGCGGTCGCGGTGATCAATCCGCCGATAACCACCGTAGCCAACGGACGCTGCACTTCCGCACCTGTTCCGGTGGCGATTGCCATGGGTACGAAGCCCAGCGAGGCCACCAGCGCCGTCATCAGTACCGGTCGCAGACGCGCCAGCGCGCCATCGGCAATCGCTTCGTCGAGCGGCATTTCTTTCTCGAGACGCTGCCGGATCGCGGTCATCATGACGAGACCGTTGAGGGTCGCCACACCAGACAGGGCGATGAAACCGACCGCCGCCGAAACAGAGAACGGCAACCCCCGCAGTGCCAGAGCGAACACCCCGCCAGCCAAAGCCATGGGAATGGCACTGAACACGGCAAGCGCCGGAACCCATCCGCCCAAAGCCATGAACAGCAAGAGCAGCACAAGAGCGAAGGCAATCGGGACGACGATGGCGAGCCGTGCCTGCGCTTCCTGCAGGTTCTGATACTGCCCGCCCCATTCGATGAAGGATGCCGGCGGCATATCGACGCCGGCTGAAACAGCCTCCTGCGCTTCTTCGACGAAGGAGCCGAGATCGCGTTCACGCACATTGGCCGACACGATCACGAGCCGGCGTCCCTGTTCGCGCCGGACCTCGGCAAGGCCATCGACCACTTGGAAATCGGCCAGGGTCCGCAGTGGAACCGTGACACCGCTTTCAAGCACGATCGGGAGCGCGCCAAGCTGGTCGAAATCGTCACGAGCCGCGTCTTCGAGACGCACCACGACATCGAACCGGCGATCGCCTTCGAACACGAGGCCTGCCGGACGTCCACCAAGTGCGATGGCGACCGATTGGGCCACGTCTTCGACGGTCAGGCCGTAACGCGCGATCGTCGGACGGTCGAAGGCAATATCGAGCGTCGGGAACCCCGTGACCTGTTGCACTTTGACATCTGCCGCGCCTTCGACGCCGCGCAGCAGGCCGGCTACATTGCCCGCCGCTTCGGTGAGTGCGGTAAGGTCATCGCCGTAGAGCTTGACCGCCACATCACCACGCACCCCGGCGATGAGCTCGTTAAAGCGTAATTCGATTGGCTGGCTGAACTCGTAGAGGTTGCCAATCAAGCTGCCCAGCGCAGTTTCCATCTCCTCTACTAGCTCATCCTTCGACAAGTCCGGATCGGGCCATTCTTCCCGCGGCTTCAGCATGACATAGGCATCAGAAGCGTTGGGCGGCATGGGATCGCTGGCGACCTCGGCCGTGCCCGTCCGCGAAAACACCAGTTCGACTTGGGGAAACTCTTCGAGCCTGTTTTCGACCCGCCGCTGCATCGCGAGCGAACGTTCGAGCGACGTCGACGGTATCCGCAAGGATTGCACCGCAATGTCGCGTTCGTCGAGCTGCGGCGTAAATTCGCTGCCGAGAAATCCAAAGATGACAGCAGCGACGGCGAACATCCCGACCCCGGTTCCGATAACCGGCCACGGCCGCGCTATAGCCTTGCGAACCGCTGGGCCATAACGCTCCTTCGACCAGCGAATGGGCTTCACTTCCTCCTCGGTCAGCTTCTTGTTGAGCAGCACCGCGATCATCGCCGGGACGAAGGTTAACGACAGAACGAAGGCCGAAGCCAGCGCGAGCATCATCGTGATCGCCATAGGGGAGAAGGTCTTGCCCTCGACCCCGGTAAAGGTGAGCAGCGGCGCGAAGACGAGGAAAATGATCGCCTGACCGTAGACGGTCGGTTTGATCATCTCCTGTGCTGCCAGACGCGTTTCGGTTAGCCGTTCGCCCAAGGATAGCAAGCGTCCCTCACGCTGTTGCCGCGCGGCGAGCCGAGCAACGCTGTTCTCGACAATGATGACCGCACCATCGACGATCAGGCCGAAGTCGAGCGCGCCCAGGCTCATCAGATTACCCGAGACACCAAGCCGGTTCATCCCCACTGCTGCCATCAGCATCGAAACGGGAATGACCAGTGCGGTGATTATGGCGGCGCGGATATTGCCGAGCAGGAGAAACAACACTGCAATTACCAGCAATGCGCCTTCAAGCAGGTTCTTCTCAACCGTCGAAATCGTCGCATCGACGAGCGAGGACCGGTTGTAGACGATCTCGGCCACAACGCCGTCTGGGAGCGATGAACGGACCTCGTCCAGCCTTTCTGCTGCACCGGCTGCGACGGTGCGGCTGTTCTCGCCTGCTCGCATCAGCACCGTGCCCACCACCGCCTCTTCGCCGTTCAGTGAAGCCGCGCCGGTTCGCAGGTCGCCGCCGATCTCGACATCGGCCACATCGCCGATACGAATGGGCACACCCTCGCGGGTCGCAATGACGGCTTCTTCTATGTCGGCAATGCTGCCCAGCCTCGCATCGACGCGGACGAGCAGCGCTTCATCGGCACGGTCCACGAAGTTGGCACCGGCCGCGAGGTTCGCGGCCTCGAGCGCATCGATCAATGAATCGAACGACAGGCCATAGCCGGTCAAGCGCGCGGGATCGGGCTGAACCAGAAACTGCTTTTCGAACCCACCGATCGAATCCACGCCGGCCACGCCGTCGATAGAGCGCATCAGTGGTGCGACGACCCAATCCTGCACAGTGCGCAGATAGGCCGCCTTCGCCACTTCGCTTTCGAGGCGGTCACCACGTTCGGTGATGAAGCTGCCGTCGGACTGCCAGCCTGTCCGGCCGCCAGTGGTAGCACCCTTGCCACCAGGGTGCTCATATTCGATCGTATACATCAGCACTTCGCCAAGGCCGGTGGAAATCGGACCCATGGTGGGCTCCGCTCCCTCTGGCAGCGAGGCTCCAATGGGTGCGAGCCGCTCGTTTACCTGCTGGCGGGCGAAGTATAGATCGGTGCCTTCCTCGAAGATCGCGGTGACCTGGCTGAAGCCGTTGCGCGAGATCGAACGGGTCATCTCCAGCCCCTCAATCCCGGCAAGACCGGTCTCGATCGGAAAGGTCACCTGCGTCTCGACCTGCGACGGCGAAAGCGCAGCAGCGCTGGTATTGATCTGGACCTGCGTATTCGTGATGTCCGGCACTGCGTCAATCGGCAGGCGCACTAGATTGAACGCGCCGTAGATTGCTGCGAAAACAGTCAGGACGATGATCGCCCAGCGAAAACGCACGGCAATATCAAGAACCATCCCGATCAGGCCATGGCGGTGGCTACCCTCGTCAGCGGGAGCCGCGGTATGATCAATGGCCATGTTCGGCGCCCTCCTTTTCGAGTTCGGCCTTCAACAGGAAGGCGTTGTCGGTCGCGATCCGCTGCCCCGGTTCAAGACCGGACAAGATCGTCACCATTCCGGCGGACCGGCTGCCTGTCGCTACCTCGCGAGCTTGGAAGCCGCGCTGTGTGCGCACAAACACGACGTCGCGGCCTTCGAGCACCTGCACGGCGTCCTCGGGAACCGCGATACGGCTCTGGTCCAATTCGCCCGACGGCCGGATGCGCGCCTGCAGGAAAGCGCCAGGTTGGAGACCCGGTATCGCCCGCGTCAGACTGAGTACGGCAGTGGCACTGCGACTTTCGGGATCGAGTGACGGCGTGACCGAACGCACGCGCGCACCGATCTCGCGGCCATCGCCGACGATCACGGCGGCCTCGTCGCCCGGCTGGATGCGCAACGCATCTTCCGAAGGCAACGCCACCTCTATCTGCAGCCCGTTCGGATTGATCACGCGGTAGAGTTCTTCACCAGCATCGACGAAGGAGCCAAGCACGATCGGAGCAGCGGTAACGCGGCCCGATAGCGGACTGGTGACAGCGAGCGAACGCCCATCGCCGCTGACACCCGCTGCAGCCACAGCGGCCTGAGCGCGGTTCAGTTCGGAGCGGGCAACGTCGAGATTTGCGCGCGCTGCTTCAAGGTCCTGCCTTGCCGTTACATTGGCATCGAACAAGCGCCGCTCGCGGTCATAGGCAGCTGAAAGCTCAGTTGCGCGGGCGCGGGCAACGCTAAGCTGTGAAGCGAGCGCAGCTGCATCGGCGCTTTCGATCCGAGCGACGGTCTCGCCTTGGCGGACATAGTCGCCAAGCGTCTTGCCAACACTACGGACCACGCCCGAAGCCCGCGCATCGATCCGCGCGCTGGCCGTCGGGCTTGCCGCAACCGTTGCAGGAAATACCAGTTCGACAGTAGCCCCGGTCTGCACCGCGGCGACCTTGATTTCGGCTGCGCGAATTTGATCGTCATCGATCAGGACGAAGCCCTCAGGCAGTTCCGTTTCGGCGACCTTGTCTTCTGTACGAGGGTCAGCTTGATTATCAGGCCACAGCAACATCAACAGCGCTGCAGCGAGAATGATGATACCGGCGATGATCGCCAGTCTTCTCCGGTTCATTGGAATGTTCCTCATTGTGCGGCCAACCTGATGAGCTCGGCGGCAGCCTGTCCCCGGTCTTCTTGAGCGGTGATCAGCGCCTCGCGAATGGCATCACGCGCTTCGGCTGCGCTCAGCACCTCGATCAGCGGGAATCGGCCGTTGCGGTAACCGATGCGGACGAGCCGCAGCGCCTCCTCGGCCTGAGGAAGCGATGTCGTGGAAAGTGTTTCAACGCGCGCTTCGGCGGCAAGATATTGTGATCGTGCGCGCGTAACCGTCAGCTCAAAATCGGCCAGCGCGACAACCTCGCGTGCGTTGGCAGCGCGTAGCCTTGCTTCGGCCGCAGCGATGTTGCCCTGATTGCGGTTCCAGAAGGGAAGCGGAATGGATACGCCGACAAGAAAGGCGCTGTCGTTGCTTTCCTCGAAGCGTCGAACACCGGCGGAAACGACCGGATCCGGAATGCGCAGGCTGCGCTCGTAGTCGATCTCGGCCGCTGCTGTCGCGCTTTGGCCGCGGGCAACCTGCAATGGCAAGCTGGTCGCCGACGCAAGCACTGCGGCCGGAGGCTCGATGTTGGGAAACGCACCGGGGACGAGCGGCGGTGTGTCTTGCTCGCCCCATAGCGAGGCAAGCGCCGTGCGGGCTGCCAGGCTGTTCGCCTCCGCTGCCTGAAGTTCGGCACGCGCTTCTGCCAGCGTGGCCTCTGCCCGTAGTGCGCGCAGCGGTGGTTCGCGGCCCACCTCGACCAGGACGCCAGCTATGCGGGCCAGTTCCTCGTTTCGGTCGACCACATCGCGGGCAAGCTCGACCCGCGACGCTGCCGCCGCCGCTGCAACGTAGCGCTCACGGACAAGGAAGCCGAGTTCTGCACCGGCCAGGTCGGTCCGCAGATTTGCAAGCTGTGCCTGTGCCTCAGCTGCTGCGACGCGTGCGCCGCGCTTTCCGCCAAGTTCGATCCTCTGCCCGACCGCCAAAGTATATTCGGTAGCGCTTAGCCCAGAGAAGGCACCGCTCCCTGCGATGTTCTCGACCTCTAGCGAGACCTCGGGATTAGGCCGCAACCGGGCCTGGCCGACGAGCGCTTGCGCAGCTTCGGATTCCGCGCGTGGTCCGACAATGCGCGGATTGAATGTGCTGGAAGTCGCGTCGTCGGCGACCCCTGTGAGATCGAGTGCTTCTTCAAGCGACACGATGGACGCATCCTGCGCGATGGCAGGCTGCACGAGCATGGCGAGAGCTAACCCTGCAAAGAGGGCGCTCCGCCGGAATGTGGCGAACATATTGGGTGAATTCCTCTGCTGACGTTCAAAACGGCATCGGAACGGGTCCGATGCGCGAAGTACGTCAGGCTCGAGGAGGTGGCGTATCCAGTTCGATATTGCCTGAATCGAGCGCAGCGTGGCGCTTGCCGGAGTTCAGTGCGACAACCGAAGGCATTGAAACGCCTTCTCCCGATCGCCCCACCGTCTGCGACACGTGGTGACAATGACCGTGTGCGCAGGTGCCGTGTTTCTCGGGCGCGTTGCTCTCTTCACCCGGTTCGCCGTGCTGCTCTATCAGTGAAGCGACTTCAGGCTCGTCCGCGCATTCAGCTGCTTCCGCGACCGGAGCCCACAGGACACCAATCGCGGTGAACAGCGTGATAAACTGCAGCATGAAGGATCGGGCGAAGAGCCGGGTCATCGGCGAGCGGTTAGCAGCCGGGTTCGGATTGCAAAAGAGATTATTTTCGGAATAGCATGTGATTTCATAACATTATCCGGGACGCGCTGCTTTCACTATTGGACACCAAACGACCCATTGTAATGAATTCGCTGGTAAATACTTTTTCCGTTCCAACTGTCATTGTGTCTATTGCAGAATTGCCCGCAAATCGCTCGGAATTCCCATCCGGGCGAATGCGCTGACATCGGAGCGCCCGCTATTTCCGACAGGCAAGCCGCCGATGAGATTCCCCAGCGGTGCGAGAGCCAGACGAACAATCTGACCGCTTACCTCCCTCCAGTCGCGCTGCCGGTAAGCGAGCGCCAGCATGCGCCAATGCGAGTAGCAATGGGCTTTCAGCCAGTTCTGCGCGACGATGTGCGCGCGCTCGAGATGATGCCAGGACTGATCGATCTGGGCTTGATCTTCTGCCGCTCGCGCAGCTTGATATTCCCGAGCGAGAAATGCTGCGATCGCCGGAGGTGTGCGGTCAATCATGCGCCAATTCCTGACGCGCCTGTGTGAATACTTCGCTGCTCCCCCAAATCGCGAGGCTCGCCATAATCCCGGCGACAAGCAGATCAGGCCAAGCCTGACCGGTGCCGAACACGCCCAGTGCGGCGGCAAGAACGGCGATATTGCCGATCGCGTCATTGCGCGAGCAGATCCAGACGGAGCGCATGTTCGCATCGCCTTCGCGATAGCGGAACAGCAGCAGCGCAACCGCTGCATTCACCAGCAGCGCCAGCGTTCCGATCAAACCCATCGTCTGCGGTTCGGGACTAGAGCCAACGGCGAGACCATAGACCGCATAACCAATGACCCAGAGACCGAAGGCAAACATCGTCGCCGCTTTGAATAGTGCAGCCCGCGCTCGCCAGGAAAGCGCCATGCCAGCAACACCGAGACTGATCGCATAGTTGGCTGCATCGCCGAAAAAGTCGAGCGCATCGGCTTGAAGCGCTCGGGAGTCAGCCGCAATACCAGCGACAATCTCGACCACGAACATCGCAGCGTTCGCTATCAGGGCGATCCACAGGATCATCCTCCACCGCGGATTGTTGTTCGCGCTCTGGTCGGTTTCTGGGGTCTGACAGCAGGATTTTCCCATGCCGCTCTCCTTGCAACGTTCGAGTCGCAAGGACATATGCACCTTGTAGTAACTACAAGGTCAAGTGATGCGTATCGGCGAACTGGCGAAAGCAACCGGCACCAAGGCGGAAACCATCCGCTACTACGAGCGGGAAGGGATCCTGCCTGCGGCGGACCGAACAGACAGCAACTATCGTGACTATTCTGACGAACATCTCGCAACGCTCATATTCGTGCGACGCGCCCGGGCGCTAGGGTTCACGATGGCCCAAGTGCGTGAACTGCTCGCCCTGTCTGACCACGAAGACAAACCATGCCGCGATGTGGACCAGCTCGTCCAGCGCCAGTTGGGCGAGGTCACGCGCAAGATCGCCGATCTGACGTCATTGCAAGACGAACTCCAGCACATGCTGCGATCATGCCAGGCAGACCGCATTGGTGAATGTCGGATCGTCGAAAGTTTGGCGCGGCCATTGCGGTGATGGAGACGTCACGGAAGTCAGTTTGCGGCGCACAGCAGACCCTACAATTGCATCGGACGCAACGAGGCGGAGAAGGAATGCGGGTTGCTATACGAGGTACAATTCCAGAGCATCCGTAGCCCAACTCACAGTCTTAGCGGGTTAAATTTATCATTCGAATCCCTCCGCCGGATTCGATTGCGCTGACAGCGAATTCTAGCCGAGGCTCCGCACAAGGTTTGCTCATTGTCAATGGGTTACGACGACGATCATTCACGCGAAGTTCGATACAGCTAGTCTACTCTTCAAGCACGAGCGTAGACAGTGCATCCTCTGAATCATCCTGCACTAGGTGCCCATAATGCTTCTCGATCATGGCGACGCTCGTACCCGATAACTGTGCAACAGTGAGTATAGGAAGGCCAGCGCGGACCAGGTCCGTAATGACGCTATGTCGAAGCGTATAGGCACAAACGGCAATCGGTAGATTGGCTGCTTTGGTCGCCTCTTTGATAGGGCGCTTCCATGAGTCCTTAGCCCAAGCCTTACCGCTCGATCGAACAAAGATGTAAGAGGCGGGTGGCTTTTGCTCGACTTGTTCGGCGAAGAAATCTGCCGTGTCTTTGGGCAGGGAAATCTGACGTGACCTATCATTCTTGTCTTTGCCAACGATCAAGGAACGGGTGCGCTGATCAAATTCGCGCGCAGTCAGAGCTGCGAGCGCACCGGGCCGAAGTGGCAACAAACATAGCCCCTTCACGAAAGGTCGCGCCTCATCGCTGACGGCATCGATTAGCCGCTTGCGCTCAACCCGGTCCAGATAGAGATCACGAGGCTTGCCGGCGCCCTTGAAGGGTCTTAACGCTTCTTGCCAAGCGGCATCACTGCCTGGTCTACCGGGCTCCAGAACTTGCCTTAGTGCTGCCCGCAACGGAACCATATCCCGGTTGACGGTCGACTTAGCTCGTTCCTTCCATCGCTTCTCTCCAGTTTTGCTCCGACTGAGCAATGCGGGCGCCTGTTCCAGTCGCTTGCGCCAACTCCGCAAATGGTGTCGGCGCAGTTTTTCGAGCTTCACCTTGGCGATGGGATCGGAATAGACATGCCGTCGAAAAACGCCTTCGGCAATCGATCCGGGCTTTTGCTCCAGGTAAGCTTCGCAGGCATCCCTCACCGTCACCATGCTGCGGGCAAGATCGCCGCCAGATTCGACGGTGGCAGCCCATACCTCTGCGTCAGTCTTCGCCTGCTTAAAGACATCATGACCTGACAGGGTGCCGTAATCGCCGAGTCGCTTTCGCTTATTGCGATTATTATCCGCATCATAGAACCTGGCGAACCACGTACCGCCAGCCGTCTTCTTCGATGGCCGATAACCGAGGTAGACGCCTTGGCGTAGACGATGCCAATGCGGTTCATCGCCCGCTCTTGGTTTCAACTTTTCACGATCCCCGATACGGCTCAAATCTGGCATTCGGAATCGCTATCCTAAAATCCATGAAAAAAACATGAAAAACTTGGCTGGACAGTGGCGAACACCGACGAGCACCAAACCTTGTTTTTATTAGCTTTTTTGCTTTTCGAAAACCGTAGATTCCCGTTATTCCCACCCTTCACACGGGTGGGGTCGCAAGTTCAATCCTTGCCGCGCCCACCATCTTTTCAATGACTTAAAAGAGATGACCCACCACCCCGCACCGGGGTATTTTCGGGGTAGCCATAGACTTCCCCAAATCCTTTCCGAAAGGTCCGGTCTTGTCTTTCTGCAAAGGCCAACCAAACTTCCGCTTTTGGGGTGGTCAGCGGACGTACATCATTACCACCAAGCGGATCACTTCTGGTGATAATTTGACATCGCGAAATGGACTTTGATCAGGGGATAAATGGTGTAGACTCCGCATGAATTAGGGGCATACGTCTATGAATAGAATTCTATTGCTGCTCGTGTTGGCTTGTTCTTTGAGTGCATGCATTTCCGTCCCAAAGGTTGGAACTGATAGTTGGGAAGCAAGGTGCGCAGGAGTCTCAGGGGAACTCCTTGAACTAGCAGAACAACTTGCACTGGCTAATGCCGAGGCTGAAAATTTGAGCCAAGAACGGTTCTTACGTAAGGCAGATCGATTGCGAACTTGTCCCAAAAAACTGTATCGTTTTTTCACCAACGTAGCGGAGATTTGAGATGCGCACACAAGTCAAGATCGGTGTCGCAATTGTAGCGGTTAGCTTCACCACTTCGCTATATGCTCAGGCTCAAGCACCTCAAGTTCCGGGTCAAACTCCGGCGTGCACCTACTATGGATTGCAATTCCTTTCTGATCTGAGAAAGCGTGCACTGCAACACGCTACTAGTCTTGGTTATTCAAGACGGGACATCGAGGATCTTGAAGGCAGAATCAGAGGAAGGAAGTGCGCTGACGAGAAATTAGTTAAGTTTTACAGCAACCTCCTCGGAATTCGTCAGCGAAGTGCTAACCAGTAATGGGGATTGGAGGAGGTATGTCTTGGAGAAAATTTGCTAGCCATTTATGGGCAGTCGCATTGATCTCAGTGATAGCAGGATCCGCGTTGCATGCTCAGGACCGATCGAATGAGATGGCTTCGAACGACGTTGTCGTAGATCAATCCCTAGATCCATTGACCGAAGCCTTTACTGATGCGGTGTCGGATGAACCGAATGAGGCCGCAATCGAGTTCGAAGGCTGGAAGCAAGGCTATTATGAGCGGAGTTGGGAATGGCACCTATGGACGAACAAGATCATTTTCTGGTTCGTTCTATTTGTCGTGACTTTTAGTCTTTTAATTGCAGGCGCGCAATTCGTCGGAGACCTGAGGCGTGGAAGCCTGCCAGAAACCAACAGCAAAGATAAGCAAGGAGAGGAAAACGGCGACTCTCACCAGTATGATATTCAAGCTTCTTTTGAGAGCGTCTCTATCAAGTCAAAGACCATCGGGGCGGTCATCTTGGTATTCTCGGGCGTCTTCTTTTTCCTATATCTGGTTTACGTCTATCCTATGGACGTCATTGAAGCAGAGGATGAAAAGCTGTCCGATGTAATCTCAGAGCCTTGATCTAGATTTGAGTTGATCAGAGTAAGACTTGTTGAGAAAGCCTTGTCCACAAACGGGTCGTTAGCAGACAGTCCGCTTTTTCGGAATAATGTGCTGTGTCAGACATTCGGCCGCGATGCAAAGAGCTAGTTACCCGAGGCGCTCATACCGCATAGGGGCTCACGTCGCTATTCGCGCACCCATAGCAAAGGCGATGGTGCGGCCCCTCGCTCTCGATGGGCCTACGGCAGCGGAGACATGGCCGCGTAAACGGGAAGTAAGACCCCTTGGAGGTCCGACAGAAATGGTGCGCGATGCTCAGATCCTGCCTGAGGACTGGGAGAGGATTGTCACATCAGATAAGGTGGGCATCGCTTTGAATGGGAGCACTATCCGTCTCGAGGGATCGACCCTTCAGGGGGCACGCCATCCGTACTGATTACGGGGATCAGCTTTTCTGAGGCTTCGCTGGTCAAGGTCCTTGATCGCTACTGCCCAAATTCGCCAGGCAAAGTCATAATGCAGCCGCCAACTCCCAACTTGGATGAAAAATTCGGGAACCCCTCGTCAGCCTTTCAAAACTGCGTGTCCAACCAAAAGGATATTTGACCGATAAGGCCGGGCGATCTTACTGCGTCTATTGCTCAAGCCGAACAGTCGACTGGGCTGGGTCGAACCACGACCGATAAACTAATGCGGGAAGGCACGCTCAATAGAAAAAAGTGGGCAGAGGCGCGTTAATCACAGTCGAAAGCATCGAACGCTTGGTGGGTGCGAAAATTACGCAGTAGATTAACCGCTCGCCAAACTCCCTGGCTGTCTTAAGTTAGTGTTGTCGCCTGAAGCCCAGTCCGCTTTGCGCCCCATTTTCGGTCGTTGGAGCCCGGTTGCCGCTTTCCCGAAACCAGACATGAACTTGTCAATTGCGGGTCGGGGGCATCACGTCCTTTCGGACGAGATGCCTTGGGTCGGATCTCCTTTCCGGCAACTGATACCTGTGCCGAATCCATGCCAAACATCGGCATAGGGAGTCCAAGCGCACTAGTTGATCGACTCGTTCATTCGCGGGAAGGCGTGAGGCTCGTCAGACGATGCCAAACCTACCAATCTCAGGTTGTACTACTCTTTTAGACTTGCAGGCCTCCGCAAAGCTACGCCTTGCGTCATTAGTGCTCGGCATCCATTGCGGAGTCGAGCGCTACCCGCTCAAGGCTTCGAGCGGTTGGATGCTATCAGGGTCCGTACTCGTAAGTTAGCGGGTCCGGAGCCTCATCACATTGTAGCCGGTTCGGGATTGAGATCGTGTACTTGCACGTGTTCGTCGAGAGCACGAATGACAGCCTCGGACTTGCTCTCCAAATTTGACGTTCCGTCCTGCTGAAAGTTTAGCAGTCGGCCCAGTAAGACAAGTTGCGACAAGACGTTTTGAGAGGATCAAGAGAGGTATCGTGTCGCTTATTGCGCTGCTTGTGACTTCCTCTGCAGCGGATTTGGTGTATGAAGGCAGAGTAACGAAGAGGATTTTGTCACACAGACGCCCAAAAACTGTGCGTTCTTCTGCCAGGAGGGCATGAGTCGATACTCCATGATTGATAACGATCTCAGGAAGATCTTGATCGAAAAGGTCCTTGATGACCTTCCCCTCCCCCTGACTTTGCAAACGATCAAACGATGGACCGATGACCAGTTCGTCAGGGAAGTCGATTTCATCAGCAAGCCGATCAAACTTGCCGAACTCATCGTCATTACCGCGCTTTCCCGGCCCAATTCGGACATGTTTGTCAATGTTTGGAACAATCTCTCCAACCAGGATTCCGGCGATCTGGCAGGCCTTGCCAAACTGGTCCAGGACTTGGGGAACGGAGGGGTGGAGTGGCAGGTTAGCGAGGCAAAGACCGTGCTGAGTTGGGCGTTCGAACATGATCCGCTCACCACGCTCGACGGCTTCCCTTTTGTCGATCGTACCGAATTCCGCCGGTTGCTGCCACGACCGCAAGGGGAAACGACACCGGCTTGCCTCGTTGTGTTGGGTGAAGAGAAGACTGGCAAGTCCCACCTTTCCCATTATTGCGAGGCCTATGCGAAGTCGCGCGGCAGTCTCAACGTCGGAATTGCCAAGCAGATGGGGCAGCCTCGTCGGGAGAATGTCCGGACTATTGCCCTCCATCTCGCCAAAGGCCTCCGCACGCAATTCTCCGTCAGACCACCCGAGCATGCCGAGCCCGAACGTGATGCGAAAAACCTCGCCGATTGGATTGCGCGGTACACGCCCGAAAGCGACATTCCGGCAATAGCGCTGATCGACGGTTACGGCCGCTCCGACCTGCCCGATGCGGTACATGTCTTCATCGGTACACTCGCCTCATTGATCGCGTCCAACCCGGCGGCACAGGAAAGGTTGCGGCTGATAGTGACGGGTTACGACATCAGCCGCCTGCTCGATTATGGCGTCGACGCCGACCAGTACGTCCTTGGTCCGATTGAGCGGAGTCATTTGGACAGCTGGTTCCGCACAAGCTTCCCCGACCAACCCGGTTACCGTTACGATTCGGCGGTAAGCCAGATCATGGAAAGCGTCGATGCGAGCCAGCCGCATGCACGGCTCGAAAATCTCAAACTGGAGGCCTACGCGGTTAGCTTGGAGTTCGGGCCATGACTGAACCATTCTCTCTGGCCATCGGCAACGCACTTCTTGCAGGTGCCGCAAATGTCAGCCGCGGCGAGCTCTTGCGCTTCGCCCGCCGCGTGGTCGGCTCCCGCGCTTCACTGGCGTTCGAGAAAGAGTCCTCAACCACAATGATCGCGGAGCAGATCGCCGAAAGGCTCGACGGATCCAGCCGTCTCGATGACAAGGTATTCGATGAATTGCTGCGGATGAACCCTAAGGCCGGCGCTGAGATCGAACACGCAAGGGAAATGTGGCGCGAGCGCGTCGAAGATAGTCGCCATCCCCTGCAAAACGATGGCACGTCCAAGGCTGACAACAAGGGTCGATCAATGCGCAAGGGTATAGGTTCATCAGCCGAGGATCGGACGCACGATCCGACAAGCAAGAAGCGTTCAGAGCCGCCAACAAACAGTGAGGAGGAGGAATGGAACCGCCGTGTTGCCGCTGCGCTGAAGAAGGCGCGTGGCAGCCAACCCGAAGTTCCCGCAGCACTGTTGGGAGCGCTGGCCTTGCTCGGTTGCTTCGATCCGGTCGACCTCGAAATGGAGGCGATTTCGAAGCGGGCGAAGTCAGACCTGTCGCCCTATGAGTTGCTGCAAGCGATTTCCCAAGTGTGCGACCAATTGCACGATGGCATGTGGTCCCTGCGCCTTCCGCAGCGCCGCTCGGCAATCATACAGATGTATCGTGAAGAGACGCAAGCGGAACGGCTCGAGCTCGCCAAGCTGATCGACACCAATGGTGGCAATGCGCAGTATATCGGGCTGGTTGAAGAAATCTTCGTCAGCGGCGCGCCGGACATCGGTTTCAACACGAGCTATGAAGACCTCTTGGTTGCCCAGGAAGTGGCCGACTGGTTTTCCGATCTCCAGTTCAGTCCCATCAACACCGATTTCGTCGCTGTTCTGCTCGAAAACCTGCGCCGGATCGAGCCGCTGCGCGAGCTGGTTGGCATCCATTTTCGCGGACGAAGCGAGGAGCTGGCGATCTTGCGGCGCGGCGATGCTTTTGGCGAGAAGGGAGAGCGCGTGCTTGTCCTGTCCGGCAATGGCGGCACGGGAAAGTCGGCGTTGCTCGGAAAGCGCATACTCGAACTGCTCGATTCCGAAACCCGCACGCCGGTAGTTTATATCGACTTTGACCGCAGCGAAGCTGACCCTACCGACGTGCGTGGGCTGGTAGCTCTGATTGCGCGCAGCCTCAGCCTGCAATTCGCTGAAACCGAAAGCGCCAATGCCTTCACCAAGCTGGAATCCACTGCCGCGGGTGATGTTGCTTATGCGGACGAGGATTTCGGGCTCGAACAGAGCGCATCGCTCGAAGATATCCTTATGGGAATTGCGGCAAGGCTTGCCGATCTCCAAATCGAGCAGTCGCCACTCTTCGTGTTCGATACCTACGAGCAGCTTATGCTGCGCGGCAGGAGTGCGGCCGATACATTCCAGCAGTTTCTCCATACCCTGCTCGAGACAATCCCTTCGGCGCTGGTGATCCTTGCCGGACGCGGCCACATTCCTGCGGTCAAAGACAGTGTAGAAATAAGGCTGCACGAGCTTGATGAGGAAAGCGCTGATGCAGTGCTCGACTCGCGCGGGGTCGATGACCAAAAATTGCGTCACCGGATCTTCGAAGCCATCGGCGGCAGCCCGTTGCTCCTCCGGATTGCAAGCACCGCCGTGAATTCGGGTAAGCTCTCACTGAAGGACATCGAGACATTCGGCGCCCAAGCCGAAAGCCTGCGCCGCCACGGCATGCTCTATTCGCGTATCCTCGGGCATGTCGGTGACAAGGATGTCGAACGGCTTGCCCATCCGGGGCTCGTGGTCAGGCGTGTTACGCCCGATATTATTCGTATGGTCCTCGCCGACCTTTGCGAGATCGACATCTCGAAAGCCGACGAAATATTCGAAAGGCTGCCGCGCTTTGTAGACCTGTTCGAACCTGAAGACCCGCTTCCAGGCGAAGAGGGCTTGCCGGGAATATCGGGGCTGCAGCATCGGCAGGACCTGCGCGAAAGCGTGATCGAGACCATGACCGAGGACGACAAATGGCGCGACACGATCCCGCTCATTCACCAACGCGCTGCCGATTTCTACCGTGACCGCACCGATGTCCGCAGACGCGCGGAATGGCTTTATCACTCGCTGATGCTTGATAAAGAGCCCGAGGTGCTCGACGGTATCTGGGATCCGGACCAAGCCGATGCCCTCGTCCAGTCGCTTGGGCGCACATGGTCCGATCCCCTGCCTGAACGCGCTCGGCGTTGGCTCGCACCGCGATTGGGGCACGATGTCGCTGGGCCAAGCGAAGAACTTCGTCTCGCCGACTGGGAAATCGCGACTGTCCGCGATGCGCAGGACTTCATCCAGATGGGCAATGCGGAAGCGGCCCTTAACCTGATCCGCGAACGGCCTGACCGAACCGCGCTCAGCCCTGTTCCGGCAGTGGAAATCAAAGCGCTTCTTATTCTGGGCAAGAGCAAGCAGGCGCTCGATGTCGCCGACAACGCGCTGAAACAGGCCAAGCCCGTGGCCAAGCCCGCACAGCTTATGAAGCTTTATATTCAGGTGGCTGAAAAGGCAATTGCCGCAGGCAAGACAAAACGCGCGGTAGAGGCCGCCAAGGATGCCGAGCAAATTGCCGAGGCACTCGGGGACCAGAAAGCCCGATTGCAGGCGCTCGAACTGGCATCTCGCGGCGATGCGGATGATGCCAAATCCGAACTGGCCCGTGCCTTCCTCACCTCCCCACCCGGTGTACTGCGTAGCGATGCCAAGACCGCCGGTATGGTGCTCAAGACGCTGGGTGAGGAAAACCCCGAAGTCATGGGCAAGGCGGCAACCGTCTTCGCCAATGTTATCGGTGCGGATAATAATTTGCGGTATCTGAGCGAGGACCCGACCGAGCTGCGGCAATTGTTCGAATCCGTCGCTCAGCAGGAGGGCGGGACAAAGGTGCTCGCCGGGCTGGCGGCAAGGGCCGGGCTTTCCAGCGATGTGACCGACCCTTCGGAGATCGCCTTCAGCACCATCCGCCACCGGCTGCATGGAGAAGCGATTTCCAACTCGCTGCGCGCATTCGGCGACAAAGCCGATATCCGATCGCAGTCTTTCGACATGCTGAAAGGACTGACGCGGTGAGCTTTGAAGGGTACCTGACGCAAGCCGAACTGAGCGAAATTCGCACCGCGCTGACCGACGCCGGTCTCGTCGGCATGGGGGAAATCCAGTCCATGCTGATGTCGATCAAGAAGAGCTATGCCGGAAGCATCGCCACCAATCCCGCGCCCAATGTCTATCTCTGGAACGTGCTGCAGCAGTTCAACACTGAAAGGAACCTGCGCAACGGCGATGTGCCGCTCGCGCAGTTCCTCGACAGTGCAATCAACCTCGCAGGCCCTACGCAAGCCGCCGACCTGCTCGAGGAGAAGCTTGAAAAAGTCGCCGCCGGGCCGCCAGTCGCTGCAGCAGCTGCCGCAAGCGATGCCGCATCTGCACTCGCCGCCGCGGCCAACGCCGAAGTTACGCCCGAAGCGCAAACCAATGCGTTCGATCTCACTGTAGCGGTCAGCTTCCTGAGCAATGGCATCGAGACATCGCGATCAGTGGCGAAGATTCTCATCCACCGGCATTTTGCGGGACAGGGCGAATTCGGCAATGGCGACACGCCTGTGCTGACGAGCGGGACCGCGTGGTTCATTGCCAGCGACCTCGTCATCACCAACCACCATGTCGTCAATGCCCGGCGCAAGGAGCCGGTACCCGAAGAAGACGCGACGCCGCAGGACTTCAAGTTGCAGGCGGACAGCGCGGTGATCCAGCTCGACTATCTCGACAGAAACAAGGAGCCGAACGAACTGGTGCTTGGCCGCGATTGCCTGGAGCATAGCGACCAGGACCTGGATTTCGCGCTCTTCCGGATTCCCGACGCCCTTGAAAAGCGCCCGCCGCTCAAGCTGAGAAAGCGGGCCATGACGAAGAACCCGCAACAGGCGCTAGGATCGCGGGTCAACCTGTTGCAGCACCCGAACGGCAAGCCGATGCGCCTCGGCTTTCGCAACAACTTTGTCGTGCTGGGCGACAACGCGAACCTCGCTTATCTGACAGATACCGAGATTGGCTCCTCGGGCTCTCCCGTTTGTGATGATTTCTGGTCGGTTGCCGCGCTCCACCGGGGGTCGCGGAAGATCTCCGATCGCAATATCGAGATCCTCGGCCACAAATACCGACGCGAAAATTTTGGCACGCCAATGGTGGCGATCGTCGAACATTTGAAAGCCAACAAACCAGACCTGTACAGCGAAATCGTCGGCCCCTGAGGCGCGTTGGCCTAGCCGGAATAGGCTTCCCGGAGAGACCCAACAATTGCATCCGGGTTATTGGGTACGCGCACCTTTACCGCCCAGGGAGGGCCGTAACTGGCATCGGGACATCCGCACAGCGCGATTGCGGCGAGATTGTGCAGTTCGGAATCCCACAGGAAGCGGGGCAGATAATCGGGCCCATTTGCACCCGCAATCCAGACCAAAGCGGCAGGAATGCCCGCCTCCTGTAGGCCGTAGGCAACTTCTTCGACAATTTCCTGCCCAATGCCCGCGTCTCCACCGAGGATGGCGACAATCCGGTGTGTTGAAGATGCACAATATCGCCGCGCGAACACACGCAGGTCATCGCCATAAACCATGCGATAGGTCTCGACTGGTTCGTTCCGGAATTCGCTGGCGCTTTCGCGAGTGAAATGCCCCCGCCGACAGGCCTGCCAAGGCAGAGCCTCGCCGTCCAACGCGGCAACGCGCGCGGCGTCTGGTGCCTCGAAAAGCATTCGTTCCGCGGTGAAGATGCCAAAGGCGGAGACCTGGAGTTCGCCCAACGCGATTTCTGGCGCCAGCACTTGCCCCCCGGCAGAGCCAAACCGGTCGGCGAGTGCGTCGCTTTCGACGTAAGTGACCTGCGTCTCGCCCAGCACCAACCAATCGGCCCTGGGATCTTGTGCCAGCATTTCCGGCTCGTTGCCGATAATGCCCGGCGCTTCCGCTACCGGCATGGTCAGCAGGTGCCCGCGGCGGTCTTCATCCGACATCGGGCGCGGAACCGGCAAGCGCAGTGCCTCCTGCACGACCCGCTCGGCCTCGATCACCGGCAGGCGCCGATGATCGTTGCTGCGCCGGTCCACCAGTTGATAGGCCGGGATCTGGCGCTCGAGCAGCCGGTCACGTGTGCTTTCATTGCCGCACAAAGCCATGACCCGGGCATTGCCAATCGGCTCGGGCGAGGTCGCGGCGCCATCGAAGCGGGCGACATGCAGGCGCTTTCCTTGCTGCTGGACGGCGGAAGCAAGTGCATCGAGCCTTCGCTCAAGCGCCGCAATGTCAGGCACGGGACGTCCAAACCGCGTGACCAGCCCTTCATCTTCGATCAGGAGGGTCAGGTCGGCAGGCGTACCATTCGCCTCGCTTGCCGACCGTCCGTGCCTGTCGGCGCCTATCAACCGATCACCAATTTACGCGGCCCGCCCCGCTGCGTGCAGCGCTTTCGATTGCCGTCCCGCCGAGCAAATCGGTGCGGAACAGCCCGATCTGGGCGAAAATTCGCGCGGTCTGGCCGGACGTGAATTCGTTCATCCAATCATCGTCCACATAATTCATGTAGTTGTGGATCGGACATTCGGAGCCCGCCGGGGCTGTCGGACACAAATTATGAGGCTGTTCGTGATCGGCTGGTTTGCCGAAATTCGGGCCTGAATGCGCCGGTGTATCTGTGACTTCGTCACCTGGCGGGAAACAACCGTCCTGAAAGGTGTGATACAGGCCGAGCCAGTGGCCGACCTCGTGCACGGCGGTGTTGCCGAGATTGTAGGGCTCCATCGTGCCGCCCGGGAGGGTGGTGTGTAACATCACGACACCGTCCATATCGGGATCGCCTTCCATTTGATATGGAAAGGTCGCCCAGCCAAGCAGCCCGCCACCGGGATTGGCGGTGTAGAAATTGAGCCCCAGCCGTGGATCTACCGCCTGGTTCTGGCTCTTGCATTGCCGCTCTGCCAGCGAACCATGGCCCATTGTAAAGAACTGCCGGTTACGAACTTCGGTGACTTCGCTTTCTTCATAGGTGAAGGTGATACCGGCATCTTCATATGCCTTGTTGAGCACATCGATCTGGTCGGCGCGCTGCTCCTGAGTGATGTCCCCTGATCCATCTTCATCAAGGACATGGATGAAACGCACGGGGATCGTGACCCCAAGGGTAGTTTCCTGCACTTCACCAAGAAACTCTTCCTCGAAATTGGCAATCCGCATCCGGTCACCGGTGCTGGGCTGGTCGGTCGCGCAGCGACGCATTACAATTTCATTCTCTGCCATGTTTCTCTCCCTTGGCTACCGTTAACACAAAGCTGTATTACCGCGGCCGCTTTCGACGAGGCGCGCGGCGCAAAATCAGGGGCCGAACAGGCTGAACGGCACCCCGACAAACATGCCGAGCGAAAAGTCGCCATTGCGATCCCCATTGGAATCGCGCGCATTGACGTACGACGCCCGCAAACCACCGCGCAGGTGGCCACCATCTTTAGGAATGAAATAGATCGGAACATCTATCGAAAAATCGTCGCTTTCCAGGTCGAAATTAACCTCAGGTGCGATGGCCAGTGACGAATATTCGCCGAAAGGCGCCGCGGCTGCGTGGCGCAATTCGAGGCCAATAATCGAGCGCGTGTTGCGCGCGGGCGTTCCAGCTGCGGCGGTGCGGCACTGTGTCAAGTTGGTCTCGTCATTCGGCTGGCAAAGCGTCACAGATGATTGCGCGCGGTACCTGCGGGAGTAGGTGAACGATCCGCCCAGCGAGGTCCGCAATCCTTCACCAAACAGCATCCCGCCAAAAATCGTCCCGCCGAAGCCGAAGCGGGAATCGGATTCGGTCAAAATCGTGTCCGGCTGGAAGAAGGTGAAATTCTGCTGCGAGGCCGACCCCTCGATGCCGAGATAGGCGAGATTATCCGGCGTGGCGGAGTCGATCAGTCTGCGCGCCCTTGCGGGCGACAAGTGTGTGCGGACGAACTGCGTGATCGTTGTTGCAGGATCGTTAGGGTTGCACTGGTCCACCGCGCGAACGGACTCGCATGCCCGGACGGCATCGAGGATCACGCGTCTGCGCTCAAGCGATGCCTGACGATTGGTCAGCCCACTATTCCCCGTAAAATAACTGACATAGCTCAGCTTGAATTCGGTGCCGTTGTTTAGGCTATCGAGACCCAAGAAACTCCCCTCGCCATCGCTGAGACTAGTCGTGCCTGAAAGATTGAGCTGCTCAGCCGAATAGCGACCGGTTCGGGGGTCGTTGGTACTGCTCAGGTCGAAGGTCAGCGAAAGGCTGGCGGTACTGTCATCGGCCGAAACGAGGAACTCGAATTCCGGAGCCGGCGTGGAGCGTAGCGACCTCCCGGAAACCCCCGTGGCTGCACTGGCCGCCAGCGCGGCGGACGGCTCGATCTCAAAGCCCGCTTCAGCAGGCGCAGAGGAAACTGAGAGGTTCTGAGATGGGGCGGGCGCGGCACCTATGTCACGCGGCTTTGCGGCTTCCGCAACGGCTTGTTGCTGGCGCGCCTTGGTACTATTGCCACCGGCACGTGCATGTTCCTCGCGAATTTCCGAAATCAGCTCACGGGTCTCATCCACCAGCTCCTCGAAGGTTTCCAGCTGCGCCTCGAGCGCGGCCAGCCTTTCCTCGAAACTCTGCGCGCGATTACCATCCTGTGCGGCGACGGGTCGGGAAACCGCCGCAGCCGCAAGCAGCACCATCGTCGATGCGGAAGTCCTCCAACTCACGGCTTGAGCTTCCAGATTAACAGGGCATCATAACCACGCGCATCGGGCGGATCGATCTTGGACTGGTCACGCTTGGCGATTATTCTGTCGCCGCGCTTGACCTCCACCTTCATCGTGCTGCCTGGATCGCCCAGCATGGCCCATTCGAGCAGCCCACCCTTGTCCGGAATTGCCTCGAACTGCCCCTCGTGATTGGCCATCAACACTGGTGCGCCGTCATAGGCGAAGCCGTACATCTTCAGCCCGCTGCTGCGATCGGAGACTTTCAAGTTGAGGGTGACCGCCCTTGCGTCCGCAGCCATTGAAGCGAGCCGGCTAACCGCGTCACTTTCGATCGCCCGAGCCTTGGCAATACGCGCATCTTCCGGTGTCGGATCCTCGCTTACGGACATAGTGCGATCCTCCCTTATTCAAATAACATCTCAGTTGATCGGCATGTTCATAGTAGGATCGGGGCTTTCCGCCGCATCAGGTGCCGTGCTAGTGCTTTCCGACTCCGGCGTTCCTTCAGCTGTCGTGGCTTCTTCGGCTTCGGACGTAGGTTCGGGCTGTGTCAGCGTGCCGTTGCCGTAGAGAGCAAGCGCCATGAACAGAATCGATGCCGCCAGATAGGAGAGATAAGGCGTTGTCTTCGCCAAGGCCGCAACTAGTTCTCCGATAGCGTTGGCCGCGCCCGAGAAATCGAAAGCGGAACGCTCACCCGCCGCAGCCCTCTGGTTTTCCTCGACCTTGGCAGCCGTGGATTCGGCCACTCTGGCAACCTTTTGCATGGAATAGAGCAGGTAGCCGCTTGCCAAAAAGGAAGAGATTGAAAGCCAAAAGCAGCCGATGATTAGAATGTTATCAGGCACAAACCCCCTCCTTGTGCTCTACCGGTCAACCCTTTTTCAGTTCTTGGCGCGATCTTGTTCTATTCGACGCGCAGCCCAGTCCGACTATCTACTCTAGCATGAGAATTACCATCAACAGGTTTGGATTGTCAATGCATTACTCCTAATACTCGGAATCCTCTTGAAACAAGGCCAGTGAATCAGCGATGTCGCACGGCGTTAGTTGCCTTGACGTAGCCGTGACGAAAATAGGCCTTTTCATGTTTCCGAATGCACTGTCGATAATCAAGGCCTCAATCTGACGAAGTAGAAACATCCTATAATCCTGGTCAAATATCCCCATCCTATATGGATGTAGCGATTTCTAGGTAGTGCGAATGAGCTCCGACAGTTTTGCGCCCTCATCCCGGTCATCCGAATATTCTTCGGTGCGGCCCGGAAGCTGCCGTCGGATTAGGTCGGCTGAGATGTTAGCTTGGCGCTTTCACAGCTGCCATTTGTTCGAACTTGGCCAGTAATTGGCTCCTCAGTCGCCCTCTCTAGAGCAATATACAGTCGATCGATCGTGCGGGTATCGCTTTGATACCCGCTAATCGCATGAGCTTTTGAGGTGCGGTTTCTGACTCCGCTGTAATCTTCGATCTCGGGGTCGATCTCGAAGTACTGGTTGTCGAGCGGATATAGAGCCACGACGTCGCGCGTGTCTCGAGAATTGAACCAGCGATTATCGAGGATGAGCTGAAGATTACTCTTCAGCGAACAGCATGTTTTGGATGCTGCCCAGACTATACGCCACGATAGACGGACAGGGCAACGTAGAGTTCAGCACATGGGGAGTGAACTTCCCTGGCGAATTTGAAGTGCACCGTTCCTTTTCACAGGGCGACAGGATTTTGTTTGCTGGGGTTCACACTGACAAGGTTGACCCGGGCGTTGTCGCTGAGTTGGTTGAGCAATTTCGTGAAGCTGAGTTCTTCAGCTTGAATGATGAGTATCGCGCCCAGATAACGGATAATCCTGCATACATCCTGACGATTAACACAGGGACGGTCTCAAAAACCGTCGTGGACTATGTTGGCGAAGAGGTTGGGATGCCGGTTGTCGTCACCCAGCTTCAGAAGGCGGTTGATCGGGCAGCCCGAACAGCACGATGGATCGATGGCGCTGACGGATTGGGTGCATGGCTCGAAACTAACAACTTCGATTTCAATTCTGAGGCTGCTCGCATCCTAGTGTTTGAAGGCGCACTAGAAGATGCAGACGAACAGACGATTCTCGATGTAATCGATCTTGGAGGGAGCCTAAACGCGAGGACTACGCATCCTTGGGGCGTGATGATGGAATCCTTGGCAATGAGCTTTTGTTTGCAGCCGTACAGACTGGGAGGGCCGACTTGTTTTCCTATCTGGCGGAAAAGGGCTGGATTGAACGATCAGATCAACGAAACCTAGAAGAGACATTTGCTTGGGATTCAGGTGGCTGCAGCGCAGACTTGGTTCGAGCTTTCTCGGCATAGGGGTTGGAAATTGATGTCCCCGGCGAAGAAGGTAGAACTGCCTTGGCGAAGCTGCGGAACAGTTACCGTTGTGAGCGAAACGACGAGCGGATGGTTGAGACCGCGCAGACGCTTCTTGAGTTGGGCGCAAACCCCAACAAGCGTGATGTCGATGGCGAAACTGCGATATTCTCAGTCGAACACATGCCTTTGCTCGACCTGCTTTACGCTAATGGAGCTATCGCCGATGTGATCAATAAAGATGGGCATAGCCCTGCTCTCTCATCATGGACTGATGAAATTGTATTGCGGCATTTGAATGAGGGTGCACCAATGATCGGTCGGTACTTCGATGGTCGAACGCGAAGAGAGCAAATGGAACACCGGCCTATGCCTCAGGTCGAGGAATGGCTCGACACAAATGGATTTGACTAGAGCAACGTCCACAAGTGAGGCGTTAGCTGAAGGCAGCTTTGCTCACTCAAGATACCCGAAGCAGACAGTCAGCAACCGGCCTACCACCGGCCTTTGGTGAAGTACATGGTCAAGTGGATTTAGCTTAGGCTTTGCGAAGACCTGACTCGAAACCGTCCCACTCCATACCCATTCAAGCAATCAGCCGAACGGCCGTTCCGCTATGCGCTTTCGTCTATCCTACCGAAAGAGGTGGTGCCGCTTAGAGGATTCGAACCTCTGACCCCATCATTACGAATGATGTGCTCTACCAACTGAGCTAAAGCGGCGCCCATTTGTGGAGGCCCGAGCCGGAATCGAACCGGCGTGCAAGGATTTGCAGTCCTCTGCGTAACCACTCCGCCATCGGGCCCCGATGCGCCTTGGCCGTCCGGGAAGGACAGCCGCGGTGCGAAGGCGCTGGCCCCTAGCCGCTTCGCAGCAGGCTTTCAATCGCTTTCGTGCTGCAAAGGTGCTTGCCTACGCGCGCAAGGGCGCTACCCCGCTGCAAATGACCGAAGCAACGACCGACAAAACCACCGACTCCACCACCGTTCCAGACATTCTCGATCGCTGCGAGGCGACCGATACCGGGCTAATATTGGACGAGGCACCAGGCTGGCTGCAGGGCCGGACGTTGTATGGCGGGATTACCGCTCTGCTCGCCCATCAGGCGGCCCGTCTGCGCTATCCCGACTTGCCGCCGCTGCGCGCGGCGCAGATCTGCTTTATCGGACCTGTGGCGCGCAATATCGCGGTGGAGGCGGAGGCCCTGCGCAGCGGGCGCAATGTAACGCAGGTGGCTACGCGGTTGACCGGCGAAGGCAAGTTGGCTGGCAACGCAACGCTGGTGTTCGGCAATGCGACGGAAGCGAACGCGGTCAACACGCCGAAGCCGGAGCCAATTGCGACGGCCCCCGAAGATGCCGAGCCTATTGCGCTAGATAGCGGCCACGTCCCCGATTTCGTGCGCCGGATGGAAAATCGCAAATGGCCGATGGGGCGTGAGAACATCGCCGTGCGCCGGTGGGTACGCCTGAACGAGCGTGACGGGCTCGACCCGGTGAGCGAATTGATCGCTTTGGGCGATGCGCTGCCGCCAGGTTCGCTCAAGGCAATGCAACGGCCGGGCCCGCTCAGTTCGATCAACTGGTCGTTCAATATCCTCGATGCAGATATCGGCACGCGCGATGGCTGGTTCCTGGTCGAAACCGCCAGCCAGCACGCTGCCGAGGGCTATACCACGGAGCGGCTGCGTATGTGGAATGCGGACGGAGTGCCGGTGATGAGCGGGATGCAGTCGGTGGCGATCTTCGGTTAGCCGGTTTTGAATTCCGGGGCGCGTTTGGCCATGCCGGCCATCACGGCCTCGACCTGGTTCGGTTTGCCGATAATTGCCCCCTGCTCGCGGCTTTCGGCCAGCAGCAGGTCGTCATTGCCGTCTTCATACATCGCGTTGGACAGGCGCTTGGCCGCGCGAATGGCATCGGGATTACGCGCGGCGATCGTCTCGGCGATTTGCGTGGCCCTGGCGAGCGGATCGGCATCGACATAGGTGGCGAGGCCTAGCTGCTTTGCCTCTTCGCCCGAAAATTCGCGGTTGGTGTAAATCAGCTCGCGCAGCACATCGTCGCGCACCAGCCCGCGCCACAGCGGATAACCGCCCATATCGGGCACCAGCCCCCATTTCATCTCCATGATCGCCATGCGTGCATCGGGTGCGGCGATGCGGATATCCGCCCCGCTGGCGATTTGCATTCCGCCTCCGAAGCAGACGCCGTGGATCGCTGCGATCACCGGGACCGGAAGTTTGCGCCACACGGTCGCGACCTGCTGGAAAGTGTTCGAATCGCCATGGGTGCGCGTCATCAGATCCTTGCCGGGCGCACCGGGATCCTTGTTCATACTCATCAGATCGAGCCCGGCGCAAAAGCTGCGGCCTTCGCCCGAAAGCACCACGGCGCGCACGTCGGCCGCCTCACCCAAAGCCTCGCCGGCGGCGATGATCGCTTCGAACATGGCAGGGTCGAGCGCGTTCATCTTGTCGGCGCGCGTCAGGCGGAGCTGTGCCACGCCATTACCTGCCAACTCGATCGATACGCGGTCGTTATTATCAAACATCATGTGCGGCCTCACCCGGTTGCAATTCGCCACGCTTCTGCCGGGCCGAAGCCGGGCTGTCCAGCGCGAGCATGCTGGAAGCCCGATCGCCACCCGATCAGTCCGGCCCCAGATCGAAGACGCTCGCCTGCGTGTCGATGTGCAGCGCGTAACCGCCCTGAAACCCCGTCCGGATCATCCCTTCCAGCCCGTGAACAGCCAGCTTTGCGCGCAGCCGAGCCACGTGAACTTCTACGGTGTTGGTTTCCGGTTCGTGATGCAGCCGCCAAACCTCGCGCAGCAATTGCCGGCGCATGATCAGGCTGCCGGGCGCTTCGGCAAGCCGCCATAGCAAAGCAAATTCGCGCGGGTGCAGGCCGATCCAGTCCTTGCCCACACGGGCATCGCGGTGGAACAGATCGAGCGTCAGCGGACCAGCGGCAACCAAGCGCGGCATGACATCTTGCAGACTACCATCTTGTTGTGTGCACTCATCCTCACCGATTTCGGAACTCACAGCAATCCGCCCGCCCTCATCGAATAGGCGCGTCCCGGGGTGATGATGAGGTGGTCGAGCAATTGTATATCCAAGCTTGCGGCGATCCGCGCTACATGGCGGGTTGTAGCAATATCCGCCTCGCTCGGCCGACATATTCCCGAGGGATGATTATGCGCCAGCAACAACCCCGAAGCCCCAAGTCGCAAAGCTCGCTCGGCAATCGGCCGGAAACGCAGGCGCAAGCTTCCCATACCGCCGCCGGCAACCGTCTCGTCGGTCAAATGACACCGGCCCGGCCCGAAATAGACCGCCCGCAAACGCTCCTGTCCATCATCGCCAAGCGTGCGCTGGAGATGGCACAGTAGCCGGTCGTCATAATTTACTAGCGGACTGGACCACATCAGTGGTTTCGATGTGCCCTCCGGTGCAGACCTTTTCCGTGATCCGAGCACATCGGATCGCAGCATTGTGCCTGCCTGCGTGCATTCCGCATCGTTCAGGCGGTCTGGCCGGGCGGGCCTTGGCGCCAGGAGGGCACGCGCCAGCTTCGGTATGGACCATATGATTTCTCGCGGCGTATATGCGCCCACAGGCCAATAGCCAGAGTGATTATCTGCAGGTAGGATGGCCCGATCTGCATGATCCCCACCGCCAGCGGAGCGATGTTGTCCGTTGTCGCCCGGGCGAGGTGCGATTGCACCGCTATGATCTGAAAACCAGCGAACCATAAGGGGTAGATCCTGTTGGCATAAAGCGCGGCCGCGATGGCACCGACACACAGCGCAGCATCGAAGGCGAAATGAGTGAGGTCGAAGATGTCCAGATGCACATATCGGCCTGCGAACGCGTGATAGATCTGGTGCGGCAACACGATGGTGCCCCAGAACAGTCCTACCATGATTTTTTCGGGCCCCGCGCCTTTCCAAAATGCCATCACCGTCAATGCGACAAGCGCGCCGTAATAGAGGTAGAACCGGTTCTCCAGTAGGAACCAGATCATGGCATCATGGTCGTCGCGGGGCCGCCGCGCATCAGGCCGCTTCTGCCTTTACCGAAAGGTCGGCAGCGCTGGCCTGCACTTCGGTAGGTATGAAGTCGCCCTCATCGCCGGCGATCACCGGGATCAGCGCGTTCAATTCGCTGTGCACGCGGAACAGGTTGCTGGACGCATCGTGCAGCTTGGCTTCGGCTTCACCCAAGCGGCGCAGGGCTGCCTGACCGGTGGCGACCGGGACATCGGGATTACGGCGGCTGGCGAGCATCGTCTGCTTCAACCGGGCATAAAGCATGGCTGCTTCGTCGGTTACGGCTTCGGCCTCGCGGATCAGCAATTTCATCTTCTGGGCATCGTCTTGAATACGGTTTGTCATGCGGAACTCCAGCCCCGCTCGGGCTCAACCGGCAGGTGTCTTTTTTTCCACGGGGACACGGGCTTCGCCATCCAAAGCCTCGGTCAAGCTGACCGATGCCGTGACGACCAGGATAACCGCGGCCACAAAGCCGAAGGCGATCCCGATAATCGCGGCGAGGCGATAAAGAACGGCTCGGTTTCCGTCGAGCACCCCGGGTACGACCTGCGGTTCGAGCGGTGTGTCCCAAGCTGCGTCAGCCGGGAAAGCCAACGCATCGGAAAACACCAGTTCGCCCGGATCGTCCCGCTGACCGAATGGGCGATCACCCTCGTGCTCGGGGAGTTGTTTTTTTATGGATGAAGAGTTTCTATAGGGCGGAAACCCTGTTTCTTCAGTATGATAGACGCGGTGCGCATCGACCAGATCGTTAAGGTTACTTACCCCGTAAGCGTCCTTCAATTTTCGGATATGCTGGTTGATGCGCGATTCGGAGACGTTCAGCTCGCCTGCAATGACCTTAATGGGGACGCGCCTGTCCACCCGTTCCATGACGGCGTTTTGTTTTTCGGTCAGCCGTGGCGGGCCGCCTGCGGTCATTGGCGATTTTCCCTATCGTCTTATGCAGTTTTCCTTATCGGAACCGCCCGATACGCGCAACGATCCCGCATCTCAGGCCGCGCTGGCGTTGATCCCCAGGCTTGAGAACCAGCGTTTTACATTGCGCGCAGCCTGGCGCAGGCGCTGTTCGTTTTCGACCATGGCGATGCGCACGTAGCCCTCGCCTTCCTCGCCATACCCCACGCCGGGCGCTACCGCGACTTCCGCCTCGGTCAGCAATTGCTTGGAAAATTCCAGACTGCCCATATCCTTCAGCGCCGGTGGGAGCGGTGCCCAAGCGAACATGCTGGCGGCCGGCGGCGGGATATCCCAACCAGCCCGAGCGAATGCCTCCACCATTACATCGCGCCGCTCGTGATAGCGTTGCCGATTTTCCGCCACGACATCCTGCGGACCGTTCAGCGCCGCACAGGCCGCAGCCTGGATCGGCGTAAACGCGCCGTAATCGAGGTAGCTTTTCACCCGGCTCATCGCCGCGATCAGATCCCTGTTCCCCACCGCAAAACCCATCCGCCAGCCAGCCATGGAATAGGTTTTTGACATCGAGGTGAACTCGACCGCCACGTCCTTCGCACCCGGCACCTGCATGATGCTGGGCGTCGGATTGCCGTCATAATACAGCTCCGAATAAGCGAGATCGGACAGGATCCAGACCTTGTTCTCCTTCGCCCAAGCCACCAGCCGTTCGTAAAATGCCAGATCGACCACTTCGGCGGTCGGGTTGGAGGGGTAATTCACCACCAGCACGCTGGGGCGCGGAACGGTAAATGCCATCGCGTTGTCCAGCGCCCGCCAATATTCCTCGTCCGGCGTCGTCGGCACGCTGCGGATAGTGGCGCCTGCAATGATAAAGCCGAAGGTATGGATCGGGTAAGACGGGTTGGGTGCCAGCACCACATCGCCCGGCGCGGTGATGGCATTGGCGAGGCTGGCCAGCCCCTCCTTCGATCCCATCGTCACGACCACTTCGGTTTCGGGATCGAGATCGACGCCGAAGCGCCGCCCATAGTAATTCGCCTGCGCCTTGCGCAGCCCCGGAATACCTTTCGATTGCGAATAGCCGTGGGCGGTCGGCTTCATCGCAACTTCGCACAGCTTGTCGATGACATGCTGCGGCGGGGGCTGGTCGGGATTGCCCATACCGAGATCGATGATGTCGCGCCCCGCCTGCCGCGCGGCATGGCGCATGCCGTTGACCTCCGCGATAACGTAGGGCGGCAGGCGTTTCATACGGTAAAAATCGGTGTCCATGGGGGTCCCGGAGTGTTGAGTATCGGCGCACAAATCATGCGCTCAACCGGCATTGTGACGCAATAAATGGACAGGTGCAATCGCCTTGTCCTGCCTCTATATCGAAGCGATACCAGCTACCCCGCATTACAATCAGGAAGACCCGCCAATGGCCAGCGACACCAACGATCCCCTTTCCACGATCATGCAGGCGCAGGCGCAGATGGTGGAGACGGTGTTCGGCCAGTGGCTGCCACAGGCCGGGCTTGCCACCGAAATCCCCTCCCCCGCAGACCTGTCGGACCCGGGCAAGCTGGCAGGCGATTTGCAGGCTCGATGGCAGGGATTCCTGTCGGCCATGCCCGGCGCGGTCAATTTTTCGGCACCAGTTGGTCCGTCGCAGGCGGGAATGGAGCAATGGCTGGCGATGGTGGAGGGCTGGATGAAGATGCAGCCCGCCATGGGGCAGAAGGCGCTTGGCCAGGTAAGCGAGGATATGTCCCAGCTATGGCAGGCCATGGCGGCAAGCATGGCGGGCGGCAGCGACGGGGCGGAGATGCCGCGCAAGGATCGCCGCTTTGCCGATCCGGCGTGGCAGAACAATCCGTTTTACGCCCTGCTGCACCAGTCCTATCTGCTGGCGGCCGAGCGGATCGAGGCGATGGCCAACGATCTGGACGGGGTTCCGGCCGAAAAGCGCTCGCAACTGAAATTCGCAGCCCACGCCATGATAGAGGCGCTGAGCCCGGCCAACTTCCCCGCCACCAATCCGGTCGTGCTGAAAAAGACGCTGGAAAGCGGCGGAGCGAACCTTACCAAGGGGATGCAGCACTTGGCCAAGGACCTGGAGCGGGGGCAGTTGACGCATACCGATCCGGACGCGTTCGAGCTGGGCCGCAATATCGCGGTCACGCCGGGCAAGGTTGTCCATGAAACGCCGCTCTACCAGCTGATCCAGTATTCCCCGTCCACCGACGAGGTCTATGCCACCCCGCTGATCATCTTCCCGCCCTGGATCAATCGTTTCTATATCCTCGACCTGAACGAGAAGAAGAGCTTCGTGCGCTGGGCAGTGGCGCAAGGGCTGACCGTATTCATGGTCAGCTGGAAATCCGCCGACGAATCCATGCGCGACGTGGTGTGGGACGATTACATCCGGGCGGAAATGGACGCGATCGACCATGTCCGCGCGCGGCTGGACGTGCCGGCCGTCCATACGATCGGTTATTGCGTGGCCGGAACGACACTGGCCGCAACGCTGGCGATACTCCACCGGCGGGAACAGCAGGACAAGGTCACCAGCGCGACCTATTTCACCGCCCAGGTCGATTTCGACAGTGCGGGCGAGCTGCTGCATTTCATCGACGATGGCGCGCTCGCAGCAATCGATGCAATTTCAGGGGCGGGCGGCGGCGGACCCGGCTATCTCGACGGGCGCTACATGGCGCTGACCTTCAACATGCTGCGCGGGACCGACCTGATCTGGAATTACGTGGTCAACAATTACCTGCTGGGGGAAGATTACCCGGCCTTCGACCTGTTGCACTGGAATGGCGATGTCACCAATCTGCCCGCCAAGTGGCACGGTGCCTATCTGCGCGATCTCTACCGCGACAACAAGCTGGCCACCCCGGACGCGCTGAGCGGCGATGGCACGCCGATCGACCTCACGCTGGTCGAAACGCCGACCTATGTTCAGGCGGGGCGCGAAGATCACATCGCCCCTGCTAAGAGCGTGTGGAAAATCCAAGACCACTTCAAGGGGCCGCTGCGCTTCGTGCTTGCCGGATCAGGCCATATCGCGGGCGTGGTCAATCCGCCCGAAGCGGGCAAATACCAATATTGGCTGAACGAGGGTGCGCCTGCGACGCTGGAAGAATTCGTAGAAGGCGCGGCCGAGCACAAGGGTAGTTGGTGGCCGGACTGGATCGCTTGGATCGATGCGCAGGACAGCCGAAAAGTGAAGCCGACCGGCAAGCGCAAGCCCGGTTCGCGCGGCGATACGGTAATCGAAGACGCCCCCGGTCGCTATGTCATGACCCGTTGATCCGGCTAAAACGGTAGCTATTTCAACGCTCCACCGTGCGCTTTGCACTACTTATTGTGCAGTGCACAAAATTTCCTTGACTTCGCAGCTGCAATGTCTATTTTGTGCACTGCAACAAGATGACGAGGAAGTTCATGGCCACCGCAACCGATCAGAATGTGAAAGCCGATGCCGATGCGCAGAAAGCCTATGAAAAGGCTGCTGCCGAGGTAAAGGCTGTTGCCGTTCCCAAGCCCGCCGAAAAGGTGATCGATGAGGAACCCAAGGGCGCCGTGAAGAACGTGACTGCGGAAACGCCTGCTGCAAAGAACGCTCCGGTGAAGAAGCCGGCAGCCAAGCAGGCCGCGCCGAAGAAGGCCGCCGCCAAGACCTCCAAGAAAAAGACGCCGGCGAAGCGCCGCAAGCCTGCCACCAGCAAGCTCGCAGTCGCCACCGCCAATATCACCAAGAAATCCACCAAGAAGGATACCAAGACCATGGCTAACACCAAGAACACCGCCGCCAAGAAGGCCGATGCCAAGAAGATCGAAACCGTCGCTGCCGACCTGACCAGCTCGGTCAAGGAAGCTGCCCAGGACGCGCAGGCTCGCCTCAAGTCGGTTTACGCAACCGGCAGCGAAGTCGCTTCCGAAGCGGTCGAATTCACCAAGGGCAATGTCGAAGCTTTCGTCGAATCGGGCAAGATCCTGGCCGCCGGCGTGCAGGATATGGGCCGCGACGCCGTGGAAAATTCCAAGACCGTCGTCGAAACCGTGACTGCCGACGCCAAGGCTTTTGCCGCCGTGCGTTCGCCGACCGACCTGTTCAAGCTGCAGGGCGAGATCGCTCGCCGCAACTTCGACACCATGGTTTCCATGTCTTCGAAGAACACCGAAAAGATGGTCAAGCTGGCAAATGACAGCTTCGCACCGATCTCCAACCGCATCAGCGTTGCCGCGGAAAAGGTTTCCAAGGCAGCCTGAACCGGTTGATCCGGATACCGGCCGCGCGGCATTGCCGCCGGTCAGGTGAACCGCCGGGCACCCTCTCCCCCTCCCGCCCGGCGTAAACGAAACGGGCCGACCGGCAACACGCCGCTCGGCCCGTTTTTTTGTGGGTCTTACCGGACTTGCCCGCGTTAACCTGTCGCTTGCACCTTGCGATTATCTCCAGTGATACGATATTCTCAGGCCATGACCCGTTACGAAACCTCCCCCCTCGTCCTCGAAGACATTTCGCGCCTGCGCCTTACCCGTGCGGGGGATGATGGCGATAAGGATGGGCCCGGGAAGGATGGAGATGACGGCAAAGGCGATGAAGGCCAGACCGGCGTCGCCACGAAAACCCGCACCCAGACCAAGAAGCCCAGCCTTTACAAGGTGCTGCTTCTGAATGACGATTACACCCCGATGGAATTCGTGGTCATGGTGCTAAAGCGGTTCTTCCGCATGGACCTGGAACAGGCGACGCGGGTGATGCTGCATGTCCATCAGAAGGGCGTCGGTATTTGCGGCGTGTTTCCCTATGAAGTGGCGGAAACCAAGGTGAACCAGGTGATGGATTTCGCCAAGCAGAACGAACATCCGCTGCAGTGCACGCTGGAAAAGGCGTAAGGCAGCCGCATCCCGCGTAAGGCTGGCGCACGGGGCTGGCGCACAGGGCTGGCGTAAAGCGCGGGCAACCGATAAGGCAAGCCCCCCACCCTCAGCGGCACTGGCGCCTTGTTCAGCTTCATCCCCTCTCTCGACAGGTACATCTTCCGGCTCGTGATCGTGCCGATGCTCAGCGTGTTTGCGCTGGCGGCATCGCTGTTGCTGCTCGACAAAATGCTGCGCCTGTTCGATTTCGTTGCCACCGAAGGCGGCCCGGTCGGCGTCGTCTTTCGCATGCTTGCCAGCCTGATTCCCGAATATGCCAGCCTCGCCATCCCGCTCGGCCTGCTGCTGGGCATATTGCTGGCTTTCCGCAAGCTGGCCACGTCGAGCGAGCTCGATGTAATGCGCGCGGTCGGCCTCGGCTATGGCCGCCTGCTGCGCGTGCCTTACATCATCGCGGTGGTGCTGATGGCGGTGAATGTGGCGCTGGTGTTCTATATTCAGCCGATCAGCCGCTATTATTACGAGCAATTGGAATATGAGCTGCGCTCGGGCGCGCTTGGGGCCAGCATCAAGGTCGGCGAATTTACCACGCTGAAAGACCGGATGGCGCTGCGGATCGAGGAAAGCCGCAATGACGGCACCCAGTTGTTGGGTATCTTCGCCCGCGTGTCGAACGACAAGGGGCAAGTCCTGTCGATCAGCGCGCGCGAGGGATCGTTTCTCGCCACCAATGACAGTCCCGATACCATCATCCTGCGGCTGACCGACGGCACGATCGTACAGGATACCGGCAGCAACACCCCGCGCGTATTGAGCTTCTCGCGCCACGATCTGCCGATAGATCTGCCGCGCGTGGAGGAATTTCGCAATCGCGGGGAGGCGGAGCGTGAGTTCATCCTGCCCGAATTGCTCAGCATCGGCTGGTCCGCAAACGAAACGCAGGCTCGCCGCGACGCCAGCCAGGCCAGCTTCAACTTCCGCCTGGTGGAGGTGGTGATGATGATGCTGATGCCGCTGCTGGCGGTGGCGCTGGCGATCCCGCCAAAGCGATCGACCAGCGCGCTGGGCGTGTTCGTCTCCATTGTGATGGTGGTGGCCTATCACAAGGTGAACCAATATGGGGAGGATGTGGCCACGCTGGGCCGGATCGACCCGCTGATTGCCCTGTGGGGGCCGTTCGTGATCTTCGCCGCCCTGATCCTGTGGATGTTCTGGCAAGTCGCCCATGTTCCCGGCGGCCAGCCGATCGGCGCGCTGGAAACCGGCTTTGCCAAGCTGTCGAAGTGGTTTGGCAGGCTGTTCCGGCGGCGCGGCAGGGACCAAGCTCCGGCTGCCATCGGCGACGAGGATAGCGAGGTTTTCGCAGAGCCGGCATGACCCAGCTCGATTTCTTCCCCTCGCGCCAATTGACCATCTACATGGCGAAGCTGTTCGTGGTGCGCATCGTGGCGGTGCTGGCGATGCTGGTGCTAGTGCTGCTGGCGCTCGATCTGCTCGGCAAGACCGGCGATATCCTGGCCCAGCCGGGCAATGGGCAAAGCGAGGTACTGACCTATGCCGGTCTGCGCGCGCCGCAGCTGGTTGCACGTTTCATGCCCTATTCGGTGCTGCTGGCGACGATCATCACGCTGGTCACTCTCAACCAGAATAGCGAGGTCGTGGCGATGAAGGCCGCCGGCCTGTCCGCCCACCAGGTGCTGGCACCGCTGCTGCTGACCGCAGGCATAATCTCGGGTGCCAGCTTCCTGTTCAACGAAAGCGTCGTCACCCGCGCCACCGCTACGCTGAAGGCTTGGGAGGCCAATGAATTCGGCCCCATTCCCGAAGGCTCCGACCTGCGCGCCAATGTCTATCTGACCGACGGGCCGGATGTACTGAGCGCCGCTTCGATCAGCGGCACCGGGCAGAATATCCGCATGACCGGGGTCAGCTATTACCGGCGGGATGCGCGCGGCATGATCGTGGAACAGATGCGCGCTCCGTCGGCCAGCTATGCCGCGCCGGGCTGGCGGCTGGAGGATGCGGTCCGCTTCAACGTCGCCACGGCCGAAACGCAGCGTAGCGATACGGTGGTTGTGGGCGAAGGGCTGACGCCGGAGCGGATCGATCTGGGCCGGGTCGATCCCGATATCGAGCCGTTCTGGACCTTGTCCGAATCTATCGAACGTTACGAACAGGCCGGTCGCCGCACCGACGAGCTGCGCGCGAAATGGTGGCACAAGCTGTCCGGCCCGCTTTCCGCATTCCTGATGCCGCTGCTGGGGGCGATTGCAGCGTTCGGACTGGCTCGATCTGGCCAGCTGTTCCTGCGCGCGATCATCGCGATGGCGCTGGGCTTTGCCTATTTCGTAGTGGACAACGCAGCGCTCGCAATGGGCAGTTTCGGCGGGTATCCGCCGTTTCTGGCGGCATGGGCACCGTTCTTCCTGTTCCTGCTGATCGGCGAGACCGTGCTTGTCCGGACCGAGGAGTGATCGGCGCTTCGGCGGACTGGTCGCTACGCCTGGCCCGATCGGAAGATGCCGATCACCTGCCCGCCATCGAACGCGCGGCTGGGCAGATGTTTCGCGGCGATCCCGATTTGGCGCAGCTCGATTTCGATGACAGCTGGGAACCCGATGAGCTGCGCCGCCTGATCAGGCGCGGGCACAGCCTGGTGGCGCATTGCGGAGATGCTCCCGCCGGCTTCCTCGCTTCGCAACCCTTCAAGCGGGAACTGCATGTGTGGGAGCTATCGGTCCATCCGGACCACCAGCGCCGCGGCATCGGTGCGGGTCTGATGCGCGCCTGCATGATCGATGCGCGCAATTCTGGATTCGCAGCGATCACGCTGACCACATTCCGCGATATAGCCTGGAATGGGCCGTTCTATGCACGGCTTGGGTTCGAGGAAGTGCGCGAGCCGGTAACCCATGCGCGGCTCGCGCAGCAGCTGGACGAGGAAGGCCAGCACCTGCCGCGCACACGCCGCTGCGCCATGATCCGATTCCTAAACTAGGCCGGGGCTTAGCGGGTGCGCTTGACCATCGTGCTGCGCGCGATCCGGCCAACCAGCGGGAGCATTCCCTTATGGTTCGCCCCGTGGAAGGTGGTGCCAACCTCGAGATGGTCCGACAATCGCTTATGTGCCTCGCCCAGCGAGTGATACGGCATCGATGGCATCAAGTGATGCAGCGCATGATACCGCAGGCCCACGGGCGCCCAGATCGCGGCGATACGTCCCGGCGGCGGGACATTGACCGAATCCAGATATTGCGCGGTCACCGTCATCGGTTCGCCCTCATTCTCCCACAGATGCGCCACAAGCGTGCGCAGCTGGTTGAGCACCGCCGTGAGAGACAGCACGCCCAGCGCCACCAGCAGCGGACGCCAGCCGAACGTCAGCGGGCTGAGCAGCAGGGCCCAGGCCCACAGCGCCCCGGCGCTTTCCTGCCAGAACACGCGCCGCGTCAGCTCGCCTTCGGGCGGACGGCGGCGGAACTTGGGGTTGATCGACAAGGCAGAGGCCCGTTGCCACACCGTTTCCCGCACTTTCGGGATAATTGCGCCAAGCGGGACCAGCACGGCAAAGCGGAACAGCAGCCCGATGGGAGCGAGCAGCGCCACCAGCACAAACACCGGCAGCGTCCACGGCTTCATCAATGCCAGCGGCAGATATTCGGGATCTTCCACCGTGCCATATTGCGTTCGCTTATGATGCAGCGTGTGAACGCCTTCATACATAAAGGAGGGCGTCAGCAGCGGCACCCCGACCAGCGCATTCCACGCCAGCCGGAACCCAGGCAGGGCGTCACGGTGGATATGTGTCAGCTCGTGAATGAACATCAGCGCGCGGTAGAATGCCAGCGCGGAAACCAGCCCCAGGGCAACCGTCAGCCACACTTCGCCCGTTAGGATCACGCCCGCCATCGCGCCGTAACCCAGCGCGGCGGAGCCCACCATGTCCGGCCAATAGATACCGGGGCGCGCAGCGGCGATATCCTTGGTCAATTCGCGTGCGGCGCGCAGCATCGCCTTGTCGTCGGCAATCGGAGTTTTCACCTCCGCTGCCGTCTGCGCCGTCGCTCTATCGAGGGGCTCGATCGATTGTTGCATATTCATATGTTCTGAAGTCCACAGCGCGCCTTAGCGCAGAATGGCCGCGCTTAACAGCCGCGCCCGTCAGCTTGACAAGGCGTGGCTAGCGCAGACAGGGCTAATCCAGCCTGAACGCAGGAGAACTCGTGTCCGAAAATGAAATAGTCATCACTCCGGCTTCCGGCAAGGAGGGACGCGCCGCCTTTGTCGATACCGGGCGCGATTTCGCTGCCAGAACGCCGCATTCCGTGCCGCAATTGCGCTCCGAACAGCTGGAACTGCTCAACCCCGACAAAAACCCGTTTTACGCCCATGCCGACGTGCAATTGTTCATCGCCAAACGCGGCGGGAAACCGGTCGGACGGATCAGTGCCCATATCGACCGCGTGGCGCTGGAAATGGATCCGCAGCAGGGGTTCGGCCCCGGCGTGGGCCAGTGGGGCTATTTCGACGCCGATAGCGAGGCTGTCGCCCATGCGCTGATCGCGCGCGCCGAAAGCTGGCTGCGCGATATGGGCATGAATCGCGCGCTCGGTCCGATTTCGGCCTCTGTCTGGGAGGAACCTGGCCTGCTGGTGCGCGGCCACGATCATCCGCCGCGGATTATGATGGGCCATCATCCGGCTCACTACCAGGCATGGATCGAAAGCGCCGGATATGCACCTGCGAAGAGCTTGCTGACTTACGATCTGGACGTGCGCGAGCAATTTCCGCCGTTGATCCGCCGGATCGTGCAATCGGGCGAGCGCAACGACCGCATTCGCATTCGCGCGGTGGACAAGAAAAACTGGGAAACCGAAGTACGCAGCGTGCTGGAAATTCTCAACGATGCGTGGTCGGACAATTGGGGTTTCGTGCCGTTTACCGATGCCGAAATCGCCTATGCCGGCAAGAAGCTGAAACCGATTGTCCATCCCGCGATCAACCGGATTGCCGAGCTGGATGGCAAGCCGGTCGCCTTCATGCTGACCGTGCCCGATATCAACGGAGTCCTGCAAAAGATAGGCGGCAGAATGTTGCCCTTCGGCTGGTTCCATTTGCTGCGTTGGCTGCGCAAGCCGGTTGGCACCGACATGCGCGTGCCATTGATGGGCGTGCGCAGGGAGCTGCAGAATTCGCGGCTGGCCAGCCAACTTGCTTTCATGATGATCGACGAGATCCGCCGCATCGCGCATGAGGATTATGGCACGCAGCGCGGCGAGATCGGCTGGATCCTGGACGACAACAAGGGAATGAAGGCCATCGCGGATGCCATCGGCAGCAAGGTGAACCGCGAATATGTGATCTACGCGCGCGATTTGTAACGCAAAAGCCACACCGCCTCGCTGCGATGTTGCAGTGCGGGAACCCGGCGGCACGCAACTTCGTTCGGTTGTCATGGAGCGAGGCACATCGAACACTTCCGAAGAGGGAGTTCCGGCAAGGATTCTGGTTGTCGAGGATGATGCCGTATTGGCCATGATGATCGAGGACACGCTGAAAGATGCCGGGGCGCAGCAGGTCACGCTGTGTGGAAGCACCCAGGAAGCCCTGGAATCGCTCAGGGCAGAGCGGCCCGACGCCATCGTGCTCGATGTCCATCTGGCCGACAGGGACGATGGCTGGGCGATTGCCGAGCTGGTCGGTCAGGTCGGGCCGAAACCTCCGCGGATTGTATTTTCAACCGGTGCGCCTCAGGACATTCCGGATGAAATCGCCCAAATGGGCGCGGTTCTGACCAAGCCGTATGCGCCGGAGGATCTGGTGAACGCGGTCAAGAACCCGCGCCGCAGCGGGCTGCTTTCCCGCTTTCGCAAATCGCCCGTCTGATTGCACACAGCTGACGCGCCTGCGGACCGGCTGACGCGCGGCCGCTGTTCGCTGCTACGCGTAATCTGCATAAAAAAAGGCCTCCAGTCTCAATTAAGAGGCTGGAGGCCTTCGGGATCGTATCACCGCCGTTTGGACGGGAGGGGGGTCTCGGCGGTGATATACAAGATAATGCCCGGACCTTTATGGGGTTCCCCTTCAAAACAAAAAAATGGCAAATTATTTTGCGGCCCCGGTTGGCTGCTCGGCAAACGTGTCAAAGATAGGGGCGCGAGACCGATTTCTGGCGGTCATACTCGGCGAATTCCGCAGCCTTGTCCAAATCGGGCACGCTCACCCGGCCCGGCTGCCACTTGACCAGCCCGTCGCGTTCCAGCGATTTGATGGTGCGGTTCGTGTGGACCAGCGACAGCCCCAGCATGTCGGCAATCTGAGCCTGCTTCAGCGGCAGGTTCATGCTGTTGCCATCAGCGGTCATGCCCGTCGCCGTTGCGCGCTCTATCAGCCACACGGCCAGCGATGCCACACGTTCCCTGGCATTGCGCTGGCCCAGTGAAACGAGATGTTCCTCCAGCTCGGTTTCCTGCTTTGCAGCCATGTAAATGATATCGTAGCCGAGCCGCGGCCGCGAACCGATCAGCTCGATAAATCGATCGCGAGAGAAAACGCACAGCCGTGCATCGACCAACGCTTCCACGCTGTGACTGGATTCGTCGTCGAACGCGCTTTGCAGACCGACCAGATCGCCCGGGAACATGATGTTGACGATCTGCCGCCGCCCATCGTCCATTTTGCGCAACCGGATGACGATCCCGTCCAGCAAGGTGAAAAGATGGGGATGGCGCTGGCCCTGCTCCAGGACAGACTCGCCTTTCTCGACCCATTGTTCGCCATCCTTGAACCGGTTCAGGAACTCTAACTGGTCTTTTTCCGGGGTTTCGAGGCCCGGACAGCCGCGTAGAGGGCAATTCAGGCACGATACGGCTGTCTTGGATTTGCGCATATCTACCCCCCGCCAACATCCAACGCTAACACTCGGCGGCTTTGTAACTTAAGTCAAATTCGAACTATCGCTTTCCCGCCGCGCGGAACCGATGGTAAGGCCCTTCGTTCATTGCCCGCAATTGCAAGGGATCTTACTTTATGTCGCTCGGCGAACAAATCGCACAAAACCTACCTTACTTGCGCCGCTATGCGCGCGCTCTCACTGGCTCCCAGGGCACCGGGGATGCCTTTGTGCAGGCAACGCTGCAGGCTGCGCTGGAAGACGACGAGCTGAAGGCCGAACTGGATGGCGGGCGTGTTCCGCTCTACCGCGCGTTCAACAAGGTCTGGTCGAGCGCCTATATGGAGGCCGAGCCGGCTGGCACTGGAATGGGCCTGCACGAAGAGGCGGCGCAGGATCGCCTGAAGCAGATGACCCCGGTCAACCGCCAGGCCCTGCTGCTCACCACGTTGGAAGATTTCACCACCGCAGAGGCGGCACAGGTAATGGAAATGGACGAAAGCGACGTGCAGTCGCTGGTCGCCGAAGCCATTGCCGAGATCGAGCGCGAATCGACCACCAACGTCCTGATCATCGAGGACGAGCCGCTGATTTCCATGCAACTGGAAGACCTGGTTCGCTCGCTCGGCCACGATATTTGTGGCACCGCCGCCACGCGTACGCAGGCACAGGAAGTCGTCGCAGAGAAGACGCCCGGCCTGGTGCTGGCGGATATCCAGCTGGCCGATGGTTCTTCGGGACTGGACGCTGTGGACGACATTCTGGAAATCGGTTCGGTGCCGGTGATCTTCATCACCGCCTATCCCGAACGCCTGCTGACGGGCGACCGGCCGGAACCGACCTATTTGGTAACCAAGCCGTTCAAGGAACAGACGGTGCGCACGGCAATCAGTCAGGCACTGTTCTTCGGATCGAGCCGCCCGCTCGGCTAAGTCGGCCGCTCGGCCAATCCGAAATGAAGAGGCCTTCCCGGTGGGGCGGCCTTTTCGCACCCAGTCCGTCCAGTCCCGCTTATCCAAACAGGCGTTTGACCGGTTTCTAGTCGGTCTTGCTTTCAAGTTCACGCTGGCGGGTTTTTTCGCGCATTACGAAATCCTCGCGTTCGCGCACTGGCACCAGCAGATTGCAGGTCACGCCGCTCGCCTCGAAGCGCAGATCCACCGGATGGCGCAGTTCGTGGGCAACGATTTTCTCTATCAAATCCGTGCCGAAGCCGCGCACACGGTCTTCGGGTACGCGCGGTCCGCCGCTCTCGGTCCAACGTAACCGGGCGAGGTTGGGGGTAACCTTTTCCCAATTGATATCGACCTTGCCGCCCGGCAGACTGAGCGCACCGTATTTCGCGGCGTTCGTCGCCAATTCGTGCAGAGCCAGACCGAGGGACAGCGCGTCGTTCGGGGCAAGCTCGACTTCAGGGCCTCCGGTTTTCACCGCACGGTCCTGCTCGCCGGTATAAGGGGCCAATTCTGCCGCCACGACATCGCCGATAGGTGTGGTTCCCCACTCCGATTGCGTCAGCAGATCATGCGTGGCCGACAGTGCCCGGATGCGCCCGTCCAGCCCATCGGCAAAGCTTTCCAGATCGTCCGAACGTCGCCGGGTGAGGTGAATGATCGACAGTACATTGGCGAGCGTATTCTTGACCCGGTGGTTTAATTCCCGCGTCAGCGAATTGCGGATAGAGTTCTGCTGTTCATAGAAACTCAGCCGCGCCTGGTCTTCCGTCGCCTGCTGGGTCAACAACCGCGCCACCAGCGTAAGCAGCCCGCCCACCATCAGACCGAACAAGGCGGTCAGCATCGAAAGGGTGGACAGGCTGTAGGTGTTGGTAATCTCCGCCTGCAGGATCATCGGCCGATTGCCGACATTGATTTCCTGGTTGACCGCAATTCCGGAAGGAAAATCGCCTTCGATCTGCGCCACCAGCGTATCGGGAGAAACCCGCCCATCATAGAGCCGCAATGCCGCATCGTCGGTGCTGGCCGCCTCCAGCGCCGACTGGAGAAATGCGGCGCCATTATACGGTGTGTAAACGAAACCGCGCAGGCGCATATTGCGGCTGCCGCTTTCGAAAACGGGCATGTAAATAAGAAAGCCCGGCTCGGAGCCGTCGCCATCCTGCAACAGGCGCACAGGCCCGCTGGCGGTGGGCCTACCGCTGAGAATGGCGGCTTCCATGGCGGCCGCGCGGATGGGTTCGGAATACATGTCATAACCGATCGCACGGGCGTTTCTTGGGGTCAGCGGGTTGAGATAGGTGACCGGGACGACCCGCTGGCGAGCGAATTCGGGTTCGGGGAATACGGTGATGGCCGAACCGGTTGCATCGGCGATCCGGTCCTCGAAAGCTTCGACTTCGCTGCCTTGCACAAATTCAGCCCAGCCGATCCCATCCGACCCGCGATAATCGGTGCCCAGCTCCAACTCGTTCACGAAGCGGCGGAAAGTAGACGGGGAAACCTCGTCCAGAGTGCTGAACAAGGCTGCGCCCGAACGTAAATAGGCGGAAATGGCGTAACTGCGGCGTTCCAGCGTGGAGCCGACCTCCATCGCCAGATCATCTAGCCGGTCGCGCTCCCGCTCGCGCTCGGCCCGCTCGATCACCACCACGCTCAGGATCGTGATCGAAGCAATCAGCAGGAAAACCGCCAGAGGAAGTGCGCGCGGATATTCTGTCAGCCAAGTGCGGGTGCGCGAGGTGGGATTATCGTCGGTTTTTTGTTGCACCTACATTCCCATTGTTGAGCCCATGAAGGCGCCCGCTATGTTACTCGCACGATATCGCTGCGCATTTTGCGCAAAGGCTGTATGACGAGGGGAACCGAAGAGCGCCAGCATCGTTCCCCACAAACCACCGATATCGGCCATACGGTATCGTCATTTCCCTGGGGGTCGGAGGGTCTGGTGGCGAGAGAGCAAGGACGGATACGAAAATCGCATGACTTCGCAAACGGATAAGTCCGAAAAAGGGGCTTCGAAAGACACGCAGGCGCCAGACAAGGCGTGCCACAAGACAGGTGCCGACAAGGCCGCTTCGGACAAATCTTCGCCCGAATGGGCCGGCGGACTGCGCCAACTCTACGATTCAGTTGTCGAAGAACCACTGCCGGACAGCTTCAAGGATCTCCTGTCGAAGCTGGACGAACAGTAATGGCCGAAGAACAGCGCACGGCCGCGCAGAAGGCCGATTTCAAACGCGAGCTGACCGAAGTTCTCCCGCATTTGCGTGCGTTTGCACGCGGCCTGTGCGGACGTCCCGACATGGCCGACGATCTTGTGCAGGAAGCGATGATGAAAGCGTGGGCCGCGCAGGAGCGTTTCCAGCCAGGCACATCGATGCGCGCCTGGACTTTCGTGATTTTGCGCAATGCCTATCTCACCGATATGCGCCGCAATCGCTTTCGCGGCGAATATGACGAAGGCGTGGCGGAGAAAATTCTCAACGCGCCCGCCGGGCAGGAAGAACCGATCCACCTCGCCGATATGCACCGCGCATTGCTGACACTGCCGCCCGAGCGGCGCGAGGCGTTGCTGCTGGTGGGTGCGGGCGGGTTTTCCTACGAAGAGGCGGCCGAGATTTGCGGTTGCGCCGTGGGCACCATAAAGAGCCGGGTAGGCCGCGCACGTTCGGCGCTTTCCGGGATGCTGGAAGATGGTGACATACCGCAGAGATCGATCGGCGACCAAGGGGCGCATCGCGCCATTCTGGAGGAGCTCGACACCGTCGCCGCCGGCGATGGCGAAACCGTCCCCACCCGCTGAATTGACTAACCCGGGAAAACGCGATGCGTGATCGCTGGAGGGTCTGGCAGGAACGTCTGCGCGAAGTTACCGGGGTTGCAGGCCCGCCGCCGCAAGGCCGCGCCGCCGAAGCAGCGCCGCAGCAACGTATCCAGCCGGGCGCACCGACCATGCGGGATGCTGCGGGCACCGAAACTGCCGAAACGGCTGCCGAGGCCAGCGCCGAATCGCAAGGGCGGGCCGAAAGCCGATCTTTCGCGCGTCAGGAATTGCGCTTGCTGTCCGGATTGGTGCTGCTGATCGGGCTGGGATTGTTCCTCGCCCTGCCGTTCGTCCTGTCGATCGGATCGGTGGTGTTCCTGCCGCTTACCACCGCGATCATCCTGTTTATTCTGCTCTCCCCGCTGGCCGACAAATTGGCCGGTTGGGGCGTTCCCAACGTCGCTGCATCCTTCACCGCCTTGCTGGTGCTGTTCGCCATCGTGCTGTTCGCCATCGCGCTGATCATGCAGCCGGCCTACGCCCTGTTCGAGGAACTGCCTGCGATGGCCGAACAGGTCGGTCAGCGGTTCAGCGAAATCCGCGACGAGTTCGCCTGGCTGGCCGAGGCCAACCAGCGGCTGGCGGAGATGATGGGGCAGACCGGGACCAATCAGGTGGTCATTTCCAGTCCATCCATGATCGAAACGCTGGCGTTGGCAACGCCGACCGTCCTGCTGGAAGTGCTGCTGACGCTGCTGCTGTGCTTCTTCATGCTGGAAGGCCGGGTCAGGCTGCGCAGGCATCTGTTTTACGACCGGGTCAGCTTCGGCACCTCCATCCGCGCTGCTCGCGTATTGCGCGAAGTGCAGGACCGGGTCGCCGCCTATATTTCCACCGTGGCCATGATCAATGCCGGTGTCGGCATCGTCGTGGCGCTGGGCGCATGGGCGCTGGGGGTGGATGCGCCGATCATGTGGGGCGGACTGGCCGCATTGCTCAACTTCATTCCCTATATCGGGCCGATGGCGATGACGGTTCTGCTGGGCCTGTACGGCATCGGCACCACTGATACGTTGGTCGTGGGACTGATCCCGGCAGCCGCCTATCTCGGGCTCCACACGGTCGAGGCGAATGTCGTCACCCCGTCGATATTGGGAGCGCGCTTCACCATGAACCCGGTGATGATCCTGATCGCGCTGATGTATTTCAACTGGATCTGGGGCGTGTTCGGCGCGCTGCTATCCGTGCCGATCCTGCTGATGCTGACCGCCTTCTTCGACCATGTCGGACGGCCCAATCTGGTCGGTTTCATCTTCGGCGAGCCATTATTCGCCACCGACCTGTTCGACGGGGACGAGGCGGCGGCCGGCACCCCCGCCGGCTAATGCAACAAAAAGGCCCGCCGGACGGATCGTCCAGCGGGCCTCTTTCAGCGTCCTGTCGCTACAATTATGTTGGATAGGTCCAGGTTTCGCCGCGCGCCAGATTGTCGCTGGCGAACTTCCAGTTCAGCTTCCCATCCACGACCGCGTCGAGATAGGCTGGGCGCTTGTTCTGGTGGTCGAGATAATAGGCGTGTTCCCACACGTCGATGGTCAGCAGCGGGTTGAAATCGCTATCGGCCAGCGTGTCGCCATCATGCGTTTCTTCGATCGACAGCTTGCCGTCCTTCTCGGCCAGCCAGACCCAGCCGCTGGCAAAGTGACCCGCGCCGCGATCCTTCAACTGCGATTTGAGATCATCCATCGAACCGAATGCATCGTCGATCATCGAAGTCAGCTCGTCCGACGGGCTGGTGTTGTCGGGCGACAGCGAGTGCCAGTAAAAACCGTGGTTCCAGCTCTGCGCCGAATTGTTGAACAATCCCTGGTCGCTGCCGCGCGCCGCCGCGACGACTTCCTTGAGCGATTTGTCTTCGTGATCGGTGCCTTCGATCGCCTTGTTGGTCTTGTCGATATAGGCCTGATGGTGCTTGCCGTGATGGTAGCTAAGCGTTTCCGCGCTTACCGCCGGGTCCAGCGCATCATCTGCGTAAGGAAGGTCTATCAGTTCGAAAGCCATTTCGTATCTCCACCATTTTGAAAAGAGTCGGGATTGAAAGAGTGTGTAGCCGTCCAACGCGCGGTCGGCAAAATTGTTGCAAATTTTAGCGCTAGTCCCGCGTGGCGCGGTCGGTCGCGGAGGTCACCGCGACGTTCATCGTCACATTGGCCAGCGTGCGCATGATGTCGGGCAACATCTCGACCGCGACCAGCAGCGCCAGCGGCTCCACCGGGACGCCCATTGCCAACGCAATCGGGCCAATCGACACCACGAAGCTGATCGATCCGGGCAGCGAAACCGATCCGACACTGATGATCAGCGCCACCCCGATACCTGCGATCAGTACGAAGGGCGTCAGCTCTATCCCGGCAAGCGTGGCGACATAGATCGCCACCGCCATATTCATCGCCGGGCTGGTCGCGCGGAAGATCGCTACGGCCAGCGGGAGGACGAAATCGGCGGTTTCCTCGCGCAGTTTCAGCCGCCGCGCGCTGTCCAGCATGGCAGGCAAGCTGGCGAGCGAGCTCTGCGTCGAGACCGCGACTGCCTGTGCCGGCAACATCGCCGCGATGAAGCGCACCGGACCGATGCGCCCGGCCACCACGGCCAGCAGATAGGCCGCAACCAGCACCATCGCCCCCATCGCGGACACGGTAAGGATATAGTGGATCAGCGTGGCAAATGCCCCGTCGCCTCCAGCGCGAACAGCCACGCCCAGCGCCAGCGCGAACACGCCGACCGGCGCGATCCACAGCACCCAGCCAATGATGGTGAGCATTGCATTGCCGAGCGCGCGAAAGAAGTTGAGCAGCGTTTCGCGCTGCCCCGCTGGCAGCCGCGATACCGCCACGGCGAACAACGCAAAGAAGATGGTCAGCGGCAGCATCGCGGTTTCCGCTGCGGCGGCGACCAGGTTGGGCGCGATCAGCGAGGTCAGGAACGCCCCGATTTCGGGCACCTCCTGCGCCTGCCCGCCCTGCAGGTCCAGCATTGCGGATGCGGCTTGCGGAATGGGAAAGATCGCCAGCAAGCCGGGCATCAATATCGCGCTGATCAGGCCGCTGAATACCAATACGCCGAACACCCAGCCCAGCATGATGCGCGCCGTTCTGCCAGCCCGCGCCGCCTGCGCCATTTGCGCGATGCCCATAACCAGCAGGGCGGCAACCAAGGGAATGATCGTCATTTGCAGCGCGCGCAGCCACAGCGATCCAACCGGCGCGCTCACCGCCAGCACGGCACTTTCCAGCGAGCTTCCCGCCAGCAGCGACCCCGCCAGCAATCCGCCCAGCAGCCCACCAAATGTCCACCAGACAGGCAGGCGGATCGCCACCAGCCCGCCTTCGCTCGTATTACTGCCTGTCAAACCACACCCTGCCCTTCCCTTTGCCGCTTAACCGCGTCAAAGCATGGGCGCAATTCGCAAGACAAACGGATGGGTGCATGACACGAAAATTCTTCGGCACTGATGGCATCAGGGGCCGCACAAATTCCGGCGTGATGACTGCCAGCACCGCGATGCGGGTGGGGCAGGCGGCAGGCCGCCATTTCCTGCGCGGCGATCACCGCCACCGCGTGGTGATCGGCAAGGATACGCGGTTGTCGGGCTATATGATGGAAAGTGCGCTGGTGGCGGGTTTCACCAGCGTGGGGATGGATGTGGTGATGACCGGCCCCCTGCCCACCCCCGCCATCGCCATGCTGACCCGAGAGATGCGCGCCGATCTGGGGGTGATGATCTCTGCCAGCCACAATCCGTTCGAAGATAATGGCATCAAGCTGTTCGGGCCGGATGGCTTCAAGCTGTCGGATGAGGACGAGCTGGCGATCGAGGCGGCGCTGGAAACCGAACAGGCGCTGGCAGACGCGCCCGATATCGGCCGCGCTCGCCGGATCGACGATGTGCGCGGGCGCTATATCCACGCGGTGAAGAAATCGCTGGGCGACGACGTGCGCCTCGATGGGCTGAAGATCGTGGTCGATTGCGCGAATGGCGCCGCCTACCAGGTGGCTCCCAGTGCGATCTGGGAACTGGGTGCGAAAATCGTAACGCTGGGCGTCGAGCCCAATGGCCGCAACATCAATGACGGTGTCGGCTCGACATCGCTCGATGCGCTGAAGAAAGCCGTAGTGGAGGAAGATGCCGATATCGGCATCGCACTGGACGGAGATGCCGACCGGCTGATCGTGGTCGATGAGAAAGGCCAGACAGTCGATGGCGACCAGCTGATGGCGCTGATCGCCACGCGGCTGGCAGCCAGCGGCGATTTGGATGGCGGCGGGATCGTTGCCACGGTTATGAGCAATCTGGGCCTCGAACGGTTCCTGGAAAATAACGGGCTGGAGTTGCAGCGTGCCAAGGTCGGTGACCGGCACGTGCTCGAAATGATGAAGCAGGGCGGCTTCAATGTCGGCGGCGAGCAATCGGGCCACATGATCCTGCTCGACCATGCGACCACCGGCGATGGCACCATTGCGGCACTGCAAGTGCTCGCCGCTCTGGTGCAATCGGGCAAGAAGGCGAGCGAGTTGCTGCACCTGTTCGACCCCGTGCCGCAATTGCTCGAAAACGTCCGCTACGATGGCGGAGCTCCGCTGGAAAACGAAACCGTCCAGCGCGTTATTGCCGAGGCCGAGGCCGAGCTGGAGGGCAAGGGCCGCCTGGTCATCCGCCCCTCCGGCACCGAACCGGTCATCCGCGTGATGGCCGAAGGCGATGATGAAGGGCAGGTCAAACGCGTTGTTGCACGCATCTGCGACGCTGTTCGAGAGGCCGCCTGATGCTGGAAATGCGCCCCGATTGCGAACGTTGCGGCACAGACCTGCCGCCCGCGCAGCACGGTGCATTTATCTGCAGCTTCGAATGCACTTTCTGCGCGCCATGTGCAGGCGAGCTCGACGAGGTTTGCCCCAATTGCGCCGGCGAATTGATGGACCGGCCCACGCGGGTGGGTGAAGCCCTGCGCAAATATCCCGCCAGCACTGTCCGAAAGGCGACCGGATGAAGCCCCCGCGTATCCTGGCGATCGCCGGATCGGATTCCTCCGGCGGGGCGGGCATCCAGGCCGATATCAAGACCATCACCATGCTCGGCGGGTACGCGATGACGGCGGTCACCGCCCTCACTGCGCAAAATACCGCAGGCGTGCGCGCCATCGCCGCGACCACTCCCGCAATGCTGCGCGACCAGATCGACGCCTGTGTCGAGGATATCGGCATCGATGCGATCAAGATCGGGATGCTCCCCGATCGTGCTGCGGTCGAGTGTGTCGCCGAGGCGCTCGGCGCGCTGCCCGGCCCAGTGGTGGTCGATCCGGTACTGGTGGCTACTTCGGGCGATTCGCTGGCCGATAGCGAAGTGGTAGAGGCGCTGCATGACTGCCTGTTTCCGCTCGCTACGATCATCACTCCCAACCTGCCCGAGCTGGCCGCGCTGACGGGCGGGCCGCAGGGCGAAGCGGAGGCCGTGATAGAGGCCGCAAAATCGCTGAGCGAACGGCACAGCGCCCATGTCCTTGCCAAGGGCGGGCACGGGGCGGGCGGACGCATTACCGACCGGCTGGCCTCCCCCGATGGCAGCTATTGGAGCTTCGACCATCCGCGCATCGAAACCAGCGACACGCATGGCACCGGCTGCACCCTGTCCAGCGCGCTCGCCACCTTCCTTGGGCGCGGCATGGAATTGCGCGACGCGGTGGACGCAGCGCGGCAATTCGTGCGGCTGGCGATCAAGGATGCGCCCGGTTTCGGCCAAGGCTCCGGCCCGCTCGGCCACCACAAGGTGCGGCTGGATTTCCCGGCATTGCCATCGCTCAATCAGGTCACCCTGCCAGCGCGCGATTATGGCGAGGCGGTGGAATTTTACCGAAGGCTCGGCCTGACGCTGATCGTCGATAGCCCCACGAACGGTTATGCCCGCTTCGAATGCGAAGGCGGCGCAACCGTCTCTATTTCGACCGAACATGGCGAGCCGGGCGGTGCGTCATGCTATTTCGAAGTGGCAAATTTGGAAACCGCCCGGCAGCTCGCGGTCAGCGGCGGGATCGAGCTGGACGAAGTGGCCTCGCAAGGCTGGAACTGGCACGAGGCCTGGGGCCGCGACCCCAGCGGGAACCGGTTCTGCCTCTACCAGGCGCGCGAGGATCGGCGCCACCCGCCCTGGCGGGTAGGCGCCGAATAACTCACCTTGCGATCCGGTAGAACTCCGCGATGTGGCCCCACGCCTCATCCGCCGTTTCGCACCAGGTGAACAGGTCCAGATCCTTGTGGTCGATCGTCCCTTCATCGGCGAGCGCTTCGAAATCGATCACCCGGTTCCAGAAATCCTCGCCGAACAGGATGATCGGCATTTTCTTCATCTTGCCGGTCTGGATTAGCGTCAGCAGCTCGAAAAACTCGTCAAACGTGCCGAAGCCGCCGGGGAACACCGCCACCGCCTTGGCGCGCAGCAGGAAGTGCATCTTGCGCAGCGCGAAATAGTGGAACTGGAAGCTGAGATAGGGCGTCACATAGGTGTTGGGCGCCTGCTCGTGCGGCAAGACGATATTGAGGCCGATGCTTTCCGCCCCGGCCTCGCTCGCGCCGCGATTGCCCGCTTCCATGATCGACGGGCCGCCGCCGGTGGTGACGACGAACTGACGCTTGCCATCCTCTACGATCGCTTTCTGGCTGACCAGCTTGGCCAGCTTGTAAGCCTCGTCGTAATATTTGGCCTTGGCCGCCAGCCTCTCGGCCACCTTCTTGCGGTCACCCTTGGCGTTTTCGACCAGGTTCTTCGCGCTTTCCGGCGAAGGTATGCGCGCCGATCCGTACATCACCAGCGTGGAGCCAACCCCCGCCTCGTCCAGCAGCATTTCGGGCTTGAGCAGTTCCAGCTGGAAACGCACCGGGCGCAATTCATCGCGCAACAGGAAATCACGGTCCTGGAAAGCCAGCTTATAGGCGGGATGCTGTGTTTGCGGCGTGGATTGCGGCGCGGATTTGGAAAAAACCGCTTCCTGTTCGGCCTTGTAGAACTTGCGGTCGCTAAGATCATGATCGGCGGTGGTGGGCAGAGAGCCCTTCTGCACCCGGCCCGGTTCCTGTGCGGGATCTGCGGCGGGTTGTTTATCGGTTTTTTCAGTCATCGGGCAAAGGCTCTAGGCATGGTCGCCGCTGCGCACAAGCGGGCAGCTTAAAACCGGTCTTTCATTGAGAAATTGGTTGAGCGTATCAGGGTTTGCCTGGCTATAGCGCCATCGTCATGGGCAAGCCGAGCAGTAATCCTTCGATCGACTTATCGATGCCACGTGCACAGGCATGGCGGCTGCTCGGCGTGCTCGCGGCGGCGCAATTTGCGGTGGCGCTGGTCGCTCGGTACATCTTGTGGCCGCCCCAAGGACTGGCTGGTTGGCGCACCCTCTATTATTTCCTGCACTGGGACATGCTGGCGATTGGCTGGCTAATGGCGGCGGCAGCGGGCGCATTGCTGCTGGCCGAGCGGTGGCGGGTTTTTCGCCGGGTCGTCTTGGTCGCCGCATGGATGGCAACTGCGGCTCATTGCCTGCTTTTGGCGGCGAACGTCACAGCGATTTACTGGCTGCGCGTGCCGGTCACCTGGCAATGGCTGTATTTTTCCGACCTTGGTCGCACTCAAACGCCTTTGGCGGTCGCCGCGTCGGTAGTCACCCCAGCTATGGCCTTGGGAATTGCCGCCGCTTTCGTCGCACCGTTCCTTTTCTGGCAGATTGCCAAGCGAGTGGTTCGCTTCACCCCGCTACAGCGAGAGAGAGCGCTTAGCCTTGGTCTGATCGCGGCTTTGCTGGCCCTGCCGCTCATCCGCTCATCGGATCCCCCGATCCGCGACCGCTGGCGCGATGCGGTATCGAACCCCGGCCTGGCGATGGCGCGCAGTTTGCTGAGCGATGGCACCGCTCGTCTGGAGAGGATCGAGGGCGATGGGAGGCAGGGCGACTACATCGCACTGCCGCGCCGCGAGGCGAGCGAGCCCGCCGGGGAGAATACGCCGGACATCGTATTGGTCGTGCTGGAATCGGTTGGACGCGATCACATTCTGGACAATCGCGCCGTGCTGCCCACGCTGGACAGGCTGATCGCGCGTGGAACACATTATCCCAACGCCGGCGTGACGAACTCGAATTCCGTTCGCAGTATTTTCGAGCTTTATTTTTCGCGTTTCCCGGTGGTCGGATATCAGCCGGAAACCTATCTGTTCGACCGGATCGACGCGCCAGCCGTGCCCGCCGCGATGGAGCAGATCGGCTATCGCAGCGCGTTATTTATGGCGAGCGATCTCGGCTATCAGGATGCCCGAGCATTCCTTCAGCGTCACGGCGTGACAGGGCTCAACGATATCGACCGGATTGCTTGCGAGAACCGCCTCGTTCTGAGCACCCGGCGCTGGCAGAACAATGATTACCTCCCCGATTCATGCGTTCTCGATGCCGCGCAAGAATGGTTGCTGCAGCCGGGCAAACCCGCCTTTGCCACGGTCTGGACGGGTCCGACGCATTTTCCCTACATCCCTCCTGCCGGGACTTCCGAAGGCGATCCCGGCAAGCGCCATCTGCTCGCGCTGCAGGAAACCGACCGGGTTCTGGGCAACTTCCTCGTCCAATTGCGGGAAGCTGGCCGTGATCCAATGGTTCTGGTTGTCGGCGATCATGGGGAGGCGTTCGGTCTGCATGGGACCAATGTGCATGGCTACTCGATCTATGAAGACGAAACCGCGATTCCCTTTATCGCGTCAGGCCCTGGCATAGCGGAAGGCAAGCAAGACCCCCGGCTGGTAAGCCTGGCAGATATCGGCCCGACATTGACCGATTACGCCGGCGGCCCGAGGCCGGCCGGCTGGCAGGGCATCTCGGTTCTGGGCGAGCGGCAACGCACGCGCCATTTCCGCTTCGCATTGCTCGATGCGCCGATAGTCGGTTACCGCGATGCGCAGCGGAAATATGTGCTTGATCTAAGAGAGGATAGTGCCGCGATCTACGATCTGGAGGCCGATCCGGACGAGCTTTCGCCAAGGCCCGCCTCCCCTGCCGAAAGGCGCCAGATCGAACGGGCCGTGGCCGGATGGATGCGCTACAACCGCTCGCTGAACGAGGGCGGATAAGGGCAGAAACCAGCCGCCAAGCGCGCCGCAAAAAGTGGATGCCCCGTGAGGATTCGAACCTCAATTGACGGAGTCAGAGTCCGTAGTCTTACCATTAGACGACGGGGCAATCGCGGCGGCAGCCGGTTTGGCGGTGTCGCAGGCGCTGCCATCTAGTTTCGCCGTCCCGTAAGGTCAACCCGGCAAACCGCTCCCCCGCTCGTTACGCCCCCGCTCCACACGCAGTGCTGCACGCGTTGCAGCCGCCGCTTGCCCGAACGATAGCGAGCCGCTAGCGTGATCGGCAGGTCCCCGCGCGTATTTTCGGGCGGGAGGAATAGAAACGGTAAGATTATGGCGGATTATTCTCCGCCGGACGATAATAAGGGGGCTGACACCAAGGGGACGAACAAGTCCGGCAACGTAGCCGATTTTCGCTACAAGCGTCCCGCGCAGCCCGATACAACGCAAGCGAAAGCGCGCAAGCGGCCCGGCGGCCGTGGTTCACCGAACGGGTCCGGCCCTGCGAATGGCTCGGGCAATTCCAACGGTCCCAATGCCGCGAATGGAAACGCGCGCCCGCCGCGCAAATTCGGTCCATACCGCCCGCATGGCCGGCGCAAGCAGGCCTATGCCGCGCTCGACCTGGGTACCAATAATTGCCGCCTGCTGATCGCCCGTCCCAGCGGTGAGGATTTCACCGTGATCGATGCATTCAGCCGGGTGGTGAAGCTGGGCGAAGACCTCGCAACGACCGGGCAGTTATCGGGCGAGGCGATGGACCGCGCCGTGGCCGCGCTCAGGATCTGTGCGGACAAGCTGCGGCGGCGCAACGTCCACCTTGCGCGTTCGGTCGCGACGGAGGCCTGCCGGCGCGCATCCAACGGAACCGCCTTTATCGAGCGCGTGCGACAGGAAACCGGCATCGTGCTCGATATCATCACGGCGGAGGAGGAGGCGCGCCTGGCGGTGCTAGGCTGCCACGTCCTGCTGGAGGCGGGCGGCGGCCCGGCGGTGATTTTCGACATTGGCGGCGGATCGACCGAGCTGGTGCTGATCGAACCGGCCGATCCTGTCCCTCGCATCCTCGACTGGCAAAGCGTGCCCTGGGGTGTGGTATCGCTGACCGATACGGTTGGCCGCGCGGAAGGCGATGCAGCGCAGCGGCTGGAACGCTATGAAGAAATGCGCCGGGTTGTGGGCGACAGCTTCACGCCCTTTGCCGAGCGGATATCGGAGCATCGTAGCGCCGAAGATATTCGCCTGCTGGGCACCAGCGGCACAGTCACCACGCTGGCCAGCCTGCATCTGAAATTGCCGCAATACGATCGCAGCGCGGTAGACGGGTTGATCGTGCGCAGCCGCTCCATGCGCGAGATCAGCGCGCGGCTATCGGGCATGGCGCCGCAGGACCGGCGGCAATTGCCGTGCATTGGCGATGACCGGGCGGATCTGGTCGTGGCAGGCTGCGCCATCCTCGAATCGATCCTCGACATCTGGCCTTCCGAACATCTCGGCGTGGCGGATCGCGGCATTCGCGAAGGAATCCTGCGCAGCCTGATGGCCGCGGAAATCGGCAGTGAACGCGCGCAGCGCGATGCCGGCGAGCGCAATGAACACGGGGAGCGCGAGGTATGAGCAGGTCGGGCCGCGATCCGGACAAGCGCGTTCGCACGGGCAAGAAACGCACCGCTTCCAGCGCGCGCTGGCTCGAGCGGCAGTTGAACGATCCCTATGTCAAACAGGCCAAGGCCGACGGGTATCGCAGCCGCGCGGCCTACAAGCTGCTGGAGCTGGACGAGCGATTCGGCTTGCTGAAGAATGCCAGCGCGGTGGTCGATCTGGGCATCGCGCCGGGTGGCTGGGCGCAGGTGGTGCGCAAGAAACGCCCCGGTGCGCCGATAGTGGGTATCGACCTGCTGCCGACCGAACCGATCGAAGGCGTCGAGATATTCGAGATGGATTTTATGGATGATGCCGCCCCGGCCAAGCTGGAGGCAGCTTTGGGCGCTGCGCCCGACCTGGTACTGTCCGACATGGCCGCCAACACGGTAGGCCACAAGCAGACCGACCATCTGCGCACGATGGCGCTGGTCGAGGCGGGCGCATGGTTCGCGGTGGAAACGCTGAAACCGGGCGGTGCATTCGTGGCCAAGGTGCTGGCCGGTGGCACCGACCGCGACTTGCTGGACCTGCTGAAGAAACATTTTCGCAGCGTGAAACACGCCAAGCCACCGGCGAGTCGCAAGGGCTCGTCCGAATGGTACGTCGTGGCTCAGGATTTCAAGGGCGCGTAAACACCCGGCGCTGCCGCGCGATCAGCTCGGATCGGCGGGCTGGTTGGCCATCGCTTCGGCTTCCAGCTTTGCAGGTTCGGCCAAGCCGTCTTCATCGGAGATCACTTCGGGCTCGCCCTCGCCTTCGGCAGGCGCTGCTTCTTCGACTTCCGGCAATGCGGGACCGCCGCCGAGTTCGCGCAAGTAAAGCAGCAAGTCGGCCCGGTCTTCGGCATTGCCCAGTCCGGCAAAGCTCATCTTGGTACCCGGCGCAAAGCCGCGCGGGCTTTTGAGCCACTCGTCCATATTCTCGTAACCCCAGGTCCCGCCGACATCTTTCAGTGCGCTGGAATAGGCGAAGCTGCCCGAATGGCCGCCAACCGGGGAGCCATAGATGCCGTACAAGTTGGGTCCGGTCCCCGATGGGCCGCCCTGTTCGAAGCTGTGGCATGTGCCGCAGCGACCGGCCGCAGCCTTGGCGCCCGCAGCCGCGTCGCCGCTCGCAAGCAGCATGGCGAGCGACGGGCCACCGGTACCGTCTCCATCCTCGACCACACCCTCGACCACGAAACCCAGTGTCTCGGGGCGTTCAGGACTATCGGCGTGAAAAATCTTCCCGCTGATGATCGACAGGCCAAGGCCTATGACCCCGGCAAACAGGATCCAGCCGAAAATTGTGTTGGTACGATCGCCCATGAATTCACCCGGTTGCAAAACGTGTCGCCGCGATGCGGCATTTCGCACGCGACTTAGAGTTCCGCGCCCCCTCGCGCAAGGCCATATCGCGCCTTGTGCCTTGCCCGTTATGCATCGGCTGTTTACCGGCATGCAGCGATGCACTCCTATCCAGCCCCCGCTCTCGCCATGGTCGAACAGATGCGCCAGGCCGCTGCGCTTGCCCCGCAGCAGGCCGTCGCGCTGCAAGGTGCGCCCGGCGCAAACTCGCACCGCGCCGCGATGGAAGCCGCGCCCGAAGCGTTGCCGCTACCTTGTTTCAGCTTCGAGGATGCAATGGAAACGGTGAAGCGCGGTGAAGCTGGCAGCGCGATCATACCGATCGAAAACTCGCAAAACGGCCGGGTCGCGGATATTCATTTCCTCCTGCCGGAAAGCGGTTTGTTCATTGTCGGCGAACATTTCATGGAAATCCACCATGCGTTGATGGGGCTTCCCGATGCGGCTGGCGGTTTCGAGGCGGCCTACAGCCACCCGCAGGCGCTCGGCCAGTCGCGGCATTTCCTGCGGGAACGCGGCATCGTGCCGCTCAGCTATGCGGATACGGCGGGCGCGGCGGCGTTCGTGGCCGAAAAAGGCGATCCGAAGCTATGCGCAATCGCCCCCGCTCTGTCTGCCGATCTGTACGGGCTGGAAATCGTGGAACGCCGGGTGGAAGATGCCAGCGACAACATGACCCGCTTCGTCATCCTGGCCGAGCGGCCCAACGACGTCGCGGCACTGGGTGATGGGCCAGCGATGACCACATTCGTGTTCGAAGTGAAGAATATCCCCGCCGCGCTGTACAAGGTGCTGGGCGGCTTTGCGACCAATGGCGTGAACATGACCAAGCTGGAAAGCTATCAGGTCGGGGCCAGTTTCGAGGCGACGATGTTCTACGCCGATATCGTGGGCGCGCCCGGCGATCCGGCGGTGGATCGCGCGCTGGAGGAGATGGCGTTTCACTGCAAGGACTGGCGGCTGCTGGGCACCTATCCGCAGGCTCTGGCGCGCGGGCGATAAAGACTGAACGTAATAGAGGCGATCAAAAGCTTTCGAACTGGTTGCGAATTTCCGATCGAGCGGTTGTAATGGCGCCAGCCCCATGCCACCAAACCGGTCGTGAATTCGATGATGGGGGATAGCGCCGCAGCAGCGGCATCGGTGGCCGCCGCGCCGCCGCCCATCACGGCAGGACGTCCGTCCGCGCCTATCGAGGATAACGAGCCGGCCGCCCCGATCGACCGCCTGGCGGATTTTCGCGAGAATTGGGACGATATTCGCAGCGATGGCGATATCCAGTTCGAACCGCTGCAAGTTCCCAAAGAGGAACCGCCTGAACCCCCGGGCTGGCTGGAGGCATTGTTCGAGTGGCTCGGCGAATTGCTCGCCCCTCTTGGTGAACTGCTGGGGCTATCCTGGCCGGTATTGAAATGGGTGCTCCTGGTGCTGGCGGCATCGGCTCTGCTTTACCTGCTTTGGCGACTGATCGAGCCGGCGCTGGGCTGGAATCCGTCCAGCCGGGCCAAGGCAGAACCCGAATGGGCACCGCAGCGCGAGGAAGCGCTGGCCCTGCTGGAAGATGCCGATCGGCTGGCGGAGCAAGGTGATTACGGCGCGGCCACGCATTTGCTGCTGCAACGCAGCGTCAGGCAGATATCCGATGCGCGGCCCGACTGGGTGGAGCCCAGCAGCACGGCGCGCGAACTGGCGGCTCTGACCGCCCTGCCCGACGTCGCCCGCAACGCCTTCGCCACGATAGCCGAGCGGGTGGAAATGAGCCTGTTCGCGCTGCGACAATTGGGCCAGGACGATTGGCAGGCTGCCCGCGATGCCTATTCCCGCTTCGCACTGGAGCGTCTGTGATGGCGAGCATTCCCGCGTCCACCGCGACTGCTGGCGATGGCGGTAACGCTGCGCCTTTCGACCCGAAAGTGGTGCTCGGCCTGCTGCTGTTCGGCACGCTGGCCTTCCTCGCCACACTGTATTTCATCGGCAGCGGAAATACCGGCAGCCGGGAAAATGGGCAGGCGCATGCGGTGTCCAATGGGTTCAACGGCTATGCCGGTCTTGCCGCCCTGCTCGATCGGCAAGGTTACGAGGTCGACGTGTCCCGCAGCCCCGGCCGGTACGACACTTACGGTCTGCTAGTGCTGACCCCGCCGCCATTTACCGATGCGGAAGAGCTTGCGGAAATCATCGAAGACCGCCGCTTTACCGGCCCGACACTGGTGATCCTGCCGAAGTGGCAAGCTTTTCCGGTGCCCGACAATGTCGATGTCGAGCATGAAGATGGCTGGGTTATCGGCGAGCAAATCGGGGAGCCGCCTTTTGCTGCAAGGCTGGACGAACCGTTCGCAATGAGCCTGAAGACCGGTTTGCTGCGGCAGCGACAGGATCATTGGTCCGGGCTGGGCATGACCGGCAACCTGCCCGATCGGCGCAAGGTGATGGCATTCGACGAAGCGATGTTGAACCCTCTCGTCAGCGATGCCGATGGCGATATGCTGGTGGGTTATCTCGACGATGGCGGCCACTACCCCGTGCTGGACGAAGCGGCGGGCATCCCGACCTACGACATCGATCAGAGCAACCACAATATCGACAAGTGGAACGTCACTTTCGTGGCCGAGCCGGACCTGATGAATAATTACGGGATGGCCGATGCGCAGCGGGCGGCGCTGGCCTTGGCGCTGATCGGCGCGGTCCAGGAAGGCGAGGATTTGCCAGTCATTTTCGATGTCACGCTGAACGGGCTGGGCGGCACGCAGAACCTGCTGACGTTGGCCTTCACTCCGCCCTTCCTGGCGGCAACCCTGTGCCTGATCCTCGCCTTGATCGTTGTAGGCTGGCGGGGGTTCAAGCGGTTCGGCCCGCCGGTTGCCGCGATGCGCGAAATTGCTTTCGGAAAAACACGGCTGGTGGCCAATGGTGCCGGGCTGATCCAGCGCAGCGGGCGGCTGCATCTGTTGACCGATCGCTATGGCCAAATGATTGCCGCACGTATCGCGAGCAAGCTGGGGCTGCGCCATTCCGATCCCGAACATATCGACGCCGCCCTGGCCCGGCGCGCGCCCGATATGGAACCGTTTTCGCTCGCCGCGAACCGCCTGGAACGGGCGCGGCGGCCCGCCGAAATTCTCCGCGCGGCCCACGGCTTGCGCGAAATCGAACAGCAACTTGAGAGGAAACCCCGATGACACTCGACGATGTACGCGCGCTGGCGCAGGCGATACGCGGCGAGGTGGCGAAAGCCATCGTCGGGCAGGAAGAAACGGTCGATCACCTGCTCGCGGCCCTGCTGGCCGAGGGTCATGTGCTGCTGGAAGGACCGCCCGGAACCGCCAAGACTTTCCTCGCGCAAAGTTTCGCCACCGCATTGGGGCTGGATTTCGGCCGCATCCAGTTTACGCCGGACCTGCTGCCGGGCGATATTCTGGGCTCCAACCTGTTCAATTTCCAGACCAGCCAGTTCACCCTGACGCGCGGACCGATTTTCTGCGACCTGTTGCTGGCGGACGAGATCAACCGCACTCCGCCCAAAACGCAGGCCGCGCTTCTGGAAGCAATGCAGGAACGCCGTGTGACGCTGGACGGGGAAACGCACGCGCTGCCCGACCGCTTCATGGTGGTCGCCACGCAAAACCCGATCGAGAACCAAGGGGTCTACCCGCTGCCCGAGGCCCAGCTCGACCGGTTCCTGTTCAAGCTGCTGATACCCTATCCCGACGAGGCGGAGGAGGCGCGCATCGTGACCATGTTCGGCCAGCGTCAGGGGCCGGCCCGCCCGGCGGAGCTGGGTGTAACGGCAGTCGACGGAGCAAATTCGGTGGCCGAATTGCGCCAGGCGGTAACCAGCGTGACCATGGCGAGCGAGGTGACGGATTACATCGTGCGCCTGGTCCGCTCGACGCGGGAAAACCTGGAACTGTCCAGCGGGGCCAGCCCGCGCGCCGCCGTATTGCTCGCCAATGCGGCCCGTGCCAGGGCCGCATTGCAGGGCCGTGATTATGTCATTCCGGACGATGTGAAGGCGCTGGCCACTTCGGTGCTGCGCCACCGCCTCGTCCTCAGCCCTGCCGCGGAAATCGAAGGCCGGGTGATGGAAGAACTGGTCGCAGAGCTGGTCGAAACAACCGAAGCGCCGAGGTAAGCGCGCGGCGGTGTCCTTCCCCATCGTCCCCACCACGCGCGCCGCCTGGCTGATCGCGCTGGCCGCCCCGATCGCGGTGGTGATCGCGGCTGCCCGGCCCGATGCGTGGGTGATCGCACCGGCTGCCGGGGCGGCACTGCTGGTACTGATCCTGCTCGATGGGCTTGTGGCAGGCCGGTTGCAGGACTTACAGATGATCGCTCCATCCGATTGCGAGGTTGGCGAGCCGCTGACCCTGTCGATCCTCGCAGAATTTCGCGGGCGCACCGGCGGCGGGCCGCCACACGCCGCAATCCAGTTCGATCCGCGCCTTGGCGGGCCTGATTTTCCGGGTGGCCGCGCCGAATTTGCGCTGACGGATCGGCCCGATCGCAATGTACGGCAGGGCTATGCCACCCTCACCCCGGACAGGCGCGGCACTGCGCCGCTGGGGGCAATGTGGTTGCGCTGGGCCGGCCCGCTGGGCCTTGGCGCGCGGCAGAAGATGCAGGAAATCGATCATGACCTGCGCATCTGGCCCGATCTCTCACCCATCCGTAGCCCGGATTTGCAAGCCTTCCTGCGCGATGCCCAGTTCGGCCTGATCGCGCGGCGCATTCGCGGCGAAGGCACGCAGTTCGAGGCATTGTCAGAATATGAGCCGGGGATGGATCGCCGCCGGATCGACTGGAAGGCCAGCGCGCGCCACACCCGGCTCTATGCCCGCGAGAACGAGAGCGAGCGCAACAATCAGATCGTGTTCGCATTCGATTTGGGGCAGGCGATGTGCGAGCCGGTGGACGGTCTGCCGCGCATCGACCGCGCGGTGACAGCCGCGCTTACTGCGGCCTATGTCGCGCTGAAAGGCGGCGACAGGGTGAGCCTGTTCGGTTTTGCCCGGCGGCCCGAACTCGCCACGCCGTTCTTCTCCGATGCGCGCGCCTTTCCGCGCCTGCAAAGCGCCGCCGCCAGCCTTGATTATCATAGCGAGGAGCCGAACTTTACCCTTGGCCTCGCCACTCTGACCGCGCGGCTCCAGCGCCGTTCGATGATCATCCTGTTTTCCGATTTCACCGACCCGACGGGGGCCGAGCTGATGATCGAGAGCGTTTCGCGGCTGGTGAACAAGCATCTCGTGCTGATCGTTACCATCGAGGATAGCGAGTTGACCCAGCTACGCGAGGCCGAGCCTGCCAGCATCGATGCGCTGGCCATGGCGGTCACCGCCGATACGCTCGCGCGCCAACGCGCGCTGGTGCTTGGCCGCCTTCGTCAGCTGGGCGTGGATATTATCGAGGCACCGTGGGACAAGATCGGTTACCGCCTGATCGACCGCTATCTGGACATCAAGCGCGCGGGGACGATCGGATAGCGACATGAAAGCTCCCATCCTTTCCAATTTCTTCCGCAAACAGGTCATCGCCACGCCCGATATCGATGCGGCGATGCTGCGTTCCGACAAGTTCCGGTTGGAGCGCGAAGGCGACTGGCGCACGCTGGAAGATCTGCTGGTGCGGATGGAAAAGGGCTCTCTGCGCGGCGTGTCGGATGACGATATATTGGCGCTGCCCGCGCTGTATCGTACCGCCGCCAGCAGCCTGGCCGTGGCGCGCGAGACTTCGCTGGACGCAGCCACGCTGCATTATCTGGAATCGCTGGTCCAGCGCGCCTGGTTCCAGGTGTACGGCCCTAAACAAGGCTTCGTAGCGTGGTTTCGCGGGTTCCTTACCGGCGGGTGGAGCCGCGCGGTTCGCGAGATCTGGCTTGATATCTGTATCGCGCTGTTCGTGATGGTCGCGGGCACGGTCGTCGGCTGGCTGCTCGTATCGCGCGATAATGAGTGGTATTACGCGCTGGTTCCGACCCAATTCCTCGACACGCGCCGTCCGGGAGCGACGCGCGAAGTGTTGCTGGAAAGTCTGGCGACCAAGCCCGACGCTGGCGGCCTGTCCGCTTTCGCCGCCTATCTGTTCAGCAACAATGCGGGGGTTTCGATCATGGCGTTCGCGCTGGGCTTTGCGTTCGGCATTCCGTCGCTGCTGCTGCTGGTGCACAATATGGCGGTGCTGGGCGCGATGATGTGGCTGTTTTCCGAAGCCGGGCTGACGATGGAATTCGCCGCCTGGCTCTCCGTTCACGGAACGACCGAGCTCCTCGGCATAATGCTCGCCGGGGCAGCCGGCCTCCATATCGGCCGGTCCATGGCGTTTCCGGGCAATCGCTCCATCCTGTCCGCCGCGGCGACCAGCGGAAAGCGGGCTGCGCAAGTGATGGCCGGTGTCGTCGTAATGATGATATTTGCGGCGATCCTCGAGGCATTTCCCCGCCAGCTGGTCGGTTCGCCCGATATGCGTTTTACCATTGGCGGGTTCATGCTGGCATTCTGGATCCTGTATTTCGCCGCGCTGGGCCGTCCACGTAGAACGCGCCCTGCCGCGCCGGAGCATGCCGCATGAGCGCCGCGCAATCCGCGTCCAACCCGGCCCCCTATCTCGCGCATCAGGACAAGCGCAGGCGGCAGGTGATTACGCCCGAAGGCCTCGCCCTGCCCTTCACCGTTGCCACGCGCATGTCGCGTGCTGGTGCGCTGATCCTCGACTTCGTGATCATCTACGGGTCGATGCTTGTATTCTTCCTGTTGCTAATCTGGGTCGCCGGGGGCTTGCTGGACGGCAATCTGGATGATGCCACGGTCAGCGGCGCGGGCGAGTTTCTGGTGATGATCGTAATCGCGCTGCTGTTCCTCGCGCGATACGGCTATTTCCTGATGTTCGAACTCGGTCCGCGCGGCGCAACGCCTGGCAAGCGTGCGGCGGGCATCAGGGTGGCGGCGCGCGATGGCGGGCGTTTGACGGCAGAAGCGGTGATCGCCCGCAACCTGCTGCGCGATATCGAGCTGTTCATGCCGATCGTGTTCCTGCTGCAAGCGCCCAGCGGGGCGATGGGCGCCGCGGGCATCGCCGCGACCGCGTGGTTCCTCACCTTCATGCTGCTCCCCTTTTTCAACAAGGATGCCATGCGCGCGGGCGATATCGTGGCGGGCACCTGGGTTGTCGAAGCGCCCAAGGCGAAATTGCAGGATACCATGTCCACGGCAGAAGCGGCGCATGGAACCAGCGGGCTAACCGGAGCACAATACAAGTTCGGCGATGCAGAACTGTCGGTTTACGGCGAATACGAGTTGCAGACGCTGGAACGCGTGCTGCGCGAAGACCGGGGCGAAGCGATTGCGGCGGTAGCCGAGACGATTTGCCGCAAAATCGGCTGGAATCGGGGCAGCGGCGACGAACGCGCCTTCCTGGAGGCGTTCTACAACCAATTGCGCGCGCGGCTGGAAGGCGGGATGCGGTTCGGCCAGCGCAAATCCAACAAATTCTCGTAAAAACGGGCCGGTGCGCCCCCGGAACCAGAACCGCTTGTATACGTTTTTCGCTTGCGTGCCCGGCTGCCGCTTCGGCAAGGCCATGGCTGCACCATATTCCAACAAGGAAAAATCTATGAAACTGCTACTTTCCGGCATCGCGGCCGCTTCGCTGGCTATGCCATTCGCCGTATCCGCTCAGGACGGACGGGCACCGGCCCAGCAGACGATCGTGGTCGAGGCACCGAGCAATCTGAACGAGAAGCAGCAGCGCCAATGGGACAAGCTTAACCGCGAAGCCACGCAACTGGAAAAGCGGCTGACCACTCTGCGCGCCCGCATTCTGGATGACCGCGCTGAAATCACCGATGCCCAGCGCCGGGTAGAGCGCGCGCAGGACAAGCTGGAGCGCGAGCAAAAGGACTTGGCGCGCACGCAGGACCGGATCGAAGACGCCGAAAAGGATCGCTCGCGCATCGAACGCCGCCGCATCAAGATCCTTTCGGACGATTGATCCGGCGGCCGATCGGGTAAACGGGGCGGAGTAAGCCTACTCCGCCTCGTAGCCGAATATCGCCACCTCGCTGACCCCTTCATGGGTTGCGCGGGCGCGGTACATGCCGCTGGTGTTGAAGCTGAAGATCAGCTGCCCTTCCGGCCCGGCGACGATCACGCCGCCGCTGCCACCCAGATCAGCCACTTCGGCCAACACTGCATCGGCGATGTTCTGAACGATATCTTCGGTCAGCGCGACTTCGGTAAAGTGAATTATTTTTCCGCCATCATCCGGCGTGGAATCCGCCCCGAAATCCTCGAGCGCCATCCGGCTGGCCAACCGCATCCTGGTACAGATCTCAAGCGCCACGCCTACGCGGATGAAATATTCGCCAGCCCCGGTGGCGGAAACGGCGCAGGCGCGGTTGTCGGCATAGGTTCCGGCCCCCACGATCGGCGCATCGCCGATCCGGCCCCAGCGCTTGCCGGTCAGGCCGCCGGTAGAGGTGCCCGCCGCCAGATTGCCCTTACTATCGAGCGCCACCGCACCGACCGTGCCGAATTTGTGATCGACATCCATCGCAGATAGCTTCTGCGCCTTCAACCGCTCCAGCGATTCACGCCGTCGCTCGGTCTCGAAATAGCCCGGCAGAACGGTATCCAGCGCTCCCCCAAGCGCGGGGTCGCGGGCGAATGTCTCGGCGCCCTCGCCGCTCAGGAAAACGTGCCGCCCATCGTTCATTACGGCTCGGGCCAGGCGGATCGGGTTGCGAATGGTGGTCACGCCGGTCACCGCGCCGGCCTTGCGCGCTCTGCCGTCCATCACTGCCGCGTCAAGCTCGGCCGCGCCGTCCCAGGTGAGCACCGCGCCGCGTCCGGCGTTGAACTTCGGATCGTCCTCCATCAAGACGATGGCGGTTTCTACCGCGTCCATTGCACTGCCGCCATCGCGCAGGATCGCACTGCCAGCCTCCAGCGCCTGTTCCAGCGCCTCCATATAGGCCGCGCGCTGCGCGTCGGTCATATTCGCACGCTCCAGAGTGCCCGCCCCGCCATGGATCGCGAACGACCAGCGCGCTTCGTCCGGTTCCTCGTTATTGGCATGGGGATGAGCCAGCGCCGGGCCCGCTCCCAACGTCAGTGCCAATGCGGCGAGGCGGATCAAGTTTCTGGTCATTGCGGCATTCTCTCCCGAGTGAGCGGCCATCGTGGCGCGGAATATCCCATCTGGCAAGCAGGCCTGGCCCCCGGAAAAAAGCAGACCGGTTGCCGGGAACGAATCACACCGATTTGCGTTTGGACCGATATGCGAGAATAATGCCTCGCAGGGGGCTGATATGACGGGGAGTAATTTTACATGAACATGTTCAATCGTTTCGACCAGGAACGAGCTTTGGAGATAGGCGAGCAGATCGTCTACGCGCTGATTATCCTGGTATTGACCTGGGCGCTGGCAAAAGCGGCCAAGTGGGCGTTTGCCAAGCTGGTGGACAATGTCCGCTTCTTCCAACGCCGCACGGGCAGCGAGGGTTCGCTGGGCGAATCCCTCGGCAAGATCGTGAGCCTGTTCATCTGGCTGTTCGGCCTGCTGGCAATCCTCAACGTGTTCGATCTGGGCGGCGTGATGACCCCGATCCAGGGCCTGCTCAACAACATCATGGATGTAGTGCCGAATTTGATCGGTGCGGCGCTGGTGTTCTTCATCGGCATTATGGTGGCCGGAATCGTTCGCGACCTGGTCGTTACCGCGTTGCAAACGGTCGATTTCGATCGCTGGATCAATCGCGGCGGGGCGGAAACCGCCACCGGTAATGCGCAGATCAGCCGGACTATCGGAACCATCGTTTACGCGTTGATCGTGATCGTCGTGTCGATTTTCGCGCTGGATATCCTCGCGATCGAGGCGATCTCGGTGCCTGCCAGCAACATGCTCGGCATGATCTTCGAAGCGATCCCGAACATTATCGCGGCCTGTATCCTGCTGGCCATCGGTTATGTTGTCAGCCGGTTCGTGGTGCAGATCCTGAAGGAAGTGCTCACCGGGCTCGGCGTGGACCGCTCGCTCGCGGCAACCGGCATGGTGGGTGAGAACACCAAGGCGTCGTCGATTATCGCCCGCGTGGCGCAGGTCGCGATCATCCTGTTCTTCGCCATCGCTGCCACTCGCTTGCTCGGCTTTCCCGAGCTGACGATCCTGCTCGGCGAAATTCTCGAGCTTGGCGGACAGGTCGTGTTCGGCGCGGTTGTTATCGGCGTCGGCTTCCTGATCGCCAATCTGATCTCGCGCATCATTGCGGGCGAAAGCGGCGAGACTACGGCATCGAGCATAGTGAAATGGGCGACCGTCCTGCTGTTCACTTTCATGGGGCTGACCTTCATGGGCGTGGGCGAGGAAATCGTGCAGCTCGCTTTTGCAGCGCTGGTGATCGGCGGCGGTGTCGCCGGTGCACTGGCCTTCGGACTGGGCGGCCGCGACTGGGCTTCGCGCAAGCTGGAACAGATGGATGAAGCTGCCAGCAGCAGCTCGTCCACTCCGGCAGCGGGTACGCCCACGGCCAAGGTGACGAAACCAGCCGCACCGAAAAGCGACAAGCCGCTGCCCCCCGGGGCCTGATCGGCAACACCAATAACTGCCGGGGCTTTGCCTCGGCAGCCGAAAAAGATAGGGGCGCGGGGTCATGATCCTGCGCCCCGCTTTTTTGGAAGATGCCCAATCGCTGGCCAAGCTCGGGCGCGAAAGCTTCTGCGCGGCGTTCGAACATCTCTATAAATCGTCCGACCTCGACAGCTTTTTGACGCAAGCTTACGCGCCCGATGTCGTGGCGGAGGAAATTGCCGACGATCATTGCATCCACCAACTGGCCTTCGATGAAGACGCGCTGATCGGTTACTGCAAGATGCGCTATCCCAGCTGGTACACAGAGCATTCGGATGCAGCCGATCCCATCGCGCTCGGCCAACTGTACACCGATCCGGACCGCATCGGCGAAGGTATCGGCGCGGCGCTGATGGAATGGGCGCTTGCCGAAGCACGCCAGCGCGGGCACGATGCTGTGCAGCTGTCGGTATATAGCGAGAATTACGGCGCGCAGCGTTTCTACGCCCGCTACGGCTTCGTGAAGATCGCCGATATCGGCTTCATGGTGGGCGAACAGCGCGACGAGGAATTTCTGTACGAATTGCGACTGGAGTAACACTGCCGAGCGGGAGGGTTAGGCAAATGAGCGACACGAGTTTCCTCGAATTGAGGTCCCCGCGGCCCAGCCTGATGCTGCGACTGGCCGGCTGGCTGATCGCCCGGCGCGGCAGCGAGCTGGACGATCCCGTGGCGCTTGCCGAGAATATTCCGGGCCGCGCTCCGCCGCAGGATGCGCCGATGCCCGCCAGCTTCCGCGACCGTTTCCATGTCGAGGAACAGGAGCTGGAGGGTCAGCAGGTCGTCACGCTGCACCCCAAGGGCGCGACCGGGCGCTGGCATATTATCTATTTCCACGGGGGCGGGTTTTTCCTGCCGATGTTCAAGGAACATTGGCCACTCGTCGCTGCGCTGGTGGAGGCCACCGGGGCCAGCGTTTCCGTGCCGCTCTACAAGGTCGTTCCCGAACATGATCACCGCCCTGCCGAAGCGCTGGCCGATGCGTTGTTCGCCCATGTCTCCAAAAGCTGGGAGCCTGGCCGGATTGCTCTTGCCGGGGATAGTGCAGGCGGGAATATGGCCGCCGCGCTGGCCTTGCGGCTGCGCGATGCGGGCGGAGCGATGCCCGGGCGGCTGATCCTGTTCGCACCCTGGCTGGATGTAACGCTGGAGGACGAGGCTGCGCGCAAGGTGGAAGAAGACGACATCATGCTCGCCGTCGATCCGCTGCGGATCATGGGCGGCTGGTGGGCCGGATCGCGCAATCCGAAAGATCCGCAGGTCAGCCCGCTCTATGCCGATCCCATCGGGTTGCCCCCCACCGCGATCTTCCAGGGACGCGACGATATTTTCGTGATCGACAGCCACAGCTATGCCTCGAACGCTGCGTCGCGGGGGGCGGATATCAAGCTGTACGAGTATCAGGGCGCGCCGCACGTATTCATGGCCGTCACCCCCACGCGAGAGGCCAAGGATGTATTTCGCCTCTGCGACCGTTTCTTGAAGAAAGGCAATTGATGAGCGAATTCGGAGCCAAGAGCACCACCGACGACGTATTGGAGGGACACGATCTGTCCGGGCGGAGCTATTTCATCACCGGCGGGAATTCCGGATTGGGGCAGGAAACCGCCCGCGCTCTCGCATCCAAAGGTGCGCATGTGATCCTGGCGGGCCGCGACGAAACCGCGCTGGAGGCGTCGCGCGAAGAAATCCTCGGCTCTGTCGGGGATGCACAGGTCGATACGATCATCTGCGATCTCGCCTCCATCGACAGCGTGCGCAAATGCGGCGCGCAGGCGCGCGAGCGGTTCGAGAGGATCGACGTGCTGATCAACAATGCCGGGGTGATGGCCTGCCCCTTCGGACACACTTCGGACGGGTTCGAACGACAATTCGGGACCAACCATATCGGCCATTTCGTGCTGACCAACGAATTGCTCCCGCTGGTCGAAAAAGGCCGCGATGCGCGCATAGTCAACCTTTCCAGCCTGGCCCACCATCGCAGCGGAGTGGATTTCGATGACCCGAATTTCGAAAAACGCGAATATGACAAGCAGGTGGCTTACGGCCAATCGAAGACCGCCAACGCGCTGCATGCCGTTGCCCTCAATACCCGGCTTTCGGCCAAGGGGATCGAGGCGTTTTCGGTCCATCCTGGCGGGATAATGACCAATCTGGGCCGGCACCTGACCGAAGCGGACATTGCCGCCATGATGAAGCGGCTGAACGAAATGGGCGATGGCGGTTTCGAGTTCAAAACCATACCCCAGGGCGCGGCCACCAGCGCCTGGGCGGCGACCGCGCCCGATCTGGCAGGTCAAGGCGGTGCTTATCTCGAAAACTGCCAGATCGCCGAGGTCAGCGAGGAAACGCAGGCGAGCGGCGTACGCCCCTATGCCATCGATCCGCAGTTGGCCGAGCGTCTGTGGGACGAAAGCGAGCGGATGGTTGCCGCCGCCTGAGCCCCTGAACCTGCACGGTTAGCGCGGCGATGTAACCAACTGGCCAATGGCAACGAACGTGCAAATGATGGGACGGGTGCACGGCCCATTATCCGCCGCGCCCTGCCCGGTCGGCAAGCGTATGGGGAGAGGTGGATGATCGCGGACGAGGCAACGCTTTCCACCCTGATGGCTGCAGGCCAGCGGGGCGACAAGCAGGCCTATACCGTGCTGCTGACCGAGGCGCAGCTCTGGCTGGAGCGCTATTTCAGCCGCCGATGCGCCCCGGACCAGCGCGATGATCTGGTGCAGGAAGTGCTGATCGCATTGCACCGCAAACGTGCAACCTGGGATTCAACCCGCGCGTTCCTGCCATGGCTGGCGGCGATCGCCCGCTATCGCTGGGTCGATCATCTGCGCAAGGTGTACCGCACGCAGGAAGACGCACTGGACGACCGCGACGCAGCCGAAGACAGCGAAGAGGATGCGGTGCTCGCCCGAATGAGCCTGGAGCGATTATTCGTCCGTTTGCCGGACAAACAAAGCACGGCGATCGAACTCACCAGGATCGAAGGTCTGTCCATCCGCGAGGCGGCAAAGCGCACCGGCCAATCGGAAAGCGCGGTCAAGGTCAACATACATCGCGGGCTGAAAAAGCTCGCAGCCCTAATCGAGAAAGCAGAATGACAATGAAACCGGGTCACGACGAACTGCGCAGCGATTTCATCGCCGCATTGGTGGACGATCTGCAACCGCTCGCCCCGATCCGGCCGCCGCAGGCGTGGCTTTGGATCGGTTTGGCGGTGATCGCCACGATCACGGCGCTGGCCGTGATCAAGGGGCTGTGGTCCGGGCCGACAACGGGCGATGCTTCGGCATACTGGTTTATCGTGCATGGCCTGCTGCTGGTTTTGGGGCTGGCTGCTGCGGCCAATGTCGTTACCATGGCATCTCCCCGCGTCGGCAACAGCTATTCGGGCGCGAAATGGGCCTCGCTGATGGTCGGCGTGTTGCCGCTTGCCGCACTGGCCAGCCTGACCGGGGCCGCGAACATTTCCGCTGCCTTGATCGATTCGCTGGGAGTTATCTGCGCCGCTGCGGCGACATTGTCCTCGCTGCTGACCGGCGCGGTATTGATCCTGTGGCTGCGCCGGGGAGCGCCGGTATCGTTGCAAGCGGCAGGCTGGCAAACAGGCGTGGCCGCGGGCGGCCTTGGGACGGCGGTCTATGCGCTAGGCTGTCCGGTCGACGATATCGTGCATCTGGGCATCTATCACGTGATTCCCGTTGCGATCATGGCGTTGCTGGGTGCGGCTATAGTGCCCCGGCTGGTGCGTTGGTAAGGCGCTACAACCAGCGCCAGCGCCAGAACAGCGCCATCTGCATGGCGAACACCGCCAGGCACAGGCCCACCACGATCCAGAAGGCATCGCCATCATCCACCCCGGGCATTCCGCCCACATTGATGCCGAGTAGCCCGGTCAGGAACCCCAGCGGCAGGAAGACCGCCGCCACGATGGTCAGGATGTAATTGGTCCGTTCCGACCGGGCCAGCGCACGGGCACGCAATTCGTCCTGCAGCACCACCGCGCTTTCCTTGGATATATCGATATCGTCGAGATAGCGGCGCAGACGCGCGATGGTTTCCTCGATCTCGCGCCGGTCGTGATCCTCGAACCAGGCCGGCGCATCGCGGGCTATGGCTTCGAAGGCTACATGCTGCGGTCCCATATGGCGCTGCAGGGCGAGGCAGTTGCGCCGGATGGTGGCGATCTTGTCGAGCAACCCCTCCGCGTCGTCACCGGTGCGGCGTTCCACCACGTCGATATGATCGTTCATATCGACGACCGACTGGTTCATCCGCGCGACCATGTATTCGGTCAATTCGGTGATCAGCGCGCCGGCATCGGCAGGTCCGTGCCCGCGGTCGATTTCGGCCAGCACGTCGCGCGGGGTTTGCAGCGGATCGCGGCGCAAGGTGATCAACCGCCGCCCGTCGCACCACAGTTGCATGGACACCATGTCTTCCGGCTCCGCACCGGGGTTGAAGTTTATCCCGCGCAGCGTCGCCACCAGGGTCTCGTTTTCGCGGAAGGCGCGCGGGCGCGTGGCATCGGACACCAGCAATTCCGCCGTGGGCTCGGGCACGCTGAGCTCTTCCTCCAGCCAATCCTGCACGCCGTCCGTATCGCGGCATAGATGGAGCCAAAGACATTCCTCTGCGCGTCCCGGCTGCCAACTGCGCGCTTCCTGCCAGCCGATCACCCGGCCGCCGCCGCGCCCGTCGATCACCCGGCCGAACAATAGCGGGCCATCCTGCGCCCCGCGTGCCGCCATATCGTCAGTCAATTGCGTAGCGGACTGTATGGTCAAAACGTCCCTCCTTAACCAACCGTATCGAAGCTCTGCGGGAGATTCCATAGCCGGGCAGATGCAGATTTTTCTGCATTTTGAACCTAGCCATACAGGCATGGACCAAATCGCCCCTAACCAATTGACACCGTTTCTAGGAAATCTTTCCCCCGGCGAGGTGGAGATATCCGGCGAGCGGATCGACCGCATTCTGGCTGCGGTTCGCCAGCATCTGGGAATGGAGATCGCTTTCGTCAGTAGATATGTGGAAGGCGATCAGCGCGAATTTACCCATATCTCGACCGATTTGCCGCTGCCGCACAAGCCCGGTTTTCGCGAGCCGAAAGAGGAAAGCTTCTGCCACCACATTCTGGAAGGCCGCCTGCCCGGGCTGATTCACGATGCAGCGGATTACGACCTCGCCCAGACGCTACCGATAACCAAACTGCTGCCGGTCGGCTGCCATTTGAACGTGCCGCTGCGGTTTTCCGATGGCACCGTCTATGGCAGTTTCTGCGCGCTCAGCCGCAAAGCGGACCGCTCGATAACGGAGCGAGATATGGGCGTTCTCAGCGCCTTTGCCGCCTTGGCGGTGGAACATATCGAAAGCGATTCCGGCAACGAACTGGAATGCGCACATACCCGATCGAAAATCACGAACGTGATACAGACGCGCGGGCTGACCATCCTGCACCAGCCGATCCATGGGCTCGTCACGGGCGAGCCGATGGGCGTGGAATGTCTAGCGCGTTTCCCCGATGCCAAGGAGCGCGGTCCGGACAAGTGGTTTGCCGAGGCCGAGACGGTCGGCATGGGTCTGGAGCTGGAACTGCACGCGGTAGAATGCGCGCTGGCCACGCTGGACAGCCTGCCGGCGGGGAAATACGCCTCTATCAACGCCTCGCCCGAAACGATCCTTTCAGGCGAATTGCACCAGATGATCCCCGAAGGCAGAAAGGATCGCCTGGTGGTTGAATTGACCGAACACAATCAGGTTGCCAGCTACCGCGAATTGGCCAAGGCGCTGCATACGCTCAATCCAAAGGCCCGGATCGCAATCGACGATGTCGGGGCAGGCTATGCCGGGCTGCGTCATATCGTGGACCTCGCCCCGGACATTCTGAAACTCGACATGAGCCTGACGCGCGACGTCCACCGCGACAAGGCGCGCCATGCACTCAGCGGGGCAATGGTGCGCTTCGCAACGGAGATCGGCGCGGTGCTGGTCGCCGAAGGTGTCGAATGCGCGGAGGAAGCAACTGCACTGGCACGGCTTGGGGTGACTTATGGACAAGGCTACTATTTTGCTCGCCCGCTACCGGTAGTGCTGGCCCAGCGCCATATGATGGGCCTTGGCGAAGAGGTCGAAGCGCCTTCGCCAGGCTTGGTTCAAACCGGCAAGCCCTTACCGAAAGCCCGCCGCGCTTAAATCGTCACCGCGCGGCGGCCAATCTCGCCGCGTCATTGCCCCGCAACCCTGCCCGCCCTATACAGGGCGGCATGTCCTCCATACGCCCCTGGCGCACAATAGAACGCCGCAAATCCCGCCAGATCATGGTCGGCGAAACGCCGGTTGGCGGCGACGCGCCGATCACTGTGCAGACCATGACCAACACGCCGACCGAAGACGCGGCGGCCACGCTCGACCAGATTCGCCGCTGCGAGGAAGCCGGGGCCGATATCATCCGCGTCTCCGTGCCCACCAAGGAAGCCAGCGCGGCGTTCGGCAAGATCACCAAGGCCGCGCGCGTGCCGATCGTGGCGGACATCCATTTCCATTACAAACGGGCGCTGGAAGCCGCCGATGCGGGCGCGGCCTGCCTGCGGATCAATCCCGGCAATATCGGCTCCTCCCAGCGCGTGGCCGAAGTGGTCCGCGCGGCCAAGGCCAATGGCTGTGCTATCCGCATCGGGGTAAATGCAGGCTCGCTCGAGAAGGACTTGCTGGAGAAATATGGCGAGCCATGCCCGGAGGCGCTGGTGGAAAGCGCGCTCGACCATATCAAGCTGCTGCAGGACCACGATTTTCACGATTACAAGGTCGCGGTTAAGGCCAGCGACGTGTTCCTTGCGGTCGCGGCCTACCAGCAACTCGCCGAAACCGTCGATTGCCCGCTCCATCTCGGCATTACGGAGGCAGGCGGACTGATCGGCGGAACGGTGAAATCCTCCATCGGCATCGGTAATCTGCTGTGGGCCGGGATCGGCGACACCATCCGCGTCTCGCTGTCCGCCGAACCGGAAGAAGAAGTGCGCGTCGGCTTCGAAATCCTCAAGAGCCTGGGTCTCAGAACCCGCGGTGTACGGGTGGTCAGCTGTCCCAGCTGCAGCCGGCAGGGCTTCGATGTCATCCGCACGGTGGAAGCGCTCGAAGAACGGCTGCAACACATCAAGACCCCGCTTTCGCTTTCGGTGCTCGGCTGCGTGGTCAACGGCCCCGGCGAAGCGCGCGAAACCGATATCGGCGTAACCGGCGGCGGCGCGGGCAAGCACATGGTGTATCTGTCCGGGGTGACCGACCACACGGTAGAAAGCGCCGCAATGCTCGATCACATCGTCGATCTGGTCGAAGCCAAGGCGGCAGAGATCGAGGACGGCATGATCGATGCCAGGGCGAGCGACGACAGCCGGGACGACGCAGAGGCGGTTCCAGCCCAGTGAACGTTTTCGGGCGATTTGCCGATACGGTCAGAGGCGGCCTTTCGGTCTGGTGGCTGGCACCGCTCGTCCCGCTGATCGTGGTATTGCCGGAATTCGTCCAGCATATTGCCGAAATTCGGCTTGGCATGTTTGCGGACAAGGCTGCTTTCGATGCGCTGGCACAGGATCCGCGCCGCATGTCGTTCGGCATCGTCAAGGTGAACGCGTTGCTGTTGGCCATCTTTGCTGCCGCCCGCTTCTGGGTGACACGCGGCGGTGCGCAGCGCTGGTGGAACCCGCGCGGCATTCTGTGGGGACGACCGGTTCTTGCAATAGTGCTCGCCAGCCTGGTGGGGATACCCGGCATATTGCTGGAGGACTCTGTAGGAGTAACCGGCAGGCAGGTGCTCGATGCCGTACTGACCCTGGCTACGTTGCCGCTGTTCACCTGGCTGGTCAGTGCGCTGCTGGCCGACCGGGACATGACTTGGAAGCGAGTGTGGCGGTCCGGCTGGCTTCCGGGCCTTCGCATAGCGATTTTCGCTGCTCTTTTGTGGGCACCTTTGCAATGGTTGCACGGCCAGACCCATATTTGGGCAATGGGTGCAGACGTCGCCATGGTCTGGTTGCTGATGATCTTCGATTCACTGGTCGTGGGCTTGCTGGCCACTATGGCCGGCAGCGCCTTGTTCTTCGGCTATGGCGCTGAATATCGCAATAAAGTAGGCGAGCTATCGCGGTGAGCAACTCGATCCGCGCTGCGTGCGCCATCGCAGCCATGCTGGCCCTGTCCGCCTGTGCCACTCTGCCATCCGCCTCGCATCACCCAGAGGCGATGGAGGCTTACACCACCACGTTGGCGAGCGATCCTGCGGGCGAGCTCGATGCGGCTCTCGCCAATGCAGCGCAAGACGGGAAGAGCGTGCTGGTGATGGGTGCGAATTGGTGTCACGATAGTCGGGCGCTTGCAGGGTGGTTGGAAACGCCGCGCTTCGCCGACTTGGTGGAGGAACGCTATCATTTGGTCTTCGTCAATGTCGGGCGGCCGCAATCGGGCGATACACATAATCTGGCACTGGCTGCGCGGTTCGGCATAGGCACGCTGGAGGGCACGCCCGCTTTGCTGGTAATCGGTCCGGACGGCCGCCTGCGCAATCGCGGCACGGCCAAAAGCTGGCGCAACGCCGCAAGCCGCAGCGAAGATGCGATTTTCGACGAGCTGGCGGCTTTGGCCGTGCAGCCCGCGGAGTAAGTGCTCCACATCGTCCACCACGCCGATTACATGGCGCCGCCGCCCGAACGCGGGACGTTCAAGTTCGACAAGTATCAGCTGGTGATAACCAGCCTGCGCGAAAGCGGCCATCCTCTTGCCGAGCACGCGCCCGAGCCCATGCCTCGCAAGTGGCTGGAGGCGGTGCATGATCCCGAATATGTTGCGCAGGTTTTCGCCGCCAATGTCCCACGCGAAAAGGAGCGCCGGATCGGCTTTCCCGTCACCCCCCATATTGCCAGCCGGGTGCGCCACACCAATGGTGGCACATGGCTGGCCGCGCAGCTTGCCATGCGCCACGGTTATGCCGCCAACAGCGCGGCGGGCAGCCACCACGCGCTCCACGATACGGGCGCGGGATATTGCGTGTTCAACGATCTGGCGGTCTGCGCCAATCGCTTGCTGGCGGAGGGGGACGCAAAGCGTGTGCTGATCGTGGACCTAGATGTGCATCAGGGCGATGGCACCGCCAGCCTGATGGCGGGGCGCGGCGATGTGTTCACATTTTCGATGCATGCGGAGAAGAATTTCCCCGTTCGCAAGGCCCGCTCCACGCTGGACGTGCCGCTGGCGGATGGGCTGGGCGACGCGGCCTATATGAAGGCGCTCGACACACATCTGCCGCGCATTTTCGATCGCTTCGCGCCCGATATCGTGCTCTACCAAGCGGGCGTGGACCCGCATGAGGACGACAAGCTCGGACGGCTTAGCCTTACCGATGAAGGTCTTGTGGCGCGCGACCGGTATGTCGTGAACGCCGCTCGCAAGCGCGGGCTGCCGGTCGCCAGCGCGCTTGGCGGAGGATATGGCACAGACCAACGCGAAGTTGCCGCTCGCCACGCCGCATCCATGCTGGCAATGGCGCAAGAGAATATGCGCCATACTGCACCGTAACCGCCAAGGGGCTTCGCCATGACTCGTTTAGAAACCGACTATCTCGTTATCGGCGCAGGCGCGTTGTCGATGTCTTTCGTGGATAGCCTGATCGAGAATTCGGATCGCCATATCACCATCGTCGATCGCCATGCCAAACCCGGCGGGCACTGGAACGTAGCCTATCCCTACGTCACCTTGCACCAGCCAAGCGCGACCTATGGCATCAATTCGATGGGCTTCGATGATGATCGGATCGCGGTCAGCGGCCCGAATGCCGGGCTCTACGAGCTCGCCACCGGCACGCAGGTGCGCGACTATTTCGAGCGCGCGATGAACGAACGCTTCATCCCCAGCGGGCGCGTATCGTATCATCCGATGTCCGATTATATCGGCGGCGAAGGCGGCGAGCACCGGTTTCGCGCTATATTGGGCGGCGGCGAGACGCAGGTGAGCGTGCGGCGCAAGCTGGTGGACGGGCGCGACTTCACCGCACGTGTTCCCGCAACCGAGAAGCGCAAGTTCCCGGTGGGGGGCGACGTGCGGATCACCACGCCCGGCCGCCTGCCCGAATGCTGGCTGGGTCAGGACGGAGCGTGGGAGCGCCCGTCGCAATATGTCCTGCTGGGTGCGGGCAAGACGGCGATGGATGCCGGCACGTGGCTGCTGCAAATGGGTGTCGATCCGGCAGATATAGGCTGGGTGCGTCCACGCGAAACGTGGATGATCAACCGCCTCGCTACCCAGCCGGGAGCCGAATATCTTGCGCAGACGGTGGATTGGCAGCTCAATCAGATGCTGATTGCGCAAGAAGCGGTGAATGCCGACGAAATATTTCTGGGGCTGGAGGAACGTGGCCACATGCTGCGGCTCGACCGCGAGCACCTACCGACAAAATTCGTGTTCCCGACCATCTCCGAGGCCGAGGTAGGAATGTTGCGGACTATCGAAAACGTGATCCGCATCGGCCGGCTCACCGGGATCGAGCGCGGGGTGCTGCACGGCCAGCAGGGCGAGGCGACGGTGGCCCAGGACGCGCTGTTCATCGATTGCACCGCTTCTGCCGCGCCGCGCCAGCCAGCCCAGCCGATCTGGCAGGATGGGCGGATCATCCCGCAACTCCTGCAAGTGCCGCTCGTCTCGCTCAGCGCGGCGGTGATCGGCTATATCGAAGCCACGATGGAAGGCGATCAGGCAAAAAACAGCTCCGCCCTGCCCGCGCAGATTACCGACAGCCCGGCGCATTACCCGCAGGCGCTGCTTAACGGCGCGATGAACCGGATGCTGTGGTCTCAAAACGACGATCTTTCCGACTGGCTGGCCAAGCAAAGGCTCGACCCCGGTGCGCGGATCGCACGGGTTATCGGCGGCGCGGACCGCGAGACGAAAGCAGCCGCGATGCGTATCCGCGAAGCCACCATCGCCGCTGTGCCGAACCTGCAGAAACTGGCCATGCAGGCTCAAAATGCAGAGGTAGCGGCGGCTGCCTAGAAAAAGCCCGTTCACGCCCCCCTAACCGTGGGCTATATAATGTGTCGCAATGGATAGACGCTCACTCATCAAGGGAACGCTCGCTGCCGGTGCCGCTTTGGCCCTGCCCGGGCGTGTTTCCGCGCAAATCGCTCCCGGTCTGCGCGACCGCAAATTGCTCGCTTTGGCGAAGTCTCAAGTGGAACGGGCGGGCGAAGTTCTGTGGGCGCGCGACCTGGTCGGCATCGCCGATTTCGGCTTGCACAGCGCGCAGCCGCGCTTCCACTTCGTAAATCTGGACGAGGGCAGCGTGCATTCGGTGCTATGCAGCCACGGCACCGGCTCCGACCCCGAACATGATGGCTGGCTCAACAGCTATTCCAATGTCGAAGGTTCCAACGCGACCAGCAAGGGCGCCTATGTCACGTGGGAATGGTACACGGGCCGCTATGGCACTTCCGTCAGATTGGGCGGATTGGACGAAACCAATGACATGGCCTTCCCCCGCGCCATTGTGATGCACCAGGCCAAATATGCCGAGGCCGATCATGTCGAGCGATGGGGCCGGCTCGGCCGCTCCAACGGGTGCTTCGCCTTCGGGAAAAACGACTTCATGGACGCGCTGATGCGTCTGTCCGGCGGGCGGCTGCTCTATGCTGCCAGCCTGGGGATCGGCACAGATGGCGAGCAGGTGGTGAGGAGTCCGCAAAGCGCTCAGCCGCCCGAGAACCTGGCACTGCTGGTGCCGGAGGATGCGCGCGGCAACGAGCTCATCAATCCCGGGGTCTATTAAAACCATCCGCGGCGCCGCCTCAGCGCCGCTCACCTCTCAATTCAGTGCGATCCGCATGTCATCCTCGATCGGGATGATCTGTTCACCCGTCACGCGGCTTCGATTGGCCTTGCGCGGAGCATCCAGGCTGGCCAGCACCGGCGCATCGCGACCGTAAATATCTGCGAAGGTGGACAGTTCGCCCTCGATATCCTGCGCCATCGTGAAATAGGTAATGTAGACCGGCATCTTCTTGGTGAAGCCGACCTTGGTATATTTGCGGCTGGTCAGATGGGCGACGCCTTCATCGCCAGTCAGTCCGGCACCCAATATCGCCATCGTAATCGCGAGTTCGCTGGCGCGTTCGGTCCGGATGCAACCATGGCTCAGCGCACGCTGATCGCGGTCGAACAAGCCACGCGACGGCGTATCGTGCAAGAAAATGGCATGCTTGTTGGGCATGTCGAGCTTCATCAGGCCGAGCGAGTTGGTAGGGCCCGGCTGCTGCACCACGGAGACCCAGCCATTCGCGCCGCGCGTCGCCTTGTAGCCCTTGTTGCGGGCCCATGCGGGGTTGCTGAGCACCCGCGCGCCCAACCCTTCGCCCTTCACGATACTTTGCGGCACCGTCCAGGTCGGGTTGAAAATCACTCCTTCGACCATTTCGGCCATTTGCGGGGTCGCGGTGCGTCCCGGCTTGCCCACGATGGTGCGATAGGTGGAAATAATCTGGTCGTTGACCGTCAGCCGCAGCTGGAATTCCGGCACATTGGTCATCAAATACTGGTTGCCAAGATCGCGCGGCAGCCAGCGCCATCGCTCCATATTCGCGCGGATCAGCTTGTGCCGTTTGCTGCCTGCCTCTGCCCGAGCGAGCTCTTCGCGCAGCAGCGCGTAATCGGGGTGTTCGGGCACGATTTGCGCCAACGTCCCGGCGATATCGCCGCTGGCCAGCGCCTCGGTCAGCAAACGGCCGGTGGGATAACGATCCGCGTCCGGATCGAACACGAACCACTGCTTGCGCGCATCCATCGGCGTGCGGCCATCGCGAATATCCTCTACCAGCCAGGCGAAGCTCTGGCTCGCCGCCTCGTCCAGCGCAATGCCGGAGCCGGCTGCAATCGCGCTGCGCAGCGCACCGAGCCGGTAATCGGCGGGGTTCAGACCCTCCGCACCGACAGCCTGGATGAAGTCGGCGAGCTTTTCGGCATGATCCCCGCTCCAGGGCTGGACCTTCGGATCGATCTGGCGCGTGATGGCGGCGTCGAATTCTTCCTGCAATTCGGCAGCTTGGGCCGAACTTGCGGGTTGCGCAGCCGTGTCTACTTCGATCACCGGCGCGCTTTGCGGGGGAAGCAGGTCGATCGGTTCGGCAGTCTGGGCATTTGCAAGCACCGGCAAGGCTGCCAACGCAGCCCCTGCCATCCAAAAATACCGCTTCGTCGCCATAATTCGTTCCAGTTCCCATTCCGCCTGCTAGCGGATTACTGCTTCTATATAGGGCGTTGCAGCCCGTTATGCAGCATTCTTCCGAGGTTGCGGCTGACTGGATGCTTAATCGCGGTATTCCGGCAACATTGCCCGCGTGACGGCCGGCAGCGGACGCATTAGAGGCCGAACCATGCAGCCCGCCGCCCGCCTCATGCCGATTATCGCCGTTCTTGCAGGCGTGGGGATGCTGTCGCTGATGGATGCCTATATGAAATCGGCTGCGCTGGCGGTGGGGGCATATAGCGCGGCGTTGCTGCGGGTGATGATCGGTAGTGTGATGGCCGCACCGATTTGGCTGGCAACCCGCCCACGCTGGCCGGGGCGCGAAGTCATGCGCTGGCACCTGCTGCGCGGCGGCCTGTCCTCCTTCATGGGACTGACCTTCTTTTTCGCACTGACCAGAATGCCGATTGCAGAAGCTATCGCGATCAGCTTCATCGCGCCGCTGATTGCCCTGTACCTCGCCGCCGTGCTGCTGGGTGAGGCTATCCGGCCCACTGCGATCGTCGGATCGCTGCTGGGCTTTGCGGGCACTCTGGCGATTGTGGGAGGCCAATTCGGTAACAGCGCGATGGATGCCGATTATGCGGTAGGTCTGGCGGCCATCCTGGTGTCGGCAGTGCTCTACGCGATCAATTTCATCATAATTCGCAAACAGTCGCAGGCTGCCAGGCCGGCAGAAATCGCTACCTTTCACAGCGGAGTGCAGGTTGTCGTGCTGGGCCTTGCGGCACCATGGTTTTTCGTAATGCCGGACCTGCCCGTGTTTACCGATACGGCGATGGCAGCCGGATTGACCGTGATTGCCGCGATGTTGCTGGCATGGGCCTATGCCAGGGCCGAGACACAAGAGCTGGTACCGCTGGAATATAGCGGGTTCCTGTGGGCGGCATTGTTCGGGTGGCTGTTCTTTGCCGAGCAAGTGACGCTGCCGACGATTCTTGGTACATCGCTGATCGTAACCGGCTGTCTGATCGCCACACGGCGGGGGCGGCCCGAACAAACCGCGCTTTAACTCCCTGCCCCTACGGAACGCGGCTTACCGGCAAACGTAGGAAAGGTGCGGGTCTTGACGCGATGCGGCGAAGCGCGCAGGTGCCGCCGCAAGACCAATAAAAATATCGCCGCCCGGCAGCCTGCCATCAGGCATCGTGCACCGCGGCAAAAGCAAATTTCGAAAAGGAACTCTCCACCCATGGCTCAGACTGGCAAGGACACGCTCGGCACCCGCTCCACCCTCTCGGTTGGCGGCAAGGAATATGGCTATTATTCTTTCGCCAAGGCGGCCGAGACCATCGGCGATGTCTCGCGCCTGCCATTCAGCCTGAAAGTGCTGCTGGAGAATATGCTGCGCTTCGAGGATGAAGGTTTCACCGTCGGGCGCGAGCATGTGCAGGCGATTGCCGATTGGCAGAAAAACCCCACTACCGGCCAGGAAATCCAGTACCGCCCGGCTCGCGTGCTGCTGCAGGATTTCACCGGCGTTCCATGCGTGGTGGACCTGGCCGCGATGCGCGATGCGATTTCGGCGCTGGGCGGCGATACCGCCAAGATCAATCCGCAGGTCCCCGTTCATCTGGTGATCGATCACTCGGTGATGGTGGACGAGTTCGGCCATCCCAAGGCGATGGAAGCGAATATGGAGCTGGAATATGCCCGTAACGCCGAACGCTACGACTTCCTCAAATGGGGCTCCAAGTCACTCAACAATTTCAGCGCGGTGCCCCCGGGCACGGGCATCTGCCACCAGGTGAACCTGGAAAATATCGGCCAATGCGTGTGGACGGGCGAGGATGCGGACGGCAACCCCATTGCCTATCCCGATACCTGCGTCGGCACGGACAGCCACACCACCATGATCAACGGTCTGGGCGTGCTGGGCTGGGGCGTCGGCGGGATCGAGGCGGAGGCCGCCATGCTCGGTCAGCCGATTTCCATGCTGATCCCCAAGGTCGTCGGCTTCAAGCTGACGGGCAAGATGTCCGAAGGCGTCACCGCGACCGACCTAGTGCTGACCTGCGTGCAAATGCTGCGCGAAGTCGGCGTGGTCGGCAGCTTCGTTGAATTTTACGGTCCTGGCGTGAGCAACCTGTCGCTCGCCGACCGTGCCACCATCGCCAATATGGCACCCGAATATGGCGCGACATGCGGCTTCTTCGGGGTCGACGACAAGACGCTGGATTATCTGCGCCTTACCGGGCGCGACGAGCACCAGATCGAGCTGGTCGAAGCCTATTGCCGCGAACAGGGCATGTGGTTCACCGGCGAAAACGAGCCGGTTTTCTCGCAAACGCTGGAACTGGCGATGGACAAGGTCGTGCCTTCGCTGGCCGGACCCAAGCGCCCGCAGGACAAGGTCGCGCTGCCCGATGTGGACGAACTGTTCAACTCCGACCTCAAGACGCTTTACGGCAAGGAAACAGCCATCCGCGTGCCGGTCGATGGCTTGGACCACGATATCGGCGATGGCGACGTGGTGATTGCAGCGATTACCAGCTGCACCAACACCTCCAATCCAGACGTGCTCATCGCCGCCGGGCTGGTCGCGAAGAAGGCCAATGCACTGGGCCTCAAGCCCAAACCTTGGGTCAAAACCAGCCTCGCGCCGGGCAGCCAAGTGGTCACCGACTATCTCATCAAGGCCGGACTGCAAAAGGAACTGAACGATATCGGTTTCGACCTGGTCGGCTATGGTTGCACGACCTGCATCGGCAATTCCGGCCCGCTCGCCCCGCCGATCAGCGCAGCGATCAACAACACCGATCTGGTTGCGGCCAGCGTGCTGTCGGGCAACCGCAATTTCGAAGGCCGCGTGTCTCCCGATGTGCGCGCCAACTTCCTTGCCAGCCCGCCGCTGGTGGTGGCCTATGCGCTGAAAGGCACGGTAACCGAGGATATCACCACCACGCCGATCGGGCAGGATCAGAATGGCAATGACGTGATGCTGGCCGATATCTGGCCGAGCAATCAGGAAATCGCCGATCTGCGCGCCACTAGCATCGACCGCGAAATGTTCGAAAGCCGCTATGCCGACGTCTATAAGGGCGACGAGCATTGGCAGGCGATCGACGTGACCGGCAGCGATACCTATCAATGGCGCCCGGGTTCCACCTATGTCGCCAACCCGCCTTATTTCGACGGGATGGATATGACGCCCGCCCCGGTGATGGACATCGTGGATGCCAAGCCGCTCGCGATCCTGGGCGATTCGACCACCACCGATCACATCAGCCCGGCCGGTTCGATCAAGGAAGATTCGCCCGCTGGCGAGTATCTCAAATCGAACCAGGTCGCGAAGGCGGACTTCAACTCCTACGGCAGCCGCCGCGGAAACCACGAAGTGATGATGCGCGGCACTTTCGCCAATATTCGCATCCGCAACGAGATGGTTCCGGGCGTCGAAGGCGGCTACACCACCTATGCCGGCGAACAGATGGCGATTTACGATGCCGCCATGAAGCACAAGGACGATGGCACGCCGCTGGTTGTCATCGCAGGCAAGGAATATGGCACCGGCTCCAGCCGCGACTGGGCAGCCAAGGGCACGATCCTGCTCGGTGTGCGCGCGGTGATCACCGAGAGCTACGAGCGGATCCATCGCTCCAACCTGATCGGGATGGGCGTGCTGCCGCTGCAGTTCAAGGATGGCGAAGGCCGCGAAAGCCTTGGGCTGGACGGTGACGACACCTTCACCATTCGCGGGCTTGCCGAATTGGAGCCGGGCCAGGATGTTACCGTGGACGTGACCCATGCCGATGGCTCCACCGCCACCTTCACCGCATTGTGCCGGATCGATACCCCGAACGAGATGGAATATTACCGCAATGGCGGCATCCTCCATTACGTGCTGCGCAATCTCGCAAAATAAGCCTGAGCGTTAGCGCTACGAAAAGGGGCGGCTCCTGATAAAGGGGCTGCCCCTTTTTCGTGCGCATCCCGATGGGTGTTCACCGGGCCTAGCCGACAAAAAAGGGCGGCCCCCTCACCGGGAGCCGCCCTTGAAATGTCAGGCGAAAGAAGCGGAGCGGTCAGGCCCCCTGCTTTACCTTGAACTTGCGCCGTCCCAGAACCGCCGCTGCGGCCAGGCCGAACAGGATCATCATCGGCGGCGCAGGAACTTGCGTGCCGCTGCTGGTGCCACCGGAGCTGGACGAAGAGCTGCCCGAACTGCTGCCCGACGACGAACTGCTGGAACCGCTGCTCGACGAGGAAGAGGAAGACGAGGACGACGAGCTGGAGGTTGAGCTGGTCATGTTGCCCGAGCTCCCGCCGGTCGACATCCCGCTGGTGCTCATTCCGCCGCTCGAAGAACCGGACGAGGAGGACGACGAGGACGAACTGCTGGAGCTGCTCGACGACGAGGACGACCCGCCCGTGCTGCCGCTTGTCGTGGTGTTGCCACCGTTCGAATAACCGCCAGTCGTGGTGCCAGGGTGACCGCCCGTGCTGGTCATGCCGCCCGAGCCGTTGCCGCCCGAAGACGAACCGGAGGAGGACGAGCTGGACGAAGACGAACTCGAGGAGCTGCTGCTGGAGGACGAAGACGAGCTGACATTGCCCGACGAGCTGGAGACGTTTCCGGACGAGCTGGACACACCGCCCGAGCTGGACGACACATTGCCGCTGCTTGAAGACACCCCGCCAGTGCTGGAAGACACCCCGCCAGTGCTGGAAGACACACCGCCAGACGAGCTGGAAACGCGCACATTGCCGCTGCTCGACGAAACACCGCCCGTGCTGCTGGAAATATCGACATTGCCCGACGTGGTCGAGGTCGAAATCCCGCCGGTCGAGGTGCTTACACCGCCTGTGGTGGTCGAGCTGGAGCCGCCGGTTGAGGTGAAACCACCTGTCGAGGTCGAGCTGGAACCGCCGGTGCTGGTCGATGTGAAACCGCCGGTGGAGCTGGACGTCGAGCCGCCATTGTTGGAATTGTCGATGTCGATCACGATCCCGCCGCTGCTCGAACCACTGGTGCTGCCCGAGCCGCCGGTGGTGGTGGAACTGACGGTCACATTGCCGCCGCTCGATCCGCCGCCGCCGAAGAAGCCCCCGAAGAAGCCTCCGCCGAAGCCGCCACCGAAACCGCCGCTGCCGCCGATTACGGTCACGCCGCCGCTGCTACCGCCGCTGAAGGGGCGCTGCGGCGGCAATGCCGGAACCGCAGCATAGGCGGTGCGATAGATCGGCGGGCAAGCTGCTGCGCCGGCTGCATATCCGGCACCTGCCGCATCTCGTCCGCCTGCCGCATAAGGTGCACCCGCTGCACCGTGAGCGCCATAGGCTACATTACCGCCCGCGCCATCATAAGGCACGCATTCCACTTCGCGGCGCACGATACGGCGCTCGCGCTGGATGGGACGGCTGACCACGCGCCGTGCAGGCGGGCGATCCTTGATATAGCGCACAGCCGGTTTGGCCTTGGCCGAATCCGACTTGTACACCGGAGCATCCGTGATCGGAGCTTCTGCGACATGGACTGCGCCGCCAGCCAGCAGGGCGGTGCCTGCAACGGTGGCGCTCAGTTTCGCCAGGGCCAATTTTACCGACATGAGCTAACTCTTTCGTTTCTTGTGCGGCACTTCCAAACCGGCGGGTCCGGATCGGGGGAATGCCTGTGCTGCTCAAGAAACGGGAAGGAGCCCTAACCGGCAATGCAGTTAACCATCAAATTCCAGAGTGGAGCGCAATAAAACGTCCGCGAAAGGGCGGTCTGGGCCGACCTGTCCCACTATGAAACCGAAAAACCTGCGAATCCTAGCGCCGCGTTAAGGTTTTGCGTCAAACAAGCCGGATTGCGCGGAACCCGTTTTTGGTGCTGGCGGGACCATTTCGAGGTGATTCCACCCCGAGTCGTTCAGACAGCGCCCGCGCGCGGTACGGGCGATCAGGCCGAGCTGGATCAGATAGGGTTCGATCACCTCCTCCACCGTATCGCGCGGTTCGGAAAGCCCCGCTGCCAGCGTTTCCACGCCCACCGGACCGCCTTTATATGTGGTCGCGATCATGGTGAGATAGCGGCGATCCATCGCATCCAGGCCAAGCCGGTCGACCTCCAGCCGGGTCAGCGCCTCGTCCGCCACCTTGGCGGTGACCGTGCCATCGCCCGCCACATGGGCGAAATCGCGCACCCGGCGCAGCAGCCGCCCGGCAACGCGCGGTGTGCCCCGCGCCCGCCGGGCAATCTCGCGCGCGCCCGAAGGGTCGATGCCCACATCCAGCAGCCGGGCACCCCGGGTGACTACCTGTTGCAGTTCGCTCTCGGTATAAAATGTCAGCCGCACCGGGATGCCGAACCGGTCTCGCAGCGGCGTGGTCAGCAGCCCCTGCCGCGTTGTCGCACCGACCAGCGTAAAAGGCGGCAGATCGATCCGCACGCTGCGCGCCGATGGCCCCTCGCCGATGATGATATCGAGCGCGCGGTCCTCCATCGCCGGATAAAGCACCTCCTCGACCACCGGATTGAGGCGGTGGATCTCGTCGATGAACAGCACATCGTGCGGCTCGAGATTGGTGAGCAGCGCGGCGAGGTCGCCTGCCTTGGCGATCACTGGCCCGGAAGTGGCGCGAAACCCAACCCCCAGCTCCTTCGCCACGATCTGCGCCAGCGTGGTCTTGCCGAGGCCCGGAGGCCCGAAAAACAACACATGGTCCATCGCCTCCGCGCGCGACTTCGCCGCCTCGATAAACACGCGGAGGTTATCACGCGCGGCGGCCTGACCGACAAATTCGTCAAGCGATTTCGGACGCAAGGCTGCGTCGGGGTCGTCCGGCTGGCGGTCGGGCGTGTGGAGGGGGACGGGGTCGGTCATTCGGCCCTGCACGAACCCGTTCGATAGTCCCAAGCGCCACCTGCATCCATGCACGCGTCCACGTCTAGCCAGCCCTCGGCCCGGAAACCGAACGCAATTCCGCCCATGAAGGCCAGGACAATCAAGGTGTAACCTACGGAATGTCGCATCCCTTATCCTTCTTTCGCTGCAGGTACTGAAATGGATGCTGAAACGAGTACAGTATGATAAGCTTTAGCGGTGACTTTAGACTTTTCGTCACCCTGAACTTGTTTCAGGGTCCAATTTTCGGCACGCGTTGATCCATGCCGTTCGAGCGCAGCCCTTGCGTCTATATCCTTGCAAGCCAGCCACGAGGTACGCTTTATATCGGAGTCACTTCCGACGTAATGAAGAGGCTTTACGAACATCGTGAGGGCATTACCGGCGGTTTCACTAGCCGCTACGGCGTCCGCCGTCTCGTCCGCTACGAGATGTTCGGCGACATGGAAGGGGCGATCCTGCGCGAAAAGCAACTCAAGAATTGGCACAGGCCTTGGAAGATCAATCTGATCGAGAGCGAGAACCCCGATTGGCACGATCTGGCGATCGGGCTCGGCTTCGGGCCACTGCCTCCGCGCGGGCGGTACGATGGATCCTGAAACGAGTTCAGGATGACCAAGTGGCGAGATGGTCATGACGCCGCCCGCTTCAAAGCCACGCGGATCAGCTCGCCTTCTGCAACCCCCTCGCCCAGCTCTTTTTGCGCCGCAGACACTGCCCGCGCGGCGACCAAAGGCTTGAAGCCCAGATTCTCCAGCGCCGAGACAGCATCCGCCGCCGCGCCGCCAGCCGGAGCCGCCATAGCCGCCCCGCCGCCAGCCGACACGGCAAGCCCGCCGGCCTTGTCCTTCAATTCATTGACGATCCGCCCGGCGAGTTTCGGCCCCACCCCTTGCGCGCGCGCCACCATCGCGGCGTCTCCATTTGCGCATGCCGCCTGTACCTCGGCGGTGGAGAGGGCGGACAGGATCGCCAGCGCGACCTTGCTACCCACTCCCTGCACGCCCGTCAGCAAGCGGAACCAGTCCCGCTCCGACCCCTCGGCAAACCCCAGCAGGCGCATGTCGTTTTCGCTCACCTGCAAGTCGGTGAATACGGTGCAGCTTTCGCCAATTTCGCCCAATGCCGCCAGCGTGCGGGCTGAACAATGGACGAGATAACCGACACCGCCGACATCGATTACCGCCCAGTCTTCCCCGGTTTCGTCCAGCAGGCCTTTGAGTTTCGCGATCATACCGGCTTTGTTGCGCGCATAGAATCGCTTGGTCCAGCACTTGTGGACACCAGCCCACAGTTGGGACATGAACCGGTGCATGAGTTGGAACAGTTTCGGGCGGGTCTTCCGCTTTACGACATGGGGGGAAAGCCACGGGCCCGCACTGGGCGCGGTGGTCGATGGGTGCCCGCCGGGGCTGGAACTGGACGAGGCGGCGATCCAGCCATTCCTGGATGCGCGCAAGCCCGGCCAATCGAAATTCACCACCCAGCGCAAGGAACCTGACCAGATCAAAATCCTCTCTGGCACGTTCGAGGGCAAGACGACCGGAACACCGATCAGCCTGTTGATCGAGAATATGGATCAGCGATCGAAGGATTATTCCGAAGTCGCCAAATCCTATCGCCCTGGCCATGCCGATTACGCTTACGACCAGAAATACGGCTTTCGCGACTATCGCGGCGGCGGCCGCTCCAGCGCGCGGGAAACCGCCGCACGGGTGGCGGCGGCCGGGGTGGCGCGGCTGGTCATCCCCGAAGTGACGATCACCGCTTATGTCAGCCAGATCGGCGAGGATGCGATCGACCGCGATGCGATGAATTTGGACGAGATCGGCAATAACCCGTTCTTCTGCCCCGACGCCTGGGCCGCCAAACGCTGGGAAAAGCTGGTCGATGATGCGCGGCTGGCGGGATCCTCGCTCGGCGCAGTGGTGGAATGCGTCGCCACGGGAGTGCCCGCAGGCTGGGGCGCGCCGGTCTATGCCAAGCTCGATGCCGACATTGCCGCAGCGATGATGGGCATCAACGCAGTCAAGGGGGTGGAAATCGGCGACGGGTTCGGCGCGGCCAGCCTGACGGGCGAGCAAAACGCGGATGCCATGCGGCCATCCGGATCGGGCGATAACGGCGTGGAATTCGCCGCCAACCATGCCGGCGGAACGGCGGGCGGTATTTCTACCGGACAGCCGGTCGTGTGCCGGGTTGCGTTCAAGCCGACCAGTTCCATCCTTACTCCGGTCGATACGATCGATCGCGAGGGGGCTGCGACCCAAATCCGCACCAAGGGCCGCCACGACCCATGCGTCGGCATTCGCGGCGCGCCGGTTGTCGAGGCGATGATGGCGCTGGTGCTGGCGGATCACAAGCTGCTTCACCGCGCGCAATGCGGTTGATGGACGAGGTATTCTCGTCGTTGCGGAAGTAGCGAAGCGGACCATCGGGCGACGTTTCGAACGGCTTTAGCGCTTTAAAATACGTCATGGTCGCCCGATGGGTCGCTGCCTGGCCTGCGGCACCCCGCAATGACGAAGCGAGAAGTATCAAGCCCGGGGCTATGCTGCATCGCACCAAGCGATAAAACTTTTCCGTTCCATTGAGTTATTCGATCAGCCTGATCGGCACACTCCGTTTTGTTGCAGCGCAACACTCCCTATCTGGGCGGTAAGTTTTCAACCCCATCACGGAGATCTGAATCATGGGTATCATTGGCAGCACCATCAAACCGTTCAAGGCCACCGCCTTCCAGGCAGGCAAGGACTTTTTCGACGTTACACAGGAAAATCTGGACGGCCGCTGGGCCGTGTTCTTCTTCTACCCCGCCGATTTCACTTTCGTCTGCCCGACGGAGCTGCAGGACCTTGGCGAGCAGTACAATCACCTCCAGTCGCTCGGCGTGGATGTCTATGCCGTGTCCACCGACACGCATTTCAGCCACAAGGCATGGCACGATACGTCGGACAAGATCGGCGGGATCGAGTTCCCCTTCCTGGGCGACCAGCTGCACACGCTGGCCAATAATTTCGGCGTTTTGCGCGAAGAATCGGGCCTCGCCGACCGTGCGACTTTCGTGATCGATCCCGACGGCGTGATCCAGATCATGGAAATCACCTGCGAAGGCGTTGGCCGCAATGCCAGCGAACTGGTCCGCAAGATCAAGGCTGCGCAATATGTCCGCGAGAACCCCGGTCAGGTCTGCCCGGCCGCGTGGGAAGAAGGCAGCGAGACGCTGGCCCCTTCGCTGGACCTCGTCGGCAAGATCTAAATTTCGGCTGAGGCCTGGGCCTTTCGAGGGTCGCAGACAGGCTGCAGAGGGGCCCCGGACATAGCGATATGGCCGGGGCCCTTTCTTTCCCGAACCAACCAATTTTTACAGGAACATCATCACCATGCTCGACGACAATATGAAACAGCAACTCGGCCAGTACCTCGCCAATCTGCGCGAGCCGATCGAGCTGGTCGGTAGTCTGGGCGATGATGAAACTTCTGCCAAGACGCGCGAGCTGCTGGACGACATTGCGGCTCTGCACGATATGGTCAGCGCCCGCTTCGACGGGACGGCGGATCATGTGCCGAGCTTCGAGATCGTGCGGGTATCCGAACCTTCGCGCTCGGCCAGCTTTGCGGGCCTGCCGATGGGCCACGAGTTCACTTCGCTGGTGCTTGCGCTGCTATGGGCGGGCGGCCATCCGCCGAAAGTTTCGGACGAATTGCTCGAACAAATCCGCGGCCTGGACGGCGAGTATAAATTCGAGATGTATTTCAGCCTCAGCTGCCAGAACTGCCCCGACGTGGTGCAGGCGCTTAGCCTGATGGCGCTGAACAATTCCGGTATTTCCGCCACGCTGATCGAAGGCGGCGCGTTTCAGGAAGAGGTCGAGGCCCGCAAGGTGATGGCCGTGCCCGCAATCTATCTGAACGGCGAACCCTTTGCCAATGGCCGCATGAGCGCCGAGGAAATCCTGGCTAGGCTGGACGATGGCGCGGAGGAGAAAGCCGCGGCCAAGCTCAACGCCAGAAAGCCTTATGAAGTGCTGATTATCGGCGGCGGACCCGCTGGCGCAGCGGCGGCGATCTATACCGCACGCAAGGGATTTCGGACCGGTATCGCGGCGGAACGTTTCGGCGGCCAGGTTGCGGACACCCTGGGAATCGAGAACCTGCCCTCGGTCCCTTATACCGAAGGCCCCAAGCTGGTGCAGCAGCTGGAAACGCATGTCGGCGAATATGAGATCGACGTGATGAAACTGCAGAGCGCCACCGCCTTGCGTCCAGCTGCGCAGGATGGCGGGATGCACGAGGTCGAGCTGGCCAATGGCGCGGTACTCAAGGCGCGCTCGCTGGTGCTGGCACCCGGTGCGCGCTGGCGGCAACTGGGCGTGCCGGGCGAAGAGGAATATCGCAACAAGGGTGTGGCCTACTGCCCGCATTGCGACGGGCCGCTCTACAAGGGCAAGCGCGTGGCAGTGATCGGCGGGGGCAATTCGGGCGTGGAAGCGGCGATCGATCTGGCCAACATCGTCGGCCATGTCACGCTGATCGAATATGACAGCCAATTGCGCGCCGATGCGGTGTTGCAGCGCAAGCTCGGCAGCTTCGCTAATGTCGATGTGATCACTTCCGCGCAGACGAGCGAAGTGACCGGCAATGGCGAGCAGGTGACCGGACTGGTTTACGCCGAGCGCAACAGCGGGGAAAGTCATACAGTCGCGCTTGACGGTGTGTTCGTCCAGATCGGGCTGGTGCCCAACACCGAATGGCTGGCCGGATCGGGTATCGAGCTGAGCCAGCATGGCGAGATCGTGATCGACGATCATGCCGCGACCAGCCTGCCCGGTATCTTTGCTGCGGGCGATGCCACCACCGTGCCGCACAAGCAGATCGTGATCGCGATGGGCGAAGGATCGAAGGCCGGTCTGGGCGCGTTCGATTACCTCATCCGCAACGAAGCGCCCGAGGAAATCGCGCAGCAATTCGGTGGGCAAGCAGCCGCCGCCTGACGCCGCATTCAACTTCGCGCAGGCTCAACCCCTGCGCAAGATCAGGTAAAGCGCACCCTCGCCCCCGTGGCGGCGGTGCGCTTTTCGTATCGCGGCGATGGAATTGCCGTGATCGCTGGCTGCCAGCCAATCGAGCATCTTGGCCCGGATCGCGCCGCGCGACGTGCCCCGGTCCGCCGCGTCGACCGGGCGCGATTTGCCCGTCACCACCAGAATAACCCGTGCACCCATGCTGCGCGCCTGCGCCATACCGCTCATCAGCCGGTTATAGGCCGCATCGAGCGTATGGCCGTGCAGGTCGAGGCTGAAATCGGGTTCGATCTGTCCGGACTTGATCTTGCGGTTCCAGTGGCCGTCGAGCGTGTTGGACCGGATGGGCATGGAGCCCGGTTTGCTATCCGGTCTTCGGCCCGAGACTGCTGAATCCGGCGCCCTGGCCGGGCCGCCTGCGCGAGCGGCCTTATGTGGTGGCCGAGAGGGGGCGCGGGGTGGAACAGCAAGAGAGCGCGCAGGCAAAGCCGCACCGGATAAAGGCTGGACAGTCTCGGCCAGCTTTTCCCACGCGGCGGCCTCGTCATCGCTCAGCCCGCGCGGATGGGTCATTGATCTTCTTCGGTGCCCGACAGTCTCGCCAGCGTGCCCTTCGGCACCAGCACCAGCGCTTGTCCGCGTGCACTCATCCCGCCGGCGGTCTCGCGCGCATCCGGACCGGCACCCCAGAAAGTATCGAAGCGATTGGCCCCCTTGATCGCGCCGCCAGTGTCCTGCGCAATCCACAAGCCGCCTGCCTCGGGCCGGTCGAGCCGCAGCCATACCGGCGCGCCGAGCGGCACGAAATTAGGGTCCGCCGCCACGCTGGACCCGCCGCGCACTGGCACTTCCAGCGCGCCGAGCGGCCCGTCACCTTCCAGCAGGCGAAAGAAAATCCAGCTTTTGTTTTCGCGCATCAGGTCGCGGCCAGCTTCGGGATATTGCCGCAAATATTGCATGATCCCCTGCATGGTGGGCGCAAATTGGCCGGGTTCCTCGCCCAGCAGCCCGCGATCGCGCATCACCCGGCCGATGGCGGTATAACCACGCCCATTCTGGCCGGAATAACCGATGCGGATAACCTCGCCCTCGGGGGTGCGGAGCCTTCCGCTGCCCTGGATCTGCAGAAAGAACAGCTCGACCGGGTCCGCTGCCCAAGCCAGTTCCAGCCCGCGACCGGCCAGTGCGCCTTCCTCGATTTCGGCCCGGTCGTAATACGGAACGAATGCGCCGCTTTCATCATAGCGGCCCAGCGGCGGGCGGCCCTCGCGCTCGGCTTCGGGCATGTCGCCGGGCCAGGCGCGGATGAGGTCGGGCGGGATGGCGTAAACCGGCGTGGCGAAGCCCGGCCTGCGGGTGCGACTGCCCGCGATTTCGGGTTCGAAATAGCCGGTGGCGAATGCCAGCCCATCGCCCACGCGCACGGTTTCGAACTGCGATTCGAAGAAGTCGTCGGCGCGGCCATAGGGCCAGCCCATTGCCGATCGGCAAGGTGCCTGCCAATCCTCCGGCCGGGTCAAGCCGCTGGCATCCTTGCGGATCAGCAACTTGGGACAGCTTTCGATGAATGAGGTCAGCGCGGGTCCGGCATCGTCCTGCCGCAGAGCCAGCGAGCCGATGGTCGGTCCCGCAGCGATCCCGGAAAAAATTGCGCTGGTAACGCTGGCCTGGACGCCCGGCGCGACGGTGATCGGCTGCGGGGGAGCCTTTGTCGCGCAGCCTGCCAGCAACATTGCGGCGGCCAGCAGACCCCAGCCTTCGATCCGCCCCCATCGCATATTGCGGCCCTAGCCTTCGTCTGTTTCGTCGAGAATCCAGTCCGGCCCGGCAGAGGTAACGTCGCGGCTGAAGGTCCAGATGTCCCGGCTTTCCACCGCATCGTCCAGCGAACCGGCAACCACATTGCCATCCTTGTCGCGCGTGACCGCTGCAATATCGGACACGAACAGCACCGCGATTCGCGCCGTGCGACCATCCATCATGGCGGAATGGACCTTGGAATCTTCCACCCGGATCAGCTTGTTGTCCAGCGTATGGCCCGCTTCTTCGCGCGCATCGATGGCAGAGGCGAAGCTGGCATAGACATCATCATCGCACAGCTGGCGCAGTGCTTCCTTGTCACCACGCCAGAACGCCTCGAGAACCATGGCATAGGCACCGCGCGCGCCTTCCATAAAGCCGAGCAGATCGAAGCTGCGATCGGCAGAGGCAATCTCGTTCACCCCGCGCTCGACTGCGGGGACCACGCTTTCCAGTTCCGGATTGCGCTGCGGCGGGGTGATGCTGCGCGGCGCATCCTCGGTGCGCGGATCGGCCTGTTTGGGCGATTCGAAATGGCGGGGCGTGAATTCTTCCTCGCCCTCGGCGCGCTTGCCGAGCACGGAATACAGCCGCATACCGAGGAACGCGGCGATCATGGCGAGGATTACGATTTCGTAAGTCAATGCAAAGGCACCCGATTTTCAAGAGCGGAACGAGGTGCCGCTCAAAGTCCTGTAATTTGCCTTATATGGGCGCGAATTACAAATGGGCAACGCAGAATCGCCAGTTTCAGGGGCAAGGCGGGCAACTCCTGCCGGGGCAGCGCCACGCTTCGCCGCAAGTTGCCGCGCCGCGCGCGCGGTGCTAGGCGCGCGGCCAACAATTCGCTCCAGACACGAAAGACATATCGACATGGCCGAAGAAGGCGACGTTCTCACCGATCTGAACATGGATCCCGCACCCAATGGCGCAGACACTTCACCAGTTGCCGGCATCCTATCGCAATATGTGAAGGATCTGTCGGTTGAAAATCCCAACGCACCCGATTGCTACAAGTGGGAAGCCCAGCCGCAGATCGACCTGCAGTTCAATATCGGTGCCAAGCCGGTCGACGGCGAAATCCACGAGGTCGAGCTGAAGATCAATGTCACGGCGAAGTCCGACCAGGGCAATGTCTATCTGATCGAGCTGGCCTATTGCGGCCTGTGCGGCATGCGCAACATGCCCGACGAACAGATGCACGCCTTCATGTATGCCGAAGCGCCGCGTATCCTGTTCCCCTTCGCCCGCCGGGTGATTGCCGACGCCACCCGCGATGCGGGCTTCCAGCCGCTGATGCTCGATCCGATCGATTTCAACGGCCTGTATGTCCAGCAATTGCAGCAAAAGCGCGCGCAAGAAAATGCCGCCGAGGGCGCGCCGGCGGCAGGCAACTGAGCCGGATATAAGCGCAGGCGGTAGCTAGATGAGCCTGCTCAAAAATGTCGGGACGATCGGCGGGCTGACCATGGTCAGCCGGGTGTTCGGCTTTGCCCGCGACATCCTGCTGGCGCGTGTTCTCGGCGCCGGCGGGGTAGCGGATGCATGGCAGCTGGCGTTTCAGCTGCCCAATATCTTCCGCCGCCTGTTCGCCGAGGGCGCCTTCGCCAGCGCCTTCGTGCCCTTGTTCAACCGCCACATGACCGATGGCGAGAGCGAGGCGCGGCGATTCGCCAGCGAGGTGCTGGCGATATTGCTGCCGATCCTGATCCTGTTCGGTGCGATCATCATGTTCGCGATGCCGTGGATCCTCTACCAGTTCTCCAGCGACGAACTGGCTGCCGATCCGGAAAATTCCCCGCTGGCGGTTACGATGGGGCGCATCGCGTTCCCCTATCTGCTGTTCATGAGCCTGGCCACGCTGACCGCCGCGGTGCTCAATTCGCTGTCGCGCTTTGCCGCTGCGGCGGCTGCGCCGATCATCCTGAATATTTGTCTGCTGACCGCGCTTACCTGGGGCCTGCTGCAGGGCGATGGCGAGAATACGCGGCAGGCGACCGGTCTGTGGCTGGCCATCGCGGTGTCGGTATCGGGCCTGCTTCAACTCGCATGGCTGACCTTCTGGATGCGGCGCGGGGGCTTTACCATTCCGCTGTCGCGCCCGCGCATCACCGACCGGGTGAAGGAGCTGGGCATACTCGTCCTGCCCGCCATTTTCGGGGCTGGCGTGTACCAGATCAGCCGCTTTATCGACCTGTTCTTCCTGGGCGTATTGCCCGAAGGATCGATTACCTACCTCGCGATGGCAGACCGCTGGAACCAGTTGCCGCTGGGGATTATCGGAATCGCGCTCGGCACCGCGATCCTGCCAGCGCTCAGCCGGTTTATCGCGCGCGAGGAAGGCGAGCAGGCGCAGCGGCTGCAATCGAACGCGGTGGAGCTTGCCATGCTGCTTACCGTACCTGCGGCGGTTGCGCTGTTCTTTACCGGCGGCGCGTTCGTGCGGGTGTTCATGCAAGGCGGCGAGTTTACCGCGAGCGATGCGGCGATCACCGGGACGGTGGTGTCCGGCCTTGTGATCGGGCTTCCCGCTTATGTGCTTGTGAAAGTTCTGACCCCGAATTTCTTCGCGCGCAAGGATACCCGCACCCCGGTCTATACCGCTGCCGTGTCGCTGCTCGTCACGGTGGGGCTGAACCTGCTGCTGGTGCCGCGAATCGGTGTGCTGGCGCTGGCGGTTTCGGGCGCGATCGGCGCGTGGACCAATACCGCGCTGCTTTATTTCATCCTGGTGCGGCGCGGCTTCTTCAAGCTGACTGCGCGCGTCGTATCACGCCTGCTGCGTATCGCGCTGGCCGCTGCGGCGATGGGGGCGGTGCTATGGTGGCTGATGGGGCGGATCGATCCGTGGTTTGGGGCCACGTTGGGTGAAGGGCTGGCCGGCCTTGCGCTGTTGGGCGCGGCGGGCCTTGCGACCTATGGTGCAGGCGCTGCGCTGCTCGGCGTGCTTGACCGCAGCACCGTGCAGCGGCTTATGCGCAGGCAGACTTAAACTTCAGGATAATCCATGCGCGTAGTTTCCGGCATACAGCCCACGGGCAACCTTCATCTGGGCAATTATCTCGGTGCCATCCGCAATTGGGTGGCGATGCAGGACGGGATGGAGGGCGGCAATCAATGCCTGTTCTTCCTGGCCGACCTCCACGCCATTTCGCAGCCGCACGTTCCGGCGGAACTGCGCGCAGGCACGCTGGAAATGGCCGCCGCGCTGGTGGCCTGCGGGATCGATCCGGATCGATCCATCCTGTTCAACCAGGCGCAGGTTCCCGCCCATGCGGAGCTGCAATGGCTACTGAACGGCACCGCTCGGATGGGCTGGTTGAACCGCATGACGCAGTTCAAGGACAAGGCGGGCAAGCACCGCGAAGGGGCCAGCATCGCGCTGTTCGCCTATCCCGTGCTGCAGGCTGCCGACGTGCTCCTTTATCAGGCGACCCACGTGCCTGTGGGTGACGACCAGAAACAACACCTCGAACTAGCCCGCGACATCGCGCAGAAATTCAATAACGACTTCGCATCGCCCGATGCGCCGATATTTACCCTGCCCGATCCGATCATGCCGCCCGAAGCAGCGCGGATCATGTCGCTGCGCGATGGGACGGCCAAAATGAGCAAATCGGACGTCAGCGATCTCAGCCGCATCAATCTCAACGACGATGCCGATACGATCATGAAGAAGATCAAGAAGGCCAAGACCGATCCCGAACCGCTGCCGAGCGAGGCTGCCGGACTGGAAGGACGAGCAGAGGCGCTCAATCTGGTCACGATCTACGCCGCGATTGCCGGTCAGGATGTGGCCACGGTACTAGCTGAACATGGCGGCGAAGGCTTCGGCAAGTTCAAGCCCGCTCTGGGCGAGGTGCTGGTCGAAACGCTCAGCCCGATTTCGGAGCGTTTCCGCGAATTGAAGGCGGACCGCGAATCGCTCGACGCTATCCTGGCCCGCGGCGCAGCGAAAGCGCGTGAACTGGCCGGGCCGACGTTGGCCAATGCCTATGAAGCGCTGGGGCTGGTGCGCGGCTGATCTCATCGGGCGGGCGCCAAGGGAGGATCGAAGCCCTAACCCCACTGATTTCCTTCACAAATGTGAATCTCGGCATTCAAACCCGGTTCATAGCCAATGCGCTAGACCGTGCCCTACAAATGACGATAGGCGTATGGCGCGCCGGGAACCGCTTGCAGGTGCCCCCGGTTTCACGATCATGCGCAAACACCTTTGGGGATCGCAGATGACCGATACGAAATTCAACTGGAGCCGCGCAGCCAAGCTTGCCGCCGCTCCGCTCATGCTGGGCACCGTTGCTGCGTGCGCCACGCCGTTCAAGGCAGACGTTTCGCGTTTCGCTACGCAATTGCCTGCGCCGCAGGGCCAGACATTCGCCGTGGTGGCGGACGATCCGGCACTGGCGGGCGGCCTCGAATTCGCGCTTTATGCCGATTATGTCGAGGCGGAAATGGCGCGGCTTGGTTACGTCCAAGCGGCCGGGCCGGAAAATGCCAATCTGCTGGTCCGCTTCGATTACGACGTCGATAATGGGCGCGAGCGGGTCCGCAGCACGGGCAGCGGTTTCTACGATCCATTCTACAGCTCGTGGTATGGATACCGTCCGATCGGCTATTCGCGGTTGGGTTATCGCTCACGCTATCGCGGCTATGGCGGGTTCCGCGGCGGGCCGTGGGCGTTCGGGTATCACGATCCGTTTTTCGATGGGCCGCAAGTGCGCAGCTATACCGTCTACACCAGCGAAATCGACCTGAAGATCGACAACACCGCCACAGGTGAACGTCTGTTCGAAGGCAGCGCAGAGGCCGTGAGCCGGTCAGACCGTTTGCAATATCTGGTGCCGAACCTGGTCGACGCGATGTTCACCGACTTCCCCGGAAACTCCGGCGAAACGGTTCGCATCTCGATCGCACCGGAAGATCGCAGCAAGAAAGTCCGCCGCATCGATTGATCGCGGGCAAGATGGAAACAATGAAAAGGCGGGCCTGCGCAAGCGGGTCCGCCTTTTTCGTTAGCTATCGGCTAATTATCGCAGCTTGTCGTGACCGCCGGTAGAACCGAAGCCGCCGCTGCCTCGCTGCGTATCGCCGAGTTCCGCCACTTCGTCCCACGCAGCCCGCACCACCGGAGCTAGCACCAGCTGGGCCACGCGGTCGCCGCGCTTGACCGCGAAATCTTCGGTTCCGTGATTGATCAGGATCACCTTCAGCTCGCCGCGATAATCGCTATCCACGGTGCCGGGAGTGTTGGGCACGGAGATACCGTGCTTCAGCGCCAGGCCGCTGCGCGGGCGCACCTGTATTTCATACCCCGGCGGGATGGCCAGCGCGAGGCCGGTGGTGACCGCGTGGCGCTCTCCCGGCGCGAGCGATATGTCCTCCGCCGACACCGCATCCATCCCGGCTGCGCCGACGGTGGCGTAATGCGGCAAGTCCAGCCCCTCGCCATGTGGCAGACGCTTTACCTGCACCGCAACCGCATCAGTCATACGCGCCCTCTTCCACTGCATTGAGTGCATTGCCAACTCGCTCGATCAGCGCGGCCGCGACCTCGTCCTTGGGCGCTTCGGGCAAGTCTTCCACGCCGTGGGCGGTCACGATCGAGACTGCGTTGGCTTCGCCGCCCATCACGTCGCCTGACACATCGTTGGCCACGATCCAGTCTGCGCCCTTGCGCTTGCGCTTGGCTATCGCGTTTTCGACCACGTCGTCGGTTTCCGCCGCAAAGCCGATCAGCAATTTGGGCCGTTTGTTGCCGGTGGCGACTGTCGCCAGGATATCGGGGTTTTCGGTGAGCAACAGCGCCGGGGGGGCAGAGCCGCGCTTCTTCATTTTGGATGCGGCGGTTTCCTTGCTGCGCCAATCGGCCACCGCCGCGACCATGATCGCGGCATCGGCAGGCAGCGCCTTCTTCACGGCATCGGCCATTTCGCGGGCCGATTCCACGTCGATCCGGTCAACCCCCGGCGGCGTTTCCAGCCACACCGGACCAGCGACCAAAGTAACGCGCGCGCCGGCATTTGCGGCTGCGGCGGCGATTGCAAAACCCTGCTTCCCGCTGGAGCGATTGGCGATGTATCGTACCGGATCGATCGGCTCGCGGGTCGGCCCGGCGGTTATCAGCACATGCTTGCCGTAAAGCGGGCGATGTTCGGGCTCGGCATCGAATGCGGGCTGCCCGTCCAGCGGGTCTGCCGGTGCGTCCGGTTGCTCGACATCGGTCGAGGGATGGCCCTCATCGCCTTCCAGCGGCTCGGGCGCGGCACTGCCTGCGCCGGTGGCAACTTCGTGATTGATCGCCTCTGGATCGGTGGGAGGCGCGGAATTCGCCCCGCCCTTGCGCGCCAGCAAGGGTCCGCCGGTATCGGGCACGGCATCGAGCGCGGCCCGCTCCATCTCGGCCTGCTCCAGCTCGGCACGTTCCATATCGGCCTGGTCGGCTGCCACCTCGGCTGGCGTATCGTCGCGCAAGGAGCGCGGGATGATCGATGATAGCAGCCCGCTGAGTCCTGCGCTGGCTTCGGCGCCGTGCTGCGCGGAATAGGCGATAGTCTCGCTTTCACCTGCGCCCTCGCCGTCATTCTCGCCCACCGGACGAGCCACACCGCTATCGACGCCGAACAAGGTCGCTATCTCGTCCCAGATTACCTCGGGATCGGGAAGTCTGCCGGGGCCGAATTCCCCGCAGGCCATCGCGCCGACGTCGGGATCTACCACTCGCACACCGGATTCGCGCAGGATATGGACGTTGCGCTGCGTGGCATCGTGCTGCCACATCCGCACATTCATCGCCGGGACCGCCATCACCGGCTTGTCCGTAGCCAGAATCAGCGTGGTGGCCAGATCATCGGCAATACCCATCGCCATTTTGGCGAGCATATTGGCCGTGGCCGGGCAGACCACCACCAGGTCCGCTTCCCGGCTGAGCTGGATATGTCCCATTTCGGCTTCGTTTTTAAGGTTCCACAGCGAGGTATGGACTTCGTTCTCGCTCAGCGCGGCCAGCGCCATCGGGGTAACGAATTGCTGACCGCCTTCGGTCACCACGCAGGTAACATCGCCGCCGCCTTTGCGGATCAGGCGGACAAGTTCGCAGGATTTGTAGGCCGCGATGCCGCCGCCCACCACCAGCAGTATCCTGAAGGCTGCTTGGTCGCCCATCTGCTCTTTCGTATCGCCCCTCTAGCCCTATCGAATGGTCGGCAGCCTAGCTCCCGCTTGGGCACGCTGCCAGCCTTGTAAGCATTTTGGTTGTTTTTGTCTGGACACTTATCCTTACCGGACTGCTAAGATCGCTGCATAAAGGTCGAAAGACCATACAAGTCGAGGGGGAAATCACATGCGCCTGTTCCTGACCGCCATATTGTTCGTGGCCGGATTGTTCTTCCTGATCACCGGCCTCGGCTTCCTGATCGATCCGGTTGCACAGGCGGACGGGTTCGGCATTGGCGCGGATAATAATCTGGGCGTGGCGGCAATCAGGGGCGATATGACCGCGTTTTTCGTGGTCGGCGCGGTGTGCACGATCTGGGGAGCATGGCGGCGCGATGGCGACATATTGCTGGTGCCCGCGGCCCTGTTCGGCATCGCCCTGCTGGGGCGGACGATCACGCTGTTTACACATGGCAGCGGGGACGGATTCTTCCTGCCTATGATCGTGGAGGCGGCGATGGTCGTCGTGCTGCTGATCGCAAGCCGTATATTGCCGCACCGCGAGCCGCTGGAATGAGATACGCCGGCGCGCGCTTCGTCTGGATCCCTAGCCGATCCAGCCCATCGCCGTCGCACCCGCAATCGCTGCGCCGCCGGCCATAGCGGCGAGCAAATAGCCGGGCCAGCCGCGCGCCTTGCGCTGACGGCGGGTCCACATCAGTTCGACCTCGGGCAATGGCGGCGGGTCGGGTGCGCCGCCCCTCGGCGGGTATTGCTGTTCCAGGCGGCGAACCAGCGCCGGAATGCGCAGCAAAGTGTCGGTATCTTCGCGAATACGGTCGGCCAGAGCCGCCTCGGGACCAAGCTCTCCGCGAATCCATTCCCGCACGAATGGTGCGGAAACGTCCCACATATTGATCTGCGGATCGAGCTGGGTGGCGATCCCTTCCACCATCACCATGGTTTTCTGCAGCAGCAGCAGATGCGGCTGGGTTTGCATGTCGAAATCGCGGGTGATGGCGAACAGGCCGTCCAGCATCTGGCCCACCGACAGCTCGCTGACCGGCTTGCCGCGCATCGGCTCGCCCACCGCGCGAAGGGCGGTCGCGAACTCGTCGACCGAGTGATAGCTGGGCACATATTGCGCTTCGAAATGGATTTCCGCCACGCGTTTGTAATTGCCGGTGGTCAGCCCATAGAGAATCTCGGCGAGCCATTGCCGTGCTTGCCGGTCGATCCGGCCCATGATCCCGAAATCGATCGCCACGATCGTGCCATCGGCGCGCACGAACAGGTTGCCCTGGTGCATGTCCGCATGAAAAAATCCGGCACTGATCGCCTGGGTCAGGAATGCCAACACCAGCCGCTTGGCGAGGTCGGGCAGATCGTGGCCCGCCGCCAGCAGAGCCTCCCGGTCGGAAATCTTGATGCCGTCGATCCATTCGATGGTCATCACCCTGCCATTGGTCCGGTCCCAGTCGATATCGGGAATACGGTATCCCTCGATCCCGCGCATCGCATCGGCCAGTTCGCTGGCGCTGGCAGCTTCGCGCCGCAGGTCCAGCTCGCGATTGGTCCAGCGTTTGAAATTGGCGATGGTCAGCCGCGGCCGCAGCCTGGCGGCCTCCCCGCCCAAAGCCTCGAGATGAGCCGCCGCCCATTCATAGGTCGCAATATCGCTGGCAAAGCGTTCGCGGATGCCGGGGCGCAGCACTTTCACCGCAGCCTGCCGCCCATCTGTGGTCACCGCGCGGTGGACCTGCGCAATGGAGGCAGAGCCAACCGGCTGGGGATCGATCTCGGCAAAATAGTCTTCCAGCGGACTTTCGAAGCTGGCTTCGATCGCTCGGCGAATCTGGTCGAACGGTATCGGCGGAAGGTTATCCTGCAGCGAGAGCAGGTTGCGCGCGGCATCCTCCCCCACCAGATCGGGCCGGGTCGCCAGCGACTGGCCCAGCTTGATCGCAGCAGGCCCGATTTCGCGAAACGCTCCGGCATAATCGGGCGCGGCAGGCTGGAACGTGCCGAAGCGAGCGATTCTCGCCAGGCGCTTGACCGGGCCGGGCGTGTTCGGGTCGCGCTCGATCCCGCGCAGCGCGCCGTGGCGCGCCAATGTCCGGCCCCATTTCAGCAGCCGCCAGATATGCGTGGCAGGGCGGGTCATGTGGCTGTTTGCTCCTGCCGGGCTGTACGGCAACGCGCCAAGCCTGAACTTCTCACACCTTCCACCCGGAGTGGATTGCAACCGCACCGCCAAGGATCGCCTCGACCTTGGTATTTGCAAAACCCGCCTCGCGGATCATGGCTTCGAAATTGCTCATGGTCGGGAAGCGCCGGATCGATTCGGCGAGGTAGCGATAGCTGTCCTCGTCCCCTGCAATCGCGCCGCCGATCTTCGGCATTACCTGGTGCGAATAGAGATCGTAGACCTGCTTGAAACCCGGCCACTGCGTGGTCGAAAATTCCATGCAATAGAACCGCCCGCCATGCTTGAGCACCCGGTGAGCTTCCGCCAGGGCCTTGTCGATATGGGTCACGTTGCGGATGCCGAAGACGATCGTATAGGCATCGAACTGGCGCGAGGGATAGGTCAGCTCCTCGGCATTCTGGCATGACCATGCGAGCCCCGTCAGCCCGCGCTCCAGCGCCCGTTCCATGCCGACATCCAGCATGTCCTGGTTGATATCCGCCACGGTCACATCGGCCCCGCGCTCCGCCATGCGGAAAGCGATATCGCCGGTCCCGCCGGCCATATCGAGCATTGCTTCGCCCGGCTGCGGTTTCACCCGGCGCACGAAGCGATCTTTCCACAAACGGTGCATCCCGCCCGACATGGCATCGTTCATGATGTCGTATTTTTCCGCCACGCTGGAAAAGACTGCACCCACGCGCTCGGTCTTTTCTTCTGGGGCGATGTCTTCATAGCCGAAGCTGACGGTATCGGTGGGCTTGCTCATGGCAGGGGGCTTTAGGGTGAATTGCGATGCGGGCAAAGGGGGTTAGGAAAGCGGGGGATCGAGAGCGGGCAGGCGCGGCTTTCGGCGGTCCCTACATTGGGCTAGGAGGCCGCTTCACCAACCGCCGGATAATTCATGCCCGAGCTTCCCGAAGTCGAAACCACCATTCGCGGATTGGCGCGCTTTCTCGATGGGGAGCGGATCGAGCGGCTTACGCTCAACCGGCCCGATCTGCGCCGCCCCTTCCCCGCCGATCTGGTCCAGGCAATGGTCGGCTCGCGCGTCACGGGGCTGGAACGGCGGGCCAAATACGGGCTGATCCATACCGACCGGGCGCGCACATTGGTGTTCCATCTGGGCATGAGCGGACGCTGGCGAATCGATCCGGAGGAAGCGGACAAGCACGATCATCTGGTCATCGATACCGCCGCGCACCGATTCTCTCTATGCGATCCGCGCAGGTTCGGTTCGGTCGATCTGCTCGATACGGATACCTGGCAAAGCTGGCCGCAATTTGCCGCCATGGGGCCGGAACCGCTGGGCAATGGACTAACAGCAGCCTACCTCAAATCGGTGCTGAAAGACCGCAAGCAGGCGATCAAGCTGCTGCTGCTGGACCAGCGAATCGTCGCCGGGCTGGGCAATATCTATGTGTGCGAAGCGCTCTGGCGTGCGGCGATTTCGCCGCGCCGCGCGGGCGGGCGCGTCACTCTCGCCATGCTGGAGCGGCTGGTTCCCTCCATTCGCGAAGTGCTGGTGCAGTCGATTGAGGATGGCGGATCGAGCCTGCGCGATTATGCCCGGCCCGACGGAGAACTCGGCTATTTCGCCACGCGCTTCGATGTCTATGGCAGGGAAGGCCAACCCTGCCACCGCGACGATGGCGGTACCGTGAAACGCGTGGTACAAGGTGGGCGCAGCACATGGTATTGCACCGCCTGCCAGAAATAGGCGGATCGACTTGCCCAAAATCCTTGACCATGTGGCCCATTCGCCCTAGGGGGCGCGGCTTGCGGCGGGCTTCCGCCGACCCTATCTTTAGACCGGACAGACACAGGGGCGCGCCAGACGCGACCCACCAACAAGGATTATCATGGCCAACACGCCGCAAGCCAAGAAGCGCATTCGCCGCAATGAACGCCGTGCCGAAATCAACGGCGCACGCGTCAGCCGTATTCGCGGCTTCCTCAAGAAAGTGGAAACCGCCATCGAAGGCGGCGACCAGAAGCAAGCTGCCGAAGCGCTTCGTGCGGCACAGCCCGAACTGGCCCGCGGCGTTGCTCGCGGCGTGTTTCACAAAAATACCGCAGCACGCAAAATGTCGCGCCTGTCGAAGCGGGTCGCCGCTCTCTGATATTGCTGCCGCTGGCGAATCGCTTGGCTGCGATTCGCCCGGCAATCGGTCCGATCGAAACGGAAAGCCGGCGCGTGATGCGCCGGCTTTTTGCGTTGGAATTTCGGTGTCACGAAAGTTGAACATCGTAAACCTAGGATTCACCGCGAGTCGCGCGCACTGATGAAAAGTCTTGTTATCAAACAGGCAGTTAAACGCAGCCCTGCGCCATAGCGACGAGTCAATACCACTTATTTGGTTTTATTCGGTTGCCCACACTTGCGCCAAGCGCCCGCCTGTTCTCTAAACGGGTCTCACCCGGCGCGGGACAGGCCGGGTTTTACAGCACTGGAACAGGCGGGAACGTCGCCGAATCTCGCGATTCTGCGTCCAGGCGAAGCTTTGTCCGAAACGAACAATAATGGTAGCGGATAATCGCTACGGCACGGATTGATGGGGTGAGCATGGCGAATAAAGCAGGCGGGGCATACGCATCCAAACCCAAGGCCGGGGAAGACGTGATCGACGATATCGAAGCGGTAAACCTGGCGGCCGATTGGTCCGATATCAGCCAGGGTCTGCGCAAGGATCTTGGTCACCAGTTGCACAGCCAATGGATTCGCCCGATCCAGCTGGGCGGTTTCTGCGAAGATACCGGCACGCTCGACCTTTATCTGCCGACCGAATTTTCCGCCAATTGGGTGCAGGACCGCTTCGCCGACCGGCTTTCGCTGGCGTGGAAGATCGCGCGTAGCGAAGTGCGCAATGTGCGCATCCAGGTTCACCCCGGTCGCCGCAAGATGCCCGAACTTACCCTGGGCAATGGCAGGATGCCGGCCAATGACGGCGCGCACGGAATGCACGGCACACCGGCGGTGGCGGCGGGCACGATTGGCGAGCAAGGCTTCACCGCGTCGGTCGGACTGGACCCGTCGCTGACCTTTGCTGCCTTCGTTACGGGCGAGGCGAACATATTGGGCTGCAACGCGGCGCAGCGCATGTCGGCCACCGAAACGCCGCAATTCTCGCCGCTCTATCTCAAGGCGGCTACCGGTCAGGGCAAGACCCATTTGCTCCATGCGATCGGCCACGCCTATCTCGGCGAACATCCCCGCGCGCGCATATTCTATTGCAGCGCGGAACGCTTCATGGTCGAATTCGTCCAGGCGCTCAAAGCCAACCGGATGATCGAATTCAAGGCGCGGCTGCGCAGTTTCGATCTGCTGTTGGTGGACGATATCCAGTTCATCATCGGCAAGGCTGCTGCACAGGAAGAGCTGCTCTACACGATCGATGCGCTGCTGGCCGAAGGCAAGCGGCTGGTCTTCGCCGCCGATCGCGCGCCTCAGGCGCTGGACGGGGTGGAACCGCGCCTGCTCAGCCGCCTGTCGATGGGGCTGGTGGCCGATATTGCCCCCGCCGATATCGAATTGCGCCGCAAGATCCTGGAATCCAAGCTGACCCGCTTCGCACCGCTCGAAGTGCCGGCGGATGTCATCGAATTCCTCGCCCGGACGATCACCCGCAATGTGCGCGAATTGGTCGGCGGGCTGAACAAGCTGATCGCCTATGCCCAGCTGACCGGGCAGGAAGTGTCCCTACAGCTGGCAGAGGAACAGCTGACCGATATCCTCTCAGCCAATCGCCGCCGGATCACCATCGACGAGATCCAGCGCACGGTCTGCCAGTTCTATCGCATCGACCGCAGCGAGATGAGCAGCAAGCGCCGCGCGCGCGCCGTAGTGCGGCCGCGCCAGGTGGCGATGTATCTCTCCAAGGTACTCACTCCGCGCAGCTATCCCGAGATCGGGCGCAAGTTCGGCGGGCGCGACCATTCCACGGTCATCCATGCGGTGCGGCTGATCGAGGATTTGCGCACCCGCGATGCCGACATGGACGGCGACGTGCGCAGCCTGCTGAGACAATTGGAGAGCTGAGCCTTTCGCGCTAGGGCGCAGGAATGACCGCGCCCCGCTCTTCTGCACACTCGCCTGCAAGACCTGCTATATCCAGCGAACGGCTTGGCCGCTTCGCGCGCCATATCGTCCTGCCCGAAATCGGCGGGGCCGGGCAGGTCGCGCTGGCATCGGCGCATGTCGCCATTATCGGGCTTGGCGGGATCGGTTCGCCCGCGCTGCAATATCTCGCCGCTGCCGGGATCGGGCGGCTGACATTGGTCGATGACGACACGGTGGATGTCAGCAATCTGCAACGCCAGACAATCTTCGCAGCGCGCGATGTCGGTCATGGCAAGGCGACCTCGGCGCGCCGCTGGCTGGCCAATTTCGACGGCGCCATCGATGTAGAGATCCACGATTCCCGCATCACGGCAGACAATGCCGCCGCACTGATCGGCAGGGCGGAGCTGGTGCTCGACGGGACGGATAATTTCGCCACCCGCCTGGCGGTTTCGGATGCCTGCGTCGCCGAGCGAACCCCGCTTCTTTCGGCGGCGGTAGGCCGGTTCCAGGGGCAGGTCGGTGCATTTGCCGGACATTTGGCCGACCAACCCTGCTATCGCTGCTTCGTGGGTGATGCATTCGATGCCGAAGATTGCGACACCTGCGCAGAGGACGGGATGCTGGGCGCGATGGCCGGATGGGCGGGCAGCTTTGCGGCGATGCAGGCGGTGCGCGTCCTGCTTGAGGGAAAAGCTGCTTTTGGCGATCCGCAATGGGGCCGGCTGCACGTGCTAGATGGAATGAAGCCGGGGATGCGCACAATTGCTATCGGCAAGGATCCGGCGTGCCGCGCTTGCGGTTCACCCAGCTAGCATTTCCTGTACCCATTCCGGTACCAATTCGCCCGCCGGGCCGTGCCGGGTATCGTCGAACCAGTGCGATCCTTCCGACGGTTCCAGATTGAGCTCCAGCGTTGCCGCCCCTGCTGCCTTGGCTTCCTGTACGAAGCCCGCCGCCGGATAGACCGCGCCCGATGTGCCGATGGAAACGAACAGGTCCGCCTGTCCCAGCGCGGCATATATCGTGTCCATCTGGTAAGGCATTTCACCGAACCACACGACATCGGGCCGCAGCGCGCTCGTCCCGCAAGTGGGGCATGGCGGCCGATCGATCAGCGACGACCCCCAGCGATGACGCGAATCGCACTGGCCGCACAGGGCGCTGCCAAGCTCGCCATGCATGTGCAGAACCTTGGTCGCCCCGCCACGTTCGTGCAGATCGTCTACATTCTGCGTGACCAGCAGCAAGCGGCCATCCCACTCGCGCTCCAGCCGCCCCAGGGCGCGGTGGGCAGCGTTGGGCTCGACATTGTGGAGTGCCGCCCGCCGTGCGTCGTAAAAGTTCAGTACGAGATCCGGATCGCGTGCAAAGCCTTCGGGCGTGGCGACATCCTCCACCCGGTGCTGTTCCCACAATCCGCCCGCCGAACGGAACGTATCGACCCCGCTTTCGGCGCTGATTCCTGCCCCGGTCAGAATGACGATGTTGCGGATTTTGCTCATGCGGGCCATGAAGCACGCAGGAGACGGGGGTTCAATGGCAGCGATCGGCATCATCGGCAGTGAAGGACGCATGGGGCAAGCGCTGATGCGCGCGATTGCCGATGCGGGCCACGATTATGCCGGCGGTATCGACAAGGGCGGCGATCCGGCCGAACTTGCGCAGGCCAGCGATGCGCTGGTCGATTTTTCCGCCCCGGCTGCGCTGCAAGCCAATCTGTCGGCGGCGCAGGCGGCGCGGGTGCCGATTCTGGTCGGGACGACCGGGCTGGAAAGCGCCCATCATACGGCACTTGACGAAGCGGCGAATGAAATCGCTGTGCTGCAAACCGGCAATACTTCGCTCGGCGTGACGCTGCTGGCCAATCTCGTGCGGCAGGCGGCGGGCAAGCTGGACGAGGATTTCGATATAGAGATCGTGGAAATGCACCACCGCGCCAAGGTCGATGCGCCGTCGGGCACGGCATTGCTGCTGGGCGAAGCGGCAGCGGCGGGGCGCGGCATTGCGCTGGAGGACAACTGCGAGCGGGGACGCGACGGCCATACTGGTGCGCGCGCGCGCGGAGCCATCGGCTTTGCCAGCCTGCGCGGCGGCACCGTGGCCGGCGAACACAGCGTCATTCTCGCCGGCCAGCAGGAGCGGCTGACCCTGTCGCACCATGCAGAGGATCGATCGATCTTCGCGCGCGGGGCAATCAGGGGCGCGGCCTGGCTGATCGGGCGAACGGCGGGACGCTATTCGATGGATGACGTGTTGGAGCTATGACGCAGAGCCCCTCCTTATCACTGCGCGCGAGGATCTACGACCAGATCGATCCTTCCGCCCGCACGATCGAGGGGCTGTCCAACTTCAACAAGATCGTGGTGTTGGTGGTGCTGGTCGCATCGCTGATCGCGGTGCTGGTGACCGAGCCATCCATCGCGGCGGAATATGGCCGCGACTTTTTCTGGATGGAACTGGCGGCGGGCGTGTTCTTCGTGATCGAATATGCGCTGCGCCTGTGGACCGCGCCGGAAGCGCCGGGCGCGCCCGGGCCGTGGCGCGCCCGGCTGCGTTTCATGGTCTCGCCCTTCGGGTTGCTCGATGCGCTGATCATCTTTTCGATCTTTACGCCGCTGTTGTTCGACCAATCGTCCATCTTCCGCCTGCTGCGCGTGTTGCGCATCCTGGCGCTGGCGCGGCTCACCCGGTTCTCCCGCGCGCTGCACCAATTGGTGATCGCGGTGCATGAACGGCGTTACGATCTCGGCATCACGCTGGGCATGGCCGGCTTCCTGTTATTGTTCGGGGCAACCGCGCTTTATGCCATAGAGGGGCAGGCACAGCCGGAAGCGTTCGGGTCGATCCCCCGTGCATTGTGGTGGGCGGTGATCACTTTGACCACCGTAGGTTACGGCGATGTCAGCCCGATCACACCCGAGGGCAAGTTTATCGCCAGCTTCGTGGCGCTCGCCGGAATCGCCCTGGTGGCGCTGCCCACAGGCATCCTGGCGGCGGCCTTCAGCGATGCGATGCAGCGCCAACGCGAATTGCTGGAAAAGACCAAAGGCGACGAGTGACTAAAGACCAGATTTTCGAGTTTTTCCGGCGGCTGGCGGAAGATAACCCCGCGCCCGAGACCGAGCTGGAATATGGCAATGCCTACCAGCTGGTCGTGGCGGTGGCGCTTTCCGCCCAAGCGACCGATATCGGCGTCAACAAGGCCACGCGCGCTTTGTTTGCAAAGATTCACACCCCGCAGCAGATGATCGCGCTGGGCGAAGACGGGCTGAAGGATCACATCAAGACCATCGGCCTGTTCAATTCCAAGGCGAAGAACGTTATCGCGCTGTCGCAACTGCTGGTCGCCGAATATGGGGGCGAGGTGCCCGATAATCGCGAGGCGCTGGTCCGCCTGCCCGGCGTGGGGCGCAAGACGGCCAATGTGGTGCTCAATTGCTGGTTCGGGCAGGAGACTTTCGCGGTCGATACACATATCTTGCGGGTTGGAAACCGCACCGGGCTGGCCAAGGGCAAAACGCCCGAAAGCGTCGAGGCGAAGCTGGAAAAGCGCGTGCCCCAGCCCTTTCGCCTGCACGCCCACCACTGGCTGATCCTGCATGGCCGCTACATCTGCAAGGCGCGAACGCCCGAATGCTGGCGCTGCCCGGTCGTGGACCTGTGCAGTTACCGCAAGAAGGTGCTGGAAAAGCCGAAGCGCTAGGTTTTCCAAGCGAGTTCAGGATGGAGCCAGCCGGAGTATGCGACAGGCTACCCACCGAGGGAGACACATCATGAGCCTGCACCGCTTCGCCATCGTCTTGCCCGCCCTGGCGGCCACCGCCTGCGTGCCCCAGGATGAGCCGCGCGATTTCATCAGCCAGGCACCTGCCGCCCGCGTGGTGGGCGAGGCGGAAAGCTGCATATCGCCCAGCCGGGTCCGCCAATCGGTGGTGCATGATGACCGGACGATCGACTTCCATGTCGGCAGCAGAATCTACCGCAATACCCTGCCCCGCCGCTGCCCCGGGCTGGGGTTCCGCGAATCGATTACTTACGACATTCGCGGTGGGCAGCTTTGTCGGCAGGAAATCGTTTATGTGCTCGACAATTTCGGCGGCGAACTCCGCCGCGGCGCGGGCTGCAGCCTCGGCGATTTCGTGCCCGTCGAACTGATCGACGATGAAGAACGCAGCGATTAGGCGGCGCTATACATCATCCGCGCTGATCATTTCGGCCCGGTCAATCTCGTTCGTCAAGCTCGCCACGGTGGTCGCCACTGCAGCATCGCCGCTGACATTGGTGGTGGTGCGCATCATATCCATGATCCGGTCTATCCCGGCGACCAGCGCGATGGTTTCCAGCGGCACCCCAACCGCGCCGAACACCAGCACCATCATGATCAGCCCCGCCCCCGGAATGCCCGCCGCACCGATCGCGCCGAGCGTGCCAAGGACCGAAATCAGGAAATAATCGGCCCAGGAAAGATCCACCCCGAACACCTGCGCACCGAACAATGTGGCCAGCCCAAGATACATTGCGGTGCCGTTCATATTGATCGTTGCACCCAGGCTGATCACAAAACTGGCCACCGAATTGCTGATACCCAGATTGCGTTCGGCCGCGCGCAGGGTAACCGGCAGCGTGGCGTTGGAACTGGCGGTTGAATAGCTGACCGCAATCGGATCGACGATACCGCGAAAAAACGCGATAACCGGCAGCCGGGCGATAAATTTGATCATCCCCGCATAGACCACTCCGATGATGAGCAGGCAGCCCAGATAGTTGAGAAAAACCAGCTGGCCGAGCGCCGTAAGGGCATCCAGGCCCAACGTGCCCGCAACCCACGCCATCAGCGCGAACACACCAAACGGGGTCAGTTCCATTACGACCATCGTGACCTTTTGCATCACCACGCTGCCGCTTTCGAAAATGGCCAGGACCGGCTTGCCTTCGTCTTTCGCCATCAGAATGCCGATCCCGATCAGCAGAGAAAACACGATCAGCGGCAACACATTGACATCGGCCATCACCTGCACTGGGCTGGAGGGGACCATTTCGAGGATCATGTCCTGCAAGGTTACGGCATCCTGCTGACGTGCCTGCGCGCGTTCCAGAGCCGCTGCGTCAAGCGCCATTCCCGAAGCATCGAGCCCGGAACCGGGCTGCGCGAAAGTGCCGATGGCAAGGCCCAGCCAAACCGCGATCTGGCCCGTCACCACAAACAGCAAAAGCGCGCGCCAGCCCACGCTGCCCAGCTTTCTGAGATCGCCGATAGAGGCGACGCCCGCCACTAGGCTGAAGAAGATCAGCGGCACCACCAGCATCTTGATAAAGGCGATGAAGATATCGCCTACAATTTTGATGCTTTCCGCCCCCGGCCCCCAGATCAAGCCGACGATTACGCCGAGTACCAAAGCAGCGATCACCCGCTGCCATAGCGGAATTGCAAACCAGGCTTTCATCGGTGCGTTCCCCTCCACCCGTGACGGGCTCTTATCGCTCCAGCGCCGCTATCGCGATACGCTTGTAAATGCGGCTTAGCGTTTCGAGGTCCGCCACGGCAACCGCCTCGTCGCGTTTGTGCATCGTCGCGTTGACCAGCCCGAATTCGATGACCGGGCACACGTCCTTCAGGAACCGCGCATCCGATGTGCCGCCGCTGGTCGACGCCTCGGGCGCTATCCCGGTTTCACCCTCCACCGCATCGGCAACCAGTTCGGAAAATTCGCCCGGCGGGGTGAGGAAACTCTCGCCGGAAATTATCGGCCGTGCGTTCCCGCCGTGTTTTTCGGCGATGGCGATCACAGCCTGGGACAGCGATGCGCCCGAATGCAGGTCGTTGAAGCGGATGGAAATGCGCGCGGTTGCCTTGGCCGGGATCACATTGTGGGCCGGGTTGCCAACCTCAAGCTCGGTCATCTCGATATTCGATGCCTGGAACCAATCGGTCCCTCGATCCAACTCGAGCGCATGGAGCTCTGCCAGCATAGCGACCAGCCTGGGCAGCGGATTATCAGCGAGGTGCGGATAGGCGACGTGGCCCTGCGTCCCTTCGACTTCCAGCCAGATATTGACCGAGCCGCGCCGCCCGATCTTCATCATGTCTCCCAGCCGGTTGACGCTGGTCGGTTCCCCCACCAGGCACAGATCGGGCGTCTCGCCGATCTCGCGCATGAAATCGATCAGCGCACGGGTGCCGTAAAGCGCCGGGCCTTCCTCGTCGCCGGTGATGATGAAGCTGATGGTGCCAGCATCCGCTGGAACCTGCGCAGCCGCTGCGACCATGCAGGCGATCGCGCCCTTCATATCAACCGCGCCGCGTCCGTAGAGCAGGTCGCCGCCCGGGGCGGAGCGGATTTCCGGCGCGTAAGGCTCGCTCGTCCAGCCTTCGCCCGGTGGGACCACGTCCAGATGTCCGGCAAAGGCGAAATGGCGAGAGCCTGCCGGTCCCTTGCGAATGGCGAACAGGTTTTCTACCGGCCCATCTGGCGGATTGCCCTTCATGAAGCGATGAACCGTGAAGCCGAGCGGGGTAAGCATCGCCTCCATCTCGTCGAACACCTGCCCCGTGGCGGGCGTGACGCTGCGCGCAGCGATCAGGCGCTGCGCATGATCCAGCGCCCCGGTCATGACGGGTCGCTCCGTGGCAGCGGGCCGGGCGCAAACGCCTCGTCCAGCAGCCGGGCAATGCGCAAGCCAGCCTGTTTCACGCGCTGCTGCGATACCGGGATCGCTTCGGCGATATCCTCTTGGGTCAATGCCGTTTCGCTGGGTAGCTCTCCCTCGCAGGCGTCCTGGTCGAAGGCGTTGGGGTACACGAAATCGCGGGAAATCTGCCAGCTTTCCCGGCCCCATTCCGCCGCATCGCCGCCAGCCAGTTCCGCGCGTTCGGCAGCGTTATAGCGGCGCACCAATGATGGCCGCGCCGCGGTAATTGCCCTCTCAGCCAGCGGTCCATCCCATATCCAGTGCAGGTTCAATCCCGGCGCGATGCCATAGGCAGCTTCCCGGTCGTTTCCGCCACGATCGTCTTTGTCGCCGGAATGGAGCGGCATATGCACATCGCCGGCGAAATGGACCATCATCGCCAGTGCCTCCAACCGGATATGATCGGGCAGGCTTTCATCGGCGAGCAGGCGCTGGTTGCGCTCTATCTGCGCGGTTACGCAATTGCCGCCCGAACAATTGGCGCGCGGATTGTAAGCCTCGCAGATCGGGGCGGTGCGGTAATGCCAGGCGGCGGTATAGCCCCAGCGCCAGCGGGTCCGGCGCACGCAATCGGGCCAAGTGGTCGCGTCCTCCAGGCTGGCCAGGCTGCATTCGGGTGTCCCCAGCAATTCCTCGGCCCGCAGCAACCGGCGGATTTCCGCGCGCGAGGCGGGGCTGATATTTGCCCAGGCGATATCGCCCGTTACCCCATGCGCGAAGAACCCCCAGGAACTGACGGTGCCGGGCAGCAACAGCGCAAGCGCCGCTGCGCCTGCAATCATCCAGCGGTGGGCGCGGTTTCGTATTGTTCGATGACCCATTCTTCTTCCTCGGACGCGGCGATCCAGCCTTGCATCCATTCATGTTCCCACACCGCCTGCATATAGCTGGCTGCAAAACCGGGGACTTGCACCTGGTAACTGATGAAGCGGCTGACCACGGGCGCGTAGAAAACATCCGCCGCGCCGAACGTGCCGAACAGGAACGGCCCGCCCGATCCGAAGCGCGAGCGTGCCTCTGCCCACAGGCCGAGGATCCGCAAAATGTCCTGCTGCGTGGCGGCGGATAATTGCACCCCGTCGAAACGCTTGCGAATATTCATCGGACATTCGGCGCGCAGCGAGGCGTAGGCGCTGTGCATTTCCGCCACCATCGCGCGCGCCATACCGCGCGCCGTATCGTCCTTGGGCCAGAACCGGTCGCGCCCGACCTTGTCGGACAGATATTCCATGATCGCCAGAGAATCCCAGATCACCGTGTCCCCGTCCCACAGAATTGGAACCTTGCCGTGACTGGGCTGCAATCCGCCATCCGAAGCTTGCTTCTGCGCTTCCCACGCCTCGCCGAACATCGGGACGATGATCTCTTCGAAAGAGAGCCCCGATTGCTTGGCCGCAAGCCATCCGCGCAGCGACCAGCTGGAATAGTTCTTGTTGCCGATAATCAGTTTCATTGGCTCACCTGTTCGCCTTTGGTGACTTCATCAACGAACGCGGCGATATCGTCCAGTGCGGGCGAATTGTCGCGTAGCGGCTTGGCGATGGAGGTGATGATCCCGACATGGCTCACACCGTCGTAGATTTTTACTTCCGCCGGAACCCCGCCCGCCTGCAATTTCGCAGCCAATGCGCGGCTGTTGCGCGGTTCTACCGTGGTGTCGTCGCCGCCGGACAGCAGCAGGGCCGGCGGATCGCCCTCCCCTGCCCAGGTGACTGGCTGAGTTTCGGAAGGCTCGGGCCAATTGCCGAAGGTTTGCTGCGTCACCGGCCCGTCGAACGGCGCAAAATCATAGGGGCCAGCCAGCCCGACCCAGCCACGCACCGCCTCACGGTCTGTATTCAGCCAGCGCGAGTCCACTGCCAGCATCGCAGCGATATAGGCTCCTGCGGAATGACCCACCAGCACGATGCGGTCGGGATCGCCGCCATATCGGGCCGCATTTTCGCGCGCCCAGCGCACCGCTGCCGCGCCGTCTTCCACGAAGGCCGGATAGCGCACATCGGGAACCAGTCGGTAATCGGGCACCAGCGTAACATAGCCGCGCGCTGCCAGCGCGCGGCCCACGAAATCATAGCCGGTGCGGCTTCCGCTGTTCCAGCTACCGCCATAGAAAAACACCACTATAGGCCGCGCCGATGCTTGGCCTTCGGCGGGCGCATCGGGCGCGAAGATGTCCAGCTTCTGCCGCTCATCCGGACCGTAGGCCAGCGCCTTGGCGATTTGGCTGGAGCCGCCATCCTTGGGGATGATTGCATTGAAGGTCTTGAGCGGAGAACACGCGGTTACGGCCATCGCGCCAAGCACAGCTGCACCCACCAGCCGCAGCAATCCGCCACTGCCGATCATAGCTTGGCATCCTGCACCACGGCGGCGCGCAATTCGGCGATGCCCAGCTTGGTTTCCGCGCTGGTCACGTGCAATTCGGGATAGGCTGCGGGGTGTTTGCGCGCCTCTGCCAGGGTCGCATCGATAATCGCATCCAGCTCGCTCGCCTTCAGCTTGTCCGTCTTGGTCAGCACGATCCTGTAACCGACCGCCGCCTCGTCCAGCATGGTCATCATCTCGCGGTCCACATCCTTGATACCGCGGCGCGAATCCACCAGCAGCAAGGTCCGCTCAAGCACCTGCCGGCCGCGCAGATAGGTGCGCACCAGTTTCTTCCAGTTGTCGACCACCTTGGGCGGCGCCTTGGCGAATCCGTAACCCGGCATATCGACCAGCCGCAACAGGGTCGGCTCGCCCACTTCGAAGAAGTTCAGCTCCTGCGTGCGGCCCGGCGTGACCGAAGCGCGCGCAATCGCCTTGCGCCCGGTCAGCGCGTTGAGCAGTGAGGATTTACCGACGTTGGAGCGCCCGGCAAAGGCGATCTCGGGCGGGCCCGGATCGGGCAGGAACTTCAGCTGCGGTGCCGAAAGCAGGAAATCCACCCGGCCGCTAAACAGCTTTTCCGGATTGGGGCCGCGCGCCCCGAGCGCTTCGTCGGTCACGCCTTTTCGGCTTTCTCACGCTCTGCCGCGAGCCGCTTTTCTTCCTTCTCCTTCATCGCCGCCGCCTTCAATTGCGGGTGGCGCGAATAGAGGAAGCTTTGCTGGGCCAGCGTCAGGATGTTCGAGGTGTTCCAGTATAGCAGCAGGCCGGCCGCGAAAGGTGCCATCACGAACATCAGGATCCACGGCATGATATTGAAGATCTGCTGCTGCATCGGATCCATCGCGCTGGGGTTGAGCTTGAAGGTCAGCCACATGGTGAAGCCCAGCATAACCGCCAGCACGCCGATGCCCAGGAAGCTTGGCGGGGTAAAATCGAGCAGGCCGAACAGGTTGAGTATGGTCGCCGGATCGGGCGCCGAAAGATCCTCGATCCACAGCGCAAACGGCTCGTGGCGCATCTCGATACCCAGGATCAGCACCTTGTACAGTGCGAAGAAAATCGGAATCTGCAGCAGCAACGGAAGGCAGCCGGCCAGCGGATTGACCTTCTCTTCCTTATACAGCTTCATGATCTCCTGCTGCTGCTTCTGCTTGTCGTCCTTGTGGCGTTCCTGCAGCGCCTTCATCTTGGGCTGGATCGCCTTCATCGCTGCCATGCTGGCGAACTGTTTCTGGGCAATGGGGAACAGCAGCAGACGGATGATGACCGTGAGCAGGATGATCGCCACGCCAAAATTGCCGACCAGGTCGAACAGCTGGCGCAGCAGCCAGAAAATCGGCTTCTCGAACCAGCGGAACCAGCCCCAGTCGATGGCCAGGCCAAACTGCGTGATCCCGCCATCCTGGTAGGCATCCAGCACCTCGGTTTCCTTGGCGCCGACGAACAGCCGGGTGGTGCGGGTAAGATCGGCACCGGCCGCCACCGTGGATGGCTGATAGACAAGGTCGGCGCGGTAGATATCATTGCCCAGCGACCGGAAATCGGACGTGCTGGCCGTCTTGTCCTCGGCAATCAGCGCGCTCATCCAGTAGATGTCGGTAAAACCCAGCCAGGCGGTGCGGCCTTCTGGCGTCTCGCGGGCGGTTTCCGCAAGATCGTCGTAATCCGGGCCGAACTGAACCGATTCGTCGAACACCCCGATCGGGCCGGAATGGACGTTCCAGGTGCTCGGGCTGGCGGTCGCGCTGGTGCGGTTGATGACCGAAAAAGGCTGCGCGACGACCGGGCCGCCGCCAGTGTTGCTGACCTGCTGGGTCGCGGTGATCAGATAATCGTCATCGACCTGGAACCGGATCGCGAATTGCTGGCCCTCGCCATTGTCCCAGCGCAAGGTCACCGGGCTGTCCGCCGTCAGGACATCGCCTTCGGCGGTCCAGACCGTGTCGAGGCCCGGCGTTGCCACGCCTTCGCCGACCCAGCCGAATTGCGCGAAGTGTTGGGCCTGCGTGCCGGCGGGGGAGAAAATGCGGATCGGGCCGCTATCTTCATCGACCGTCTGGCGGTGCGTCTTGAGCACCACATCGTCTACCCGCGCGCCGACCGGGTTGATCGACCCGGCGATGGATGGCGCATCGATCGGGATGCGGCCTGCACTGGCCACGGCGCGATCCACCGCCACCGGGGCAGCTGCCTCTCCCGGGCTGGCCGGTACGGCTGCGATACCGTCTTGCGATGCGGCGATTTCCGCCCGTTCGGTGGGCGAATCCACCCGCTCGGCAGCGGTGACCGCTTCCGATTGTGGATAGAAATAGCTCATCCCTGCATCCCAGCCGAACAGGAGCAAGCCGCTAAGCAGCACGGCAATCAACAGGTTGCGCTGGTTATCCAAGGTAAAAGATCCCGTCGGTCGGTCTGAATTTATCGGTCAGGGTACCGGATCGTACCCGTGTCCCCCCCAAGGGTGGCAGCGCATTACCCGCTTAAACGCCATCCATCCACCCCGAAGCGCACCGTATTTCGTCAAAGCCTCTATCGCATATTGCGAACAGGACGGGGCGAACCGGCAGGATGGCGGCAATATGCGTGACGGCCCGAGCTGCCAGCCGCGCGCAATCAGGATCAGGACATGCTTCATCGAGGCTTCAAGCTAGCGGCTTGCGGCGCGATTGCGAAGAGCTGCCGCGCTGGCGGTGCCTGCGGCGCGGCGGATCGCCTTTGCCCGAGGCGGCGCGGCGCAGGGCATCGTCCAGTTCGTCGGCCAGCTTGGCGAAATCCCGCTCCACCCCGCCTTCGCGGCCAATCAATATGTGGTCGTGATCGGGCAGGCCAAATTCCGGCAAGGCGGCCCGCAGCAATGCGCGAAAGCGCCGCTTCATCCGGTTGCGGATCACGGCATTGCCGATCCGCTTGGTAACGGTAACCCCGAAACGCTTGCCGCGCTCGCCATTGGGATGCGCAAGCAGCACGAACCCGGGCTTGGCGACGCGCAGCCCTTTATTTACGGCGAGAAAGTCGCTGCGCTTGCGGATTACGCTTAAAGATTCAGAAGTCATGGCCGCGCCAACCAGAGAGCGGCTGCGCGGGGCGCCCCCTGGCGCGCTTCCCGAAGGCGTTGGCGAAGCCAACTAACCGCGAGAGGAAATCAGGCGCAGAGCTTCTTGCGGCCCTTGCGGCGACGGTTGCCGAGGACCTTGCGGCCACCGACCGTCTTCTTGCGGGCGAAGAAACCGTGGCGACGGGCGCGCACGAGATTGCTGGGCTGGAATGTCCGCTTCATGTCGAAACCTTACGAATAAAAACAAAAAGGGCCGCCGACACACGGCGACCTCGCATTGGTGAGCGCGGTTAGTTGAAGCTCGTGCCCGAGTCAAGCGCGAGAGCGAGCCCGGAATAAGCCAGACGAGGCGAATCTTTCACCGCTGGCCCGGCCTGCACCGCGCCCTCGCCGGGCGCGAGCCACCCGCGCATATCGCCCGCCGTCAGCCACAGCGCCTGCTCATGCGGAACCGAATTGGTGAGGTCGTAAAACGCATGGGCCTGCTCCGGCGCGAAGCCCATTTCCGCGTAATAATCGAGATAGGACAGGTTGACCGGATCGTCCGCCGCAAAATCGCTCGGCTGGCGGCCATATTCGTCGCGCCAGCTATGTACCGCGAACTCGGCACCGTCCGCAATTTCGCGCGAGGCACCGGCCAGAAACAGTTCCACCCCGCCCGAGCGGACCGATCCGCCAGCGGGCACCCGCGTGGTCAGGCCGGCGGCGCGAATCATCCGGCCCAGCCGCATATTGGCACGGTCGTTTGCGGTGCCGGGTGCCTCGATCAGCTCCAGCGTGGCCAGCTGCGGATAGGCGCGCAACATCTCGGCAAAGTCTCCCGGCGAGCCCGCATCGGTCACGCCCATCAATGCGGCGCGCTGGCCATCAAGCACCTGGAAAGGGCCGTAATATGCAATCGCAGGCGCGCGCAGATCGCTATGCGCTGAAACGAAACGCTGCGCGCCGTCATCAACCCGCACCCATTGCTGCGCAACCGGGTCGAACTCTTCCACCCAGCTTTCCACCGAGATGATCTGCGCGGAAACCGGCGCGGCCATCACGGCGAACAGGGCAAGAAAGGGGGCTATAAAAAGAGCGGCGAAGTTGCGCATGACTACCGAATTGCGCTTCAAAACTTGGCCAATGCCTAATCGCACTGCTTAATGGCGAGGTTACCATAGTAGCAAAACGCTCGACTTCGCAGGCGTGCTCGGCCATCAGGCGATGGAACAAACAGGGGGCAATCCAAGCGTGGTCGCACTAACGAGAACGGTAGCCTATCTGGGCCTGGAGGCACGCGCGATCGAGGTACAATGCCAGATCGCGCCGGGCATGCCGCGCTTCGGCATAGTGGGTCTGCCGGACAAGGCCGTGGGCGAAAGCCGCGACCGGGTGCAGGCGGCGCTTTCCGCGATGGGCCTGTCATTGCCGCCCAAGCGGATCACGATCAATCTCTCGCCCGCCGACCTGCCCAAGGAAGGCTCGCATTACGACCTGCCGATTGCGCTGGCGCTGCTTGCCGCAATGGGCGTTACCGACGCCGAAGAACTGGCCGATTGGATCGCCGTAGGCGAACTCGCGCTGGATGGCCGGATCGTGGCGAGCCCAGGCGTCCTGCTCGCCGCATTGCATGCCAGCGAGCAGGAGGCCGGGCTGATCTGCCCCGCCGGACAGGGAGCAGAAGCACGTTGGGCGAGCGGCGTTCCCGTTTGCGCCGCGCCCGACCTCGTCAGCCTGCTCAACCATCTGAAAGGCACGCAGCGCCTGCCCGATCCCGCGCCGGGCGAAGTCGATGCACCGCCGCCGGGGCCGGATCTGAAAAAGGTAAAGGGCCAGGAAACCGCCAAGCGAGCGCTCGAAATCGCTGCGGCGGGCGGCCACAATTTACTGATGAACGGCCCGCCCGGTGCGGGCAAATCCATGCTGGCGGCGTGCCTGCCGGGCATTTTGCCCGAACTTTCCCCGGCAGAGGCGCTGGAAGTGTCGATGGTACAATCGGTCGCGGGCACGCTGGAAAGCGGGAAGATCAGCCGTGCGCGGCCCTTCCGCGCACCGCATCATTCGGCCAGCATGGCAGCGCTGACGGGCGGCGGGTTGAAGGTCAAACCCGGCGAAGTCAGCCTGGCACATCTCGGCGTGCTGTTCCTTGACGAGTTGCCCGAATTCCAGCGCCCGGTGCTCGATTCGCTGCGCCAGCCGCTCGAAACCGGGCGAGTCGATGTCGCGCGGGCGAACGCGCATGTCAGTTTCCCCGCGCGGGTCCAGCTGATCGCGGCGATGAATCCGTGCCGCTGCGGCCATCTCGGCGATCCGGCGCTGGCCTGCAGCCGCGCCCCCAGATGCGCCGCCGATTACCAGAGCAAGGTGAGCGGACCGATGCTCGACCGGATCGACCTGCATGTGGAAGTCGATCCGGTCAGCGCCGCCGACCTTGCGCTCCCGCCCCCGGCCGAAGGCAGCGCAGAGGTCGCGGCCCGTGTGGCCCAGGCGCGCGCCCGCCAGACCGCCCGGTTCGAACAAACCGGCGCGCGCACCAATGCCGAGTTGGAGGGCGACGCGCTGGAACAATTCGCCACGCCGGACGAGGCTGGACAAGCGCTGTTGATGCAGGCAGCGCAGGCCATGCGCCTGTCGGCCCGCGCCTATACCAGAATGCTGCGCGTGGCCCGAACCGTGGCCGATCTCACCGGCGCAGAAAAAGTGGGGCGCATTCACGTGGCAGAAGCGCTGAGCTACCGAAGGCAGGCACCGCGGGCCTGATGACGCTCCCCGCTTGCCAAATCCGAAAGGCGGGCGGATAAGCCTTCGCACAGAACGCATCGGGGTCGCGGCATTCGGGGGAGAAGCCGCTCATGTTCGACCAGATAAACGCATCGCTGTTGTTGCATGCAGGCGCGGTCGTTTACGTCATCGCTTTCCTGTTTCGTGACGAGGCACTGATCCGGCTGTTCTCGGTGATCGGTACGCTGCTCTATATGGGCTATTACTTCTGGTATCCGGCAGAACCCCTTTGGGACGCGATCGTGACCAGTACATTTTTCCTCGGCGCCAATGTCGTGGTGATTTTCATCATCCTGCTGGAGCGTACCACCTTTGGCATGAGCGACGAGGACAAGCAGCTTTACGGCGCATTTAACGGGATGACGCCGGGTGAGTTTCGTAAATTGCTGAAACCGGCTTCGTGGTGCCAATCCGACGCGGACGAAATGTTGACCCGCGCCGGCGAGGTGTCAGATCACCTGTTCTATATTCAGGAAGGCACCGTGACCGTATCGAAGGGTTCCAGCCAATTCACTTTGAATGGAGGGCGGTTCGTCGGCGAGATAGGTTATATGCTGGGCGATCCTGCCAGTGGAGATACACGGGCGGGAAAAGGCACGCGCTACATCGCCTGGGCGGTCGCCGATCTGAACCGGATCGGCAGAAAAACTCCGGCCATCGCCAACGCCATGACGGCGAAGGTTGGCAGAGATTTGGCCCGGAAGTTGCGGCAGAGCGTGATTGTCGGGCAATAGCCTGGCTATTCGCTCAGTTGCCGTCTGGATCGTCGGCGCGATAGGGCGTGTTCCTGACCATTCGCCGGTTGTAATCGGGCGCCCCGTCATCCCACCAGACCGGGCCTCTTTCTCCTAAAGCCACTTTTGCCGCTTGCACTGCCGCTCGCGCTTTCTTCAGGGCGGCTTCGTCTTCGGCGCGTTTGGCATCGCGGACGGCGCGGCGGGCGTTCATCAGGGCGTTGACGTGTGCCTGCCGCTGTTCTTCCGGCAGATTCGGGCTGCTGGCTCTCCACAGGCGGCCGCGCACGATGATATAGCGTCCGTCGGGCGTACGCTTCGCTCCGCCGTCCGAAGCCTCGGCCATTGCGTTTGCTTGCCCGGCTCTATTCCGCCGCTTCGGGCAGTTTGGCGTAGCCACCCTCGCCCAGCGTTTCGCAGCATGTGGCCTGGCTGCCATCGGCGCGTTTGCCGACATCGGATTTGGCAACCAGGTTGAGGTCTTCCGGCTCCAATATGCGGCCGTCATGCGCCAGGATGGAGACGGGGCCGATCGGCAGGCGGTCGCGCTCGTCCACCAGCACCGGGTCCTCATTAACTTCCACCCCGTATTTCTGGCCCCATTGGCGCAGCGCCAGCATGGCGGGCAGCAGGTCCATGCCTTTTTCTGTCAGGCGGTATTCGATCCGGCGGCGATCGTCGGGGCAAGGTTGACGGTCCAGGATGCCGTGGCTGACCAGCTTGGTCAGGCGGCTCGACAGGATATTGCGGGCGATACCCAGCTCGCTCAGGAATTCCTCGAAATGATGGACGCCGTTGAAACCGGCGCGCAGGATCATGAAGGCCCACCGCTCCCCCATGACCTCCAGCGCTTCCGGCAGACCGCAGGCAGTCAGCTGCTTTAGCGGCTCGCGTATACTCAAATCACCCATGATGTTCCTCTCACCTCCCCGTGTCCTAACGGAAAGCGCGGCTTTCTCAAATGCAAACTAAGTTTTCGGTTGCAACTTGATATGTAAATATCTAAGTATCGATTCGCAACTGGTTGTTAAATGCAACTGGATTTGCGCAATGTGCGACCCGAACAAGGATGTGATCATGACCCTCTCCCCCCAGTCTTTCCGCAATACCCTGATCGCCGTGATGGCGCTGGCCTATACCGCGATCAGCTTTGGCGCTGTTGCCACCCCGGTGCTGGCGCGCGACAGCGGCGTCTATTACCGTGTCGAACTGGCCCAGTCGGCCACCGAAACCCGCGCCATCGCAGCTGGCGTCGCATGGTCCTGCCAAGGCAGCACCTGCGTGGCCAAGAAGGCGTCTTCGCGCCCGGTCAACGCCTGCAAGAAACTGGTCCGCGAACTTGGCGCGGTGGCCTCCTTCAGCGCGAACGGCAAGCCGCTCTCCGCCGAGAAGCTGGCCAAGTGCAACGGTGAATAATCCCCACCCCGCTTCTCTCCATCCGGGGTAACTTCGAGGGCTTCCGGCACAATGCCGGAAGCCCTTTTTTGCATTTAGCCGAGCAGTCCGCGCTCGGTCAGATCGGCGGCGAGCGCCTTGGCATCGCGGAAGATGTGCGTATGCCAGCCGAGCGTTTTCGCGGTGGCGATATTGTCCGAATTATCGTCGATGAACAACATGTCCTGCGGCGCATGGGCAAAGCGGCGCGCGGCAAGGTCGAAGATTTCGGGGCCCGGCTTGGCCAGTTTTTCTCGCCCCGAGACCACGATATCGCGAAACAGGTCCATGACAGGCGCGGTTGGCCGAAACATATCCCAGAACTCCGCCCCGAAATTGGTGATCGCAAATAGCGGCACGCCGCGCGCATCCAGTCGTTCCACCAAATCCGCGCTGCCCGGCACCGGACCGGGAATCGTTTCCAGAAACCGGGTCCGATAGGCGGCGATATGGTCTGCATATTCGGGGAAACGGGCCTGCCGCTCCGGCACCATGTCGTCCAGCGGACGCCCGGCATCGTGCTGAAAATGCCATTCTTCGGTCACGACATTGGCGAGGAACCAGTCGAGCTCCTCTTTGTCATCGATCAGCTTGCAAAAAAGCGCGCGCAGATCCCACTGGATCAGCACGCGCCCCACATCGAAGACGACTGCTGCTGGTTGTTCGGTGCTAGCGGTCAGGGAAGCTTCCATTGCCGGTGAGTGCGAAGAGCGGTTACTCGCCCGACCCAAGCAACGTGCCCGGTTCGGGCTTTACCGACTGTCCAGCCCTCGGTTTGAGTGCACAGCAAGACAAGGGGCGGGTGCCCCGAATGCTGCAACCAAAAACACGGCTTTTCAAGCCGAGCGAATCAGCCCTGGCGTGCCTTGAAGCGGCGGTTGGTCTTGTTGATCACATAGGTCCGCCCGCGGCGACGAATCACGCGGCAATCGCGATGGCGGTTCTTCAGCGACTTCAGGCTGTTGCGGATTTTCATGGCTTTTTCGCTTTTCGGTAGAATGGGTTGCAGGCGAGATGGGTCTCGCGGCTGCGAAATTCAAGCCGCGCGGTTAGGGTTCATGGGCGGCCAAGTCAAGTCAATCGGCGGCTTTGCGCTGCTGCAATCGCCTTTCCCAAGCCAGCGCATCGCGCACGATCATGTCCAGCTGAGCATATTTCGGCTGCCAATCGAGCACGGTGTGCAGGCGCGAGGGGTCGGCGATCAGCGCATCGGGATCGCCCGCCCGGCGCGGCTGTTCACGGCGCTGGATGGACATTCCGCTGATCCGCTCGACCGCATCCAGCACCTCGCGCACGGAAAATCCCTGACCGTAACCGCAATTCATCACCAACGAGCGGCCGGGCTCCTCTATCAATGCCTCCAGCGCCAGGACATGCGCCGCCGCTAGGTCGCTGATGTGGATGTAATCGCGCACGCCCGTACCGTCGGGCGTATCGTAATCGGTGCCGAAAATGGCAACGTGATCGCGCTTGCCCAAGGCCGCCTCCACCGCGACCTTTATCAAATGGGTGGCTCCTGCGGTGGATTGTCCGCTGCGCCCCTGCGGATCGGCCCCGGCGACGTTAAAATAGCGCAGCGCGCAATAGTTTAGATGATGTGCGGCGGCGGTATCGGCCAACATCTGCTCGGTCATCAACTTGGACCAGCCATAGGGATTGATCGGGCGCTGCTGCGTTTCCTCGGTAACCGGCGATACATCGGGCACGCCATAGGTCGCGGCGGTCGAGCTGAAGATGAAATGCGGCACCCGCGCCTCGACCGCAGCTTGCAATAGCGTGCGGCTGGCGGCGGTGTTGTTGGCATAGTATTTCAGCGGATCGGCGACCGATTCCGGGACCACCACCGATCCGGCAAAATGCATGATCGCGCCGATCCGCTGCCGCGCAAAGATGTCGGCCAGCAATTCGGCATCGGCAATATCGCCTTGGTGGAAGGTTACGTCATCGGGCACCGCCCAGCGAAAGCCCGTCACCAGATTGTCCACCACCGCCACCGGCCAGCCCGCATCGCGCAAAGCGAGCACGGCGTGGCTGCCAATATATCCCGCCCCGCCCGTGACGAGGATGGTTGGCCGATCGGATGCATTATCGTTCATCGGGTCGTTCATGGGTGCGCTTTACGGTACTGTGCTAAAGGAAGCATTGAGCAAACCTCTGCACGCCATTTGCGCTGGAACGCCGGGTGCTGCAACTGGTTGAACGTTCGAAGGAGTCGCAAATATGAAATCCATTCGCATTCTGGCCGCATTCGCGGGCGCCGCCGCGCTATCTGCTTGCGCCACCACCCCTCGCGCGGGACCGGCAGAGGTGGTCAGCTTCGTGGCTGCAAACCCGTCGCAGGCGCTGGGGCAGGGTACGATCTTTATCGAAAGTGCGCCGGGTATGGACAGTAACTCGTTGCTGCTCGCGCCTTACAAGGCCGCCGTCGCACGTGCGCTGGTTGCACGCGGCTATACCGAAAGTTCCGGCGCGGGTGCGGCGCAGGTTGCGCAGGTTCGCCTGGAAAGCGTGATCGATGCTGAACGCGCGCCACGCCGCGGGCCGGTGAGCGTTGGTGTAGGCGGCGGAACCGGCAGCTACGGATCGGGCGTCGGCGTGGGGCTCGGCATCAATCTGGGCGGCGATAGCGGCCCCGAGGAGATAGTCGACACGCAGCTTGGCGTGATAATCCGCGACCGCGCGACGGGCGAAACCTTGTGGGAAGGCCGCGCCGCATTCGAAGCGGATGTGCGCTCTTCGCTTGCGAATAGCTCGGCCCATGCCGAACCGCTGGCGGACGCGCTGTTCGCAGCATTTCCCGGCGCGACCAGCGAACCCGTGATCGTGGAGCTGGCGGAATGAGCGACATTCGTATCGACGCCGCGTTCGACAGCGGCAATATCGAAATTGTCTCGATCGACGGTGCCCGCGCCAATCTTGCGCTGCGCAAGGATGCCCATTCGGAATTTCGCCAATGGTATCACTTCCGCGTGACGGGCGCGGCGGGGCGCGAATTGGAACTGCGCATAACCGGCCTGGGCGAATCGGCCTATCCCGCTGGCTGGCCGGGGTACAATTCGGCCGTTTCGGAGGACCGGGAATATTGGGCGCGTGCTACCTCCAGCTATGACAAGTCCGCCGATGGCGGCACTCTGACCATCCGCTATACCCCGGCCAGCGATATCGCCTGGTTCGCCTATTTCGCGCCCTATTCGATGGAACGGCATCACGATCTGATTGCCGAGGCGGCCAGCGCCGACGGCGTGCATTATCGCTGCCTCGGTGAAACGCTGGACGGCCAGCCGATGGATTGCCTCTCGCTTGGCGAAGGGGAAACCACTGTCTGGCTGTTCGCCCGCCAGCATCCCGGCGAATCCATGGCCGAATGGTGGATGGAAGGCGCGTTGGAGGTGCTGACCGATCCCGCCGACCCGATTGCCCGCGCCTTGCGGCAGCAATGCACGTTCCACATCGTACCCAACTGCAATCCGGATGGCTCGCGGCGCGGACATCTCCGCACCAACGCCTGCGGCGCGAACCTCAACCGCGAATGGGCAGAGCCGACTGCGGAGCGTTCCCCCGAAGTTCTGGCCATCCGGGACGCGATGGACCGGACCGGCGTGGATTTCGCGTTGGATGTGCACGGCGACGAAGCGATCCCGGCCAATTTCCTTGCCGGGTTCGAGGGCATTCCATCATGGAGCGAGGAATTGCAGGCGGGCTATGACCGCTATCGCGCGATCCTCGACCGGCGTACTCCCGATTTCCAGACGGAGAGGGGCTATCCGGTCAGCAAGCCGGGCACCGCCAATCTCGCTCTGGCCACCAACCAGATTGCCGAACGATTCGGCTGTACTTCGATGACGCTCGAAATGCCGTTCAAGGACAATGACGACCTGCCCGATCCTGAACAGGGCTGGAGCCCGGAGCGCTGCAAGTTGCTTGCCAGGGATTGTCTCGGCGCATTGCTGGAATGGCTCGATTGATCATTTGTTAATACTTTCGCTGTTGTTGCAAACCCGCAACATCGTGTGGCTGTATTACCAAATTAGCCGATTTATCCTTTGGGCAAGCAAGGTTGCAGATTATGCGAGCACCATTATCAAAAAGGATTATCCTATGAAATCTATCGCATTGACCGCATCCGTCGCTTTGGCAGCGTTTGCTACCCCGGCTTTCGCACAAAATGACGCAACCAGCGAAGATATGGGCGGCTTGTTCGTCGGCGCTGTGGTCGGTTACGACCATATGAAAGTCGAAACACCGACCGAAAACGGCAATATCGACGCTCTGCTTTACGGCATCAACGCCAGCTACGACATTGATTCCGGCGCAGGCATCTTCGGTATCGAGGCCGAGATTTCCGACAGCACGGCCAGCGAATCTTCGGACGATCTGCTGACCGTCGGCGACCGCGCTTCCATCGGCGGTGGGCGCGATATCTATGGCGGCGTTCGCGTAGGTCTGCAGATCGACGAGAGCGAGGCGATCTACTTGAAAGCCGGCTACACCAACAAGCGCTTCAACTTCGATTACAATGATGGCGCGACCGATTTCGACTTTAGCGACGATCTGGACGGCTTCCGTTTGGGTGTCGGCTACGAGACGATGCTTGGCGGCTTCACCGCTCGCGTCGAATATCGCTATTCCGAATATGACGAGCTGGAAGTGCTCAACGCCCCGACGGGTGTCTTCACCAGCAACCATCAGGGTGCATTGGTGATCGGCAAGCGCTTCTAAGCGCGCCGTTCGATTAAATAAGGGGCCGGAGACATATGTCTCCGGCCCCTTTTTCATGTGCGCGTCCGTCTGCCGCTACGGGCGCTAGACCAGACTGGCGGGACCGAACGCGTCCGGCAGCAAGTCGGACAGCCTCATTTCGCGAATTCCAGCGGAACCGACGCATAATATAGCCGGATCCGTACCGCCCAGCCCGGCCAGTTCGTTGAGCACCTGCCGGCAGCGTCCGCATGGTGTGATCGGGGCGCCGTTTCCCTTATCGGCCGGGCCGGTCACCGCGACCGCCACCAGCCCGCCCCGCCTCCCATCGGCCATTGCTTTGGAAACCGCGATAGTCTCGGCGCACAGGGCCAGGCCGTAGCTGGCGTTCTCGATATTGGTACCGGTCACGATCGTACCATCATCGAAACGCAGGGCCGCGCCCACGGCATAGCCCGAATAGGGGGAGTAGGACTGCGCGGCAGCCTGCCGCGCTGCGGAGATCAGTTCATCGTCGATGCTTGAATCCATGCTCATGGCCTTGCCACCACCCATTCGATCGGTTCCTCGCTCGCGGGGCTTACCAGCGCTTCATTGGCCGTCCATAACAGCCAGGGCCGCCCGGCATAGGCCGGTTCCATTCGTGTGCGCGTAAGCCACAGATTGCGTTCGATCCGCCGCGCCAGCCCGTAACGATCCTCGAACGCGCGCGACACTTTCAGGATGACCGGCTTGCCCTCGTGATTCTCGATCTGGTTGATCAAGGTCATCAACTCGCTTTCGACCGCCGCCTCGCTAACCCGTTCGGTGCAATCATCCGCCAGCGTATCCAGCGCAATGACCGACGGCAGCAACGTGGGGTCGCGTGGGACCATCCGGACGAAATTGGCCGATTGCGCCCCGGCCCGCACGCATGGGTCGTAAAGATGAATGGCGCCCACCGGCATCTGGGTCGCCCGCGCCGCTTCGAACTGGGCGGCAAAGGCAGGCTGGGTACCATCCGCGCCGCTGCTGGCGTGGATGTAAACGAAACTTGCGCCGAGCGCGCGAAGGGTGCGGATATTGGCAGAATCGTTATGCGCGGCCAGATATGCGCCCTGGTCGGGATAGGCATCTTCTGCCGGCGTCCAGTGCCTCAGATGCCACCAGAGCCAGGCCCCGCCCGCCAGCATGGCGAGCAACAACAGGGCGGCAATACGCCAGCGCCACGGTGATGCCTTTTTCCTCCGGCCCATCCTGTATCGGTCCTGCCCCTGTCAGCCGCGGATATGCAGCACGCAGATCAGCGTGAACAGCCGCCGCGCCGTCGCGAAATCGGTTTCGATCTTGCCGTCCAGCCGTTCCAGCAGCATTTCGGCGGCATTGTTGTGAACCCCGCGGCGCGCCATGTCGATCGTCTCGATCTCGGCCGCAGTGGCTTTGCGAATGGCCTGATAGTAGCTGTCGCAAATGGCAAAGTAGTCGCGGATCGGCCGGCGGAACCGGCCCATCGCCAGGATCAGCGTCTCGACTTGATTATCCGCCATGTCGGATATGGTGATGACCAGCCGCCCCTCCAGCACCGACAGATGCACGCGGTAGGGGCCGTCATGCCCGGCCTGGGCGGCGCGGACCGGCTTGAAGGTATTTTCCTCCACCAGATCGAAGATCGCGATCTTGCGTTCCTGTTCGACATCGGCATTGCGCCAAAGGATCGTCTCGTCATCGAGCGAGATGTGGGCGATGCGCCATGAATCTTTAACGTCCGGCATGTTTCGCGCCTTCGCAGATGAAACGGGCGCGGGGCAAGCGGTTTGCCGGATCGCCTCCAAAACGATTGCTGTGGACAAGGCTGTTGGCAGAGCCGCAAACGTTTAGCCGCAACGATCTTGCCCCCCTCCGCACCCTCCCGCATTAGGGACCGATGGCTGATACCGACACTCTCGAAAGACCCAAAACCTCCACCGGCAAAGGCGAGGTTGCAGGCCGCACATTACCCGCCAATATCGAGGCGGAGGCTGCCTTTCTGGGCGCGGTATTGATCGATAATCGCGTGATCGAAGAGCTGCCGATCGCGATTCGCCCCGAACATTTCTTCGAACCCGTCCATCAGCGCGTTTACGACCGGGTGACCACGCTGCTCGACCGCAATGCGGTGGTCACGCCGGTCACCCTGAAACCTTATTTCGAGGCGGACGAGGCGTTGCAGCAGCTCGGCGGCATCACCTATCTGGCTCAGTTGACGGCCGATGGTCAGGGCCTGTTGGCCCCGCGCGAACTGGCGCAGCAAATTTACGACCTCGCTCTATTGCGCGAATTGGTCAGCGTCGGGCGCGGACTGGTCGAGGGCGCGCTGGATACGTCGGACAGCGTCGATCCGATGGAACAGATCGAATATGCCGAAGCCAGCCTGTTCAAGGTGGCCGAAGGCGCGGCGGGTGCATCGGAAGCGTCCAGTTTCGGCGATGCGTCGAAGAAGTCGCTCGGCATGATCGAACTTGCGATCAATTCCGGTGGCCATATTGCGGGCAAGACCACTGGGCTTACCAGTATCAACGAGAAGGTCGGCGGCCTGCACGATTCCGATCTGATCATCCTGGCCGGGCGGCCAGGCATGGGCAAAACCTCGCTGGCGACCAATATCGCCTTCAATTGTTCGGAACGGTTCCTGAACGACCAGCGCGACGGGATCGACATGGAAAAGTCGGTCGGCGCAGGAGTGGCTTTTTTCAGCCTGGAAATGAGCGCCGACCAGCTCGCCACGCGTATTCTGGCAGAGCAGGCGGAAATCTCCTCCGAAGCCCTGCGCATGGGCAAGATCAGCCGCGACGAGTTTCAGAAACTCAGCTTCGCCAGCCAGAAACTGGCCGAATTGCCGCTCTATATCGACGATACGCCCGCTCTGACCATCGCCGCCTTGCGCACCCGCGCCCGGAGATTGAAACGGCGGCACGATATCGGGCTGATCGTGGTCGATTACCTGCAATTGCTGCAAGGGTCCGGGCGCGCGAACGACAACCGCGTGAATGAAATTTCGGAGATCTCTCGCGGGCTGAAAACGCTCGCCAAGGAGCTGGAATTGCCGGTGATCGCGCTATCGCAGCTCAGCCGTGCGGTGGAACAGCGCGAAGACAAGCGCCCGCAATTGTCCGATCTGCGCGAATCCGGCTCTATCGAGCAGGATGCCGACATGGTGTGGTTCGTCTTCCGCGAAGATTATTACGTCGCCATGCGCGAGCCCAAGATGCCGCAGGGCGACGACGATATGAACACCCACGAAGCGCACGCCGCATGGCAGGCAGAAATGGAGCGGGTGTTCGGCTTGGCCGAACTGGTCGTGGCCAAACAGCGCCATGGCTCCACCGGCAAGGTGCGTATGCGCTTCGAACCCAAGATCACGCGCTTCAGCGACCTTGCCGAAGAAGACCGGCATGCGAGTTACGATTAAGGGTCTAGTTTGCTCTCTGTCGCGTTGAATTATCGAGGACTACGGTCGCCAGCCGCCTACCCTTTGGTGTTCCATCCACACATCTACAGCCCCAGATTGAGCCTCCGCGAGATCGTATAATCCAGCACGCCGACCAGCAGCCAGCTGACATTCCAGCGGAACCTGTTCCACACGGTGGCCTTCTGGCGGTGGCCTTCCAATGTAATTTGCTTGCTGGCCACCAACTGATCGGACACGAATGTCCGCATCCGCTCGGCCAGCGCAGCGTCCTCTATGCGGAGCATCAGTTCCAGATTGATGTAGAGGCTGCGAATATCGAAATTCGCGCTGCCGACATAGATCGCATCGTCGAGCACCAGCAGCTTCATGTGCAATTTGCAGGCGCGAAACTCCCAGATATTGGCGCGCTTTCGAAGCAGGTAATCATATAGCGAGCGGGTAGCGCCGATCGTGGCACCGTTGTCGCTCTTGCCCGCCATCACCAGCCTGGTTTCGCCCTTTTCGGCAATGCGTCCAATGCGCTTCAGCAGCTTCTTGGAAGGCGAGAAATAGGCCATTACCATATCCAGCCTGCGTCCCTGGTCGAGGTCCCTGCCGACACATCGGGCCCAGCTCGACAAGCCGTTGGTCGGACCGCCAATCAGCAGCCGGACCGGGCCGTTGCCGCTATCCCAGTTTTTCACCTTGTTGCGCATCACCCGGAACTGGGCCGTGGGGCGGTCGACCCAGTCGACCAGCTCTTCGAACCAGCGTAGCAGCTCATCCACCGCACTGCCTTCCACCGCCAGGCCCAGATCGTGCCAGCCATTCTGGTGCGGCGGCGCGAAATATTCACGCTCCACGTTGAAGCCGCCGATCAAGGCGGTCTCGCCATCGCCAATGGCCATTTTCTGGTGGTTGCGGATTAGATAACGCCGCGACCACTTGGCGCTGAAGCTCCAGAACTGGCCGCCCTCTTTCGTCAGCGCATCGAAGAAATTGTCGGGCACGTCGGAGCCGTAGCTGTCGATGATCAGCCTGACCTGCACCCCCCGGCGCGCGGCATCGGTCAGTACATCGCGCACCCGGCGGCCATCATTGTCATCGACGAACATGTAATAGCACAGATCGAGCGAGGCATGCGCATTGCCGATCATGTCGAGCAATGCCTGCAGCCGGTCGCTGCCGCCCGGATAGAATGTCAGCGATTGTCCTTGTGCCTCGACCGAGAAGGGTGCCGGATCGCGGTATTCGATTGGTTTCCCGGGGGTCGCTTGCGCCTGTTGATCGTTCATGGCAGCGGGCATTAACAGGCGCGCGCCGCTACGCAAATTCTTGACTCCGGCGCGATTGATGGCTAGTTGCCCGGTCTTTCCCGTTACCAACGATTTTATTCGGAGTGCTGCATGGCGCGCGTTACCGTCGAAGATTGCGTCGACAAGATTCCCAACCGTTTCGATCTGGTCCTGCTGGCCGCTCAGCGCGCCCGCGAGATTTCGGGCGGCAGCGAGCTAACCATCGACCGCGACCGGGACAAGAATCCCGTGGTCGCCCTGCGCGAGATCGCCGAACAGACGATCAAGCCGAAGGAACTCAAGGAAGCCGCCGTCACCAATCTGCAGAAGATTCTGCCTGACGACGACGATGAAGAGGATGAAGTGGGCTCGCTGAGCCGTTCGGCAGAAGCCCTGCGGATCACCGCATCGGCCCCGACCCGCTCGACCAACATCGGCAGCGATTACGACGCTGGTTAAACGACGCCTCCTTCAGACAAACAAAAAAGGGCCGCGAGATTTCGCGGCCCTTTTTGTTTGTACGATAGGCGAAATTCAGTCCTGACCGCGCCCGGTCTTGTCCTGCAGTTCGTTGATCTTTTGCGAGGCTTCTGCTTTGGTCAGGCCCTTGTCATAGGCTTCGGGCTTGTCGGCCTCCTCGCTCAAAGTCTTGAGATAGCTGGCTTGCGCGCCGGTCATATCTTCATCGCCGGTGGTCCAGTTCTCCGGATCCTTTACGGCATTGGATGTCGGCTCTGCCTTGGGGTTCTGGCTGATATCGGTCATTTTCGTCTCCTTTTCCAACCTACGCCTGCGGACCCCTTTTGTTCCACCTCGACACATCGGGCGATGGACCGCTACACTGCTATGTGAAAATAGCGGCGAGGGGCAGCGAATGAGCGATATCGGGGAGGCAGTCGGCACGGCCACCGAAGGCGGCTTGCTTGCGCGCGTCGTCAGTTCGAAAGCGGGCGCGGATGGCGCGCCCGTGCCCTTGGAGCGGGGCCATTTCAGTGAGAATGCCTGCCTCAACTGCGGCACAACGCTGACCGGCGCGCATTGCTACAATTGCGGGCAGAAGGCACATCTCCACCGCACGCTGCGCGCCTTCCTGCACGATCTGTTGCACGGCGCTTTGCATCTTGATGGCAAAATCTGGCGCACCCTGCCCAAGCTGGCGGTCAAGCCGGGCGAACTGACTCGCCGCTATATCGACGGCGAACGCGCGCGCTTCGTCTCGCCGATGGCACTGTTCCTGTTTTCGATCTTCCTGATGTTCGCCGTGTTCCAGTTAGCCGGCATCAGCACGCCCACCGATCTGGGATCGGACCGGACCCACGAAGTGGTCGCGCAGGCAAGACAGCAGATCAGCACGATGCAGGAACGTCAGGGCGAGCTGGAATCGAGGATCGGGTCCGGGGAGCTTTCAGATGAGGATATCGGGGCGGCGCAGGCCGAATTGAAGGAACTCGAAGATCAGATCTCTGCCGTGTCTGCCGCCGCAGCAGTGCCGGTTCTAAGGGAGCTGATTCAGGACCAAGAAGGGCAGCGTGCGGAGAGCGTAGGCGCTGTCCCGGTGGTAAGCGACGGGAAAGGCGAGACCACCATCCCGCTGTCGGCGGATGACGACGCGCAGATGAAAACTGGCACCACCGATGTCGTATGGCTCGACCAAGCGCTCGACAAGTGGCGCACAAATCCCGGCCTGATGCTCTACAAGCTGCAGACAAATTTCTACAAATTCAGCTGGTTGCTTATCCCGCTTTCGATACCCTTCGTCTGGCTGCTGTTCGCGTGGAAGCGGCAGTTCAAGGCCTACGATCACGCCATATTCGTGACCTATTCGCTCGCCTTCATGAGCTTGTTGATCCTCACGATCGTGCTGTCGGGACTGGCAGGGCTACCCCTATGGATCATAACCTTCGCCAGCATTTTGATCCCGCCGATCCACCTCTACAAGCAGCTACGCCGAGCCTACGGCCTTTCGCGCTTTTCCGCCTTCTGGCGACTCTGCATACTCAGCGTCTTCATTATCGTGATCCTGACGCTGTTCCTCCAGGCGCTGCTATTTCTCGGAGCTTTCTGACCCCATATTGACGAAGGGCGCGCTCCCATTTGGAAGCGCGCCCTTCTCACAAGTTCGCTAGATTGCCCGCGGGGTTCTAGGCTCCTTGCGGAGCCGCGCCCCCGTCGCTTTCGCCGCCGAACTTCTTGCCAGCTTTCGGAATAGCCGAGCCGTGCGAGGGTTGCACGGCGATCGGGCCGGTCGGTTCGTCCGGACGGTCGATCTTGCCTTCTTCCATCAGCTTGGTGATCTCGTCACCGGTCAGCGTTTCGTATTCCAGCATGGCCAGCGCGATCAGATGAAGCTTGTCTTCCTGATCCTTGAGCACATCGGTGGCGCGCTTATGCGCATCTTCCACCAGGCGGCGGATTTCCGCGTCGATCATCTTGTTGGTCTCGGCCCCGCCCATTGTGCGGCTGGACTGTCCCATGCCGAGATAGCCTTCCTGCTGTTCTTCATACATCAATGGACCGGCGGCTTCGCTCATGCCCCATTTGGTGACCATGTTGCGCGCCAGATCGGTGGCGTACTGGATGTCCGAAGACGCACCGGACGAGACCTTGTCGTGTCCGAAGATGATTTCCTCGGCCACGCGGCCGCCCATGGCGACCGCCAGGTTCGCGTGCATCTTGTCGCGGTGATAGGAATAATTATCCCGCTCCGGCAGGCGCATCACCATGCCCAGCGCGCGGCCGCGCGGGATGATCGTGGCCTTGTGGATCGGGTCCGATGCTTCCTCGTTGATCGAGACGAGCGCGTGGCCCGCCTCGTGATAGGCGGTCATCTTCTTCTCGTCGTCGGTCATGACCATGGAGCGGCGTTCGGCGCCCATCATCACCTTGTCCTTGGCATCCTCGAACTCCGCCATGGCGACCAGGCGCTTCTTGCGCCGCGCGGCCAGCAGTGCGGCTTCGTTGACGAGGTTGGCGAGATCCGCGCCGGAGAAACCGGGAGTGCCGCGCGCAATGGTGCGCGGGTTCACATCGGGCGCCAGCGGAACTTTCTTCATGTGGACCGCGAGGATCTTCTCGCGCCCATCGATATCGGGCACCGGCACCACCACCTGACGATCGAAACGGCCCGGGCGCAGCAAGGCGGGGTCGAGCACATCGGGGCGGTTGGTGGCCGCGATGATGATGATACCTTCATTGGCCTCGAACCCATCCATTTCGACGAGCAGCTGGTTGAGCGTCTGTTCGCGCTCATCGTTGGAATTGCCAAGGCCGGAACCACGATGGCGACCCACCGCATCGATCTCGTCGATAAACACGATACAAGGCGCGTTTTTCTTCGCCTGTTCGAACATATCGCGCACACGGCTTGCCCCGACGCCAACGAACATTTCGACGAAATCGGAGCCCGAAATGGTGAAGAACGGCACACCCGCCTCCCCCGCAATCGCGCGGGCCAGCAGTGTCTTACCGGTACCGGGAGAACCGACCAGCAACGCGCCCTTGGGGATTTGCCCGCCCAGCTTGCTGAAACGGTTCGGGTCCTTGAGGAACTCGACGATTTCCTCCAGCTCCTCGCGCGCCTCGTCGATGCCTGCGACATCTTCGAAAGTCACCTTACCCTGCCGCTCCGTCAGCAGCTTGGCCTTGGATTTGCCGAAGCCCATCGCGCCGCCCGCACCTCCGCCCTTCTGCATCTGACGCAGTGCGAAAATGGCGATGCCGAGGATGAGCAGGAACGGCAGCGACTGGGCCAGGATGATCAGCCACAGGCTCTGCTGTTCGGGCATCTTGCCCGCATATTCGACGCTGTTTTCTTCCAGCAGATTGGTCAGCTGGTCGTCATTGCTGACCGGAACGGTCGAAAAGGTTTCGCCATTTTCCAGCTTGCCGGTGATCCGGTCCGGCGCGATTCCCACGCTTTCGACTTGCCCCGCCTCGACCTGGCTGCGGAATTCGGAATAGCCCAGCTCCTGCCCGACAGGCTCGCTCGCGCCGCCGAACATCGACACTGCCAGCAGCAGCGCGAGAAACACCCCGCCCCACACCAGCAGCGATTTGACCCACGGGTTGGGGCCTTCGGGTTCCTTGTTCTCGTCCATTTGAGGCTTTCCGGTCCTTTGTTACCTGCATAATGTAGGCGCGGACGGGTGAATGGCAAGTTGACGCAGCCACCCTATTTCACCTCCGCGCAAGCCGCTGCATAAGTAGTGAAGACCAAATCGACCGCGCCAGCGAGACGGTGCGCATCGCGCTCGGGATCGGTCGTCGATACAGAACGCCGTTCTTGAGCGGCGCTACATTGCAGTTGGTAGGGAGCAAACCAATCCTATCGAGAAGCGGCCAAGCCAAGTCCTGCGATCAACCCACCAGCCGGTCGATCAACCAGTACGCCCCGGTAATCCCGATGGCGTAGCTCGCCAGTTTAAGCGCAGGCGCATCGGCTTTGGGAGCCAACCGCATGACCAGCCAGCGGAGCGCCAACACCCCGGCGACCACCAGCAATTGCCCCGCCTCCACCCCGATATTGAACGCCAGCAGCGCCTGCCACACCTCGCCCTCAGGCAGCCCGATTTCGCGCAGCGCTCCGGCAAAGCCGAAACCGTGGATCAGCCCGAAGCCGAATGCGACCGCCCAGGGGTAGCGGATGGTCAGGCTTGCCTCCCTGCGCCGGGCGATCTCCACCGCCAGCAGCACGATCGACAGCGCGATAACAGCCTCCACCGCGCGGCCCGGAAGCCCGACCAGTCCCAATGTGGTGCCCGCCAGCGTGATCGAGTGCGCCGCAGTGAACGCCGTTACCGCCCAAGCCACCGCCCTCCAACGCGCCACCAGCAGGACTAACGCGATCACGAACAGCAAATGGTCCCAGCCCTCCAGAATATGCTCTACTCCCAGGGCGATATAGCTGCGCCATACCGGCGGCCGCTCGGATGAGGCGGCCAAGCGAGCGGCGGGCTGACTCGCGGTCAGGCGGAATGTCTGTGCCGCCTCTGCCAGCGGCACGATCCGCGCGATCACTTCGCCATTTTCAAGCAATGCGGCGGCATCGAGCGGCTGTCCGACCAGCGAACCATTGCACTCCAATTCGACGCTGCCCAGCACCGCACCGGGCACGGTCCGGCGGCGGATCGGTCCCGCAGCCTTGCAATTATCCGGCAGTCCCGGCGCAATTTGCGGCGGCGGTCCCTGCTGCGCCAGCGTGTGTTTCCAGCCCAGCGACCACACGCCCTCGGTGCGCTCGGCTAGCTCGATATAGCCGGGGCGCAGCTCGTCGGCGCGGGCATTGTTCGGCCCGAACATCAACAGCGCGGCCGATAGGGCAGTTAGCAGGACGAGCCAGCGGATCATTTCTCGAGCGTCACCGTATACGCCTCGCGCAGTACGCCGTAAGCGTCATCGCGCCGATTGGCCCCGGTTCGGAAGCGCCAATCAGCAAGCACGCGGGTGCGGATCGGCTCCAGTTCCGCCGCATCGGTGTCGCGCGCAGTCAGACGCACCGCGTGCCAGCCAAAACCCGACGGTATCGGCCCCTGCCACGCGCCATCGGCAGCGAGCGCCGTCAATTCCTCGGCAAATTGCCGCCCGAAGCGCGCCTCGACCTGCGCCTTGGGAAGCGCATCGACGGAGCGTGGCAGGCTGATGTCGCCGCCTTGCGGCTCTACCTCGGAATCGAGCGCTTCCAACACATCGGCTTCGCTTTCGAACCATGCCTGCTGAAAACTCACCCGGTATTCGGGCAAGAACCGTTGTGGATTGTCCTCCAGCCATTCCTGAAGCACCGCATCTCCCGGATCGGCCAGCTCGGTCCGGCTGCTTGCCAGCGCCTCCATCTTCTGCGCCAGACGCTGGCGGAGCACGGCATCGTCCTGGTCCAGCCCCAGCCGCAGCGCCTCGCGGTAAAGCACCTCCTGCCGCACCCACCGCTCCACCAGCCGATCGAGCTCGGCATCGGTCGGCGGGCGCTGCATGGTGCGCTGGAATTGCAGCGCGATCTGCGCTTGTTGCTCGCGGCTGACGGTGATCTCGCGGCTGGCCGGATCGACCGGCTGTCCAATCCACGCGAACACCGCGAAAATCGCAGCCCCGCCGATCAGGAAATGGACCAGCGGCTCGCGAGTCCAAGCCGGCAGGTTCATGGCGCCGGGATCATCCTTCGTCGGAACGGGTCTGGGCCGGCGGCGCGATCCATATGGGCGAGCTATAGGCCCGCTCCTGCGCGACCATCTCGGCCATGATCTCGTCGGACAGCGAGAACCCGTATTCGGCGGCATCGTAAAGCACCCAGCGCGGAGTCGGGATTTCCAGCACGCGCACGTAATAGAATGCGCGCTGGCCGGGGCGATAATCGGGATCCGTCCAGGCCGTGCGCAACTGCGCCGCGCCGATCGTGTTTTCGTAAGTCGCGGTTTTGCGGTTCACCGTATCGCCGACCGGAGCCAGCTTGCCGCCGTCCATCCGGCGCGTATCCGCATCGCTCCAAGCAATATCGAATACCCGTTCCTGCATCGCGCCATTGCCATCGATCCAGCCTTTGACGATCTGCACCCGGTCCAGATTGGCCCCGTCGGGATCCTTCAATGCCTCGACCAGGAATGTCGGCGCCGTGCCGCTTTCCTCCAAGACGCCGCCCATCGGCACGCCGCGATCGTAGCCTGCGCGGACCCACTCTCCACCAAAATCGTTCTCTGCAAAATCGAACCCGCCGAACAGCCGCACCTGCATGCGCGGCCCGGTTGTGGCATAGACCTCGCGCCGCGCAAACGCGTCGAAAATCTCCGCGCGCGTATTGCCCCGCGCCCAGGCCGCAGCATAGCCGCCGGCAAGGTAATGCCAGCCGAAGCGCCCGAACCGCGTGCCGAGATTCTGCGGCTCCAACGCCCGGCCACGGCGTTTTTCGTTGCCGCTATGCTTGCCGAAGAAATTGTCCTCGTCCCCGGTGGCGAGCGAGGTGTGGCTATCGGTCGAACCGATCAGTCCGAAGCGGTATGGATTGACCCCCAGCTGCTCCTCGAGCGACAGTCCGCGCTTCAATGCTTCGCGCACGTAATTACCCGGGCGCATATCGTCTGTGGTTTTGATGGTGAGCGGCAGATTGCCCAGCTCCCAACCGGTCACGCCGAAATCGGCAAACTCGTCATTGGGCGACAGGAAGGGGTGCGTTTCGCTGTCACCCTTGATCTGCGTGGCCTCCACCACCGGCTCGTATTTCGCGCGCATGGCGGCATATTCCGCCGTGATCGGATCGCCATTGCTGTCCGTCATGGCGAACATCAGCCCGCCCGAAAGATTGGAATTGTGCGGGATCGCCAGCGCCTGCCCGCCGGTCGCCTCGCCATAGGCTTCCAGATAGTCCCACAGCCCCTCCGGCGTGGTGGTCAGGCCGGGATAGGGCAGGACCTGCTTGGTCCGGTCCGACCCATCGCGAAACATCACAACGCGGTGAAGATTATTGCCATCCGGCATCAAGGAATATTCAAACCCGGCAATCGCTGTGAAAACGCCCGGCTCGTTGAATTTGTCGAGCGTATCGAGATGTTCGCTCCAGATTTCGCGCGTGGTTTCCTCGTTTCGCTCCGGGTCGCGCATGGCCTCGGGCAAATTCCCGTTTGCCGCCGCCGTAATCAACTCGCCAATCGCGCGCTGGGATTGTTCAGGTGATTCGTGCATCATATCGTACCAGCGCAGCATGGTATCATCGCCCATCGCCACCACGCCGATACGCGGCGCATCGTAAAGGCGGCGGGTCGCGCCGAGCCCGTCCGAATGGTCCGCAATGACGAGAAAATCGAGCGGACGAGCGAGCTTGCCTTCCATCCCGGTTGTGGCGGTGACGGCTTCACCGCGCGCAAATCGCAGCGCCTCTTCGGGGCCAAGCCTTGTGCCGAACCCGAACGCATCGACCGAATTATCGGTGTGGAGATGGGTATCGCCCCAGAACACCTGCTCGGGATAGTCGGTCAGCGCGATCGTGTCGCTGCCATCGCCGCTGGCCGCAGCCGTTACGCCATCGTCGCACCCGCCAAGCAGCATTGCCAGACCGAGCGCCGCAGCGCTCGCCATGATCCGGTTTCTCAAAAGCCCTCTCCCAATTCCCTGGCAGGGACGTTGCGGCAGGGTTACGCCTTCGTCAAGCTACCCCGCGCCGCTGCTCTGCCCGAACAACGTATATCCGGTTATCACGACAGCGATCGATGCGCCCATCGAGAGCAGCATCAGCAACCCGTCGCGCACAATCAGAGCCAGGCCCATCAGGGCAATTACCAGCATCGGCCCGGCGCTGGCGAACGGCACGAGCTCGAGCGGGGGCACCGTGATTGCCAGCGCAATGACCGCCAATGCCATCGCCTTGAGCCATGGCCCGCGAGCGAAACCTTTCATCCGGCCCTTGGCGAGGGAGTCGAGCATGGTGGCCACACGGTCCAGCTTGCCGATGGCGCCGTGCAGCTTCTTGCCGGATATCGATCGCTTTTCGACGAAACGCGGCATCCATATATGTTCGCGGCCGAACAGCATCTGCAGCGCGACCAGCGCGACGATTGCCGCAAGCACACTCGGCACGCCGGGAACAGCGCCTGCCGGGCTTATCTCCAGCAAAGCGGGAATGATCAGGAACGGCCCGTAGCTGCGCCCGCCAAACATATCGAGCGCATCGCCGATGCTGACATCGTGTTGCTCTACCGCAAGCTCGTCCAGGTCCTCCACGATCTCATGGATCGAATGAGGATCCTTGTGTTCGGTCACGCGGCAGGTTTGCGGTGCAGCAAGGCGGACCGCAGGCAGCTGCACACCACCGCGTCTTTCTGGTTGAGCATCTCGTGCTTCCAGGTGACGATCCCGGCATTAGGACGTGATTTGCTCTCCCGCAGCGCGGTCACTTCGCTGGTCGCGCGCAGCGTATCGCCGATTGCGACGGGCGCGGGCATGACGACATCGGTATAGCCCAGATTGGCGACCAACGTGCCCAGCGTCGTGTCGCCCACGCTCACCCCGACCATCAGGCTGAAGGTGAAAGTGCCGTTGACCAGGATCTGGCCGAACTCGCTCGCCCTGGCCGCCTCCGCATCCAGATGCAGGGGCTGCGGATTATGCGTCATGGTAGTAAAAAGGAGATTGTCGGTCTCCGTCACCGTGCGCCTGATATCGTGCTCGATCCGGTCGCCAACCTGCCATTCGTCGAAATATTTTCCTGCCATGCGGGCGGCTTAGCGCAAGCGCGCGCTTGTCGCCAACCCGCGCTGTGATAAACCCCTCGCCATGAGTAAATCAGTTACCCGATCCGCAGAAGCGCCCATGCGCGAGAAATTATCGAAAACGCGCGCGCTGCTGAAAGCCGCGGCGGGGGCCGAAACCGGCTTTTTCGCTCAATATGCCTATATGGGCAGCGTGACGCCGGTGCGGGAATATCCGGCCATTTTGCGCGCTTGCGATGCCGGCAAGCCTGACGATCTTCTCGCGGTGCTGGAAGCGGAGAAAGAAACCATCGCCGCCGATCCGTTCTGGCGCGAAGGTACGTCGCATCTGGGCGCGGTCGATGCGCTGGTGGACTATGCCGCAGTGCGCCATGCGAAGCCCGAAAACATCCTCGAGATCGGCTCGGGCCGCTCGACCCAGGTGCTGGCCCGGGGGATCGCCGCAAACGGGCGCGGTGCGATCACCTGTATCGATCCGGCTCCGCGCCTTTCGATCGACGATCTGCCGGTCACGTTTGAGCGCCGCGTGCTGGCGGAAAGCGATGTGGCCTTCGCCAAGGGACTGGCGGCGAATGACATTTTGTTCGTCGATTCCAGCCACATCCTCCAGCCCGGCACCGATGTCGATATCGAGTTCAACATCATGTTCCCCGAACTCGCCCCCGGCGTGCTGGTCCATGTCCACGATATCTTTCTGCCGTGGAGCTATCCACAGCGTTGGTCAGGGCGAAACTGGAACGAGGCGAGCGGCCTCGCACCGTGGATCGCCTCCGGCGCGTTCGAAGTGGTGTTCGCAACGCATTACATGCTCACCGCGCATACCGAGACTATGCGCAGCGTGATGCCGGCACACGCACCGGTCGAACCATTCGGCGGCGGCAGTTTCTGGCTGCGTAAGACCTAACGCCTGCTCGCCGCCAGCACGCTTACATACTGCGCGCAATCACCATTTTCATGATCTCGTTCGACCCGCCATAGATGCGGCTGATGCGGCTGTCGCGGTACATGCGGGCAATGGGGTAATCGTTGATATAGCCCGATCCGCCGTGCAGTTGCAGGCACTTGTCGACCACTTCGCCCTGCAATTCGGTAATCCAGTATTTCGCCATGCAGGCGGTCGGCACATCCAGCTTTCCTTCGAGGTGCTTCGCGATGCAATCATTGACAAAGATGCGCGCCGCAGTGCCCCGCGCCTTCAAATCGGCGAGCGTGAACTGGGTGTTCTGAAAATCCCAGATCGTCTTGCCGAACGCCTTGCGATCCTTGGTGAAGGCAACCGTTTCTTCCAGCGCCCGCTCAATCACTGTCATGCCGCCCATCGCGATGATCAGGCGTTCCTGCGGAAGCTCGCCCATCAGCTGGTAGAAGCCCTTGCCCTCTTCCCCGCCCAGCACCGCATCGGACGGCACGAAGACATCGTCGAAGAACAGTTCGCTGGTATCCTGCGCATCCAGCCCGATCTTATCGAGCTTCTTGCCGCGCTGGAAACCCTCGGCCCCCTCGGTTTCCAGCAGCATCAGCGAGATACCCTTGGCCCGCTCCGCCGGATCGGTCTTGGCGACGACAATGACGAAATCGGCGATCTGGCCATTGGAGATATAGGTCTTGGCCCCGTTTAACCGGTAGCCGTTGCCATCCTTCAGCGCCGTGGTGGTGATGGATTGAAGGTCCGAACCGACGCCCGGTTCGGTCATGGCAATGGCGCTGACCAATTCGCCGGAAACCAGCTTGGGTAGATATTTCTTCTTCTGCTCCTCGGTCCCGTGGCGCACAAGATAGGGCAGGATGATGGTGTTGTGCAGGCTGGCCGCAAAGCCTTCAACGGCGTGTTTGCCCTGCTGGTCGATAACGACCATCTCATGCCGGAAATCGCCGCCATGACCGCCATATTCCTCGGGCACCGAGGTGCCCAGCAACCCGGCCTGGCCGGCCTCGGTCCAGAACTCGCGCTCGACCTGGCCATCCTCGCGCCATTTCAGCACGCGCTTTTCCGGCGCCTTGTCGGCGTAGAACTTGCCCACGGCATCGGCGAAGATCGAGATTTCCTCGTCTTCCATGAATTCGGGCTGGGGGACATCGATCACTGGCATTGGTTTCTCCGTAATAGCCCTTCGCGGCTCTCAGCTTGAGCGGTTTGGAATTTCTCGCGCCCCCTCCCGCTCGTCCTGAAGAGCGAGGACAAAGTCAGATCTGGAAGGTTCAAATCTCGCGGCTGACGACTTCCTTCATGATTTCGCTGGTTCCGCCATAGATGCGCTGCACGCGCGCATCGCGCCACAGCCGGGCGATCATATATTCGTTCATATAGCCCGCCCCGCCATGCAGCTGCAGCGCGGTATCGACACAATCCCACTGCATCTCGGTATGCCACAGCTTGGCTGCGCTCGCCTGGCCGGTGGTCAGTTCGCCCGCCAGATGCCGGGTGATCGCCCAGTCGAGATGCGCCCAGCCGACCTGCAGCTTCGCCTTAAGATCGGCCAGGGTGAAGCGGGTGTTCTGGAATTCGAACACAGTCTTGCCGAACGCCTTGCGCTCTTTCACGAACTTCACCGCCTCGTCGAAAGCCCGCTGCGCGCCGGCCTGCGCGCCAACCGCGATGGACAGGCGTTCCTGCGGCAGTTCCTCCATCAAGTGAATGAAGCCGCGATTCTCGGCGCCCAATATGGCGGATTTCGGTACGCGGACATCGGTGAAGAACAATTCGCTCGTATCGGCGGAATGCTGCCCGATCTTGTCGAGGTTGCGGCCACGCTCGAACCCTTCGGCATCGGCATCGACCAGCACCAGCGACGTGCCCTTGGCGCCGGCACTCGGGTCCGTCTTGGCGACCACGATCACCACGTCGGCATTCTGCCCATTGGTGATGTAGGTCTTGGAGCCATTGACGATCAGATGATCGCCATCTTCCTTGGCGGTGGTACGAATACCTTGCAGGTCGCTGCCCGCGCCGGGCTCGGTCATGGCAATGGCGGAGATAACCTCGCCCGAGATCATGCCGGGAAGGTATTTCTCCTGCTGCTCCGGCGTGCCCAGCCGCTCGAAATAATTGACGGTAATATCGTTCTGCAGCGTGAAACCGGCGGCGGTGCCCATATAGGCGAGCTCTTCGGCGACGACGCAGTTGAACCCGAAATCAAGGCCCAGCCCGCCATGTTCCTCGGCCACGGTGGGGCACAGCATCCCGGCCTCGCCCAGCGCCAGCCACGGCTTACGGCCGACGATCCCCTCGCGCTCGTGATCGTCCAGGAATGGCTCCATATGTTCGGCCAGAACCTTGCGCACGGTGCCGCGAAAGGCCTCGTGATCTTCGGAATAGGCGGTGCGGTGGGCAGTATCGAGCATGGGGGTGTCCTTCAGGAAATCGTGCCATCGCTGCGCGCGGCGGCGATCTTGTTCTCGTCCCAGCCAAGCTCGGCCAGGATGGTATCGGTGTCGCTGCCGGGCATGGCCGCAGGCTGCGGCTGGGCGGCAGGTGTTCCGGCAAAGCGCGGCGCGGGTGCGGGCTGCGGATCGCCGTCCACTTCGACAAAGGTGCCGCGCGCCCGGTTATGCGGATGCGCCACCGCCTCGCTCATGGTCAGGACCGGGGCGAAGCAGACGTCGGTATGTTCCATCTCGGCGCACCATTCGTCGCGGGTCTTCGATTTGAAAATTTGCGTCAGGCGATCCTTGAGCTCCGGCCAGGCGGCCTTGTCGTGCTGCGCTGCAAAGCCTTCATCATCGCTCAGCCCGGTGCGGCGCAGCAGTTCGGCATAGAATTGCGGTTCGATACTGCCGACAGAGATATATTTGCCATCGGCGCATTCATATACATCGTAAAAATGTGCCGCGGTATCGAGCATGTTCGTGCCCGGCTCCTCGCTCCATACGCCCATGTTTTTCATGCCGTGGATCATGCCCATCAGCGCGGCGCTGCCATCGGTCATCGCTGCATCGATCACCTGCCCCTTGCCGCCTCTGGCAACGGCCAGCAGTCCGGCCACCATCCCGAAGGCGAGCATCATTCCCCCGCCACCGAAATCGCCGACCATGTTGATCGGCGGGACCGGCTTCTCGCCAGCCCTGCCGAAATGGGCGAGCGCGCCTGCCAAGGCGATATAGTTGATATCGTGCCCGGCCGCCTGCGCATAAGGCCCATCCTGGCCCCAGCCGGTCATCCGCCCGTAAACCAGCTTCGGATTATCGGAAAGCAGCAGCTCGGGCCCCAGCCCCAGCCGTTCCATCACGCCCGGACGGAACCCCTCGATCACGCCATCGGCACTGGCCGCCAATTCGCGGGCGAGCGCCACGCCTTCTGCCGACTTAAGGTTCAGCGCGACCGATTTGCGGCTGCGCCCCAGCACGTCCTTGGTGGACACCGGGGTAGAGCCGCCCTTCGATCCGGTGGCGCGGTCTACCCGGATTACCTCGGCCCCATGATCGGCGAGCATCATGCCGCAAAACGGCCCCGGCCCGATCCCGGCAAATTCGATGATACGAATACCGTCCAATACGCCGGACATCTGGCTTACTTGCCCTTCCAGTTGGGCGCGCGCTTCTCTGCAAATGCCAGAGAGCCTTCGCGCGCATCTTCGGACATGAACACCTGCGGCAGCAGCTTGGCCTGCTCGGTCCACATTTCGTCTTTCGACCAATCCTGCGAATCGACGATGATCTGCTTGGACACTTTCACCGCCAGCGGGCCATTGGCGGTAATCGCCTTGGCCAGCTCCAGCGCGGCATCCAATGCCGGCCCGTCGGTAAGGCGGTTGACCAGCCCGAGTTCATACGCCCGCGCCGCATCGATAAAGTCGCCGGTCAGCGCCAGCTCCATCGCCACCTTGGGCGAGATCATCTTGGGTAGCTTCATCAGCCCGCCCGCTGCCGCGGCCAGCCCGCGCTTGGCCTCCGGAATGCCGAATTTCGCGTCCTTGTTGGCCACGATCATGTCGCAGCTGATCATCAGCTCCATACCGCCAGCCAGAGCATAGCCCTCGACAGCGGCGATCAGCGGCTTGACCGGGCCTTTCTCCGTCAGCCCGCCGAAACCGCGCCCTTCGACGCTGGGAGTCTCGCCGCGCAGGAATCCCTTGAGGTCCATCCCGGAACAGAAAGTGCCGCCCGCGCCGGTCAGGATACCGACCCGCAGATCGTCTTCCGCATCGAGCCGGTCCAGCGCCGCCGCGATGCCTTCGGACGCGGCCTTGGTCATGGCGTTCTTGGCTTCGGGACGATTGATCGTGATAATCAGCACCCCATCACGGGCTTCGGTCAGGACTTGCTGGGTCTGGTTTTCGCTCATCGGGGCTGCCTCTCCATTTTAACTTGCAACTTATCTTGACCCCATTGCTGGCCAAGGCTTACGCATGCGTCAACCGGATTCTTGGGAACATCGAAAGAGGATAGCACATGGCAGAAGCTTACATCATCGACGCGGTCCGCACGCCGCGCGGCATCGGCAAGGTCGGCAAGGGCGCGCTGGCACAGCAGCACCCGCAGCACCTCGCCGCCACCGTCCTCAAAGCCATCAAGGACCGCAATAATCTCGATACCAGCACTGTCGACGATGTGATCTGGTCCACCTCCACCCAAAAGGGCAAGCAGGCGGGCGACCTTGGCCGGATGGCGGCACTCGATGCCGGATTCGACATTACGTCGTCAGGCACCACGCTGGACCGGTTTTGCGGTGGCGGCATCACCACAGTGAACTTCGCTGCGGCGCAGGTTATGTCCGGCATGGAAGATTGCGTAATCGCCGGCGGTACGGAGATGATGAGCTACACCTCCGAAATGGCCAAGGAAGACATGGCGGCAGGCAAAGGGCCGATGATGATGGGCAGCGGCAATGACCGGCTGCAAAAGGTCCACCCGCAAAGCCACCAGGGTATGTGCGGCGATGCCATCGCCAGCATGGAAGGCTATAGCCGCGAAGAACTCGACGAGGTCGGCTATCGCAGCCAGCAACGCGCCGATGCCGCGATCAAGGACGGCCGCTTCGACAAGAGCATCGTGCCGGTTGTCGATGATGAGGGCAATGTGGTGCTGGATCACGAAGAATATCCACGCCCGGAAACCACGCGCGAAGGTCTGGCCGAGCTCAACCCCGCTTTCGCCAAGCTGGCCGATGTGCCGCTCGACCAGTCGGGCACCACGTTCCGGGGCCTGATCAACCAGAAATATCCCGGTCTTGAAATCAAGCATTTCCACCATGCGGGTAATTCCTCCGGCGTGGTCGATGGCGCGGCGGCCGTGCTGGTCGCCTCGGAAGACTATGCCAGGAAAAACGGCCTCACCCCGCGGGCGCGGATCGTGGCGACGGCCAATATGGGTGATGATCCCACGTTGATGCTCAACGCTCCGGTTCCGGCGGCAAAGAAGGTGCTGGAAAAGGCCGGACTGACGCTGGACGATATCGACCTGTTCGAAATCAACGAAGCTTTTGCAGTCGTGGCGCATAAATTCGTCACCGATCTGGGCCTGGATTGGGACAAGGTGAACGTGAATGGCGGCTCTATCGCGCTGGGCCACCCGATCGGGGCGACCGGGTCGATCCTGATCGGCACCATCGTCGACGAGCTGGAGCGGACCGGCGGTCGTTACGGCCTCGTCACCATGTGTGCAGCCGGCGGCATGGCCCCGGCAATCATCGTGGAGCGCGTAGACGGCTTCGCTTCCTGATGGACACGTCCATGCTGATGTTTCGCGAGGATCTGCTCGAAGGCGAGCGGATCCTGTTGACCGGCGGCGGGACGGGGCTTGGGCGCGAAATGGCCGAGGCGTTTCTGAAGCTTGGCGCAGATGTCCATATTTGCGGCCGGCGAGCGGCGGTGGTGCAGCAAACTGCCGATGAGCTGATGCAGCGTCATGGCGGGCAGGTGGTCGCCCATGGCTGCGACATTCGCGATCCTGCCGCGATCACCGCAATGGTCGATGCGATCTGGGCCGATGGCGGCGCGCTGACCGGCGTGGTCAACAATGCGGCAGGCAATTTCATCAGCCGCACCGAAGACCTGTCGGTCGGCGGCTTCAACGCCATTTCGGATATCGTCTTTCGCGGTACGTTCTACGTCACGCTGGACATTGGCAAGCGGCTGATTGCGGAAGGGAAAGGTGCCAGCTTCCTGTCGATCCTCACCACTTGGGTTTGGAATGGCAGCGCCTTCACCGTACCTTCCGCGATGAGTAAGGCGGGCATCAACACCATGAACCAGAGCCTGGCGGTTGAATGGGCGCGTTATGGAATGCGCTTCAACGCCATTGCCCCGGGCGCATTTCCGACGAAGGGCATGTCCAGCAGGCTGGATCCGGACGGCGCCAGGTCGGGTTCCAATGCAGAGGGCGGCAACCCGATGGGCCGGGTTGGCGAAATGCACGAACTCGCTAATCTGGCGGTGTTCCTGTTGGCCCCGGGGGCGGAGTATCTCAACGGCCAGACCATCGCCATCGACGGGGCGGGATATCAGGCCAATGGCGGCAATTTCTGGCAGACTCTGCAAGGTCTGGGCGATGCCGAATGGCAAGCAATCCGCGAAACGATCAAGGCAGGAAACGCCAAAGACAAGGCGAGCCGAACCGGTTAGAGCCGTTCGCCGGAGGGCCCATCATGGCAAACGAGCGAACTGCAAAATTCGAGATCGGCGGACTGGCGGTTTTCCTGGCCCTGATAACCGCTGCCTTGCTGTTCATCGCGTGGCCGTTCATCGGCGCGCTGATATGGGCCGCGCTCGCGGCCATCATGTTCCAGCCGCTCTATCGGCGCATCCTCTCGCGGATGGGCGGGCGCGACAATTGGGCTGCGGTTACCACCCTGCTGATCATCACGGTCGCGGTGATCATTCCGACATTCGTGATCGGCAGTATGATCCTGGAACAGGCGGTGTCGCTTTATATCGGCCTGCGCGAGCGTGAGATCGATACGGCGGGCATTTTCATCGGGACTTACGAGGCACTGCCCGGCCAGCTGCGGCTATTGATCGACGAAGCGGGTTATGGCGATATCGCTTCGCTGCGCGCGAAGCTTACCGAGTTTGCCCGCGCCAGCGCCGGAGCGGTTGCATCATACCTTCTGGCATTGGGCGGCAGCGCTTTGTCCTGGATCCTCGCTTTTGCGGTCGGTCTTTATGCAACTTTCTTCTTGCTGCGCGATGGCGAGCATGTCGGCCGCCAGGTGGCCCGCGCTTTGCCATTGCGGCCAGCAACCGCCGCAGCGCTGTCGGAAAACTTCGTCATGACGGTGCGCGCCACGATCAAGGGGTCGGTCGTGGTCGGCGTGGTCCAGGGGATGCTGGGTGCCATCACTTTCTGGATTGTCGGATTGCCATCTGTCCTGCTGTTCGGCCTGTTGATGGCGATCTTCTCGCTGTTACCGGCACTCGGCCCCGCCATCGTGTGGGGTCCGGCGGCGATCTACCTGTTTGCCACCGGCGCCGTCTGGGAAGGCGTGGTTGTCGTGGCTTCGGGTATTGTGGTGATCGGCATGGCCGACAATCTACTGCGGCCGATATTGGTGGGGCGCGATACCGGATTGCCGGACTGGATCGTGCTGGTCACGACGCTGGGCGGCATTGCCACGCTGGGTCTCAGCGGGATCGTGATCGGGCCGGTCGTGGCCGGGCTGTTTCTCACCGGATGGGCGGTTCTGCGTCACGACCGGGAGATTGCGCCGCGCTGAGGCAGGTCAGATATTCTCGACCCGTTCGATCAGGGTTTCGATATCCTCGATCGTGATCGTGCGGCCTTTCTTGCTCACGATCCCTTCGCTGACCAATTCGTTGAAGGCCCGCGTAACCGTTTCGCGCTGCCCGCCGATCAGGGCGGCGAGTTCCGCGTGGGTCGGCGGGTTGGGAATGGTCGCCCTGTTGCCGTCGGTGCCGACTTCCATTGCCATCCGGATCAGCTCGCTATCCAGCCGCGCGCGGACCGAACCTGCGGACGCTTCGAACACCTTGTCCGACAGATCGCGAATAATCTCGGCCATGCGCGTCATCAGCGCATCGACGATGGCGGCCGAATTTTTGACCAGGTCGCGAAAGGTTGCCGCGGGGATCGTGGCAATGGTCGCATCGCTCAGCGCGATGACATTGACCGAGCGCGGTTCCCCGTCGAACGCCGCCAGCTCCCCGAAATGAGTGCCTTCGCGAATCCGGCGATAGCCTACTTCGCGCCCAGCCGCGGAATAGCGATTGGCCAGCAGCGTGCCTTCGATCAGCAGATAGACATCGCGCCCGGGATCCTGATGGGCGATGATCGTTTCGCCCTTTTCATGCTCCGCGATGCGGATGGCGGCGCTTGCTTGTTGCAGCTGTGCGTCCGGCACTTCGGCAAACAAATCAAATTTGCGCAACTCTTCTGGCGAGATGGTGGCCCCGTGTCCCATGCTTATGCTGTCCCCAATTCTTCCGGCTGGCTGCCGGTAGCTCCAAAATGGAGATACATGGGTTGATAGATGGCTGCAATTATTCGATAACCATAACCAAGGGGTCGCGTTCACCGAAAATATTGGGGGCGCACAATGTCGAACGTTGCTGGCAAAGCCTACGGCATGACGGTGATCACACCGATGTCGGGCAAGATGAGCTGGATCAATCGCTGGGTGTTCCGGGCGACTCGCGCGTTCCCCGGAACGCTGTCGGGATTGATCGGACTGAAGTTCATCCATTTCGCCCGCTGGGTGATCATCCGGCGCGACCAATGGCCGGATATGGGTCAGGGCAAGCAGCGGCTCAGCCATGATTGCATGTTGTTCACCAGCAATTTCAACGGCACCTGGGATCAGTATATCGATGCGTTTTCGGATGGCATCCCCACCGGGCTGGACCTGTTCTGGTACAAGAACTTCAAATATCCCGGCTCCATCCCGATCACTCCGTTCAAGAATTACATCCGCAACAACCAGATCGATACCGATTATTACTACAATGCCACGCCGGGGATCGCCTATCGCGGGCTGACGGCGGCCATGCGGGTGCGCAAGGCCGTGCTGGCGCTGGAAAAGAAGCACAAGACCGCCAGCGCGGAAGAATTCGCGGAGGCCTGGACGCACTGCATCGCGCACATCCAGAACGATCTGACCACGCAGGGTTTCGCCCCTGTCGCATCGATCGACACCGATACCGCCGATCATAACCGGCAAGTCTTCGCCTATCGCCAGAAAGGACGTGTGGAAACGCGCGCGCAGAACGAGGCGGTGGAAGCAATTTTCGCGCAGGAGGTTCCCGCCCGTGGCTAGTATCGATGGCGCCTATTATTTCCTGACCGTGCTCGCCCCGATCCGCGACACGGCCAAGGGCGGGACGATCAACCAGCAAACCGCCCCGATGATCCAGCTGCGCGATTATCTGGCGAAGATGCCCACCGCCATGCAGACCCCGGCCAGCACCGCCAGCGGCAAAAACAGCCCGTTCGCGCGCAGCGACATGACTCATTTCGCCCGGCTTTCGGTGGTCTCGCAGCTTGGCTTCAACGGGACCGAGGCTGCCGATCCGGTGCTGTCGTCGATCGGTATCGCCGAACCGAGCGTGCGGCATGACGATCTGAAGAACCATTACTTGCTGTTCGCTGCCGAATTCGACGCGCCGAGCGGCTCGCGGGAGCGCGACCGGGCCGTTTATCTGCGCGATCTGTGGGACCGGATGGAGCCTGAATTGCGAAATATCTTCGGCCATTGCGTCGGCTTCGACGAAGTCGAGACGGCAGCCGATTTCATCACCTATATCAAGCGCTGCGAGATCGACACGACCATGCCGTTCAACATGTATTGGGACCGGCCGCCCGAATTGCCGACGCTGAACCAGACCGGCCTGCTGATCCGCGTGGCTGGCGCTGCCATCGCAGCGGGCGGCGGGGTCTGGGCGCTGCTGCGGTTGCTGATCGAGGCGCCGCAATGGCTGGCAATTACGCTGGCGGTGTTCGCCGCAGTAATTGCGGCGGTCTGGGCGCTGGCCGCGATTTTGAAACATGCCGGCGACCGGCCCTTTCCCCGATCGCCCGATGGCAGCCTGCCCGACATATTGAAGGCCATGCATATCCAGCAGGAACTGTCCGATTTCGCGTGTCAGGCGCAGCACGCTACTCCCGATACGCTGCACCGGGTCTTCGGCGATTTCCTGAAAGAGGTGAAACCATCCGAGCCCTTCCCGCGCCAACCGCCGGGACAGGTCTACGCGTCCGACAACGCCAAGATGGGGCCCGATCAATGACCCATGCGAACACTTCGACGGGCGACCGGCTGGATTTGGCCGATATCCAGGGCAACATCCTGACCGCCTATGGCAAGCAGGGCTTTCCCAAGGGCCGTTTCATCACTCTGCATGTCTCCAATCCAGAGGCTGGGCGCGCTTTTCTGCGCAAGATCTATCCGAAGATCACCACCGCATTGCGCTGGCCATCCACCAAGGACAGCGCCCCGCCGCCCACCGCTGCCTTCGATGGAAAAGTGCCCCAGAGGCCGCATTGCACGCTCAATCTGGCCTTTACTTTCTGGGGCCTGTTCGCGCTGAAAGTTCCGCTGCGCACGCTGGACGGAATGCCCAACGAATTCGTGGACGGAATGCGGGCACGCGCGCGTATCCTGGGGGACAATTTGCCCGAGGGTGCGCTGGAAAACTGGGACGATGTCTGGGCGCATGAGAACGAGCCGATGGCTGGCCGCGCGGTCCACATCCTGGTGACGCTGAATGCCGATATGGACCCAGCCACCGGTGAGCCAGTTCCTGCGCTGGAAGAAATGACCGACCATATCCGGAGCGCCTGCGAGGAAAGCGATGGCGGTGTCTCCATTCTGCCCGGACACGGCCCAACCGGCGAAGAATTCCAGGATCTCAGCGCGGTGCTCGACTGGAACGATCAGCTGGGCCGCTATGTCCCGACCGCGCGCGAACATTTCGGCTTTTTCGACGGGATCGGCGATCCGGTTTTCGAAGGGCAATATCCCGAAGACACCGAAAATGGCCGCGTCCACGGCAATGGCAAGCTGTCCTATAATTCGAAAGGCGAGGAAGAATGGAAGCCGCTGAAAACGGGTGAATTTCTGCTTGGCTACCGCGACGAAGCTTCCGAATTGCCGGTTGCCGCATCGCCCCATCTGTTCAGCCGCAACGGCACCTTCATGGCCTATCGCAAGCTGCACGAAAACGTCGATGCTTTCGACGATTATCTCGATCAGAATGCCGCGGAATTCGGCCGGGTCTACGGGATCGACGACGAGGCCAAAGCCAAGGCGACGCTGATAGCAAAATTTGCGGGCCGGTGGAGCGACGGCGTGCCGCTTTCGCTTGCGCCGACCTATGCCGACTGGGAAGAATTCAACCGCACCAATACCGATGCAATGGCACGCTACGGCTTGCTGTCCAAATTCACTTTCAAGGATGACAAGGACGGGATCAAATGTCCCGCCAGTTCGCACATCCGGCGGGTCAATCCGCGCAATGCGCTTGGCCCCAGGGAAAACGACGGGTCCATCCTGACCAATCGTCGCCGCATATTGCGGCGCGGATTGCCCTATAGCGAACCTGCGACAGGCGGTGGCGAGGACAAGGGCATCATCATGCTGGTTTGCTGCGCCAGCCTGCAACGACAGTTCGAATTCGTGCAGCAGCAATGGCTGAATTACGGGATGGATAACGATGCCGGCAACGATACCTGCCCGCTGCTGGGCGTGCGGCCCGATGGCAAGGTGAAGTTCGTCATCCCGGGCGATAGCGACAAGGGCCAGCCGCCCTTTTTCTGCAGCAACCTGCCGCAATTCGTGGAAACGCGAGGCGGGGCGTATTTCTTCGTTCCGAGTATGAGCGCGATCAAGATGATGGCGCTGGGGATGATCGACCCGACCTAACCCGCCTAGAGATCGTAGAGCACTTCCAGATCGGAAGGGAACGGCCCGAATTTCTTCAACTTGCCCGCCGCGCCCGGCGCACGGCGGATATTGTCGCATTTCAGCAATGGCTTGAGAGTCTGAGTTACCTGCGCATAGGCGAGCGGCGCACCGATGCACCAATGCAGACCGAACCCCATAAGCATATAGTCCGACTTGGGCCGATCCGAGTCGAAGCGCATCGGATCTTTCACCTGCCTTGGATCGAACATCGCCGACTGGGTGGAAACCATCAGCTTGGTGCCCTTGGGGAAGGTCTTTTCCCTGCGCGTGCCCGCCGCAATGGTCACGTCCCGCTCGCACACGCGAAACGGTCCGGGATTGAGCGGGTAGAAACGCATCGCCTCGAACAGGATCCGCTTGAGCAGATCGTCGTCGTCCGCGCGGGCGGCGGCCTGCGCGCGGGCCATCCATTCAGGCTTGTCCAGCAGCATTTCGATCATGTGCCCGGCAGCCATCGTATTGGTCGGCACGAAGCCGGTTATCATGCCCACCAGCACCGCCCGGATGATCGCATCGGTCATCCGTTCCTCACCCCCGCGCTGCAGCTTTACCAGCCGCACCGCGATAGTATCCGGCGCATTGCCCGCCGCGACCGCCTCATGCGCGCGCGCAATCGCGGCATCGACCAGGGGCCGCACCCGTTCCCCGGCAGCAAGCGCCATTTCGCGCAGCACCGGATTGTCCGTCGGGTCGCCGAACATGAAACTGCTCATGGCGATGGTCCATTGACCGAAGGCAAATTCGTCGGGAACGCTCACCCCGTAATATCGCTCGCAAATACGCGTCGGCACCAGGGTGATCAGGTCGCCGATCACATCGATCCGGCCCCGGCCCTGCTCGAGCAATGCCTCGGCTTCCTCCAGCGCGATCGGGCCGACATATTTCGCATTGTCGGAGAGCGGGAAGACATCGGTCGTGGCCTGGTGCAGCCAGCGATAATCGGGGCTGTCCTTCATGCCGAGCAGGAAGTTCGGCCCGTCGTTCAGCACTTCTATCTTCTCGCCGAACGGCACCGCCACGCCGCTGTCATTCTGCAACGCCTCGGCCACATCTTCGTACCGCATTACCGCGCCCCAGCCCTTGAACAGCGGCAGTGGAACATAGCGGCGCAGGAATGCCATTATCCCGAATGGATGGCGCAATATCTTGTCGGTAAGCCAAGCGCCGAACCCACCGGTTTCCAGCAGCCGCGGATCGAAGGGTCGCTGCGCCCCGAGCTCTTCATGAGCGGGGGTAGGAGTGCTGGCCGCTGCTGCCTCGCTGCCCGCCACCGCATCTGGCGCTGTACCGGGCGCGGTGGCCTTCGCCGCCGCATCCGTCATCGTCGACGCCTTGGGCGCTTTCGGCCCCGCTATGAATGCTGCACTTCCCATACGAGCCCCCCGGTAATATCCAAGACTGCCGACCCGTATATATTCTATCGCTTTTGCGCGACCTTATCGTTCAGTCCGTAGCGCAACCATAGGGCCTCGTTCAACTCCGCACAGTGCAAAGCGTCCTGCCGATCGCAAATTTCCTGCGCACGCTCTGCGGCAGAGCGCGCGGCATCGGGATCGCCCAACTGGTCCAGCAACACCGCGCGCAAGCCGAAATATTCGCCCATCTGGTGATGCATTTCATATTGATGCGAGGTCGCGATGGTCCAGTCGTTCACCTCGCGCGCCTGGTCCAGTTCACCTGCCTGCAAATGCGCCAGCGCCTGCCAATGCATATAAGTCGGCTGGTACAGAATGCTGCCGGTCTTGCGATACTCGGTCATGCCCAGCGCGATGGTCTCGGCCGCCTTGGGTTGCTGGGTGAGAACCTGGTGGAGCCCCTGGAATATCCGGGCGGTGGCCATAAAATACCAGATGTCGAATTCTTCGCAGAGTGCGAAGGTCGTGTCGAAAAAGTCCTCTATACCGTCCAGTTCGCGCAGCAGCAGCCTGGTGTAAAGATGGCCGATATTGGCAAAGGCCAGCGTGTAGGGCTGGCCCATGTCCTCCGCCCGCTCCAGCGCGACACGCGCCAGTTCGCCGCCCTCGTTCTTCTCGCCCAGAAAGATCAGCGACCAGGATCTGTAGATCTGCATGGCCGCCTGAATATCGTCCACCACGATACGGCGAACCGCTGTCAGATCGGTATTCTCAAGCAGTTGCAGCCCCTTGCCAAGATCCTCTGCCGATTGTCGGTATTCGCCCAGCGGGAAGCTTGCGATGCCCCGGCTGCGATGGCCGATCACCGCCCAGACATCGTCCCCATCTTCCTTGGCGAGCGCCAGCATTTCAGCGGAGCGGTTGCGGGCCGAAACCATCCTGCTGTGCTGCAGATCATGCGCCTGCAAGCCATGCAATGCGGCCAGCATCTGCCTGCGGTCGCCGACTTGCTCGGCCAAGTCCTTCGCCCGGGCGAATGTGGCGCCGATCTGTTCGCTCGCATGGCCGTACCGGGCGAGCAGCACGCGGCCGAGCGTCAGTTGCAGGTCCAGTTCTCCGCGAAGACGGTCCTCGCGGTCGGGTATCTCGGCGACCAGATCGAGCCCGCAGTGCAAGCGGGCCTCGGCTTCCGGCATGGTCGATTGCGCCAGCGCCTGCAGGCCCGCCTGATGCCAGTAATGCACCGCTTTGGCGATTTCGCCAGCCTCGTGCGCATAATGGGCCAGCCGCTCCGGTTCCGTCGCGGAACCGTGGTCGGCCTGCCGCTCCAGTTCGCTCAACAGTCCCGCATTCAGCTTCCGGCGATCCTGGCGAACCAATGTGGAATAGGCGAATTCCTGAATTACGACGTGGCGAAACAGATACGCTCCGCTATCTGCATCGCCGACCCGCTGGACCAGCCCGGCTGCCTGTAATTTTGCACAGCCATCATCCACCAGAGCGCCTCCGCCCGATCCGGTTGCGGTCAGCAATCTTTTCAGGAGATCGGCGGAAAACAGGCGTCCGATCACGGCGGCAACCTGAGCGATCCGCTTGGCCGGCCCAAGTGCATCGAGGCGCGCCAGCAGCGAATCCTGCAAGGTTTCGGGCAGAGAGAAATTTTCCGACAGCTCGATAGCGCCGCTGCCGGTGCCGTTCGCCTGTCCCTTGACCAAGGCTTGCTTGTCCAGAACCGCGCGGGTCAATTCTTCGATGAACAGGGGTACGCCGCCGGCCCGCTCGCTGATCGCCTTCACCAGAGTAGGTGCCGCCGGTCCGCCCAGTATCTGTTCGATCAGCGCGCTGGCATCGTCCGGCGCGAATGGTTCCAGATTGAGCGCAGTCGCCCTCTCGATGCCGATTTCCGCACCCGGATGTTCGGGCCGGGCGGTCAGGATCACCAGCGTACGCTCGATCGGGCGGCCCGAGAGGATGCGTTCGATCAGCACCAACGAGGTAGGATCGGCCCAGTGCAGATCTTCGAACAGCAGGATCAAAGGTTCGACTCGGGATCGCACGGCCAACTGGTCGATTACCGCATCGATCGTCGCATCGAGCAGCTGCGCGGCCGTCAGATCGGCCAGATCGCCGGTCAGTGGGATATCCTGCCCCAGCAGCCGGCCGATCAGGGCAAAGTCCCTGTCCGATGTGTTCGGCGCGAGCACCGCGCGCATGATGTCGGGCGCGATCGGGCCGGTGCCCTCCGCCCGGTAGCGAACATCGATCTGCGCAACCCGGCGGCGCATATAGGCTATGAAGGGATGCAGCGCGGTGCGCTGTCCGTGCGGAGTGCAGAATACGGTCATCCGGCCCGCGCCCTCCCGACCTTTTTCCCGCGTGAATTCCAGTGCAAAGCGCGATTTGCCGATACCTGCCTCGGCTGTGATCAAAACTGTCTTGCCGGTTCCGCCATCCTTCAGAGATTGGCGCCAGGCATCGTCCAGCTGTCGACGTTCCGTTTCACGCCCGATCAAACCGGTCGATCGGCCATGTAACGCCTCGAAACGGTCGAGACTGGATCGGCCGATTACGCGAAAACCCAGCGCACCGCCCTCGATACCCTTGGCTTCCAGGCTGCCGAGATCTTCCAGTTCGAACAACCGGCCGACAAGCTTGCGAGTGGTATCGGAGATTACCGTCTGCCCCGGATTGGCCAGGCCCTGAAGGCGGGCGGCCAAGCTGGTGACCGCACCGACCGCGCTATTGCCGGTATCGCCATCTTCGATCCGTCCGACCACGCCGGTTCCCGTGGCAATGCCAACCCTGGCCTGCGCCTTGCGGCCATCCGGCAGGGTCAGCTTGGCTACCACCCGGGTCAGCGCCAAACCGGCTCGCACCGCGCTTTCGGCCGCGTTCTCACGCGCGACGGGGTAGCCGAAATAGACGATTCCGCCATCGCCGACATGGGCGCCGACATATGCCTGAAAGGGCCTGACCGCCTCGGCCGCGGTTTCGTGGAATGCGTGGATCGCTTCGCGGAAATCTTCTGGATCGCAGGCGTTGGACAGGTTGGTCGAACCGACCAGATCGTAAAAAAGTACGGTTATCTGGCGCCGCTCCACCGGGTTGCCCGGTGCAGCGGCGGTTAGCCGGGTTCCGCAATCGCTGCAGAATTTATGCCCCCGGGAACGTTGCTCTTCGCATAATGCGCACCCCATAATCCCTTCCTTAAGCGAACCGTGCAGCGACGCAATTGCTCAAAATAAGTCCCGCAACTCCGGTTTTTGTTTTGTCGTAAATTCAGTTAGTTAACAATCTGGCCAAAAAAATACCACCGCGTGACGAAATACACATCGCGAATCCCCTGTGCAATCTAGACAGAATCACAGAACCGGGCCGATGCCTGGAAATCGAAATTACAAGCGGCCACCCCCAGGCCGCACAGTGAAAGCAAGCCCTATGATCGCAATATACGCCTCACTCGCCGCGATGATCGTCATCGTTGGGGTATTGGTCAGCAAGCTGGATGACGGGCCCGATCCGCTCGACCAGAACACTCTGCGCCGCTGAAGGAGACCATGACATGATCCTCAGGGAATGGGTAAAGTCCCGCGCCGAAAACCCCGCCGGTCCGCGCGTCGATCCGGTAAGGCAGCGCGCGATGGAACCGCGCAGCGATCCTTATTCGCGCCTGATCGAAACCGCGGCAAACCACTAGGTCGGCCCACTTGCGATCGGACTCTATCGCAGGCCGCGCGCTTCTTATAAGGCGCGGCGATGCGGCTCGAGACCACACCGGACGGCTTTGTAATCCATAGCGGCGATGCGGTGCTGCTCGCGCACACCGAAACCGCGCCAGCCATTACGGTCGGAATCGGCGAAGCGCTGATCAACGCGGAGCGCGGTCATTTCGCCTTCGACGAGACGATGACCCGGCGCGAAATTTTGCGCCATGCGGTCGTCAGCGGCGGCGAAATATGTCTATCGGCAAGTGCCGATACCCCTGCCCTGCTTGTGCTGCGGGTCGAGGATGCGGCGATCGCCCTGAAAAGCCTCGATCCCGCGCTGAACCGTCTGTCGATCGAACTGGCGGCCCAGCCCGACGAGGCCGTCTGGGGCTGCGGCGAGCAGATGTCCTATTTGAACCTGCGCGGCAGAACCTTTCCCCTGTGGACTTCCGAGCCCGGGATAGGCCGCGATCCGGCCCAACTGGGGCTAAAGGATACAGCGTTTTCGCCGCTGATCGGTGACTACTGGACCACCTATTTCCCGCAGCCGACCTATATCTCTTCGCAGGGTTACGCGCTGCATATCGATAGCACGGCCTATGCCGAGTTCGATTTCCGCAATACCGACCGGCACCGGCTGACCATATGGGAAATACCGCAGCGGATCGAGCTGTTCGAAGCCCCCTCGCCGGAGGCGATCGCGCGCCAGCTATCCAATCGTTTCGGACCGCAGCCGCGACTGCCCGATTGGGCAATTTCGGGCGCCATCATCGGGTTGAAGGATGGCCAGAACGGCCTCGCCCGGCTCGATGCGATGATCGATGCCGGGGTGAATGTCTCGGCAGTCTGGTGCGAGGATTGGGCCGGCATTCGCGAAACCGGGTTCGGACGAAGGCTGTTTTGGGACTGGCAGCGAAACGAGGCGCGCTATCCGGACCTACCCCAAACGATCGCGCGGCTGCGTCAACGCGGCATCGGCTTTATGGGCTATGTAAATCCCTATCTATGCGTCGATGGAACGCTGTTCGGCGAAGCGGAGAAAGCAGGTCATTTCATACGCAACCGCGAGGGGGAAACATACCTGACCGATTTCGGCGAGTTCATCTGCGGCCAGATCGACCTGACCAACGAAGCGGCGTGCGACTGGTTTGCCGAGCGGATTATTGGCCGCGAAATGCTGGATATCGGAATGTCCGGCTGGATGGCCGATTTCGGGGAGTATCTGCCGGTCGATGCGGTGCTGGCCGATGGCAGCGACCCGATGCTCGCACATAATCGCTGGCCGGTGCTGTGGGCGCGGCTCAACGCCAAGGCGATCGAGCGTCACGACAATGGCAGCGAGCCGGTCTTTTTCATGCGATCGGGGCATAGCGGGGTGGCGCGATATTGTCCGGTGATCTGGGCGGGGGACCAATCGGTCGATTTCTCGCGCCATGACGGCATCGGAACGGCAATCTGCGCCGCTCTGTCCGCCGGGCTGGTCGGCGCTGGCAATCACCATAGCGACATTGGCGGATATACCAGCATCGGTAACAATGTCCGCACGCCCGAATTGCTGATGCGCTGGGCCGAACTGGCGGCATTCACCCCGGTGATGAGAACGCATGAGGGCAACCGCCCGGACGACAATCTGCAGGCCGACAGCACGCCCGAAATTCTCGCCCACTTCGCCGCGATGACGCGCATTCACGCCGCGCTCGCGCCTTATGTTGCTGCAGTGCAGAACGCGGCGGATGGCGGCGGCCTGCCGCTCCAGCGTGCGTTGTTCCTGCATTATCCCACCGATCCCGTTTGCCGCGATATCCAGGATCAATATCTTTACGGCCCCGATCTGCTGGTTGCGCCGGTGATCGAAGAAGGCGCGCGCGAGCGCCGCGTTTACCTGCCCGGCCATGAGCGCGGATGGGTCCATATCTGGAGCGGCGAGACCTACGATACCGCCGGTTGGCACACGGTTACCGCCCCAATCGGCCAGCCGCCTGTTTTCTATCGCGCCGGAGCCGCTATGGCGGCGCTGCTAAGCCGCCTCCCCGCAATGAAAGACCCTGCATGACCCAGCGATATCTGCCCGCCCCGCCCGTCATTCGGCCGCTATATGAAGGCGGCCCCGATATTTCACCGGTCGCATGGGGAATGTGGCGCTTCGAAGGGAGCGACGTGGCTGCCGCGCAGCACCGCATAGAAACCGCGCTGGCTGCGGGGATCACCCTGTTCGACACGGCCGATATTTACGGGTTGGGCGGCCCGGGCGGGTTCGGCGGGGCGGAAGCACTGCTCGGGCAGGTTTTTGCAGCAACACCGGATTTGCGCGCCCGCCTCGTCCTGGCAAGCAAGGCCGGCATCATTCCCGGCGTACCGTATGACTCTTCGCCCGAATATCTGTCGCAGGCGCTGCGCGCTTCGCTCGGCAGGCTGGGGGTGGAGCATCTCGACCTGTGGCAGATCCACCGGCCCGACATCCTCACCCATCCGCAGGAAACAGCGCGCGCGTTGGAGGATATGGTGACATCCGGCAAGGTGGGCGCGGTCGGCGTTTCCAATTTCACACCGGCGCAGATTTCCGCGCTTTCGGCGCTGCTCGATATCCCGCTCTCGGTCAGCCAGCCGGAGTTCTCCGCGCTTTGCCACCAGCCCATCACCGACGGCCAGCTAGATCGAGCGATGGCCCGGGGGATGCACATTCTCGCCTGGTCGCCGCTGGGCGGTGGCCGGATTGCCGACCCGCATAGCGCAGCGGAGCAGGCAGCAGCAGCCGCGCTGGACGCGGTCGCGCAGGAGCACGGCGTATCGCGGGCGGTCGCAGCTTTTTCGTGGGTGGCGGCGCACCCGGCGCATCCGATCCCGATTATCGGCAGCCAGACCCCGGAACGAATTGCGGAAGCGGCCGATATCGGCAAAATCCGCTGGACGCGCGAAAGCTGGTACGCGGTATTGCAGGCTGCGATGGGCGAAGACCTGCCCTGATCGCCTGGAAATGCTTGCTTAGGCGAACAAGGAGGCCAGCACGCGGCGCTTGCCGGCATAGGGGCGGCGGCCATGCATGGTCACGAAATTGTCGACCAGGACCACGTCGCCTGCTTGCCATGCGTGGTCGTATGTCAGCTCTTCAGCCATTTCGATGGCGCGCATCATGGCGGCAGGATCGATGGCCGAACCATCGCCATAGGAGATCGATCGCCGCGCATCGTTGCGGCTGTCCGACCAGCCGCGATAGGCAGCGATCAGCTGGTTGAAGAAGCTGCGCCGTCCGCCGCCCAGATCGCGCACCGCGTCCAGCCGCGGGGTCGTAACCCGCAGCGATCCGTCATCCTGCCACTCGAATTCGTAAGCCATCTGCCCCAGCCGCGCCTCGGCGGCTTCGCGTGTCTCGGTTCCCAGCGTGGAGCGCCAGCTGCGCCCTTGCCCCGATCCGGCATCGTCCGCGCCGGGCATGGTATGGGTGTAACGCACGCCTTTTCGGGCAAAGGCCTGTGCCAGTTCCGGCAGATCCTCCTCCAACCGCTCCATCAGCAGGTCCGATCGGCACAGCGGAGTCGCGCCGCCTTCACCCGGAGCGATCTCGCAATAAAAGGCCAGGCGCGACGGATAGATCGGGGTCTGCGCCATCTCGTGATGCAGGAAAATCTCGGTTTCCGGCGGCGCCTCATTGGCGGTGAACACCCGCTCTGTCACATTCACCCGCACCGCATTCGAAAGCGATTCGGCGTAAGCGAAATTCTGCCCCGGCATTTCGCCGACCGCACGGTCGAACGCGGCAGGATTCGGCACATCGAATCCGCGAAACAGCACCGCACCGCTGGTGGAAAGGGCCTGTTCGACCTCCACCTGCTGGCGGCCAAGAAACTGGGCCAGGTCGCCGGACGCGCCGGGCGTGATGCTGGCCGGCAGAGATGGAGCGTTGTTTTTCACGAATTTATCGTCCGTCCAGTGGTCGAGCTGCCGCCATCTAGCCGACCCTCCGCGCAGGGACCAGCACACTATTCTTCGCCTGCGCCAAGGTAATCCAAGCTTTCCTGCGCAATTGCCCTATATGCGCGCCATGCCATTTCCCCAATTGCCCGAAATCTTCTCCCAAGCGCTCGCCGAGCGCGGTTATGAAGAGCCGACCTCCGTCCAGTCCGCCGTGTTGCGCGAAGATGCGGCGGGGCGCGACCTGGTCGTGTCCGCGCAAACCGGATCGGGCAAGACGGTCGCCTTCGGGCTTTCCATGGCGGCCGATCTGTTGCGCGATGGGGAGCGAGTCGATGGCTCGCCCAGCCCGCTCGCACTGGTCATCGCTCCAACGCGCGAGCTGGCCTTGCAGGTCAGCCGCGAACTGGCCTGGCTCTACGCCAATTCGGGCGCCCGGGTGGCGACCTGTGTCGGCGGCATGGATCCCTCCAAAGAACGCCGCGCCTTGAAGCAGGGCGTGCAGATCGTCGTCGGCACGCCGGGCCGCCTGCGCGATCACCTCGAACGCGGAGTGCTCGACCTGTCGGCGCTGCGCACCATCGTGCTGGATGAGGCGGACGAGATGCTCGATATGGGCTTCCGCGAAGACCTGGAGGAAATCCTCGACGCGACGCCCGATGGTCGGCGCACCTTGCTGTTTTCCGCGACCATCCCTGCACAGATACTCAACATGGCGCGGCGCTATCAGAACGATGCGCTGCGCATTTCCACCGTTGGCGACAGCCGCGGGCATGGCGATATCGCCTATCAGGCGGTCGCGGTGTCCCCGGCTGAGATCGAACAGGCGGTGGTCAATCTGCTGCGCTTTCACGAGGCGGAAACCGCCATCCTGTTCTGCGCCACGCGCGAGAATGTGCGGCGGCTGCATGCCACCTTGCAGGATCGCGGGTTCGGCGTGGTGGCCTTGTCGGGTGAACATTCTCAGTCGGAGCGCAACCATGCCTTGCAAGCGCTGCGCGACCGGCGCGCCCGTGTCTGCGTGGCGACCGACGTGGCCTCTCGCGGCATCGACCTGCCCTCGCTCAGCCTGGTCATCCATGTCGAAATCCCGCGCGATGCGGAGATTTTGCAGCACCGTTCGGGCCGGACCGGCCGCGCGGGCAAGAAGGGTACCGCCGTCATCATCGTGCCCTATCCGCGCCGCAAGCGAGTAGAATCGATGCTGCGCGGGGCGAAGATCAACGCCGATTGGATCGATGCGCCGACGCCGGAAGCCATTGCCAGAAATGACCGCGAACGGCTGATCGAGACCTTGCTGGAACCGGTCGAGCTGGACGAAGAGGACAAGACGCTCGCCGCCCGGTTGATGTCCGAACGCTCGGCAGAGGAAATCGCCGGTGCGCTGGTGAAAATGCACCGCGCGAAATATCCGCAGGCGGAAGAATTGCTGCCCGACACGCCCGAAGGCCGTAACAAGGCCAAGAAAGATGCCCATCGGCCGGGCTTCGAAGACATTGTCTGGTTCAAGATGGATGTGGGCCGCAACCAGCGGGCCGAGCCGCGCTGGATCATGCCGCTGCTGTGCCGGCGGGGCCATGTAACCCGCTCGGAAATCGGCGCGATCCGCATCGGTCCGGACGAAACCCATTTCCAGATCCCGCGCAAGGTCGCCGACAAGTTCATGGATGCGGTGCGGCGCACTGCCGACCTGTCCGAAGATGGCGGCGATCTGCGGATCGTGGCCGCCGACGGTCCGCCGCCGCATCCCGGCAGACCGGGCCGCAAACCGCGCCACGAAACGAAACCGCATCGCAAGGGCGGGGGCAATTACGTTAAGGGCAAATCCAATGCAGGCGGCAAGCCGCACGGAAAGCCCAAGGCGGGTAAGCCGTTCAAGGGTAAGCCCGGCAAGGGCAAGCCGGGTAAAGGCAAGCCCGCCGGTTAAAGCCGCTCGCTAAGCTGCAGCCACTCGGCCTCTTTTTCTTCTACCTGCGCCGATAATTTCGCGCGTCGGTGCGACAGATCGCCCATCGAAAGCTTGGCAAATTCCGGCGGCGCGCTGGCGGGTTCGAACATGGCCCGGTCGATCGCCGAACATTGCTTCTCCAGCGCGGCAATCGCCTTTTCCACGGTGCCGATCTGCGCCTTGACCTTGCGCGCCTCGTCGCGCCGCCTGGCCTGCTGCTTGCGATCTTTTTTGGAATCGCGCGGCTTGGCCTCTGCCGCGTCGTTCTTCTTTGAGCGGCCCGGCCTGCCGCCCAGCACGAAGTCGATATAATCGTCCATGCTGCCATCGTAATCCAGCGCCTGCCCCTCATCGACCAGCACCAGCCGATCGGCCGTCAGCTCGACCATGTGCCGATCATGGCTGATAAGGATCACGGCACCGTCGTAATCGTTGAGCGCCTGCACCAGCGCCTCGCGCGCATCCACATCGAGGTGGTTGGTCGGCTCGTCCAGGATCAACAGATGCGGCGCATCGCGCGTAATCAGCGCCAGTGCCAGCCGCGCACGCTCCCCGCCCGACAGGCTCGATACCAGCGCCGTGGCCCGGTCGCCCGAGAAGCCGAACCTGCCTAGATGCGCGCGGACCATGCCGGGCTTTGCATCGGGCATGGCTCGTGTCATATGTTCCAGCGGCGTATCCTCGCCCGACAGCTCCTCCACCTGATACTGCGTGAAATAGCCGACCTTCATCCGGGGAGAGGCGTTCACCTCCCCTTCCATCGGCGGCAATTGCGCCGCGACCAGCCGCGCCAGGGTGGTCTTGCCATTGCCGTTCCGGCCAAGCAGCGCGATCCGTTCGTCCGGATCGATCCGCAGGTTCAGCCGGCGCAGCACCGGCGTATCGGCGGCATAGCCCACCGCTGCCATATCGAGCGTGATCAAGGGCGGCTTCAGTTCGCTGGGATCGGGAAAATCGAAGCTGAGAGAGGGATCTTCCATCAACGCCGCGATCGGCTGCATCTTGGCCAGCATCTTGGCGCGCGACTGCGCCTGTTTCGCGGTGGAGGCCCGCGCGCTGTTGCGGTTGACGTAATCCTGCAACCGGGCGCGCTGCGCGTCCTGCGATGCCTTGGCCGCTTCCAGCTGAGCGGCGCGTTCGGCGCGCTGCTTTTCGAAACTGTCATATCCGCCGGGATACAGCGTCAGCTTGCCGCCCTGCAGATGCAATATGTGGTCCACCACATTGTTCAGCAGATCGCGTTCATGGCTGATCACCAGCACCGTGGCGGGGTAAGCCTTGAGGAAGTTTTCCAGCCACAGCGTCGCCTCCAGATCGAGGTGGTTGGACGGCTCGTCCAGCAGCAGCACGTCGGGCATGGTGAACAGCAGCGCCGCCAGCGCCACGCGCATCTTCCACCCGCCCGAAAAATCGCTGAGCGGCTGGGCCTGCATCGCCTCGTCGAAACCCAGCCCGGTCAGGATGCGCGCGGCCCGGCTGGGCGCGGTATAGGCATCGATGGCGAGCAGGCGTTCATGCACATCGCCCAGCCGGTGCGGATCGGTGCAGCTTTCGGATTCCGCCAGCAGGGCGGTGCGTTCGGTATCGGCGGCGATTACCGTTTCGGCAGGCGTTGCGGCCCCATCGGGCGCAGATTGCGCGATGTAGCCCAGCCGGGCCTTGCGCGGCATGTCGATATCGCCTTCATCGGGCTCGATTTCCCCGATGATCGCTTTCATCAAGGTGGACTTGCCGGCACCGTTACGCCCGATCAGCCCGATGCGTCCGCCTGGCGGTATCGCAGCAGTTGCGCGGTCGAGTATGGTGCGGCCGCCAAGCCGCACGGTTATTCCCTTGATTCCAAGCATGGCGCGCCCCCTAACAGCGTGGGCGGCGCGCGTCACACTCATATTGGCTTGGGGCAGAGCTTCGCCTATGGCCGGCCGGTGAGGATGGTGACGCTATAATGGTTCCAATTCGATGAGCGCGGGCGAGACTGCGCAGCGCGAATTTCGCAACGCCCTGGGGTCGTTCGCCACGGGTGTAACCATCGCGACGACTGCCGATGGTTCGGGGCAACCGGTGGGCGTTACCGCCAGCAGTTTCAATTCGGTCAGCGTCGACCCCCCGCTGGTATTGTGGTCGCTGGCCAAGAATAGCCTGTCGCGCGATGCCTTTGCCTCCAGCGGCCATTTCGCGGTCCATGTGCTGGCCGCCACGCAAGAGGAATTGTCCAACCGTTTTGCTCGTTCGGGCGAGGACAAGTTTGACGAGGTAGATTGGCGCGCGGGCGAGCTCGGCTCTCCCGTCCTGGCGCAGCATGCCGCCCTGTTCGAATGCCGCACGCGCCACCAATATGAAGGCGGCGATCACATCATCATGGTCGGCGAAGTGGTGTCCTTCGAAACGCGCGACGAGGCGCCGCTGCTGTTCCATGGCGGCCGCTATGCCGAACGCCGCCCGCGCCCGGTGGGGGAGCCGGGGCAATCGGTCGATATCGAACATGGCCGCTTCAGCGACGATTTCCTGTTCTATCTGATCAGCCGGGCCCACTTCCAGACCTCGCGCCCGACCCGGCGCAAGCTGGACGAACTGGGCCTGTCGATGGAAGAATATATGACGCTGGCGATCTTGAGTATGGAGGCACCCTTGGCGGGCGATGCGCTCACCCGGCGGCTGGCCCATACCGGCCACGCACCGGGAAATGATCTGCTGGCGGATATGGCGGCCAAGGATCTCGTCGCGGCGGGCCAGGACGGGTTCGATCTGGCGGAAAAGGGGCGCAAACTGTTTGTGGAAACGCTGGCATTCGGCAAGGCGATGGAAGCCGATCTGGCCGACCATTTCACCCCCGCCGAAATTGCCGAGACCAAGCGGATGCTGCGCCGGATTATCGAACTGACCGGCGAGGACGTGCCGATCGGGTGGCGTGACGTGGACTAGGCTTCGCGCAGCTGTGTCTTGAGTGCCTTGCCCGAGGCGTTGAGCGGTAATCCTTCTACTATTTCGACGATGCGCGGCACCTTGTAATTGGCCATGTTCAGACAGGCTGATCCGGGCGCGGCTTGACGAATTGGGGTTTGCGCTTCTCCACGAAAGCGCGCGACCCTTCCTTGAAATCGGGTTGCACGAAAGCGGCAGCGAAAATGCCCAGAGTATCGGCATCGTCCTCCCGCTGCCCATCGAGCACGCGGCGCACGAAACGCTTTAATTCGAACACGGAATGAGGGCTGGAGGCCAGGATCGCGTCGGTTATTTCGCACGGATCGTCCGCCATCAGTTCGGCCAGCCCGATCCGCAGGGCTTCCTCCGCATCGATCGGCGAACCGGTGAACAGCATCCGCCGCGCCTGGCCCGGCCCCACCAGATCGACCAGCAGGTTCACATCGTGGAGCGGATAGACCAGCCCCAGCTTCGCAGGCGTAATGGCGAACCTTGCAGCCGGTGTGGCGACACGGATATCGCAGGCCATAGCCAGCCCGCATCCGCCGCCGATACAGTCGCCTTCGATAAAGGCCACCGTCGGCAGGCCGACCCGCGCCAGGCTATGCTGAGCGCGGTTGATCTCGGCCTGGTTGGTCTCGCGCCAATGGCTGTCGTCGCTATTGGCGAGCAGTTCCTTGATATCCGCACCGGCGCAGAATGCCCCGCCTCCGGCGGAGCGCAGCTCGATCAGGCGGATGGCCGGATCTTCCACCGCTTCATGCAGCAGAGGCGGGATCCGCTCCCACATTGCGAGATTGAAGGCGTTCCGGGCCTCTGGCCGGTCGATCAGCAGCCGGGCGGTCGGTCCATCTTTTTCAAGCCGAACAGTCATGGGGTCACCTTCCGAAAATATAGCTGCGGGCCGCGCTTTCTGACCTCATCCGCCCAGCCACCGGTTCACCAGCGCGTCGAGTTCGCCGGCATCGTTACCATGCAGGGCAATATTCACCGCCCTTTCGGCCTCACCCGGGCCGAGCAACCCCGCCGATGCCAGCGCCTCTATCTTGGCCGATTGCGCCGCGATTGCAGGCGCCCGGCTTGCGCCATGCTCATCATCGCTGTCCGCGGGCAGGCATAAGACCTGTTCAATAAGCCAGCCTCCGGGGGTTTCGCCAAGTGGCTGCGCCCGGTCGGTCATCGCGGCAAACAGTCCGCGCTCGCCTTCCAGCAGATCGAGCGGCCCGGTCGCGCCGTAATGGACATGCATGGCGGCATCCCTGCCAGTCCTGACCGCATGATAGACCTGCCATTGCCGCGTCAGCAATTCGCCATCCAGCCCCTGCAACAACCCGCCGCCGACCGAACCCGCATTGCCCATCGCATTGGCATATTCGACCGGCGCGAAACCGATCAGCGACCCGAACGCCGCGCAGGCACCGATCAGGCCTGCAGTGGCAGAGGCATTCCAATGGCGGGAATGATACTCGTCCAGGGATGCGCCCACGGCGATCATCGCTTCATAACCGCGAATGGCGGCATCCAGCCGCGCATCCATTGCCGCGCTGCCCATGCTCAGCGCGGCGGGCCAGACCACCGGCCCCGGCCGGACCCCGCCAATAGGGGAGCTGTCTTCCCGCCCCAGCACGTTGCCCAGATATGTGGCGCGCTCCCACCCGGCATGGGAGATCACTGCGCCCAGTTCCCCCGCCTCGCTCTGCCGGGCACCCGCGATGCAGGCCAGCCAATCGAGCAGATGCAGCCGCGCGCGCTGGCGGGTGCCCTCCTCCACCGGACGCGCCAGTCGCTCTGCAAGCTGGCTGAGCAGTGGGTCGCTCATGCCGGGTTGTTCTGCAAATGCTGCTTGGCAATGATCATGCGCTGCATTTCATTGGTGCCTTCGCCGATGCAGAGGAACATCGCGTCGCGGTAAAAGCGTTCGATGTCGTATTCCTTGGAATAGGAATAGCCGCCGAAAATTCGCATCGCTTCCTCGCTGTTCTGGAACGCGGCCTCGCTGGCGAAATATTTCGCCATGCCCGCTTCCATATGACAGCGTTCGCCCTTGTCATAAGTTTTTGCCGCGTCGAAAGTGAGCAGCCGGGCGGCACGCGCGCGCGTCGCCATTTCGCCGATTTTCAGCTGGATGGCCTGATGCTGCGCAATCGGCTTACCCATCGTCTCGCGCTGCTGGGCATAGTGCGTGGCCAGGCGCAAGCTGCCTTCGGCCAGGCCCACGCCGCGCGCCGCGACATTGATCCGCCCCAGTTCCAGCCCGCCGGTCGCCTGGAAGAACCCCTGCCCTTCCTCGCCGCCGATCAGCTGGTCTGCCGGGACGCGGTAATCTTCCATGATCAATTCGGCGGAATCGATCGCGTTATAGCCCAGCTTCTTGAACTTCTTGCCATGCGCAAATCCCTCGCGCTTGTCGGCGATGAACAGGCTCATCCCCTTGTAGCGCGGCTCGGCATCCGGGTCGGTCTTGACCAGCAGCGCAAAGCAATCGGCGTGAATGGCGTTGGAAATCCACGTCTTGGTGCCATTGAGGACATAGCTGCCATCGTCCTGCTTTCTGGCGACCGAGCGGATCGCCTGCAGGTCAGTACCTGCATTCGGCTCGGTCAAAGCAAGTCCGCCGCGAATTTCGCCGCTGGCCAGTTGCGGCAGCCATCTGGCCTTTTGTTGCGCGGTCCCGAACCGCTCGATCGCGGCGGCCATGATCAGATGCGAGTTGAATATGCCGGTGATCGCCATCCAATGGCTGGAAATGCGCGCCACGATATCGGCATAGGTGCTCGCCGGCAGGCCCAGCCCGCCATATTCCTGCCCGATAGTGGCGCCGAACAGGCCCATCTCGGACATTTGCGCGACCAGTTTCTCCGGCCAGATATCGCCGTGATCGTGGTGCTGGATCACTGGAATGACCTCCCGTTCCAGCCAGCGGTCGATCGAATCCATGAAGGCGCGCTCTTCTTCTGGGTCGATCGTCCTCACCTGCCGGTTACTGGTATCCTGGGCGGTTGCCATTGCGCGGGTTCCCTGTCGCTGTTCAGATATCGGTCTGGCCGTGGCCGCGTTTCCAGACGAGCACGGTGCGCTTGTAATGGCCGACCACATCGCCGTTCTGGTTCTTGCCGACCGTCTTGAAAGTGACGATGCCCTGCTGCGGCCTGCTGCTGCTGTCGCGCTTTTCCAGCACTTCGCTTTCACAATACAGCGTGTCGCCTACGAATAGCGGGCTGGTCATGCGCACTTCGTCCCAGCCCAGATTGGCGACCGCCTTGGCGCTCATGTCCGAAACGCTCATTCCGGTCATCAATGCCACGGTCAGCGTGCTGACCACCAGCGGCTTCTTGAATTCGGTATGCTTGGCATATTCGTAATCGAAATGGGTCGGATGGGTGTTCATGGTGAGCAGGGTGAACCATACATTGTCGGCATCGGTGATGGTGCGGCCCGGTCGGTGTTCGTAGATATGGCCGACGGTAAAATCCTCGAAATAGCGTCCTTGCACCTCGCGGAACCGGCCCGGTTCCACTTCCACCACACTGTCTCGCATTCCTTCATCCCTCGCTGCGCGCATCCGGCACGGCCCTGACAGCCGCTGCTTTTGTCCGGGCGGAGGGTTAAACGCTTTGCCCGCACTGGCAAGGCGGACGGTGCGAAATGCGGCTAATGAAAATCGCGGGACTTGGGCAGGATACGCACATCGCGCGGATGATGGTGGCTGCTGGGATGCGGCGGATTGGCCAGCTTGTCGCTGCGCAGCAATGCAGGATCGGCATTATGGACATCCGACAGGAGGTCCAGATCGGCCGTGCGATCGATGATATTCGTCGCCATCAGATGGACGATATTTTCGCGGCTACGCTGTATCGTGCCTTCGATCACTATCATGCGCGATGCCATGAGCGGTCGGCGCAGCCGGTCAAGGTAGCTAGCCCACAGAACCGCGTTCACGATGCCTGTTTCATCCTCGATACTGATGAAAATGGCATTGCCCTTGCCCGGGCGCTGGCGCGTGAGGACCACGCCCGCCACGCTTGCCTTCGCGCCATTTTTTGCCGCATCGGCCTCGGCGCAGCTGAGCACGCCTTCTGCCGCCAGCCTTTCGCGCAGGAATGCCATCGGGTGACCTTTGAGCGACAGGCGAGTGGTCTGATAATCGGCCACCACCTGCTCGGCCAGCGGCATTTCGGGCAGCGCGGCATCGGCTTCCTCGCGCAATTCGCGCTGTTTCGCTGCGGCGAATAGCGGCAATTCGCCTTTCGGCATGCGCTGCACATCCCACAAGGCCTGCCGCCGGTCCTGCCCGATGGAATTGCAGGCATCACCGTCGGCCAGCAGGCGCAGTGCCCGACGCGGCAGATCGGCCCGGCGGGCAAGCTCTTCCATCGAGGGGAACCGCCCTGCGCCGCGCGCCGTCATCAGCCGCAGTGCCCATTCCTCGCGGAACCCGTCGATCTGACGCAGGCCGATGCGCAGGGCGAAGCCGCCATCATCCAGCCGCTCCAGCGTGCTGTCCCAATCGCTCGCATTGATATCGGCACCGCGCACTTCCCCGCCATGTTCGCGCAAGTCCCGCACCAGCTGCGCCGGGGCATAGAACCCCATCGGCTGAGAATTCAGCAGCGCGCAGGTGAAGGCGGCGGGGTGGTGGCATTTGATCCAGCTCGACACGTAGACCAGCCGGGCGAAGGACAGCGCGTGGCTTTCGGGAAAGCCATAGCTGCCGAAACCTTGGATCTGCTGGTAACACCGTTCGGCGAAATCGCGCTCGTAACCCCGGCCGACCATGCCTTCGACCATTTTTTCCTCGAACTTGTCGATTCCCCCGAAATTGCGGAACGTCGCCATCGCGCGGCGCAGGCGATTGGCATCCTCGGGCGTGAAATTGGCCGCCACGATCGCCAGTTTCATCGCCTGTTCCTGGAACAGCGGCACACCCAGCGTCTTGCCCAGCACGCTGCGCAATTCATCGGGATCGTGCGGCGGGGCGGGCGATGGCAGGCGAACCACCTGCCGGCCGGCCCGCCGGTCGAGATAGGGGTGCACCATATCCCCCTCGATCGGGCCGGGCCGTACGATCGCAACCTGGATTACCAGGTCGTAGAACTCGCGCGGCTTGAGGCGCGGCAACATGTTGATCTGCGCGCGGCTTTCGACCTGGAATACGCCGATACTGTCGCCCTTCTGCAGCATTTCGTAGGTCGCACGGTCTTCATGCTGGATCGTGTCGAGCTCGAAATCGCCGAGCCCGTGCTGCCGCATCAGGGCGAAGCTCTTGCGGATGCAGGTCAACATGCCCAGCGCCAGCACATCCACCTTCATCAGGCCCAGCGCATCGATATCGTCCTTGTCCCATTCGATGAAAGTGCGGTCCTTCATCGCGCCATTATGGATCGGCACGATTTCGTCCAGGCGCCCCTGGGTGAGGACATAGCCGCCGACATGCTGCGAGAGATGCCGCGGGAATTGCAGCAGCGCATCGACCAGCAATTTCAGCCGCAGGATTTCCGGGTTGGCCAGGCTGAAGCCCGATTCCTCTATCCGCGCATCTTTCATGAAACCCGAATGGCTGCCCCATACGGTGCTCACCATCCGGCTGGTAATATCTTCCGACAGTCCCAGCGCCTTGCCCACTTCGCGCACCGCGCTGCGCGGGCGGTAATGGATGACGGTGGCGGCGATGCCGGCGCGCTCGCGGCCATAGCGGCGATAGATATACTGCATCACCTCTTCACGCCGCTCATGTTCGAAGTCGACATCGATATCGGGCGGCTCCTTGCGCTCGCTCGACATGAAGCGGGAGAACAGCAGATTGTGCTCGACCGGATCGACCGAGGTCACTTTCAGCAAATAGCAGACGATGGAATTGGCCGCCGAGCCGCGCCCCTGGCACAGGATCGGCGGATCCTGGCTGCGCGCGAATTTCACGATATCGTGGACGGTCAGGAAGTAGAACGCGTAATTCTCGTTACGAATCAGCGTAAATTCCTCTTCCATCATTTCGCGCGCGCGGTCCGGCACGCCATCGGGCCAACGTTCGCGCGCGGCTTCGTGGACGAGGTGTTCCAGCCATTCCTGCGGCTGCCACCCTTCGGGCACCGGCTCGTGCGGATATTCGTAGCGCAGATCGTCCAGCGTAAATTCGATTCTGGCCAATATATCCGCACTGGCAGCCACCGCCTGCGGATAGCCGCGGAACAATCGCGCCATTTCCTCCGGCGGCTTCAAATGACGCTCTGCATTGGCGGCGAGCAGCTTGCCTGCATTGGCGATGGTGCGGCCTTGCCGGATGCAGGTGATAACATCGTGCAATTGCCGATCGTGCGGCGCGGCATAAAGCGCATCGTTGGTTGCCAGCAGCGGAACCCCCACCCGCTCCGCCAGCGCAGCCAGATGCGCCAGGCGGCGATGATCGCGCCCATTATAGGGCATGGTCAGGCCCAGCCACACCCGCCCCGGCGCGGCGGCGGAAAGGCGGCGCAACGCGGCTTCGTCCTCCCGCTCGGCCAGCGCGATCAACAGCAGGTCTTCGCAGTAGGACAGCAGATCGCTTAGCTGCAGCAGGCAATCGCCTTTCTCGGCGCGCAGATTGCCCGCCGTCAGCAGACGCGTCAGCCGGCCCCAGCCATGGCGCGTCGTGGGATAGGCGACGATATCCGGCGTATCGTCGGTGAAGCATAGCCGCGCGCCCACCACCAGGCGGAAGGGGAAACGTGCCCGATCCTCATCCGGCAGCTCCTCGAGCGCGTGGCGCAGCGCCACATGCGCGCGCACCACCCCGCTTACGCTGTTGCTATCGGCGATACCGATGCCTGCCATGCCCAGCTCGATTGCCCGCGCAACCATATCGGATGGGTGGGAGGCACCGCGCAGGAACGAAAAATTGGTCGCCGCGACGAGTTCCGCAAAGCCTGCCATTACGCGAACAGCCCGTGCAGATACCAATCGGGATCCACCGTTTCGCGGCCATACAGGCCGTGGCGGAACACCCAATAACGGCGGCCTTGCGTATCCTCGATACGGTAATAATCGCGCGACAGCTGGCCGCGCCCCAACGGATCGGCGCCACCATCATCATTCCCGCGCCACCATTCCGCTGCGATCCGTTCCGGCCCTTCATGGCGCACCACATCGCGCGATTTGCGCCGCCAGCGGAACCGCCGGGGCGGCCCGTCGGGTATCTGCGCGATAACCGTGATGCGCTGCGGCGGATCGAACAATTGCAGCGGGCGGATGGGCGGCTCCCCCGGCTCCGCGCGCAGCCACTGTGCCCCCGCACCCATATTGGCGGCTGCCATGGCGATCTGGCCGCGTTCGGGAATATGCGTATCGTTGGGGCGAAAACGCAGCACGCGGTTGCGCCCCAGCCGGATGGCCAGCCGATCGAGAAATTCGCCGACATTGCCCCTGTTCCGGTGCGCGCCGTCTCCTTTTTCCAGGCCCACTTGTTCGGGTTCGAGCGGATCGCTGCGTGGTACGGCAAGCCGGATACTGTCGAAGCCGAAGCCGGGATCGAGCGGATCGCTGAGCACGTCCATCCGTTCATCGAACAGCCGCGCGACCGCCTGCGTGTCGCGCGTCGGCAGGCCGGTTTCCACGCGCAAATGCTGCACCGCGCCATCGACCCGGTGGAAGGATACCGCAAAACAGCGCCCGCCGAGATTGTCGCGGGCGAGCCCCTCGGCCACTTCCTCCAGCAGCTCGTGCAGCACTTTGAGCGCGTAGGCCTTGCTCGCTATCGGTTCGGCGAAGCGGCGCATGACCACGCGCGGGGCCGGCAAAGGACGCGGACTGAGCGGCTTTTCGGTCTGGCCGATCAGCAGTTCCAGCGCGAAAACGGTCGCCGCGCCGAACCGGGCGGCAATCGCTCCGCGCGGCCGGCCCGCGACATCGCCGATGGTCTTCAGCCCGGCGCGGCGCAGGCCCAGATCGTGTTCGGGAGGAAGCTCCAGCGCGGCGACCGGCAGGTTGCGGACGGCGCATGCCTCGTCCGCATTATCGGCCGCATTACCGGCGGAAAATCGCGCCAGTGCCCGCGCCGCCTGCGCGGTGGAGGCGCACGCGATTCGCACATCCATGCCCCTTTCGCCCAGCCATTGGCGGATATTGCGGGCGAGCGGGATTTCACCGCCAGCAAGATGTGCGCTGGCACCGATATCAAGCATTATCCCGCCCGGCGGATCGAGCGCGACCATCGGTGTGTAGCGTACGCAGCCATCGGCGATTGTGTCGAGCAGCTCTTCATCCGCCACGGGATCGTGATCCTGCACCACCAGATCGGGCAGCATCGCCTGCGCATCGGCCAACGTGCTGCCGACTGCCAGGCCGAGCGCGGCGGCCTGCGGATCGACCGCCGTCAAACGCATCGCGCCCTTCTGTTTTTGAACAAAGGCCAGCGGCCTGTCAGGCGCGGCGTTTGATCCGCCGGCCAGGCTCAAGCGGTTGGCGGGCAGGTAGGGGAACCACAGCGCCAGGAAGCGGCGCCCCCCCGCCTGCGGCCCCGGTTCCGTTTTCGGCCCCGTTTTCGCTGTCGTTATGGCCATCGCTGTGGAGCCCGCCGGTCCCGGCTGCTGCTTGTGTTTCGCGGAAGATGCGCCGGTCACGGTCCCACTCCACTCGCCAGCTTTCGCCCGAGCGGCCCGCCCGGCGGCGCAGCAAGGTTATATCGAGCGCCGGATAGCCCGGCGCATTGGCCGCCAGCGGGGTGGAAGGTGCGGAGCGGACGGACCAGCGCGTATCGGCGGTGCTGGGCTGTTCCTGCGCATCCAGGCGCAGCAGGAACGCCGTCACTCCCGCCAGGTTGGCGGCGAGCGTCAGACGGCGGCTGGCCGTCAGGTCCAATACACAAGGCGCACCCCAGCATTCTGCGATTACCGCGCCGAAACCATCGCAGCGCAGCGCCTCGGCCGCGCAGCGCAGCAGCGCCGTATCGTCCGGGGCGACCGCCATGAGGAGCGATGCCGGGTTGCCGCCCAATTCCGCCAGCCCGGCAGGATTGAACCGCCCCCCGCGCCGCGGTGCATCAAGGGTGCGCAGCCAGAGGATATCCTTGCCCGGCGGCAAGGCGCACAGAGCCAGCATCGCAGCCAGTCCGGCTGCGCTGCCATTGTCATCGGCATCGCCGGCAAAAATTTCATGCAGCTGTCCACGCCGAAAACCTCCATCGAGATATGTGTCGAGCAGCGGGTGGCCGGACGGAAAAAGCCCGTGCCCCACGCTCGCGCGCGATGCCTCCTCGCCAGCAATCCGCCGGCGAAGTGCTGAAAGAGTAGAGCCCGAATCGCGCATAATGTTTCTGTTATGTTCTTTTCGGTTTTATAGCCCATACTTGTCAAGCAGCGCGGTTCGAATTGGCTGAAAAACACATCCGCGAAAACGACGGAGCGGTATGGCGTTCGCCGCCGGGACTCGCCCTTGGAACAGGCCGAAATCGGCCCGAAACTTAGCTGGAAATCAGTTTTCTATACGGTAATCGATCGGCCGGAAGCTGCCGCCATTCGATGCGTAGGCGCTGCAGGCTGTCACGCCCACGATCAGGTCCATCTGTGCTTCGAACAGGATCGCATCGCCGGCCTTGCTGGTCGGCGGATCCACCGACAGCCTGCCGCTCGCCCCATCGACCGGGACGTTCATAAAGATATTGAAGGCCACCGGAATGGCGTCCGGCACGATACCATAGGGCGCCAGCGCGGCGGCCAGATTACCGAAGCAGCCGCGGTGGACCGGCTTGTCCGGATAGAAATGCTTGAACGTATCTTCGCTGCAAGGCGTCAGCAGGAAATCGTGCCTGCCCACCGTGTCATCGACAATTTTCAGCATTGGGTTCGATCGGTTCGACCACAGCGTATTGCCCGTCGTCAGCGCGATCGTTTCCTCGTAATCGAACGTCCGCCCATTGGAAATAACTTCGCCGACATCGCTGCGCGAGAACGCCAGCATATCCGACACCTGGCACCCTTCCGGGTCGATCACGCGCAGCCGCTCGCCCGCCGCCAGTTCGATGGCGACACCGCTGCGCGGCGCTATGCGGGACGTATCGCTCATGCGCGCTTGTCCTTGAACGGACATTGCCATGCATCGCCCACGATGCGGCCGCTATATTGGGCTGCCTCGCTCGTCTCGCCGTGACGGGCCAGCATCGGATTGATATCTCCGGCCAGCGCCTTGTCGCGCTGCAAGATCGCCTCCCGCATGCGTTCGTATTTCTGGTCTGCGCGGAGTTTCTCGAACTGGTCGTGCAGATTGAACACCATCACCGGAGATTCGAACTGCCGCGCCGGGCGCGAGGCACCCGGATGCATACCGACCACGAAATATGCCTCCCCGCCAAAGCTGAGGCCGAAATGCGGATCGGATGGATCGGCGCTGACAGCATCGTCATAACTCTGCCCGAGCCATTCGTCCTTATCCGCCAGCGACTGGAGCCGCTCCCACATCAGCTCCTCGAACCGCTCTTCCGTCAGCGGGCGGCTATGTGCAAAGATCACCGCCAGCGATCGGAATATTCCTGGCGCGCGCGCATATTCCTGCGACCAGTCGAGCAGGGCCTTGTGAATCCGCAAATCGTCCCACGCGCTGGCAATATCGTGACAGACCATGGTCTTCAGCGTACCGCGCGCCATTGCCGCCTTTGCCCCGACGCAGGGAAATTCATTCGCTTCGACATGTTCACGAAACGCGCCCGACAGCCGTTCATCGTGTTTTTGGTAAGTATCCAGCATAGATTTCGTCTTCCTTGCCGATCAAACGGACAAGAGCGCGATCGGTTGCAGGAATGCCGGAAAGTGAACAAAGTTTAGTTACGGTATGTCGGGCTGAACTCCTCCCCGTCGGGATTTGCGCGGAACAAGCCGGGTATCGGCCTATCCGGCCGGCTGCGCTTCCCCCGCGCCCAGGTTCAGCGCACTGCCGACCTGCAAACCGCCCTCGCCATAAAGGTAGCTCGGCTCGAACTTGCCCAGCTGCTTGAGTTGCTCGCCATCGAGGATGGTGATCCGCCCCCGGCGAAATTCGACCACGCCGCCTTCGCGCAAATCACGCAACGTGCGGTTCACATGGACGGTCGACATCCCGCAGATCTGACCCAGATGTATCTGGTTGAGCGGGGTCTGGAACCCGGTGCTCTTGCCCAGCCCGACCATCCGCAGCCGGTACCACAATTCGGCAAACAGATGCGCCAGGCGGCCCATCGCGCGCAGCTGCTGGCTCTTCATAATCCATTCGCGGTGGATCGCCGCGTCCAGCAGGGTGGAGAACCAGAAAATCCGCGCCAGATGGGGATCTTCCTCCAGCACCTTGCGCAGCCTTTCATGCGGCACATAGCCGACTTTCGCTGTGCCGATTATCATCAGATCGTGGTCCAGCCGCTTCAGCGCAAAAGCATGCAGATCGACGAAATCGCCCGGGACCTGGTAACCGACGACGCAGCGTTCCCCATCCTCATGCACGGTGCGCAGCATGTGCCCTTCGATGAGCATGGTCGAAAAATCGCAAAAATCGCCGCGTTTCAGCAACAAGGACTCGCCTTGGAGTTCGTCTGTCCCGACGATCAGGCTTTCCAACAGCGCCTGTTCCCGCTCCGTAATGGCATGGCGCAGCCGCCCCTGGAGGAAGCGCCCAGTCATCGGATATTCTTTAATGCTCATGCAATCCCTTAAACGCGCGGTTGTTTGTACAAACAGCAGACAACTTAGCTTTTGTTGTCGGCGGAACCCCTGCCCTTAATTTCGTTTGGTCATGTGAGCAGACCTAGAAACCAGCAGGAAATCAAGCATGAAAATCGCAGTGGTGGGACATATCCGCCACCCAATCGCAGAGCCGTTCATGGGCGGCATGGAATCGCATTGCCATCAGCTCGTGACAGCGCTGGCGCAGCGCGGGCACGAAGTGGTGCTGTTTGCCGCCGCCGGCTGCGACCTACCGCAGGCGCGCGCGATCTGTGCGCAGCCTTACGAACACGTCCTACCGTGGTCAGAATGGTGCGGGACCGACCGGCTTGCCGCCTATCAGCACGCGGCGTTCGAGTTTGCGTGGCAGGAAATCGTCGGCGGCGCATTCGATATCGTGCACAACAACTCGCTCTTCACGCCCTTGATGGACTGGGCGGCAGCTGACGGCCATCCGATGGTAACATCGCAGCACGTTCCGCCATTTGGGGCGATGCGCGACACGGTGTCGAGCCATGCGCGCTGCGACTGGCAGCACTTCACGGTCACATCGCATCACCAGCTCAGCCTGTGGGATGACTGCAATTCGGCCCCGTTCTCGGTTGTTCACAATGGCATCGACACGCGCCAATGGCCGACTGTCCCGGCAAGGGGAGAGCGATTGGTGTGGTTCGGCCGGATCACGCAGACCAAGGGATTGCGCGAGGCGGTTCAGGCGGCTCGCCTGGCCGAGGCCGCGCTGGATATCGTCGGGACGATCGAGAACGAAGCTTATTTCGACGAAGCGGTGCAGCCATGGCTTGGCGACCGGATCCGCTATTTGGGACATATGTCCGGCCCGCAATTACGCCGGCAGATTGCCGGGGCTGTCGCAGCGGTTGTTACGCCATTATGGGACGAGCCTTTCGGCCTGGTGGCGGCGGAGGCGATGAGTTGCGGCGTGCCGGTTATCGCATTCGATCGCGGTGCCATGCGCGAAATCCTTGGCCCATGCGGCCTGCTCGTGCCGCCCGGCGATGTACCCGCATTGGCCGCGGCGATGGGACAGGCAGCCGGCCTGGATGGCAGCGCCTGCCGCCAGCGGATCGAGCAGAAATTCTCGGTCGATCGGATGTTGGATGGGTACGAGGCGTGCTACCGCGCGGCCATTGCCGGGGTTCAGCCTGCGTTTTCCAGCTCGCCCCCTTCGAGCAATTCAAGCACCGTGGCGGAGCTGGCATAGGGCTGGTCTGCCTGCTGCCGGGTGAGCGCAAGATCGCCTTCTTCCGGTTCGCGCAGCTTCACCCAGCCCTCCCCGCGTCGTTCGGCAAGCCCCATCAGCTCGAAAGCGCGCAGCCAATGCTGCATCGTGGGCTCGGCCCATTTCTCGATGAAGCGATGCGTGTTGGCGAGCACGCTGTCGAGATGGTGGACGGGCGGCATGTGGTGCGGATGATATTGGTGGTAAGCTTTCGCCCCGCGCACCCACCAGATTGGTATATCCAGGCTGGCGAGCGTGCGCCCGAAATCGGTGTCTTCCCCGCCATAGCCGACGAAACTTTCATCGAAGCCCCCGCTCGCGGAAAAATCGGCCCTCGAAAGGGCGAAATTGAGCGACCAGAAGCAGCGATAATCACGGCAAGGGGCTAGCGGATCGGTTGGCGGACCGGCGCGCTCGCTATGCTTCACGGCGACGCGCTCGAACGCTTGAAAATCGATGCCATTGTCGGTTGTGCCAGAGGGGAGATAGCCGACCTCGCCCATGAACACACCCGCTCGCCCATCCATCCGGTCGGCATAGTCGGCGACCAGGTTCGGGTGGGGGATACAATCAACATCGAGAAATATAAGCTTGTCACCCAGCGCTTCTTGCGCTGCGCGGTTGCGCGCTTCGGCAAGAGGTATTCCCTGCGTCCCCAGCACGATCTGGCGGATGGGGAAGGGCGCATCGGGCAATTGATATCGTTCGGGCTGCATGACGGCGATCACCAGTTCACCCGGCAGTTTAGTGCTTAGCGCCAGCCCGCGCACGAGGTTTGCCAGATGCTTGGCGCGCCCGAAGGCCAATGTGCAGACCGAGATATTCATGCGCGCACCTTCCCGACCAGTCGCAGGCGAGAGGCAGGTGCCGTCCATAGCCGTTCGATCAATGCTTCAATCTCCTTGGCCGCATCTTGCGCGGCATTCTTTTCTACCAATGCACGCTGCCGCTCGGGCTCGATCAGGCTGGCGGCATTCCAGACGCGCTGCCAATCGGCTGCGCTGGCAGGCCATTGCCGCGCCATTGCCGCCACGCCTGCCGCATCGAGCGCCTCCGCCTTGCACAGTTGCTCCGCGAAATAGCGCCATTCTGGCACCACTACCCACGGCTTGCCCGCGGCGGCGATCATGTGAACGGTGGTGTTGCCGCAGCTGGAAACCAGCCGGTCCGCCGCCGAAATCCAGTCTTCCGGATTGTTCACCCAGCCGAGGTGCCGCAGATTGGGCGGAGCGGTTTCGTGCCATTCGGTCTGGATCTTGCCCAGCGTGACCCATTGGGTCTCGGGCTCCGCACGCGCGCCCAGCGTCAACGGCGCAGAGGGCAGGCCCGTGCCCCCTCCCCCGCCGACGACCACCACCAGTTCGGCAGTTTCGTCCAGGCCCAGCCTGGCGCGCGCGGAGGTTTTGCCGCTCAGCCGCGAACAATCGATGCCGACGCCCGGCGCATAGATCGTCTTGTCTCGCATCCAACCGGGCCGATCCACCTGTTCCAGCGCGCGCGCATAGGGAGCTAGCAGCCCGACCGCCCCGCGATAGGAAGCGGTGTGGCCGGGATCGCCGCGCTCGCCATGCTGGAGCACCGCCACATGCGGGACCGACGCCATTCGCGCCAATTGGCCGAGCTCTGCCGACACATCGGTCACGAACAGCGCTGGATTTTCCTCGGCAAACCATCCGGTAATGGTCGCAATCGCGCGGCTGATCGTCGGCCAGCCAAGCGGTGCGCAATGCAGCGTATCGGGCAGCTCGGCATCTATCTGCGGATCGGCGACCCCTTCGGGCTGTTCGAACAGGGAAGGGATTTCGGTGATCTCCACCCGGTCGTGCAAGGTGGGAAATATATCGGTTCGGGCACAGAACAGCCGTATGTCCCGCTGCGGAGCCAGCGCGTTGGCTATGGCGGCAGCGCGTTCGGCATGGCCGCGCCCTTGATGATGGACGAAATAGCCGAGCGGGCCGAGTGCGCGGTTCATGCCGCCTCTCCCATTTGGGTGTTCATGGCGCGCAAATGGACCAGCATTCCTTCCAGCACCCCGCCAGCATGGCTGCGCCGCGCCTGGTACACCGAGGCGCGCTGCGCCAATTGGCCGATGCCCTCCTCGCGATTGGCCACGAGTATGGCGTTCGGGCAGCCTTCCAGCATGTCGATATCGTTTCCGCTGTCACCTGCGACCACCACCCGGTCCATCGCGATGCCCATTGCACCGGCAACATGTTCGACCGCCGCGTGTTTTCCGGCCTTGGCGGGCAGGATATCGAGCAGCCTGTCATGGCTGAAGACCACCCGGGCCGCATTGCCGGAGCGCTCGATTGCCTGACCGATGGCTGGAAGTTTCGCCGTATTGTCGAGGAAATAGCTGACCTTGAAGGTCCGTTGATCGGTCACCGCCTGCGGCACCAGATGTTCATGGCTTTCGAACAGCTTGCGGATAGCAGGCGCGTTCCAGCCGGCCGAGATTTTCGACGCGAACGACCAGTCCAGTTCCAATGCGCGCCCGCGCTGCCAGTAAATCTCGCTACCGACCGATGTGATCCAGACCTGCGGTTCAGGCAAATTCCACTGCCGCATGATGCGCCGAGCCTCGATCAGCGACCTGCCCGTCGCGACGCCAAAAGCGATATCGCCGCGCCCCTTGAGAAACCGCGAGAGCCGCGCTGCCGAGCGGCGGCACCCTGTCAGCGTGTTGTCGATATCGCAGACCATCAGATAATTCGGCTTGCACCGCGCCAATTGGTGGACGGTCGGGCGCATCAGGCTGCGGGCGACCTTATTGAAATTATCCGCGTAATCGGTCCAGCTGACCCGTCCAATATTATTCAGGGCATTGCGCGATGCCCGGTGCCACGCGCGAGTATCGCCAAGCAGCTTCTCGATTGCAGCACCGATCGACCGGGGCCGCGTGGGATCGCACAGCCTGCCATGGCCGATTTCATCGATAATATCCGGCGGGCCGCCCCGGTCGGTTGCAACCACCGGCGTTCCGTGAACCGCTGCCTCCAGAATGGTCAGCCCGAACGGCTCGATATAGGCCGGGTTGGCAAACACGCCGCCCGTTTCGCGGGTCAGCCCATACAGGCCGCGCACGTCGGCTGGTTCGTGTTGGCGCGGATAGGCCACCTTGCCGTGCAGATCGTGCGCATCGATCAAATCGACCAGCTCGCGCAGCACTTCGACCTGTTCACCCTCGCCCTGTTCGAGCGAATGGCGCAAGCCCGGAAGGATCGCCAAATTGGCCTTGTCCTGCAAGGCCTGACTGCCCGCAAAGGCATGGATCAGCGAAGCCAGGTTTTTCTTTCGCACCGGTCGCGCAATCGCCAGCACTATGGGCTTGTCGGGCTCACGCAGAAAGGGCGCGATCAAAGCGCGCGCGCTGGCAATATCCTGAAGGCTGGCGGGCGTGTGATCGATCCCGGGGCGGATGCGGTGGATGCGCGTCTCGTCGGCTGAGGGATAGGCGAGCAATTGCCGCTCGCATTCGTCGCGGGACGATCCGATGATGGCGTTCGCTTGCCGGATCGCGCGATCTTCCTGGGCGATCCGCTGTTCCAGCCCCGGACATTCGTGATCGGCAGTCTCGCGCTTGTCGATACCCAGCGAATGGGCGGTATAGATGAAGGGAATATCCAGCGCATCGCGAATCGCCTCGGCTATTTCGGCAGCGTCGGAGAAATGCGCGTGGATCACATCCGGCAGCCGGTCGCGCGCAGACAATTCGGCAATAAGCGCCCTGGTGAATGCAGGTATATCCGCAGCCAGTCGCTCTTTCGCCAGATAAGACCGGTTGCCGCTGTCGATACGGGTGATATCCAGCTTCGGACCGATGGTTTCATGCCGGACGCTATGAATTTCGCCCAGTCCGGGATCGTCGAACAAACGGGTTACGATCTCTGCGCGGGTGACATCGCCGCGCTTTGACAAGGCGCCCATCGCGCCGAGCAAATAAGTAATGTGACCCCCGGTATCTTCGGTAATACCGTATCGCGGCGTTCCCCTAACACATCCTCCCAACGCAATAGCCAAAATGTGCATGCCGACCTCAAAAAGACTTACTCGAAACACTACCCAAAAGCCGCCAAACTCCGGCTGGTTCCGAATGCATCCTTTGTTAGTTCGCTTGCCTCTCGGACCCGATGGGCGGTTCGGCAGTTGGTGTGTCAAAAGGAGCGACCATGAGCCTGCACATCAATGGGAAGTCACACGATCTGCCGGAGGACCCACGCGTCAGCCTGCTTGATTTCATCCGCCGCGACGCCGGACTGACCGGCACGAAGAAAGGCTGCGATCATGGCCAATGCGGTGCCTGCACCGTCATCGTCAACGGGATGCGGATCAATAGCTGCCTCACGCTGGCTGTCATGCATGATGGCGACGACGTGACCACGATCGAAGGGCTTGGATCGGTGGCGGAGCCTTCTACCCTGCAGCAAGCTTTCGTCGATCACGATGGCTATCAATGCGGCTATTGCACGCCGGGCCAGATTTGCTCCGCAACCGCAATGATAGACGAGATCGCGGCGGGCATGCCCAGCGACGCTACCGCTGACCTGACCGGCGCGCCGAGTTTGACCGACGAGGAAATTCGCGAGCGGATGAGCGGCAATTTGTGCCGCTGCGGTGCTTACTCCAATATCGTTGCAGCCATTCGCGAAGTCGCAGGAGAAGCCTCGTGAAGCCATTCAATTATACCCGTGCCGAGGGGCTGGAACAGGCAGCCAAGGATGCGTCGCAAGACGGCGCATTGGCGATTGCAGGCGGCACCAATCTGCTCGATCTGATGAAGCTACAGGTCGAAACTCCCAGCCAGCTTATCGATGTCAATCCGTTGCCATTAGGGCAGATAGAAGATGATCGCGATGGCCTGCGGATCGGCGCGCTGGCCAGCAACACCGCCACCGCCTCCCATGCCAGAGTTCGGGCGGACTATCCCGTGCTGGCCAAGGCGATACTGGCCGGGGCTACGCAGCAATTGCGCAACAAGGCGACGACAGCGGGCAATTTGTGCCAGCGCACACGCTGCTATTACTTCACGAATATCGACCAGCCCTGCAACAAGCGCGATCCCGGCTCCGGCTGCGGCGCGATCGACGGGATTGCGAAGCTGCATGCGGTGCTTGGCACCAGCAGCCAATGTATCGCAACCTATCCAGGCGATATGGCGGTGGCGATGGCCGCTCTGGATGCGCAGGTTGAAATCGTTGGCGATGATGGCGGCAAGCGAACCGTCCCGGTGCGCAGTTTCCACCGCCTGCCGGGAGAAACCCCGCAATACGACAACGTACTGGAGCCTGGCGAGATCATCACCGGCGTTACTTTGCCCGCCCCGGTCGGCGGCACGCAGCTTTACCGCAAAGTGCGCGAGCGGTCGTCTTACGCGTTCGCGCTGTGCTCGGTCGCGGCGATCGTCGATATCGCCGATAACCGGATCACCCGCGCCGATCTGACATTTGGCGGACTGGCCCATAAACCCTGGCACGATCCGCGTCTGTCCGAATTACTGACCGGGCAGGCACCGTCGCTGGAGCTGTTCGACGAGGCTGCCGATCTATTGCTCGAAAATGCGCGCGGTTATGGTGAGAATGACTTCAAGATCCCGCTCGCCCGGCGTGCTTTGACAGCCACACTTTGCGAAGCAACGGGGGTACAGCCATGAGCGCCCATCTGACACAGGACGAACCCGATAACCGCAACGTGCTCGACAGCACCGCGCAGGGTATAATCGGCGAGCCGCTCAATCGCCCGGACGGACTGCTCAAAGTCACCGGTACTGCGACCTATGCAGCGGAATACGAGCTGGATGATTGCCTCGAGGGGGTTCTGGTAACCGCACCCTTCGCCAGCGGAAGGGTCACTTCGATCGACGAGGCTTCGGTCACCGGAATGCCCGGCGTGGTCGCAGTGATCGTCGATGAACGCATGACCCCGCGTGCAATCCAGGGCACTGCCGGCGAAGCACCGATTACTGGTGTCTGCAATGTCGATTACTGGGGCCAGCCCATTGCCCTCGTCGTTGCCGAAACCTTCGAACAGGCGCGCGATGCGGCCAAGCATCTCGAGTTTGAATTCGAAACGCAGGATGCCGTATTCGACCCCGCAGCTGTCGAAGCGGAACCGGACGAAGATCCCACTCGGCAAGGCGATCTGGCAAAGGCGATGGCCGATGCGGCGCATTCGGTCGATCTCCATTATACCACCGAAGGCCATGCCAGCGCAGCGATGGAGCCGCATGCGGCGGTGGCCGAATGGGATGGCGACACGCTGACCGTGCGAGCTGCACTGCAAATGCTGAATTACAATATCAGCGAACTTGCCGATGCGATGGATCTCGATGAAAGCAAGGTCCGCCTGATCGCGCGCTATGTCGGCGGCGGGTTCGGTTCGAAACTGGGGGTCAGCCAGGATATCGTGGCAGCCTCGGTTGGCGCGATGCAGCTGGGCCGCCCGGTGCGGGTCGTGATGAGCCGCCAGCAAGTGTTCCAGAACGTCATGCGCCGCTCCGAAACCTCGCAGCGCATTCGCCTGGCGGTCGATGCCGATGGCAAGCTGACCGGCTTCGGTCACGAGGCGCGCGTGTCCAACCTTCCCGAGGAAGATTTCGCCGAACCGGTGCTTCAATCGAGCGACTTCCTTTATGCCGGCGAGAACCGCGTGTTGGCGGCGCAGACCGCGCGGGTGAACCTGATGACGGCCGGCTCGGTAAGGGCCCCCGGAGAAGCCGTCGGGATGCCGATACTCGAGGCCGCGATGGACGAGCTGGCGGAAAAGGCAGGGATCGATCCGGTCGAGTTACGGCTGAAGAATATTCCGGAGAAACACCCCGTCAACGGCAAGCCATATGGTTCGCACAAGCTCGCCGAATGCCTTCGCCAGGGTGCCGAGGCGTTTGGTTGGGACAGCGGGAGCCGCAGTCCCCGCCACACCTGCGAAGGGGAATGGTGGATCGGCACCGGCATGGCCAGCGCCGCGCGGGTTCATAATGTGAGCGAGGCCAAGGCGCGCGTAACATTGCGCCCCGATGGCACGGCTCTGGTCGAAACCGATATGACCGATATCGGTACGGGGACCTACACGATCCTCGGCCAGATCGCGGGCGAAATGCTCGGCCTGCCGCATGGCGACGTGCTGACCGAACTTGGTGACACACAGCATCCACGCGGGCCGGGCTCCGGGGGAAGCTGGGGAGCCGCCTCGTCGGGCTCGGCCGTATTCACCGCTTGTGAGGCGCTGCGCGAGGAAATCGCACGGCGCGCCGGTCAGCCAGCCGATAGCCTGACTTTTCAGGACGGCGAGGTCCGCTGGGATGGCGGCTCTTCCAGCCTTGCCGACCTAGTCGGAAGCGATCCGATTGCCAAGGAAGGGCACTACGAACCGGGCGATGTGGTCGATGATTATGTCGCCTCCAGCTTCGGCGCATTTTTTGCCGAGGTCGCGGTCAATCGCTGGACGGGCGAAACCCGCGTTCGCCGCATGACGGGCGCTTTCGGCTTCGGCCGCGTGCTCAATGCCAAGACCGCGCGTTCGCAGTGCCTTGGCGGCATGGTCTGGTGTATCGGCAGCGCACTGACCGAAAGCCTGTTGTTCGATCCGACGGACGGCCATTTGGTGAATTGCGACCTGGCCGAATATCACGTTCCGGTGAACCGCGACGTTCCCGATCTGGAAGTGCTGATGCTGGAAGAGCGCGATCCGGTCGCCAGCCCGATCCAGGCGAAAGGCGTGGGTGAGCTTGGCGTATGCGGCGGTGCGGGCGCGATTGCCAACGCAATCTACAATGCCTGCGGGGCGCGTCTTTATGCGCTGCCGATGACCCCGGACCGAGTGCTGGCAGCGATGCCCGATGGCTAGCGGTCTGGATATCCTCACCAAGGCACCGATTGCTCATGACGCCGAACACGCCGCGCTCATCGCTGCGTGCGAGCCAGGGGTGGCTTTGTGCACCATCGTCGGCATCGAAGGCAGCTTCTCGCGCAGGTTAGGTGCCCAGTTGGCCGTCCATCCCGATGGTTCGACCTCCGGCAGCCTTGCCGACGGCTGTCTGGAACGACAGCTGGCCGCCGATGTGAAGACCGCAACCGGGCCGGTCGTCAAACGCTATGGTCGCGGCTCGCCGGTGATCGATTTCCGCCTGCCCTGCGGCGGCGGGCTGGATATTCTCATCGATCCACAGCCGGACAGGCTGGCCTGCAGGAGTGCCGCGAAGGCGCTGGGTGAGCGCCGCTCGGCCACGCTCGATCTACCCGAAACCGATCTGCTCCGCGCACGCCAGTTCATTCCCGCACTTCGCATCGCCGCCTTTGGCGAAGGGCCGGAGATCGAGGCTCTGGCGACTATCGCGCGGGCGGCGAATATCGAGATCGACACGAACGGGTCGGTTGCCGACTTACATGCGCTCGATCGTTACAGCGCTATCGTCCTGCTGTTTCACGACCATGAAAGGGAGCGAGATATTCTGGGACAGGCGCTGGCTAGCCAGGCGTTTTATATCGGCGCACAAGGCGGGGAGAACGCCCGCAATGCGCGCGCGATGCAGCTGCTGCGCGATGGGGTGGCCGAAGAACAAATCGCCCGAATTCGCGGCCCGATAGGCAGCATCGCGGCCTGCCGGACTCCGCAGACGCTTGCTTTGTCGGTGCTGTGCGAAATCGCGGGCGCTTATGAAAAGCTCCAGCCCCATCGCTGAACCCATAATCGCTGTCGCGCTGCTGGCCGCAGGACGCGGCACGCGGTTCGGGGGCGGCAAGCTGGACGCCGATCTGGCCGGCAAACCGGTGGGTTCATGGGCGATTGAGCAGGCAGACGCCCTGCCATGGTCCCGCCGGTTCATCGTAACCTGCAGCGACATTCCCGCTTTCGCAGCCGCGCATTCGGGCTGGGAAGTACTGATCAATCCAGATGCCGCCATCGGAATGGGCAGCTCGATCGCAGTCGCCGCCAAAGCCGCCGCAGGGGCCGACCGGCTACTCATCCTGCTGGCCGACATGCCGCTAATCCCCGCAAGCCATTTGGAGGAAATCGCGCAAGGAGACGGCATCGCATTCACCGAGCATCCCGCCGGCCGCAAAGGTGCCCCCGCCGCCTTCCCGAACAGGTGCTTTACACGGTTGGCGGAACTGACCGGTGACCGAGGCGCGGCGAATATCGACTGGGATGAGCCCATCGCCGCCATTCCTCCGCCCAACCCCGATTGCCTGCGCGACATCGATACGAGACAGACACTGGCCGCCATCCGCCGCGAAATCGCACTTCGCCAAAGCGGCCATGCCGCCGCGCCAGAAGGCCCATCGGCTTAACAGAGCTGACGAATGCATTTGGAGTGACAATTCACTGCAAAGGCAGTTCTATTTCCCGCATTGTTCCCCGTCAGCGTCTTTGGCACAGCTTAAGGGTCCAAAGCACCTGCCGAGCGTGTGGTGAAGGACATCTGCAGGAAGACACGGCGTCAGTTCTCTGCGGAAGAGAAGATACGTATCGTGCTGGAGGGTTTGAGGGGCGACGCCGGTATCGCGGAGCTTTGCCGCAAGGAAGGCATTGCCCAAAGCCTTTATCAAACATGGTCGAAGGAGTTTGTGGAAGACCTACTTGCCGAGCGAGGCATCGACCTCTGCCATGAGACGATGCGCTGTTGGTGGAACCGGTTCGGACCGCTGTTTGCGTTCGATATTCGCGAGCAACGGGCTTCCTGGATGAGAGGATCGTCATGGGCGCTGGCCTCTCGATGAGATGTTCGTGAAGACTCAGCGAGTCGCTGCCACAACTCCGCCAATCGGAGACAGGTAGCGATTAAACTGACAGCATCGCCACCATCTTCCTCTACCATCCTAGAACCCGTACCGGACGCCCGCCCAGAACGTGCGCGGAGTGCCGAGGTCGAGGGTTCCGCCGGCATTGCGGGTCACGATGGTTTCGCCAGTAAGATTTTCGGCGCGAGCGACAAGCGACAACCTGCCGAATAGCGGCAGCTGCGCATAAGCGCCCAGCGTCGTGGCGGGCGACAGGCGAACGGTTTCCTGGTCGCTTTCGAATTGCGCGCCGACATGGCGCAGGCTGGCCGACAGGATCGTCCCCTCGCGCGGCTCCAGCGCCAGCGTGGCCGCGCCGGCCCAGCGCGGCGATTGCGGCGGACGGTTGCCATCCAGTGCCAGCGATGCGCCCTCTCCATCGCTCCGGCCGTCCACCTCGGCATCAGTGTAGGCCAGCGTGGCGTCGAAGCTGACAATTCCGCGCGCAATGCTGGTGCCCAGTTCCAGCCCGCGCGCATGGATCGCGGGCAGGTTCTGGCGCTGGCGCAAGGTCGGGGTCAGCGTGACATTGGCGATGGCGTTTTCCAGCCGGTTGTCGAAAGCGGTCAGCGAGAAGGTTACGCCGCGTACGGGGGTGAGGTCGACACCCGCTTCGAAGCCTTCCAGCCGCTCGTTTTCCAGCTCGGCATTGGCCTGTGTCACCACCGGGAATATCACGAAAGGCCGGTAAAGTTCGTTCAGTGTGGGCAGGCGAATACCGGAATAGGCTGCGGCGCGCAGGCGCAGCGTATCGCCGGCCTGGTATGCCGCGCCCGCGCGGTAGGTAAAAGTCCAGTCGCTGCGGTCCGCCCTGGCCGTTTCGCTCACCACATTGCCATCGGCATCGCGCGCGATGAAGAAGCCGGCTTCGATGCGCGTGTGATCCGCCCGCAATCCGCCGGTCAGGATGAGCCGGCCCAGCCGCCAATCGTCCTCGACAAACAGGCCGAGGTCCGAATTGGTGCCGCCGGCACGCCGGCGCTCGCGCAGATTGCCCGAAAAGGCGCTGAACGCCTCTTCCTGCAACTCACCCTCGGCGCGGCGATAATCGGCACCGATGCGCAGTGTATGCGCCTCGCCCACCGGCGGACGTACTTCCAGCTTGCCGCCAATGCCGGTGCTGGGCGTGTTGCGCTGATCCAGCACGCGCACGAAACGGGTCGAACTGATCACGATGTTGGAGAAATTGCGCGCCTTCACATAAGCGAGTGCATCGAACTGCCATTCACCGCGCCCGACCACGCGGATGCTGGCATCCTGCCCCTGGCTGGAACTGTCGGCCCCGGTAAAGCGCAAGGTCCGGTTGTCATCGAAAATACGCCCGCTTGCCTGGAGTTCGATTTGCGGGCCAAGCGGGGCCACTGCGCGCAAGGATGCCGACCAGCTATCGAATGCAGCGCGCGCCGATGCGGGCACGCGCTGGTCGCGCGGTGTGGTGAAGAAGCCTTGTCCCCGGTCCCACCGGCCCGAAGCCACGGCAAATCCGCCGCCAAGGGTCTGGGCGATGCTGCCCGACAGTTCCGTCTCGCCGCGATCGTTGATAAGCGCGCTGGCATTGACCAGGCCGAGTGTCGCAGCGTCGCCGCTGGCAAGGTCGATCGTACCGGCCAGTGCGCCGGCCCCGAATGGCCCGGAGCCGCCGCCACGGGTCACCCGAACGCTCTCCAGCCGCTCCGGCGCGATGGAGCTGAGCGGGATGTAGCCGAAGAACGGATCTTCGAGCGGTACGCCGTCGAGCAATACCAGCGCCCGGCTGGTCGCGTTGCCGCCCAATGCACGCAGCGTCACGCCCTGCGCGCTGGGGTTGGAAGAGCGGCTGTCCGACCGGCGGAATTGCTGGAACCCCGCGACCGCGCCAAGCACATCCTCGATCCGCCCTGACGGTGCGGAGATGATTTGTTGGCGGTCCAATTCGCGGCTGGAGTACGCCGCTACGGCAGGCGTATCCTCCAGCGGCTCGCCAGTGACGACAATCGGCGTGGCGGGTGCGCCGCCATCGTCGGCGCCGTCTGCCTCCTGCGCCGCAAGGGGACTGGCAACGATAGCGGCGAGGATGGGGGAGCCCAGGAGGGCGATGCGCTTGGTTATCATGGCGCGGGCCTATCGGGGCAAACCGCCCCTGTAATCAAGCGCTCATCTTTCTGCCCGTTACCCGCGGGCCGGAATGGGTGGCAAAACGCCACGCATTGATTTACATCCTTGGCAGCAGGAGAATCCGATGCTCGCAACACCGTCCGACTTTGACGTCCTGATCGTAGGCGCAGGGATTTCCGGAATCGGCATGGCCGCTCACATGGAAATGATGTGCCCGGACCGGACATACGCTATCGCCGAACGGCGCGATAATCTGGGCGGCACCTGGGACTTATTCAAATATCCCGGCATTCGCAGCGATAGCGACATGCATACTCTGGGCTTCGTGTTCGAGCCGTGGAAGCATGAAAAGACCATCGCCGATGCCCCGGCGATCATGGATTACCTCAACACCATCGTGGACGAACGCGGCATCCGCCAGCACATCCGCTATGGCCACAAGGTGCTGAGCGCGGATTGGCGCGAAGACGAGGCGCGCTGGCACGTCACCATGGAACTGGCCGACGGGTCCGCCACGGTGATGACGGCGAATTTCGTCTATCTCGGCTCCGGCTATTACGATTACGACGAGGCCTATGATGCAGGCTTCGATACCGGCGATTTTGCGGGACAAGTGATCCACCCGCAATTCTGGCCCGATGATCTCGACTACGCCGGCAAACGCGTGCTGGTGATCGGTTCGGGGGCCACGGCGGTGACCATCGTACCCTCGATGGCCAAGGGTGCGGAAGGCGCGGCGCATGTCACCATGTTGCAGCGTACCCCCACCTGGATGTTCGCCCGGCCCGCCAAGGATGCGATTGCGAACTTCCTGCGCAAGATCCTGCCCGAAGAAACCGCTTACAAAATAACGCGCTGGAAGAATATCCGGATGCAGGATTTTGCCTTCAAGATGGCGCGCAACCGGCCCGAGAAGGTCAAGACAGCGCTCAAGAAGGCCATTCGCAAGGCGCTGGGCGACAATTACGACGACGCCACGTTCACCCCGCCCTATAATCCGTGGGACCAGCGGCTGTGCCTGGTGCCCGATGACGATCTGTTCGACGCGATGAATGCGGGCAAGGCCTCGATCGCCACCGGTCATATCGAACGATTTACGCGGGACGGGGTGAAGCTGACATCGGGCGAGGAGATCAAGGCCGATATCGTGATCACCGCCACCGGGCTCAAGCTGGCCATAGCCGGCAAGATCGCGGTGTCGCAGGATGGCGAGCCGGTCGATTTCAGCGAGCGGTTCTATTACAAGGGCTGCATGTTCTCGAACCTGCCCAATCTGGCGGTGGTGTTCGGCTATCTCAATGCCAGCTGGACGCTGCGGGCGGATATCAATTCCGATTATGTCTGCCGCGTGCTGAACCACATGCGCGCCACCGGAAGCGATATTGCGGTCCCCGTTCTGGCAGAGAACCACGGGCTGGAAGAGGACGATATTTTCGACTTCTCGAGCGGCTATATCCAGCGATCCAAGCACATCATGCCCAAAAACGCGGTGGAGTATCCCTGGCGCCTCAACCAGGAATATGTGCTGGACCGCAAGATCATGGCCTCCGGCGCTATCGACGACGGCATATTGGCGTTTCGCAAGGCCGAAACGGAGGCGACATCGGACCAGCTGGAGGCCGCCGAATAGTGGCCGCGAACGGGCGACGCGCATAAGGCTGGTCAGCCGACCGGCCAGCGCCTATCCGGCTTGCCATGACCACACGTATCTACACCGCCGGGCTCGTCGTGATCGGCGACGAGATCCTGTCGGGCCGAACCCATGACAAGAATATCGCACAAGTCGCCAGCTGGCTGCAGGTGCAAGGCATCCGGCTGGACGAGGTGCGCGTGGTTCCCGATGAGGAAGAGCGCATCGTGGAGGCGGTCAACGCCCTGCGCGAACGCAGCGATTACCTGTTCACGACCGGCGGAATCGGGCCGACGCATGACGATATTACCGTCGATGCGGTGGCCGCGGCGCTGGGGGTGGACGTTGTCATCCATCCCGAAGCGCGCGCCATTCTGGAGAAATACTACGCCGACAAAGGCGGGGTGAACGAAGGCCGCCTGCGCATGGCGCGCGTGCCCGAAGGGGCGCAGCTGATCCCCAATCGCATGTCCGGCGCGCCCGGCATCAAGATCGGCAATATCCACCTTATGGCGGGCGTCCCGCACATCACGGCAGGAATGCTGGATGCGCTTACCGGCACGCTGGAAGGCGGCGCGCTGTTGCTCAGCGAAACCATTGGCGGGTTCATCCCCGAAAGCGAAGTCGCGCTGCTGCTGCGCGAAGTCGAGCAGGCCCATGAACACTGTCAGATCGGCAGCTATCCATTCTTCCGCGAGGGCAAGGTGGGGTCGAATTTTGTTGTCCGGTCAACCGACCGCGATGCGCTTGCAGCATGTATGGGCGCGCTGACCGAAGGACTGATCGCGGCCGGGTGGGATGTTACGCCGGGCGGAATTTAGCGGTACTTCAGCCGCGAACCGGGTTTTAACCCGCGGACACTAAACTACCGCGCATGACGCGCGTGCATATCACGATAGACACCGAATATTCGGCGTTGCTGGCGCTGCAAGGATGCAGCCAGGCGCAGAATTTTGCGCGCTCGATTTCGTGCGAAACGTCCAGCGGCAATGTCGGTATCGAATACCAGATGGACGTATTCGATCGCCACGGCCTGCGGGGCGATTTTTTCGTGGACCCGATGCCCGCGATGCTGTGGGGGATCGATGCCGTCGCGCAAATCGTTCGCCCGATTGTGGAGCGCGGACACGGGGTGGAGCTACATATTCACACCGAATGGCTGGAGATAGCGAACCGGCTGCAACCAGGCGCTAACCCGCTGGGGGGCCGAACAGGCCGTAACATGGCCGATTTCACCCATGACGAGCAGGCGGGATTGCTGGACTATGCCCGCGCGCTGTTGATCGAGGCAGGCGCACCGCCGCCGGTCGCATTCAGGGCGGGCAATTATGGCGCGAATGACGACACGCTGCGCGCGCTGGCGCGGACGGGCCTGCGTTACGATACGTCGCATTGCCCCGGTATCGCCCGGTCGGAATGCGCGATCACGCTTTCCCCGGACGACCGGGCAGCAGTTCGTCATGCGGGCGCGGTCGAGGTGCCCACTGGCGCCGTGCAGGACCTTCGCGGCAATTTGCGACATGCCCAGATTACCGCGCTGTCGGCGCGCGAAATACTTTCCGCGATCCGCCATGCGCGCGATAATGGCGTTGATGACTTCACGCTGGTCTCGCACAGTTTCGAATTGCTGAGCCGCGACCGGATGCGGATCAATCGCCTCGTCAAACGCCGGTTCGAACGGTTCTGCCAGGGGCTGGGACAGATGGAGGGTGCATGCAGCGCGCTCTACCGCAACGATCCCCCCAGCCCGTTGCCCGCCAAGGCAAACGCTCCGGTGCTCCCGCGCGGACATTTCCGGGCTTTGGAAAGGATGGCGGAGCAGGCGGTGGCCAATGCGCTCTACGGGCGCGGCTGACCCAGCCGCGAAGGGTCACCGCTTCTCTTCATCCTCGGCAATCTCCGCACGCAATTCGCGCGCGCCTCTTTCGGCACGGTCGATCTCTCGCTTGGAGGCAGATTGCTTGTTGCGGATATACGCCCAGACGATCACTGCCAGAAGCAGGATAGGGCCGATGACCAGTGTAATGGCTCGAATACTTTCCATGATGTTTGCGTCCTTTCATCTCCCCAACGGGCAAAAGGGCAAAGCTTTCCGGCCGGCCGCTCAGCCAGACATGAAAAAGGGGCGCGAACGCTACAGCGCTTGCGCCCCTTCAATTCAAGCCCGCCTATTAGGCAGGGCGATAGATCAGGCGCCGTCGATGGCGCCCGTGTCGATTTTGAGGCCGGGGCCCATCGTCGAGGTCAGCGAGACCTTCTTGACAAACTTGCCCTTCGCGCCGCTCGGCTTGGCTTTCACGATGGCATTGGTGAATGCCTCGTAATTGGCTTTGATGTCTTCATCCTTGAAGCTCATCTTGCCGATACCGGAATGGATGATGCCCTGCTTCTCCACGCGGAATTCGACCTGGCCGCCCTTGGCGTCCTTTACGGCCTGTTCCACATTGGGGGTGACAGTGCCAAGCTTGGGGTTCGGCATCAGGCCCTTGGGGCCCAGCAGCTTACCCAGGCGGCCGACCACACCCATCATGTCCGGCGTGGCGATCACGCGGTCATAATCGAGGTTACCGGCCTGCATGTCTTCCATCAGGTCTTCCGCGCCGACCTTGTCGGCACCGGCGGCGGTGGCCTTGTCCGCATTGTCTCCGCGTGCGAACACGGCGACCTTCACGTCCTTGCCGGTGCCGCTGGGCAGCGAGACCATGCCGCGCACCATCTGGTCCGCATGGCGGGGATCGACGCCGAGGTTCATGGCGATTTCCACCGTCTCGTCCATCTTGGTGTTTTCGCCGAATTCGCGCAGCACCTTCAGTGCCTCGTCGAAATCATACAGCTTTTCCGCATCGACCTTTTCGGCGACCAGCTTCTGCTTTTTCGTCAGCTTTGCCATTGGTTCAGCCCTCCACCACTTCGATGCCCATCGAACGGGCGGAGCCGGCGATGATCTTGACTGCCTGATCGGTGTCGTTGGCGTTCAGATCTTTCATCTTCGCTTCGGCGATTTCCGCCAGCTGCGACTTCTTGATCGAACCGATGATGTTCTTGCCGGGTTCCTTGGAGCCCGATTTGATCTTCATCGCCTTCTTGATCATGTAGGATGCTGGCGGCGACTTCGTCTCGAAAGTGAAGCTACGATCGGCATAAACCGTGATCTTGGTCGGGATCGGTGCGTTCTTTTCCAAGTCCTGCGTAGCGGCATTGAACGCCTTGCAGAATTCCATGATGTTGACGCCGCGCTGACCCAGCGCAGGACCGATCGGCGGGGATGGGTTGGCAGTGCCCGCGGGCACCTGAAGGTTGATATAACCTTCGATCTTCTTGGCCATGAGAGGCCTCCTTTTCTCACTGTTGCCTTCACGGTCAGGTGAAGGCTCATGTTAAGCGGTACGAACGGCCCTCATGCGAAAGCCTCCCGCGCGGATTTCCCGAACCGGCCGGGAAAGGCGCGCCCCTAACTGCAGGGCGCGCAAAACTCAAGAATTTACTTCGACAGTTCGACCTGTTCGAAATCGAGTTCGACCGGCGTTGCGCGGCCGAAGATGGAGACGGAGACCTTGACCTTCGCCTTGTCGAAATCGAGCTCTTCCACCACACCGTTGAAGCTGGCGAAGGGACCGTCGAGCACCTTGACCGAATCGCCGATTTCGTAATCGACGTGGATTTCCTTTTTCGGGGCGCTCTTGGCTTCTTCCACGCCGCCGAAATAGCGGGCGGCCTCTTTTTCGCTGATGGCTTGCGGCTTGTTGTTGTTGCCCAGAAAACCAGTCACCTTGGGGGTGTTCTTGACCAAGTGATAGATGTCGTCATTCATCCGCAGCTTGGCCAGCACATAGCCGGGCATGAACTTGCGTTCGGTCTGCACCTTCTTGCCGCGCTTGATTTCCGTGATCGTCTCGGTGGGGACTTCCACTTCCTCCACACCGTCGGCCAGGCCCAGGCGGTCGGCTTCCGAAAGGATCGCCTCGCGAACCTTGTTCTCGAAACCGGAATAGGCGTGGATGATGTACCAGCGGGCTGCCATGTTACGTCCTGTACTTGATGTTATGCGAGTGTGAGAAGCCAGCGCACGACTGCGCCGAATGCCGAATCGACGCCGAGGAAGAACAGCGCCAGCATCACCGTGGCGATGGCCACGAAAATTGCCGTGGTGATCGTTTCCTGCCGCGTGGGCCAGACGACCTTGCTCGCCTCTGTCCGGACTTGCCGGATGAATTCGCCGGGATTGACCTTCGCCATGGTACTCGCTCGCATTCGTTCGAATCTGATCGCTTCCGGGATTGCCGCATCGCCGCCCCGGGCTAGGTCCGGGAGGGCTATCGAGACTGTCCATGTGTCGGAAGACACCGTGGCATTTAGGTCGGCATCGAATGAAAGGCAAGCACGGCTAAGAGAAATCCGTTGCAGGTGTAACCACCGCGCTCTAGCCAGTCAGCCCTGTTTAGGGTTCGCATGAGGGGATTTGCGGGATGAGCGCCAATACGGAGCTTACGCTGGGGGATCGGCTGGTTGCGCCGGTCACCAATGTTTCGGATTTTATCTGGGTTGGCACCTGGAACGGGGAAGAGGTGTTGCCCTTCCCTCCGATGACCATCATCCTGCTGGGTATCGGCCTATGGATCATGATCGGGCTGAAGTTCTACCCGATCCGTAAACTTGGCAGCGCATTCAAGGGCCTGTTCGCTGGCCGCAAGGCTGCGGGCGACGGGGAAATCAGCCCGTTCGCAGCGCTTTCGACCGCACTTTCCGGGCAAGTCGGCACCGGCAACCTCGCCGGCGTGGCGACGGCCATCACGCTGGGCGGCCCCGGGGCGATCTTCTGGATGTGGGTGACCGCATTGTTCGGCATGGCGCTGGCCTTCGCCGAAGGTTCGCTCGCCATCCGCTACCGCGAGCGCACCAGCGACGGTGTGCTGCGCGGCGGCCCGATGACTTATATCATGATGGGCCTGGGCAAGAAGTGGACCTGGCTGGCGGTGCTGTTCTGTCTCGGCACGCTGTTTTCCGCGCTGGTCACCGGCAATTCAATCCAGGCCAACGCTGTCGCGGACGGCTTGAACGAGCTGTTCGGGATCGAGGAATGGCTTGGCGGGCTGATCGTGGCCGTGCTGGTTTTCATCGTTATCCTGGGCGGTATCAAATCGATCGGCAGCGTGGCGGAGAAGGTCGTACCCTTCATGGCCGCGACCTACATCGTGATGGCCATCATCGCGCTGATCCTGAATTTCGGCGATCTGGGCGAGACCTTCGGGCTGATCTTCTACGGAGCGTTCAATCCGCAAGCAGCGACGGGCGGTTTCGTCGGCGCGGCGATCATTATCGCATTGCGGGCCGGTGTGGCGCGCGGGCTGTTCTCCAACGAGGCCGGGCAAGGCTCCACCGCCATCGCCCATGCCGTGGCACAGACAAACGATCCGGAACAGCAGGGCCGCATGGCGATGCTCGGTACCTTCATCGACACCATCGTGATCTGCACCATGACCGCGCTGGTAATCCTGACCGTGCGCGGCGATTTCACCGGCGGCGGAGAGGCTGTGGCCCATGCATGGCAATCGGACAGGGTCGGCTTCGAAATGACCAGCGGCGCATTTGCTGCGGCGTTTCCTGTGGAGCTCGGCTCGATCCCGATCGGCACGCTGGTCGCCAGTATCGCGCTGATCCTGTTCGTGTTCACCACCCTGCTCACGTGGAGCTATTACGGTGAGCGGGCGATCACCTTCCTGTATGACCGCACACCCGGCTCCAGCCGCAAGGGTGAGAAAATGCTGCATATCATCTGGCGCGTGCTGTGGTGCGTGGTGATATTCATCGGCGCTGCGCAGCCCAGCGAGCTGGTGTGGCGACTGGGCGACATCTCCAATGCGGCGATGGCGCTGCCCAATCTGCTTGCGCTGGCGCTGCTGTCGGGCGTGGTGTTCAAGCTGGCCCAAGGGCAGAAGGATGCGGGTCCGACGCACACCGCCGATACGCCGGAAGAGCCTGAAGAATACTAAGCGGGCTCCAAACGAAAAAGGGCCGGTCGCCCTTGGCAACCGGCCCTTTTTTGTCGTTTTGTACGCTTCAGACCGCGCCGAACAGGCGGGCCAGGAAGCCAGGCCGTTCCATCGGCTGGATCGGGCCGTGGCTGCGGTAACGCAGCGACGCATCGCTATAGGGTCGCGGCTGTGTCCACCGGTCGGGGCGGCTGCTGCGGAAGGTCATGCTGGACATAGGCTCATCTCCATCTTTCAATCACTCCCTCCATCCATCGCTAGTAACGGGCAGCTTATCGCAGAGGTTCCCGAAGGATTAAGTGATATTTGTCACCATATGGGAAAAGCGCATGCCAAGCGGCGGAAACCCTAGGGGGTTCCCGATGCGGCACGATTTTCATGAAGTGTGTTAATTTCGCCTGGCAGGGGTGACAGGATTCGAACCCGTGGCCCTCGGTTTTGGAGACCGATGCTCTACCAACTGAGCTACACCCCTGCAGGCGAGGTGCGCGGTTACCGCCGCCGACGCGCGAAAGCAAGCATCTGTGCTAAGGTCGCTGTGATGCATGGCTCCAACATCCAACCGATTCCGTCGCAATTGCTGCTGCTGGCCTATCGCGCCGGGGTTTTCCCGATGGCCGATAGCCGCGACGATCCGGAGATTTTTTGGGTGGAACCGCGCGAACGGGCCACGATACCGCTGGACGAATATTCGCCATCGCGTTCACTCCGCAAAGTTCTGCGCCAGGACCGCTTCCGGGTCAGCTGCAACGAGGCGTTCGGCCAAGTCGTTCGCGCCTGCGCCGCGCCGCGCATGGTTACCGGTAGCGATTCGGATAACGCGGCCGAGGGTAATGCGGAATCGGGCAGCTGGATCAGCCACCGGATCGAGGCGAGTTACCGCCAATTGCGCGATATCGGCCACGCCCATTCGGTCGAATGCTGGCAGGACGGCGCCGATGGCGAGGAACTGGTCGGCGGCCTGTACGGCGTATCGTTCGACCGGGTGTTCTGCGGCGAGAGCATGTTCAGCCGGGCCGACAATGCCAGCAAGGTAGCGCTGAGCTGGCTGGTCGCGGCCATGCGGCGGGCCGGCTTCGTGCTGCTCGATTGCCAGTTCATGACCGATCACCTGGCATCGCTTGGCGCGGCGGCGATGCCGCAGGAAGATTATGTGATGCGGGTAAAGGCCGCGCAGGGAGAGCCCGCCTGTTCGCTGCCCCGATCATTCGCTGCTATTCATGAAGAAGCGGCAGGCTCTCCGGGAAAGCTCATCGCGCAGTCTTTCACCCACACATCGTAGATCGGGTGTTCGACCACGTTGAGGCTGGGCGAATCCTTGAACAGCCAGCCGGAAAATACCCGGCCCCACTCGCCATCCTCGCCAGTATTGCGCACGAGCACTTGCACGAATGCGCCGGTTTCCTTGGGCAGTTCGAAAGGCTGGGTCCGCTCGCAAGCGGACAGCCGCACGATCACATCGCCAAAGCGGCGCGATTCGCCCGGCTTCAGCTCGATATCCTGGGACAGATTGTTGCGCTTGTTAAGCAGGCCCAGCGTTGCGACACGCTCCGCCATAGGCGTGCCCGGCTGCTCTGCCGCATCGCCTTGTGCCACGGGCGGCGGCGCCATGCTGGCCAGTTCCTCGGGGATTTCGGTTTCGACCGGTTCGGGAGGCGGCGGATCGTCGGAGCAAGCGATCAGCGCGAACGGAACGGTTGCCGCGAACGCATATCTGGTCAGCGCGGCGCGCATGCTTCAGGCGTCCGGCGTCCAGGCTTCGTAATCGCCGCGCGCCCGCACCCGCTTACCGCCCCGCTCCAACGCGCCTTGCGGTAGATAAGCGCCTGCCGTGCCGGTGGCATTGGGAGTGTAATCGACTTCCCAGATCTTGGCCGGAGGCAAGTGGCTTTCGGGCACATCGTCGAACGATCCGTGCAGCCAGCCATGCCATTCGGCGGGAACTCGGCTGGCATCGTTGGGGCCGTTATACAGCACCCAGCGCCGCTCCCGCCCGTCACCATGCTTTTGCTTGGAGCGGAAATAGCGATTGCCCTGAGCATCGGTGCCGACCTGCGCGCCATTGCGCCAGCTGAACAGCGATGTGCCGACGGTCGCGCCGTCCCACCAGGTGAAAATCTTGCCGAGGAAACTCATGCGCGAAGCGGTTAGCGGATTGTCAGGAGTGCGGCAACGGGATTGGTGGGGGTTTGGGCGGAGAACGCGAAACCTTCGCAAGCCCGCGCGTAACTCCGCCGTCAGTACTCCACCAGATCCCCAGCCTCTATACCCAGCTCTTCCGCCCGCCCCCCGGCGAGCTCCAGCACTGCGCTGGCCGGACCGATCGACGTGACCGAATCGAGCGAATAGGGCGTGGTCATAGCGGCGATGTTGCTGATGCGGCTGTCCGGTCCGATAAAGATAATATCGAGCGGCAGCGGCGTGTCCTTCATCCAGAAGCTGGCCTGAGCGTTGCCCTGGCGGGGAAAGATCATCCCTTCATCCGGACCAAGCTGCGTGCGAAACATCAAACCGCGCGCCTGTTCCTGCGTGCTGGAGGCCACTTCGACGCGAAAATCATGTTTGCCGCTGCGGCTCGTGACCGTGAGCGGGATTATCTCCAGTCCGGAGATGGGGTGGACCGCCTGCGCAGCGGCAGCATTGGCCACCTGCGTTTCGGTTCCGCCTTGCGGGCTGCACGCCGCAAGCAGCGTCACTGCCGCCAAAGCACAAAATCGCATCATTCGTCGTCTTCCTGTTCGGCCGCCTCGGCAACCCATTCTTCCAGCGCCGTTTCGCTTGGCGCATCCATTACCGCGCGCGCGGCATCGAATCCATGCCCCGCGCGCAAGATCGCCGCGATCTGCTTGTCGCGCAGCTTCTGATCGATCTCTTTTGCGCAAAACGGCCCCAACCGCCGCCGCCGCGCCAGAGCCAGCACTGCGCGGCGCTGCTCCGCCTCCCCTGCCTTCACATCCTCGCGCACATGCTCGTCGATCCCGGCCGCATAGAGCGACTGATCGACGCGCCGCTGGCCATAGCCGCGGCGCAGCAATCCGCCGGACCGGGTGCGCGCATAGGCCTCGTCATCGATATAACCCAGCTCTACCTGCCGCGCGATAATGCCCGCTGGATCGGGCGGGGCACCCTCTTCCTCGCTCCAGCCTCGCTCGCGCAATTTGCGCCGCAAATAGGCCTCCGCCTTGGCTGCGCTGGTGGCGTAGCGGGCCACGTAAGTCAGCGCGAGTTCCTCCAGCCGCTCCCGGTCGAGCGGCTTGGGCGGCTTCCTTTCGCGCCGCTTTCGGCCTCGTTCAGCATTCATTGGGACGCATCCTCGTCATATTCGTGCCACAGTCTCGCACGAAGGGACAGCTTTTCAGGTGGAGCCGGGAGAGGGTTTTGCCGCAATACTCGCAAATTCAGGCTGCGCCGCCGTGGCGCGCAACACAGGTTACGCCGCTTTCATGACCGCAACCGCATTGCATGCCACGCCGCAAGGCAAGGCCGACCAGGCTTCCGCCTCGCAGCCGGAGCCTACACCCAACGATTGCCCCCTGCCCCGCCGGCGGAGCGATTTCGCGACCTTTACCGAGGCGCTGGATTACGCCGCGCGCAGCCAGAAGGGGTTGAACTTCCACGATATGCGCGGAGAGCTGATCCGTGCCTATCCCTATGCGGAGCTGCGCGAGGATGCGCTGGCGGCCGCTCGCCGGCTGGTTGCAGCCGGGCTGGGCAAGGGTGACCGATTGGCGCTGATCGCGGAAACCGGCCCTGAATTCGCGGCGCTGTTCTGCGGTGCGGTGTTTGCCGGTATCTGGCCCGTCCCGCTGCCCTTGCCGACCACATTCGGCGGGAAAGACAGCTATGTCGAACAGTTGGCCGTGCAACTGGAATCCTCCGATCCGGCGATGCTGATCTATCCGGCTGAAATTGCCGAGATGGCGAAGGCCGCCGCCGATCACCAGGGATGCCGCGGGACGGACTGGGAAAGCTTCGCCGAAACTGCTGCGCCCGAATGCGATCTGCCCGAGGCTGCGCCCGGCGATATCTGCTATCTGCAATATTCCAGCGGCTCGACTCGCTTCCCCACCGGAGTCGCCGTTACGCATGAGGCGCTGCTGCATAATCTGCGCGGTCATGCGGTGGCGATGGATGTGGGAACGGACGACCGGGTCGTCAGCTGGCTGCCCTGGTATCACGATATGGGACTGGTCGGCTGCTTCCTCTCGCTGATCTCCAACCAGATGAGCGTGGATTATCTGAAAACCGAACATTTCGCGCGCCGCCCGCTGGCCTGGTTGACGCTGATCAGCCGCAATCCGGGCACCACGCTGAGCTACTCGCCCACATTCGGCTACGATATCTGCGCGCGCCGCGTGTCCAGCCAGACGCATGTGGCCGACAAATTCGACCTGTCGCGCTGGCGCACGGCGGGCAATGGCGCGGACATGATCCGGCCCGACGTGATGCAGAATTTCGTCAACGCCTTTGCCGAAGCCGGATTCAAAGCCAGCGCCTTCACCCCGTCCTATGGCCTTGCCGAAGCGACTTTGGCCGTCACCGTCATGCCCCCGCGCGAAGGGATCAAGGTGGAACTGGTGGAAGAAGAACAGCTGTCCGGCGCCACCCGCGACCTCTCCCGCCCGGCCCGATATCGCGCAATCGTGAATTGCGGCAAGGCGGTGGAAGGCATGGAAGTAGAAATCAGGGGGGCCGACGATGCCGCCCGCGGCGATCACCAGATCGGCAAGGTCTGGTGCCGCGGCAAATCGGTGATGCACAGCTATTTCCGCAACGAGGAAGCGACCCGCGAATGCCTGGTCCCGGGCAAGGATGGCAAGGGCGATTGGCTCGATACTGGCGACATGGGCTACATGGCCGATGGATACTTGTTCATCGTGGGCCGTGCGAAGGACATGATCATCATCAACGGCAAGAACCACTGGCCGCAGGATATCGAATGGGCGGTGGAACAGTTGCCCGGTTTCAACCACGGCGATATCGCCGCCTTCTCGGTCGAAACCGATGGGGGCGAGGAAGCGCCGGCCGTGCTGGTCCATTGCCGTGTCTCCGACCCTGAAGAGCGGGTCAAGCTGCACGATCAGATCCGCGACAAGGTGCGCTCGATCACCGGCATGAACTGTGTGGTCGAATTGGTGCCCCCGCGCACGCTGCCGCGCACATCCTCGGGCAAGTTGAGCCGGGCGAAGGCGAAGAAGCTGTATCTTTCGGGCGAAATCGAACCGATTTCGCTGCAACAGGCCGCCTGACCCGAAACATTGGACCGGACCCGGCTGCACGCCTATGCTTGAAGTTCCTGTGTTAGCATCCTAATACAGTGAGCGAAGGAGCATTGCGCGCGACCATGGCCACCACCCAGACGACCACGAAGACCGAAACCGATCTCGAACTGACCCCGCCCGATCCGGTGCCGGCGGTAAAGCCGGAGCAGGCGGCCGGGCTGGTGCCGGTGTCCGACGAGGTAAAGTCGAAACTGGAAAGCAAGGTCGATGGCTTCGTGACCGATCTTATCGCGCAGGATGCCAATTCGCCGGAATTCGGCAAGAAGGTCGACCAGCTGACCAATATGGGCCGCAAGGAACTGCGCGCCGCTGCACAAATGTCCAACCGCTTCCTCGACCGCCCGATCCGCGCGATGGATCAGGAAAGCGGCGTCGGTAACGATTTGGCCGAATTGCGCCGCACCGTCGAAGACCTCGATCCGGGCCGCAAAGGCAAGCTGCGCGGGCGCAAGCTGTTCGGCATCATCCCCTTCGGCAATTCGCTGAAAAAGTATTTCGACAGCTACAAAAGCTCGCAGAGCCACATCCAGGCAATCCTCGCGCGGCTGGAATCGGGCAAGGACGAGCTGATCATGGACAATGCCTCCATCGATCACGAACGCCAGAAATTGTGGGAGGCGATGGGCGATCTGGAACAGATGATCCACATCTCCAAGGTGCTCGACGCGCGGCTGGAGGAAAAGGCGCAGGAACTCGACGCGACCGACCCCGAAAAGGCCAAGGCACTGCGCGAAACGGCGCTGTTCTATGTTCGCCAACGCACGCAGGATCTGCTCACGCAAATGGCGGTGAGCGTGCAGGGTTACCTCGCGCTGGACCTGGTCAAGAAGAACAATGTCGAGCTGGTGAAGGGCGTTGACCGCGCCAGCACCACCACCGTCGGCGCATTGCGCACCGCAGTCACGGTGGCACAGGCGATGACCAATCAGCGCCTCGTGCTCAATCAGATAACCGCACTGAACGAGACGACCGCCGGGATCATCGATTCCACCGGCACGCTGCTGCGCGAGCAGACCGGCAAGATCCACGAACAGGCGGCCAGTTCCACCATCCCGCTGGAAACATTGCAGCGCGCGTTCCAGAATATTTACGAGACGATGGACGAGGTCGATACGTTCAAGCTGAAGGCGCTCGACAGCATGAAGCAGACGGTCGACGTTCTGGGCGACGAGGTCGAGAAATCGAAAGGCTACATCGCCCGCGCCGAGGGGCAGGCAGCTGCAGCCAAGCAGGTGCAGGAATCCGATCTGCTGAGTATCGAGGGCTAAACGCATGAGCGATCTGACCCGCCAATCGGACCGGCTGATCGAACAGGGCCGCGCTTTGCGGGATGACAACCGGGCGGGCGGGCGGCACCGCCAGGGTGGCTCTATCGGCAAGGGGTCCGCCAACCTCAAGCTTCGACATTTGGGCAAGAAAATACGGAACATACTGCTCGCGCTGTTCGCCGTCGTGTTCGCGGCGGGCGCCATCGGGCTGGTGGTGGACGGAATTGGCTTTGTCGGTGTGATGATCGCGTTCGGCGTGGCAGTCTTGGCTACACTTGTTCTGAGCAAATATCCCAGGATGGCCGTACCGAAGCGCGAAGATCTGATGAAAACGGACGATGTCCGCAAGCTGGTCGCGCGCACCGAGCTGTGGCTCGAAACGCGCCGCGGCGGATTGCCGCCGAAGGCCGCCGATCTGGTTGCGACCATCGGGGCGCAGCTCGATGTGCTGGGCGCGCAGCTGGACGAAGTCGATCAGAACCATCCGACAGCCCGGCAAATCCGCAAATTGATCGGGCAGGATTTGCCCGATATGATCGACGGCTATGAAAAAATACCGGACCAGTTGCGTCATGAAGAGCGCGGCGGTTCGACCCCTGCCGCGCAGCTGACCAGCGGGTTGGAACTGATCAGCACCGAACTCGGCAGTATCACGCGCCAACTAGCCGATGGCGCGCTTGACGATCTGGCGATCCGCACGCGCTATCTCGACTACAAATACGGTGAAGGCGTGGCCGAACCGCAGCTGGGCGGACCCGCACAGCAAAGCGGCGATAGCGGCGTGCCGCTCGATTTTTCCAAGTCCGAAACCAAAGTGGCGCGCGACTGATGCGGGTGCCGATCCCCCACCAGCTCCCTCGCGAAGAAGTGCGCCGCCGACTGCGCGACAATGTCGGCGACCTGGAGACACGCATCCCCGGCGGCGTGGCCGATGTCGATCACAGCTGGCCGAGCGAGGACCGCATGATGTTGACGGTCGGTGCGCTGGGCCAGGCGGTTCACGGTCATGTCGATATCGAGGATGACAGGGTAGTGCTGGAGGTGAACCTTCCCCCGGGCCTCGCTTTCTTCGAAGGCGTGGTGGAAAAGGCGGTGCGCGAAAACGGTCAGAAACTGCTCGCGCCGAAGTGAATCCGGCGGAACAATTATCGGCAGACTAGCCTATCGGTTGAGCAACAAGGCACTGCGCAAAGGGACTGAAATCGATCGCCGCGCAATCCGAAACGGCCGCACACTCACCCGCTGCGATTGCCTGTTCGCCAATATTCACGGAGCCCGAAACCGGCATTACCAGGCACATACCGGAGTAACGCCCCCGCCAGCCATCATCTCCCGCCGCGGCCCTGTCCAGCCGGAATTTCGGCCCATCGACCAGTGTCACCGACCCTTCCGCCGGAAGCCGCTGCATCAGCCCTGCCGGAAACGGTCCCCGCTCGGCAACTTCGAGCGCCTGCTCCAGATGCAGCTCGCGCGGGCGGCCATAATCGTAGAGGCGGTAGGTGATGTCGCAGTTCTGCTGGATTTCGATCAGGCTGAGCCCCGGCCCGACCGCATGGATCGTCCCGGCGGGCAGATAGAAGAAATCGCCCGCTTGCGGCTCGTGCCATGTCAGCAAGCTCTCGATGGAGCCGTCCTGCGCCGCTTGCGCAAGCCCGTCGCGCGATACGTCCCGCTCCAGACCGATAGCCAGCCTGGCACCCGGCTCGGCCTCGAGGATCAGCCAGCATTCGTCCTTGCCGGTCATGCCATGCGGGGCATGGGCATCGTCCGGATGGACCTGCACCGATAAATTTTCGCTCGTGAAAAGATATTTGGCCAACAGCCGATCGAAATCGCCAGGCGGTTCGAACCATATTTCGCCGATACGCGCATCCCTCGGCGCCGCAAACGGCGCCGGCAGCGCATCGCGGCCCCAGACCTTCTCCACCCGTTTTTGCGGCAGCAGGCGGACAAAGCTCACTGCTCGCTCGCCCCGCGCAGTTTGCCGACCTTCTGTGCACCGTCGGCGGCTGTGACAAGCACCTCGTCGCCGTCCACGACGATCACGATATCGCTCAGCCCGCTTGCCGATACGCGCGGCCCGTCGCTTTCGACCAGCACGTTGCGGCAACCGGCCAGCTGCGCCTTGTCCGCGCCCGGGCCATGCACCGAATTTCCGTTGGCATCCTTGGCGCGCGCCCCGTGCAAGGCGCGCCAATCGCCAATATCGGACCACCCCATCGCCGCCGGCACCATCGCTGCGCGCTGCGTGTTTTCCATGACTGCGTAATCGACCGATTCGCCCTGGATGGCCGCGAAGCTTTCCTCCTGCGGGTGGAAGCGGCGGCGATCGTCATGCCCCTTATCATGCCCGTGCTTCACCGCTTGCCAGATCGCCTCTGCCATTTCCGGACGATGCGCCGCCAGCTCGGACAGGAACGCTCCGGCGCGAAAGGCGAAAATGCCGCCGTTCCAGCTATAATTGCCGCTGGCGAGGAATCGCTCGGCGGTCTCCAGATCGGGCTTCTCGACAAAATTGTCGACATTAAACCCGCCGCCAAGCCGTTCGCCCGACTCGATATAGCCATAGCCTGTTTCCGGTCGGCCGGGCGTGATGCCCAGTGCCACGAGATAATCGTCTCCCGCCAGCCTCGCGGCGGCTTTGGCCGCTGCGACAAAGGCGGTTTCATCGGCAATATGGTGATCGCTCGGGCATACCAGCATCACCGCGTCCCGGTCGAGCAACCCTGCCGCCAGGGCGATGGCCGGCGCGGTGTTGCGGGCGGCAGGTTCTACCGCGATCCGCAAATCCGTAACATCGCTCGCCTGCTCCTCTATATGCGGCACGTGGTCCGGCCCGGCGACCACCAGCGGCGCGGCGAACACGCCGCGATCGGCGCAGCGATCGAGCGCCTTCTGGAACAATGTGCGCTGCCCCAGCAGGGGCAGGAACGGCTTGGGCAGCGCCTTGCGGCTGCGCGGCCACAGGCGTGTGCCGCTGCCGCCGCACAGGATCACGGGCGTGATCAGACCGGGTGGGCTTGTTTCGTCCATACCGCCCCTTATCGCATACTTATTGCCAAATTATCGCCCGCTGAAATCCACGCGGTAACCGTAAGCTGCGGCCACCGGTGTTCCATCGGCAAGGGTGGCCGGGTTGAACCGGATTTTTTCCATGACCAGCGGGCACACCCGCGTGGTGGTTGCGGCATCGACTTGCGAACGGGCTACCGAACAATCGATCGCTCGCCCATCGGTGGTTACCGTGAATGTGACGGTCACCGATTTTCCGAAACGCGTGCTGCGACCACCTTCGGGCACCGGAAAGTCCCTCGCCTGGTTCAATTCACCCGACCGGACCGAGGGCTTGACTGCAACCGCCCCCGTACCGGCCCCGCCTCGCCCGCTGCCGGTGCCAGTGCCGCTGCCGGCTGCCCCGGTGCCATCCCCGCTATCCTGCGCGCCCGAGCGGTTCTGCATGCCGGTGGAGGTCGCCTGCGGAGCCGGGCTGGGTTTGGCGAGCGGGAGTTCTACTTTGGGCGCGGCCGTAGGCTTGGGAGTGGCCCGCTCACCCGGATCGCCCTGCGCGCCCTCGTCTGGCTGCGGCTCTACCGGCGGCGGTTCATCTTCGGGGGCGGTCACCGTAACGTTGAACACGGCCACCACGCTTTGCTCCACCTCGCCCGTGAAATCGGGCACCAGTGCCTTTGCCAGACCATACAGCACGACCACGTGAAACAGCGCGATCCCGACGATCAGCGCCGGGCGCGGACGGCGCCGTTTGGACAAGAAGTTACCGCTTTCAGCCACCTGCCTACGCATCCTTCGCGAGTAGAAATACCGCGCTTCTGCCCGTTTCTACAGGCCTCACTCTACAATCCAAGCAGGTTCGGTAACAATGCTACAAGCGCAGGCAGTCAAGATGCAGCATCCGGGATTTATGCGCGATACGTTCATCGCGTTGGCGATAGCTCTGGCCGGGGCGGCCATATTCGGGTTTGTCGCTTTCGAAAGTATCCAGCTGTCGCGCGGGGATGGGCGCATTGCCATGGTCTGGCTCCCCAATGCTCTGGCCGTCGCCTTCCTGCTGCGCGCGCGCCTGCCCCGCGAAGACTGGTTCATTTGCGCACTTTGGATCGGCAATATGCTGGCCAATCTCTCGGTAGGGGATCCGTTGCTGCGGTCGAGCGGGTTTGCCACGGCCAATATGGTCGAAGTGGTCACCGCCGTAGTGCTGGTGCGGAGGTCATGCGGGCGCAATCCGAACATGACGGAGATCTCCCACTTGGTGCGGTTCATTCTGTCCGCCGGAGTGGCCGCACCCTTCATGTCATCGCTGGTCGCAAGCATCGTTTTTCTTCTGCAGGGTGATTTCACGATACTGGCTTACGGCAAATGGCTCATGGGCGATTCCCTGGGCATGATCCTGGTCGCGCCGACCGTGTTGATCGTTGCCGAGGCGTGCCAGAACCCCCGCCCCCCTTCGACCCGCAAGATTGCGGATTGGGTAGTTCTGGGCGTGTTGGGAATGGGAATTACGATCGCAGTATTCGCCCAGACGGGACTTCCGCTGCTATATCTCATCGCGCCGGTCGTCCTCGCTTTTGCATTCCGTTTGGGCAGCTCCGGCACCGCATTCAGCACTGCCGCCGTGGCAGTTATCGCGACATACTACACGATGAATGGATCGGGTCCGATCGCCCTGATCGATGGGTCGATCGAATTACGCCTCCTGGTGCTTCAGACTTTCCTGGCCTGCGCGTTCATAATGGGCTTGCCTGTTGCGGCGATCCTGAACACCCGGCGGCGCATGATGGCGGAATTGGCGCAGCGCGAACAGCGCTTCGTCCAGTTGACCGCCAATATCACCGATGCGGTGTTGCGCTACGATCTTGATGGCCGCTGCGTATATGTCTCACCGTCCAGCGACGAAGTGCTGGGAGTTCCCGGCAATGTGTTCATCCACAAGAGCCCGAGCGAGCGCGCCCATCCGGACTCGCTCGCGGCTATCGCAGCAGTGCAGGATCGACTGGTTTCGGGAGAAACCGACAAGGAACGGATCGTCTATCGCCGATTTATCGACGATACCAACGGCAAGCCCGTCTATATCGAAGCCGATTGTGCCATCACCATCGACCATGAAACGGGCGATAAAGACGGGATCATCGTGTCCGCGCGCGATGTGACCGAGCGGGTGGAAATGGAAAACGCGCTGGTCAACGCACGGCGCGAAGCGGAAGCGGCGGACGAGGCGAAATCGCGTTTCCTCGCCAATATGAGCCATGAGATTCGCACCCCGATGAACGGCGTACTGGGCTTTTCCGAATTGTTGCTCGGTACGGAGCTGGACCATGAACAGCGCGCGCATACCGAACTGATCGTGGAATCGAGCCGGTCGATGATGGCGCTGCTCAACGATGTGCTGGATATCTCGAAGATCGAAGCCGGTCAGATACAATTGATGGAAGAGGTCGTGGACCTTCGCCATCTGCTGGAAAGCTGCGCACGGCTCCACCAGGCCAACGCCAAGCGCAAGGAGGTGGCGCTCACGGTCGAGTGGTCGGATGAGCTGCCGAGCCACGTCCATGCCGATCCGCTGCGTTTGCGGCAGATCGTCAACAATCTGGTCGGCAATGCGGTCAAATTCACCGACGATGGCAACGTGACCGTGTTTACCGAACGGCGCGGTGACCGGATCGTGATATCGATCGAAGATACCGGCATCGGTATCGAGGAGCACCGGCTGGAGCAGATATTCCGGCCTTTCGAACAGGCCGATGGCGCCATCAGCCGCGAATATGGCGGCACCGGGCTGGGTCTGTCGATTTCCCGCCAGCTCGCCGACTTGCTTGGTGGTACGCTGAATGTCGATAGCCATCCCGGTGTCGGATCGTATTTTACGCTGATCCTGCCGCTGAAAGAGGCGGCCGCACCGGCCCCGAAGAAAGTGCCGGAAAAGGAGCGGCGCGTCCGCGCCAAGCCCTCTGCCAGCCGGGTGCTATTGGTTGAAGATCACGACGTGAACCGCATGCTGATGACCGCGATGCTGGATAAATGCGGGCAAACGGTCGTAGTTGCCGAAGATGGGTACGAGGCAATTGCAGCGGTGCAAGAGGCGGTCGATCTGGGCCAGCAATTCGACCTGGTGCTGATGGACATCCAAATGCCGCGCTGCGATGGCTACACCGCCGCGCGTGAGATCCGCCGGATGGGCATCGCCCCGGATGCGCTGCCGATCGTAGCGCTGACCGCCAATGCATTTCCGGAAGACGTTCAGGCCGCCAGACGTGCCGGAATGCAGGCGCACCTGTCCAAGCCGGTGGCGTTCGAAGACTTGATCGGCGCGCTTTCCCATTGGCTCCCGACCCGCATCGTCGATGCAGAATACGCTGCCGGGCCCGAATGCAGCGAAGAACCGGAAGAGACAAATACCCAAGCCCCGGCCCTCTCTCCCGAATTGCTGGAACGGTGGAATTCGCGCCGCGGCGAAGCCATCGCGCAGGTCCGCAATGCGCTGGAACATAACAGCTTCGGCGGGGATGATGCCACCCAACTCGCCCGTACCATGCACAAGCTGGCAGGCACCGCCGGAATGTTCGGCGATAATGAGCTGGGCGAAAAAGCGCGCAATTTCGAACGTGCGCTGCGTTCCGGCATTGGCGGCGCGGTCTGCGTGAAACTGGCGGAAGAACTGCTGGAGATGGAGACACCAGCCAGCGAGTAGGCCGCTATTCCCCGGTAAAGCGCGGGGTTCGCTTGTCGCGCATCGCGGCAAGCCCCTCGGCAAAATCGGCGCTGGTCAGCAGCGTGCCCTGCACCGCGACATTGGCGCTCCATTCCGCTGCCATCCCGGTTTCCAGGCCGCGATGGAGGCCTTCCTTGATATGGGCGTAGGCCATCGGGGCGATGGCCATCAGTTCCTGCGCCAATTCATGGCCGGCATCGGCCAGCGTATCGAGCGAGGCAACTTCGGTGGCGATGCCGCTGTCCAGCGCTTCCTCGGCATGGATACGCTTGTTCCGCAGTACCACTTCGCGCGCCTTGGCAAGGCCCAGATAGCGCGGCAGCAGATAGAGTCCGCCCAGCGGCGGGATCAGCCCCAGCTTGACCCAGCTTTCCTGCAAGAAAGCGCCTTCGGCCATGATCCGAAAATCGCATGCCAGTGCCAGTTCCGCGCCCACCGTGACGGCTGCGCCCTGCACCAGCGCGATGGTCGGCTTCGGACACGCCCAAACGCGCCTTACCGCGGCCTGGAAATGAGTGTAGATTTGATCGCGAACGGCAGCGGCCCGCATATCCTTCATCTTGTCCAGATTTTCGTAATCCGCGCCGACGGAAAAGTGATCGCCCTCCGCCGCCACGATGATGGTGCGCACATCCTTGTCGGCTATGGCGATATCCAGAGCCTCGCAGCATTCGCGCATCATCTCCGGCGTCAACGCATTGCGCCGCTCGGCCCGGGCGAAGGCGATGCGGGCCGCACCGCTTTCGGTGGTTACGGTAATATTTTCGAATTTGGTCATGGGCGCGGCATCCTCAGTCTGCGGGGCGAATGTTCACATCTGCATTCAGGTAATCGAACTGGAAAACATGGGCGGCGGTGGTGCGCTGGCGGGTGCCTTCGGGCAAGGTTTCGCAGGGCAGCCCCGCATCGCCCGCCGCCCTGGCCAGTAATAGATCGATCAGCGGCCCTTCCGGCCAGGCCGCGCAAATTCGCACTCGACCGCGGCGCCAGCTGGCCACGGCCCCGTCCTGCGCCAACAGCTCCGCCTTCGCCTCGCCCTCATAACGGTCCAGCCACTGCTCGATCGACCAGCCATTGCCCGTATGGCCCGTGCCGGGGCGAAGCGTTTCGCTCAGCACAATCTTGCCGCCTGCCAGCTGCTGCAACCTGCCGGGAGCAAGCTCGTCAGGAATGGCGAAATCTTCATCGCGGCTGCCGGTTCGCGGACCGATCACGATGTGTCCGGCGAACCTCTCCAACGCGCTCGCGAGGGCCTCGCTCGCCACCGGCTGGCAGGGCACGGCCACCAGCGCATATCCGTCCAGCGGCGCGCCCGGCGGCAGGATATCGACATTGAGTCCGATCTTGCGCAAAGCGCTGTAGCAATGGAACGCAGCCCACAGAGCGCTGCACCCAGCTCCGCCGCCTTCCCCCTGCGGCTGGATCTGCGTCATCCACTCGGCTGGATAGGAGAAAATCAGCGCCGCGTGTTTCGGCACTTCGCCCATGCTGCCGATGTCCAGCAGTTCACCGGCGACTTGTTCCACTTCTGCAAAAGCGGGCGCAGGCTCGCCATCGGGCCTCAGCAAGCCGGCATGCATCTGCTCCTGCGCCTTCGGAAATTGGCGCCAGCGGAAATAGCTCACCAGCTCGGCCCCGTGCGCTGCCGCCTCCAGCGTCCACAGCCTCACCATGCCCAGCAGCGGCGCAGGATTGTGCCGCGCCCAGTTCACCGGGCCGGGTTGCTGTTCCAGCACCGCCCAGCGCCCATCTTTGGCGCAGCCGCGATAGAGATCGTGGTGAAACGCCGCGATATCGGGATGGCCCTGACGCGCGTATCGCCGCTTATCCGCTTCGGGAAACCGAAACATCTCGAGGAAGCCGAGCGGGTAGCTGTCCCAGCCCAGCACATCGAGATTGTCCGCCAGATCGTGATGATCGTACCCGGTATAGAACCCCATCGCATTGTGCATGATGTCGCGCCCGGGCGAACATTCGCGCAAAATATCGACCTGCGCCTTGTCGAAGGACACGACCTGATCGGAGGAGAACCGGCGAAAGGCCAGCCAATGCGCGGGGTTCGCCTCCGTCACCGTCAGATTTGGCAGTTCAACTTCCGCGAAGGAGCGATATTCCATGCTCCAGAACACATTGCCCCAAGCCTCGTTCAGCACCTCGATCGCACCATACCTGCGGGCCAGCCACGGCCGAAACGCATCGCGCGCCGCGGGGGAGAAGCTCTGCACCGTATCGTGGCAGCCATATTCATTATCGGTTTGCCAGCCGGTAATGCCGGGATGATCGCCATAACGCTGCGCCACTGCTCGCGTGATCCGCGCTGCCTCGGCGCGGTAGCCAGCATGGCTGAAGCAATAATGTCGCCGCGACCCGAAACCGCGCGTGCGGCCAAACCGGTCTACCGCCAGCATATCGGGCATCGCATCGACCACCCATTTGGGCGGCGTGGCCGTGGGGGTGCCCAATATCACGCCCAGCCCCGCCGCATGCAGCGTATCTATGGCGCGGTCGAGCCAGTCCCAATCGAACCGGCCCGGCTGAGGTTCGATCCGGCTCCACGCAAACTCGCCAATCCGCACACGCGACAGCCCCAGCCCCGCCATACGCTGCGCGTCATGCGCCCAGCGTTCTTCCGGCCAATGTTCCGGATAATAACAAACCCCGAGGCGCGCCGAAGGTGGTGAAATGTCCATCCCTGCGTCCATCCGCAAAGCGCACGGCCTGGTCAATCGGCAATAGCTTTGCGGAACAAAAGGACGCGGGCTGGGACTGCGACATTCTCGCGATTGAGCTTCAGGCGTTGATCGTTGTTGATTTCGACGTCGAGCGCACCGGGTTCGGATTAAAGATCGGCCTGCTCCCAAGTGGCTCCGCCATCCGTTGAGACATCGACCCGCGTTGCGGCCCGGCCATAGCCCACCCCATAACCCTTGCTCGTGGTTTACCGATGGAAATTTATTCATCCGGTGCAGGAACACAGATCGCGGACGACACCGGCATGCCACGTCGATGTTCTCGACCCATTTGGCGCTACATTCACCGGCCTGGCATTGGCGCTATCCGATTGATACTCATGAAGTGTTCTCATAAGTGGCATTTGACACCATTTCCCAAGGGGTTCGATAAAGCCGAGAACCTTGATCAAGCGAAAGTGACGCATGACAGTCTCATCTCAAGGCAAGCGCGAACTTGCTTACCCCGAAACTGCAACGCTGCTGTGTGAAAGAAAATGGGAGGACACCGCACTCGGTCCACGCGAGGCTTGGCCGACTGCCCTCGAAACACTGATCGATGTCATGATCGGATCGGGGCAACCGATGTTCGTCGTTTGGGGGAAGGAGCGGACCCTTATCTATAACGATCCGTATGCTGAAATACTTGCGAACAAACATCCCGAAGCCTTCGGCGCAGATTTTCTCGAAGTGTGGAACGAGATCAGTGAAGAATTGCTGCCAATCGTCGAACAAGCGATGAATGGCATTCCTGTCCAAAGCGATGATATCGAACTATGGATGGAGCGGAAGGGGTATACCGAAGAAACCCACTTCGCTTTTTCTTATACACCGGTCCGTTCGGATGACAGTGAAATCGCCGGTTTCTTCTGCGTCTGTCAGGAAACTACCGGCCAGATCTTGGCAGAAAGAGCTTTGCGAGCGAGCGAGGCGGAGGCGCGCGCTAATGCGGAACGAGTGCAGCTCGCACTCGATGCAGGCGCGATTATCGGCACCTGGTTCTGGGATATCAAGAATGATCGCCTGGATGTGGACGAGGCATTTGCGGTTACTTTCGGAATGCCACCCGAACTGTCGCGCGACGGTCTGCGCTTGGACCAGGTGACCGGGGCAGTGCATCCCGATGACAGGGATTCACTTGAGAAAGCGATCGAGACGTCGATCGCGAAGGGTGGTGCCTATGCTCACCAATATCGGGTAAAGCGTGCGGACGAGCGGTATTACTGGGTTGAAGCCAACGGCCGGGTCGACATCGACGAAACCGGTACGGCCACAACCTTCTCCGGTGTGCTTCTGGATATTGAAGAACGTCGCGAAACCGAACGCGCGCTAAAAGATGTAACGCGGCGCCTCGAGGCAATTCTCGACAATACGCGCGAAGCCGTATTCCTGATGAACGAAGACCAGCATTGCGTTTACGCCAATCGGTCTGCCGAATTACTGACTGGCTATCGTTTGGACGAGATGCGCGGCCGTCCGCTGCACGACGTGGTCCATCACAAAAAGCCGGACGGCTCGCACTATCCGATCGAGGAATGCCCCATCGACCGTGCGTTCCCTGCGCGCGCGCAAATGAGCGGCGAGGAGCTTTTCGTCGCTCCCGACGGGTCCTTCTATCCCGTTACCTTTACTGCCAGTCCGATGCTCGATGACCGAGGCAAACCCGTGGGCACGGTCATCGAAGCTCGCAATATAAGCGAAGAGAAGGCAGCCGAGGCGGAGCAGCAGGTAACGCAGGAACGCTACCGGCTTGCGGTGAAAGCCACCAATGACGCAATTTGGGATTGGGACCTGACGGCCAATAAGGTCCAATGGAACGAGGCGATCGAAACGCTTTTCGGTTATGGCAAGGATGATGTCGATCCCACCGGCGACTGGTGGATCGAACACATCCATCCGGACGACCGGGCGCGCATCGACGAAAGCATCCACGCGGTGATCGATGGGCAGGAAAGCCACTGGACCGATGAATATCGTTTCATGGATGTCAACGGAGACCCGATCCACGTCTACGACCGTGGTTTCGTAATCCGTAATGATGAGGGCAAGGCGGTCCGTATGATCGGAGCGATGCTCGACCTCACCGAGCGTCGCCGGGCTGAAGAGGCGCTCCAAGAGCTCAACCACGAGCTCGAACGCAGGGTGACCGAAGAAGTGGAGGAGCGCGCGAAGGCCGAAGAAGCTTTGCGACAGGCACAGAAGATGGAAGCGGTCGGTCAGCTGACCGGAGGCATCGCTCACGACTTCAACAATCTGCTGACCATCGTGACGGGAAATATCGATATGGCCGATCGCGCCCTGCGACGCTCCAGCGACCCGGATCCCCGCTTGCAACGCGCGCTCGGCAGCGCTCTCAAAGGCGCAGAGCGTGCAGCGGCGCTCACCCAAAGACTCCTTGCCTTTTCCAGGCGGCAGCCACTCGAGCCCAAGCCGATCGACGCCGACCGTCTGGTATCAGGTATGTCGGACCTCGTTCAGCGCGCTCTGGGCGAAACCATCAAGCTCGAAGTGGTGACCAGCCCGGGTCTATGGCGAGCGGAAGCCGATCCGCACCAGCTCGAGGCGGCAATCCTCAATCTTTCGGTGAACTCACGCGACGCGATGCCCCAGGGGGGAACCTTGACGATCGAGACGGCCAATGCCCGCCTCGACGAGGCATATTCCGCCGAACACGCCGAGGTTGCACCCGGACAATATGTCGTGATTGCCGTGACCGACACCGGGCACGGCATGTCGAAAGAGACGCTCACGCGGGTCTTCGAGCCGTTTTTCACCACGAAGGATGTCGGCAAGGGAACCGGCCTGGGCCTTTCCATGGTTTACGGCTTTACCAAGCAATCCGGCGGCCACGTCAAAATCTATAGCGAGGAAGGCCACGGAACGACCATCAAGATCTATCTCCCGCGCCTCGTAAATGACGTCGCCGAAGAAGCCGAAGACCACATTGATGAAAGCATCGACGTCAGCCGGTCGCAGGAGACCATTCTGGTCGTTGAAGACGATGACGATGTCCGTTCCTACACCGTCGAATGCTTACGCGAGCTTGGATACCGGGTGCTCGATGCTCACGACGGGCCAGCCGCCTTGCGAGTTCTGGAAATTGAGAAAGACCGGTCGATCGACCTCTTGTTCACCGACGTCGTGATGCCCGGAATGACCGGGCGCGAACTGGCCGACCTCGTGCGAGACATCCGGCCGGAGATCAAGGTCCTCTATACGAGTGGATATACGCGTAACGCGATCGTCCATGGCGGCCGACTGGATGAGGGTGTCGAGATGATCTCCAAGCCTTTCACCTACCAATCGCTGGCACGAAAGATTGCCGACGTGCTCGAGAAAGGCAGGACGGGCCGCATCTTGCTCGTCATCGATGATCCCACGCTCAGGATGTTCACCTCCGAGGGACTGGTAGCCGCGGGTTACACCCTCGACAATGCTGAAACAGATAGCGAAGCACTAAGCCTGGTCCGTGCTGCGCGCGGAAATTACGATGCCGTTTTCGTTAACGCTCGCCAGACTGGCAAAAAAAGTGACAGGCTGGCCAAGAGCATCCGTTCGCTCCATGCGGACCTACCCGTCCTGCTTGCAGTCGATGAGTTCTCGACAGTTTTCGAACATTATGAAAATGATCGCTGCACTGCAGTGATTGGCAAGCCATACAATTCGCAGAAACTGCTGAGTGAGCTTGCACAGCTTGGCGTGCGATGCCGTTCGAAAACCGCCGGTTCATCTCAGCATGGCAATAGCGATCCGGAAGGAGCTGCGCATGAATAATTCGCTACGCGTTTTGATAGCAGAGGACGAACCCCTAGTATCGATGCTGCTTGAGGAAATGCTGCTCGATCTAGGTGCAACTGTTGCATCGGTCGCGACCAATATTCCCGACGCTCTTGCCGCAGCCGATGATGGGAATTTCGATTGCGCCTTGCTGGATATGAATTTGCATGGAGAACGGGCCGACCCAGTAGCCGCGCGCTTGACCAGCCGCGGCATTCCGTTCGCCATATTATCAGGGGGCCAGATCGAAGCGACGAAGCTGGGTGCGGTTCTGTTCGTTCCGAAACCGTATCGGTTCGAGGATATCGAGCGAGCCTTGAATGCGATAAACCGAGAAATCGGGCAGGACATCCGAAGGGTCAACTTGTAGTTGAGCCATCCAACGGGTGCCGCGAGCGCTTTGCTCGACGAAAACGAGATGAGAAATATGTCATAGCAATTTGGAACGGTCCGTACGAAGCCGCCCTATTCCAAACCCCCTACTCGTTCACTGATCTGCAACGGGCAGCGATCGATTGGGTCTTTTTTTTGGGACAACATCCGTCGGGTTCTCAGTTACGCACGGTTTTTGCTGGGAATTTCGAGGAGCAGTCGCTGACCTTAGCCAATGTGCTCTAACGGAGTCGGAAGCGGACGTCCGTCCCTAGCGAAACACCACAGTCCTTATACCATTCAGGAAAACCCTTCGTTCGGTGGTCCATCGGACGGCGCGAGCCAGCACTCGCGCCTCGATGTCCCGGCCCATTCTCACAAGATCCCGTTCGGTCGCCCGATGATCCACTCGCTCGACGTCCTGTTCGATGATCGGACCTTCATCCAGGTCGCTAGTGACGAAGTGCGCAGTCGCGCCAATCAGCTTCACCCCCCGCTCATGGGCTCGGTGGTAGGGCCGTGCACCCTTGAAGCTCGGTAAGAAGCTGTGGTGAATATTGATGCATCGCCCTGATAGCCGTTTGACCAAGTCGGGAGAGAGCACCTGCATGTAGCGGGCGAGGATGAGGTAATCTGCGGCGGTTTGCTGAAACACGGCAAGCAGCTTTGCTTCCTGTTCCTCCCTTTTTCCCTCGTGGATCGGCAGGTAATAATAGTGTAACCCATGCCACTCGGTAAGGTCACGCAAGTCGGGATGATTAGAGACAACTCCGACGATTTGGACAGGCAGATTGCCTGTCTTCCAGCGATGCAGTAGGTCGTTAAGGCAGTGGCTGCTCTTGGAAACGGCAACTAGAAGCTTGGGCCTGTGAGTTGACGGCTTTAGGCTCCAATCCATCTCATACTGCCGCGCAATCGGTGCAAGCCCTGCGCGCAGCTCGTCCAGAGTTTTCGGAAATGAACTTCCTTGCGCAATGAATTCGATGCGCAGGAAGAATTGGCCTGCGTCAAGATCGGCATATTGCTGGCTGTCGACAATGAACCCATCAACTTTTGCAAGGTGACTGCTGATGGCCGCAACTATCCCAACCTTATCCTGACAAAACAAGGTAAGGATGAAAGAGTGGGCGAATTTGGCTGCGCTCATCCGACCACCTCTGGCACCAATTCAAATATAAGCACAGTGGAACTTGTCCGCAACTGGGCCGTTTGCCGAACGACTGGTTCTAGCTAATCAGAGCCAGAAAGCGGCCCCTTAGTTGCCGAACCCAAAACCCGCGGCGAAGAGCGTCATCGTTGCATTTCAGTTGCGTTTGAGAACGTAGTCACGTGATCGGTGCCTATGGCGGGCAGAAATTCGAACCTCCTTCCCAAATTAGGTCATAAACCTCCACTATTCCAAAGTGTATGGACATGTTTGCCAGACAGGTTGCTGGCTTTGCCGGGTGGCGTTGTGAAAAGTCGATGTTGGTCCGAAAACACCAAGTCTAACGTTTGCATGCCCCACCCTGGCGTCCTAGAGTGCGGATCCAGCCACCTCGCCAATCATTGAACAGAAAAGCTATGCAATGATAAAATTCAAAGAGATAGAAATCGTAGGACTATTCGGCGAAACTGACGTAAAGTTCAATATTGAAGGCAATCGTATAATAATTGTCGGTTACAATGGGATTGGCAAGAGCACTGTATTGAATTGCTTTTACTACCTAATAAGTCAGCAATGGTCCAAATTACAGGAAAATGACTTCGGGAGCATTAGCATTCGCGTGCGCAACAATAACCGAAAGCTGACTGTGCAACACTCGGATATCGAAGAGTACCTTCGAGTTCGTCGTAGAATGTACAGGAATAAGAGGTACACTAGAAGGTTTAGCTCGAGTTTTGTTATGGAGGCCGAGCGGCTCTTATCACAAAGAGCGCGGCAAATAACGCCTGAACTTAGAGGGCAGAAGTCCGGATACCAAATCCGCGAGAACGCTCGCCTTTTGCAGAACAGGCTTGGCCTTTCATTGTCGGCCGCCGAGGAGATTGCTCGCGAACACTGGATGATGTCTCAACCAGAATTGGAATTCGATTCCCCTTCCTACAATCGCTTGTCCAACGTCAGTGATTTTCTGGACGCAAACCTTAAGGGAAGGATCCTTTATCTCCCAACCTACAGGCGAATTGAGAAGGACATCAAAACTGTTTTTCCGGAGATTGAGGAAGAGCTTCAAAGAACCCTGACGCGACGCCGAGGTGGGACGACGACCAGTGAGAACTATCTCGAGCTGGTTCAATTCGGCATGGAGGACGTTAAGCAAAATCTAGACATGCGGCTCGAGAGCGTGAAGGCGTATGCACTTTCCCAGATAAATAGCCTGACGACCAAATATTTGAGAGACGTCATACGCGACGAAGCAAAAGACTACGACGAGATTAAGAACTCAGAAATCAGCAAAACAGCACTTGATTCCGTTTTTTCGAAAGTCGACAGTGCGCTTTTGAGTGATCAAGATAAGAAAAAAATTGAAGGCGTCGTCAAAAAGATCAATAGTAATTCGGACTTGCTTGAGAATGAAAAGTACGTAGCACACTATGTGCATTACTTAGTAGAAATTGGGGACAAGATTTCTCGAAGGGAGGCTCCTATTTGGCAGTTTGTCGAGATTTGTAACTCCTACCTTTTTGGGAAGTCGTTCTCCTTCGATAATGTTGCTTACAATGTTGACATCTATCATCATTCAAAAAGGCCGGTGAAGCTTGAACAACTTTCGTCGGGCGAAAAGCAAATTGTCAGTCTGTTTTCACATTTGCTTCTCGACCAAGACGTAGCCAACTATGTTGTTATCGACGAACCTGAGCTTTCACTCTCAGTCGATTGGCAGCAGAGGTTCCTTGAAGACATTTCAAAGCTCCCGACGTGCGCGTTTATCGGAGCTGTTACACACTCTCCGTTCATTTTTGAAAATTCCCTCGACGCCAACACCGTTGATCTCCTTGGGCACGCTAGCCCGACGCAATGACATACCTAGAATCGCTGAGAGCGCGCCGAAAAACGCCTGCCGCAGCTTGGCACAAGCTCCGCACGTCAATGTCGGCGGAGCGGTTTGACTTCTTTGCAGTTTTTGAGGGCGAGGATGACGAAGAGTTTTTCTCTCACTTTTTATACCAGCGATTCCCAGACAAGAAATTCCGGCCGATTGTCTGTGATGGAAAAGGGGGAGTTCTCGCTTTGCATCAAAGTGCAGTTGCGGAGTATGGAGAGGAAAGAAATATATTCTTCTTTGTCGATACCGACCATGATTGCCTCATAGGTCGCGATATCTACCCAGCTCAAACATTCTCCACTTGCGGCTATTCTATCGAAAATTACTTCTACGATTCGGACACTGTCTTTGCTGGGATCATGCGCCACTTTAGGTTGAATCCGGCGGACGATTTGTGCAAAGAAATTAGGACCGCTTTCGAACACGACAGATCGCTGTTTGAGCGCCGGTCCACCCCCATAATGTCTTATGCAGTCGCCCTTAGGATCAACGATCAAGACCCAAAACTTGATAATTTCGGGCTGCATGCACTTTTCGACCTGCATTCGAGTGGAATTCGGAAAAAACCGCAAGATTTCAATATCTTTTTGAGGGCAGTGCAGGCTACCACCTTACCGCGATGTGAGCTGTTCAGAGTTAGACGATTACTGAAAGGGCGCGATCCGAATGAGTTTTTTAGAGGGAAGTTCGTTGCATCATTCGTCCTGAACTTCTGCAGAAAGCTGGCCAAGCGCTTTGAGAATAAGCCAAAGCTCAACGGGAAGCCTCTGAAAGCAAGTATGGAGTTTGGGGGTAACAGTCTTGTTAACGCGTTCATAGATTACATAGATATGCCCGAACGTCTCTCAAGCTTTTTTGACACTATAGACGTAAAAATTCAGGCGACCTGAGAAGTGGAATTTTTTCCCCTATCTCAGCATTATGGATATCGTGTTTCTTTAATTTCGTGTCTAGAACTGGCAGTAACCTGCCGAGGAAGAAACGTACGGCTCAAGTCGGCTTCTAGTTTGGCGGCTTGGGATTAGTATGCGCATTGGGGTCCGGCGGCACATGACTCTATTCTGCAGGGCCGGAATGTTGGTCGGTCGACTTATCTCTCCTCGGCCGGAATGGCCTTTGAGAATGTCCGCTTTCGGTAGCTAAGATATCGGATGGTTACGCCTTGAATTGGGGCGCAAAGCAGTCATCAGCGTACTCGCCTGATGCTGAGTGAGTTTTCCACTATAGCAACTACGTGACATTCGCATGTTCCATTGGACTTCGTGCGCTCAGCAAGCATTGGTGCTCATGCGAGTCGACCGGTTCGGCCGCGATGCCCGGCGGCTCGACGTTCCTCGGGCCTTGGTTGGTGAGCGCAGCATTTTGCTGGCTCATCACCAAGGAGCACCACCATGACCACCGCAACTAAGAAACCTACCAATTCCCGTAGTCGCCGAATGGGCACGCACCCCTGCCGATAGCGGCGGCGACAACGAGCAGACAGGCACAAAGAAGCCTGCTGCGAGAATTTCAAAAGCAGGCGCCAAAACCAGCGAGGCCCCAAGAAGTCGACCAAGATCGACCTGGTCCTCAGCATGTTGCGCCGGGCCGAAGGCGCAACGCTTGACCAGATGATCGGGGCCACAGGCTGGCTACCACATACCACGCGCGCAGCACTGACAGGCCTGAAGGAGAAAGGTCACGTGGTTGCGAGCGAGAAACTGGACGGCGCACGCACCTACCGCGTCGCGGCATCCAGCGACGCGTAATGGGACTGGAGGGTAAGATCAGGCGGCTTATTGAGGTGAGCCCGTCGCAGAAAAAGGCTGAGCGGCGCAAGGTGTTCGGCTCACCGGCGCCGCCGGCGTTTGGTATCGCAATGATGACTCGCGCCATCGCTGCCCGATATCAGGAGCAGGCGCTGGGCGGGCTCACCAAAGCGGAAATGCGTTTGCTAGAGGTTCAGTCGCGCAAAGAACAGCGCCATCCGCGCGGTGTCAGGCCTGCGAGCGTCGAGCCCGGCACTTGGCTCTCCCGCACAAGACATGGCGAGCCCCACGAGGTGGTCGTGCTCGAAGGAGCCTTTGAATATCGCGGCAACCGGTACCGTTCCCTCACCGCCATCGCCAAACATATCACCGGCGCGGCTTGGTCGGGTCGGCGCTTCTTTGGTCTGCACAGCCCTCGCCTCAGAGCCTGGGGAGTGACGCGTCATGGCTAGCGATGCGATGACGATGCGCTGCGCGGTTTACACACGGAGATCCACCGAGAAGGGTCTCGACAAAGCGTTCAACAGTCTCGATGCCCAGCGCGAAGCTTGCGAGGCCTATATTCTGTCGCAGCAGCATGGGGGCTGGAAGGCGCTACCCGATCTTTATGATGATGGCGGGTTCTCAGGGGGCAGTATGGAGCGCCCAGCCCTGTGCCAGCTGCTTGATGATGTGAAGGCTGGCAAGATCGATGTAGTGATCGTCTACAAGATCGACCCGCTCACACGGGCGCTCGCTGACTTCGCCAAGATCATTGATGTGCTAGATCTAGCTGAAGCCTCATTCGTAAGCGTCACACAGGCGTTCTCGACCACCACTTCGATGGGTCGGCTGACACTGAACGTCCTGCTCTCCTTTGCCCAATTCGAGCGCGAGGTCGGAGCCGAACGCATCCGCGACAAGATCGCCGCGAGTAAGGCCAAGGGCATGTGGATGGGCGGCGGGGTTCCGCTTGGTTACGATCCGCAGGATCGCAAGCTTCTGATTGTTCCGAATGAAGCAGCGACCGTTCGAGGCGGTGTCCCATTTAAGCGCGGCGCGCTGGCTTACATGCTGTCGAACCGCATCTACATCGGCGAGGTAGTACATAAGGACAACATCTATCCCGGCGAGCATGATGCGATCGTCAGTCGCAAGGTCTTCGAGACGGTCCAAGCCAAGCTGGCGGACCGAACTGCCAGCGCTGGTGGCACAGGGCGGAAGCGCGATTCGCCGCTCGCTGGTATGATCCGCGATGACCATGGCCGTCCCATTTCGCCCTGCCACACGCGCAATCACGGGCGGCGTTATTCATACTACGCTTCCAGCATGAACGACGATGCTTCCAGCCCTGCCCTCCGACTTCCTGCTGGTGAACTCGAATTGTCGGCGAGGAACACTGTCGCCGAATGGCTGCGCAACGGCAATCGTATGCGCGAGTTGGCAGCAGAACGGTGTGCCGAAGATGTTGAGCGCCTGTTCAAATACTGCTCCGGCTTGGCGACCCGCATTATATCCGCATCGATTGCAGAGGCTCGAACTGTGCTGGAGCAACTCGCACTGCAGGTGTTGGTCACATCCAAAGTCGCCGGCGCGGCTTTTGAACTCGCCGAACTGGCTTCGATCGCAGGGCTGGTGGAACTGCCCGAAGAACGCGTCAGCATCGCCATTCCAACCAGTCCGTCATATTACGGCCATGCGCGTCGGCTGCGATTGGAACCAGCTGGATCCGGTTCGATCTCTCGCGATGAGCATCTCGTCGAACTGATCGCCCGCGCGTTTGCGGCGCGAGAGCAACTGCTTGGCCTCGACCGGCATCAACTGGAGGTGCTGCCAATTACGAAGCTGCGTCACCTTCAGCGAACTGCGCGGGTCAGCTATCTTGATTCGGCCATCATCCGGGGCATCCTCTGTGGCACGCAGCCCTCTCGGCTCAGCGCCCGTTCTGTCTGGCGAATGAGCGACTTACCGCTCGATTGGGCTGGCCAGCGCCAGGCGCTTGGGATCCAAGCCGCATAATCAAAATACCGATAGTAGGTCGCTTTTTTGGCCGCAGAGAATCTGCGCCAAATGCGCGCGCGATTGCGAGGCCAGCAAGTCTCTGTTTTGGAAGCTGTGACGATACCGCTCTGCAATGCCGCAGAAAAACGGGGAAAATTTCCACACAAGCCTGCCAGCGTCTCGAAAACCGAAACGCGGCGAACTGGGTGGTGAGCCCTGCTGGGTTCGAACCAGCGACCTACTGATTAAAAGTCAGTTGCTCTACCGACTGAGCTAAGGGCCCCCAAGGCGCGCGCGGTCGATGGAATGTGCGCTTGCGGAGGCGCTCACCTAAGGATGGGGCGCGTGCGGGTCAAGCGGGCTTTCAGCTGGGCGACGCGAGCGCGGAAGAGCTCACGCCGCCTTGCGATCCGCCTCCTTATTCGGTAGCCAGCGCATCCATCGCTCGTTTCCGCTCCAATGCCAGCTTGTCCGTCGCGAAAATCTGCCCGAGATGTTCATACATCGTCGCGCGCGCCTGCCGGGCGCGCGCTGCTGCCTCCGGGCCGAGACGTGCTTCCTCGCCATTCAACAAATTGTTGATGATATCCAGGATCAGATCGAGGATTTTGCCGAAGGTTCCACCAATCGGAAACGCCGCAAGCACCAGCTTGAGGATTTTCTTGATCGGTTCGATGATGTCGGACAGGCCGCCCAGCAAGCCTCCCAGAAATCCGCTCGAGCGCGCTTGGGGGCGTTCGGGGCTGACCAAGCCGGCGACCGATTGCGTCAGCAACGGTAGCGCGGTGGCCTCGGCATAGTCATCCAGTTGATCGGCAAGATCGGAGGATTCCTCGGCATCGTAAAAACCCACGAAGCGATTGTTGAGTTGAACCGATTGCTCGATCAGCGCATTACCCATGATCTCGATCACCGGTATCTCTTCCGGTCGCCCCTCGGCTTTGGCAGCAGCGATGGTTGCTTCGCGGTAGCCTTCGAAAAACCTGGCGAAATCGTGCAAGGATTTCGCAAATGGTCCGTTTCGTTTCGATTCAATAAGTTCCGTCATAGTCATTTTCCTAAATTGGCTCGCCCGAAGTAGAACCTGTTAACATATTTCAATGACTTGATTTGTGACGGCAGTCACAGATATCGATGTGTATTTATTAAGTTTCGTTTTGCGATCTGGTTCACCGTCAAGCCGCTGACGGGATCGCGCCAGTCGCCTGCGATTATACTTGCCGGGACCAGCACGAATGCGCGGCCCCGAAATTCGAGGTGGGGGATAATGAGGTCCGGTGCCTCGAACGCGCCGCCGCTCCACAGTACGATATCGAGGTCGAGCACGCGTGCACCCCAGCGCCGGCCGCTCCGCTTGCGACCGAAATCGCGCTCGATCCGCTGGCACACGGAGAGCATTTCAAGCGGCGTCAGGGCGCTTTCGATCGATGCGCAGGCATTAGCGTAGGTTCGCCGCGACGGGCCGAGCGGGGCGGAGGCGACGATCGGCGAGAGCGCCGCGAGCGCACCCGCCCCGCGCCCCAGATCGTGGGCTGCCGCCTGCACTACCTTACGCGGCGGGCCATAGCGTGGGTGGCGGATATTGGAGCCCAGCGCGATCAGGTAGCGATGTGTCAGAGATCCTCGCACAGCCGGCCATACAGTTCGGGCCGGCGATCGCGGAAGAAGCCCATGCCGGCGCGGTGCTTGGCGGCGAGGTCTAGGTCCAGCGTCGCCACCAGCACGCCTTCATCATGCCCATCGTTTTCGGGCCCGAATTCGACCAGCTTGTCGCCCCATTCATTGGTGATGAAGCTGTGCCCGTAAAAGCTTTGGCCGTCCTCGATCCCGATCCGATTGGCGGCGATCACCGGCATGCAGTTGCTGACCGCATGGCCCTGCATCGCGCGCTGCCACATCGCGCTGGTGTCGAATTCGGCATCGTAGGGTTCCGACCCGATGGCAGTGGGGTAGAACAATAGCTGCGCGCCCATCAGCGCCATTGCGCGTGCAGCTTCGGGATACCATTGGTCCCAGCAGACCCCCACGCCGATCCGCGTTCCGCAGACATCCCATACCTTGAAGCCGGTATTGCCCGGGCGGAAATAGAACTTTTCCTCGTAGCCCGGCCCGTCGGGAATATGGCTCTTGCGGTAGATCCCCTGCACGTCCCCACCGGGTCCGATCATCGCGAGCGAGTTGTAATAATGCTGGCCATCGCGTTCGAAAAAGCTGGCCGGGATGGCCACGCCCAACCGCTTCGCCAGCCGCGCCATCGCGCGCACCGATGGATGCTCACCCGCCGGGCACGCGCGGGCAAACAGCGCTTCGTCCTCGATCTTGCAGAAATACGGTCCGTCGAACAGCTCCGGCGGAAGCACGATCTGCGCGCCTTGGCCCGCAGCGCGCACGACCATGTCCTCCACAGCCGCGATATTCTCTGCCTCGTCGGCGCGGTTCAGGGCCAGCTGAAGCGCGGCGACGGTGATCTGGCCCATTACTGCCGCTTGCGGAACAGCAGCGTCATGCGGTCGCTCTCGCCGATCGCTTCGTATTGCGCGCGGTTCTCGTCGCCGTAACGCAGCGTAGGCGGCAGGGTCCACACACCGCCTTCCCAGTTGGCGGGATCTTTAAGATTGGCGTTGATTTCGGACGTGTCAGCCAGTTCGAAACCGTGCAGTTCGAACAAGGCAATCACATCGGCCTGCCGCATATATCCGCGCGCCGGGTTCACATCTGCAAAGCTCGCATCGGCGGGAGCGCGGTGCTGGACCACGCCAACCATGCCATCATCGGCCAGCAAATCGCGGACCGCCTTCAGCGTGGAATCAACCGCATTGCCGTTCCACAGACCATGCATGGACCGGATGATCAGCACGCGGTCTGCGGTGCCCGCCATTTCTTCGGGCAACTCGTCGATTTCATAAGCGTTTACGGCATCCGCATCGACACCCATCGCCTCGCCATAGGTGGATCTGAACTGCTCGGTCCAACCCTTGGAGCGAGCCTCGGCAGCGCGGCTGGGATAATCACGCCCATCGCTGTCTGCATTCAGCGCGAGGTAATTTCCGCTACCCATCAGATACGGCGCCAGTACGCGGGTATACCAGCCGCCGCCCGGACCCCACTCGGCCACGGTCATGTCCGGCTCAACCTGGAAGAACTTCAGCGTTTCGGCCGGGTGGCGATATTGGTCGCGCGTGCGGTCGTCATCGCGCAAATCGGCGGCGAGCACCGCTTCCAGATCGCCGCCCATCGCATGATCGTCGGCCAAAGCGGGGACGGCGAGTGCGCCCAGTGCGAGAGCGGTCGCGGCGGCGGTCAGGGTGAGAAGATGGCGCATGGGATCGGTCTCCGTTGAGGGATTGTTGCTGCGGAGTTTTAGGGGGCTGGCGAGCAATGGCAAGGGCGGCGAGCACGATGGAGTCACGCTGTCCGGTGACATTCGCCCGCACGCTTCCTATCTCTGCTGCAACGAAGGAGAATTCAGGCATGGCAGACAGTCAGCAGGCAATTATCGCGGGCGGATGCTTCTGGTGCACGGAAGCAGTGTTCGGCGATGTTATCGGGGTTAGCGCGGTGGAATCGGGCTATATCGGAGGCGACGTTGCAGATCCGACCTACAAGCAGGTCTGCTCCGGGACCACCGGCCATGCCGAGGGTATCCGGGTGACTTTCGATCCGGATACGATCTCGGTGGCGGAGATATACGACGTGTTCCTCGGCACGCATGATCCGACCCAGCTTAACCGGCAGGGCAATGACGTCGGAACCCAGTACCGCTCCGCCATCTTCCCGCTTACGGCCGAGCAGCAGGCCGAGGCGCAGGCCGCCATCGCGCGCTGGAACGACAGTAATAGCGGCGAAGCGGTGACAACCATCGAAGGCTTCGAAAGCGGCGAGCAAACCGCGAAGTGGTATCCGGCGGAAGATTACCACCAGGAATATTGGGAAGGCGAAGGCCAGCGAAACCCCTATTGCCTTGCCACCATCCCGCCAAAACTGATGAAACTGCGCAAGAGTTTTCAGGGCAAGGTGAAGGGTTAGGCTGGGCTGGCGCGGATTGGATCGCCGGAGTCCTGCTCGCCGGTCCGCACTTGTATATTTGCGCCTGCCTTCCCATTTCGAACCTATCGAGGGTCCCTTCCATGCGTGCCTTCGACTGAGAGACCGTCGCGCTCCCGCATTGGGTGGCCGCCTACGGTGCCAGACTTCTTCGATCCTGCCTAAGATGCCCACGGCAATGGCGGCGCGCCGATGACGCCGAGATCGTCATGCGCGCTTTGCCAGAAGAAGTCCGCTGTCCGTGTCGCTCCCCAGAGATGAGGAACGTGCCGTGATAAGCGATATAGAACTGCGTATAACGCCCGGAAAAGGCGAAGGAATTTTCGCAAGCCGAGCCTTTCGAACCGACGAGATCGTGTTGATCGGCGTGCTGGATGGGAAAGCAATCGAGAACCATTCCCATGCATCGCAGCTGAGCGAGACCGAATTCGGTTTTCATGTCGGCCTGACCTCGAAATTCAATCATTCTTGCGATCCCAATTGCGGCATTCGTCTGAACGATACGGGCGCTCATGATTTCGTTGCGATGCGGCCCATCGCCCAGAATGAGGAAGCGACGTTCGATTACGCGATGCGCAACTTCAGAATCGAACATTTCCCCGGCTCCTGTACCTGCGGCGATGAGCTTTTCCGCGGTTCGGTCACTGGGTGGAGGGACCTGCCACAAGCCCGCAAACAAGCCTATCAAGGCTTCGTGGCACCCTATCTGGTCGCAATGGATCACGCAGACGGCCAGCGTGGGCAAGTCGTAGCATGACGATGTCGGCAGCCATATGCCGGGCTCAGGAAGCAATTCAGCTGGATCTCGCCAAGAACGAACCGTTGGAGAACCGCCGAAAGATCGCCGCAGGCGCCGCCAAAGTCTGGGCGAGAGAAGCGATGGTGGCCGAATGGCGTGAATCAGGCCGAAAGGGCGTATTCACCCGCCTTGATGCCGAGATTACTGCCGAATTTGCCGAAGAAGCGGACGACCGGAAAAGGCAGCAGACTAGCTGAGTCTGCCTCTAACCCCGCCACCTACCCACGAAGAACCCGTCCAGGCCGCCCTCGTCGGGCAACATTCCCGGATCGGTGCGCAGCCAGCCGTCGGCGGTTGGTTGCAATCCGGCGGGAAGTTCGCTGGCGGTGATAGGTGATTGGGCGAGCGCCACCCGCTCCGCCTGCCGCTCGCCCTCGCGCGATTCCAGCGAGCATACGGCGTAGACCAGCGTGCCGCCTTCTAGGAGCCAGCTGCTGGCCTTTGCCAACAGTTCCGCCTGCAATTCGGCCATCTCCACGATCTGCTTGCCGCCGATGCGGTGGAGCACGTCGGGATTGCGGCGGCAGGTTCCCGTGGCGCTGCAAGGCGCATCCAGCAGGATCGCGTCGAATTGCTTGGCGGGGGTCCAGTGACGGACATCGGCCTTGATCGTTTCCGCCTCCAGCCCGGTGCGGGCGAGGTTTTCGCGTAGACGTTCGAGCCGGTGGCTGGAGCTATCCAGCGCGGTCACTTTCCAGCCCGCTGCGGCCAGCTGCATGGTCTTGCCGCCGGGCGCTGCGCACAAATCGAGCACGCGCCTGGGGCCATCCGGCCCCTCGCCCGGTCCCAGCAGCCGGCCGGGCAACGTCGCGGCGAGATCCTGCACCCACCACGCGCCCTCTTGGAAACCGGGCAGGCGTTCGATCGGCGTGCCGCGCGGGAGGCGAACATGGCCGGGGGCGAGGCTTTTGCCGCCAAGCCTTTCGGCCCACTCGGCGGTTGCCGCCGGATCGCGCAGCGACAGGTCGAGCGGCGGCGGTGCTGCCAGGCCGGGGGCGATCTGCTCCGCCCGCTCACCCCAGCGCGCCTGCACGCTATCGGGCAGGGTGGGGTAATCGGGGAGGGTCAGCTCCTGCTTCGACAAGGTTGAAAACACGCCGTGCGCCAGCTTGCGCGCGCCGCCTTCCAGCAGCGGCAGCCCGGTCGCGATTACCGCATGGGGCGGCGTGTCCAGCCGCAGCCATTGCGCCAGCATCAGCCGCAGCACCATGCGCGCCTTGGCGTCGTCCTGAAGCCGCTTCCTGGTCGCGCTGTCGATAGCGTGATCGATATCTGTCAGCCAGCGCAGCGTCTCGTTGGCGATAGCGAGCGCCAGAGCGCGGTCGGCGGGGCCATCCACGCGGCGCAGAGCGGGCTTGGCCGCCTGCTCCAGCGTCTCGCCCCGGCGTAGCACGGCATCGAGCAGCCTGGCGGCGGCGCGGCGAGCGGGGGTTCCAGCGGGATCGATAGCGGTCGTTTCCATTGCCCCAGCGCCTAGCGATGATTGCAATGAGCCGCCAGCCTTCCCATGTTCGCACCATGACCAAAAGAGCCACGCAGCGCCCCGAAGGTTTCACCAAGCCGGCCCATTGGAGCAGCGAACCGCCTCCCGCGCCAGCCAAGCTGGACGAAACCGCGCTGCAAGGCGATGGCGATCACGCCGTGGAAGGCGAGCGTGCCGGCAAGGTGGCCGAATATGGCAGCGACGAAAAAACCGTCTCGCCCACACGCTATGGCGACTGGACCAGCAACGGTATCGCAATCGATTTTTGAGGCCATCCGCAAGATGGCCAGCGATTAAAGCGCCTCGAGCCTGATCTTCAGGCCATCCTTCGGCAGCGGGATCGGCCAGGGCTGGATCTCCGGCGCGTATCCATCCTCGATCTCGATCCGGTAACGCTGCAAAATCTGCGCCATCAAGATCTTGATCTGCATATAGGCGAAGTGCAGCCCCAGGCACATATGCGCCCCGCCGCCGAAGGGCACCCAGGCATATTTATGCCGTTCGCGAACCTGCTCGGCTGTGAAGCGCATCGGATCGTAATCCAGCGGCCTGTCCCAATATTCGTCCATCCGGTGCGTGCGATAAATATTGATGCCGCAGCGCGTGCCGGCAGGGATCGTATATCCGCCGAATTTGAAAGCACGCAACGCGCGGCGCGGCATCGAGGGCACCGGCGGCATCAGGCGCAGCGTTTCCTTGAACGCCATTTCCAGCAATTCCAGTTTGCCCAGATCGTCATAATCCAGCGGGCGAGCCTTGCCCTGCGCGTCCGGCCCGCCGGTGACCGCCACGATCTCCTGGCGGAGCTTCTCCTGCCATTCGGGATACCGGGCGAGGTCGTGGACGAAGCTGGTCGCGCTGGAGGTGATGGTGTCATGCGCCGCCATCATCAGGAAGTTCATGTGGTCGACCACTTCGTCCACCGGCAGCATCTCGCCATCTTCGCGGGTCGCGGTGGCGAACTGGCTGAACATGTCCTGCCCGCCCCCTTCGGCGCGGCGGCGATGGGTTTCGGCGGTAAAAAATTCGCACAGGAACTCGCGCCCCTTCACGCCCTTGCGCATCTTGGTGAAAGGCAGCGGATTGCGGATCGGGGCGACGCTGGCCTGGACCATATCGACGAAAGCGGTGTTGATCCGGTCCGCTTCCGGCCCCCATTCGATACCGATGAAGCTTTCCGCCGCCAGATCGAGCGTCAGCTTCTTGATCGCCGGCCAAAAGCGCATTTCACCGCCCCAGCCCTCCACCGCTTCCGAAATCCCGCGATTGAGCGCGCCTGCATAATGGCGCATCGGGCCGGGCTTGAACGCGATCGACAAGGCTCGGCGATCTGCGCGGTGGTGATCGAAATCGAGCAGCATCAGCCCGCGCGGGAACAGTCGATGAAGCACCGGGCTCCAGCCCTGGTCGCTGGAAAACAGCTTCTGCCGGTCCATCAGCATCAGCTCGTTCGCCTCCGCCCCGACCAGCGCAACATGCCAGGCGCCCATCGTGTGCATCTTGTACACATCGCCGTAGCGTTCATGCATCCTGTGCGCGAAAGCATGGGGATCGCGCAATTGGGTGAATGTGTGGCCGACCAGCGGATAGCCGCCTTCGCCCGGAATATGATCGAGCGCCTCCGTAGGCTGGCTTTGCGCCCAGTGGTTCGGCGTAAAATCGGTCGGTTCGGGTTGCGCTATCGAGGCCATGTAAATTCCTTACTGGCATCAGTGTAAATAAGCAGGGAGCCTAAATCCACCCCGACAATTCGCGCTGAATTATCGTCTCGAGCATATCCATGCCCGGCCCGCCCGCATTGAGGCATGTCAGCGCGGCAAATTGCTCGCCGCCAGCCTCGGTGAATTGCTCCTTGCCCTGGATCGCCAGCTCCTCAAGCGTCTCCAGGCAATCGGCGGAGAAGCCCGGCGCGGCAATCGCCAGTCGCCTGGTTCCCGCCTGCGCTTCGGCCACCAGCGTATCGTCGGTGGCGGGGCCGAGCCATTTGGCCGGGCCGAATCGCGATTGGAACGTCACCTCGATCCGCATATCTTTGCGCTGCAGCCGGTCGCCCAGCAGCCGGGCGGTTTTCCGGCAATGGCAATGATAGGGATCGCCCTTGTGCAAGGTCGCCTCGGGCATGCCGTGAAAGCTCAGCAGCAAGACCTCGGGCGTGAACTCCAGAGTGTCCAGCTGCGCGGATATATCCGCCTCCAGCGCGTCGATATAGGCCGGATCGTCATGATAGGGCGCCAGGGTGCGCAGGCTGGCCTGCCAGCGCATATCCTTCAGCACGGCAAACGTCTCGTCCATCACGGTCGCCGTCGTCGCGCCCGAATATTGCGGGTAGAGCGGGGCGATCAGAATACGCTCGCACCCGGCGGCCTTCAGCGCGGCAATCTTGTCCGGGATGGAGGGATTGCCGTAGCGCATCGCCCAATCCACGGTGACGCCGCTGCCCAGCCGGGGCTGCAATTTCTCCGCCTGCTCCGCCGTAATCGCTGCCAGGGGGGAGCCTTTGTCGCTCCACACCTGGCTGTAGGCATGGGCTGTTTTTTTGGGCCGCGTGTTGAGGATGATGCCGCGCAGGATCGGCTGCCACGCAATCGGCGGGATTTCGACCACCCGGCGATCGGACAGGAACTGCTTGAGATAGCGGCGCACCGCCTTGGGCGTGGGCGCGTCGGGCGTACCGAGATTGACGAGCAGAACGGCGATCTTGCCGCTTTCGACCGAAGGATGGTCGGCGGGCAGTTGTTGGGGTTGATGCGTCATAGGCCTTCGGAAAATAGGGGCAAACGGCGCAGCCGCAATCCGGTTGCGGAAAATAGCGCATTGGCGATGGCCGGCGCGGCCACCGCTACGCCTAGCTCGCCGGGATCGGCAGGGGCTTCCTGCGAAGCGATGAAATCGATCTCGATCTGCGGGCAATCGGCCAGCGTTGGCAGGTTCAGATCGGCCAGCCGCCCGTTCGTGGGCAGGCCGTCCGCATAATCGGTGGAAGCACCCATTGCCATCGCCATCCCGAACACCAGCCCGCCTTCGATTTGCTGGCGGGCAATGTCGAGATTGACGATCCGCCCGATATCGACCGCACAGCTCAACTTGGTAACGCGCACCCCGCCCTCGCCGCGCCCGGCGGTGGCGACGCAGGCGATCCGGCCGCCGGCGGCGCTGTCTCCGATGCGGTGGCAGGCCAGACCCTGTCCGCTGCTGCCGGGGCTGTTGGCGCTGCCGCCATCCCACTGTGCCAGGCGCGCAGCGGCCTGCAAAACTCCGACCATTCGCCGGTCCCCGCCCAGCATCGCAATCCGGTAGGAAAGCGGTTCGCGGCGGAACTGCGCGGCAATTTCGTCGATCAGGCTTTCGGTAAAGAACGCCGCCAGCGCATGGCCGTTGCCGCGCAGTGGGCCCACCGGCAGCGCAATATCCACCGGCACATGCTCCACGCTGACATCGGGAATGCCATAGTGCGGCATCGCGGAGCGCAGATAGAGCGGGTCGGCCCTGTCCGCCGCGGCGCGCCGGGCGGCCCAGCGGGTCTTGCCGCCGAACAGTCGCTCCCCCAGTTGCGGCATGGTGGCCGGCATCGCGATCCGCGCGGAGAGCGCCGCGATCGCACCCTCGGCATTAAGGCTGGCATTCATCAATGCCACTGCGGGCGGCCGTGGCAGGCTGCGCAGATGTTCCTGCCAGCGCGAATAGACCAGCTGCACCGGTCGGCCCGTCTCGCGCGCAATCTTGGCTGCTTCGATGGCATGGTGATGATCCATCCGCGCATCGAAGCTGCCGCCAGCCTGCATCGGATAGAGCACGGTATCAGCCAGCGAAACGCCCGCCGCATCGGCGGCCGCCTGCCGCGCGGCTTCGGGAGCCTGCGCCGCGAGCCACACTTCCAGCCGTCCGCCGGTTATCCGGGCAGTGCAGGACGCGGTTTCAATCGGTGCGTGGAGAGCAGGTGCCACTTCGTAACGGGCGTTGAAATCGGGTGCGCCGTCATCATTGTAACCCGCGCCGCGAATGGCGATCGGCTGCGCCTCGCCATCGCGCGCCGCCTCGTCAAGCGCGCGCTCGATATCGTCGGTGCTGACGGGCGCTGTGCTGCGGAACACCGGGGCCAGCCGGTCCAGCGCCTGCTGCGCGCTCCACCAGTCGGTCGCAACTGCGGCCAGCCAGCGCTCCCCATCCACCAGCGCCACCAGCCGCGTATTTCCAGCGACCCGCTGGGCGTTGAAACGGGTGAGTTCCGCGCGGTCGATATGGCCGTGGCGGATCGCGGCATAGACCATGTCCGGCAGACGCACGTCGCCGGCAAATTGCAGCGATCCATCGACCTTGGCCGGCAAATCCAGCCGGGGGAACGAGCTTTCGCCATCGGTCAGGCCGGGAATCGGAATCTCCGCCGCCCATTCGGATTGCAGCGGCGGCGTGTCGGGTGGATCGTAGGCGGCGGCCTCGTCTGCCAGTTCGCCGAAACTCAGCCTTTTATCGCCGTGGATGATGAACCCCGCGCGTGCCTCGCACTCCTGCGCCGCAACGTCCCACCGCTCGCTCGCCGCCTGCGACAGCATCCAGCGCGCGGAGGCGGCAGCCTCTCGGCAAGGCATCTCATAGGCGGCCAGCGACGTACCGCCGAAAGTCGCGGCGAACCGGCTGCGTTCGGCAAAGCGGCCCGCCAGCAGCGCGTCTTGCGCCTGTGCCAGATCGGGCTGGAACGGCATCCAGAGCGGCGCCCATTCGGCTGCCAGCGGCACATTGGCATAGGCACCCGATGGCGGCGAGGGTTCGACCGCCATCTGCCGCCAATCGGCCCCCAGTTCCGCCGCCACGATCTGCGGGATGATGGTGGTGATACCCTGGCCCATTTCCAGCTGCGGGACGGCGACCGTCACCACCCCGTCATCGGCAATCTTCAGCCAGGCGCCGAAGGGCTGCTCGCCCTTGCCGGGGCTGAGTGTGCCGCTGAAATTGCGGGGGTAGAGATACCACGCCACCAGCAATCCGCCGCCCGCCGCCGCGCCGACCAGCAATCCGCGGCGGGTCAGTCGCATCGTCAGTCGCGGTCCCGGCTATCCAGCCAATCGGACAGCTGGCGCGCGATAGCGGTAAAGGCATCGGCCTGCTCGCACTCGCCTGCGGCAGGCGGTGTGCCGGCATCGCTATCGGCGCGAATCTTGGGATCGAGCGGGATCCGGCCCAGGAACGGAATGCCGCTTTCCTGCGACACAGCCTCCACCCCGCCGCGCCCGAACGGATCGCTCACCTCGCCGCAATGCGGACAGGAATAGCCGGCCATGTTCTCGACCAGCCCGATCAGCGGCACGTCGCCATCATGGAACATCTGCGCCGCGCGCTGTGCATCGATCAGCGCCAGATCCTGCGGGGTGGAGACGATCACTGCGCCTGCCGGCTTGTGGCGCGACAACATGGTCAGTTGCACATCGCCCGTGCCCGGCGGCAGATCCACTACCAGCACTTCGGCCTCGCCCCAATGCGCATCGATCAGCTGGGTAAGCGCATTGCCCGCCATCGGCCCGCGCCAGGCAATCGCCTGTCCGGGCGGGACCAGGTGCCCCATCGACAGCAGCGCCACACCATAGCCGCTCGGCACCGGGACCAGCTTTTCATCGTGCGCCTGCGGACGCTCGCCCTCATTGGCCAGTATCTTGGGCTGCGAAGGGCCATAAATATCGGCATCGACCACGCCGACCTTGCGCCCCAGCCTCGCCAGCGCGACCGCCAGATTGGCCGACAAGGTGGATTTGCCCACGCCGCCCTTGCCCGATCCCACGGCAATGATCGGCGGCGTGGGCTTGGGCGCGGCGCGTTCCGCCATCATCGCCACGCGCACTTCATCGACGCCGTCTTCCTCCAGCAACATATCGCGGATCGCTTCTTCGAAACCGTCGCGCGATCCTGCGGGAATTTCGCTCGCATCGACCACCACGGTGGCCGCCGTGCCCTTGCGCACGATCGACTGCACCTTCTCGGCGATGGAGGCTGGCAGGCGGGACTTCAAACTGGGTTCGTCCATGCCCGCTCCCCTAGCAGCAAAATCTCCGCCGCAACCCCTGTTTTTCCGCCGAGGCGCACCCTATAAAGAATGGCATGGATATACTGGACGGGTTTCGGCGGCGCATTACGCTCGCCATGGCAGGTAACGGCAAGGGCAAAAGTCCCTGGGGTTCTTCGGGGAGCGGCTCCGATGGAGGCGGCTCCGACGACGGCAAGGGTTCGGGCGGCGGTCCGAAAAACCCCTGGCTTCCCGGTGGCGGCTCGAAAGGCGGCAAGCCTCGCCAATCCGCCAGTATCGAGGATATTTTCAAAAATCGCGGCCCCGAGGGCCCACGCCGCGCGGGCGGTGGTGGCGGCCCCAATTTCCGCCTGCCCGAACGGCCCGGCGGCAAGAGCTGGTTGCCCTTGATCCTGGGCGGCCTCGCGCTGCTGTGGATCGGCCTCACTTCGGTGCATATCATCGGCGCCAAGGAAGGCGGGATCGTCAGTACGTTCGGCCAATATAGCCGCACGCTCGGCCCCGGCTTCAATATGTCTGCGCCGTGGCCGTTCCAGAACGTCGATGTTACGCCGGTCAGCACGATCCGCACCTACGAAATTCCGGACGGAGCGGAGGAAAAGCTGATCCTGACCGGTGATCAGAACCTGGTGAACCTGTCCTATATTATCCGTTGGAACATCAAGGATCTGAAGGATTACCAGTTCCAGCTGGCCAGCCCGGACGACACGATCCGCGAAGTGGCCGAGGCCGCGATGCGTGCATCGGTCGCCGAAAAGACGCTCGACCAGACATTCTCGGGCGCGGGCCGCGCGGAAATCGAGGCCGGTGTGCGCGACCGGATGCAGGCTCTGCTGGACGCCTATCGCAGCGGCGTGGCCGTGCAGGGTGTCGAAATCGACCTGGCCGAACCGCCTGCCGAGGTGAACGAGGCATTCAAGGACGTGTCCGTGGCCGAACAGGATGCCAATGCGGCGATCAACCGCTCGCGCGGTTTCGCACAGCAGATCCTCGAGCGCGCACAAGGCGATACCGGCGCATTCGACCGGGTCTACGAAGAATACCGCCGCGCGCCCGAAGTGACCCGTCGCCGCCTCTATTACGAGACGATGGAGCGGGTACTGAGCAACACCGACAAGACAATCGTCGAGCCGAGCGGCGTAACGCCGTATCTGCCGCTTCCGGAAGTAAACCGGCGCAGGCAGCAGGCCGCCCCCACTCCGGCGGAGGGACAGTAAGATGAACGATCTCTGGCAGAACTTCAAACTCCCGATCATCGCCGTCGCCGTGCTGCTTGCGGTGCTGTTTTCGGCCATGATCGTGGTTCCCGAAACGCAGCAGGCGGTGATCTTCCGGACCGGCGAGCCCGTGCGCGTTGCCAACAAGTTCGATCCCGATGACGGGCTGGGCGAAGGCGGTGCGGGCATCGTGCTACGCGTGCCGTTTATCGAAACCGTGCAGATGGTCGACAAGCGGGTGCTGAACCTGTCGATGGACAACCAGCAAGTGCTGTCCAACGATCAGCAGCGGCTGCAAGTCGATGCCTATGCCCGGTTCCGGATTATCGACCCGGTGACCATGGTGGAAAGCGCAGGCACCACGGACGGTGTTCGCACCCAGCTCGAACCAATCCTCAATTCCGTGCTGCGGCAGGAACTGGGCCGGCGCACGTTTCAGGACATGCTGACCGCCGAACGCGGTGCCGCCATGACCAACATCCGCAACAATCTCGACCGGCAGGCCCGTCAATATGGCGCGCAGGTGATCGATGTGCGGGTGAAGCGGACCGATCTGCCCACCGGCACGCCGCTGGAATCCGCCTTTCGCCGGATGCGCACCGACCGCGAGCGGGAGGCGCGCACCATCCGCGCACAGGGCGACCGCGAAGCGCGGATCATCCGCGCCGATGCAGATGCCACCGCCGCGCGCATGTATGCCGAAAGCTATGGCAAGGATCCGCAATTCTACGATTTCTACCGCGCCATGCAAAGCTACGACCAGACTTTCGCCACCGACGCGGAAGGCGAATCGAGCATCATCCTGTCGCCGGACAATGATTATCTGCGCCAGTTCCGCGGCGGACGGTAATTGCACACGCCGGTCGAGGCAGGTCAGCACTTGGTCGCGGCGAACCCGGCGTTGTTGGGGGCATTCAAGCCCGGTTCAGTGCAATATCGCTGAATCAGGGGCTTCCCGGTAGGGCGCATCTGCGCCTCGCCGGCAAGCGAACGATATTACGTAAGAGAGACGAGGATATATGGCTGTGCGATATGCTTATGGACTGACATCGGCCCTGCTGCTTGGCGGGGCTACGCTTTCGCTGGTGACCGGCTATCCGGCCGGCGCGCAAGTTGCCCAGAATGATGACAGCCGCATGGCGCAGGTCGTGCCGCGCGCCGGGGCTCCTGCCAGCTTCGCCGATCTGACCGAACAATTGCAGCCCGCCGTGGTCAATATCTCCACTCGCCAGCGGGTAGAGGTGAGCCGCCAGGGCGGCAATCCCTTCGCCGGAACGCCGTTTGCCGATCTGTTCGGAAATCGCGGACGCGGGCAGGAAACCGAACCGCAATTCCGCGAAGGCCAGTCGCTGGGGAGCGGGTTCATCATTTCCGCCGATGGCTACGTGGTCACCAATAACCATGTCGTCAGCCCCAACGGCCGCGGCACGGTGGAAGAAATTACCGTCACCATGCCGGACGGACAAGAATATGAAGCGGAACTCGTCGGCACCGATGCCGATAGCGACCTGGCGGTGCTGAAAATCCAGCGCGGCGAGGCGTTTCCCTTCGTGCGCTTCGGCGATTCCAGCCAGGCCCGCGTGGGTGATTGGGTGGTCGCCATCGGCAATCCCTTCGGCCTGGGCGGCACGGTCACCAGCGGTATCGTGTCGAGCGTTCTGCGCAACACCGGTGGCGGCGCTTACGATCGCTACATCCAGACCGATGCCAGCATCAATCGCGGCAATTCCGGCGGCCCGCTATTCGATATGCAAGGCAATGTGATCGGTATCAACAATGCGATCTTCAGCCCCACCGGCGGCAGTGTGGGGATCGGCTTTGCCATTCCCGCCGAAGTCGCCGAACCGATTGTGGCCAAGCTTCGCGCTGGCGAGGAAATCGAGCGCGGCTATCTGGGCGTGCGCATCCAGCCGGTCAGCGACGATCTGGCGTCGTCCATCGGTATTGCCCGCAATCGCGGCGAGATCGTCCAGATGGTCGAGCCCGACGGTCCGGCCGATGATGCGGGCATCAAGGCGGGCGATATCGTCCTGTCGGTCGATGGGAGCGAGGTTACCCCGGACCAGACGCTGTCCTATCTGATTGCTAATGTCTCACCCGGCAGCCGCGCACGGATCGACTTGATCCGCGAAGGACGCCGCCAGAACGTTACCGCGACCGTCGGCCAGCGTCCCAGCGCGGAAGAGCTGGCGCAGCAGCAGATGTTCTCCGGCGATGACGAACAGGCCGAAGAACCCACGATGGAAGCCGATGAAACCATCGAGGAAAAACTCGGCATCGGAGTGGTCGAACTGACCCCGCGCATCGCGCGCCAGCTGGGTGTGGATCAGGACACGCAAGGCCTGGTAGTGGCTGGCGTTGACAGCAATTCGGACGCCGCTCGCAAGGGCCTGCGCCGCCGCGACATCATCGTCAGCGCCAATTATCAGGCGGTGAGCAGCATCGCCGATCTGCAGGCCGCGATCCGCGAAGCTGAAACGGGTGACCGCGATGCCGTGCTGCTGCGCGTCCAGAGCGGCGGCGGCCCGGCCCGCTTCGTGGCTGTTCGCCTGCGCTAAGGCTGGCAGGCCCCGGCATAGAAAAAACCCCCTCGCAGCGATAACTGCGAGGGGGTTTTTTCATGCCCGGCTTGGGCGGTAGGAGGCGCTGTCTGCACGGGCGAACCCGCGCCGCCTACCTATCTGGCTGCCAGCCTATCTGGGTGCCGGCGGCGGTGCCGTCTGTCTAGGTACCGGAGGCTGCACCGATGGCCGCTGCACGTTGACCGAGCCGCCGCCGCCGCTGTTGCTGGGCAGGTTCTGTCCCGTCGCCTGTTCGAGGAAATCGTCGCTGGCGGCTGGCGGGGGCTGGCCGTTGCCGGAGCGTACACCCGGCTCGCGCGGCGTTACAACGGCCGGGGCACGTTCTTCGCCGCGCGGTCCGCCCGGTCCGAGCGGATCGTCGCGGCCTTCGCCCCGTCCCGGCTCGATCAGATTGCCCTGCTCGTCGATGTAGTAATAATCGTCCGGGTCGCCGTAATAGAACTCGTCATCGGGCTCCAGCTGCCATTCGGGCAGGCTCAATTCGGTGTCGAACTGTTCCACCGGGCGATCCTTCACGGCATAGCGCATATAGGCCGCGAATGCCCGCGCCGGGGCGCGCCCGCCTTGCAAGCCGCCGACCGGTTTCGCATCGTCGCGGCCCATCCACACGCCGGTGGTGATCCCGCTGGAAAATCCGACGAACCAGCCATCCTTGTTGGAACTGGTCGTCCCGGTCTTGCCTGCCACGGGCCGGCCGATCTGCGCCGCGCGGCCGGTCCCAGTCGATACGGCGGTTTGCAGCAGGTCGGTCATTCCGGCGGCGACGTAATCGGGCACCAGCTTGGTACCGCGCTTACTTTCATGTTCGTAAAGCAGCTCGCCCCCCGCGGTGGTCACTTTCAGGATTCCATAAGGCTCCACCGAAACGCCCCTGGCAGAAACGCTTGCGAAACTGCGGGTCAGCTCGATCAGGCGAACCTCGCTCGCGCCCAGCACCATCGAGGGATAGGTCGATATCGGCGAAGTTATACCAAACCGCCGCGCCATGCTGGCGACGGTGCCGAAACCGACTTCATTGCCCAGCTGCGCCGCCACGGTATTCTTCGAATAGGCAAACGCGCTGCGCAGCTTCATCTCGCCCGCATAGCCGCCGCCCGAATTGCGCGGCGACCAGCCATCGATGGTGACCGGCACATCCTTCACCGTGTCTTCCGGCGTATAGCCCGCCTCCAGCGCCGCGAGATAGACGAACAGCTTCCACGCGCTGCCCGGCTGGCGCATCGCATCGGTGGCGCGGTTGTAATTGGTGGTGACGTAATCGGTGCCGCCCACCAGCGCCAGGATCGCCCCGTCGCGGTCCAGGCTGACCAGCGCGCCCTGCGTTTCGCCAGGTACATTCGATTCCACCGCCGCGCTGGCGGCCTGTTGCATGCCGACATCGATGGTGGTCCACACCTCGATCGGTTCGAACGTTTCGGGCAGCAACAGATCGAGCTGCGGCAATGCCCAATCGGTAAAATAGCGTACCGAGTTCTGGCTGGTCTGCTGTTTCAGCTTGACCGCGGTGACATCGACATTGGCTTCGCTGGCCGAAATCCGTTCCTGCTCGCGCATCAGCCGCAGCACCACATTGGCCCGGCCGACGGCGCGGTTCACGTCGGCGGTCGGGCTGTAGCGGCTGGGCGCCTTGACCAGCCCGGCGATAATCGCTGCCTCGCCCACGCTGAGTTCTGTGGCGGGGTGGCTGAAGAATTTGCGGCTGGCGCTGTCGATCCCGTAAGCGCCGCCACCGAAATAGACCTTGTTCAGGTACAGCTCGAGGATCTGTTCCTTGGTGAACTTGCTCTCCAGCGCCATGGCCAGCACCGCCTCGCGCATCTTGCGGTCCATGGTGACATTGGAATTGAGGAAGATGTTGCGCGCCAATTGCTGCGTGATGGTGGATGTCGCGCGCGGCCTGCGCCAATCGACCAGCCCGTCGCGTACGGCGCGGGCCAGGCCGATCGGATCGATTCCGAAATGATACTGGAAGCGGCGATCCTCCACCGCGACCATCGCCTCTTTCATGACCTGGGGAATCTCGTCGGAATCGAGCCATTCGCCGAAGCTGGGGCCGAGTTCGACGATTTCCGTACCGTCGCGGGCGCGCACCACGATGGTCTGCCCGGTCTGCGTGGCCACCAGCTCGTTATAGCTGGGTAGCGAGCGCGCGGCGAAGAACACCGCCAGGCCGGTGAACATTACGCCCAGCAACACCGCTGCGCCGCCCCACAGGACGATGCGGCGCGCCAGGCGGGCGATGAACCCGCGCTGCTTCGGCGATTTGGTGTTCGCCTTCGATTTGGCTGCCGACCGGCGGCTGCCCCGCTTTGCCATCTATCCAGTGTTCCCAATCCCCGGACGAGCCGCCCGGAGTTTCATCGCGATACAGATTGTGGCGGCATTGTGTAACCCGCCCTGAACGAAGCGATAGCAGGCGTGCTTAATCGGCGTTATCTTCGGATTTGAAATCCAGCGCAGCGGAATTGATGCAATAGCGCAGCCCGCCCGCATCCTTCGGTCCGTCGGGAAATACGTGGCCCAGATGGCCGCCGCAATTGGAACAGGTAACCTCGGTACGGATCATGCCGTGCGACATATCGCGGTGTTCATCCACCGCGCTGCCTTCGGCAGGGGTAGTGAAGGCGGGCCAGCCGCAGCCGCTATTATATTTCGCATCGGAGCCGAACAGTTTCTGCCCGCAGCCGGCGCAGATATATTCGCCCTCATCGTAGAACTTGTCATACTGGCCGGTAAAGGCGCGTTCGGTGCCCGCCTGGCGCAGCACCTGAAACTGTTCGGGGGTAAGCTTGGCGCGCCAATCGTCCTCGCTCAGCTGTGTCTTGTCGGCCATATATTTATCTCCTTCGCGCTGGATATGGTGAGCAGGCGGAGGACCGGCAAGCCGCGAGTGCGCTCAGCCGTCGGGATTGGAGTAATGCTGCGGCGGCTGGATCACTTCCATCCGCTCGGCCAGCAGGGGGCGGAAACTGGGGCGACACTTGAACGCCGAATACCACGCGCGCGCCGGTTCGTGCCCGGCCCAGTCTATTCCGCCCAGATAATCGGCCACCGACAGCTGCGCGGCGGCGGACAGGTCAGCCAGGCTCATCCGGGTGCCGCCCAGCCAGGGGCGGTTATCCACCAGCCAGTCGATGTAATCGAGATGGCCATGGGCAAGTTTCATTGCCTCGCGCAGGATGGTGCCATCGGGCGGTTGCCGCGTAACCAGCCGTTTCATCATCTTTTCGTGCAGCAGCGGGGCGGTAACATCGCCGTAGAGATTCTCGTCGAACAAGGCGACCAGCCGGCGCACCTCGGCCCGCGCGGCGGCAGTGCCGGGAATCATCGGGGCCTTGTCCTCGACCTCTTCGAAATATTCGCAGATCGCGCGGCTGTCGCACAAGGTGATCCGCTTGTCCGGATCGTGCAGCACCGGAGTGCGCCCCGCCGGGTTCAGCTGCCAGAACTCGTCGCTGCCATCCCACGGGTTTTCGCGCCATAATTCATAGCCCACACCCTTCTCGCTCAGCAGCAGGCGTACCTTGCGGCTGAACGGGCAGAGCGGGAATTGGTAGAGGCGCCACATATCGCCGCGCTATTGCCGGATGGGCGAAGCCGCGTCCACAACTCTCGCCTCAAAGACCCGACGAATCGAGCAGCAACAGGCAGGCCGGCATAGCCGCCTCCAGCCGGTCCGCATCGCTCATCGCTTCGGCCTCGCGCTGCATAAGCGCGGCGATCCCGGCACGGTCGATCCCCGTGTCGTCGATCAGTTGCGCTGCCGAACGCACGAAATATTCGCGCCCTCGCTGCGCCAAAGGTGGATATTCCTGCGCCCCGCCACGCGCCTGCAGTGCCGAAACAATCGCGAAGGCAGCGGAACACCGCAGCGCCGTGCGCTGTTCCAGCGACAGGGCCTGCTGAGTGCTCCCTGCGCTATCGGACTGGGCGCTTACAGGGATGGCGAGCGAAATTGCGGCCAGCGCAATCGGAACATGGCGAAGGATCATAGCTTGGTCCTATAGAGCCAATTATGAACCGCGCACTAGCAGGCGCGGCACCCCAGGAGATTCCATGAGCGATTACCCCAAACTTCACATGTTGATCGGCGGCGAGCAAATTACAGGCGCAGACCGCGAGATGATCGAGGTGATCGATCCGGCCACCGAAGATTCGCTCGGCCAGTTGCCCAGCGCCACCAAGGACGATCTCGATACCGCGCTCGCCAATGCCGATAGAGGCTTTCGCATGTGGCGCGCTACCGCCCCTGCCAAACGCGCCGCAGTGCTGCACAAGGCAGCCGACTTGCTGCGGGCACGCGCAGGCGACATCGCCCACATGCTTACGCGCGAGCAGGGCAAGACCTTGGCGGAGGCCAAGGGCGAGACGCTATATGCGGCGCAATTGTTCGATTTCTACGCGGGCGAGTGCCAGCGTAATTATGGCCGCACGCTGGTCCGCGCTGCGCCGCAGCGGGCCGAGGTGCGGCACGAACCGGTTGGCCCGGTGGCCGCCTTCGCGCCGTGGAACTTCCCCGCGCTGAACGTGGCGCGCAAGGTCGGCGGACCGGTTGCGGCGGGGTGCTCGGTCATCGTGAAACCATCCGAAGAAACGCCGGCAACCGGGATCGCGGTGGTTCAGGCGCTGCTCGATGCAGGTTGTCCGGGCGAAGTGGTCCAATGCGTGTTCGGCGTACCGTCGGATATCTCGGAGCATCTGCTCGGCTCGCCCGTCATCCGCAAATTGAGCTTCACCGGGTCGACCCAGGTCGGCAAGCACCTCGCCAGGCTGGCTGCGGAAGATCTGAAGCGTACCACGATGGAACTGGGCGGCCATGGCCCGGTGCTGGTGTTCGCCGATGCCGATATGGACCGCACGCTCGATACGATGGTCGCCAACGCCTATCGCAATGGCGGCCAGGTCTGCGTCAGCCCGACCCGCTTCGTGGTGGAGGCTCCGGCCTATGACGAATTTCGAGAGCGTTTCGTGGAGCGGGTGAAGGCCATGAAGGTCGGCAACGGGCTGGAGGATGGCATCGATATGGGCCCGCTGGCCAACCCTCGCCAAGCCGATTCGATCGAACGCATGGTCGCCGATGCGGTGGATAAAGGCGCGCGGTTGGACACTGGCGGGGAGCGGATCGGCAATCAGGGCTTCTTCTACAAACCCACCGTGCTGAGCGATATTCCGCTGGCTGCGGAGATCATGAATGAAGAACCGTTCGGCCCGGTTGCGCTGCTCAATTCCTATGAGGACGAAGCCGCGATGATTTCCGAAGCCAACCGCCTGCCATACGGCCTGGCCGCCTATGCCTGGACATCGGACCCGGCCCGCCGCACGCGCCTTGCCGCCGAGATCGAGGCGGGGATGATCGCGATCAACCACGGCAGCGTCAGCGCGGCCGATGCACCGTTTGGCGGGGTCAAATGGTCCGGTTACGGGCTTGAAGACGGCGCCGAAGGTGTGCAGGCCTGCATGGTCAGCAAGACCGTTCACGAAGGGGAATAATCGCGATGAAAACACGTGCCGCAGTAGCGTTCGAGGCGAAACAGCCGCTCGAGATCGTCGAACTGAACCTAGAAGGCCCCAAGGCGGGCGAGGTGCTGGTGGAAATCATGGCCACAGGTATCTGCCATACCGATGCCTACACGCTGGACGGGCTGGACAGCGAAGGGCTGTTCCCCAGCGTGCTCGGCCATGAAGGTGCCGGGATCGTGCGCGAAGTGGGCGCAGGCGTGACCTCCGTCGTCCCCGGCGATCACGTCATTCCGCTTTACACCCCCGAATGTCGCCAGTGCAAAATGTGCCTCAGCGGCAAGACGAATTTGTGCAGCGCCATCCGCGAAACGCAGGGCAAGGGGCTGATGCCTGACGGGACCAGCCGCTTCTCCTATAAGGGGCAAACGATCTATCACTATATGGGCTGCTCGACCTTCTCCAACTTCACCGTGCTGCCTGAAATCGCGGTGGCCAAGATCCGCACTGACGCGCCGTTCGATACGTCATGCTATATTGGCTGCGGGGTCACCACCGGGGTCGGCGCGGTGGTCAATACGGCCGATGTCAGGCCGGGCGACAATGTCGTGGTGTTCGGCCTTGGCGGGATCGGGCTCAACGTGATCCAGGGCGCGAAAATGGCCGGGGCCGACCGGATCGTGGGTGTGGATATCAACCCGGCAAAGGACGAATGGGGGCGCAAGTTCGGCATGACCGATTTCGTCAACCCGAAAGAAACGCAGGACGTGGTCGCCCACCTGGTCGAACTGCTCGATGGCGGGGCGGATTACAGCTTCGACTGCACCGGCAATACCGATGTCATGCGGCAGGCGCTGGAATGCTGCCACAAGGGCTGGGGCACCAGCATCATCATCGGCGTGGCGGAAGCCGGGAAGGAAATAGCCACCCGCCCCTTCCAATTGGTGACGGGGCGCAACTGGCGCGGAACCGCCTTTGGCGGAGCAAAGGGCCGGACCGATGTGCCCAGGATCGTGGATTGGTACATGGACGGCAAGATCGCAATCGACCCGATGATAACGCACCGCCTGACGCTGGAGGAAATCAACACCGGCTTCGACCTGATGCATTCGGGCGAAAGCATCCGCAGCGTGGTGGTCTATTGATGGCCGGCGCGCCTGCAAAAATAGATCTGCAAGCCAAGTTCGCACAATTTTCGGACCATTGGGCCCCGCGCATCGTCGGGCGTTACAATGACAATGAAATCCGGCTGGCCAAGGCGAAGGGGGATTTCCATTGGCATAGCCATGCCGAAACCGACGAGCTGTTCCTCGTCGTGTCCGGAACGCTGACCATCGAGTTTTGCGATCATACCGAAACGCTGGAGCCAGGGCAGATGATAATCGTGCCCAAAGGCTCCCGGCATCGCCCTCGCGCCTTGTCAGGCGAGGTGGAAATGATCATCATCGATCCCGCAGACACCGCCAATACCGGCGACCACGCGACCGCCACCCGAGCGGTCGAACTTTAGGAGAGACTATTCATGTTCAGCCACGTCATGGTCGGCGCCGACGATATCGACGCTTCGAAGAAATTTTACGATGCCTGCTTCAAGGCGTTGGGCGGGCGCGAAGGATCGGTCGATCCCAAGGGACGCCTGATCTACATGCATAATGGCGGGATCTTCCTGGTTTCCCAGCCGATCGATGGCGGCAAGGCGTGCGGCGCGAATGGCGGCACGATCGGCTTTGCGGTCGAAAGTGAGGAACAGGGCCAGGCCTGGCACGATGCAGGCGTCGCCAATGGCGGCACCGCGATCGAAGATCCGCCGGGCATCCGAGAAAGCGAGATCGGCAACATGTATCTCGCCTATCTGCGCGATCCGGCCGGCAACAAGGTCTGCGTGATGAAGCGCATGGGCTGATCGGCATGGCGGAACTTACCACCGTCAGCGAAAACAAGGCGTTCGGCGGAGTGCAGGGGGTCTATACCCACGCCTCCGCCGAAACCACCTGCGACATGACTTTCGCCGCCTATGTCCCGGACCACCAGCCGGGCGCGAACTTGCCGGTGCTGTGGTTCCTTTCCGGCCTCACCTGCACCCATGCCAATGTCATGGAGAAGGGCGAATACCGTGCCGCCTGCGCGCGGCATGGCATCATCTTCGTCGCGCCCGACACCAGTCCGCGCGGCGAAAATGTGCCCGATGCCGAAGGCGAATATGATTTCGGCAAGGGCGCGGGTTTCTATCTCGATGCCGTTCGCGAGCCATGGGCAGCAAACTACCGGATGCGCAGCTATATCGAGCGCGAATTGCCCGATCTGATCGCGGCGAATTTTCCCGCCGATATGGAACGCCAGGGGATCATGGGACATTCGATGGGCGGCCATGGCGCGCTGACCACGGCCTTGCGCAATCCTGGCCGCTTCAAGAGTGTCAGCGCCTTTGCACCCATCGCCAACCCCAGTGCCGTGCCTTGGGGGCAAAAGGCCTTCTCGCGCTATCTTGGCGAAGACCCGGACGCGTGGGCCGAATATGACGCTGTTCGCCTGATCGAAGGCGGCGCGGACGTGGATCGCCTGCTGGTGGACCAGGGCACCGCCGACCAGTTCCTTGGCGAGCAACTCGCAATCCCCGCCCTGCGCAGCGCCTGCCAAAATGCCGGCATCGCGGCCGAAATTCGCATGAAGGACGGCTACGACCATTCCTATTTCACCATCTCGACCTTCATGGCCGAGCATGTGGACTGGCATGCGGAGTATATCGGCCTGTAATATTACAGCTTTTCACTTACTCGGCAGTCATTTATAGCGAACGGAAGGGGGCTCTGCCGATCGGCAAGCGATCGCCTCCGTCACCCGCAGGAGGGGGCACGTGATAGACCACGCCAGAGTGCTGAACGACCAGCCTGCCCCGCTGATGATCCTGAACCGCGATCTATGCTTTATTTACGCCAATGACGCCTATCTCAGGATGGTCGGGCGCGACTGGTCAGGCCTGATAGGCCGCTACGTGTTCGACCTGTTCCCCGAAAGCGATGAACGCCAGCGCATCATTCAAAACGCCTTTGAAATAGCTGCAAAAGGGGAACCGAACGAAATCGTCCGGCTGCCTTATTCGATCGCCGTATCGCCGGGTAGCAGCGAGATGGTCGAAAAATGGTGGGAGTGTCAGCATTCCCCGGCAATCGGCAAGGATGGTGAGATTGTCGGAGTGATCCAGCAGGCGTTCGACATAACCGCCGAGGTTGCGAGCGAGGAGATGCAGTTGCTGCTTTCGCAGGAGCTCAACCACCGGGTGAAGAACCTGTTCGCCATAGTTCAGGCGCTCGTGGTGATGAGCGCGCAGGGAGAGACCGACGCTGCGGCGCTGGCCGAAAAAATCCGCAACCGCGTATCCGCCTTGGCGGCGGCGCATTCGGTCACTGCCGAGCAGGGCGAAATGTCCGACGTATCCATGCGCGAGATCATTCGGCAGGTGCTGGCCCCCTACGACGGAGCGCAGACCGAGATCGACGAGGCCTCGCCATCGATCAAGATCGACCGCTCTGCAGTCACCCCCATCGGCCTGATTTTGCATGAACTGGCGACCAATGCGCTGAAATATGGCGGTTGGTCGGTGCCCGGTGGCAAGGTAGAAATCACCTGGCAGTTTTCGCAAAAGCCGGATGAAGAAGGCATGATCGCCTTCGCCTGGCGCGAGAGCGGCCTGCCGGGCAGCGCTTCTGCGGACCGGCAGAAATCAGGCTTCGGATCACGCCTAATGACCAACTCGGCCCGGCAGCTCGGCGGCAATTTGGAGCAGATCTGGAGCGAGGACGGGCTGGAAACCCGCTTCTCCTTCATCGCCAACCGAGCGCGCGGGTAGGGCCGGCGCGCTTAATGATTGCCATGGGATGCTGTGTCCGCGCGGTCTTTCTCTCGCATCCGTCTAGCCGGCCGCTTCCGGCTTATCCGGCTCGCCCCACCTCGAACAGCGCATATTCCGCGCGCCAATTGGCCCCGCTTTCGCCGATCTGCCGTTCGCGAGTGAAGAACCAGCGGCGTTCGATACTTATGCCCAGCGCGCGGGCCAGTTCCTCGAAATCGCGCACGGTTGCGTGGTGAATATTGGCGGTTTCATACCAGGTCACAGGCAAATGCCGCGTCACGGGCATGCGGCCACCGCTCAGCAATGCCCAGCGCATGCGCCAATAGGCGAAATTGGGGAAGCTGACGAAGGCGCGGCGGCCGACGCGCAGCAGCTCGTCCAGCATCCGGTCGGGCCGGGCGGCGGTTTGCAAGGTCTGGCTGAGTACCGCGTAATCGAACGCGCCATCGGGATAGAAAGCGAGGTCGCGGTCGGCATCGCCCTGCACCACGCTGAGCCCCTGTGCCACGCAGCGTTCCACGCAGGCCCCGTCGATCTCGATCCCGCGCGCATCCACGCCCTTTTCATCGCGCAGGGCCGCCATCAGCGCGCCATCGCCGCAGCCAATGTCGAGCGCACGGCTATGCGGCTCGATCCGGCGCAGGATCGCGGCAAGGTCGGGGCGCAGGTGGGTGTTGGGGTCAGCCACCGATAAACCCCTTCACAACTCGGTCGAGCGCCGGGACGTCGAGCAGAAAGCTGTCATGGCCGTAGGGCGCGCTGAGCTCCACGAAACTGACCGGCGCACCGACAGCATTTAGCGCATGAACGACATGGCGGCTTTCGGCAGTGGGGTAGAGCCAGTCCGTATCGAAGCTGACCAGGCAGAAACGCGCGCCCTCGCCCCGCCCGTTATTCGGCGCATGGCCGGAGAATGCATTGGCGAGCAAGCCGCCATGTTCCTCGGCAATATCGAAATAATCCATCGCGCGGGTGATATAGAGGTAGGAATTGGCATCGAAGCGCCGGGTGAATCCGCTACCCTGGTAGCGTAGATAGCTCTCCACCTGGAAATCCGCATCGAAGCCGAACGATTTGGCACCCGCGCTGCCATCGGCCTTGTCCTGGAGGCGGCGGCCGAATTTCTCGGTCAGCCCTTCTTCGGACAGATAGGTAATATGCGCCGCCATCCGCGCCACCGCGAGCCCGGCATCGGGAGCATCGCCATGCGCGTAATAATTGCCCTCGCGCCAGGCTGGATCCGCCATGATCGCCTGCCGCCCAACCTCGTGGAAAGCGATATTCTGTGCGCTGTGCCGCGCGGTAGTGGCGATTGCGAGCACCCGTTCGGCGCGTTGTGGCCAATTGGCCGCCAGGCTGAGCGCCTGCATCCCGCCCATCGATCCGCCGACAACCGCGTGCAGCCGCTCGATGCCAAGCTCGTCCAGCATAGCCACCTGCGCACGGACCATGTCGCGGATGGTGATGACGGGGAAACGCATGGCGTAAGGATCGCCGTCCGCTGCGGCGGATGCCGGCCCGGTCGAGCCCATGCAGCTGCCGATCACATTGGCGCAGATGACGTGGAACCGGTTCGTATCGATTGGCTTGCCGGGGCCGACCATCCGTTCCCACCAGCCCGGTTTGCCGGTGACGGGATGCGCGCTGGCGACATGCTGATCGCCGGTCAGCGCGTGACATATCAGGATGGCGTTGCTGCCCGCGTCGTTCAGCTCGCCATAGGCCTGATAGGCGATTTCCACGCCTTCCAGTGCCTGCCCGCTATCGAGCGAGAGGGGCTGTGGCAGCGATACGGCGGACAGGGCGGATGCGGCATTCATCGGTGCGCCGACTTGGGCGAGGGGCTGCGGGCTGTCAATCGCCGGACAAAGCGGCTATCCGCCCCGCCAATATGGCAAATACCCGCCCCACCATGAAACCCTGGATCGAAGCGATCCACGCATACGTCCCCGGCAAGGCCACCGGATCGGACGGGCGCAGCCTAGTCAAGCTGTCCGCCAACGAGAACCCGCTCGGGTGCAGTCCGGCTGCGTTGGAAGCGCGCAGCAAGGCGCAACATCCGGCTGCCTATCCGGACCCGGATGCGAAAAAACTGCGCGGTGCGATCGGCGAGGTACATGGCATCGATCCGGCGCGGATCGTATGCGGGACTGGATCGGACGAGTTGCTCAATCTGGCAGCCCAGGCTTTCGCCGGGCCGGGGGACGAGGTGCTGTTCAGCCAGTTCAGCTTCTCCGTCTACGATATCGCCGCGCGCCGCTGCGGAGCAACGCCGGTAGAGGCGGCGCACCGTAATTACGGTGCCGATGTCGACGCCCTGCTGGATAGTGTCGGCGAGCGCACGCGCGTGGTGTTCCTCGCCAATCCGAACAATCCCACCGGCACATTCCTGCCGCGCAAAGAAGTAACACGGCTGCATGCCGGCTTGCCCGCTTATGTGCTGTTCGTGCTCGACCAGGCCTATGCCGAATATCTTCGCGCAGATCAGGATGATGGCGGGCTGGAACTGGCCGCTGCGCATGACAATGTGCTGGTCACGCGGACATTCTCCAAGATTTACGGGCTTGCGGGGGAGCGGATCGGCTGGGCCACCGGTGCGCCGCATCTGGTCGATGCGCTCAATCGCATTCGCGGGCCGTTCAACGTAACAAATGGTGGCCAGGCAGCGGCGATTGCGGGGGTCGAGGACCGCGAGTTCGTGGCCCGCTCCGCCGACCATAACCGCGCCGAACGTGCGCGGTTTGCCGAGCGGATAGAGGCGCTGGGCAATCACGGCCTGCGCGCGGTGCCGAGCGAGGCGAATTTCCTGCTGGTCCTGTTCGAAGGCGCGCTGTCTGCCGCAGATGCGCTGCAGGCGATTGCCGAGGCGGGCTATGCAGTGCGGCATTTGCCGGGCCAGGGCCTGCCCCATGCGCTGCGCATCACCATCGGCCAGCGCGCCGATATGGATGCGATCGCGGATGTTCTGGCATCCATGTGCGAGCGCGCCGGATGAGCTTCCAGCGTATCGCCATTATCGGGCTCGGCTTGCTCGGCGGTTCGCTCGGCCTCGCCATCGCGCAGCGGTTGCCGAATGCCAGCACGGCTGGCTTCGACGCCGATCCCGCCACCCGCGACCGCGCGGCGCAGCTCGGCCTGGTGGGCACGGTTTGCGGCACCGCTGCCGAAGCGGTCGCGGGGGCCGACCTCGTCATCCTGTGTGTACCTGTGGGTGCCATGAGCAATGCGGCATTAACATTCGCAGAGGCGCTGCCCGCCGATGCAGTGGTGAGCGATGTGGGATCGTCGAAGGCTTCCGTCGCCAAGGCGCTCGCTCAGGCCCTGCCGCACCACACCATCATCCCGGCCCACCCGGTTGCCGGCACCGAGCAAAGCGGGCCGGATGCCGGGTTCGGCGAGCTGTTCGCGCATCGCTGGTGTATCCTCACCCCGCCCGCCGATGTCCCCGAAAGCGCGGTCGAGAAGTTGAGCGCGTTCTGGGAAGCGCTGGGCGCCAATATCGAGATTATGGATCCGGACCATCACGATCTCGTGTTGGCCGTCACCAGTCATATCCCGCATCTGATCGCCTACACCATCGTCGGCACCGCCTCCGACCTGGAAGAGGTGACGCGCGGCGAAGTGATCAAATATTCTGCGGGTGGTTTCCGCGATTTCACCCGCATTGCCGCCAGCGATCCGACGATGTGGCGCGACGTATTCCTTAACAACCGCGAGGCGGTGCTGGAAATGCTCGGCCGGTTCACAGAGGATTTGACCGATATGCAGCGCGCCATCCGGCGCGGGGATGCGGACAAGCTGTTCGACCTGTTCACCCGCACGCGCGACATAAGGCGCGGCATCGTGGAGCAGGGCCAGGACGACGCCAGGCCCGATTTCGGGCGGAAGGATCATTAGTTTGTAAGTGCTGAGTGCGGTTGGGCATCCGCCCGCGCCCGGAAAATACTACATCAATCGTTCAGCGCATTCATCGCGTCGAGCACGCGCCGTTCGATCTCGTCGCGGGGCAGGCCCGGCTCGATCGGTTCTCCGAAGCGGTAAGTGATCGTGCCGCTGCGTTTCCAGATGCGGTGATAGAGCGGGCCGCTATCCACCGCGACGGGTATCACCGGCAGGCCGAGCAATTTGTACAATCCGGCAAACCCCGATTGCAGATTGCGCCGCTCCCCATGCGGAACGCGGGTTCCTTCGGGGAATATCACCAGCGGTCGGCCTTGCGCATTATACGTTTTGGCCGCGCTGATCATTCGCCGCAAGGCGCGCGCACCGTCGCCGCGCGCCACCGGGACGCAGCCATATTTTTCCGCGCTGCCGCCCCAAACGGGGATGGCGAAAAGCTCTTCCTTCGCAAAAATCGCGGGCACGTCGAACAGATGCGGCAGGTCGATCGCTTCGAAGAAGCTTTCGTGCCTCACCGCATATAGCACCGGCTCGGACGCGTTGACTCCTTCCACCACCACCCGGATGCCGAGCAGCCAGTTTACGCACCAGCGGTGCCAGGCGACCCAGCCATGAACCATTTTGCGCAAGGGGCGAAAACCCATCTCGCGCGCGATCCGGCTGCCGGTCACGAACAGCACCGAGCCGCTGTAGAATACGATGTAGAAGATGATGCTGCGCAGCACCGCGATTGCCGTCATCATGTGGTGATCCAGCTGTAGATCAGCTTGTGATATTCAAGGAATAGCGTGCCCAGCGATGGTGCCGAGGCGACCGCATCGCGGTCCACCACGACACTTTCGGGCAAGGCCGATTCGAGCTCGTTCGCCGCGCGGCGCATGTGCCAGTCGGTGGTGACAAGGCGGATGCTGGTCACCTGGCGCGCGGCCACCCACTGCGCCGCTTCTCTCGCATTGCCCTGCGTATCGACCGCCTGGAAACCGAGCGTGATGCAGCAATCCATCAATTCGCCTGCAACTTCGAATTGAGCGGCGAATTCGGCCGGTTTGACCTCTCGGTCGACACCCGTCACCAGCATCAACGGGGCCTTGCGCGCGCGCAGAACTTGCAGCCCGCGCATGATCCGCCCCGGCCCGCCGGTCGGCACGATCACCGCTTCGCTGACCTTGCCCGTCAACGGCATCGGCTGCGGCAGGGTGATAGCAAACAGCGCGAAGCCGATTATCCAGACGGCAACCAGGCTGGCGAGCGCTTTCCTGATCACAGCATCTTCCTCAGCGCCAGCAGCACGGTCATTCGCGCGGTCAGCATCGCCAGCGCCACGCCCACGACCGGGATCGCCGCAAGCGCCAGCCAGTCGAGCCATCCGAACCCTCCGCCCGATACCATGCCCGATCCCAATTGCGCGAATTGCCGCCCCAGGATCAGCACCGCTGCCAGGCCGAGCGCCAGACCGGCCGCCCCGCCCATCACCGCGTCGAATCCGATCGAACGCTGGAAAATCCGGGCGATTTGCCGGTCCGTGCCGCCCAGCAAGTGGATGATCTCGATCGTTTCGCGGTTGGCACCCAGCGCGCTGCGCGAGGCGAGCCACACTGCCGCCGCGCCGGTCAATGACAGCAGGAGAACCAGCGCCAGCGAGAGCCACTGCATGGCGGCAATCGCCCCGAATACCGGGCCCAGCCAACTGGCCTGCGCATCGATCCGCGCGGCAGGCGCAACGTTTTCCACCGAATCCTGCAATTGAGCGAGCGTCACATCGTCCGCCTCCCCCCGCAAACGCAGGTCGATCAGCGCCGGGATGGGCACCGCTTCACCGCCCGATCCGGTTCCCAACCAAGGTTCGAGCAAGCTATCGAGTTCCGCATCGGGCACCCGCCGCAGCGTCGCCACGCGCGGGTCTTCGGCAAGCAGCGCCAACGCCGCCTCCGCCTGCCGGTCGCGCTCTGCCGGGGATGCTTCGATGATCTGGACCGTCGCACCGCCTTCGAGGTCGCTGCGCGCGCCGCCGGCCAGGTTGCTCAAGGCCAGTCCGCCCGCCGCTGCGATTACGGTCAGCGCCACCATGATCGCGATCACCCACGGCATCGGGCCAGCCAGCCGGGCCTGCGGCACCAGATCCGCCGCACGCTCCCCGGCGAAGGGCGAAAAGCCGCGAACCTTATTGCGCTGAATGGACGGCGCCGGCTTCATGCGGTGCCTTCCCCTTCGTTGCCACCAGCGGCCGGACGGGGCGGATATTTCAGCGCACCGGTCGGATCGGACAGACGGCCATTGTCGAGCCGCATGATTAGCGATTCCGGCACTTTCTTAAGCAGATGCACGTCGTGGGTCGCGACCACGACGGTGGTACCGAGGCGGTTCAACGCTTCGAACAATCGCAGCAGCTTCAGCGCCATATCGGGATCGACATTCCCGGTCGGCTCGTCCGCCACCAAAATGTCGGGCCGCGCAATCACTGCCCGGGCGATGGCCACACGCTGCTGTTCCCCGCCCGACAAGGTTTCGGGCCGGGCATCCGCGCGGTGGCTCAGCCCGACCCAGTCGAGCATGTCCGAAACCGGCTTGGCCAATTCGCCCTCGGGCACACCGGAAAGCCGCAAGGGGAGCGCCACATTATCGAAGCTGGAAAGATGCGGAACCAGCCGGAAATCCTGGAAAACCGTGCCGATCCGGCGGCGGAAAGCGGGAATTTTTCCACGCGGCAGCGTGATCAGGTCGGTTCCGAACATGCGGATCACTCCGCGCGAGGGGCGCTGAGCAAGATAGATCAATTTCAACAAGGAAGTTTTCCCGGCTCCGCTGGCGCCGGTCAGAAAATAGAAGCTTCCGGGAAAAAGCGTGAAACTTACGTTACTTAACACCTCGCTATCGGTGCCATAGCGTAGCCCGACATTGTCGAAACTCACGATCTCGCCCGGCCCCTCGGTCATTGGCACGATCGTGCGAAGCGTTCGGGGAAAGCAGACATCGGCATTGCCGGGCCGCCTATAGCCGGGCTTGGATGGGGAAAAAAGGCGTTCCCTCGCTGTTAAACAGTGTGGTGCACACTTGTTGCGATTCAACCGGGTGCGTAAGGGTTGGCGGTAACCATGATAATCGCCTGCCCCGCCTGCTCTACGCGCTATGTCGTTCCCGACGCCTCGATAGGTGTCGATGGCCGCACCGTGCGCTGCGCCAAGTGCAAACATAGCTGGCATCAGGACGGCCCCGAGTTGAACCTGGCGGATTTCGTCGCTGAGCCCGCTGCGCAGCAAACCCCGCCTCCAGCCCCGCCGCTGGCCCCGCCGAAACCGCGCGAGAAACCGCGCGCCCCGGCAACCGACCATCCCTCGCCGCCGCCCACCGTGGTGGAGACCGCACCCGCGCCGCAGCCCGAATATGACGAGGCGAGCAACGTCTCGCAGTTCGACTATCAGCCGCCCTTCCGTCCGCGCCGTAATCCGCTGAAGCTGTGGACCGCCGCCGCCGCAATTTTCGCAGTGCTCGCGCTGGGCAGCGTGGTGGCCGTCAACTTCCTCGGCTTGCCCGATTGGGTGCCGGTCAATCGCCCGACCTTCGCCATGGGCCAGCCCGGCCTGGTGCTGGAATTTCCCGAGGACCAGCAGGATCGCCGCGCGCTGCCCAATGGGACGGAGTTTTTCGGGGCTACCGGCACGATCAAGAACACCGGCCGCGAAACGCGCCGGGTGCCGCCGCTGCTGATCGTGCTGCGCGATCAGCGTGACCGGATCGTGTTCGATTGGGTGGTGGAGCCGCCGCAATCCAGCCTCGCGCCGGGCGAAAGCATGACGATCAACGAAGCGGTGACGGACGTCCCCAAATCGGCGAAGTTTGCAGAGATCGGCTGGAAACCAGGCTGATCCGGCTGTCCGGCGCTAGCTGAACTCGATCCACAACTTGCCCGCTTCGTCGCGTGCGATCTGCGCCCCTTGCGTGTCGCCCCGCGCGGCATTGCCGATATCGATGCGGGTGGCCCGCACGATTTTTACCGAGGAATGCGCGCTCGCATGGGCCACCGGCGGAGAATCGGCAGGCGCGGCGCTTTGGGCCAGCATCAGGAAGGCGGCGGCAGCAAACATTATGCGCAATCCTTGCCGAACCGTTCACCATATTCGCAAGCCGATCGTTAAGCCGGTCCCGCTGTGGGACGCGGGGCCGCAGAACCATTACCGGAAAGCGTGCAGGTACGATGAGATCGGCGCTTGCGGTGGCACACCCGCTTTGCTAGTGGCGCGGCCCTACCGAGGCCGGGCGCATCAACGCCCGCCAATACGATGTGCGGTCGTGGCGGAACTGGTAGACGCGCAACGTTGAGGTCGTTGTGGCCGCAAGGCCGTGGAAGTTCGAGTCTTCTCGACCGCACCAAACAGTCTTCAAGAGAACCCGAAAACCGCAGTCGCTCTGAGAACTCGCCACAAACTGCGCAGTTCTGCGGGCTTTGGCGGATCGGATAGCTTGCCTGCAGCCTGAGACTGACGTGTTTGCCGTCTCTAGAAGCGCAAAACCCGCAACATTCTCTTTCGCGGATTTCCAGGCTTCACCATGTCTGATGGGCAACTACGGAACCTCAGGCAGTGAACCATAAAAGGTGCTCTTGCGCGCGCCAATCAGTCGGCAGATCACAATTGAGGATTCGCGTCCGTTTCAGGCTCTTTGGCTGATTACCAGCTAGAATGGCGTCGACGATCTTCGGGCTCAGCCAAGATAGGCGCAGATACTTGGCAAGCTGGGTGCGACAGCGACCTTCGCGCTTGCCTAGTTGATTCACGCTCAGCTCGGGCGATCCTAAAACCAGCTCTTGGACTTGTTGGGCATCGATCATTAGCCGGACGAGCTGCGGATCTGGCGCTGCCTGCTTGTCCGCTGGATCAATCCGCAGTTTGGTTTCACGAAAAGGTTTCCGCTCTGGCGCGGAAATGCACTAGGGTCACGGGTTGGCAGTGTCGATGCCAAGAGCTTTTGGATCGAACGCGATTTCCAATTGCTCGTCAGCAAACTGGACCGAACGGACCAGCTTACTGAAAACCGTCTGACGCAGTTGACCGAATGCTAGGCTCGCGGCGAGTTCACGCCCAATCTCAAACATGCGCGACAGTTGGCTAGCTTCATCTAAGCCCGATAATCTGCGCAGCGCGTGCTCATCTTCCAAGAGCGCTGTCAGTTCGACAATGATGTGGCGTTCCAGCTGGCCCTGCCCGATACGGGTGGCTGGAGGATCATTCGGCCGCGTCAGATCTTTTCGGGTTTCATAGTAGGCATATCGCCTGCTGCCCTTTGTGGCGTAGGTTGGCACCATGGGTCGGCCCTGTGAATCGGTGAGTAGACCGCGTAGAAGTGCAGCTTGAGGATCATTCTTCGAGCGTTTCCGCGGTGGAGCCTTCTCGCTCAGCCTAGCCTGCACGGTGTTCCAAAGCTCATCATCGACGATTGGTTGGTGCTCGCCTTCATGGGCTGTGCCCTTGTGGACGATCTTGCCGCAATAGATCGGGTTCTTGAGTAGGTGGAACAGACTTCCCCGCTGGAACGGGATGCCGCCCCTATGCGGGCCACTGGTTCGGCGCTGGATCTTGGTGCGAATGCCTTCGGCCTCAAGTTGCGCGATCAGCTCATTAGCGGAATGTGAGGCGACGTAGCGCCGCATGATGGTGCGTACGCGCTCTGCTTCTTCCGGCACCAGCACCAGCTTTCTGTCGATCACCTCGTATCCAAGAGGCACTGGCCCACCCATCCATAGGCCTTTCTTCTTGGGTGCTGCAATCTTGTCTCTGATCCGCTCGCCGGTGACTTCGCGTTCGAACTGGGCGAATGATAGGAGGACGTTCAGGGTCAGCCGTCCCATGCTGGTCTTGGTGTTGAACGCTTGGGTAACTGAGACGAAGCTGGCTTCTTTAGCATCCAGACGCTCGACGATCTTGGCGAAGTCAGTGACGCTGCGGGTGAGTCGGTCCACCTTGTAGACCACGATCACATCAACAAGGCCCGCTTCGACAGCCTCCAGCAAGGCAAGTAGCCCCGGCCGATGCATGCTGCCACCTGAAAACCCGCCGTCATCGTACGGGCGCTCCACCAGCGTCCAGCCCTCATGCCGCTGGCTCAAGATGTAAGCCTCACAGGCTTCACGCTGGGCGTGCAAGCTGTTGAACTCCTGCTCAAGCCCATCCTCGGTGGACTTGCGGGTATAGACAGCGCAGCGAAGAGGTTTCATTGGCGCTGCTCCGTCAGACCGAAGAACCGCGGTCCGTTCCAGTGCGTGCCGGTGATAGCCTTGGCAATCGCGCTCAGGGAGCGCCATACCTTGCCATCATACTCGAACCCCTTCTCTAGCACAGTGACTGTATGGCCGGTGCCGTGCCAATCTCGCACCAGCCGCGTTCCGGGTGTGAGTTTGCGCGGCAGAAGCATAGATGAAGGTGCCGCCTCAGCATTTGCATGCTGTCGCAGCAACGATCGAGCCTCCCTGCTTAGTCCACCCAGCTTTCGCTGTTGCAGATTGTAGCCCAGTCCTAACCGCAACAGCGCTGGCGAAATGTTCGGAGTCGGCGCATCGAAACGGCGCGCCCACTCTTCCTGCAGCTCGGCGGGAGAGAGATCGTCCAGCTTTGCTAGCGATACCTGCTTGCCTCGTCCCATCAGACGTTGGCCTCGTCAGCATCCAGCGAGGTGAGCTTATAGATCGAGATGCCCTTGCCATCCTGATACCGGACCAGCTCGCGGCCCTTCTTGCGCAGGCTGGTCAGGAAAGCTCGTGAGCTATGTGATTGCCAGCCGGTTGCCTTACCGATGGCTTCAAGGCTTGCGCCGTCTTTGCGCTCGAGCAGCTTCTCAACGATCGACGCCTTGGTCTTCCGCTCTGGCTTGGCAGCGGTTAAAGTCAGCTTCTTCTCTAAGGACTTGGTCATGGGTGGTTCTCCTATGCCAGAGCAGCACCTGCTGCTCCCACCACCCAAGGCCCCGGTATCGCTTAACGCGTCGGGGCGGCGGCTCCTATGGACCGCGTTTCAGTAGGCACACCTATGCTTCACTCAGGAGGGAAGTCGAATGGAATGTGCGGAGCTGCGCGAATGTCAGCTTCGCGCCCCATCTCGGTCATTCGAGAATAACCTTCGGAATTCCGAAAGCAGCCGCTCGTTCAGACCAATATCGAATTTTGAGTGACGCATCATGATACCGTGCTTGGTACCCGTCCGCGGGAATGTTTTCAGCTGAATGGGCAGGATATGCGAGATCGGAGAGTGGTCAGCGTTGCGGAGCGATATGGGGCTCCGGGCCTCAGCCGATAAGGGAACTCAGGTTCGCGGTGATGCGCCGCGCCATTGCCGGTGCTTCAATCCCATGCAAGCGCGCAAGTTCGACGACCGCCAATGAGACATCGGTGGGCTGGGAAGGCCTTCCCGAGACATGCGTGAACGGTCCATCGGTTTCAGTGAGCAGACGGTCGAGCGGGATCGCCGCGACCAACGCGCGACGCTTCTCTCCTTCGAGCATCATGTGGTTGACCGAGAAGTAGAGACCGAGTTCGATCGCGCGCCGCATCTCCGCTGCGGAGCCGGTGAACCAATGCATGACGGCCTTGCCGCGCGATCTTGGTAGCTTGGCTTCGATCATGTCTAGGACCGCCGTGACGGATCGCACGCTATGGATTGTCAATATGCGATCGCGAAGGTCCCTACATCGTTCCAGTATCTCCCCAAAGACCTGCTTCTGGGCGTCCAGCGAGCGATAATATCGCGGGCCTGAATCGAGGCCGACTTCGCCTACGTATCGCGTCTCACCGACCAGCTCCTTCCAAAGCGCCAGCTCGTCCGCACGGGACTCTACCAACTGGGGGTGAAGACCAAGCGCCGCCCTCACGAACTTCGTCTTGGAGGCGAGTTCATGATTTCGCGCCCAAGCTTTCGGCGTGGTCGTCACCGCCAGCGTGTACACTGCGTCGCGCTCACATCGCGCAATCGCGGCCCGATGGTCGGGGTAGAGATCGAGGTGGCAGTGGAAATCGACGAGCGCGGCTCGCTCAATCTCATCGCGGTCGATCACGAGGGGCCTGCCCTAACACCTCTGAGCAATAAGCCCACCTCCTCGAGTCCGCGTCGATAGACGTCTGCAAGAGCTGCGGTCTGGCATGGCACGTCGGCAAGACTCCCCGGTTTATGCACGAGCGTTGCGGCGAGGTCCGGATTCTGCCGTAACCGTTCGATAGCGAGCTGGAATGCTCTGACCTGTACGCCCTCGGCCTTGCGCGTGTTGAGCTTCACGGCTGTCAGGTCGCCGAGAATATAGGGCGTCGGGTCACGTCCTAGCAGCGAGGCGCGTCGGATCAGACAAGGGAGGCAATGGCCGCAGTGCCCTTGAGGGAGCCCCTGCCACCGAGCCTTCGCCGGTGACGAGCAAGAAAGCGAGTCGGCGGCAAGGCTCATCAACAGTGCCTGTTCCGCGCATCCCCTCGCCATCTCTCCCTTGGTCTTGTCCCAATAGGGATTCACGAGCGACCCTCGTACCCCGAGTAGCCTCAGCAGGTCGTTCCATCGGGCGATGTGGAATGGATGTGTGGTGCGCGTACTGGGAGCGCCCAAGCGTAGCGGATCGAGGGGTACGTTTAGTGCAATGAGCCCATTTTCAGGCACCTGGACCTCGAATGGGCGCCCGATTCCAGACCCCGCCGTCGCGGCGATTGCGAAGAAGAGGAACGATCTACCGCGCGTCGTGCTTTCAGACTCGACGCCCTCGACGAGACCGTTCGGGAACGTCATCCATACCCGAAGCCGATCGAGATCGTTCCGTTGAAAATGCTGTCGCAGCCCTTCGAAGCATGTCTCTTGCGAAGTGCTGACGGCGCTCTCGCCCGCATGGCTTACGAACAGGGGTGAGTGGCCCGCGTCGAGCTTATCTATGGCGCCGATCAGGCTGTCCAAACCGCCTGAGAAGAGACTGATACCGTCATAGGGTATCCCTCCGAGCTGCTCATCGGGTGCGGCGACCAGAGCATGATGCGCGCGCGGCCGCGCTCGGAATCCGATCTGCCAGCGGTCACCAGTAAGGAAATCTAGCGCGCGCTTAAGCGTCTGCCGGGTCGTCTGCCAAAGGTTTTGGTCGCTGACGGGCACGACGAGGCGTATTTCTCTCGTCCAGCCGTCTTGAGATTCGGAAGCGCGTGATATGCGCGTGTCGGCCGCGTGGACGTGTGCGGCTAGCAAGAGGAGATCCGCTCCGATCTCGCTCGGATAGAGGCCGAGTTTCCGGAGATCATCCAGTGCATGCCCGAGCCCGAATGCAAGGGCGTGGGGCGCGCCGAACCGCAACTGGGTCATCTGTTCATCGGCGGCTTTGGGAATTGCGGTCTTGTCGCCAGCGCCTAGCCGGCCCACGATGAGATGCCGGGTCACTGCGATGCCTCCCCTTCGCCGAGCACCTCGAGGATGTCGAAGGCGGCGCCATAGACGCGTTCCATGGTCTGGCCGATCGTACTTGGGTCAATCGCGGCGAAGTCGATCGCGGCTTCACTGAAAGCGTCGGATACGCCACCGAGTATGAACTCGTGCAATAGATCCTGGACCGCTTGCGCTGCACTGGCACTCGCCGGAATCTCGACGCCCTTAATGCCGATATCGTTGTAAATTCGGTCCTCGATGGTGTGCGCGACATAGAGCTCGAGCACAGTCTGCATCTGTTCTGGGGTCAGGCTCGACATGTCGGCGATTCCCGCGTCCGCGAGCTCGACAACGGTTTCCATAAAGGCGTCGCGAGCGATGCCCTCGTCAATCGATCCGCCCTCGGGGCAGAACTGTTCGACCAATGCCGAGAAAATCTCTGCGGGTGAACTTCCCGCCATACCGGCAAGGTTGAATGTTAGGAGCGCTGCTTGGAGACCGCGGGCGCTGACGTCACCGAGGAAGCCAGCAATGCGAGCTGCGACTCCACGAGATGATCCCATCCTGCGTGCCGCTGGTCCCGACCCTCCGGAAGCCTGAGACACATATTGAGAGACCGCGCGGCCGAGAGCGCGTCGGTCGTCACCACCCGAGCTGGCAAACTTTGTGAAGTTCCGGCGGGCGTTCCTGAACCGGTCGGGAGGCGGGGGCGGTGCCGGAGCCGGGCGTGCGGGTGGAGCCGGCGGGATCGGCTCAGCCCCATCGCCATCCTGAGGGGTGGGTGCCGGTGGCGCCGCGTCGTCATCGTTTACGAAGTCGGGAACGAGAAGATCCTTCCCCTTTGGTCCGCCGAAGGGCGTGGAGGTTCCCATCAGTTTTTCGCCTTGGTCTTGATCGCCATACCGGCTCCTGCCGCCGCTTTGAGCGCGGCATTCCTGTCCTGTCTCGCCCAGCCACCCTGGATCAGGGTGAAGCGATCCTTCGATTGCGGCGAAGTCAGCGCGGCGTTCCACCCCGTCGCCAGCCACGCGCCGCACCTGTCGGCCGGCAACTGTTCGATGAAGTCCAAGAGGTTCGGCTGGAGGAGAGGCTGCGCGGTGCTCAGTACCACCAACCCATCGACGCCCTTCGGTTTCATCCTAAAATCGTCACTGGATATTATCCGCTGGCGTACTCCTTCGAAGACCCTGCTGGCTTCGGCTGGCGCGAGTTCTTTGAGCCCGGATGATTGTATCGCGATCTTCGGCAGCATCAGCATTTCGACCACGCCTTCGAGGTGGCCGAGTGTGGAGGCCCCACCAAAGAAGTCCTTCCTGTCGCGTGCGATGAATAGGTACGGGCGCAGATCGACACCGGCGAGCTTCGGTTCTAGCTTCGCCCATTCTGTGACGCGTTCATCGACCCGCCACTCGTCAAGGATCTGATCGGCGGCCGCGGGCGGCGCGGTCGCAGCCTTGGCACCCCCTTTCCGCTTAGCCTTACCATCGCCCGCCTTCAGCTCGGCGTCATCCGTCGCCGGCGGAGCATCCGGCCCGGCCTCGAGCTTCGCCAGTCGGCGGCAGGCTCCGCCTTCATCCCGAGCTGCGTCGGTGGCGACCTGCTCGAACAGACGCGGGATGAAGCGCTCTGCCAACATCAGCTTAGCAAGGACGGTCCGCTTGAAATCCTCGGCGAATTTTCGGTTATGCGCAGTATGTTCACGAAGCAGCAGCGCGTTGAGGAAGCGCTTGATTTGTCGCGGGTTGCCGAACGTACCGCGTCCAAGCAAAGGGCCGATCTGGTCGCTGAGAGTAATCGCGGAGACGACGTCTGGTCCCTTGTCCTCCAGATCGCCTAATGTCGTGTTCAGGAGCGCGGCGTTCACGCCGCCGCCTTTCCATGGCTCGCGCAGTGCTTCGCGAGCTTTCTCGATGAGCGTTTGGAAGCCTAGGTGGTCCTCTCCGAGCTCGGCACCGACGAGCAGAAGAGTCACGTACGAGCGAGTCTCCACGTCGCCGAGCGCCGGGATCCGAAACGGGACCTGTATCAGTTTCTCGAGGTAGTTGCGCGCATAGTCGCGGGGACCGGTACTATCCGGGAGGTCGGGGAAGTGCTTACGGACCGAATATTCGATCATCGCCTCATCGGCTGCGACGACGAAGGCGGTGTTGGACGTGAACAGGAACAGCCTGACCGCCTCTAACGTCTCAATCGCGGTATCGGGGAGGCAGCGGTCTAGATCGTCAATAAGGATCACGAGCTGGTTGATTCCCGCTTTCTTGAGGAGCTCGTCGAATTCTTTCCGGAACGCCTCGATTTCCTCGGGGACACGCTTCGAGGAAGGCTTGATCAAATCCTTAGCGCCCTCCGCTGCTGCGTCGAGATTCTCCTTCGTCGCTAGTTTAGCAGGATCGGCGGCGATATCCGTGAGTTTGCCGAACAGCGCGCCAACCATGTCGGGTGAGGGAATCCCCGTCGTCGCGGTGAGCGCGAGACCACCGGTGTGCTTCGCGAGTTTCAGCCAGTCTATACGCCCGAAGATGTCCTTTACCGCGTCCCCGGCTTTCGTCAGCGCCGGGCGCTTCTCAACGAGTGCTGTGACAATACCCTCGATCAGCGCGATCTTGGCGTCTTCGAATCCCTGAAAGCGCCAGCCATTGAACTTCAGACAGACAGTATCCTCATGGGCCTCAAACTGGCTCTCGATCATCTCAAGGACGCTCGACTTTCCAGCGCCCCAATCACCGTGGACACCGATCGTCAGCGGCTTCGAGGGGTTGTCCCGAAGAAGTGCGACGATGGAAGCTGCGATCGGCTCATTGTTGAGCAGATCGACCTTTGTTTCGTTATCGAATAGGAACATCCACCCCTCCCGGTTCGATGCTTGTTCGTGGTTTCCCTTCCAGTCAAGCGCAGGGCGGTAGGAATAGAACTAAAATGGACTGATGGGTTTCTAGAGCCTTTATAGCTGCGCCATGCGCCGCTACTTGCGTCAAATCGTCTCAGACCGATTACCAACGCATTCTGGCGGATGGCGGAACTTCCGGCTTGCGAGGACTAATTGTCAGAACCAGACAGTCTGCAAGCGGCCCAAAAAGCGAACCTAGCGGAAAGCCTGCATCTGCACATTCCAACTATCGGGCAACGGGCTAGATTGAAGTGCTTGCACAGTCAGCATGCTTAGCTGCCTGCCCTCCACCACCTGCTGGGTCAATTCAGGCGCGATGCACGACATACCGACAAGTTTAGCAAGCCGAGTCCGACATCGCCCCTCCCGCTTGGCCATGCATTCATCGACATCTCCGGATTAGCAAACACCAGATCCCGCGCTTCCATCGCCTCCGCAAGCAGCGCAATCAGCTTCATGTCATGCTTCGCAGGCTCCGCTTCCATTTGCTTCGAGCTCGGCACAACCAGCTTCAGCTGATGCCCCGACCTGTGCCGAACTGCTGGAATAGTCAGTGAGAGTTTATCGCTGGCCAGAACTCCTTCCACCAACCCAAACGTCCGAGCCAACCCATCGCCGCTGAGAGCAATCTCAACGGCCTTTTCGCCCAGTCTGATACTTTGCATTAGCTTCGCCAGCAGCTCAGCCTTCGATGCCGCCGTTCCGCTCCGAAGCTGCGCCGAAGCAAGATCAGCTTGCTCCCGAACTTTCTGAAGCAGCCCAGCTTCCGATATGTCATCGCCCAGCAGGTCCAGCAGGAACCCATCATCGCAAAGCTTCGCCGCAAGTTGCTCGCATGCAATGTTCTCAAGATTGATAGCGGACACCCTGCACGCCGACTTGCCATCAAGGGCATCAGGCCGCGTCACATAATATCGGTAACGCTGCGCCTTACGGCTTTTACCAGAATGACTCGGCATCATTGGACGTCCATATTGATCTTCTAAGAGGCCGATCAGAAGGCTGGGCTCATTGATGTGTTTGCGCTTCGACGATCCGGTGATGCGGCCTGCCCGAGTTGCCTGAACTTGATTCCACAGCTTCTGATCAACGATCGCTTCATGCTCGCCTTCAAATGCCTCGCCCTTATGTACAATCATGCCGCGATAGATACGGTTCGAGAGCAGATGATAGATGGTCCCGCGCCGATAGACGCAGCCGCCCTTATACGGCCCGCTGGAGCGCTGCTGCAACTTGGTTCGATAACCGCCGCGTTTCAGCTCTTCGATTAGCGCTGGCACGGTGCCCAGCGCGATGTAGCGCTCCATGATGTGCCTTACCTGCTCGGCTTCCTTTGGAACAACTACCAGCTTGCGGTCCTTCACCTTGTAGCCAAGCGGCACCTGACCGCCCATCCAGATACCCTTGCGTTTGGATACTGCGATCTTGTCGCGGATACGCTCGCCGGTGACCTCGCGTTCGAACTGCGCGAATGACAGCAGCATATTGAGTGTAAGCCTACCCATGCTGGTGGTGGTATTGAACGACTGAGTGATGCTCACAAAGCTGGCCTCAGCCTTATCCAGAACTTCTACAATCTTGGAGAAATCAGCAAGACTGCGGGTAAGCCGGTCGATCTTGTACAGCAGGATGATTTCAATCTTTCCTGCAGCAACATCAGCAAGCAGACGCTTCATACCAGGCCGCTCCATATTACCACCTGAGAACCCGCCATCATCGTAGCGCTCTTCGTTCAGTATCCAGCCTTCATGACGCTGGCTCAACGCATAGGCAGCACAGGCCTCATATTGCGCATCAAAGCTGTTGAACTCCTGTTCCAGACCATCCTCGGTAGATTTGCGGGTATAGACCGCGCAGCGCCGGATCTTTTCAGCCATTGGCAGTCAGCCCGAAAAAGCGTGGGCCTGACCACTGGGTGCCAGTTATGTGTCGCGCGATCTCGCTTAAGGAGTTCCATGTCTTGTCGGCATATCTGAATCTACCCTCCAGAACTTCGACCGAGATGGTTTGGCCGTTCCATTCTCGGATTAGGCGGGCACCTGCTGATAGCTTAGTCTTCGGCTTTCGAATGTCGGCGCTGCCCCTCCCTTCCGCCGCCAGCCGCATCAGTTCACGGCGGACCAGTTTGGGCAGGCCTCCGTGGCGGCGTTCTTGTAGTCGGTACGCCACCAGCGACCGCATCAGCTTCGGTGGAACGTTTGGCAATTGCCTCTTGTCGATCTCGGCCCAGCGTTCGCGAAGCTGGGTTGGCGACATGTCATCCAATGCGGCGAGGTCTTGTTTGAAGCGGCTCATTGCGCGGCCTCGCTTGCGATGCTGTAGCGGCTGATCTTACCGGCCTTCTCGCGGGTGATTGCGTGGCCCTTTTTCTTAAGGCCTGAGATCATTGCTCGTGCTGAGTGCGGCTGCCAGTCGGTCGCTTTGACGATCTCGTCGATGGATGCTCCGTTCTTGCGTCGGAGCATTTTGAGGAGAATCTCGGCTCTTGGGTTGGGTGTGCGTTTTGCGCTGTCGTTCGACATTGGTGGTCTCCGGTAGCGGAGCGGCGAGATTGCCGTCCGTACCGAAACGAGCCCCAGCAATTATCACGCAAGGGCGGCGAGCCGAATTTCGGTAGTCTGGTCGCGCTGCAACACATGCTCGAACAACCGGCGAAGTCCAGCCGACACATGATGTCGAATTGAGCGTTCGTAGGTAAAGTTCCGATTATGCCGTCTGTGACTGATCCTCCAATGACGACAGCGTAGGTTGTTCGAAGCAGCATTCAGATTGATGTTGGTATGCCCACAGGAGCTATCGATCAAACTATCCGCCTCACGCTCATCGAACCACTGCCGCATGCACCGTCATATCGATGGCTAAACCAGCTCTGCCCGGATATCTTGGAGTGTCGTTTCACACATCCACTTTTCAATCGGCACGATCCGTCCAAGCCGAACCCAGGCAGCGAAACCGGCATCCATTGTCAGGGAGTTCTTAAGCAGTTCGTCCGTTTCGCGATGCAGCAGAATAAGTTTATTATCCGAGCTTCGGTCAAGCCAGCTTTCAAGTTGAAAGTTGATAGCTGCATCGCCCCAGCCATACCCGGACATTACGATCCGCTTCGTTTGACGGAGCAGCATTTGAAATCTCAAATGAATGTCAGAATAGATGCTTCGATTATAGGAGATCGCTTTGCCGATCCCGGTCAAGAACGCGGGGCCTGTCACTGCCGGCGTCAGTATCTCGCCATTCCGATCACACACGCAGTCGCCCTCCTTATCCGTGCGTATTGCCGCCCTTGCGGAGCCCGACTGCAAGAACGAATACCAGTTGATCGAACCATGCAGCTTCAAAACCCGGACATTTACACCGGGTTGGTCAAACACATCAGTATCACTCCAGCGAACATCTCCGTCACGTTCACCGAACCCATCTGCGTATTCGATGCCGCGCGCGTCTAGATGCTGTTCAAGCAAAGTGTCGTGGTTGAGGGTTACAACATCCAGTTCCTCAACACCGGCATCCTGTGCCATTTCGGAAAGCAGGCCGAGGCCGGTGACGTAGGGTTTTCGAAGCTCTTTCGCGACCACCGTTTGGATCAATTCACGCCCCACCCGGCCAAGCTTACCGAGCTGGTACATCCTCTGTTCGTGGGTTTTCCCATCCAACAAGTCGCCCGCGCGCCTTTCGATTGCTTCGACGAAAGCTGTGGTCTGCGCATTGTCGGCAAGTCCATTTGCCCACGCGAATATTTGATCGCACAGGAAATACAAATCCTCATAAGTCGTCTTACCAGAGCGGTAGATGGCGCCCGATGCCTTGATACCTCCGCGCGTTTCAAACAGCCCTCCTCGCAGCTTGTCTGCAGTTTCATACGCCTCCAAAAGGCTTAGGAAAGCGCAGGCGCGCTTGGTATCCGGACCCATGCCGGCATCTGTGCGCAAGACCATAGGTGTAAGAACATGAACCGTTGGAAGCTGCGAAGGGACAGAGACACCTGAGCCGAGAAATGCATTGATCTTCAATTGGCAAGCTCCTCTTCATCCATAGAAACCGTCAGCGCGAGGCCCAAGAAACGGGTGTGTCGATGAAGCCCATCCGGGGGAGGCTCGCTGCCGGGTGGGTTTGAGGGGATGGAAGACATGGACCGGATATGGGGTCTTTGAAAAGTGTGGCTTTTTGCAGAAAGGGGCGTATTTGCAAGGGCTTGCCCGCCGCGCTTTGGGTTGATGTGTGACCTTTGTGAATTTTGGTGGAGGTGCGCTGAGGCGCGGCGAAATGCTTGTGCGCGAAGAGCGTGGATTTGACGGATTTGGTTTGAATAGCGAGCCATCGGGCAGTGCTAGCGGATGCAGGGCGTGTAGGAAAATATGCAGGCATAATGTCGCTTGGCATTGATATAATCAGTGTAGCGGCGATGCAGATCGCCGAACATATGCCGCAAGCCATGCTCATCGCTCGGAGTGCGCGGTATGGACGTGATCGGATATCAGGCTATTGGATGAGCTTGCTGCGCAAGCCTCCGCGTCGACCTTCTCTGCGGCATAGGCCAACAAATCAAGGTAGAGCGCTTGCTTACTGCCAGCAATGAGAGTCTGCTGACGCCCTTTGCCACGCCGCGTGGCGCATATTCAAATTGGCTTCCGCGGGCAACGGGCAAGTGTATGCTAGTGAAAACACTAGATCCGAGCAAGCTATCATGAACGCCCTATTCAGCCCTATCAGAATATAGGATTTGACGAATTGACGCATCGTTAAAATCAACCGTGAACCTATATATCTCAGACCTATCTTCCAAGCATAAGCTCTCAGAATACAGCATTTGGACGTTGTAATTATTTTTATACTGATTTTCCAAAAAAATTTCCCTGTCTTCTCGATCACACCTCTCTGACTGAAAATCAGGACCAGACACATCAGAAAAATACCCAATCACAAAGACATTATCTATCGTGTTCATCGATGATGCGACGTCACTCCCATTGTCCTCGCTGAGTTCAACGCTTCGAGTTGAGAACCCTTCTCCGATAAGATCAAATTTTCCACATTGATCCGGCGTTTTCGGTGAAGCACAAGAAAATAGTACTATTGGAAAAAAAAGAATCGTGCGAATATCATATTTTATAACCTTCGTTATTTAACACATCCAGCCGTACATTTCTATGGATGGCCGTGAGGAGGATAATTAAGTGCCTCATAATACTTCTTATACATGCTAGGATTCAAGTAGCTTGATCGCGGGGCATTACCGAACTCTATCCAAATTGGATTTTCAACGTAACGGACGTTGTCACTCCTATCGTCCGGTGGCAAGAGCTCTATCTGCTCGTGAAGTGGCAACGATTTGAAATCATTGAAGTCAGGAAACCGATAGCCCGACGGAACAGAGTCTTTGTAACCTAACAATCTATGGCCCAGTTCGTGCCCTATTACGGCTGCATAAACTTGCATGTATGGGGGTCTCTCTGGGACATACCACAAATTTTCAGCTTGGTGGAAATTGAAACGAATTTTCATTCCTATTCGAGCTGCCCCATAATTCTTATATCGACCGTGGCCGACTAACTCGAGTTCTTGCCGCCAACCTTTATAAGATAAATGAATAGCCAAACGCTTGCCGACTTTTGTATCCATTAACTGCCAAAGACCTGCATTTAGCCGATCAATTAAATCTTTCCGATCAGGATTTTGAGAAAAATATGCCCCATCTGTTATGTAGAAATTCTCCCGTATAACTTGATAGTATAGGCCGCTCTCCAAAAGATCCAAAGTACGCTGAGCTCTTTTCTCTCGCGACTGCATAAAATCAGGTATTAGATCCCCATCAGTATTTATATCGAGATTATCTCTAGGCCCCGCTCTTTCTCCGCCTCCTGCGGCTAGGCCATCTTCGCCCTGGGCAATTTGCGTTGACTCACCCGCTAGATCTTTTCGCCTCAGCTCGGCGATAATTGCGGGTCCATCGAATGGGGCTATAGCCTCGGCAATCAAATCATTCGGCACCCTCGACCGCCACGCAGCGATGGCAGCCCGCACGATCTCGTCCCTCGGTGAATGATGGCAACTCCATAGTATCCCAGGTGCCGCTGACGATTTCTGCAAAGTTTAGATTGCTGGCGGCAGCCGAGATCGTAAGTCGGCGTTTGAGCTGCAGATCCATCATTGCAATTTCGCCTGCATCGCTTTGCGAACGGACAAGCAGATCATCGAGTGGCCTGCCATTGGAACCTTGCTGGGCGGCAAGACCGACAATGATGCCCACAGCTCCGGGAGCGCCCGATTGGGCAAGCATGGCAGCCAGATAGACTGCGATTGCGTCGCCCTCGTAGTTCGTACCGATCCCCCCGGTTGATTCGGCCGATATATTCGCCTTTCGACTCAATTCTTCATTGCCCCGCTCATTATCCGCTCCAACATTCTCAGCCATCGTTTTTTTGCGTCTGCAGCCGTTCCTGAAGGTGTGCAGCCTCTCTGCGTAATTGGCGTCTGGTATCTTCAACCAGGATCGCTTCTTCCTCGCCCAGATTCTGCAGAAAGTGAAACCTATCAGTGACATTCTTTACAAGATCCGGTGGCGAAGGGCTCTCATCTTTGCGTAACAACATGCGCAAATCTTCTACATCATAGTCGGCGTCGCTTATTCGCTCGCAAATACTCTCGAAGTGAAGCCGATCGCCAACTGCCCACAGTTTGATGACGGCAAGCGCACGAACGGTATCCTGATCAATCGGGCGCTTCGCTATCTCGGACAAGTCGTGCAGATCGCGAATCTTGGTTCGCTGGCTTGCCGCTCTGACCTTTTCCGAAGTGATCTCTTCATAGGCCAAGCAGGGAATATCTACGGGGTCGAATGGAAGCAGTTTGAAATAGTCTTGCGGCAATTGCGGGATTGGGATGACAGGCAATATCGGCTGTTCTCGTGTGCTGATCTGGACCTTTATCCGCACGCCGTTCTTGTTCCCGTCATGGGTGCAGAGGGGGTTGGCCGACAGACCATCTTCAATATGATACCAGTCCTTATCCCGGGCGAAGGCGAAGGTGATCCCGTGATAGGGCGCCTCCATCAGGACTTCAGCAATCTCTAGCAGCAGGTCATCGCCATCAATATCGCTGTTGCGGGTGAAATCCAGATCGGTCGACAGGCGCCCGCGCGGGCCGAACACCATCTTTCTGAGCATTGTCCCGCCTTTGAAAGCAAGATGTTTGAGCAGGTCGCGTTCGTGAAAAAGCTGCAATATATGTGTCAGCAGAATGTCGATTTCGACATTGCCGATGTCGCGGGCACCCGATCGGCGGGCGACATTGCGAAGCTCGTCGACGGTCAGCACTTGCCGGGTTCCCGTGTAATCCGGGGGACGTCTGCCAGCAGGTCTTCTTTGGATGCATGAACCAAAAGACCCCAGTCATTGACATAGCCAATATCGCCTTCGCGGTGCGCCTTTCGCCCGAACTTCGATCGCGTAGAGGGCCCGATCGCTGCGCGCAGTTGCTCGCGGCTTGGACCGGGTATCGGCCATCCCACCAGATCGGCCAAAAAGCCCAAGCGCTGCAGTAATGATTGCGATTCCATGCGTATCGCATCATCCACCACATCATTGAATTCAAGACTGCGAGACGCTCCGAACACAATACGGGCCACCTCTCCCGGCCCGCCAGCCAGAGCGGGTCGGTCAAGACAGTCAATGACCGTTTTGATTGGCGTGGATATTGTTGCTTGGCGCCCGTAGATTTCCACCTGCTCAAAACCAAAGAACTTGCGTTCGGCCATTTGGGTGAACCGCACGCTATGGCCTTCTATGGTTACCGGAGCGCGCTGCTTGAGCACGGCTATGGTCACCCTATGCGGACGCTGCGTGGTAAATCCGTGAAAAGAGGCTGCTGACCACCAGCCGACATAAGACGAATCGACCGCCGCCGAAGCCAATGCCAGCAGATTGTTTTCGCCCAGATTTTCCGGACCATGCGAGGGCGGCAGTAGCATATAGCGACCGCCCACCAGTCTGGTGAGCCAGCCTTTGCGGATCAGGTTCTGAATGACCTTTCGGGCTCGGCTTTCCGATCCCAGCAAGGCAATAACTTCGGAGGCCTGTACGATTTCCTGGCCCTGCTCGGTGAGCGACAATACGAGCTTCGTTTCGTTCGGACCCAATGTGCGCAAGTTAGTTTGCATGACACTTTATGCCTCTGCGGGTTATTTTGGCATATCACCTAACCAAAGGAAGTTAGTTTGTACAGCATCTTTGCCCTGTGAGGCGCAAAATGCTATAAGGAATAACAAATTTGATTGCAGATTCGTCGGTGAAGAAGGGGGCAATATGAAACTCAGGATTATCGAAAGGGGCACATTGTTCTGTGAATAGCATCGGCGATCCGACATCGCACTGCAAACGCCGGCGTCTCTCCCTGATGGTAAGGGGCTAATGGTCGTGGCGAAATCAAGCCAAAAACGCCGCAACCGCAAAGCACGTCGAACACGATCAACTCCAAAGTCGCCCAAGCCTGCAAGCCGCGCAGGTTCACATGCCGGACGCGGTTTTCGCTATCAGGACGCTGTTGCGGCAAATCTTGCAGTAATGATCTGGGCTGATTTGCGAACGCCTGCCATCGTCATTCCGGAAGGAGGCGATGACATTGAGCTGCGAGGGTCCGATTCTGTTTTCGTACAAGTAAAAAGTCGCCGAGAACATCTCGGCGAATATCAAACCGGCAAAACACTTTCGGATATAAGCGATCTATGGAAGCGGCACGACGGCACGGTTCCACATCCTGACCGGCTGGAGCTCATACTCGAACGGGGCGTCGAGGGTCTGACCAATCAACGCGATTCTGCCATCGCAACCGCAATTGACGGCAAGCTAAGTAAAGAGCTCCAAGATCTGCCAGATGCGGCAAGTCTGCTGAAGAAGACCAAGTTATACATCATGGCCTCACCCAGAGAGGCTGCGATACAGGCGATTTGCGACAAGACCGGCTGTCGCCCGATAGCTGCACAAATTTCCTTTGCCGATCTGCTGAAGCGCGTCGGCGATCTGGCCGATGCGAACGGTCTCCTACAAGCGGAAGACTATCAGGGCTTATCGATTAGCGACACGGAGCACGCCATCACTGAGCTCCTGCACGTCCTTGATGTCGAAGCGATCGAGCAGGCCATCCAGCAAGGCCTGTGCGAAGCAGTGGACTTTTCGACATCTCTTGACGATCCGAACTTCTACCTCGGCGTCGATGTGGAGCCGGGCCACGTCACTGCAGGTTTGGTGTCGGAGCGTCCCGATGCGCGACGCACCGTATCGCAGGGGCTCGAAACACAGCGTGCCGCGTTGATTGTGGGGCCATCCGGTTCCGGAAAATCCGCGCTGATGTGGGAAACCGCAAATATAATGCGGCATACGGTGCGCTGGTTTCGCGTAAGAAGGACAGCAGTCCAAGACATCCCCGCATTGCGCCAGCTGATCCGGGCCATGCGGCCATCCGAGACCAGCCCGATCGGATTTGTAATCGATGATGTGGGGCGTCAGGGTCCTGAGGCCTGGACTGCTCTTCTGAAGGAAATTGTATTTTTGCCGGGTGTACTTTTGCTCGGGTCCATTCGCGAAGAAGACATATTTTTGGTTGCGGAACGCGCACGAGCAACGGAAATCCGCGCCGATGCAGATGATGCACTGGCCGAGCGTATCTGGTGCGAACTGAAAACGTCCCAGGATACCGAGTGGCCCGGCTGGCGCGAGCCATGGAAACTCAGCAACGGGTTGCTCCTCGAATATGTTCATATCCTCACTCGGGGAAAGCGTCTGCACGACGTGCTTGCCGATCAAGTGCAAGCCAGAATTGCCGACGCAGCCCGCGACTTGGAACTGGATACTTTGCGCTTAAGCGCTTGGGCTGGCTCTGCCGGAGCCCGGGTCGATACAGGAAAAGTCACCGATATTCTTGGCTGCTCGGACGCCGAGCTTTCGCGCGCCCTTCAACGACTGGTCGACGAACACCTGATCCGCGCACCAGAAGCCGGATTGTTTGGCGGCCTCCACCAATTGCGGTCCGAAGAGCTGTTGCAGCTGTCGCATCAGACCCCGCCACCAACATTTCCGGCAACATTTGAGCGCACATTATCCGCAGTTCCGCGTGAGGATGTTGAATTGCTTGTGGAAGATGCTGTTTCCAAACGCCGGATTCCGGTCGCTTCGGTCCTCGACGCTATTGCAGCGCGGTTACGTGCCGATCCCGAAGCGGAGGTTCTGGCATCGGCCTTGCGCGGGCTGGGAGGCGGACGAATATCGGCAGTCATCGAGGAGTGGTTCGCAACATCGGAAACTGAAGCCCTGCCCCGAACACAAATAGGAACGGCGGCCATGTTTGGGGTCGCTGACCTGGACTTGAGCGAGCTGGATATCATTCCCGAGATACGGGCTGCGGCAAACCGTCTGGCACAACTGAAAGGCGATGCCGAGGATGATCCCAGAAGCCAGCTATTCGACCGACTGTCCGAGGCGGATCTTAGCACAATCGCCGCGAAAAGCAGTATAGCCGAACTGAACGCTATAACCTCGGCGCTTGTCGGAATAGCCCTGCCGACTGACCTTCGCGCGACTTTGGTCTCAATCGTGCCGGAACTCGACGATGACAATTTCAACGCCTTAGCAGAGCTTTTAGGTGCCGTTGGTGCGGTCGATCGTAGCGTAGCGAGTATCTGGGTTGACGCGATCGGACAGGCTGAACTGTTTTCGAGGTTGGAGGCGGAGAGGGCATGGGTTGCAACGCCGACGATCAACACGGAGGATGACGGCACGATCGTCAGCTGCGATTACTGGCATGTCGTCGTATCGCAGCAGCCTTCGCCGCATGACGATGTAGTCAAACTGTGCGAGATTCTGCTGTCGATATGTCCATCGGCCGATATCGCCGCATCCCGCGCGATCTATGCTGATGGCAGCGTAGCGGGACTTCCGGAATATCCGACCGCGACCAAGCGCATAGCTCGGGAAAATATCCCTGTTGAATCAGTTCCGGCATGGAATCGGCGATGGATTGATCAGATCGCCCGGCGAGTGGCGGCGCCCAGCTACAGCGATTACCTCGAACGCGGGATAGCCATACTGGATGAACTGGTCCCGACGTTGGATCGCGCATTCGATATGCATTTGCGGGGACGTGATGTTCCGCAGCAGGTGGTTGATACGCTGAATCGTCTCAACGGATTGACAACGGCGTTAACCCCTCCATCGATTTCGCCGGAGGAGGCAAAGGGCGACGCGGCTGGCGACCCCAACAACGCGGTTACGAAGTTCCAGAATGTGCTGTTTTGCGGCACCGTGAATCTCGTAAAGCGCTTTGCTCGCTTGCCCGAGCAAGCTGGTGCCTACATCGCTTGGCTCAACGATCTCATCGAGCAGTTAAACAATGTGGCGGCCGAAGAACCATGGGCGCTGATTGCCGACGAGGTGCCGCCGATGCTATCGCGCCTTCAACAATTATTCGTTTCAGTGCGCGTTCTTGCCGAGCGCGCGCACGAGCGTGATATGCCTCCCGCCGAAACATGGCGCAAAGTCGGGCGTGCGGCCCGTAAGGGTAACGCTTTGGGAAAAATCACGGCCATGGCGCGTGCCGCAACCGATAAGGCTGTCGCAGACCAAAAGGCTGAGATTGAATCAGCGATTTCGGCTGTGGGGGCGCCGGTGACGGTTCAATTTCGTGACCGAACAAGCGCCGTCCTCCCCTTGGTCGGTTTTGAAATCCTGGTTTTACTCGAATCTGATACGGTGGTCGAAGCGGCCCAAGGTGTTGACACCTGGGCAGGGCCGTTGCGTGCTTCGGTCGACCATATGATCGGCATGACAATCACTCCGGTTGCCAACGGATTTTCGGTCAATCGCTTCACACAATCCGGCCACCAGACGCTTTATCCTAATCCCGATGCAGGTGCCGAGTGGCTTGGAGCTTTGGGAATTTTGCCGCTCCAATCGGACACGCTGGATGCGCTCGATAAGACTATCAACGCTGCCAGTGAACTCGCTTCGCTGGATCGATGTGCATTGGCTACGCCCTCGCGCGCTCCACAGGAGACAGCAGCGCGCACTCTCGTACAGGGAGAGTTCGACATCGAGTTGCCAGCACTTAGCCAGTTGCTCGACGACACCGCACCGGAAATCAAAGACGAGATCGTAGCCCTTGTCCAAGGTGTAAGGAGCGGCGAGATCGACTTTGTCGCCGCCTCGCAGACGCTGATGGCTGGAAAGCAGTTGGCGGTGATGTCGGAATTGACCGGCGTGATAGTTTACCTGCTCAAACGCCAGCTAGAGCGGAATTCCACCGTGTCTGAAACATGAGCGTAAGAACTTCACTTGGTCGAAGAATTCAGCATCAATTTGCATCGTTCGGATCAATGCCCTGACGATTGATTGATCCGCCTGCTAAGTCACCAATTGCTTGGGTTCTTATGCTTCAGTTGCAGAAGGAGGGCATTCTATATCTGCTTGGAAAATACCGGACTGTCCGCTTCCGGCCCAACTTCAGTCGTTTAACACAATGGCGACTAACAGCTCATCCGAACCAACTCTTCGCTGGATGACAATACTAATTGATGAGGTGTCCGGTATCGGTTCGACATTCTCGTTGTTATTTGCGTAGCCGAACCGGCGACTCCATGTCTGACTGCGCTTCTCCAAGCCCTATTGAAGCCAAGACACACCGTCGGAGTCGCTTCAGCTCCCAGGTTTGCCGCTTCTAAGGAATTTCTGCGTCGCAGTGTAAACCAGCCGCTCTGTCGGCTCGGCACCATCGGCGGGTAGGCGTTCGTATTCCTCCACATGGGCGAGGTAATTGTTGCCCTTGCCAAGTTTGAGCCTGGGGCTTGTCCAGCGGGCGGCGGCCGGACTTTCGGCAATTTGGTCCATCTCCGATGTCGCGATTAGTTCCCAGTAAGGCAACTGACTGGACGTCCCTTTTTGCCAGCGAAACAGTCGCGCGACCAGTCGGGGCCGCGGTAGGTCGGAGCCGGGGATCGCGGGCGAGTAGCCGGGGCCTTCGACAGTGAAAGTGCTGGCGTATTGCCCGTGCATTTCGACCGACAGTGTACGTTCTGGGACCACCTGCAGCTGGCATTCCACCGGGAACGATGCTCGCAGGTCCGTCAACGGAATTTTCGCCTCGCCGGCGCGCAACTTGTAAGCTTCGCCGACCGCATGGCGCTGGAAGCGCACAAGGCCGAGTTGAAGGAACGGCATGTAGGCTTTGCCCACGTCGATATCGAGGTCGACGCAGGGGCCGTCGATCGGGTCGGTGGTCACAGGGAAAGGCAGAACATCGACCTTGATCGACGCCGTATCGGCCTCCGCTTCGCCGTCGGGATTGCCGAGATAGAGTCTCACACCAATTTCGAGATCACTCGGCTCGCGCGCAAAATTTTCGGGTGCGAGCCGGAATTGCGCAGGTGCGCTGCTACGCGTCGGATCCACCCCGCCCCGCGACAGGAAGCGCTCGAAGGGTTCGAGCGCGCCTTGATAGTAATCGCACGGATCGTTGCCTGTATCGCCGGCGGGAAGCAGTACGATACCCAGCTCCTCGCCCTCGCCCGAGAAAAACCAGTCGGTTCTCAGGCAGATGCGGACGCGGGACTGGCGCTTGAGGACCGGTTTGAACTTATCGCGCTCCCAGCGGAATTGCGGCATCAGCTTGTCGACCGTCGGCGGTGCCGGACGGAACGTGCACTGGGTCCAAACTTCCACCTCGTGCGTAATTTGATGGTCGGTTTCGTCTCGCGAGTTGTAGTACTGGGTGAAAGCCGAAGTGCCGATCAACTTTACCGTGAGGCGCCGCGCGCGACCGTCGGAAAACTTGGCGTAGGACAATTCGCGCAACCCCGATGAATCCGCCACCGGCGCCAGCGGATTCTTGACGAAATCAAGCAGATCCGAGTTTTCGTCGACGACCGGGAAATCGATCGAAAACAGGTCCCCCTTGCCGTCTTCGGGCAGTTCGCGCCAGATCAGCTGGCCGGGGGCCTCGGGGTCGGGTGCCTTTTGAACGGTCGCGGTATTGAATTCCTTCCACCTCGCCTGCGCGCGGATTGAACCCGTTCCCGCGCCGTCGATGGCTGCCTTGCCAACAAAGAAGACGGTACTGCCGCCTTCCTCGCTGTGCCAGTCGAGCGAGTTGGCACCGTAGCGCTCGATCATGTCGAGCCTAATCTTGCGCCACTGCCGCTCGCTCGTCGGCGCGACGCTGACAGCATGCAGGCCAAGTTCGGTCCATTCGGTAGACTCGGTATCGCCCGGGCGTCTGACCAAATCCAACCGACGCGGTTTCTTGATGGCATGGATAAGGTCGACCGTCTGCGCGGGTTCGGGACTGGTAGCGATCCCGTCCAGCTCGTTAGTATCGGCCGTTATCTTGAGCGTTCGGCGGGCAGCCTTGGGCAGGGTGACCTTGATCCCGTCGAAACGATACGAACGCGAATTGTCGTGCGAACGCAAAAAGCGCTTTCCGGTGCTGAGGGACGGCAAGTCGTCGTCTTTTCCAGCAATTAGCGCGATCGCAAGCGGCCTGGCTTCTTCGGGCTTGTCCCCGGTCCAGAAATCGCGCGTTACGGCAGGCAATGCAACGTCCTCTTTCGAAACGTACTCAGCGAGTTGTCCGCTCAAGACGCGCGCGCCGCGATCGACGTAGAAGGGACGCTCGGGGCGGCAATTCTCGACCAGGGCGGCGACGGTACCCAATGGCTGGCGCAGCTTGTCGAGTTCACCCGGTTCGTTGCCGATCGAGACCTCGTCGTCTGGATCGCGCATGGAGACCGCCTTTTCACCGACGACGTAATAGATGTCCTTGTAGCGTGCCTCGGGCAATGTGCCCTGTTCGTCATGCACTTGGATGGCCGGTGCAGCGCCGGCACCCTCGAACGCCCCACGCGGCGTGTCCTGGTTGAGCGCTGCGTCCTTGTCGAACTGGCCCTGGATCTCTGCCTCATCGAATTCGATCCGCGCGGGCGTGACCAGCCGGACGGCGGAGCGCTTCCCGTCGCGCACCACCATCACCAGCCCGCCTTCGCCTCGCTGCGCCTGCGGCGTCGCGGCCGTTATGACCTCATCGCGCGAATGCAGGTGAAAGGCGGGCGGCACCTGCGGCAGCAGCCGCCGGAACATGTATGGTTGCGCTTGGTCTTCCCAATCGCCAAGGACCAGGTCGGCGTCGCTGTAAGCGGAATCCTCGAAGACCGGCCCTGCCCCCAATGCATAGCAAAGCCGGACTCCGCACCGATAGCCGGTACGCTCGCGCAGCGGCAGGAGTCCCGGGGCAGCGGGCGACAATTCGAAATCGAGGCCGAGGTCGAAAAAGCCGTTGACCGACGTCACCGTCTTGTCCGCCGTCGCCTCGTGACCGTCGTTCTCCTTGCCGTCCTGATTCGCCCCGCCGTCGTCGTCGCGCGCCAGCGCCATGTTCTCGCCGTTCCAGGTGAAAAGGATCGACTCGGGCCGGATCTCCTCGTTGCCTTTGTCGTCGGTCTTGATTTCGGTCATCTCGGCGGCGAGGCCGTGATCGCGCGGCAGGACGTATGTCTTCAGATAGTCGTTGTCGTAATAGCCCTGCTCCATCAGCGGATCGGTGCAGCGCACCGCGCGCTGCGTGGTGGGGCGCCAGACATGCGTACCATCCGCCTTGACCCAGGCGAAATCGGGGCGATAGCCGCGCAGCAGGTTCTCCAAGAAAACCGGCGCGCCACCTTGTCGTACCAGCCTCGCTGCGGCTTGTTCTCGTTTCGCGTCGGCCTTCTTGCGGTCGATGAAGTGGATGCCGCCGCGCTTGATCACCGGCTTCTCCAACTTCCGGCCATCATTGAAGGCGGCGACGGTGCCGATCAGCGAGTGCGCACCCGAAACGCTGCCCAGTTCGAAACGGCGGGCGTTTCCGGCCCGCGCCTGCATGTCGAGGTAGTTGCCTTTGTATCGATCGGGCTCCTGCCGCGCGCGCGGGGCGAAGCCGGATCCCGCGCCTCCCACCTCCACAGCTGTCCAGGCGCGCTGCGCGTTCGCGTCCGATGCGAAGCGCACCGCGATAAAACCCTTTGTCCGGCCTGCCAGGTCGGCGGGCGGCAGCGCGAGGTCGATCGCGCAGCCGAGGTAGTGCGCCAGGCTGGGCAGCGACAGGATCGCCAACAGCTTGCGCGTCCCCGCGGCTTCCGGCTCCTCGCCCCATTTCTCGTCGGCGTCGTTAACATTTTCCCTGAACTGTGCATCGGCCATGACCCCGCCGGCAAAGTCGAGCACGGCCTGCCGTAGATCGTCGATATCGATGTCGACGCGGTCGCTTTCCAGTCCGGCCTCCAGCGCATCGAGCATCGCCGCCGTCTGGGTGCTCCAAGCGTTGGCAGCAGCCCCTTCGCGGCTGGCCAGCGGCTCGGCTTCGCGCAAGTCCTGCGGGTCGCTGTTGTTGAGCACGTCCGCCATGGCCTCGATGACGGTCGCCATCTTTGCGCGCCGGCTGCGCGCAGCGCTCGTCTTGCGTCCACGCGTGGCGCTCTCAACCCGTTCGAGCCGTTCGAACAGCAGCGACAGGTCGCCAAGGCGCGGATTGCGGATTTTCGGATTGGAAGCGACGCTTTCGTGCTCCTGTTGCTGCCCCGGCGGCCGATGCCGATCATCCTGCTGGCAGCCTTTATTCCTCAGCGCCTCCGCCAGGCTGTGGAAGGGTGGGACATACTCGTCGGCATCGTTGTCGTAGGCGAATGCCTTCTCCCATACGGCGTCCGCCGACTTTAGATACGCCGTTAGTCCGCCGCGCATCAGCGAGGGATACGAACCGATAAGCTGCTTGTCGTCCGAAGGCGTTTCGTCCCCGTCCGCCCACCAGACCTCGACCTCCTCGCTCATGCCATGGATCGCCGATGGCCAGCTTGCGGCTGGGATGCCTTTGCCGCCACCCAGCAGGGTCGGCGTGACCTGCACCGACAGCAGAAGGTCGCCCGTCGCAAAATCCACGCCATCCAGCTCATCGCCGAGCACACCGTTGGGAATGCTGAGATAGCCGCAGTTGAGTTGCAGTTCGTCGTTCACTTGCTCGCTATCACCCATTTTCATTGCACCGCCTCTAGGTCGATGGTCTCCACGTAGCTTTTCCAGCGCTTCTGCTTGGCGGGAACGTGCATTGTGGTGGTCGCCTTGGGCACGCCAGCGAGGAACGCCGCGCGCCTGCCGTCGCCCAGCGCCGCAACGCCGGACGACTTGCCATTCGACATCTTGTAGCGCGCATTGACCCGATATTCGTATTCGGCGATGCCGACCGAGAATTCGAACGAATAGGCGGTCTCGCCGTACATCCGCCCGCTACCCTCTTGAATCAGCGAAATGCGGATCGTGCAGGTGAGCGAGAAGCAAGCTATGGTGCCGCGCCCCGCCGCTTCGAAATACGCCCACAGCACTTGGTTGTTCTCGCCTTGGTCCTTCACGGCCAGTCCGGCAACAACGCGCCCCTGCGCGTTCAGCGGCCCGAATTTCAGCGCCGAAACGCCGCCGAAGAAGATGCTGAGCTTGAGCGTGTTGCTGCCGTCCGCCTTCGACGTCAGCTTGATCCAACCGCCGCCGCCATAGGGAGGGTTGGCGACCATGAACGGGAGGCTCGAACTCCCGAGGTTGAAGGCGTATTGGGCCGGGCTGCCATCGAAATAGATGCTCGCCGAGACCCCGAAGGCAAGGTTGATGAACTGCAAGGTGCCCAGCTGCACCACGCCGGCGTTGTAGATATAGCCCGCTTCGATCCCCGGGGGCCCGAATTGGGGCTTGAGGTAGAAGCCGTTGCCCTTCGGGGCGAGCCATTGCTGCAGCGGCTCAAGGAACTTGATATACGGCCCGGGAGTCACCGTATCGATCGGCATCTTATAATCGGGACTCTTGCCGTTCTCCGTCTCGAACGAGCAGGTGCCGAAACGGATCGTCACGATATTCAGGCTCGGAGAGAACACGAACAGGTCAAAGGGCGCCAGTTCGCCCGAAACTTTCGTCTTCAGCTCTTTCTTGAGTACATCGAAACTGAACTCACTGCGGACATGCAGGTGGTGTTCTTCCACCTTCTTGTTGTCGTCGTCGAGGATCGGCATCCAAACGCCGTCCTTCTTCTCCAACAAGGGAAGCGATTCTACCGGCTTGAAATTGCAAAAGCCGTCAAGCTTCGTCCGCCAGTCGTAGCCGGTGGTGATATGCGTCGGGATAAAGGACAGCGCAAGTTCTTCCAGCTCGTCACGCACCGCTTCCAGCAGGCTACGCAACTGCGTGCCGAGCCAGTTCATCGAATCCTCGATCGCGATCGAGGAGATGAAGTCGTCGAGGTCCTTGAACGCGGTTACCGTTTGGTCGAAATCGTCGCGCACCTTTTCGACCTCGTCGACGAACGTGTCGGGTGGCGCCTGTCCCAGATCGTCCAGCCTGCCCAGCAGGACTTCGACCGCGCCGACCAGCGTGTCGATCCTCTCATTAAGGACATCGGCCTTGCCGCCGGTGACGATCTGAATCAGCGCCTCGATCACAGGATTCTTTATTTGCTCGACAATTTCCGAGCGCACCGTGGCGAGCATCGATTTCAGGCCGTCCAGATAAGCGCGGATCGGCGCAGTCCCGCTGGTCCATATTGCCTGGAGTGCCTGTTTCGCCTGCTCGCCCAACGCTTGGAGGTTCGACTGTGCGAACAGTACGGTCTGCACCAGCCGGCCAGCCAAGTCCTTGTCGATCGATGCCAGCAGCGCTGCGCCTTCCTTCATCACGGCAGCGTGCAGTTCGGCGAAATCGCCCGCGAGCACCTGTCCCATGGCATCGCGGAAGGCCTCGGCCCGGGCGACGGTGCTTTCGAGCGCTCCTTCGAGCGCGGAGAGATATTCCTCCGGCGGATTCGCTTCCGCCAGCGTGCGGATTTTCGCGATCGAGCCGCGGATGTCGCTCCAGTCGAAGCCCGCATCGGCGATTTGGGCGACGGCTTCGATCAAGGCCTTGGCCGCTGCGAACAAATCGTCCCGCGCCTTGTCTTCCGCTGCCGATTCCGGAGCCAGCCGGATCAGCGGGTCGAGTATGGCACCGGCTTCGGCCAGCAGCTGCGCCCGCAGCCGCAGCGCTCCGGCCAGCGGTTCGAGCTTGTCGGGATCGAGATCGGCGATATCGGCGGGTATCTTCGCCCGCTGTTGCTCGAAGGCGCTGAGCGTCGTGCGCGCCTCGGCGATATTCTCGAGCACGGCCTCGCGTACGCGCCCGACTTCCCACGGGTCTTCGGGCAGCGCCAGCGTCTTCGCCTCGACCGTGTCGAGAGCCTCCTCGAGCTTTTGCTGTGCCGCCACCGCCTCGTGCACCAGGGCCAGCACGGCGGCTTTCACCTGCTCCACGAGTTCGGCGAACTCGTCGAAATGGGCAGGGATCGCGCTGGCGCGGTAGATGGCGATCAACGCGTCGGTGAGCCGAACGATCGCGTCCTTGGCCTTGATACCCCCCGCAGCGACGCTCCGGAGCAGCCGGGTCTCCATTTTCTCCAGCGGAGCGATGGCGTGGGGCCGCACCACGTTTTCGTGCAGTTCGTCAGCGATCCGTTCGGCCAAATCGTGCAGCTTGGCCTGGTCCTTCGGGCGGAGGCCCTCGATGACCGTCGAACGCAGCAGCAATTCGCGTAGCTTCGTGTGGCTCCGTTCCTCGAGGCTGTCTATGCGCTGCCCAACCTTGCCGAGCGCCTGTGCGAGGGCATTGTCGGGCTGGTCGGTATCGGCTTTCGCGGGTTCGACCGCTTCGGCGAACACGCGCTCGATGATCGCCCCGATTTCGGTCTGCGCCGGTTCGATCAGCTTTGCCCTGAGGAATGTGCGGTCGCGCAGGTCCGCCTTCGTCGGATTGTATGGCTCGAGTTCGGTGGCCAGTTCGACCAGGACGTCGAGCGCGCGGCGTTCGAGATCGGCCCTCAGCAACGCCAGGTCGACCTCGACCACTGCCGCCGCATCGTGGAGTTGCAGCAGGTAGGCTTCGGCGAATCCCCACACCCGGTCTTCCGCTTGCGAACGCGTGGCATCGAGCGCACCGCCCAGCAGTCCTTCTCCCATCGCCGCCAGAGCGCGGCCCGGATCGGCGAAGATTTCCTCGCAACTCTTGAAATGGCCGGAGGCCTCGTAGCCGAACTCGCCGAAGACGATACCGGCATATTCCTCCGCATCGCCGATAGCGGCGCACAATTCGGCCCTTGCCCTGGTCTCAAGCTCCTGCCGCAACTGCCCGACCAGCGTGGCGACCAGCATGCCTTTGCGCAGGCTGTCGATGAGGCCCTGAACGAGCTTCAGTGTCTTCACCACCTCGTCGGGAATCGGATCGTCGATGAAGGCACCCCCCGCACTGGCGAACTCCTCGACGAAATCGGCGACCTCCTTGATTGTGCCTATTGAAGGATCGTCGCGCACCGCTTCCAGCAGGCTTTGCACGCTGGTTCCTGCGGTACCGCGCAACCGGCCGAGCACTCTTGCCAGCCGTTTGCCGAGCAAGGCCTCGACGGTCAGCGCGACGCCGATCTTGCGTTTACCGGTGGCGCCGGCGAGCCTGGCATTGGCCGTGCGGATCGCCTGGTCGATCGCGGGGACAACGCCGTCGGCGGCGTACAGCACCTTCAGCAGCCGTTCCGCGACGCTCTTCACCAGCGTACTCTCGCGCGCCCCGAACTGGAAACTCTCGCGCAGCTTGGGCGAATTGACCCCGTCGATGTTGACGCCGTCTGCCCCGAGATCGAGTTTCAAGAGGTCGAGGATACCGAACAGATTGGCCAGCGGATTACCGCCCTCCGCGTCGATAGGGCCGGTCTCGACATGTCCGGCCCCGTCGGCCTCGAGCCGGGCCGCTTTCGGCCCCTTGAAAAACTGGCTTGGATCGAACTTGCCGGCCTTCGCTTTGCCGAAATCGTATTTCGCGCCCCCCCGCGTTGCCGCCGCGCCCGTATCGTCGCCGCCGACCAACCCGGTCTTGCGCGCCATCGCCGCGACATCGAAGACCGGCGCCGCCATCCCCCCGGTCCGGTTCGCCTTCTTGTCTGCCTGTAGCGCCACTTTGCCCGCGGTCACCTGCAGGTAGATTTCCGCCTTGTTATCCTCGGCCACCGGCTCGCCGTCGTTGCGCGGACGATCGGCGGGGAAGTCGTCGCGCACGTAATCTGGGAAATAGGAAACGCCGATGCGGCCCTGCGCTTCGCCCAGCACTTGGTCGACCGACTGGACCGAAATCTCCGCCTGTTCCAGCATCGGATAGAACGGCGGCTGGTCGGCGCCTTCCATGCGGCCGTCCATAACAAAGTGTTCGCTGCTCTGCGGCCCGTCCTTGCGGCCCGAGGCCTTGAGCAGCCAGCTATGCGTGCTGAAGCTGGTGTTGCCGGGCCTGCTCGGCCTGGCATAGCGGTGCCGCGCGCCGTCGAGGAGGGCGGTGCGGCGACGCGGGTTGTCGAGCGAATTGTACTCTTTCACCAGTCGCCGCATTAGGTGCTCGTTGCCCAGCTTTGAGTTGATGACAAAGACCAGATTGCTGCGCGCGACCGCATCGTCTGTTTCCCACATGAATTCGAAATCTACACCGTTTCCGGTTTCGTTCCCGTCGACGCGGCGCGCGGTATCTTCTGCGGCGATCCGTGGCCAGAAGATCGTGTAGTCCGGCAGTTCGCCTTCGAACACATTGTGGCAATCGAACAGATCGGGAGTTTTGTCGGTGGTGATGCGCGCCCGCGTTGCGGGAAATTCGCGCGCATCTTGCGGGTGGTAGGGCCCGGGGAAGTGCTTGACGCGATCGTTGGCCACGATTACCCGCCGCCTACATTCGAAACTACCGGGTTGCCCCTGCCAGTTCTTGTAGATGTGACGTTCAACGATCGTGACCAGCGACGCGCGAATACCCAGCGGGAACAGAAAACCTTTCTCCACCGCCTCGATCTGGCTGTCGCGTCCGAGATAGGTCGCAAGCAGCAACCGCTCGAGATCGAAGCCTTCGAACAGCGTGTAGGGATCCTTGTTATCGGGCGGATTGTCGGGGTCATAAAGCCGCAGCCGCGGCGGTTCGCCTTTCCAGCGCATCCGCGTGTTGGCGCCTAGCGTCGTCAGGATGATGTCGGCATCGTCAAAAGGCTTGGTGAGCGCGATGCCGGTATCGGGAGATATTTCGTTGAGTTTGCCCAGAAATTTGTAGGCGATATGGGGTAGAACGACGCGCGAGCGCGGGACTTCGCCGGCCGCCGCTTCTTCGGCGGTGTCCGGTTGAGTACGGTCGGCGCTGTTGCCGTCGTCCCCCGCCCGTGTTTCGAGCGCGATGCTGAGCAGCGCCGGCAAGCCGGGCAGCGATGTTTGCGCGACGATGTCCCAGTGATGTCTTGCCGTCAGCGCCATCTCCGGATCGGACCGGTCCGCAATCACGCCTGCACTGGGCAATCCCAAGCCGCCCGGCAAATCGTCGAACACGTGCGAATGGATGGCACGCACCGACTTGCGTCCTACACCATTCAATCGCGCCGACCATGCCGGCACGCTATTGCCATACTGCTTGAAATCGCGGACCCGCCTTGTGTCGGGATAGCATTCCCAGCTCGAAAGATCTGACGGGGAAAACACCAGCCTGTCGGCGACATGCAAAGCGGTTTCATTAGCGTCGGGTGCTCCGAAAATTTTGGTCAGCTCTCCAAGCCAATCCCTTATTGGGATCTCTCTTACCCGCGCCTCCCATGCGGCGTCGTCTTCGCCATCTTCGGGCGGAAACAGAACCTTCAGTTGGCTTTGCAGGTCCTCGCGCGGCTCGCGCCAGCCGGGCTTGCCGGTCACCTCGATCGAACGCGCGCGCGGCGACACCTTGAGTTTGAGCTTTCGCCAGTCGAGCAGAGTTTCGAGGTGCAGCGGCTTGCTGGTGGCATTGCGCTGCTTGGTTTCGAATACCAGGCGCGAAGCGGGAGCCGCCCGCAGGCTCGGTTGCCATGGATCTTGCTCGGGCCTGCAGCAAACGCGATTACCCTTGTCGTCGACCGGCTTGTCGAACACCGTTTCGGCAATATGCTGTGGCGGGAAGAATACGGTGATCAGGGCACGTTTCCTGTCCTGGCTCAAGTGGTTACGCCTCTCCTTGAAACTGAACCCGTCGAGGTCGAAAGTCAGGTCGACGAGGTCGAGCGAACGCGTGACGCGGATTAGCAGCTGCTGAGGACCTTGTTTCTCGATCTCGAAGTATTCGAAAGCGGGATCGCTCGATTTGGCACCGCCCGGTCCAGCGTAGGGCAAAACACGCGTCCAAGACTTCTTTGTTCTTACTGTATTTCTACTCTCGGCTGCCATGTCGTTGCTCCAAACTTTCTCGCGCGGTACAAGGAAATCGAACGCGGGCATTCCCGCAACCCGAGGGCACGAAGCTACTGGTCCGTCGTAGCACTTTCAAAAGCGTGTTTGGCGAAAGCCTTATCGATTGATCGGAGAATTTCCTCGGCGTTTTCAGGATCCCATTCCGGACCATCTGTATCGACACCCAAAATTTCGACCGGGATGTCGAAATCCTTCTTGGATGCTGCATTCAGGCTATCCTGAATCCTATCCAGGAATGTGGACCAAGCTATGACTTGACCAGCCCTGATTGCTCTTGGGCAATTCTTGCCGGTCCAGTCGTTGTGTTGTTTGATACAGGCGGGGAATGACAGATTGAGGTCCTTGACACAAAAAGCCACCAAAGCCACCGCATTATTGTATCCTTGGGTGGTATCCATGTCGGCATTCATGCAAATCTCGATACCGATGCTCGAGGTGTTGGCCGATTTTCCGGCGTGCCAGCCGACCTCATCCGCCGGAAGATGTTGATAGGCGACGCGATCATCAACTGTGTAATGCCACGAGACTCGGCGACCAACCGCATCAGTTCCGCGAACGTACCTGTTATGCGCGGCCGCCCCAGCGCCCGGATTTGTATTGTCTGTATTGTGTATCGTAATGAATTCGGGGTCGAGCGAGATTCCCGGCCTTGTGGGCAGACTTGTTGGAATAAAATCCTGAATAATTCTGGCCATTTGCTTCCTCCGTTTGAATAATAATGCGACTTATTCGTGGGGCCCCGCAGCGACGCTAGTTCTTGATTGCATCGACTTGCCAAGGCTCGATCTGCGCGCAAGAAACGTCGCGTGTGACACGCCCAACAGGGCGAGAAATCCTCCAGAAATCTCGGGAAAGGTCGCAATGGGTTTCGGCTCGGATGCCATTTTGGGAGGAAATATCCCAAACATTTCCATCGCGTAAACCGCCAGCAACAGAGTCGTAAGAGCAAGTAATTGAATCTGCGCAATATCCGTAGGCTTGCCGCGCTCATCGCTAACCATGTTGGACCAACCTGTTTTGCGTCCGTCGGTCGCCCTCAATCTGTTAGCCCGGCCCTCGGAAAGATTGGGTTCCGCCAAGGCGGTGAATGCGCCAAGACCAAGCAGTGCCCAAATCTGCGCCGGAATCGCGATATCAAGCGCTCCAAGGACCTCCGGAGGCTTGTCTTCTGGGTAAGGGAAATCGACCAGCGCACTGTTCAGGATTCCGGCTGCCTGGAGCGCGCTCAACAGCAAGACTGTCCAAGCAACAAGCTGAAAGCGAGAGAGGCTGACCATTCCATCCTTGTCAATCAACACCCCATAAAGCTTTCCGCTGGCAGCATAGCCGAATAGACCAAAAACAATAATGTAGACCCCGAGCGTCACCAGCCAGATCGTTGCTGGGACGAGGCGGAGCACCTCAGGATTATGGGCCCACAATGTAGTCAGAACGATCGAGCTAAGAAAAACAACCGCCACACCTAAAAGAAAGCTATTGTCGCGGTTCATGCCGTAGCGCCCTTCAAAATAGGAGCCAAGCTGCAATAATCACTGGCCCGAAGTCGAAATTTGCGACCGACAATTCGAACTTATCGTTAATCCTTGGTACCTATCTGTATCGAAGAGTCAAGTAAGGTAAGATCAGATTGTTCGGGTCTGCCAGACTGCAAGAATGTCGGTTTTGCTAGATTTAGGTCACCTGATTGAAAGTCGGCGCGAATGGTGGGGCAGAGACCATGCTCAACCTGAAGAAGTTGGCTAGCCCGTTCCGCTATTTCCAATCATCGTCAGAAGTTGTCAGGATAGGAATTCTACTTGATGCCCGATTTCACCCCCAATTTCAATAACTCAAACGGCGGATTGACGCTACGCTTAATGGACGCAAGATGGCGCCATATCTTTTGCGCCAGCACCAATACTGGAGACTGAACGGCTCAGGTTGCGCGAGTACGAAATGAATGATTTTGAGCAGTTTCCGACATTCTATGCATAACTGCGGTAAAAAAATGCGGATGGCACCGTTCCACGTTCAATTGCATGGGTATGGTTTGCTGCCGGTTATGGGCGTTGGCATCTGGTTGGGTAGGCCCGAATTTCGCGCGACGATGTATCTCGAGCCAAAACGACTTTTGACATTCTTTCCAATTTTTGAAATCGGACTTTGTCAGTTTGATTTTCACGCCACGACACTTGCCATAAACGCGCAGCCAATTCAATTTCGACCAAAACATTGTTTTTCTTGGCAACGGTTTGGGCGAACGACTTGAGCCAGATTAGGGGCGGCCGCAATATGGCGGCTTCCTAAGCAATTCGGGCTCAAAGCAGGCGGTCCGCAATCGGCCCAAAGTATCGCGTGAGCGTCGGAGACGCAGCGAAACTGATGACGAAAGTCTTGACGGTCCAAACAAGGTCGGCTTGCTTCCCATTTGGAGGACACAATGACAGATGTACCGACGGAGCACGTAAGCGACAAATTGACCCGCCGAATCGCTGTAATCGAGGGTAAGCGGGCCAAAGCGAAGAAAGCGGCTCGATGGACAAACTATGACCTTGTCGTTGCTGATGTGATTGTTTTCTTTTTGGTTGGTACTGCAATTTATGCGGCGAATGTCTACCCCGACAATGCCGAAGCAATAGCCGCTGCGTTGGCCATCTTTGGAGTTCTGGCCCCGTTGGCAGGATGGACTCGCTGGGGCAAAAAGTTTAATGTGTCACAGAATATGCTCTTTTGGGCCATCAGCGCGCTCTTCCTGATTGGTAGCGCGGTTATCGCGTTTTATTGAGAGGTTGAGTAATGTCTCGTGAATATGAGAATCGCATTAAGGTACTCGAGGATGCGGTGTTCGGTCCGGGCGGACCCGGTCTCGGCAAGCCTAGCCTAATCGAGAGAACTACTAAGGACGTACTCAAGATGCTCTATATAATCGAGGAACTGCAGAAAAAAGTCCTGCCGGGAATGTACGAGCAGAATATTCGCGAAATTCGAGATCGTCTCAAAGCTATCGTTCGAGAGGCTAATGGCGGCGGCGGAATTTCTCTCCCCCTATGACTATAGGCACAACGGAACCACAGGGCATTTTTTAAATTTCAGAGCCCTTTGCAAATGGCATCTTCGGCAGGCCCATGTGTCTTTTGTCTGTCGTTTCCTTACCGAGACCAATTGCGAAAGTCTGCTTCACTCATCCGGAAATCGTCAAGCGGACAGCCTGCAAACGGCCCAAAAGAACAGTCTAGCGCCTTTTTACTGCTTATACGTCATGGGCGGTCGGCCGCGCCATAGATTCCGTGTTCGTGCCCACCAATCCTAGCCCACTTTTGGTCGCGATAACGAAAATGCTACCATTCGTTGGGCTGCGCGCAAAAGCCAAACTCTGTTATCAGCCAATAAAGTAGCCGCCGATTTCTCATTACTTATTCGTTTGAGAAACTAATGATCTTTGCACCTTTGCGTTGTTCGAAATGGTCCCACCTCGGTCGCGAAGGATGGCTGCCTTCCCTCACATTCCTACATCCCCGTCGGATCAACCCCATTGACCGGATCGTTTGCGACAACTGATCCGTTTAAAGCGGTCCAGTCGTAACGGCGCACATCTTACGAAGCGATCCAACGGCTTATGCGGGTGCGCGGGAGAGGCCATGTGGGGGCGCGGCGGATTCGCCCTTGAAGCGGTTTTGCGGGGCCACTTGAAAGGGTATCGAGGCGCTTGGCGAGCATCAAGCTGGCATCTTGTCCTCAGGCGCGCGCGGACGCAAACGGCTAAGAAAGATGGTCGATCAAACCAGATCGCCAACGCCGGTGAGGTGCATGGAGCCCTTGCCAGGCATTTCCACGCGCAGCTCCAGCGTGCCGCCCGCAGCCTCGACGTAACGGCGCAGGGTTGAGAGGTAGAGGTCGGTGCGCTTCTCGATCTTGTGGACCGAGGGCTGCTTGATCTTGAGCGTTTTTGCCATGTCCGCTTGGCTGCGCTCGGCGAGCTTGCGCAGTTCTTGAAGGCCTTCGACCTCAACAACCAGCTCGGCGGAGCGCACCTCGACCCTGCCGCGACGCTCGGGCGGCAGTGCCGCCATTATCTCGCTACGGGTCCGTCCCATCGTCTTTCTCCTTCGCGGCTAGTGCCGCCAGATGCTCGTCGAAACGCTTGTCGGCGGTGGCGATGGCTATGAGCGTTTTGTAGAACCGCTTCTGCGCGACCCCGGCCTTGTTACTCGCAACCAGCAGGATCGCCTGCCGCTCGGGACCGAACGCGAACGCCACGCGACACACCCCGTTATCCGCCTTGAACCGCAACTCCTTCATGTTAGCATAGCGCGAGCCGGAGAGCGTATCGGCATGCGGACGGCTGAGCTGCGGCAATAGACCTCCAGAAGGCTGGTCATGGCGAGCAACTCGTCCTGGGCCGCTTCGGGCAGCTCGTCGTATTCAGCACCGAACGTATCGTGGTTGGCTACCTTCCACGGCATGTTAGCTGTATAGCCTCCGAGCTATTATTTGTTAATAGCCTTTGGGCTATATCAGTCCTCGCCGTCGTTGGCGAGCGCGGCATCGAGCATCGTCCGATCGTGCGCGAGCGTCGCACCGGGATGGGGTGGCGGCGTGGATCTCGGCGAGCTTGGTCACCGAGACGCGGGTGTATATCTGGGTGGTCTCCATGCTCTCGTGGCCGAGCAGCGCCTGGATAAAGCGGATATCCGCGCCGCCTTCGAGCATGAGCGTGGCGGCGGTGTGGCGCAGCAGATGGCACGAACCGGGCTTTGCCCTCGCCTGCGGCAACAATATAGCCGCAGACCTTCTCCGAGAGGCGCCTCGGATCGATCGGACAGCCCGAGCGGCTGAGGAACACGTGATACGGATCGCGGCCCGCGACCGGACCGGGACGCACCTGGTCGCGATAGGTGGCAAACCACACCTTCGCCCGTTCGTCCAACGGCACCACGCGCGGTCCTTGTTACCCTTGCCCTTGCGCGCGATCAGCATGCAGCGCGGATAGTCCACATCGGGCACCCTGAGGTTCAACAGCTCGGAGCGGCGGATCGCGGTTGCATAGAGCACCTCCAGCATCGCCTTGTCGCGCAAACCCAGCACGCTGCCGGTATCGGGCGCGCTGAGCACCGCATCGGCTTCCTCGGCGGTCAGGACGAGGGCCGGCAGGCGCTTCTCCTGGCGGGACAGTTCGAGTTCGGAGGCAGGGTTGAAGAGGACATGGTTTGCGCGCGACAGCCATTTGAACCAGGCGCGGATCGGGACCATGCGCTGCGCCTGCGTGCGGAACGAGAGCGGCTCGCCAATGGGCTTGCGGTAGTAATAGAGATGGCGCTGATAGCGCTCCAGGTTCGGGCGCGTGACCTGATGCGGTCGCTCCAACCCGCGCTCGCCCGCCCACAAGATGAACGTCGATAGCCCGTGCCGCCGGTCGGTGATCGTCGCGGTGGAGTAATTGCGCACCTCCAGGTGGGTCAGGAACCGTTCCATATGGCTGGCGAGGCTGTCGGGATCGCGCCGACCGGGCAGCTTGCGGCGCGGCATTGCTCTACGCGTATGATCGGCGCGGCCCGGGATCGTCGTGCGACGTGCTTTCTGGGTCGTTCTGAGCCTGCGAGCCGTGGAACGGCAGGATTGCGCCGTTTGCGGCGGATTCACCGGTGCATCGCCCGACCGGTCCCCGACCAGGGGCCAACCGCTCGCCTTCTACCCCCGACCGGCCTGCATCGTAAGCTTGCTTTTTGAGCCGCTCGACGTCGATCAGCCCCATCACGAACGATGCTGCAACCTCGCTCCCGTCTCCTTCGGCTTCCGCGCCTTCACCGTCCCAAAACAGCTTCTAGACGAACCGCGGACCCTCGCGCCGCACCAGCACATATTCGAGTGCATCCAAGCGGCTGAGATGAAGTCTGAGCTAGGTATTGCCTCAACTGGTCGCCTCGCGCACTTCGCGCCGCGTAAAACGGATATCGCGCGGTTTCATGCTCTCGGCCTTGGCGCGCTCGGTCACATAGTCGCACAATGGATGCAGCAGGCGACGCGTCTGCGGAGGTAGCTCGTCGAGCGTGGTGCCGAGCACCCTATGCGCCAGCGCGGGCGCTGATCCAGCTCGAAATTGGCAGCTTCGATGGTTCGCGCGTGCTGATCCATCGCGGAAGCAGGCATTACGGAGAGCACGAGGCCGACCTCCAGGCCGGTCAGAAACGCGCGAATATCCGCTGGACCAGGCTCATCCGCCCCGACGGCGTGATCATCGCGCTGGATTCGCACGCTTCCGATCCACTCGGCCGGGCCGGGGTGAAGGGCGATGTGGACAGCAAGTTCTTCCAGCGCTTCGGCGGCGCGCTTCTCCAGTCAGTGCTCGATATAGGTGCGGGAGTGGCCGACGCGGAGGCCACGGGAGGCGTAGTGGTTGCGCTGCCGGGCAGCACGCAGAACGCACATCCAGCAGAGCATCGACGTGTTCGTGGAGTTTGATCGGCAGGACGGGAAGCGGCGCGTGTCGTAGGTGATGGTGGCGGAGTGACCGGGATAGAACTGCTCGCTTCGCCCTCGCTACTGGCTCCTGCTCTAGGGCGAGGGCCGGTTGCTTCTATGGCCCAGTTGATGACTGGACCAATGTTCGAGGCTGCGTCTCTGATCCTATGCATTCTGGCGGCCGCGTTTATCGGGCTGACTCTTTTGATGGGGCGCGTTGCTATTCGCGACGGGGCACGTGTGGTCTTGGGCTGCTTTCTAATACTTGGGGCACCAGTTGTCGCTGTTTCACTGCTCGATCTTGTCAGCCAAACAGCGGCGAGCAGCGTCGCTTACTCCCAGCCTCAAGCATCCGCGGGGTTCGAACCTCTTGGGGCACTGCCGCCAGCGCAATATGATCCTTATGCGGGCGCATCGCTAAGGCCACCTTGAGAAGCCAAGCAAGGCGTTTTGCGTGTCGGCCACAGACAGAGGTTTTCGAACCGAAATAGTTGCCCTTCAGATATCAAAGTAGGCAGTAGACACATAGGCTTAATCTCCCAGCACTACGCCATGAAACGACCGTTCGCTGTGCTACACCGTAAGCCTGCTCCTGAGAAACTCCCTCGCACAAATAATCACTCCAAAAACGGAGAATCCTACCACTATAAAACTGCCTACATATTCTAATGCCATCTCATTAAGCGAATAGCTTTCATAACCGAGTGCAAACTCAAAAATGTATCCCATTAACATAGCTGCAAGGGCTATGTAAAACAAATACGATGATAAATATCTCAATTTTTTTGTATATATAGGGCTGATAAAGCAGATAAATAGAACCAGCATAAATATTACATATATCGGTTCAAAATGACGTTCCGATCCCACGATAAACGAATACAATACACTGCAGAGAGCGATAAAAGATACGATAACACTTAAATAATAATAGATTCTAGTTACAGTGATCATTTTCTATTCTCTAGAATGACTTAGAGGTCCATATAGGCGTTTGGAACGCTCTAAACTGTTGATAATGAGCCCTTAGACGCGCGTGCCTGTGTAGTTTCCGCGCGATTTTTGCAGAGCTCACATCATCATCGCTCGGCCCTGCCCTATCAATTTCTCTAGACGGATAAAAAACGGAAGCCAATGCTTGTCCAAATTTACCGTTAACTGATAAACCGGTATGTGTATGCTCGCCACGAAGAAAAATGTCTTCAGCGCCGGTAAATGGATTAACACTTACCTCCCCGCGAGGACCTTGGAAATATGACAGAATAGTTTCATCGTCTCGGATCGCTACCGTAAATGCAAACTCGTACTCAAAGTCGTTTTCCTCGGTTAATTCCCTGATTTCTCCCTTGCTTCGGCCAAAGCCGCTTCCATCGATTCTTGGTTTTTAAAAAAGTTATCATTATTTATGATATTTTTCTGACTTATTAGCTTCGTTTTATTGCTAACCTTTTCTCGTATAAATCGAGAGTATTGCAGGTGCTTGCCCCATCAGTCCCATCTATATTCGAGCCTGTACTACAGAGGCCTGTAGGGTCAAGTTGATTAACCGGATCATTTCCAACATAACCATAGAGGTTTACGTTGTCTCCGTAGCCTATTGGATCGGTCTGCATAAACCTGCCCAGCGTGGGCGAGTACATTCTCGCCTTATAATGATTCATCCCCAACTCGGGTAGCCACACCTGTCCGGTGTACTGGAATCTACCCGTGTTGGCCGAGCCCGGTACGCCGTATTCGTCGTAAGTGTTGATCTCCGGCGCACCACCTGCGCTGTTGGTGCTCAACACAATCGAACCGCGCGCATCGGCGTAGAGGTTTCGGCGGTCGGCAGGAGCGGTGCCGGATCCTACGTACGATACTAGCGGATCGTCGGCCCCCGCATTCCGCCCATGAATATGACGAGCCACCATTCCGTGATTGACCGTGTAATATTGCACCCCATTGTAATAATAGACGAAGGTCGACACCTTATACTCGGCAACAAGGGCATCGCCGTCATGCAGGAAGTCGGTAGTGACGGTCTCGGTTCCGCTCGACCATTCCGTAACCTGGGCAAGCCGCCCGAGGGGGTCGTATTAGAGGTCCACAAGGTTGCTGCCAGTGCTGACGGGGAACAGTTCTGCCGCTTCGAGAACTGGCCGCGGGTCGCAACTCGCTTCGACTGCAATATCAGAACCTTCATGTCCTCGATTGCCATCGCAGCCATCGTCACCTCGTGGCTCTAATGAGTTCGGACCCTAGCCACGTGGTTCGTCATTGATATGGTGCGGAAGTTGGCTCTTCGCTAGTCTCGCCGAAGCGAAGCTCCCGCATAGGGGTCGTAATCTGCTGGCGGTAGTTCGCCCCGCGGTTCCTCGGCCGCGACGACGGGCGGTACCAGTGCAGGGTCGGACGGTGTCATTTGCTGGAAAGCACCGCTGAATGCTGCTGCCAGAATAGGCGCTCCGAGCACGATGAAACAGCCCAGAACGATCCGAAAGCCCTCGCGGATCGCAAACCGCCCGGTCAGGAGCATAATGCCAAGAAACGCGATCGCCAGCACGCAAAGGGTCGTCGCCACTGTACCCAACAGAGTACCGGTCATCCAGGCAACAGCAGCCTCAAGCGCACCGGGCGAGCGCGGTGTCAGAAGCGAGCTGGAAAGAAGTGTGAACATTTTCAGTTCAGTCCCTCACCAGCACTTGAACGACCTTGCGCTTACCGCCCTGCCGGGCAAGCTGCACAAACACATCGACGCTTTCGCGAACGTAATGCCGCACATCGTCGCGCGATAATCGCGATCCGCTCTGCAGTATCAATAACGCGAGCTGTTCGATCGCGCGGCGTGGCGTGTCGGCGTGGATGGTGGTCATGGAACCAGGATGTCCGGTGTTCACGGCGCGCAGGAAGGTAAACGCCTCCTTGCCTCGCAGCTCTCCAAGGATAATACGATCGGGCCGCATCCGCAGGGCCGCTATAAGCAGGTCTTCCGCTTCAACTTCCGCTTCAGAGAGCTGTCCACGAGCAGCAATCAGACCAACCGCGTTTTCATGGCGGAGCTTGAGCTCTTCGGTGTCCTCGATTAGAACGAGCCGCTCTTCGGATGGTATTTCTGCAAGCAACGCATTGAGAAAGGTCGTCTTCCCGGATGACGTGCCTCCCGACACAAGAATATTGCGGCGTTGCCGCACAGCTTCACGCAGATGATTACTGGCTTCTTCCCCACTCAGCGTGCGGTAGCTGCTTTCCTTATCGAACTGAGCGGTTCCAGCGGCGATCGCGTCAAACGAGCCAGCCTCCTCCCAATCCGACAGCGAGAGATCGGCCGAGATATGACGGCGAATGGCAAAAACATGTCCCCTGCGCGTCGCCGGTGGCCCTACGACTTGCACTCGCGACCCATCGGGCAGTGTGGCTGCGAGCAATGGATGCGCTCGGCTAATGCCCTGCGAAGAATGTGCCGCGATCTGCCGCGCTAGTCTCCTTAGAAGTTTCTCATCGAGCGCTGGTTCTTGCCAGCGTTCGATCCTGCCACCAAGCATTTCAATCCAGACCTCTTCGGGCTGGTTGACCCAGATATCGGTTACGTCATCGCGCGATAGCCATGGGGCAAGCGGCGCAAGGAAATTGTCGAGGTAGTATCCCGTCTCCACGCTCAGGCACCGACGGTCGAGAAATCGAGATCGCGCGCGACGAATACCGAGACGCTCGTACCATGCCTTACCTTAAGTGTAGGCCTGATTTCCTGCGTCTCTTGTATCCGCACGTTCTGCGTGCTGCCCGGAAGCGCGACGACGACACCCCCGGTCGCCTCGCGTGTCGCCACGCCAACTCCGATATCGAGCACGGATTGGAGCAGTGCACCGCCAAAGCGCTGCAGAAATTTGCTGTCGACCTTGCCTTTGACACCCGCCCGGCCAAGCGGATCGGAAGCAGGCGAGTCCAGATCGATGGTGACCCCATCGGGCCGAATTAGTCTGGTCCAGCGAATGTTTGCTCGCTTCTGGCCTGCGCTGAGATCGGCTTCGTACTCGCCGTAGAGGCGGCTGCCACGCTGGATTAGTATCTGCGAGCCGTCGAAACTGCTAATATGGCGCTGAACTAAAGCGCGCACGCCGCCCGGACGTGTAGAATCCAGTGCGGTCTCCAGCACAGCGGGGATGACCGTTCCTTGCGGGATGGTTTGCGATGGGTTGGCGAGCCGCCCGGCGGTGACGCGCTCGGTCGCTGTTCGCTCATCTGTATTTGGAGGTGCCGCATTCGGCCCAAAAGTTTCATTGAAGACGACCGAGGGTGCTTGAGCAGTGATTGGCGCCGGAGCTATGAAAGGAGGTGGCGGTGCAGCTACGGGCGTCCGAGCAACAAACGTTGCCGGCGGAGGGGCTATGATCGGCGCGTTAACTACCTGTGCGGATCGCTCTGGACGAACTGCAGGCCGCTGATCCTCAGCTATCGGCTCCCGAAACGACGCAGGAAGCGCGAGCGGCGGGGGCGATGAGATGCGTACCGCCGGATCGGGACTGACCAGGGTTGGGCCAGCCTGCTCCACTTCGGTCCTCATTGCGCTCATCAACGAGAATATCCAGATTCCTCCGGCTGCCAACAACACGGCGAACACATAAAGGCCAAGATTGCTGGGCTTTTCCGAAGCCACGACCGGACGGTCATCTTCAATGTCGTTCAGGCCGGATTTGCTTTCAGCCATTGCTCTGATCCGGTTTGCTGGAACGCCGAGCGCTGGCCTTCTCCTTATCGATCCGGAACACCAGCTCTTTCCAAACACGGTCAATCACATAGATATCGCCCCGCATATACCCATTGACCACTTCTTCCTCGCCGCTAGGCCCAATCGCGAAGATGGCTGGAAGAGCCTGATCGGCAGCAAACCCGATGCGGGTTCGCACGCCGTTATCGCTGATCGTCAGCGGTCGCACTTCCCGGTCTCCGCGCAGCCGGTAGGACCAGATTTCGCCAGTGGGCGCGGGTAGCGGCGTCAAAGCCGGAGAAGCTACGACCGCGCGAAATTGCTGGTCCCCAGTAGCCACGTGGACAACGTAAGCCGCAAGAGGACTTGTACCTGTGTGCATCTCGAACTGGTACTCACGCGATGCGGTGAGAACCGACATTCGGCCACTAGCGGTCTCTATCCGCGGCACGAGCAACAGGCTGTCGCGCTGTGTAGATACCCGCACTTCGAATTCGCCATCCTTATCGAGGCGAACTTGAGTAATGCGTTCGCCCGGCTCAAGAGCTACAGTTAGCGCGGTCATGGGAAGAAGGGTTAGGAAGATGTCCTGACCCGCCATCCATTGGACACTTTGCAGCCGAGGGTTTTCTGCGCCTGGCTGCGGGACCAACTGCGCTTGGACCGGCAGTGTGAGCGCCAGGGCAAACAGGCCGGCCAAATATCTCACTGCGCGGCGGCCGCGGGCAGCAGCGATTGATCCAATATGTCTTCGACGCTTACCTCGGGCAGTGTCTCCGCATCGCGGCGATAGCGAGTGACCTGGAAGCCTAGAGGATTATCGAGCCGGTCGGCTTCGCTCATTGTCGCGCCCGTGAATTGATAGTTGACCACCGCCGCCCAATATTGCGGCGGCAGTGCACGGCCGCTCCGGTCGGTTTGGATGGTCGTGAAACGGACGAGCGAACTGGCGGCATTAAGCGAGGAAATGCTGCGAATCTCAACCGAGATTGTGCCGCTGCGGGGCATATAGGCGAGCGGGCTGGCCGGGTTGCTGGCCGCCATCAGATTTGCATAGCGCTGCTGTGCTTCGGGCGCGCTCCATAGTGACACCCGCCTGAAGTCGCGCTGAATGCTGTCTGCATCGAAGCTCTCGCGCGCTGTCACATATTGCGCGAGCAGCGAGCGAGTAAGCGCCATATCCGCCGAGATAGTGGCTTCATCGAGCGGATTGAGAGTTTCCACGTTCCCAGTCTGGCGATCAACCGCCAATACGTAAGGCTCGGTTTCCTTAAGTGGCAGCATCGCCGCCAAAGCGATTGCCAGAAGAAGCGCGATTGCAGCTGCCACGCCGGCAACGATCCAGGCGTTACGGCGCGACTTGCGTAGATCCTGCGTTACGCTAGCAGCCCAGCTATCCTCGACCTTCACATTGCCGGTATAGAAATTCTCTGGAGCATTCATCTCCGGCGGTCCCTCTGCTGCGAAGCCCGCGATACACGCGCTGAAGACCGCCGCCAAGTTGAGCCCAAGGGAGGCGTGCCCGATACGCTTGCAGCAGCCGGTGCCTGCGAACCTCTCCCATCAACGCGCGGACCGGACAAGGCGCGCTGGCTACCGAGTGTCCGGATGTTCGAGGCCTCGTAACCGACTAGCCGGTTTATGCTATCAACGGTTCGTTCCACCCGGGTTTCTGCCGGGCGCATCCGGACCACCACCTGTTCGTTCCCGTCATAAACGTTCGCCAAGAGAGTTGATTGAGACCTCGGCCATTGCGGAACGCTCAGCCAGCCCCGGGCGAATGCGACCTTGGCCAGCAGCCAAATCACGCCGAACTTCATGAGCGTAAAGGCCAAGGTCATGCTGAGAATTTCCATGGGTGCAGCAGGTGCGGCATATCCAAGTGACCTGATCCGCAATGCATCGCTTAACCAGGGCGCGATGATTGCCAGTTCCGCAGCCAGGACGATTGCCAGACCTATCGATCCGAGCATGGCAAGGACAAGACCCTTGAGCCATCCGGCGAACAGCCCGCGTGTTGCTTCGAATAAGAGTAACCCGGCGGCCAGTGGTGCCAAGGCGAGCAACAGGCCTGCAAGCAGCCTGACAAGGCCCAACGCACCAATAGTGCCAGCAAGATAAAGCAGCCGCGCATATCCGAGCGCGGATGTATCTTCGAGCGCGCTGCCAGCAAAAGTGGTTCCCGTGCTGCCGTCTTCCAAAAAGGCGCCTGTATTGCGGCCCACGCCAATCTCTGTGAGCTGCACGAGAGAATCATCAGTGCTCTGCAAGCGAGTTACCATCCCGGTGCCTGTATCCGGCAATCCAGGGGTGTTGATAGAGGAGGCGATCTGGGCCGGGCCGGCCAGCACGACATCGTGAATCACGGTTCTGAAAGCAGGCCATGAAAACGCTATTGTCAGCACAATCCCGATCTTGAGCACATCATAGACAAGATCGCGGCCGGTCGGCGCACCACTGAAGAGCAATCGCAGTCCGAACAGGGCTATGAACAGAGTCAGCAACCCAAGCATAGCCGTCGATGCGACGGAGCCAGGCTGGCCAAGCGACTGATAGCCGTAGCTACCCAAAAGCTGTGTCTGGCAATCAATATGATCGAGCACCCGTGAAAGAAACCGATCTCCGGTGATGATAGCAGGGCAGCTCATGACTTACGCAGCCCTTTCCAGAAGCTGCGGCAGCCAGGCCTTGGGATCATCGCCCGTTTCGGCCACGATCTCGTCGAACAGGCGAACCGTGCTTTCACGGCCGGACAAGATCGTCAGCAAGTCCGCCTCTCCCGACAGATCGAGCCGGGCCACCACGCTATCATTGCCGTGGCGAATGAGAAAGCAGTGCGAGGAGTCGGGCAAGCTCTTCACCAAGTCGAGCTCATGCTGCGACAGTCCAAAGCCGTTGATGTAATCCTCGGCGCGCGCTTTAGGATTGACCATAAATATCTGCGTCGCCGACTGCTCCATGATCGCGCCAGCAATGCTGCTTTCCAGCGCATCCTGAGCGTTCTGCGTCGCGAAGCCGACAATGCCATTGCGCTTGCGGATTGTCTTTTCCCAATCCTTAATCCGCCGCGCAAAGACTTCGTCATCGAGCGCCTTCCAGCCCTCATCGATTACAATGATAGCGGGGTTACCATCTAGCCGCTGGTCGACCCGAAAAAAGAAATACAGCATGGCAGGGGTGCGCGCGGCCGGATTGTCTAAAATGGCGGTCATATCGAAGCCGACGGTCTGTTCGGAAAGGTCGGTTGTGTCCTCCGCATTGTCGAACAGCCAAGCGAGTTCGCCATCGCCCCACCATAGCGATAGGCGCGAATAGAGATCCCCCGGATTAGGACGGCCGCCGCCGCGCAGCAGTTCGGCGAAATACCGCAGCCTGCGCCGCTCGCGCGGTTGCAGGAAGTTAGTGTCCAGCGCGTCGCTGAGCAATTCCGCTTCCGCTGCGTCGGCGCCGCCCACAAGCGTCCTCAGCCATTCGAGCAGGAAAACGCGACTGTTGGGAGTGTCTTCCAGCTGGAGTGGGTTGAGGCCGGACGGCGTTCTAGGTGTCAAGCGGTCATAGCGCCCGCCGACCGCGCGGATGAACAGCTCTGCCCCGCGATCCTTGTCGAACAGGATCGTGCGCGGTTTGAACTTCTGCGACTGCGCCAGAAGGAAATTGAGCAGCACGGTTTTGCCTGATCCCGACGGGCCAATCACGGTGAAGTTGCCCAGATCATTTTGGTGGAAGTTGAAAAAATATGGGCCAGCCGCCGTGGTTTCAAATAGTGACACCGCATCGCCCCAATGATTGCCATGCGGCTTGCCAACCGGGAAATTATGCAGGCTGGCGAAACTGGCGAAGTTGGTGGTCGAAATCAGGCCTCGCCGAGCAATGTAGCGGAAATTGCCGGGGAACTGCGCCCAGAAGGCTGGTTCGACCGCAATATCCTCCCGCACGCCAGTCATTCCGAGATCAGCCATGAGGGCAATCACTTCGGCGACATTGAAATTGAGAGCCGTGAGACTGTCGGCATAGACGGCGATCGTCGTGTGATGCTCGCCGAAGCCTGCGCGTCCGGCGGCGACCTCGTCTTTGGCATCGCCCAATTGGTCGCGCAGTGAGATGGCTTCGTCCTCGGCGGACTGCATACGGCGCAGAACGAGGTTCATGCGCGAGAGCGCCTGCGTCCGCTCGACCAGGGCGAAGCTCTGGCTGATGTTGAATTCGAAAGGCAGCCGCTCAAGCTCCGCCAACATTCCGGGTGTCGTCTGCCCTGGCCAATCCTTGATCGATATCATCGCTGCGAAATGGCGCGGCAGCGGGCCGGCAGGGGCAAGCTCGACGGTTTCCTTTCCGAAGCTCACGCGCCGGGCGGGAATGTGATGTCCCAGATCACCATGCGGCAGCTTCATCGGGCGCATATCGTGATTGAAAAGATAGCTCAGGAACTCGAGCGGTTCAGAGCGCATGCCTTCGGATGTGTCGTAGCATGCAAGGAGATGCGGATCGTAGCTGCCGAGCGCGGCGACCAGTCCTTCTACCGCATTATCAAGTGCCGAGCGATCCTGGGCAAGCCGATCGGCATTACGCCGCGTCGAGCGACCGAGCCATTCCTGTGCGCGGTCCAGCAGACCGATCCTACCTTGCACCGGGCGGCGGACAATAGTGAGAAACAACTCGTTGATGTAAAGCTCCTTCTCCTCGAACCGCCTGTTCCATCGCCGGTCAAGCTCGGCAGCAAAACCATCACCTTGACAGCCGTCCAGCGCGGTATGAGCGGATCGGCGGATGAGGTGGTGATAAATTGCGAAGCGCGAACTGCCAAACGAGCGCAGCATCGCATCACGTAACTCGGCACGGTAATTGAGGTCATCGCTGTCGGCTGTTTCGAACAGGAAACCACCGAGCTTGATGGTCTGCAGGAGCAGCCCGTCGCGCGTCTGTATGGTGCGATCATCGAGGTGACGCGCATAGGGCAGATGCACGCCTGCCGCGACCTCACGTGCGACCACCTTCGGATCGCGGGTCAGGGCCGGTAGGAGTTGCAACGCCAGAGTGAGTGATTTTTGACGCGCGGGCAAGTCCGCACGCGGGTCAGCCAGAGATCGAATATGCGCGGTTCGTTGAGGCTCAGAAGAATGCCGATCCCGTGGATCAACACTGAGGCGAAGAGCACCCACGGGCTGCGGAAGATCAGGAACAGCTCGATCGCGATGACCGCATTGATGATAAAGAATGTGTAGGTGACGCCAGCAAACATTTGCGGGCGGGTTAGCCCGGTGAACAGCGTATCCTGGCGCAAGGACTCACTCACAATGCTCGACCCCCTCGAGATTTCAATTAACGATGTACAACTCTAACGGGAACAACGAGATGTGTCGAGGTGAGCTTTACGATCCTCAGCCAACGATACTTAGCTGCCTTGTAGCTTTGAAGAGAGACGCGATCCTGCGAATATTGTTTGCAGAGTTTGCGATGATCCATATCGCCATGCTTCAGGTTCACTGGACGTGCAATGGCTAGATAGGCCATCGGCTAGACAAATCATACTAATCGTGCCTGCCGAACGCCGCGCAATCTGCTATGGATCATTCGACATTCCGGCTAGGCTTCGTGGACAAAGGGTATCCAGAGTATGATTGAAGCGAGAGCGACGAAACCGAGGTAGGACTCTTTTGTTTTATCGTATCCAGTGGCGACCCTGCGCCAGTTCTCGAGCTTGTTGAAGAGCCGCTCGATCAGGTTGCGCCATTTGTATTTGGTGCGGTCGTGCGGAACGGGGTTGCGCCGGTTGGCCTTGGCCGGGATCACCGCCTCGACGCTTGCGGCCTCGATTTCCTCGCGGATCGCATCGGCATCATAGTGAAGGTCGGCCAGCGCGTGGCGGTCAAGCTGGAGGCATTCAACTTCACCGATTACGGGCTGATCGAGGGAACGGTGGAAGACATTAGCCGCGATGCGATCGACCAAGGGCAGCAGCCTGCAGGTTCCACGCGCGACGAAAATGGGCGTCCATTCCAGCCCGGTCTGGTCTACGCCGCGAAGATATCGCTACCCTGCAAACCGCTCGCACCCGACCGCTCGCCGCTTTGCGACCAGGTTCAGCCCGGCATGGCGGTGCAGGCGGAGATCAAAACCGGCAAGCGACGGATCATTCAGTATCTGCTCTCGCCGATCTCTAAAGCTGCGAATGAGGCTGGGCGGGAGCGATAGTATGTTATGGTATTGACAAAGCTAAGATTTTCCGTAATTTTTCAAAGCCCAGTTATTCTGATCAGCAAGTAACTAAATTGAATGCTGACGGTATATTACAAGAATTATCGGGGTTTATCATGAAGATCCTTTGGTTGTTACCGAAGTTAACATTCTTGACGGCACTGCTGCTATCATGCGAACAAGTTCCCAGTGCATCAGTCAAGGAATCAGGTCCAAAGATATTCCAAACCAACATTGCGATCGAAGATCTGATATTTTTGCCCGGACAACAGCGAGTCGCAAGGGTTTCTGGGCCACGGTTTGACTTATGCCGCGATGGTTCGATGGCTCCAAATTATAAAGTTGCCACGATTATGGCCTGGACGGGTCGAATATTTAGATCCGCAGTTAACGCGCATAAAGGTTGTCGATTTAGCGTATCGGCAATAGATCGCTTAAGGCCCACTCCGGGCGATATCCAAACAGACGATTGCGTGGCGCAGGTAAAGATGCGCGAGCAAGCGATATATTCTATCCATATCTTCACTAAATCAAAGTCCCCCGCTGGATACTTTCAATGCGAATTTCGGCTTTCGATGGCGTATCTGGGTTATCTCGGTGCTCTATCAATGAGTGAGGCCGATATGTTTGAAGAACAGCAGAGCCCTGAGGCATTTTATCGCATTCCTTATTTTCAATCGTTATCGCACCTGATGCCTGAGCCGTTTGTTAAGTTGCAGTGGTCTTGTCGAGGGTACGCTTCTCCGTACTTGATCCCACCTGGTTTAACTAGGGCAGAAGCTATCAACTTTTATAGAAAATCAGATTGCTTGACGGAGTAGATAACTAAGTCAGATCGCCATCAAGAGTTAAAACAGGCCCTTCGCGATGCTATAAGGCGCGCTACCCCGCTAAATTATATGAGGCTTTAAAGTGATGCAGCAAGGCGGCATGGTTACATAATCAATTTGGGATCACGCGTTGCTGCGGGTATCGGTGGAAAGGTTCCGTTGGCAATGGCGTCGGCCAGAATCTCGATCCTTCGCAGTCTTTGTTTAAGGAGCTTAGGCGTGATTGGCCGATCACCAATCTCAGGCCGAGCGATCTCGATTGCTACGCAAATTGGCTGCAGTCTCGGACTAAGGGTGTGCTGCGTCTGCCGAGTTATTCAGAGTGGGAATGGTTTGCGAGATCGGGCGTCGAGAAACCCAAATTTTCATGGGGAAATGAGGAAGATTCGAGCCGTGAGGCGTTGTCGAGAGTCGATGTGCGTGAAACGCTATTTCAGCCGCGCGTAAATCATCCAACGGACGTCGTTGTATCGCTTAGCCTGCTTGGAACACGTGTCGGACTGTTCGAGCCAAGCGAATGGGGAATTTACGATCTGATGGGCGCCGCTCCCGAGCTCACTTCGGACGTCATCGTACCGGCGAATATTGAGCAATACCGCAGAGCTTTGGGGCAGCCCATCAATTACCGCCCAGGTCGATTGAGAATAGCGAAAGGTGTATTGTTAGCTAGCAGATCTGAATATTGGCGTGAAGGAATTTCAAAAATCACTCTTGTGGGTGAACGTGACAATCGTTTTAGTGGCCCTGTGGGAATTCGCTTTGTTTTGGAGGGAAACTAACCCGCGGGTACGCGCCTCCAGCATAAGAACAGGGCTAGAGTAAGCGTAGGAGATGTCACTGCGCTACTACAATTGGGGCCATTAACACGAAGTGCGCAAGACTTAGCTGTGATATCCAAACCCCAGTTAAAAGAGACATCGTCTCGCGAAGAACGCCTGCTCTTTGGAATCATTTTTTTAAGGGCGATATAATTAGGAAGAGAATTCTCAATGAGCTTGGTAAAGATCAAGCTGTCCATTTGACGAAGTGCAGACTTACGGTCGCCCGGGGGTTTCGGCAATTTTAGAAATCGTTAAGTTAGAGCACGGTTCGGCGAAACTATTCGGATAAAGAATTTTTGACCAAAAAATAAAGAATTTTTGACCAAAAAAATTCAAAAATTTATCAAATATTCAGCGCTGCTTGCTTTCGGCGCGGTCGTTGGCCAGGGGCTTTTAGCTTTCTCAGCCTTATTGCAAAATTATACTTCTGAAAATCAGCGTACGGAGGCCAAAATACGGCTTTATCAAAAAGCTGTCAGCGATTGCAGCGCAAGTTTGTGTCAATCCCCGTTTCATTGAAATGAGCAATGCTTTCTGGCGGTATCAATAGAGCGAGAAATTCGCGACGTTGCTGCTCGAAATGGAGGTCTTTCTCAAAGGAATTTGGGGTTATATCTTCTAACGCACGTGTCTCAGAAAAATTCATATATTGAAAGTTTTGAATCGGAAAATGGTGTGTCTCTTAGCGAGAGACATCTCTGAGGCGAACCCGTTGAATATATCAGTGTCGCTCCATACGAGGAAGACCAATGACTCAAGTAGTTACGCGACGTCAGGTAAATTTCTCTGGATCGGCGGAATGATAATATAAGAAGGTCCTTGGCTATAATAGGGGCAAACGTGACTACAAACACGGGAACACGACAGGCCTACGAATTACCTGAGGGAACGCCGAGCAAGGATGAGTTGCTTCAATTGCTATCCTATTCGTTCCGCCTCCATCTCAATCAAATCCAACGAGGAGCGATCTGATTGGCAGCTTTTCTATCACCATCTCTTAGAACAACGTATCATCGAGATTGTTCAACAAGTCGGAAAGAGACACACCCCCAATATGCGCACTGACGATCAGACCGCCAAGCCATTGTGTGCTACCTGTGACCCCTTCTCCGGCAAGTCGGCCATGATCTGCGTTTATGGCTGTGCTCGGTTGATTTGCCGATGATATTGCAGAGCGAGAGGATCGGGCTTCATTCGAATGATCAAGACAATATGGTCGCTTTGGCTTGACGGGTATGACCGCGCGCCGCCGCTGGTGCGGGCTTGTGCGCAGTCCTGGGTGGAGCGTAATCGGGGTGATGGCTGGAAGGTCAATCTGATCGATCGCGGTAATCTGGCTGCCTATATCGACGATCGCCAGCTCGCCGAACTGACCGCGGGCAAGACCGTTTCACCGGCGAGCCTTTCTGACATCATCCGCCTCGAACTGCTCGCCAGGCATGGCGGGTTGTGGGTCGACTCCACCGTGTTTTGCCAAAGACCGATCGAAGCTTGGGATTTCGACCCTTCCAGCAGCGGTTTTTTCGGGTTTCGCCATGATAGCGACCGCAAATTGGCAAGCTGGTTGATCTATGCCGAGCCCGGCCACCATGCACTTGAGCGCTGGCATAGGCGCATGCGCGAATATGTGGCGGGCCACAACTTGATCGGTGCAGCCACCCCGCATCTGTCGATCTGGCGGTGGCGATTTGGAATGCGCGAAGGACAGTATTTCTGGCTGCATTATTTGTTCGGCGATTTGCTGCGGCGCGATCCGCGATTTGCCGCAGAGATCGCCGCCATGCCGCAGCGTTCGGCGCGTCCTATGAGCCGATTGCAGGCCATGGGACTGGAAACGAGCTGCACACCGCAATTGCAGGCCGAGATAGCTTCGTTGGAAACTCCTTTGCAAAAACTCGACTGGCGCGCCCGCTTTCCCGGGGATAGTTCGCAGAGCGTACTGGATTTCTACATGAAACAATTTGCGCCCAGCGCTCAAGGTCAGGCTGGATGAGCGCGCCATTCGAAACTTTGCCGGCCGATGCGATCGCCCGGTGGAGCAGTGAGCCGGCCTCGCTGGAGCGAACGGAAGCGCTGTCATATTGCTATTACCGTGCGTCAGATGATCGTGCGGAAAAAGCGTTGCTGAAAGCCAATGACGACCACTGCGACCGGTCGTCGTGGCTCACCGACCGCCGCTTTCGAATTCACCCGATGCATGCCGGTTCGTCGCGGGTCCGTCCGGCCCTGAACACCGCTGTCACTCCGACAGACGAGCAACATGCAAGATTGCAGCGGACGATTTTTGTCACCGGCGGGGATGCCGCCTTCTTTCCCTGGATCATGGAATGTGTCGCCGCGTTTCGCTCGCATGATTGCTTTGTCGAAGTGCCCGTCGGCATTATCGATTGCGGCCTGACCGACGATCAGAAACACCGCCTCCAGACCGAATTCGCCCCGCTGACCATCGTCGATCCCGGTTTCGATTTTGCAGAGCGCGGCGATATGGCCGCATCCTGGCGCTGCGGCATTCCCGAAGGGCGCCGGGATGCTTTCAAGGCAATTACCTCGCGCGCCTATCTCGACCGACATTTTCCGGGCCATGACTACTATCTGTGGTGCGATGCCGATGCCTGGCTGCAGGATCCTGCCGCTATGCTGCGATTTGTCGATCTGGCAGAGCGCCAGACCATCGGTATGAGCGAGAATAATTACGCCCTGCTCTGCCGCGATACGATGTTTTATGGCGAGCAATATATGACATCCGCGATGCGAGGCGTGCTGCGCGGGCGCAAGCAGGCAACCTGCGCCGGGGTCATCTGCATGACCCGACCGTTCATGGCGCTTTGGCGCGGTTTGGTGGAGGAGCTGTTTGCCGCGAAGGGCGTGGTCAATAACTCCCCGTCGCTATGGTATGCGATCCATCGCGAATTGCAGAAGCCGGCATTCCTCGCCCATTCCGACCAGTTTTTCTTCAAGCGCGAGGGGCTGCCATTGGTCGATGAGAGACAAGCGCTCTATTCGCCCGCAACGCGCCAGCCATGCGGTTTCATCCATCTCAACGGTTTTTACGATATACGCGATGCCTGGCGATATCTTCCCGGCATCGCGCATCTGGAGGGAGACCCGGGATGGGGGCACGCGCGGCGATCATGGAAAGGGCTGGAGGCGATTGCGCAGGCTGGCGAAGATCCCCTGCGCCAGGCGCTGTTTGCACGCCAGCGTCCATTCGCCTTTCGCTATGCCCTGGTCGATCCCGATCCGGACGCGCTGGCACAGCGTACTGTCCTGCGCCGGCATCCGGAATTGCGGGCGGAGCCTAACCGCTAGTCCCGCTTCGCTGCTGAATGCCGCGAAACAGGGCGGTGTCGTACCCTAACAGCGCGCAGTGCCTGCCCAGATCGCGTTCCAGGGCGTCCATCGCATCTTGCGGCAAGCGCGCAATCTGATGGGCATCCACGCCCGCAGTGATGTGTTCGCCAATATGGTCGGCATCGGTCCAGACGAAAGTCCGCCCGGAATTACGTTCGCCGTGGGCCTTGAAATGCGGCTTAATTTGCAAGCGGTATTTGCCCAGCCGCGCAGGATCGAGATCGAGGCTTTGCAAGATTTCGCGCGACCTCGCCACAGGATCGGCCAGCACATCCTCGAACCTGACAAGCATTCCGCCGGTTTCCTGTGCCCGGTACACCATTTCATCCGCGACAGCGCGATAGAGGGCGATGAAATGCTCGTACGCCGGAACGCGCCCATACCGGGCGAAGGATTCCCACAGGGAAAACGGATTGCGGACCAGATAGACCGAAGCCATTCCGGGTAACAGATCGTGGAACATGCGATCGGTAAAGGTCATCCCGTTCACATTTTTCATCACGAAGCGCAGGTCGAAATACTCCGCTTTGTCATATTCGGTATCTTCGGAACGGTGACGATAGGGCTCGCGTTCGAAGGAGGCGATTTTTTGGCGTTCCAACCCCTCGTAAATCGCCTTGATGACGGAAGCGTTTGGCGCTTTACGGCGGACCGTGTTCTGCACCGCCCAAAAGCCGCTGCGCCGCATATGGCGCCGATCGCGCCAGCCCAATGCGCGCTGGAACTTGCGATCCTGGAAGATCCGCTGCGTTTCGCGGCTGATCCACGTCGCGTCGGGATGGCTAGAAATCAGGTTCAGAAGCACGTTGGTGCCTCCGCCCTGGAAACCATTGATCAGGATCGGCCTGCGAAGCTGCGCAGCTTCATGGTTGCCCGCAGGATCGTCTGCCGCCGGGCTATAATGCAAACCGGTCATCCCGCAGATCCTCCCGCCCCATAGCCAAACTTGCCAAGCACTGGTGCGCCGAGCTGCTCGATTCTCTGTCTGATCCGCGAGTTTGTGCGCCGCGCCCGGCCAACGCTGGACGGTTTGATAATGTGCGCAATCGCATCCTGCGGCATATCTTCCCCGGTAAATGATTCGACCTGACCCAGAATTTCAGCGGGGTGCATGATGAGATCCTCGAACTTGATGCGCAGGTAGCGCCTGCTTCCGCGCGCCTCGCCCCAATCCGCCGCTTCGCTGTTGATCTTGCTCCACCAGCGGATGGATTTGTCGATCCCCACAGGCATCCGGCGCTTTATTCCCAGCGCCTTGGCAAATCTCGCGAATGGTGACGGGGAATACGCTGCGGGCCGCCCTTCGATCAGCGCGGAATAATGGAAACGCACTTGGTTCTGGTTTTTCGACAAAGCCATGTCGCGTCCGTCGCGGATGACGTGGATGAATTTGAAGTCCGGCCAGACTGCTTCGATGATCGGGAGCATCAGGATCGTGCGCGGCTGCTTCATGCCCCAGCGGGTCTGCCCCGGCGGCACTGCAGTAGCGAAACTATCAAGAATCCCGCGGGTTTGACCGATCACCGGGTCGATCACCGCTGCGGGCAGATCGGCGCAGCTGAAGTCGACCCGCCCTGCGCGTGCCAGAACGGAATTCAAAGTGCCATTAATGACAGGCGCGAGCACGTTGGAATCGAGCGACGCGTTGAGTTTGTCCCCCATCGCATAGCCGCCGCGCAGGAACATCTCGCAGAAGGCCCGCGTACCCGATCCGCCTACGCCGCCGATCACGACGGGCGGCGTTTCTGGCATGGTTTCCCGGCTCATCCTGCTTCACCTCGGGTTCGCTCGATATCAGCCGTAACGGGCAAGACTTTCCCTCCATGCATCGGGCAACCGGCCGAATGTGTCACCGACGAAGCGGTATTGCGGACGCAGGAATGCAGTCGCCTCCCGCGCCAACGAGTCGGGCATCGGCATAGCTTTGCCTTCATTCTGCTTATCATCGAGACTTGGCGCCGAATGGGGTTGCAGGCCGAGGAAATCACATATCCGCAAGCGCGCCTTCCCGGCTCCCGATTGATCGCCGAACAGGTCTTCGAAGAACTCGTAATGAACATCCTGCGGCGGAACGCTCGCCTGCAGGTTTTCGATGGTCGCCCGATAATCGCCGCGAGCAACGAACCAGGGAAACTGGCCGCCCAGAACTTTTTTCACAATTTCGATCGCGAATTCGGTAGTTTGGTTGCCCTTTCGCCGACTTTTCATCCGTGCCGCCGACCACAGGCGAGCGAGCGGATCGCGCATCATGAATATCATCCGGGTTTGGGGATGGGCTGCATGGAGCCGAGCGAAATTCTCGCCCGACAATATCGCATAAGCGGGTGTGACTTCCCCGAATATTGGCTTGCCGGCGGAATATCGGCGGAGCAAAGCGCCGTAGGCTGCCTCGTTCATGCGGCCTGTATCGAGCAGGGCCCGATACGCGTGAAGGAAGTCGAGGCGTTCGCGCTGTGTATGGCCGTGATGACTCCTGCGCAATGGCAACAGCTTGCTCGCCAGACTGCGTTCGCTTGCTTTGGTAATATTCTTTTCGGTACGCAATATGGCTGAGGCCAGCTCATCCTGCTGAAAAGAGTCGAAATAATGCAGCTCTTTCATCGGCGAAAGGCGGCAGGAAGGGTGTGAGGCAAGATAGTTGAACAGCCACGAAGTCCCTGCCTTCTGCGCCCCGATGCCGACAAAAAAGGTTTGCCGAGCATCCGGCGCGCCGGACATCAGCTGCGCCCATCCTGCTTGCTGGTGAGGCTGGCGATCCGGCGGCGCCATGCCCGGTGCAGGGCTTGGGTCAACGCGCTTGCAGCCTGGCGCACCGATAGTCTGTGATCGGCCGGGTTTGTCTGACGCATCCGGGCGAATAGCGGTTGCAGATCGCGAATTTCCTGTTCGAGCAGTTCGATCCGGGCAATGAATTGCGGATCTTCCAACGACAGGTTGCCGCGGGCGACCGCCATCAGATCGCGATAGAGCTGCGCGGCACTGCGCGGAACATCGCCATGCCCAAAAACATCCTCGTCACGGTGGGCCGAATGATCCAGCTCCGGTTCAAGAAACGTGTCCAGATAAGTCCGCTTTTCTTCAGGGTCGACGGGCAAACCAAGCTGCGCGGACAAGCGGTCTATTGCCGTCCCGGGATTCTGCATCAACTCATCATAGCTGACGACCGCAGCGATGCCGCGCCGGGCCTGCCCAAGGGCACTGACATTATGCAGCAGCCACAGATAGTTCGCATACACCCCGTCCATCGCGTCCCGCGCAGCCAGCGATGCGCCCACGTTGAGTGGATTGCGGACCATCAGCACGTAACGCGCTTTCAAACCCGATCGGGCGATGACACGGTCCCAGAAAGGCAGCAGCGGGATAATGCGCGGATCCTTGAAGCCGTACGGTCTTGCCCCCGCTGTCTTGCGCTGCAGCAGGTCCAGCGCGCGCTGCTCGAAACCCAATTCTGACAGCCGCTCGAAGTCCTTTGGTTCTACCGATTGCAGGGTGTTCCAGCTCCGGTCGATCGCTTTCAGCATCTCGACATTGAGGGACAATATATCGCGGTCTTCCCAATACCCCTTCGCATTGTGCCGGTCCGGTGGCGGCGAAAACTCCGACCCCAGCTCCACGCCAAGCACACGCAAAGCCCGCGTGGTGGCACTGGTGCCGGAACGGTGCATACCAAGCACAACAATCACATCGTCCTGGTGATCGGCCATCGGCTTACAAGTGGGTTTTGCGAAATTCATCGATACCGATTTCTTCAAGCTTCCCGCCATCCAGTCGCACGATCCGGTCGCAATGGACCACACTGGACATGCGCTGCGCTATGATAATGATGGTCAAATGTCGCCCGTTGTCGTGGAGCGAGCGGACTATCGACTGCTCCACCGCATCGTCAAGCGCGCTGGTGGGTTCGTCGAGCACCAGCAGGCTGGCACGGCGATATATTGCCCGTGCAATACCGATCCGCTGCGCCTGCCCGCCGGAAAGCCGCGCTCCCCGCTCGCCGGCGATCGTATCGTAGCCATATTGTTGTTGTTCTATAAATTCATCGATCGCCGCAATCCGAGCCGCTTGCCGGACACGCTCGTGATCGATCGCTTCGGGCGGCTCGCCAAAAGCGATGTTTTGCGTCAGGCTCGCATCGAGCAGAAATACGTTCTGGGCGACATGCGCGATGCCACGCTGCCACACTGCGGCGTTGGCCGGGGTCAGCTCGTGATCGTCGATCATGATACGCCCGCTTGTCGGCGCGAGCAGCCCCATAATCAGGTCGGTCGCGGTCGTTTTGCCGGATCCGGTCGGCCCGATCAGACCGATATGCTCGTTTTTAGCGATAGTCAGATCAAGGTTGGTAAGCACCGGCACGTTGCTGGTCCGATAATTATAGTCGACACCGATCAGCGCGATACTGCGTTCGAACGGCAGCGCCTCTGCAAGTGGCGTGCGGCCTCGGCCCTCGCTCCATCGCCCGGCCCAATACAACACATCGGCCAGCGATTGGTTGTAGCCGCGGGCGGTGCTGATGCCGTGGTAGACCTGGTGCAAAGCTGGCAGCAGGCGCTGCCCTGCCAGTGCGAATATGCCCAGAAGCGGGAGTGCGCCCATCAAACCGCCCTCGCTCCGGCTGATCGTCAGGGCAATGATGGCAATAGCGATGGTGAGCCCGGCCTGCACGGCATAACGGGGGGCGAACGCCATAACGGCATTCTCCAATTGCGCTTTCTTGAATGCCCTGTCGGCTTTTTTGTAGCGCGCCAGAAATTCGTCATGGGCTTTGTCCAGCGTAACATGCCGGATACCTTCCAACGCTTCGCGAACCGTTCGGACCCGCCGCGTCCGGTTGGCGGCGAGCGATCCGCTATTGACCGAAAGACGCTTGCGATTGAACCGGCTCACGATCCAGTAAGTCATCACGAGGACGGCGAATGCGGTGCCGGTGATGGCAGGTTCCAGAAACAACAGCGCTGCTGCGATCGCACAACATAACACCAGGCCGGAAACCGCCTGGATCAGCGGAAGAAGAACCTTGTTCGTCACCTCGTGGGTCTTATCGATGCCTGCAAGGGCGAAGTTCGAGTTATTCTGCGCATGCATTTCGAATGGTTGTCCCATCGCGCCGGTAAAAACGGCTACTCCCAGATCATGGCCGACCTCATGGGCAATTTTCTGTGATTGAAAGGACAGGGCGAAACGCAGTGCGCCAGCCACCAATACGATTGCGATGAAGGCCGTGGTAAACGCGAGCACTTCGTCGAACCCCGATGGCAACAGATGCAAAGCCGCCTCGATAACTTCGCGGCTCGGTCCCGAAAGCGTCTTGCTTCCCGCGACGAGGGCGAGGAACGGCAGCAATAAACCGATAGTAGCCAATTCGGCCAGGCCGGCCAGAACCATCAGCCACAGCAGCCAGAACAATTGTCGCCGCCGTTCGGACGGAAGCACGGCATAGAGATTACGCAAGTTCGGGATCATATTGCTAAATGCTCTGTTCTATGACCCGTCGAGGCGATATTTGATCGCGAAAAGACTGGCTTACCCCCTTTTCGGCCGCCGCGTTCTGAAGCAATCACGCTTGGACTGCGCTGCGGCCTATGTCAGACAACTCGGGATGGGGGCAAGAGCGCAAATGGGATCGGGCAAATCTGTGTTTTACGTTATCTGGCATAGGGTAGCGAGAGCACCGCTGGATAGGAATTTCCTTGGCCGCTTGGCTATCCTGGCCACCTTCGCGATCGCCATACAATCCTGCGACAGCCCTCCCCCTCCCGCGCAATCGGCTTCCGAGCGTTATGCCGGTTTGATCGAAACGCTGGAGAAGGATGCCGCGGCACTCCATGCAGCGCCGCCCGGCCTGTATTCTCGGCGGATCAAGCTGGAGGATATACAATTTGCTGGCCTGTCGCGCACCAATGTCGAGGCCGCGAATGAATATTACAAACGCCGGTTTCGCCGTCCGAAGAAATTCTGTTTGGCCGAGAGCCAACCGCAGGCACAGGCGGCAGAAATCCTGTACATGATGACCCGTCGCGATTGCCGGGACAAGTTCGGGATCGACCATCAAGGCGAAAGCCTGATTTCCACCGTCTGTCACCGGCCGGGGGGAACAATCCGTTTGGTCGCCACTTCGCGCAGCGATCCCGGCTCTATCACCATCCACGAGATCGTCACCAATGGAGGGTCCGGCTATGTGGTCGCGCGTTGGCATGTGGATCTGGCGACGCGCGAAGGCTCATGCCCGTGAAGGCGTCACTTCAAACCGGTTTTGCCATCCACATCCAACCAGATTTCCGACCGCGGCCAGGAAACCCGCGCACCGATTGCCTCGAACCGGTCCAGAACATCACCGAGCGGGGCTTTCTTGCCGGACGGCAATTTTCGCTGGTTCACCTGCAGGTGCAGCGTGCCGGGATAGAACATCCGGCTTCCTGTAACGTCCCGCAGGAAGAAGTCCCAATCTTCGTCGGTCCACAATATCTGTTCGCCACCCGGCGAGGTGTCAATATGATGAAACTTGATCGCCAAGGCGGAAACCAGATCGAAACGGCCTAGCGATTCCGGCAGCGTCTGCTGCGGCTCCAGGCGATAGATCCGGCGATCGAGGCCCAACATCGCCGAGACTTTGTCCGCGACATCATAGGCCAGATCGATCCCGACATATTCGTGCCCAAGCTCTTCGCACAGAGCCCCGAAATGTCCGCCACCGCACCCGATATCCAGGATTCTCAGTGGCGGGCCGTGAAGCAGATCGCGGCCGTAATCGCGTTGCAACTTGTCCGCGGTCCAATAGGGAATATCGAGATATTTGGCGCCGCTGCCATCGTTTTGGAGCGGTTTCGCCGCATCGAACTCATCCCGGTAGGCGCGCTGAAGTCGCTCCAGTTCGGCGCGATCGACCCGCTTCATGACACCGTCGAATATCTCGACATGTCTCGCATCCACGCGCTTGCGAATTTGCACCACGCGTTCATCAAACGGAATGAGCGGGCTGCAAACGCCAAGGTCCGCCCCCGCGCCCCGCGCCCCAGGCCGCGCCCTGAAAAACTGGCCGAGCCTGTGGAGTAAAATTGATTTTTTGTAAGGCAACGAACACACATCCTAAACATGGCGAAGCCGGGTTCCGGCAATGCGCTGCCTTGACGCAAGACCATCAGACTATGGGATTTATGAGGTTTTGTAATGCGATTGAGAAGCGTGGGCTAGTGAAATGGAAGGCTGACCGTAAATTGCGATAGCAAACATTCATATTCCAATTACCCTGGAACCGGCGCCCGGTTTCGCTAACGAACATACATAGGACCCCGTCAGCCCCCGGAAGCCTTCAGCGCGGCATGGATATCGGCGAGGTCCGTTTTCAGCGCGGTCAGGCTGGCCGGGTCGAAGCGCAGGATTGCGGCCGAGACTGCGTCGATTGCGGTAGAGTAGAACTTGATCAGCGTTGCACCCAACGGGGCCGTTTCGTCCACGCCCTGGCGCAAGGCGGTAAGCGCAAGCAGCGCGTCGGACAGGGCGCGGGAACGGTTTGTGAAGCTCGCGCCGCCGGGGATCAGCGCCCGCCCCAATGCGGACAGCGCCCGCTCGAAGCACAGATCGACCAGCCCGATCCCGCTGGAGCCGAGTACCAGCGCATCGAGTTCAACCTTGCGGTATGCCTGTTGCGGATTGGCGAGGCCGAGCATCTTAATTGTTATCTCCGTTCCACACCGCGATTTGAGCGCGCAGGAATTCCAGTGTCGATTGCGAGGAGATCACGTTGCGATCCGATGCGGTGAAGGTCTTGGTCAACCGTTCGCGCAGCCGTTCCTGCTGTTCGTCGTATTTTTCCAGCCGCTCGCCATTGCGTTCGATCAACGCGGTATAACGCGCTTCCGATCCGGCAAGCGATCCGGGATCGGACGGGCTGGCCATCGACCGGGCCAGGTCGTCGATCGTGGCGAACACGCCGAACACGCCATTGGTGAACATTGCGGCAGCAGCTTCGGAATTGTCGCCGAGCGTTTCGGCCAGGCGATCACTGTCCAGCGTAAAGCTGCCATCGCGCCCGATGGTAAGCCCCAGGTCGGCCAGCGTATCGGGCTCTCCTGCTGCGGCGCTCGGCATAACGACTTGCTGAGTCAGACCTGCAAAGGCGCGCTTCAGCGCCCGCGCGCCGGGATCGGAGCCCAGCTCGCCTCCCAGCGGTGTGGCCGCATCGCGCAGCGTGCCGGTAATATCGTTCAGCGCCGCGACCAGATCGTTCATCACCGCCTCGATCCGGTCGCTATTGTCGCTGAAGGTGATCCGCGTCGGTGCGCCGATATTGGTAGCGGCGAGATCGAGCGAAAGGCCGCCGGGCAAGCCGTCGACGCTGTTCGACGTACCGGTAAACTCCACCCCGTCGAGCAGGAAAGTCGCATTGCTGGCCGTGCGGGTCAGCTGGCCGCTATCGGAGGAAGGCTCCCAGCCCAGATAGGACAGATTACCAGGCTGATTGGATGGCAGCAGCGCGTTGCTTTGGGCTTCGACGACGAATCCGTTCGCTGCACCTTCCGCCCCTTTCAGAACAAGCTGAGCGCCGGAGGAATTGGTTGCGACATAGGCAGTAACCGCGCTGCCGGCGGCGTTGATCTTGTCGGCCAGCATGGCGACCGTATCGCTCGCATCGACGGTGATCGCCAGCGCGCTCTGACTGGAATCTTCGGCGAAATTGCCTCCCGATACGGTGCCGAAACGCAGCGTGAACGTGCCATCGCCCACCAGATCGTCCGCGCTCGAATAGCTCTTGCTCGCCAATGTCTGGGCGGAGGCGAGCGAGGTTACTTCCAGAGTATAACTGCCCGAGGCTTCGGCGCCCGGAGCCAGCGCGACGCTGGCTACCGAGGGATCGGCGATGGTCGCGGAAGGGGCGAGGTCGCCGGTGCGGATTCGCTCGCCCAACGCACTCGCTAGCTGGCTCAGCTGTCCGCGCAGGGCGGCGGCCGACGAAACGCGCGTCTCCAGCAACTCGTTGCGCGATTCCAGCTGTGCGCGCTGTGCGGCAAAGCGGTTTACCGACAGGTTGCGGGCCAGCTCCACCATGTCCACCCCGCTGCCCCCGCCAAGCGCGCCGAGGATCGAGGATGGGTTGAAGCTGTTGTTCGTCGCGGTTTCCATAGCGCTTAGAACGGCCAACGCCGGGCCCTATTAAGCCTGCCGTAGTTGTCCGGAGGCATCGAATTGCAGCTCTACCGGCACGGCGACGCGCGGCCGCGCGGGCTTCTCCCCGCGCTTCAGCGAAAATACGAATGCCAGCACGCTCGCAATGGCGGAATAAAGCTCCGCCCGGACCACCTGATTCTCACGCGTGGTGAAATACACCGCGCGGGCCAGTTGCGGATATTCCAGCGCCGGTATGTTCATCTCGCCCGCCATGTCGCGCATTGCCAGCGCGCGCGCATCGCGGCCCTTGGCCAGCACTACGGGGGCAGCTGCCAGCGCCGGATCGTAAGCCAGCGCGACCGAGAAATGGCTGGGATTAGTCAGCACGAATTGCGCTTCCTTCATCGCCGTCGCCACGCCGCCGCGCGACAATTGCCGCTGGCGTTGGCGGATTGCCTGCTTCTTTTCGGGCGAGCCTTCGGTCTGCTTGTTCTCGTCCTTCATATCCTGGCTGGTCATTTTCAACCGGCCCAGCCGCCGCACCAGCTGGATCGGGAAATCGATCAGAGCGATAATGGCCAGCCCTGCCGAAAGCAGCAGCAGCAGACTGCCCATCGCGTCCCAAGCCGCGCCCAACTGCCCGATCAGCTCGCCATCGCCCAATTGCAGCAGCGGCAGGATATGCGAGCTGCCCCACCAGAAGGCGAGCCCGCCCAGCAGCACGAGTTTCAGGATGCTCTTGCCCAATTCGATCAAACCTTGCGGCCCGAACATCCGCTTGAAACCCTTGGCCGGGCTCATCCGCGATGCCTTGGGGGCAAGGTTGCTCATCAAGAACCGTCCCTCCCCGAAACCAAGCTGCGAGATTATCGTCACGCTTACGACCAGCGCGCCAAGGGTAAGGATCGGGGGGAGCACGGCGCCCAGCGTGCCAAGCAGCAGGCGTTGCGGTTCGAAAGACGCCAGGTCGCCATGTTCGAAAGTAAAGCTGCCCCGCGCCGCTGCACCCACCTGCGCGAACAGCCACGGCCCGGCAGCCAGCAGCCAGCAGCCGCCCGCCAGCATCGCCGCAGCCGTGCCGAGTTCCTTGGAACGCAGCACGTCGCCCTTCTTGGCGGCGTCTTTCTTGCGCTTCTCGGTCGGTGCGAATTGCTTTTCGCCGGACTGGTCTTCGCTCATCGCTCGACCACCTCCCCGGCCTGGACGATCGCAGCGCGCGACAAGTCGACGAAGCGATCGGCAATCAGCGGGGCGGAGGCGATCAGCGCCGCCAGCCCGGCCAGGATGCCCGCAGGCAGGCCGAGCGCGAACAGGTTGAGCGACGGAGCGGAGCGGCTGATCACACCTGTGGTCAGTTGCACCAGCAGCAGCACCAGCGTGACCGGCAGCGCGATGGCGAGCCCTGTCGCGAACATCCGCACCCCGAAGGCAGCAATGCGCTGGCCATCCTGGGCCGAGAACCCGCCCAGCCCCGGCGGCAGACTGCGATAGCTGTCCACCACCAGTTCCAGCCACAGCAGGTGCCCGCCCACTGCCAGAAATATCAATGTCAGGACGATCCCGAAATACTGGCCCAGAGCGCCGCTTTGCGCGCCGCTATTCGGATCGATGGCAGTGGCAATGGCCATGCCCATCGTGCCCGAAATCAGTTCCGCCCCGATCAGCGGCGCAGCGAAGCTGAGCTGCAGGGTGAAGCCCAGGGCGAAACCGATCAGCGCCTCTCCCGCGATGGTAACCAGCCCGCCGATGGAATCCATATCGGGCGGTATCGCCACCGGCGTCCATACCAGCACGAACACTGCCACCGCGGCGGCCAGCACGATGCGCAATTGTACCGGAACGCTCATCGCGCCGAAAATGGGCGCGGCGATCAAGGCCGCTCCGATGCGGATCATCACGAAGATCAGCTGCCACAGCTGCGCCTCGACATTGCCGAAGCCGAGATCGGGCAGGAGCATGCTCGCTCAGCCCGAGATACCGGCGATGCCGGCAAAGATATCGCCGAAGAAATCGCCGATCAGCGTGATCATGCTGGCCCCCATGAACACCAGCACCAGCGCGATGGTCGCCAGTTTGGGCACGAAGGTCAGCGTCTGTTCGTTGACCGAAGTCGCCGCCTGGATTACACCGACCACCAGGCCGACGGTCAGCGCAGCCAGCAGGATCGGCGCGGCGACCAAAGCGGTCACCCACAGCATCCGGTCGGTCAGGGCGAGCAGGGAAGCGGGATCGTCCATTTTTCAGCCCCCCTTTTTAAGCAAAGCTCATCGCGAGGCTGCCCATCAGCATCGCCCAGCCATCGACCAGCACGAACAATAGCAGCTTGAACGGCAGCGAAACGATGGTCGGGCTGAGCATCATCATGCCCAGGCTCATCAGCACGCTGGCCACCACCAGATCGATCACCAGGAACGGCAGGAACAGCATGAAGCCGATCTGGAACGCGGTTTTCAGCTCGCTGGTGACGAAAGCGGGCAGCAGGATGGAAAACGGCACATCCTGCGGCGCCGCGAATTTTTCCGCCCCGGCCATGTCGGCGAACATGGTCAGATCGGTTTCGCGCGTCTGGCGGATCATAAATGCGTGGAAACTGGTTCCCGCCGCCTCGATCGCGGCATCGGCCTCGATCGTTCCGGCGGCATAAGGCTCGATCGCGTTGGCGTTCACATCGCTCAATGTCGGGGCCATGATGAACAGGCTGAGGAACAGCGACAAGCCGATCAACACCTGGTTGGGCGGCGATTGCTGCAAGCCCAGCGCCTGGCGCAGGATGCTGAGCACGATCAGGATGCGGGTGAAGCTGGTCATCATCAGCACCAATGCCGGCAGGATCGTCAGCAAACCCATCAGCAGCAGGATTTGCAGGCTGAAACTCAGCGGCGCATCGCCGCCGGAGCCGCCTTCTGCACTGTCCAGCGCGCGTTCCAGCGCCCCGCCAATGCCGCTTTGCGCAGCTGCGGTTTCGGGCACCAGGAGTACTGCGGCGCAGATGATCGCGGCGAATATCGGCAGGAGGCGGATCATTGCACCTGCTCCGCTTCGGCCAAGCGGGTCAGCCCCTGCTTGGTGCTGCCGACGAGTATTTCCTTGCCGCGAAATTCTACCACGGCGAGGCGGATGCCGGGCGCCAGCAGCGTGGTTTCCACCAGCTTGACCGCCCGCACGCTGTCTCCCCCGCCGCCCATCCGCGCCTGCATCTTGCGGGCCAGCGCAAGGCAGCCCCAGATCGCCAGCGCGAGCAGCGGCAGCATTACTGCCAGCTTGAGCAGGTACCAGCCCATCAGCCCTGCCCGCCCAGCTCGGCCTGAACGTCGGCCGGAACCGGAGTGGGAACGGGTCCAGCCTGGGACGCGTCGTCGCCTCCGTCATCATCGCCGACCATTTCCACGATCTTCAGCGCGAAGCGGTTGCCTTCGGTGATCACTTCGGCCTTCGCGATGGGTTTTCCATTCACAAACACGTCGAGCAATTCGTCGGTCAGCCGGTCGAGCGGCACCACGCTGTCTTCCCCCAGCGTCATCACATCCTTCAGCTTCATCTCGGTGCGGCCCAGTTCGACCGACAGGCAGACATCGACATTGCGCAGGAAATCGAATCCGCGCCCGGCCTGGGCGGCGCGGCCCATCCCCGCAGCGTGGCCCGGCGTTTCGATAGGTGTCTGGATGCTCATGTTAAATCTTCCCCGTTTGCAATCTGTCTGAAAGTGTCCGCTCCGCCGATGCGCAGCGCCATGCGCTCGTCCAGCGTACCGATGGTGCCGGTGGCGATGTCATGGCCGCCGATGCGCAGCGGCACTTCGCGGCGCAGCGGCAAAGCGATGGTCGCGCCGGGCCGCAGCGCGGAAATGCGCGATACCGGCAGTTTCAATTCCGCCAGAACCGCGCACAATTCGATCGGAATGTCGCCGAACGGGCTGCGCGCGGGATGGGCCGGCGCGCGGCGCGCCGCGGGCACTGGCGAGCCTGCTGCGGCATCGCTTAGCCAGGCCGGCAAAGCGCGCGCATCGGCGAGCAGCCGGATCGTCCAGCTGCCTTCTTCCCCAGCGGCCGCATCATTGCCGCCGGATGGGTCGATATTGAGGTCGACCACGAAACATTCGCCGATCCGCGCAAAGGGGATCAGCTTGACCAGCTTACCATCCTGCCGCTTCAACACGGCCTCCCGGCCTTCGCCCAAGGCGCTGCCGATGGCCGATGCGAGCATGGCGCCAAACCTTTTTAGCGTCAGTCCGGCCGATGCGGGCAAGACTTGCGGAGCTTCGCTGCCAATATCGCCGCTGCCCCCAAACGCCCGGTCGCACAGTGCCAGCGCATCGCGCCCACCGATGGAAGCGGTCAACGCATGCGGTCCGTCGGGATCGCCGATCAGGAAATGCGCCGCGGCCCCTTCGTGCTCGGTCACGCAGTTGGATGCGTCGGCCCGTTCCGCAGCGGCGCAGGTGACGCGCGGCTTCACGCCGCCCATCAATTCGCCCAGCGGCCCGGCCAGCGCGCGGGCAGCCGCCTCGGCAAACTCGCGAACGGCTTCATCGGCATCGCCAGCCGCGCGCGGCGGCGGAACCAGCTCGGCGCAGTGGCTCGCCAACACGCGCGCTCCGCGAATTTTACGCTCGGCGCTCATTGGACCAGATACGTCCGGAAATGGACCTGATCGACCCCGCCGAAGCCTTCCTTTTCGGTCAGCACGCGGTTGATCGCCTTGGCCAGCCGTTCCTGCAGTCGCTGCTTGCCTTCGACCGAATAGGCATCGTCTTCGGGCGTATTGGCCAGCTCGACCAGGATCGCGGATCGCACGGCCAGCTCGTGGCGCTTGAGCCATTGCAGCACGCGCCCGTCATGCCGGGTGGATGCTGCCAGGCTGAGCTGGACCAGCCCCGCCGAATCCTTCAAATTCGCGGTGAAGCCTTCTTCGAAACTGTAATAGGATGTGCGGTATTCGCTGCCGCCTTCGCCATCGACGAAGGTGCTGGTATCGTCCGCATCGGGGTCCACCCGGTACGGATCCTCCGCTCCCTTGGCAAGCAGCTTGGGCTTGTCCGGCTCCTGTGCCCCGGCGGGGGTGCCGACATAGCCAAGCTGCATCGCCCCGACCGTGCCGCCTATGCCGACGCCCAGCAGGACGAGCGCGCCCACCACCATTTTCAACTTGCCGCCCTTCTTGGCGGGCGCTTCGTCTGTGTTCTTATCTGCCATGCTTGGTTCCAATTATCGGATGAAATGGTCAGGCGTAGAGCGCGCCGTCGCCGCCGGCTTCGGCGTGCGGCTGCGAGAGCTGCGCGCCGGGTTCGTCGAGCTTGCCGGAGTGCGCTGCATCCTGTTCGGCGATGTGCCGCCGGGCACCGCCACGCGGCTGCGCATCCGGGCGCGCCTGGTCGGATTGTTGTCCGTGCGAGGGCGTGTCCGTCTGTGGACCGCGTTCAACACGGTCGGCCTGCGCCCGCTCGGCCAAGCTACGTTCGGGTGCGGGCCGGTCGGCGACCGCGCGTTCGGCCAAGGCCGCCTGCACGGCCGGGGCGAAATCGGGATCGGCGCTGGACAGGGCGAATTTCAGGCCTGCCGCTGCAGTTTCCAGGCGCAGCGCGACATGGCCGAACTCGTCATGGCGAACGGCCATCGAAGCACGCCCGCCGACCTTGCCCATCTGCGCCTGATCGCGCGCCTCGGCCAACCGCTCGACCACGGCATCGTGATCATGCGCCAACGATGCGGCGGCGCTGGGCGTGGTGGCAGGCGCGGGCGTAGTGGCACCGGCCGCCGGCTGGGCCGCGATCTGCGGCGCGGCGGCTGTGTCGGCGGCGGCTGGCTGAGGTGCCGCAACCTGGCCCGGGAGGGTGTCGGCCCGCAGGACGGGTGCCGCTGTTGGTACAGGTACAGGAGCGGGAGGGGGCGCAATCTTTTCACCCGATGGTCCCTTACCGCCCAGCTGCTGGACCAGCACGGCGGCCGTCCGGTCGATCACGGCGCGCAGTTCGGGAGACATGACTTTCGGTGCCAGATCGGAAGCGGGAACGGGCGCGTTAGGCGCTGCCGGCTTGGCCGGGCTAGCGCCCGCCTCGGTGACCGGCTGCAAAGGCCGAAAAGCTTTTGCCCCAGCGGCGTTGCTGGCGGCGGGAGTATCCGTAAAAGCGCCTCCTTTCGCCAGGCTTGCCGTGAACCGGTCGAGCATGGCCCGCGGCGCTGCGCCCGGCTCCGCCCAGTCCTCCGGGCGAGCGCTGACAGGCAGCGGCACAATATTCTCAGCCGGCTGCGCCAGCGATACCCCGGGGTGCGCCTCCGCCGGCGGCGATACGTCCGGCAATTCCGGCAAAGTTTTGCCGCCCGGCGGCAATAGCGGCAGGGATTTGCCGGTCGGCAGCAGCGATTTGTCCGCGGCAAGCTCCCCTTGCTCCAAGTCGCCAGGTATCTTCGCTGTGCCTGCGGCAGCGCCCGGCACAATCGGGGCGGTCAGCGGTGTCAGGCCGTCGATCAGGGCGGTGAAATCGAGCATGTGGACATCTGGCCCATCGGCGGGCGCTATCGCCCCTTCCGGCGGGGGCGTGTTACCGGGTAGGTTGGTCAATTGCGGGATCACTCGAGCCACCTCGTAAAAGCCTGCGCCGGACTGTCCGGCCACTGTTCAGCGGGTTCTATTCAATTTCCGTGCCAAATCGGGACTATCGTCTATCGAAGCGGCCAAGCGCAGTTCGTCCGCCAACTGGCGGGATCGTTCGGCCACCTTGTCGCGGCGGTGTTCCGCGCGGGCGAGCCGGTCCATCGCCGATGCCGAGCGCCTGTCCGCCAGATCGCCCTGTGCCCGTGTATCGCGCGCCAGGCGGCTCACCGCTGCGGCAAAGGCCGCGCGGTCCTGCAATGCGGCGGCGCTGGTCGGCGCGCTCACGCCGCTCTGTGCCGATCCAATCGCATCGACGCGCAGGGCAAGCGATTGCAGCCGCAGCCGGTCGGCATGGCATTCGGCGGCCTCGCGCAGGGCCGTCACCCGTTCGCTTTCGCGCAGCCGCTCGATCCGGCGGATGCGGGCTATTTTCAGGCGTGCCGGGCCGCTCATGGCGGGGTGTCGGCAAACAACGCCTGCAGCCCTGCAACCGCCTCGCCGGGCGCGGTGACTTCGGTGATTTCCTGCTGCACGAAAGCGCTGAGCGCCGGGTGTAGCGCCATCGCGCGGTCCACTGCCGGGTCCGCCCCTTCGCGGTACGCACCCATCAGCACCAGATCGCGATTGGCCTCGTAATCGGCGGCCAGGGCGCGGAATTGCCGCGCTGCCGAAACGTGATCGGGCGCGGCCACATCGTCCATCACCCGGCTGAGCGAGGCAGGCACGTCGATCGCTGGATATTGCCCCCTCTGGGCCAGATCGCGCGACAGCACGATATGGCCGTCCATGATTGCGCGCGCCGTATCGACCACCGGATCGTTGGCATCGTCGCCATCGGCCAGCACGGTATAGATACCGGTCACGGCCCCCCCGGTCGTGGCGGAATTGCCCGCGCGTTCGACCAGCTTGGTTATCGCGGCCAGCGCAGATGGCGGATAGCCGCGCGCCGCACCGGGTTCACCCAGCAGCAGCGCAATCTCGCGCGCTGCATGGGCAACGCGGGTCAGGCTGTCGAGGATCAGCAGCACCCGTTTGCCCTGCTTGCGCTGATGCTCGGCCAGCGCGGCGGCATATTGAGCGCCGCGCAACCGCAGATTGGGCGCGTGGTCCGCGGGTACTGCAACGATGGTCGTGCGCGCTCCGCCGGGGCCGTGCATGTGGCGGCCCACCACGTCGGACACCTCGCGCGCGCGTTCGCCGATCAGGCCGATCACCACTGCATCGCATTGATCCTGCCCGGCGGCGGAACCGCGTGCGATCATGTCGATCAGCATGGACTTGCCCACGCCCGATCCGGCCACGATGCCCATGCGTTGGCCGGTGCCCATAGTCGTCAAGGCATCGATCGCCCGCACGCCGGTGGCAAAGCTCTCGCACACGCTGGAACGCTCCAATGCGCCTTCGCGCATTCCGCCCAGCGGCCACATCCGCGCCGATCGGATAGGCGGTCCGCCATCGATCGGATTGCCCAGCGCATCGACCGCGCGGCCCAAAAATGCGTCGCCCACCGGGACCATCCCGGCATGGCCGCTGGCCCGTACGCGTGCGCCCGGGGTCAGCATGACCGTATCACCCAGCAATATCATCAGGCTGTGGCCGCCGCGAAAGCCGATAACCTCGGCGCGCAGCGGATCGCCGCCCGCTTGCGGCTCGATCTCGCACAAGGCGCCGACCGGCGCGGGCTGGCCCGACACCTCGATCAATCCGCCATCGCAGGAACATACCCGCCCTTCCCTGACCGGACCGACCGGCAGGCGCACCTTGGCCAACCGGCCAAGTTCGTGATGCAGCATGGGAAGCACCGCCTCAGCCCGGATCGCAGCCCAGCGCATCGGCAATCGCCGCGCGCCATTGCAGCGGCCCGTCGAGCACGCAGCCTTCCACGCCTTCCAGCTTGATCGAACCGCGTTCGAGCAAGGGATCGGGTTCGATCCGCAGGCCTTCGGCTACGCTTTGATCAAGTGCCGAGACATCTTCGGGGTTCACATGCAGGGTCAATTGCCGCGTCTCCTGCCCCAGCATTTCCACCGCCTTGCGGCAGCGCCGGTTCAATTGCTCGCGGTCCAGCGCGAGCGGCTCCAGCGTGCGTTCGCATAGCAGCGCCACCGTTTCTGCCAGCCGGGCGGCGAGCATTTCGCCCGCAGTTTCGTCGATTGTCGCCAACTGGCTGCGCAAGCTGTCTCGCGCTGCCTGACGTTCGGCAAATTCGGCCTCCGCCTGCGCGCGGCCCAGCGCCTCGCCTTCGGACCGCGCAATGGCCAGCGCATCGTCCTGCGATGACGGTGCTGCGGGTTCTGCGTGGCGCCGATCGGGTTTGCCGAAGCGGCGATCGGGCATGAATTGCCGTGCGCGCGCCGACTGCGCGATCCAGTCGGGCGATGGCGCTGTTTCGCCCGGTGCGGATGGTTCAAACATATTCGCCATCGTCGCTGCCGAAGGAAATCTCGCCCGCACCGCCCAATTCGCGGGCTTTTGCAATCATCGTCTTTTGCGCGCTGAGGACATCTTCGCGGCGGATCTTGCCGCGCAGTTCGATCTCGTCGCGAACGCCGTCGGCTGCCCGGCTGGACATTGCCGCGAACACCGGATCCCGCTCTGCTTCGGGCAGTCCCGCCAACGCATCGATCAGCGCTTCGCTTTCCACGTCGCGCAGCAGGCGGCCTATATCCTTGCCATCCATCGCCAGCACCATCGCGAAGGTGAACATCTCCGCCTCGATCATCCGGGCCAGCTCGGGCTCGCGCTCGGTCAAGACCGGCAGCACGGTCTGACCCACGCTGGCCGCCGCATTGTTGATCAGATCGGCCGCTTCGCGCGCGCCGCCCATCGTCAACGCCGCCTTGCCGAAGCGAGCGGCGATACTGGCGGAAAGCATTTCATCGAGCATTTCCACCGCGCTTGCCGCCACCGGACCCATCCTGGCGATGCGTTCCACTACTTGCGGCTGCAAGGCTGCGGGCAGCAGGCTGAGCGTCTGTGCGGCAGGATCGGGTTCGAGCAGCAGCAGCAGCACGGCAACAGCCTGCGGATGCTCGGCCTCCACCAGCGAGGCGACCACGGACGGGGCCAGCCAGCGGGCCAGTTCCAGCGACGCGGTTGGCGTCTCGGGAGCGATCCGCTGCATCAGATTGTCGGCCTTGGCCTCACCCACGGCGCGCTGCATGGTGCTGCGGACCTGCGCAGTGCGATCGGCGGCGGGCAACGCCTGGCTGTCTGCCTGCGCGATGAACCCGTCGATAGCCGCAGCGATGCGTTCCGGACCTACTTCGCCCAGCGCGCACATCGCAGTGCCGAGCGCCTGCAATTCTTCCGGGCCGAAATGCGACAGGATACCCGCCGCCTCGTCATCGCCCAGCAGCATCACGATCACCGCCGCGCGCTCCAGGTCACCGTTTGTCATCGGATCAGGCTGGCTCATGCGCTGGCGCTCCCGGCTGGTTCGGCCAGCATCCGGCGAAGCGCGGTGGCTGCGCGGTCGGGTTGCTGCGCCGCCAGGCTGCGGGCGAGCGCGACCTGTTCACGCAGCGCCTCTGTATCGGGGCCGGAACCGGACGTTCCGGCAGAGTTTGCAGCAGGATCTAACACGCCTTGGGCGAGCAACTCTCCGCCATCGATCGGCGCATCGCCTTCCGTCGGCTCTTCGCGTTTGAGCGCGCGGACCAGCGGGCGAACCCCGAACAGCAGCGCCAGGATCACCGCGATCAGCGCAACCGCGTTGCGCAGCACGGCGGCGAACCACGATGCTTCGTAAAACGGCGTTTCCTCGGCCACCACCGGCTCGAACGTGCCGGCGATCACCGCCACCGTATCGCCGCGCTCGGGATCGGCGCCAACCGCTGCGGCGACCAGTTTTTCGACCTGCTCGGCAGTAGCGGGCTTGATCTTGTCGAGCGCCTCCCGGCTGAGCGCGACAGCCACCGACAGGCGGCGCAATCCGCCCGGAGCGTTGCTGGTGACGGCGACTTCCCGGCCAAGTTCGTATGTGCGCCTGGCGCTGGTTTCGCCGGCAGTCTGGCCGGCATCTTCGCCCCCAGCATCGCCGCCTTGCGGTGCGCCATCCTCCAGCACGGCATCGGCCGGAGGAGTGTTCGCCAGTACGCCGGGTATACCCCCGGCAGGCCCGCTATCGCGGCGGGTGGAGCGCATCTCGGTTTCGGAGCGGACCACGCCGTCCTTGTCGTAACTTTCGCGTGCGCTGGTCTGTTCGCTATTATCCAGCTCTACCTGCACTTCGCTGGAAAAATTGCCCGCACCCAGCATCGGCACGAGCAGCCCGTCGATCTGCGCGCGCAGCTTGTCTTCGTAATTCGCCTGCAGTTTCAGCATGTCGCCTGCCCCGCTATCGCCATCGGCGGACAGCAGATTGCCATGTTGGTCGGCCACGCGCACTTCATCGGTCGCCATGCCCGGCACCGATCCTGCCACCAGGTTCACAATCGCGCTGACCTGCGCATCGGACAGGCTGCGTCCGCGCGCAAGGCGCAGCATTACCGAGGCGCTGGGCGGCGCATTGTCGCGCACGAAGGCGCTGCGCTGCGGCTGTGCGAGATGTACCCGCACGCTTTCCACCGCGTCGATTTCGGCGATGGTCATCATCAGTTCGCGCTCGCGGACATTCTTCAGCCGCTCGCCTTCCAGCGTGCGGCTGGCACCCAACGGGATGGAATCGAGCATCGCCGCGCCGGTTTCGGGCGAGGCCAATGCGCCGTCGCTAGCAACCAGCATCCGCGCGCGATAAAGATCGTTTTCCGCCACGCTGACCATGCCGGTGCTGTTGTCGATCGCGTAATCGATCCCGGCCCCGTCCAGCACTTCCACCACGCTGGCCCGTTCCGCATCGCCGAGCGAGGAATAGAGCGTGCGCTGCGGCGGGGTGGACATTGCCATCCACAGCAGCGCAACCACCGCCAGCGCGCCCAGTCCGCCAATCGCGGGTAACGCCTTGCGAATCGCGGGCTGCGCCAGCAGCGCCTTGCCGGAATCGAGGATATTGCCGCCCATCGCCGGCGGAACGGCGGCGGCACCCGAGGTGCCTGCCAGATCGGTGGAAGCCATCGGTTACACTCCCATTCGCATGATGTCTTGATAGGCCGACAGCAGCTTGTTGCGCACTTGCAGCGTGGCTTCGAAAGCCAGCCCGGATTCCTGCCGCGCAAGCATGACCTGCGCGATGTCGGTCACTTCGCCGCGTTCATAGGCTGCGGTCATATCGGCCGATTTGAGCTGGCTGGCATTGACCGTTTCCACCGCCGATTTCAGCGTATCGGCAAAACCGCCGCCCGGTTTGGGTGCGGCAATCCCGCCATCGGCCGAAGCCGGAGTTGGGGCCGCAGCTTGCCCGGCGCCCGCCTCGCGCAAGGATTTCAGCGTGTCGGATTGCTGCAGGATCTGCTGGCGCAAGGCGATCACCTGACCCACGCCGCCTGCGCCGCCAATGGCCCCGGCGCTCATCGTGCGCCTCCGGCAGCGAGCAGTCCGGCCTCGCGCATATCCGCCATGCGGTAGCGCAGCGTGCGCTCGCTAATTCCGAGTTTGCGGGCAGTCGCGCCGCGATTGCCGGAACATGCATCGAGCGTGTCGAGGATCGCCTGCGCTTCGGAACTGCGCGCAATGTCGGCCAGCCTAACGCTGCCGTCGGTTCGTAGCGGGATCGCGGGTGTATCGCTGCCGGGCAAGGCGCGTACCGCATTGTCGAAGCGGATGTGATCGGGGCCGATCTCGCGCTCATCGCCAGCCAGCAGCAATGCGCGGCGAACCACGTTTTCCAGCTCGCGGACATTGCCGGGCCAGGGATGCCGGGCCAGTTTCGCCAGCGCATCTTCGCCGATCCAAGGCATTTGCTCGCCCGCGCAGTGACGCAGCACCATCGCGAAAGCGAGCGGCGCAATATCGCCTATGCGCGTGCGCAGCGCGTCGATTGCCAGGGGAAACACGTTGAGACGGTAATAAAGGTCTTCGCGGAAACGTCCCTCGGCCACTTCGGTGGGCAGGTCGCGATTGGTGCAGGCGACGATCCGCACATCGACCGGCACAGGGGCGGCCTGGCCCAGCGGCACGACCTCGCCTTCCTGCAGGGTGCGCAGCAATTTGGCTTGCAGCGCGACCGGCATCTCGCCGATTTCGTCGAGCAGCAACGTGCCGCCATCGGCAGCGCGGAAAAACCCTTCGGACGCTTCGCTCGCGCCGGTGAAGGCACCCTTGCGGTGGCCGAACAGCATGGCTTCCAGCATCGCTTCGGGCATGGCGGCGCAATTGACGGCGATGAACGGCTTGTCGGCCCGCGCGCTGGCGGAATGGATATAGCGGGCAAGCACTTCCTTGCCGGTACCCGTCGGCCCTTCGACCAGTACCGGAATATCCGCAGCGGCGACACGCTGGGCCAGGGCGAACATCGCCGTGCTGGCAGGATCGGCACATACCGAGCCGCCTCCATTGGCCGCAGCCAAAACCGCAGCGAGCGCGCCGCAGTCCATTCCTTCGGCATATTCCAGCGCGAAACGATTGGGCCCGATCCGAGTAAGCTTCGCATCGCCGCCGCGAGACAGCGACACCAGCACAGCCCCGCGCGGCGCCGAGGGATTTTCACCGGCATCGCACAGCACGATTTCCCCATCCACCGGGCTGCAATCCAGCACGGTGGCAGCCCGCGCCGCCAGCCCTGCGTGAATCTTTCTGCAATCGCTTGTTACTGTAATCCGGCCCATCGCCGTGTCCCCTGATTAACCTTGTCGCAAGGGGGGTTCTGGCGGGCAGGCGACCAACAGGACGGTAATTTAAGCCCCGGTAGCATTACCTAGGTAACCGGGTGCCCGGTTTGGCGGCCGGATCGGCACCCCCACTTAAACATTCCAGCAACGGCCGTTCTTTGGTTCGACAGACAGCGCCACCCGGCCCTGCCTCAGTCACATGAGTAACCAGGAGACCACCAATGACGGTAATCAACACAAATATCAGCGCCCTGCAGGCGTCGAATGCTTCCAGCCGCGCCAATATGATGCTGGGTCAGGCGATGGAACGCCTATCCACCGGAACGCGCATCAACGGCGCGAAAGACGATGCCGCCGGGCTTGCCATCGCCACCGGCATGACCAGCGATATCCGCGCCATGAACCAGGGCATTCGTAATGCCAATGACGGTATTGCGCTGGCGCAGACGGCCGAAGGCGCGCTGGATGAAGTCAGCAACATGCTGCAGCGCGTTCGCGAATTGGCAGTGCAGTCCAGCACAGGCACCTATTCGGCGACCGATCGCGGCTTCATGGATGCCGAAGTCGACGAATTGCAGGCCCAGATCGGCGACATCCTGAGCAACACGACCTTTAACGGCGTGACGCTGTTCAGCACCGCTTCGGGAACCGACGTATCGGTCACCATCGCCATCAATGCGACCGAAACGGTCGATCTGACGAGCAAGGCGATTGACGGGGCCAATGTCAGCACCACGGCGCTGGATGTTACCAGCACGACCGCCGCTGCCACGACGATCACCAATGTCGATTCCGCGCTGGACGAGGTGAACGCCACACGGGCGACCCTGGGTGCCGGGCAGAACCGCCTGGAATCCGCGATCAGCAACCTGACCTCGCAATCGACCAATCTGTCCGATGCTCGCAGCCGGATCATGGATACCGACTATTCGGCGGAAACCACCGCGCTCGCCAAGGCGCAGATCCTCAGCCAGGCGTCCACCGCGATGTTGGCGCAGGCCAATCAGAGCCAGCAGAACGTGCTGTCGCTGCTGCGGTAATAACCGACCCCCGCCGTCCCCGTACCCTATCGCGGGTTCGGCACCAAAATGGCCCCGGAAGCACGCTGCTTCCGGGGCCTTTCTTATTGTTCGCAATCAGTGGCTCCTGACGGCGTGGTTCTCACGGCTGGAGATCCATGCGGATTGGCTACCCTCTCGCTCGGCGCGGCAATGGGCCAGGGTGGGAGGATCGCTCCTCATGCTGCCACTTCTTGCCTGATCGGTTGCGCGTCGGTTCGGGCGGCACCGCTGCGCCGTTCCACCAGCGGACGGAAGACTATTTCGACCATCAGCTGGTCCTGTCCCGCATCGCCATTTTCGGACCGCGGCGGATTGATCAGCATCAGTCCGGTTTCCGATTGGCAGTGGAACAGATGCGGCGCGGTCTGTTCCATATCGTCCAGCATCGGGGCCAGCGGAACCGGCTGCACATCGCCATCCTTCAGGCTGGAGACGGGCGCTGCGGTCACGCTTTCGACCTGCACCCATTCCAGCTTCGCGCCGAATTGCACGGCAATGCTGTAGCGTCCGGCCCCGATCGGCACGCGCATGGCGAAATAGCCATCATGCGTGGGCTGGGCGGTCACATTGGACTGGGAAGCTTGCGGCCCGTCAATATGGATAACCGGAAACTCCGGCGCGCCGGGCGCGTCGTCTTCATAGGTGAAGCCCAAGCCGAAGCGCTTATGCGCAAACAGGGACAGGCGCGTGGCGAGGTCTTCCCCGGCGAGTTCTGCGGGCAGATACATGCGCTGCGCGCCTTTCATGTAGAACAATCCGCGCCGCCGCATTCCCTCGCGCGCTTCGACCGTATCGAACAGCGGGACCATGCGGTCGCTGCCGGTGTTCACATCGTGCTCGAAATCCTCCAGCACCGCCAGTTCCTGCGGCAGCGGCAGGTACATGAACCGCGCCAGCGCAGCGATAGCGCCCTCGCGCCAATTGCGCGCCGCGTTCTCATCCTGCGGCCGCAGCACCGGATCGCCCGCCATCCGGCAGAATTCCAGACAGCCCGCCTGCACCTGGTCGCGTACTTCGCTCTGGCAGCTCTTGAGACCGCTGTTGCGGCGCAGCGGCTGCCCCTCCTCGGTGTAATCCACCACCGACCCCAATGCCGTGGTGCTCAGCTGCTCGATCACCGCGACATTTGCGCATAAGGCCTCGAGCGTGCGGGTATCGCAGGTGTCGGGGCCGATCATGCCGGCCTTGTCCAGCCCCGGCGCATCGGTTTCCCGCATGAGCAGATAGCGGCCCGCCACATGCACGCCAAGCTCCTCGCGGAGCAATGCATCGACGTGGTTCTGGGCCGAGCCATTATAGCCCAGATCGACCAGCATCAGCACATCGCCGCGCTTCGGCCCGACCTCGCGCACGATATGTGCCACCAGCCGCGCAGCATAGGCGCGGGCGCGGCTGCGGATAATCTTGCGGCGCGCACCTTTACGGGTTTCGGCCAGCAGGCGGAGGCTCGATTGTTCGATATCGTCGTCCACCAGCTTGTCGATCTCGCTATCGGTGAACAGCAATTGACGGGCCAGCGTTGCCGGGTTGAGGCCGAATTCCTGTTCGACATGCTGCTGGATCGCCTGATTGCTGTTGAGCGATGCGGCGGTTGCGGCGAACCGGCTGAGCTCGATGGCATGGCCGGGATCGTCCGGATGGCGAAGCGCGTGCACTGCGCGCGGCAGATGGCCGTCGCGCATCAGGAACAGCCAGTGAACCTTACCCTCATGCGCTGCCTCCAGCCGGGCCGCCTCGCCTTCCAGCCAGGAACGGTAAGCGTTGAATACCGGGCCGAGCACCGAGAAACCGAGCATGGCAGCTGGATCGCCTTGGCTTGGCTCGCCTAGCGAGAGCGCCGCCCGGTGCGGTTGCGGGGTGCGCGTATCGGGTGCGATCATCGCAGCGATGCTTTCCTCGAAACGCAGTCGCTGGCGCGTCTCTTGCGAAAATTGCAGCAAATGCAGCGCCGGTATCCCAAGGGCCCGCGCGCCATCGTAATCGGCCAGCCTGTTATCGCCGATATGGAGGATATCGGAGCGTTTGCATTTCAGCGCCTTGAGCACCGGGCCGAACATCCCCTGCGATTTCGACAGGCCAATTTTCGAAGAACAGAAGATACTGTCGATCATATCCGCCACATCGCGCCCCGCCCCTGCCGCGATCAGGCCGCCCAATTGCCGCTTGTCGAGATAGGTGTCGGACACGATCACTATGCGCATCCCGGCAGCTTTGGCTGCGCGCATCAGCTCCACGGTCGGGGCAAAGGCGAAACAATGGGATGCTTCCGCTGCCAGTTCCGCCGCGATAGCCTCCCCCCGCTGCGCATCGCAGGCGTTCGGCATGGCGTGGGTGTAAATCTCCCCGATCGTAACCTCGCTGCTGCCCCGCGCCACGCTCGCCGCCTTGCGCGCCCGGCTCTCCCCGCGCATCCGCTGGGCGGTGGTCAGTTCGGGCAAAGCCCCGAACACACCGGCGGGCGCATGGGTATCGCGCCACAGCAGCGTGTCGAAACAGTCGAGCGAGAGGATTTTCGCCTGGCTGCGCCCATCCAGCACACCCGGCAATTCATGCGGCAGTATCGTATCGGTCATATTCGCCCCTTCCATTACGGTCGGGACGAGGAGCTAAACATTCATGGTTTGCGGGGAGTAGCCAGCGCCCTAGGTAGAAACCCCATCGGGCTCGGTCACCAGCGGTTCCGCCTGCCCGGTAAGCAGGATCGAAATGCGCCGGTTGCGCGGGTCTGCCGGATTGTCCGCCACCAGCAATTCACGGTCGGCCACGCCCTCGATCCGCTCGAAGCGCAGTTCGGGCAACCCTTCGCGCAGCATCGCCTGCCGGGTCGCCTCCGCCCGGCCGGTAGAAAGCGACCAGTTATTCGCCCTGAGCCCCGGTTTCCATTTCAGCGCATCGGTATGGCCGCGAATGATGATCTTGCCGCCATCCTCACGCACCGCGGCGGATACTACGCCCACAAGTGCCCGGGCATCGTTGGTCAGCACGGTGGTGCCTAACGCGAACATCGAGAAATCCGCATCGTCAACCAGATCGATACGGACGCCCTGCGGGGTGCGCACCACGCGCACCTGGCGGACCAGCCGGCGCAATTGTTCGGTCCGGGCCATGCGTTGTTCGATCCGCTTCTTCAGCGCAGCGTGGCGCGTGCCTTCCGCACTGTCGGCAGCGCCGCCCTCGCTCGGACCGCCGGTTGCAGCGCGCGGAATGGTCATTTCTTGATTGCCGGTCTGGCCGGCGCGGTTGGGATAATTGTCGACATCGGTGATGGAGCTGCCTCCCAGCAGCCCATCAGAACCTGCGCTTTGCTGCTTGAGCTTGACCAGCGTGGGAGTGAAGTAATCGGCCAGGCCCTTACGCTGCGCTTCGGTGGTGGCGCCCAGCAGCCACAGCATCAGGAAGAACGCCATCATCGCGGTGACGAAATCGGCATAGGCGACTTTCCACGCGCCGCCATGATGCCCGGCCTCCTGCACGAACACCTTCTTGACGATGATCGGACGGAGCGGCGCATCAGGCTCCAACGCTGCCTCCATTGCGGGCGCAGTTGCCACCTCAGCGGCCCCGCAACACGTCGAGCAGATCGGTAAGCGGCGGACGATGCGCGGGGGCGAGGCCGCTACGGGCGGATTCCACCACCAGCGGCTGCGGATAGCCATGGAGCGAGGCGATGATAACCTGCTTGACCGAATGCAGGATCTGCTGGTCATGCGCGTTGATCTGTTTCAGCCGCCCGGCCAGCGGGCCGACGATGCCGTAAGCCAGCAGCACCCCCAGAAACGTGCCCACCAGCGCCGAACCGATCATCTTGCCGAGCACGGCCGGCGGCTCGTCGATCGATCCCATCGTCTTCACGATGCCGAGCACGGCGGCGACAATACCCAGTGCCGGCAGCGCATCGGCCAGATTCTGCAAGGCGTGGGCCGGTTCGTCCAATTCGTGCAGCTGGGTCTTGATGGAATTGTCCATCACTTCCTCCACCGCATGGGTTTCCAGCGTGCCGGACGATACCACGATCAGCGTCAGCGTATCGCAGATGAGGTCGGTGACCCCCTTGTCGGCCAGCAATCGCGGATATTCGGCGAAGATCGCGCTGTCTTGCGGGGCGGTCACATGGCTTTCCAGCGCAACCGGGCCTTCCGCGCGCTGGATTTTCATCAGGCGGCTGGTCAGCGCGATGGCATCGACATGATCCTGGTCGGTATAGCGCGGTCCCTTGAACACCCGCGCGAAACCGCCGCCGATGGCTTTCAGCTCGTGCATGGAATTGCCCGCGATCAGCGCGCCGATGGCGGCCCCCCCGATGATCGTCATTTCCACCGGAATGGCGGCCATGACCGGGCCGAGCGCACCCCCGCTCATCACGAATCCCCCGAAAACGAGGACGAGCAAGACTACGATACCGACGGCTGCAAACATTTGGGAAGTCTCCGCTGCGCGCCTAGATCGCGTCGAATAAGGAAAGGTTGGACAGGCGCACGAACCCGGCCTGGCTGGCCTCCAGAACGGTCAGGGTCTGCTGCAATTTCGCGATCGTCTCGGTAATATCCGCCCCGCCGGTTTCGGCGCGCTCGCGGCTGCGTGCCTCGTCCAGATTGACCTGCGTCTGCTGGACCGTATCGATCCATGCGGCGCGCACGCCGATAACGGTCTGCGCGCGGTTTACGCTGTCGAGCGCATTGTCGAACCCGCCCAGGGCAGCGCGCGCCGCACCGGCAGGATCGCCCGCTATATCGCGCAACGATGCGGACAATGCTGCGAGGAAGGCGAACACGTCGGTCTGCGCGCCATTGGCGGGAAAACCGAACGCATCGGGGCCGGTCACGCCGCGCTCTATCGAGATCCCTTGCCCGACATCGATCTCGCCCGGCTGCACTGTGCCGACATAGCGCACCGCGCCGCCGGCATCGGTGATATATGCGGGGCCGGATCCCTCGCCGCCGAACAAGGGTGTGTCGCCGATGCTGACGGTATTGGCAGCTGCCAGCAGCGAATGGCGAATAGTGTCCAGCTCTTCGGCAATCAGGGCGCGCTGGCTGTCGTTCAGGCTCTCGCTGGCGGCCTGGATGGTCAGGTCGCGCGCGCGGAACAACTCGTCGGTGATGGTGGCAAGCGTATCGCCGCCCAGCGCCAGTTCCTCTGCGGCCCGAAAAGCGTTCGCCTCGTCCACTTCGCCCAGTGCCTGCGTCCGGTCCAGCGCGCGCAGCCGCGCGGCGGCGACCGGATCGTCGGACCCGCGCTCGATCCGCTCGCCCGTGCCGATGGCGCGTTGCAGTCGTTCCGCTTCACCGCGCAAGCTGGACAGATCGTCAAGCGAGCGGCGGAAAAAGGCGGCGCTGGAATTGAGCGGTGAAATCATTTCAACGGATCCCCAGCATGGTATCGAATATATCCGCCGCGACCTGGATCACGCGGCTCGATGCCTGGAATGCCTGTTGGAATCGCAGCAGATTGGCCGCCTCCACATCGAGATCCACGGCCACGGTATTGGACAAGGCGGACCCTGCGCTGGCGGCGATTGCGGACAATGCCTCGCGCGTGGTTTCGCGCCCGGCAATCGTGCTCGACAGCGAAAATAACAGCGTGTCGGCCCCGGCCACAGGGCCGGTTGCCAAGGCACTGGAAAATGCCGTGAGGTTGGCCGGATCGCGGCTGTTCGCGCCTGATCCCGCCGGGGCAGTTGCCAGCCCTGCCGGATCGTCCAGCGCCAAGGCGATGGTCGCGGCGGAGCTGCCAGAAAATATCGGTGCGCCCGGATTGCCCGAAGGATCCGCGCCGCTTGCCTGTGCATTATTGGCCAGCGTCACGACTTGCTGGGCCAGCCCATCCAGTTCGCTGCGCGCTGCGGCCAGCCGGGCAAGGCCTTGCGAGCGACCGGCGAGGCTGCCCGCTGCCAATGCCGCAGCTTCGCCGCTTACGCTGAATGCCAGGGCGCCATCGGCTGCATCGGTGATTTCGAGCGCAGAGACCGTGCCTGCCGAAACCGCCACGGGGCCGCTCGCATCGCCGATACGGACACTGGCCGCGCCCTGTTTGTCATAGCCGACCGAGATAGCGGCGAGATCGCCCATTTCCGCCAGCAATGCGTCGCGCCGGTCGAGCAAGGCTGCGTGATTGCCCCCGCCGACCTCGGTGCGGCCCAGCGCCAGATTGTTCTTGGCCAGTTCCCCGGCCAGTCCGTTAAACACCCGTACACCGTCATCGGCTTCGAACCGGGCCTGCTGCGCGGCGGCGGCCAGCCCGCTATCGGCTATCCTGAAGCTGTCGCCGAGCACCCGTGCGCTTTCCAAAGCGGAGGAGCGCAGCGCAGGGCTGAGCGGATCGGCGGGGAGTTCTGCTAGCCGCGCCTCGAAACCGACCAGACTGCCAAAAACGTCGGCCGCCTCCAGCGCGGTTTCAGCCTGGCGCAGCACGCCGAGTTCGGCATCCGCGCGGGCGAGATCGCTGTTCGTGCGGCGGGCTTCGCCATGCAGATAATCGGATCCGGCGCGCCTTATGCCGTCGATCCGTACTCCGCTCAGCACGCTATCCTTGCGCAGCCCGATCCCGCCGCGAGAGGCGATTTCGGCCAGCTCGACCGAGCGGCGCTGATAGCCTTCGGTCGCGGCATTGGCGATATTCTGCCCGGTTACGTCGAGCGCGCCGCGCGCGGCCAAGGCGCCGCTTTTGCCGATCAGGATCAGGCTATCGGTCACGGCGCGTCACCGCCTTGGGGGAGATGCGCGGAAAGCTGCCGTTCGATGGATTCGGCCAGACCGAATGTGCCGCTGCGGCTGGCGATATCGGCGAAATTCTCGTCCTGCATCGCGCGGAACTGGTCCAGTCCGCCGCCATTGTCCTGGCCGCCGAGCAAATCGTTGCCGCCGAAATCGCTGGCCCGCGCGCTGGCGAGCAACTGGCGCAGCATGATTGCCTCGAACGCCTGCGCAGCTTCACGCAGCCCAGCGCCGGGCGCGGGCGTTTCGGGGGCGATGGAAACCGCTGGCGTTACAGGCGACACGATCACAGGATCACCATTTCCGCCTGCATGGCGCCTGCCTGCTTCAAAGCTTCGAGAATGACCACCAGGTCCGCCGCGCCCACGCCCAGCATGTTCAGCGCATCGACCACGTCGGACAGGTTGGCTGCGCCGTCCATCATCATCACGCGGCTCGATTGCTGCTCGATATCGATGGTGCTGTCCTGCTCGGTCGCCGTGACGCCATTGGCGAACGGTGCGGGCTGGATCACTTGCGGGTCTTCCTCGATCCGCACCACCAGCTTGCCGTGGCTGATCGCCGCCGGGCTGAGGCGGACGGCGGAATTGATCACCACCGTGCCGGTGCGCGAATTGACGATCACGCGTGCGCTGCTCTCCGCCGGCTGGACCTCGATCGCCTCGATCTGGGCGAGCATGGTAGAGCGGGCATCCGCGCCAAACGGCAGCACCAGCGCCAGCGTAATTCCGTCCACGATGGTGGCGCAGCCGGGGAAGCGGCGATTGATTGCATCGCGCAGGCGAGTGGCGGTCTGGAAATCCGCGCTGTGAAGATTGAAGCGCAGCTCGCTCTGGCTGTCGAAGCCGGTTGCCACCCCGCGTTCCACCGTCGCGCCGCCCGCTATGCGCCCGACCGTCGGCACATTGACCGACAGCTGCGATCCGTCGCGGCCCGATACGCCCAGCCCGCCGACCGCCAGGCTGCCCTGCGCCATCGCATAGACCTCTCCATCCGCGCCGTAGAGCGGCGAGAGGATCAGTGCACCGCCGCGCAGCGACTTGGCCTTGCCCAGCGCCGATACGGTGATGTCGATCCGCTGTCCCGGCTTTGAAAAAGCGGGTAATTCAGCCGTCACGATCACTGCAGCGGCATTTTTAAGGCCGGGCGATACGCCCGGCGGCAGGGGCATGCCCAGCCGCCCGGAAGCGCCGCGCATGGCCTGCGTCAAATAGGCCAGATTGTCGTCGCCGGTGCCTTGCAGCCCGACCACGATGCCGTAGCCGGTCAGCTGGTTGGGCCGCACGCCCTGGAACGAGCCGAGGTCGCGCAGCCGTTCGGCACTCGCAGGCGCGGGAAGAAGGGTGGTGAACGCCGCAATGGCGAGAGCGAACAGGGTGAACAGGCGCGCCATCAGAACGGGCTCACCGCACCGAAGAACCGGCTGAGCCAGCCGGGCCGGCTCGATTGCTGGACCGCGCCGCGACCCGAATGGATTATGCGGGCATCGGCTACGCGGCTGGAGGACACGCGATTTTCGAAATCGACATCGACCAGCCGGATGATCCCGGCAAATTGGACCCATTCGTCGCCCTGGCTCAGTTGCATCTGTTTCTCTCCGACGACCAGCGCGGTGCCATTGGGGCGCACTTCGGCGATGGTCACCGCCACCGCGCCACTCAGCGAGCTGCGCTGCGATGCATCGCCCGAGCCTGAGAACGACCCTTGAGCCGTCGCTTTAAGGGCGTCGGGGTTGAGGAAATCGAGCGGGCCCGAACTGGGCGGAGTGATACCGGCCGATCCGCTGCGACTGGTGGCGCCGTCCACACTTTTGCTGCTGCGGACATTTTCCACGAGCAGGATCGTGACGAGGTCGCCAACCGACCGCGCGCGGGTGCCTTCGTGCAGGCCCGCATAACCGCCGGCAATCTGCACGATCGCGCCGTTGGTGGCGGCGGGCGGTGCAAAGCTGGGCGCGGCCACTGGCGGCAGCGCGGGGGCGAAACCGGCGGAACGCTGCGGCCCGCCCATACAGGCGGCGAGCGAGAGCGCGGCGGCGCTCGTAATGACTATCCGGTAGATCATGAAAGTTCCCTTCCTCAGAGCGTCTGGTTGGCGTTGCGGAGCATTTCATCGACCGCGCTGATCATCTTGGAATTGATTTCGTAAGCGCGCTGGGCCTCGATCATTTCGACCAGCTCCTCAACCACGTTCACGTTGGATGCTTCCAGCATGCCCTGGCGAATATTGCCGCGACCGGCATCGCCTGCGGCGCCCACCTCGGCCGCGCCGCTGGCAGCGGTTTCCAGCAGGAAATTATCTCCGCTCGCCTGCAATCCCGCCGGGTTGGCGAAACGGGCGATGGTGATCTGGCCAAGCTCGGCGGGTTCCGCCTCTCCCGGCAACACCGCGCTGACGGTGCCGTCGGGCGAGATCGAAATCGATTGCGCGCCTTCGGGCACGGTTATTTGCGGCTGCAAGGCAAAGCCCTGCGCGGTGACCAGATTGCCTTCGGCCGAGCGGGTGAAATTGCCCGCCCTGGTATAGCCCTGCGCTCCGCCGGGAAGCTCGATCTGGAAGAAACCGTCACCATCCAGCGCCAGGTCGAAGGCATTGCCGGTGGTGTTGAGCGTACCTTGCGTTTCGATCCGGCTGGTGCCTTGTACCGCGACCCCGGTGCCCAGGTTCAGCCCGACCGCATAGGCGGTTTCGCCGGTGCTGCGCTGTCCGGCCACGCGGGAATCCTGATAGGACAGGGTTTCGAAATCGGCGCGGTCGCGCTTGAATCCGGTAGTGCCGATATTGGCAAGATTGTGCGCGATCACCTGCATCCGGGTGTTCTGCGCTTCCAGCCCGGTACGGGCGACGTGGAGTGCGGAGGTTGGCATGGTTCGATTTCCTTGTGGTTAGCTTCTCAAGCTCATCAGCCGCGCGCCCGACTGGTCGAGCTCCTGCGCGGTGGACATCAGCTTGGCGCGTTGTTCGAAACTGCGCTGCGCCTCGATCATGGCGACCAGCGTTCCGGCGCTATCGACATTGGACTGCTCCAGCGCGCCGGAGGTGACTTGCGCGGTGGGATCGCCCGGCAGCGCGCCGCCACCGACCACTCGCAGGAACCCGTCCAGATCCTTGGCAATGCGGCTGCCTTGCGGGCTGGCGAGCCTGATCCGCGCAATTTCTTCGGGCTCCGCATCGGGAGCAGCGGGGTCGGCGGCGAAAATCGCCCCGTCCCCGGCAATGGAAAGCGTGCGTCCGGGCGGCACGGTGATGGGTCCGGCTTCGCCCATCACGGGCAAGCCGTCGCCATTTTCCAGTACGCCGCCGGGGCCGACTTTCAGATCGCCCCGGCGCGAATAGACCTCGCCGCCATCCAGGCCCTGAAGCGCGATCAACGCATCGCCCTTCACCGCGATATCCAGCGGCTGGCCGGTCGGCACTACGCGCCCTTCGCGCATATCCGCACCGTGCACCGCGCCGCGCGCAAAGGCTCTGGTTTCCAGCGTATCGCCCTTGAGCGTCGCGGCGGTGGCGGCGAATTCCTCGGCCCGAAAGCCCGGCGTGGAAGCGTTGGCGAGGTTGTTCGCCACCGTCCGCTGCCGGTCCATCGCCGTGTCCATCGCCGTAAGCGCGGTGTAGATCATGCGGTCCATTATCTATCTCCGGGGCTTACCCTCAGGTCCGCAGGTTGATGATCGTCTGGCTCAGCTGGCTGGCCGTATCGATCGCCTTGGCATTGGCCTGGAAATTGCGCTGGGCGGTGATCAGCCCGACCATTTCCTCGGCCAGATTGACGTTGGATCGCTCCAGCGCGCCGGAGCGTATATCGCCGAATTGGCCGATGCCGGGGAAACCGTAATTGGGCGCACCGGAAACGCCGGTCGATTGCCACTGCGTGTTCCCGACTGCTCGCAGGCCATTGGGCGTGACGAATGTCGCCAGCGCGACCCGGCCGATCGTGTCGGTCGATCCGTCGGCATAGGATGCGGTCAGCGCGCCCGATACCTCGAAAGTGACGCCGGCCAGTTCGGAACCGGCGGCATTGGTGGTCGGGATCACGGCATCGGTGCGGTTCGCAGTGTCGAACCCGCCCGCCCCGTCGGAAGGAAATATCTGCAGCCGCTTGCCGAGGAAATCCTCCAGATTACCGTTTTCATCCAGGTTGAAATTGCCATTGCGGGTGAACTGCACATCGCCGCTTTCCGCATTGCGGGTGGCGAAAAAGCCGTCCCCGTCGATCGCGATATCGAGGCTGCGCCCGGTTTGCTCCACCGCACCCAGGCTGAAATCCTGGTTGATCGAGGAGACGGTGGACCCAATCCCTTGCGTGAAGCGCGGATCGCCGCTCGACCCGTTGGAGACGATATCGGCAAACTCCACGCTGGATTTCTTGAAGCCGGTGGTCTCCGCATTGGCGATATTATGTGCCACGGTGCCGAGATCGGTCTCCGCATTCCGCAATCCGCTGAGCGAGGTGTAAAAGGAGGTCATTATCCGTTCTCCGTGGTGGTGGTCTGGGGAGGCTGGGCCGCGATCAGCGTGTCCAGCTTGTTTGCGATATCGGACAGGGTGGCGTTCATCTCGCTTGACCCGGCAAGCGCAGAGAACTGCGCCATTTGCGCCAGCATGTCGGTATTATCGACCGGCGCGAAGGGATCCTGCTGCTGCAATTGGGTGGTCAGCAATTTGAGGAAATCGCCTTGGCCCAGCGCGCCGAAACCGCCATCGGATGAAGGCGCAGGCTGGCTGGATCCCGCGCGGTTCACCTGGTCGATCACCTTGGTGTTGGTGATATCCTTGGCATCGGATGCGCTCAATATACTGTTTATATCCATGGCTGTGTCTTTCTCTATTTGATCCGGAGCGTGTCGAGCATGAGCTGCTTGGCGGTCTGCATCGCCTCGACCAGATTTTGGTATTGGCGGGCGCTTTCCATGATCTCGACCATCTCGGCGGTCTCGCTCACCGCGCTTTCCCAAACATCGCCGTTTTCATCCGCCAGCGGATGGTCGGGGTCGTGGCGGCGAACGGGCGCGGCCTGGTCGCGCTCCACGCTGGATACGGATACGCTGGAGAGGCCGCTGGCATTGTCGAGCTCTTGCGAAAATACCGGGCGCAGCGCGCGATAGGCGCCGTCCTCGGTATTCGAAACAGACCCTGCATTGGCGAGGTTGGAGGCGGCGGCATTCATCCGCACCATCTGCGCGGACATGCCGCGCTGGACCACGCCGAACAGGTTCATGGGCTGGTCGCCGGCCACTTGCTCAATCCCCCTTCAGCGCGCGGCGAATGGTGCTCACCCGCCCTTCGAGGAAAGACAAGGTGGCCGAATAGGCGACGGCATTTTCAGCAAAGGCCATCTGCTCGCCCGCAAGCTCCACCGTATTGCCATCGAGCGAAGGCATGGTGGGCACGCGGTAACGGGTTGCAGCCGCGCCAGCGGAACTGGCCGAAGCGCCCGCTTCGCGTGCTTGCAGGGCAGCCGCGAAATCGATGTCGCGCGCCTTGTAACCGGGGGTGGCGGCATTCGCGATATTGGAGGTCAGCATCCCCATGCGCTGCGAGCGCAGTTCCAATGCGGAGCCGTGAATGCCGAACAGGCGGTCGCTCATGATAGGTCTCCCGGCGCGGGGTGGATGCAGGATTGCGCGAAGTGTTCAGCAAGCACCGTGCCAATTGCGCTCGCCCTCAGCGCCACGCCCCGAACCTTCGGCCCGGCGGACCAGCCAAGCGGCAAGCCGCTGCCGGGTGCGGCAACATCTTGCCGGGCTTAAACTTGCCGCCCCACACCCGTTCTGCCTGTGTATGAATTGGCAAGTCCTGCTCGATCCCGTCGCTGCCACCATCGTGCTTGGCGGTACGCTGCTTGCCACCCTGCTGCGCTGCGGGCCGACCGATAGCGCACTGGCGCTTCGCCAATTGAGCAAGATCGGCACCGCTGCATTCGACTATGAAGCAAGCCGCGCCCGGATCGCCCGGCAGATCGAGATTATTCACCGCGAAGGTATCTTGCGCGCTCCCGATGCCGATACGGGGGACGAAGAGCTGCAGACCGCCGGCGATGCGCTGATCCGCCATCGCTCCATTCCCGCGATGCTGGAAACCCACCGCCGCCAGCGCGCCAAGCGCCGCGCCGTGCGCGCCCGCGCCTTGCGCGCGCTGGACAGTGCGGGCGATCTGGCCCCGGTATTCGGCCTGGCGGGGACGTTGTTCGCGCTCAGCCAGTTGCCCGTTAACGGCACCGCCGGCGATGGCGCGCTGATGGCCGCCATCGCGCAGGCCGTCGCGACCACGCTATATGGTGTGCTGGCCGCGCATCTGCTGTTCTACCCGCTCGCGCGGCTGGTGGAGCGGCGCGCACAGGCCGAGGACGACGCCCGCGCCCGGCTGATCGAGTGGCTGGCCAATCAAGTCGAAAGCGCCCTGAAACGCCCCGCCCGCCCGGACCCGGCGAAATCCTGGCAGCGCGCGGCATGAGCCTGCGGCCGGTCCCGGGCTGGCAATTCGTGCTGGCGGATCTGTCGCTGATCCTGTTCCTGACCACGGCCGCAGCCCTGTCTCAGGAAGGGGATACAGGTTCAGGCAGCGCGGCCGGCGCATCCCCGCCAAGCATTCCGGATGCCGGCATGACCGCGCTTTATGTCGTGCAGCCGGACGCACCGTCTTTCGCCGACTGGTTGAATTCTGCGGCCCGCGACCCGCGCGAGAGGCTCACGATCTCGGCGCACTACACTGCCGGCGAGCGCGCCGCACAAGCGCGCGATGCCCTGGAACTGGTCGCACTGGCAGAGCGCAGCGGATTTGCCGCACGGTTGGTGCTGACCCCGTCCATGGAGAGCCGGATCGCGGCCAGCTTCGCGTTCGATAGCACGGATTTTCACCCTGACATTGCCAGCGGCAACCCAGCGGGCAACGACATGGTGGCACGGTAATTGCAGAACCCGCAGCAATGAACCCGTCCGCCATCCGGAGAGATTCCATGCGTTCTACTGCCGCCCTCGCCTTGCCGATGCTGTTTTTGACCGCGCCCGCAGCCGCGCAAGGTGCCTTTGCCGACCTGACCCAGATCGACCGCGAGGTGGCAGCCTTTACCGGCGCGCCCGCCGGTTCATTGGGCGGAGCGAAACAGCCGGTGGACCGGCGGCTGCGGCTGGCCCGCTGCGCATCGCGGCTGACGCTGTCATGGCACGGCACCCGCCGCGACACGGTTCGCGTCGAATGTCCCGAAGGCGGCGGCTGGCGCATCTTCGTGGCTACCAGCGGCGGCGCGCAGGCAATGACTCAGTCCACCCTGGTCAAACGCGGAGAGCGCGTGACGATTACCGTGCGCGGGCGCGGCTTCGCCGTCAGCCGGGCGGGCGAAGCGATGGAAGGCGGCGCTGAAGGAGAATGGATCCGCGTGCGTCCGGCCGATGGGTCGCAGCCTTTGCGCGGCCGCATATTGCGCCCCGGTCTGGTCGAAATTCCAATCGGTTGAGGATTTTGTTCACCCTACCCTTAAACATCCGGACAAGCGTCCGTTCTGGGTGGTGAGAACCGGAAAGGAGTAAAGCCGATGTCCAGCTTCGATGTCACCAGAATCAGCAACACGTTGCCGCTGCGCGAAACCGGGGCGAACGTTCCGGCGCGCACGCGATCAGGCCAGGGCAATGCCCCGTCCGGCGGTGCCCCGCAGCCCGGCGTATCGGTGGAAACCGGCAATGCGGTGAGCGCGGGGGATGCTCCGGTCGATAATGGCCGCGTGGCCGAAATACGCGCCGCGCTGCAACAGGGGCAATATCCGCTCAATCCCGCAAAGATCACCGATGCCATCATCGCGGCCCGGCTGATGCTGAGTGTCGGCGAATGACCGCGCTGGCAGCACAGCTGCGGCAAATGATTGCCGTTCTGGATGAAGAGCGGCAGGCGCTTGCCGCTCTCGACCTCGACGCGATCACGCTGGCGGCAGATGGCAAGCAATCGCTGTGCAGCGGCCTGACCGCCGCCAACGATATTGCGCCCGACGAGGAATGCCGCGGTTTGCTGGAAGCGGCGAGGCACGCCAACGAGACAAATCGCCGCATTCGCAACCTGCTGGCCGCCAATGTGGCCGCGCGGCTGGAGGCATTGTCGGGCGCCCCGGCAACCTATCGCCGCCCGGCGGCACGGATCGCCTGACCACTTGGCACGGTAATTGCTGATCCTTCCTGCGATATGTTCGCGAAGGATCGACAGTGAGTGCACCGCCCATATTAGCGACCAGCGTTTCGCCTTTGGCGGCAACGCAAACCGGCAACCCACCGGCCGAAGCACAAAGCCGTGCGGCAATCGCCCGCGCAGCCGCTTATACCGGTGTCGATTTCGATTACCTGCTGGCCCAGGCCAAGCTGGAATCCTCGCTCGACCCGAATGCCAGTGCGCGCACATCCAGCGCCAGCGGACTGTACCAGTTCATCGACAATACCTGGCTGGAGACGATGGACCGCCACGGCGCACGGCTGGGCTTTGCCGCTGTGGCCGATGCGATCGACATGCGCGGCGGGCGGGCGCGGGTCAGCGATCCGGCGCAGCGCGATGCGATCTTGTCGATGCGGTTCGATCCCGACGCCGCCTCGCTGATGGCGGGTGCACTGGCTTCCGACAACAAGGCACATTTGCAAACCGTCCTGGGCCGTGACCCTCAGCCTGCCGAGCTTTACCTGGCCCATTTCCTCGGCGCGAACGGGGCGGAGGATTTCCTGACCGCGCTTGCCCGCAATCCCGATGCGCCCGCCGCACCGATGATGCCCCAGGCCGCCAGGGCCAATCGCGGGATATTCTACCAAGGCGGTGCGCCGCGATCGCTGCAAGGCGTAATGAACCTGTTCGAGCGCAAGATGGGCGCGGCGATGGAAGGCGCGCCGCCGCCCGCTTCATCGGCAGCTTCGGTTGCTGCATCCCTGCCCGGCCGTTTCGCTCAATATTCGCAAGCTTTTTCTCCGATAGCGCGCCATTCCGCCACTTCGCCGCCAACTCGCGCAAGCTCCGATTCGTCAGACTATCGCCATTCTGCGCGCCAGCCGCTGGGCCGCGCGGTGTTGCCATCGATGCCCAGCCTACCCGAAGCCGCTCCTCGCCAATCCATGTCGGACATTCTGCGCGGCAGTCTGGCAGCCGGCAACGCCGCACCGGCTGACCATGTGCAGCGCGCCTATGGCAAGCTCAAGGCGCTCGGCCTGTGATTGGCCGGCTCAAATCCGCAGGTGCTGCTGCTCCCGCCGCATTGGCCCTGCCGGTCGCGATCCTGGCCCTGATCACGCTGATGGTTCTGCCGATCCCGGCGATCATGCTCGATGCGTTTTTCGTGATAAATATCGGGCTGTCGGTAGCGATCCTGATGGCTGCGCTCAACGCGACCAAGCCGCTCGATTTCAGCGCCTTTCCCTCGGTCCTGCTGTTCGCCACGCTGCTGCGTCTGGCGCTCAACGTCGCCTCCACCCGAATCGTGCTGGTCAATGGCCACAATGGCGGTGCGGCTGCCGGACAGGTGATCGAGGCGTTTGGCGCGTTCCTGGTGGGCGGCAATTTCGCGGTCGGCCTGTTCGTCTTCATCATCCTGCTGATCATCAACTTGGTGGTGGTAACCAAGGGCGCGGGCCGCGTTTCGGAAGTTTCCGCGCGCTTCACGCTGGATGCTCTGCCGGGCAAGCAGATGGCGATCGACGCCGATATCGCGGCCGGCCTGATGACGCCCGAGGAGGCCAAGGCGCGCCGCGCCGAAGTGGCGACGGAGGCAGATTTCTACGGCGCGATGGATGGGACCAGCAAGTTCGTCAAAGGCGATGCGATTGCCGCGCTGCTGATCCTCGGCACAAACCTCATCGCAGGCTTCGCGCTCGGCATGATCAGCCACGGGCTGACCGCCGGCGAGGCGGCGCAGCTTTATATCACCCTGTCGGTCGGCGATGCGCTGGTGGCGCAGGTCCCGGCGCTGCTGCTGTCGATTGCCGCTGCCGCCATCGTCACGCGGGTTTCGGATTCGAGGGACCTGGTCGGCCAGATCGGCGGCCAGTTCTCCGATCCGCGCGCATGGTTGCCGGTCGCGATCGTGCTGGGCGCTGTCGGGATGATCCCGGCCATGCCGCAAAGCGTCTTCCTGCCCGCCGCCGGGCTGACCTTCTGGCTGTGGTGGCACCTGCGCAAGGCCAGCCGTACCCCGCCCGCTGCCGAAACCGCGCCCGAACCCGAAGATGCCGAACGTATCGTGCTGGGCGATGTCAGCGATCACACGCTGGTGACGATAGAGCTTGGCTATGGGCTGGTCCATTTGGTGGACAGCGCGAAGGGTTCGCCGCTGGTCGCACGGATCACCGGGGTGCGCAAACAGTTGAGCCAGCAATTCGGCTTCGTCGTCCCGCGTTTCCGCGTGCGTGACAGTCTTGAACTCGCCCCCAACGCCTACCGCATCATGCTGGGCGGCGTATGTCTGGGGCAGGACGAGGCCCGGCCCGAGCGGATACTTGCGATCGATACCGGCGATACGAGCGGCGACCGGTTGGACATGTTGGGCGGCGAGAGGGTGGAGGATCCCAGCTTCGGCTGCCCGGCGGTCTGGATCGCCCCCGGGCAGCGCGACGCGGCGATTGCGGAAGGCTATCTGACGGTCGATCCTGGTACCGTTATCGCCACCCATCTGGGGCAGGTGCTGGGCCAGCGCGCCGACGCATTGCTCGGCACCGAAGAAGTGCGCGAATTGCTCGACGGGGTGCAGGAACGCAGCCCCGGACTGGTCGATGCGGTGCATCCCGAGCCGCTTTCGCTCGCCGCGCTCACCCGCCTGTTGCGGGCGCTGCTGGCCGATGGGATCGCGCTGTCGCACCCGCTGCCGATCCTCTCCAGCCTGGCGCTCGCATTACAGCAGACGCAGGATTTCGACACGCTTGTGGACCGCATCCGGGCCGATCTGGGCGGCGCCATACTGGGCGGCAAATGCGGCCCGCGCGATACTCTGAAAGTGGCTACGCTCGATGCCTCGCTGGAAAGCGCGATTATTGGCGGAATGGTCGATCCGGCCACCGGCCAGCCGTTGATCGAGCCCGATTGTGCGCGGCTGGTCGGAGATAGCGTGGCCGCGTTGGCAGCCCAGCACGTCCCGCTCGCCATGATCGTCCAGCCGCCTGCGCGGCGCCCCGTCGCCCGGCTGCTGAAACAGCGTGCGCCGGATTGCCTCGTCCTGTCGATCGTCGAACTGCCCGCCAGCCAGCCGGTCGAAGTCGTCACCGTGATCGGCGCGCCCGAGGATCCGGCCACCGCGCTGCCGGGGCCGGAACATCACACAGCAGAGATCGCCGCATGAAGCACGACCACACGCAATTCAGCTCCGCCGCCAGCGCCTATGGCGCAGCCGATCAGGCCACGGTGGAAGACCGGATCAAGCGGTTCGTCCCGCTGGTCCGCAAATCGGCCTGGCATATTTATGGCGGCGGGCGCGAAGGGCTGGAAGTGGACGATCTGATGCAGGCCGGAATGATCGCATTGACCGAGGCCGCGCAGCGTCATTCCGGGCCAGGCGAGGACGGGTTTGCGGCCTATGCCAAGCTGCGCGTGCGCGGCGCGATGTTCGATTACATCCGCAAGCTGCTGCCCGACAGCCGTACCACTGCGCGGCGGCGCAAGCGCATCGGCGATGCGCGCGACAAGCTGCGCGCCTTGCTGGGCCGCGCGCCCGAGATGATCGAACTTTGCGCCGAAACCGGCTTCGTTGCGGAGGACATTGCCGCGATAGAGGGCGGGCAAGTGCATGTTGTGCAGCTGGAAGACAGCTACGACGAAAGCGACGCCGCCTTTCGCGACGAGCGTCCCGATGCCTTTGCGCTATTATCGCAGATACAGGATGGCGAGCGACTTTTGGCCGCGATGGAACGGCTCGGCGACCGGCTGAAACTGGTGCTGCAACTATATTTCGTGGAAGAACTCAACTTGAAGGAAATCGCCGCCGTGCTGGATGTCAGCGTGCCGCGTATCCATCAGTTGAAAGCGCAGGCTTTGGGCAAGCTCAAGGCCGAGATGGAAGAAAGCGGCCCTTAAAGCCCTATCGCGCGAGAACGTCTTCCAACACCTCGGTCAGCTTCGCCGGCGCACAAGGCTTGCCGCAGAACCGCACGATATCGCCATCGCCCAGCCATTCGGTTTCGATCATGTGGCCCGAATGGAACACGACGGGCACGCCGCGTTCGACCAGCTTTTCGGCGATTTCGAAGCTCTCGCCATCGCGGAGCCGCACATCCAGAATGGCAATGTCCGGCTTTTCGCATTCGAGCGCGTTGCGACATTCGCTGACCTTGGCAAAGGGGCCGATGGGTTTGGCACCGCAATCTTCCACCAGGTCGATCAAAGTCATGGCGACCAGCGCCTCGTCTTCCGCGACCAGGATGTTCATACCCGCCAAGCGGCTTGCGCCGGGCGTTATCCGGGCCCCATTGGCAGCGCTCAAAGCATTGTTCGCATCGTTTTCACCTGTGTCTCGCCGCGCACCGCGGCGTAGGTCGAATGACTTGTGCATTTCTTCGCCCTTTCGGGACCCTTATCGATTGACGGCATTATAGCCCATTATCGAGGTCGAACGCAGCTAGGCCGCAGCTGGTTCCCATCATTTGTTAAAAACCGTTCACCATTCGCGTGTGCACGTAGTCTATACACATGCGACCGGCGCGTTTAACACCCGCGCGATGAGCGAAAAATGGACTATCGGGATCGTCGGCGGATCGGGTCTTTACGAGATCGACACCCTGGAGAATCCGCAATGGGTGAAGGTCAATTCCCCCTTTGGCGAACCCTCGGACGAGCTGCTGTGTGGACGGATCGGCGATGTGCAGCTGCGCTTCCTGCCGCGGCATGGCCGTGGCCACGCAATTGCACCGGGCGAAATCAACGCACGCGCCAATATCGATGCGCTCAAGCGCGCCGGATGCACCGATATTCTTGCGATCAGCGCCGTCGGCAGCTTGCGTGAAGAGCTGGAGCCCGGCCGCTTCGTCGTCGCGGACCAGTTCATCGACCGTACCAAGGGCCGCCCATCCAGCTTCTTCGGCAGCGGGATGGTGGCGCATGTCTCCATGGCGGAGCCGGTCTGCGAGCGGATGAGCGGCTATGCCACCGCCGCGGTCGAGGCGGCTGGCGGGGCGGTAACCAGGGGCGCCACCTATCTGGCGATGGAAGGGCCGCAATTCTCGACCCGCGCGGAAAGCAATCTCTACCGCGCATGGGGTGCCGACGTGATCGGCATGACCGCGATGCCCGAGGCCAAGCTGGCCCGCGAGGCGGAACTGCCTTATGCGTTGATCGGCATGGTCACCGATTACGATTGCTGGCGCGAGGATACAGCCTTCGTGGAAGCGGCCGGTGTGATCGAACAGATGAATGCCAATGGCGAATTGGCGCGCAAGACGGTGGAAAAATTCGTCACCTCTTTGCCCGCCAAGCGCGAGGCTTCGCCGCTCGACACCGTGCTCGACCATGCGATCATCACCGCACCCGAAGCGCGCGAGATGGCCATGCGCGCCAAGCTGGATGCGGTGGCAGGGCGCGTACTCGGCTAGGCGCTACAGCTGGCTCCGCCCAACACGCAGAAACGCGCGCAATGCGGGTGGTTGAGCGAGACATCGCGCGCAGCCTCTGCCAGCGTTCCGCCCATGTCGAACCCCTTGTCGTAAGGGATCAGCGTGCAGGCGGCGACGCGCGGCGCATCCTCGCCCTTGCGGTGGACCACCATGCGGCTGCTGGCGCACATGATATCGGCCGGTTTCTTGCCCAGAATATCCCAGCAATCGGTGGTAATCTCCGCAATATCGCGGGTCTCGTCCATTTCGGGAAACAGCACCATCCGCAGCGGATCGTGCGCGTCGATGCGGATGGCGTGTTCGGCAAACAGGCGGGCATAGCCCTCGCGCGCCTCTGCCATCCCTTCGCCCGGAAGCAGGCGCCCGGCTACCGCGATCGAAAAGCCATTTTCAGAAAGCCATTTCAGCCCGTCCAGCCCCGGCTCCCAGCTGCGCGGTCCGCGCTCGCCTTCGTGGCCGGCCTGCGTGTGGTGGTCCAGGCTTACCCGCAGGGTAAGCCGCTCGCCAAAGCGTTCGCGCAGCTCCAGCAGCGCAGCCTCATGCCGCCGCATAGGCTTCATCGCATTGCTCAGTACCAGCGCCTCGAACCCGCGCTCCAGCACATCCTCCAGGATAGCTATCAATTCCGGGTTCATGAACGGCTCGCCGCCGGTAAAGGCGATCTCACGGGTCGGCAGACCGTCCGCCGCGATTTCATCGAGATACCGTGCGACATGGGTGTGGCCGATATAGACCAGCGCATCGTTGGTAGGGCTGCTTTCGATATAGCAGCTCGCACAGGCGAGGTTGCACAGCGTGCCGGTATTGAACCACAGCGTATCCAGCCCGGTCATCGCGACATGCGCGCGCGCCTCCCCCTTGGCCGTGCGCTCCGGATCGGAGAACTTCTCTGGCGGCAGCGGCGGTGCCTCCACTTCGAAGGGCGAAGGGCCCTGCGGTGCATTGCGCGATTTGGAGCGAATGGTCGTTTCTATATTCACGCGAAAAACTTTCTGAGCGAACTGACGAGGCCCGCCCATTTTTTAGGCAGGCTGCCGAACACGGTCGGTTCCCACGCGGCAAAGGCGGCGGCCTTGGAAATCTCGCTGCGGGTGGGGTAGCTGATGATGGCGCTGCCAAGCGCGAAGGAGCTGGATTTGCCGGTGATCAGCTGGGTGAAAGGCAGCAGCAACTCGCCCGCATGCTTGCCCACGATACTGGCGCCGAGCACTTTCTTGCCCTTGAACATGACCTTCATCTGGCCGGTCGTATTGCCTTCGGCGATGGCGCGTTCATTGTGGTCGAACCCTTCGATTACCACCCGAACATCGTCGCCATGCTTCTCTCTCGCCTCGGCTTCGGTCATGCCGATCTGCGCGACTTCTGGCTCGGTATAGGTGCACCAGGGCAGCGCCTTGAAATCGGCCTTCGCGGGCAGGCCCGTGGCAATCTCCAGCGCTACGTTGGAGCCTTCATAGCCCGATACGTGCGTCAGGCGCGGCCCGTCGCGGCAATCGCCGATGGCATAGATCGACTTGATGGAGGATCGCCGCCGTTCGTCCACCTTGATACCGTTCTGCGCCATTTCGATGCCGAGTTCCTCCAGCCCGAAACCTTGTGCATTGGCTTTTCGGCCGACCGCGATCAGCAGATGCGATCCGGTGACCACTTCGCCCGCATCCGCGCCATCGGCAACATGGACGCTGACGCTGCCGTTGGAACCGGTAACCTTTTCGCCCTTGGCCTCGACGAAGCGAACGCCTTCGCGTTTCATTTCCTCGACCACGATCATCACATGGTCGCGGTCATCCCGGCCCATCGGCATGCCCGGCTCGATCACCGTGACCTGGCTGCCCAGGCGGCAGAAAGCCTGGGCCATCTCCATCCCGATCACACCGCCGCCGATGATCACCAGGTGATCGGGCTGCATCTGCAGATCGAAGATGTTTTCGTTGGTCAGATAGGGTACCGTATCCAGGCCCTCGATCGGCGGGATGAAGGGCCGCGATCCGGTCGCGACAACGATGCGCGGTGCGGTAATGATGCGTCCGCCAACTTCGACCGAATGCTTGCCCGTTACCCGTGCCCGGTCGCGGATCACCTCTACCCCCATTTCCTCGAAGCGTTCCTGGCTATCGTGCGGGGCAATTTCGGCGATGGCATCGTGTATATGCTTGTGAACGCCGCTCCATTCCACCTGCGGCTGCTGCAGCGTCACGCCGTATTTCGTATCCAACCGGGCTTCCTGGGCGCGCTTGGCTGCGGTGATGATCGCCTTGCTCGGCACGCAGCCATTATTCAGGCATTCGCCGCCCATTTCATTCGCTTCGATCAGCGCGGCTTTCAAGCCGAACATTGCGCACCCGCCAGCCGCGGTCAATCCGGCAGCGCCGCCGCCAATTACAATCGCATCATGGGTGAATTTCACGGTTTTCCCCTGTAACAAATGTTCGTTGCACGGCGAATACGGCCGTGCCAAGCGCGAACTGCGCCGGCGCTGTGGGATTTTCCGCAACATTCGCAGGACGGGGAAGTCTGGTTACATGAATATCGAAAACAGCCGCGATTATTACGGCAAGGTGCTCGAAGGGTCGGACGACCTGAAAACCGACGCTTGCTGCACGGCGGAAGCTCCGCCGCCAGCAATCATGCAGGCGATGATGAACGTGCATGAAGATGTCCGCGCGCGCTATTATGGCTGCGGCCTGGTGGCCCCCCAGGCGATCGAGGGATGCCATATTCTCGACCTGGGTTCGGGCAGCGGTCAGGACGCCTATATCCTCGCGCAGATGGTGGGAGAGCATGGCTCTGTCACGGGGGTCGATACCACGCCCGAACAGCTCGCCGTGGCGAACGAGCATCTGGAGTGGCACCGCGAGCGCTTCGGTTACGCCAAATCCAATGTCAGCTTCGTGGAAGGCGATATCGAGAAACTGGCCGAATTGGATCTGCCCGAAGGCCATTTCGATGTCATCGTATCCAACTGCGTGATCAATCTGGTGGCGGATAAGGAAGCGGTGTTCGCCGCAGCCTACAAGTTGCTGAAACCGGGCGGGGAGCTTTATTTCTCCGACGTATATTCCAGCCGGCGGGTGCCTGCCGAATTACTGGACGATCCGGTGCTGCACGGCGAATGCCTGTCCGGCGCGCTGTATTGGGGCGATTTCGACATGCTGGCAAAGCGCGCCGGCTTTGCCGATCCGCGCCTGTGCCATGACCGGCCGCTGGGCATCGGCGATGCCGCCATCGCCGCCAAGCTGGACGGAATCGATTTCTATTCCGCCACTTACCGCCTGTTCAAACTGGATCAGCTGGAGCCGCAATGCGAGGATTACGGCCAGTCTGTGGTCTATAAGGGCACGGTTCCCGGCAGCGAGCGAGTGTTCGAGCTGGACAGCCACCACGCCATCGAACGCGGGCGGCAATTTTTGATTTGCGGCAATAGCTGGCGGATGCTGGCCGATACGCGCTTCGCCGAGCATTTCGAGTTTTACGGCGATTTCAGCCACCATTTCGGTATCTTCCCCGATTGCGGCGGGGCGTTTCCCTATCAGGCTCCGCAATCTGGCGATGCGGCGATCAGCGCAGGAGCGTGCTGCTGAACATACTCCTGACCGGGGCGGCGGGACTGGTCGGCGGCGAAGTTGCCGCCCGGCTGGCGGCCGCAGGGCACCGCGTCACCGCTTTCCTGCGCCGCGAACCGGTGGTTCGCGCACATGACGGCGCGCCGGTGGCGGTGGCCGAGACAGTGCATGGCGATATCGCGCTGCCCGGCCTGGGGCTGACCGAGACCGTCTGGAGCGATCTTGCAGCGCGGCACGATATGGTGGTGCATTGCGCCGCCACGGTGCGCTTCGACCTGGCCGATGCCGATTATGCCGCCGTCAACGTGGAAGGCACCCGCCGCGTGGCCGAACTGGCCCGGGCAGGCGATATGCGGATGCTGCATATCAGCACCGCCTATAGCTGCGGCGCGCGCGACGGACCGATCCGCGAGGACGATCCGCTGCCCGCCCAGCGCAGCGCTTTTACGAACGGCTACGAAGCGAGCAAGGCTGCTGGCGAGCAAGTGGTTCGCGGCAGCAGCGTACCTTTCGTGATTGCCCGTCCCTCGATCGTAACCGGCCACAGCCAGACCGGTGCGATCCGCCAGTTCGACACGACCTATGCGCTGTTCCGCCTGCTGGCCGAGGGACGCGTGGCGCGGGTGCCCGCAAGCGCTGATGCAAGCTTCGACTTCGTGGCGATAGACCATGTCGCGGCAGGAATTGCGGCGTTGGTAGAGCGGTTCGATCGGGCGGCTGGCGCGGCCTACAACCTTGTCGCGCAGGAGCCTTTGCCGGTGCGGGATTTTATCGCAGCGTTTGCGGACTATCCGCAGTTTTCGACGCCCCATCTTGTCGATCCAGCAGAGTTCGATGCGGATGCGCTACCAGTTCGGGAGCGGCGGCTATATCGGCGCGGCATCGGTCCGTATGCGGCCTATTTCGCGCGCAATCCGCGGTTCGATGACCGGTTCTTCCGTGCGGTTACCGGGGTTGAGGCTCCGGCGGGCGGGACGACCTATTTTCGCCGCTTGGTCGACTATTGCATCGCGCACGGCTTCCTCCAGGCGGAACCCGTCAGCTAGCGCACGTCGGGGTAATCCTTCCCCAGCCGTTCGCGCGCGCCGAAGCACCACAGGATTCCCATCTTCAGATAAATCCAGTTCGCCTTGAGCGGTCCCCATGCGGCGATCCGGCGGTCGGAGGTTTCGACCGTTCGCCGGACCATCCTGACCTTCCCCAGCCGCGCCAGCGTGATGCACAGATCCGCTTCCTCCATCACCGGCGTGCCCGGATCGCACCCGCCCACTTTCAGGAATTGCGCGCGGCGAAAGAACATCGCGTGATCGCCGAACAGCAGCCGTACACCGCGCAGGAACAGATGCGGGCGCATGATGGCGGGCGCGTACCAAGTCTTTGCCCAATTGTGCAGCGTGGTGCCCCAGCGCGTCTTCTCGGGTCCGCGAATGATCGGCGTGAAGCTGCCCAGCGAAATCGCCGGATCGGCCAGAGTATCCTCGAGCACTGCGACCATATCGGTGGGCGGCATGGTGTCGGCATGGAGCACGCAGACATATTCGCCGCGCGCCTGCTCCACCCCCGTGTTGATCTGCACCGCGCGGCCTTGCCCGCACACCTCAAGCCGCCAGCCTGCCAGCTCCACCAGCTCGCAACTCCGGTCGCTGCTGCCGCCATCGACCACCAATATTTCCAGTGGTTTCGGGTCGAGCATCGCGAGCCGCTCCACCAAGGCGGGAAGCGCCTGTTCCTCGTCCAGCACGGGAATGAGGATGGTGGTTTTACTCATCGCTCGGCTTCGGGGGCAAAGGCGGGAAACTTTGCAAGATCCTCGCCCGTATCGATATCGGTCAGAACCGGCAGCATCGCCGGTTCGATCCCGCGCTCCGCCAGCCGCCGCAGCGTTTCGGGCAGCACGCTGTCCACGCTCCATTCCATTTGCTCGAACAGGAACGGCGCAGGTTCACGAAACCCGATCAGCCAATATCCCCCATCATCCGCCGGGCCGATCACCGCCGGAGCATCCTCCAGCGCGCGCGCCGCCTGTTGCAGCAGCTCCGGCGTCACTTCGGGCGCATCGCTGCCGATCAATAGCGCCGGGGCCTCCACCCGTGCCATTCGCGCGCCGAGATCGCCCTCGCCCTGATCGACTATGGCAATACCATCGCCCAGCCATTCGTAGAATCGCTGCGGAGGAGCGCCCGATATGCGCAGCTCCACCCCCAATCCGCTGGCGCGGGCCTGCTCCACCGTATGCATCAGCAGCTTGCGATAGACCGCCACCGCACCATCCGCCCCAATGGCCGGGTTCAGCCGGGTTTTGGTTTTTCCTGCCTCTGGCCATTTTGCGAAAATCGCCAGGGTTGCGGGGCACGGGGGTTCCATTGCGCGCGCCATAACGGCAAGGCCGGCAAATGGCGAGTTTCGGCAAGATCGCGGTGATAGCAGGCGGCGCATTGGCGCTGGGCGCGCTGATGCTGGCCGAGCGCAGGCGGCCCTTGCGCACGCAGCACCATTCCGAAACCAGGCGGATTATTGCCAACCTCGCTCTTGGCGCAGGCTGCATGGCGGTGGTGACCGCCATCGAAGTGCCGCTGACCCGCGCGATTGCCCGGCGCAACGAGACGGGCGGACGCGGCCTGGCCCAGAAACTGCCGCCCCGCCTGCAATTGGCTGGTGCCATGCTGGCGATGGATTACGGCTTCTACATCTGGCACGTGATGACGCATAAGGTGCCGTTCCTGTGGCGTTTTCACCGGGTCCACCATGTCGATCCGGACATGGATATGAGCACCGCGGTGCGGTTCCACCCGGTCGATATGCTGGTGTCGCTGCCCTTCCGGCTGGTGCAGGTTAGACTGTCCGGCGCAGGGCCGCGCAGCCTCGATCTGTGGCGCAATTTCTTCAATGCCAGCGTGTTGTTCCACCATTCGAACCTGCGCCTGCCAAAGCATTGGGACGAACGGCTGTCGCTGGTGCTCACCACCCCGCGAATGCACGGCATCCATCATTCGAAATTACGGGCCGAGCAGGACAGCAACTGGACCAGCGGCTTTTCTTTCTGGGACCGGCTGCATGGCACCTTCCGCGCCGCGCCGCGCAATGCGCCGCCCCCCGATTCGATCGATATCGGTGTGGCCGACTGGCGCGCTTTGCATGACGTGCCGGTGGTTCCAGCGCTCGATTCACCCTTTCGCGCGCAGCCGGAGCGTGTCTGCTGATACAGTCCGCTTGATTACAGGTGAAACCGGGTGCAGGGGCCGAGCGTTGAGGGACGCAATGCCAGACATCGAAACGCCAGATCGCACCACATTCCGCCAAGCCTATCGCATGGACGAGGAAGACTGCGCCGCCCAGCGGCTGCGCCAGGCTGCGCCCGCCAGCGCGGTACATGGCGAAGCGGCGGCCATCGCTGCGACGCTGATCGAAGGCGCGCGGCGCAAGAAAGCCAGCGGGATCGACGCGTTCCTGCATCAGTTCGGCCTCGACACGGAAGAAGGCATCGCGCTGATGTGTCTGGCCGAGGCGCTGCTGCGCGTGCCCGACCGCGCCACCGCCGATGCGCTGATTCGCGACAAGCTGGGCGATATCGACTGGGCGGAACATCTCGGCGAATCCGGCTCCACCTTCGTCAACGCCGCGACTTTCTCGCTGATGCTGACGGGCGAAGTGCTGGAGAGGCCCGAATTGCACCAGCGCGGCATGGGTGCCACGGTGAAACGCGCCATCGGCAGGGTGGGCGAGCCGGTTATCCGCCAGGCCACCACGCAGGCGATGCGGATCATGGGCGGCCAGTTCGTGTTCGGCCGCACGATTGGCGAGGCGCTGGAGCGGGCCAGGCCGGAACGCAAGGCGGGCCTGACACATAGTTTCGACATGCTGGGCGAAGCAGCGATGACGATGGCCGATGCGGAGCGTTACCGTCAATCCTATGCTGGCGCGATCGACCGGCTGGCCGGCGAGGCACGCGGCGGGCTGGAGGCATCGCCGGGCATTTCGGTGAAGCTCTCCGCGCTCTATCCGCATTACGATTTCCTCCATGCACAGGCTGCACAGGCCCATCTGGTGCCCGTTTTGCGCGATCTGGCGGGCAAGGCGCGCGATGCGGATATTCATTTCACTATCGATGCGGAGGAAGCCGACCGGTTGGAGCTGTCGATGGATATCATCGCCGCGCTGGTGGCGGATGACAGCCTGTTCGAACGTACCGGACAGGGCGATTGGGAAGGCTTCGGCCTGGCCATTCAGGCCTATCAGAAACGCGCCGTTCCGCTGTGCGAATGGACCGCCAAGCTGGCCCGTAAAAACGGACGGCGGCTGTTCGTGCGGCTGGTCAAGGGCGCCTATTGGGACAGCGAGATAAAGCTGGCGCAAGTCGGCGGATTTTCCGATTACCCGGTCTTCACCCGCAAGGTGGCGACCGATGTCAGCTACCTCGCCTGCGCGGCCAAGCTGCTGGCAGCCGATGATGCGATCCGGCCAGCTTTCGCAACGCATAACGCCTATACGATCGGCGCGGTAAAGGCGCTGGCGGATGGCAAGGAGTTCGAATTCCAGCGCCTCCACGGAATGGGCGAGGATGTGTACGAAACGCTCGCCGAAACGGAGCGCCGGGCGGGCAATCATGTCACCCCGGTGCGGATCTACGCGCCGGTCGGCGGACATAAGGATTTGCTGGCCTATCTCGTGCGCCGCCTGCTGGAGAACGGGGCCAACAGTTCATTCGTCAACCGTATGGCCGATGCCGAAGTGCCGGTGGCAGAGCTGGTGACCGACCCGGTCGCCGACCTCGCGGCGCTTGACCCCAAGCGCAATCCGTCGATCCCGCTTCCCGCCGATATCTTCCCAAACCGCGCCAACAGCGCCGGGATCGATCTGTCCGACCCGCTGGTGCGCGAACCGCTGTCGGCGCAACTGGCAGAGATCGCCAATACCGACTGGAGCGCTCGGCCCACCGCAATTGCGGGCCAGAAGGGCGACCGACACGAGATATTTTCCCCGCAAGACAATGCCCATATCGTCGGCAGCGTGCGCGAAGCGACCGAGGCGGATATCGAAATCGCCGTCAACCGCGCAGCCGCGATCCAACCGGGTTGGGACGCGCTGGGCGGCGAGAAACGCGCGCTGCTGCTCGAAGCTGCCGCCGATGCGTTTGAGGATCACACCGCCGAAATCCTCTCGCTCTGCATACGCGAGGCGGGCAAGACCTTGCCCGACGCGGTGCTGGAATTGCGCGAGGCGGTGGACTTCCTGCGCTTCTACGCGGGCGAAGCACGGCGGTTGTTCACCGCGCGTCACCCATTGCCCGGCCCGACGGGCGAGGAGAATTACCTTACGCTGCATGGGCGCGGTGTGTGGGCCACGGTCAGCCCGTGGAACTTCCCGCTCGCCATTTTCATCGGCCCCGCCGCCGCTGCATTGGCGGCAGGCAATACCGTGCTCGCCAAGCCGGCCGAACAAACGCCGCTCATCGCCGCGCTGGCCGTGCGCCTGTGCCACGAGGCGGGCATCCCGGAAGACGCGCTGCAACTCGTGCCCGGCGACGGGGCGGTTGGCGCGGCGCTGGTGGCCAATCCGCTGATCGCGGGCGTGGCCTTCACCGGCTCCACCGCCACCGCACAAGCGATCAACCGGACGCTGGCTGCGCGCGAAGGTCCGATCGGACAGCTGATCGCCGAAACCGGCGGACAGAACGCGCTGATTGTCGATAGTTCTGCCCTGCCCGAACAGGTCACGCGCGACGTGCTTGCCAGCGCGTTTCAGAGCGCAGGACAACGCTGCTCCGCCTTGCGGGTAATGTACCTGCAGGATGATATCGCCGACGATATGCTGGAGATGATCCGCGGCGGATTCGAAGCGCTGGTGATCGGCGATCCGGCGCAGCTTTCCACCGATGTCGGTCCGGTGATCGACCATGCAGCCAAACGTTCGCTCAACAAGCATGTTTCGGGCAAGAAACGGCAGGGGCGGCAAGTCTGGCAGCGCAAATTGCCCCGGGGGCGCCGGTTCGATCACCGTGATGGGAGTTTCGTTGCCCCCGCCATCGTGGAAATCGATTCGATCCGCGATCTGCAGAAAGAAAATTTTGGCCCCGTGCTGCATGTCGCGCGCTATTTCGCGGAAGATCTGGAGCGGGTAATCGAGGATATCAACGCTGCCGGATACGGCCTGACGCTGGGCCTGCACAGCCGGATCGAGGCGACCCGGCGCTTCGTGGAGAGCCGCGCCCGGGTCGGCAATTTCTACGTCAATCGCAACCAGATCGGCGCGGTGGTCGAAAGCCAGCCGTTCGGCGGCGAAGGTCTGTCCGGCACCGGCCCCAAGGCGGGCGGCCCGCATTACGTCGCGCGATTCGCCACCGAACGGGTGGTGACGGTGGACACCACGGCGGCGGGCGGCAATGCGAGCTTGCTGGCGGGGTAAGGCTTCACTTCAAATTCATCGGCCGAACCGTTAAAGCACTGCCATGACCCGCTTTCTCACGATCATTGCCGCCCTGTTCGCTTTCGCCATCGCCACCCCGGCCATGGCGCAGGTGCAGATGCATTTTCACAGCTTCAACGGATCGGTCTTCTTCGGTCGTTACCCGCACGCATTCGTGGTGCTGGAAGGCAAGCTTGCCGACGGCACGCGGGTGAACGAGAATTACGGCTTCACCGCTGCCGACCCCAGCCCCGCCGTCTTGCGCGGGCCGGTGAAGCACAAGGTGATGGCCGAACCGCCCAAATATGTGCAGAGCACAAACCGCCATTTCTCTGTCACGCTGAGCGATGAACAGGTTGCAAAAGTGCGCGCGACGATGCGCAAATGGCGCGATGCGCCGGGCAATGCCTACGATCTGGATACACGCAGCTGCATCCATTTCGTGGGCGAGATGGCCAGGATTGCGGGGCTCGACGTGGTCTATCCCAAGAAGATGCTGCGGCGCCCGAAAAAGTGGCTCAATCACCTCACCCGGCTCAACCCGGAACTGGGCGCCGCGCCGATCAAGTAAGCGCAGCCGCGCATGGCGGAAGGGGATAAGATTGGCCGCAAGCTTGCCCCCCTTCGCGCCATCGGGAATCACTTGCCCATGGCCATCCTCAACGACAAATGGATTCGCGAACGCGCCACATCGGACGGCATGATAGAGCCATTCGTGGAAGCGCAGCGGCGCGAAAACTGCATTTCCTACGGGCTCAGCTCGTTCGGCTACGATGCGCGGGTGGCACCCGAATTCAAGATTTTCACCAATGTCGATTCCAGCGTGGTTGACCCAAAGGATTTCGACCCGAAGAACTTCGTCGACCGCGAAACCGATTGCTGCATCATCCCGCCCAACAGTTTCGCGCTGGCGCGGACGGTGGAATATTTCCGAATACCGGAAGATGTGCTGGTGATCTGCCTCGGCAAATCGACCTATGCGCGCTGCGGGATTATCGTGAATGTCACCCCGCTGGAGCCGGGCTGGGAAGGCCATGTGACGCTGGAATTCTCCAACACCACACCGCTTCCCGCCAAGATCTACGCCAATGAGGGCGCGTGCCAGTTCTTGTTCCTGCAGGGCAATGACCGGCCCGAAGTGACCTATGCCGACCGGGCCGGCAAATATATGGGTCAGAAGGGCGTCACCCTGCCGCGCTTGTGACGTGCAAGGTCAGGCGGTGACGCTGCGTCTTTGACTTGCGCCGCGCGGCGCTCCATTCAGTCATGCAAAGGAGAATTTGCATGACCGACAAAAACGCGGAATTCGATATCGTGATCTATGGCGCGACCGGCTATACCGGGCGCCTCGTGGCCGAACATTTCGTACGCGAATATGGCGGAAAAGCGGACTCACCCAAATGGGCGATGGCCGGGCGCAACCAGTCCAAGCTGGAGGATGTGCGCACGCTGATCGGTGCGCCGGACGATACGCCGCTGGTGGTTGCCGATGCCAGCGATCCGGACAGCCTGACCGCAATGTGCGAGCGGACCAAAGTGGTTCTCACAACGGTCGGGCCCTACCAGCTCTATGGCAGCGAACTAGTCGAAACCTGTGCGCGCACCGGGACCGATTACGCCGACCTTTCCGGGGAGCCGGTGTGGATGGCCGAAATGATCGAGCGTCATCACGATCTCGCCGTAGCCAGCGGGGCGCGCATTTCCTTCTCCAGCGGATTCGATTCGATTCCCTTCGATCTGGGCGTGCTGATGCTGCAAAAAGAAGCGGTCGATCGCTTCGGCAAACCTGCGCCGCATGTCCGCGGCCGGGTTCGCGCGATGAACGGCACCTTCTCCGGCGGCACGGCAGCCAGCCTGGGCGCAACGATGAAGGCGGCGGCAAAGGACCCGTCGGTAATCATGAAAATGCGCGATCCGTTCGTGCTGACTCCCGGCTTCGAAGGGCCTGGCCAGCCCAGCGGCATGGTCCCGGCTTACGAGAAAGACCTCGATAAATGGGCCGCACCGTTCATCATGGCGGCTATCAACACCAAGAACGTCCACCGCACCAATTTCCTGCTCGGCCATCCTTACGGCGAGGACTTCAAATATGACGAGATGGTGCTGACCAGCCCCGGAGAGGCGGGCAAGAAGATGGCCAACGCAGCGGTCGAACTGATGAAAAATCCGTTCGGCGCGAAACCGCCCAAGCCGGGCGAAGGTCCGACGGAAGAAGAGCGCGAGAACGGCAATTACGACGTGCTGTTCGTGGGCGACTTCGATGACGGAAAATCGATCCGTTACGGCGTAAAGGGTCGCTACGATCCGGGTTACGGCTCGACCAGCCGGATGCTGGGCGAAGTTGGCATGGCCCTGCTGGAATCCGGCGCGCCCGGCGGCATCGGCACGCCCGGCTCAATCTTGGGCGAGGAACTGGTCAAGCGCCTTCGCGAACATGCCGAACTGACATTCGAGGTCGAGGATTAGGTTGCGAGGATTTGGCCGGGTGCGAGCGCGCATCCGGCAAAACCCTAAATTTAAAAACTCGTCCTGACGCTCAGCTTGAAATTGCGGCCGGTGATCGGCACGAAATCCTTGGTGAAGCTGGCATGGTGGCGGCCGACGACATCGAAAATATTGTCCACCTTGCCGATAACCGTCACGCCGGGGCGATCGGCGAAGGGGGCCCAGGTGACCGAGGCATTCACCAAGGTGAAATCGTCGGTGACGGTTTCGAACGGGGCGACATCGTCCTGCTCGGCAAACCATTGCACTTCACCGCGAACATCGAACGGGCCGGTGCCGACTTCCGCGGCGCCGTATAGCGACCAAGGCGGGATGCGCGGCAAATTGGTGCCGTTATCGCGTTCGGCGCGCACATATTCGGCGCGCAGATCGGTCAGGAAGCGGAAGTCCTCGCCTTCCGCGAAATTGAGCACCACCTGCCCTTCAGCGCCGTAATAATCGGCATCTTCCTGCAGATAGGCGAATACGGGCAGATCCTCCTCCTCCGCTCCGGTCGCGGACAGGAATATGTAATCATCGAACGCGGTATAGAACGCTGCCAGCGATAGATCGGCGATGCCGATGCTTCCACGCGCCGACAATTCGCCGCCAATGGCCGATTCCTTGGTCAGTGCCGGATTGCCGATTTCGAACGCTTGCGTGGCAATGTGCGGACCGGCCGAATAGAGTTCCTGTGCGGAGGGCGCGCGCTCAGTGTAGCTTGCGCTCGCACCCAGCCGCAGCCCGGCGGGGATCTGGTAGGCCAGGCCGAGCGCCCCGCTGATCGTACCGAAATCGCGCGAAAGGCCGAGCGGCTGGCTATCCACGCTGGTTGTTTCGAACCGTCCGCCGAATTCGACCTGCAACGGTCCGTCGCCGAGTTCCTGCAAAGCGAAAACCGCGAAGCTTTCGGTGCGGTTGGGCGGCACGAAAGCCTCTTCGCCAACCGCTTCGAAATCGCGGAACAGATATTGCACGCCGACCGCCCCGCGCAGCGGGCCGGTTTCGCTCTGGACCAGTTCCAGCCGCGCTTCGATGCCTTCGACATCGAACACCGTGCCCACTTCCTCGCCTTCGAATTCGGTATGGGTGTAATTGGAATAGCCGCCCCGGAAATTCAGCGTTTCGAAGAAACCGCTGCCTAGATCGACTTCCGCCAACATGCCGTAGCGATATTGGCGCAGGTCGATGGTGACACGCTCTTCACCTTCCTCTTCGCCTGCTTCTTCTTCGCCCTCGCCCTCCTCGCCATGGTGGTGGCCGGCTCCGGGCCGTCCAGGCACCCCGTAAAGCGTGTCGTAAATCCCGGCGGAGAAGCCGATGGTCCCACCCGCGCCAATGTAGGAAAAGCCGACATTGCCCGATGCGGTTTCGGTAAAGCTGTTGGGCACAAACCCTTCCTGCGCGGCAGCTTCGCGCAGCTCTTCTGCCTCGTCCAGTTCGCCCTCGGCAGCTTCCTCGGCCGCCTCGGCAAGAATTTCTGCGCGCAAGGTGGGCGCAACGGTGAAGCCGCCGACATCGAAATCGTCGGTGTTGCGATAGCTGCCATCGACATGGACCACGAAGCTGTTGCCGATCGGCACGTCGAGCGAGGCTGCGCCTTCGTACAGGTTCGACGCGGTATCGCCTGCAAACAATGCGTCGACATGCACCGGCTCGTCCGGAACACGGCGCGGGATACGCTTGTCGATCACATTGACTACGCCGCCGATTGCCTGGCTGCCATAGAGCAGCACGGCAGGGCCGCGCAGCACTTCGATCCGCTCCGCCGTCAGCGGATCGATCGACACCGCATGATCGACGCTGAGATTGGACACGTCGAGCACGCCGATACCATCGACCAAAGTGCGGATTCGTTCGCCCTGTAGCCCGCGCAGCACCGGGCGCGAGGAGCCGGGAGCGAAAGCAGTGGTGGAAACGCCGGGCAGTTCCTGCAGCGTCTCGCCCAGCTGTCCGGCCAGTTCGCGCTGCAATTCGGCACCTTCGATGATCGATGTACCGGCCAGAATATCGAGCTCGCGCAGGCCCTGGGCGCTGACGATGATGATGCCTTCCTCGTCCATTTGCCGGTTATGGACATCGTCCTCGGGCGGCTGGGCATCTTGGGCATGGGCTGGAAAGGCGAGGGTTGCGGTGGAGGCCAACAGGATAGCGGGTGCGAACCGAGCTTGTTTATGTAACAACATATCGTGGCCAATAGCGCCAAGCTCGTTCAAGGCAACCCAAATCGACGCCCGGCTCGATAAACGGCATCGAGACCGCGACGAATGGCCGCAACCCAGCCCGCTGGCGAAGCGAGGCGGCGCGAGACGAGCGCGTGAAATGCACGTGTTTGGTTCCAAGCAAAGCACCGCACGGCACGCGCCGATCCGCGCCCGGAAACACCCGGCAACACAGATCGACATCGAAAGAAAACTGGAGCGGGCGAGGCGATTCGAACGCCCGACCCCAACCTTGGCAAGGTTGTGCTCTACCCCTGAGCTACGCCCGCTCACTGGCGCTCACCGCATGGTGCGGCGCTTGGCCGCTGCGGTGGGGAGGCGGGCGATTAGCAGCGGTATGCGCACCCGGCAAGGGGAAAATCGCGCCCCGCCCGCTATGCGTGATTACCCTTCACAAATGCGCAGGAAGGCCCACATTGGCCGCTCACGCGTCAACCTGTCGAGACGCTACGCAGATCACACGAGTATAAGGGGAATTGCATTGGCCAGCGCCGGACCAGCAGCAGGATTGAGCATCGAGGAACAAAAGGCTGTCCAGCAGTTCAAGACCGATGTCGTCGATCCATCGATGACCAAGCTGGTCATTCTGGATTTCTGGGCCGAATGGTGCGGGCCGTGCAAGGCGCTGACCCCGATGCTGGAAAAGGTCGCGGCGGAATATGCCGATAAGGGCGTGGTGCTGGCCAAGATTAATGTCGATGAGCAGCAATTCATCGCCAGCCAGTTCCAGGTCCAGTCGATCCCCACCGTTTACGCGATGTTCCAGGGCCAGCCGGTGGCCGACCTGACTCAGGCACGCAGCGAATCCCAGCTTAAGGGCGTGCTCGACCAGTTGCTGGAAAAACTGCCCATCGGCGATGCAGGCGGCGGCGGTGCGTCCGATCCCGCGCAAGACGTGTCGCAATTCGTGACCATGGGCGAACAGGTGCTGGCGGAAGGCGATGCGGAGCGTGCGGCGGGCGTTTTTTCGCAGGTCGTCCAGATGGCGCCCGATAATGCCGCAGCGCAAGCGGGGCTGATCCGCGCGCTGGTGGCGCTGGGCCAGGCAGATCAGGCACGCGCGGCGCATGATGCGCTGCCGCCTGAAATGCAGTCCGACCCGCTGGTGGAGCAGGCTCGCAGCGCGCTGGAGCTGGCCGGAACCGATGTCGATCCGGGCGAGCTGCAGACCTTGCGCGCAGCGGCGGCGGAAAGCCCCGCCGATATGGAGGCGCAATTCGCTTTCGCCGAGGCCGCCTATGCCGCGAATGAGCGGGACGAGGCGGCCGATGTGCTGCTGCGGATGGTTGGCAGCCAGCCGGAATGGAACGATGGCGCCGCGAAGGCCAAGCTGCTGCAGATTTTCGAAGCCGTGGGTCTGGAAGATCCCTGGGTGGTGGCGACCAGGCGCAAGCTTTCGCGAATCCTGTTCGGATAAGCGCACCCTGATGGTCGAAACCACCACCCGCCTGTCGATATTCCCGCTACCCGGGGCGATCCTGTTTCCCGGGCTGCAATTGCCTTTGCACATTTTCGAGCCGCGTTACCGCGCGCTGGTGGGCGATTCGCTGGTGCGCGACCGGCGGATTGCGATGATCCAACCGCAGCGACCCGAGGAAGGTGCGCCGCTGTTTTCTATCGGCTGCGTGGGGCGGATCGACGATGTCGAGGCGTTGGAGGATGGCCGCTATAATGTGGTGCTGGAAGGCGAAAGCCGCTTCCGCCTGCTGCGCGAACGCGATGCCGGAACCGCCTTTCGCCAGATCGACGCGGAGATAATCGAGGAAAGCGAAGCGTTGCTGAGCAATGTCGAGCGCGCCGGCTTCGAGCAGGAAGCCCGCCGCTTTGCCGATAAGCAGGGCTATTCGGTGGACTGGAATTCGGTCGAGCGGCTGGACGATGTCACGCTGATCAACGGAGTGGCCCAGATCGCTCCCTTCGATCCCGCAGCCAAACAGGCGCTGCTGGAAGCCGACACGATTCCCGAACGCTGCGAATTGCTGATCCAGCTGATGCAGTTCTTCGGCCGCACCGATGGCGACGATGACCGGGTGACGTTGCAGTAGGCTTCGGCAGGTGCGTTTTCGTCTGGCGCGGCCGGGCCGCAGCCAACACGCTCACACTACGAAACTGCCGCGCAGTCCGTCGATGATATACTGCGCGGCCAGTGCGGCGAGCAACACGCCCAGCAGGCGCGTGATGACCGCTTCCACCCGCGCGCCGAACAGCCGCATCAGCGGACGTGCGCCGATCAGTGCGACCATGGTCAGCAGCAGGACCAGCGCCAGCGCGCCGAGGATTACCAGCGTCTGTTCGGTGCCTTCCGCTTCGTTCATCAACAGCATGACCGCTGCGATCGCGCCCGGTCCGGCCAGCATCGGCATAGCCATCGGGAAGACCGACACATCCTCTACCTCCGGATCGGCGGCGACTTTTTCCGCCCGGTCCTCGCGCCGCTGGGTACGTTTTTCGAACACCATTTCGAAGGCGATAAAGAACAGCATCAATCCGCCCGCGATGCGAAACGCGTCGAGCTCGATATGGAGCGCGCCGAGCAGATCTTCGCCGAAAAGGGCGAAGATAAGCAGGATGATGGCGGCGATCACACAGGCGCGAATCGCCATGGTTCGCGCCTGCGCCGAAGTCGCACCCTTCGTCAGCCCGGCATAGATCGGCGCGCAGCCCGGCGGATCGATCACCACGAACAGCGTGATGAATGCGGAGATGAACAGTTCGGTCATGTCAGCGAGCCTCCACCACGTCGCGCAGCACATTCTGGTGGCGCACGCCGTCCCACAATCCCACCGAAACCACACGCGATCCATCGGGGCGCACGACATATTCATAGCTGAGCGACTGGTCGCGCGACAATCCGCGGCGCATCTTCACCCCTTGCGCCGGCGCCGATAGCGCAACGGTCGGCTGGCCTTCGCAGCTGGCGGTTTGCAGGTTCTGGACTTGCGGAGCTGGCCGAGGCTCATCCAGCCCGTCGCCATGGCTCATCACCCAGCGCCATTCCCCCGCGCCGTCATGCCCGAAATACTGCCAGACGGTGGTGTAATAACCAGCCTGATCGCCCCACGAGATCGCGCCGGTTGTAACGCCGGTTCGCCCGTCGCAGGACATGAAGGCGGAATGCGGTTGCCATGCGATCGGCATCGCCTGCTCGCCTTGGGCCGCCAACCAGCGGAGCGCGCCGGTGGGCTGCGGCGTGAATGTAACCGCCTTGGGCGAAGCGCGCGCGGTGAGTGCGGCGTAAGCGCTGCCGGCCTGAGCTTCACGGTTCATTGCGATGTCTTCGCCGAGAACCGGATAAGCCGCCAGCGCCGCACTGTGGAAAGTCGGCGCGGGCTCGGCCTGTGTCACAGGAGGCACGCCGGCGCAGGCGCTCAATCCCAGCAGGGCAAACGCACCAATGATCGAAGCAAGCTGGTTCATGGCCGGACATATGCCCCATCGGCCGACACTTCGAAATCGAGCGCTTCCTGCCACGCGCCATCCTGCCACAGCTGCGAGCGGAACACGCGCCGCCCGTCCTCGACATGCGTTGCGGACCAGGCCAGCGTACCGTCGCGCGACAGCTTCGCGCCCGGTTGCTCTGCGGCCAGCGGTGCTGCGGTCGGACGGTTATCGCCCCGCGCGCAATCGGCCACCATGCCCTGCACCATCGGTATCGCCTCGACCACGATGATGTCCGCATCCTCCGGCTCTGCAGGCGCGGCGCGCGTTTCCCTGGCGGTCAGCACGGCATCGGGCGCGGCAGTGTCGTAAACATAGCGGTAGGTCCGGTCGCCTTGCTGTTCCCAGACGGTGGCGTAATAACCCCAATCGCCATCCGGATCGGCAAACTTGCCCTGCGATATAGCGGTTCGCCCGTCGCAGCTCATCCACACCGCCAGCGGAGTCCATTGCACGGCCCTGGCCGGATCATCCTGGGCGAGCCAGGGCTTGGCCTCGACCAGCCCCCCACGCCCATGGATCATCGCGCCATCGGCGGCGAATTCACGAAAAGCGGTCCATTGCCCGTCTTCGCGCGCGGCGCGGGCAAAGGCAATTTCGGCGGCCACAACCTTGCTCGGCTGCGCCGCGCCCGGGGCACCCGCCAGCGCCCGCTCGATCTGGGCGCGCGGCATTCTGGGCGGCCCGCCGCTGCAGGCGGCAAGGCCCAATGCGGCGATGAGAGCGGTGATCATGGCGGGGCTGAGTATGCGGTTCATGTCTGCCCCCTTATCCGCTCGGTCACGCCTTGTCGAAGGTAGTGAAACGCGCGAAACGCCTAAAGTTCGTCCGGGACATCCAGCCGGGCATTGCGGTGCGCCGCGACCAGCGTATTGCGCAGCAACACCGCGATGGTCATCGGGCCGACACCGCCGGGAACAGGCGTGATGGCCGCGGCCTTCTGCGATGCTTCGCCAAACGCCACATCGCCAACCAGCCGGCCCTTGGTGTCACCGGGTTCGGGATCGAGCCGGTTGATGCCCACATCGATGACCGTGGCGCCTTCCTTCAGCCAGTCCGCCTTGACCATTTCCGCCCGGCCAGCAGCGGCCACCACGATATCTGCACGGCTCACCACCGTGGGCAGATCCTTGGTGCGGCTATGCGCGATGGTCACTGTGGCATTTGCATCGAGCAGCAATTGCGCCATCGGCTTGCCGACGATGTTGGACCGGCCGATCACCACCGCCTCCAGCCCGGACAAATCGCCCAAGCGGTCGGTCAGCAGCATCATGCAGCCCAGCGGGGTGCAAGGCACGAAGCCATTCTGGCCGACCGACAGCCGGCCGGCATTGATTACGTGAAACCCGTCGACATCCTTGTCCGGCGAAATCGCGGAGATGATCGCCTGCTCGTCCAGATGTGCGGGCAGCGGAAGCTGGACGAGAATACCGTCCACCGCCGGATCGTCATTGAGCTGGCGGATCAAGTCCAGCAGGTCCGGCTGGACGGTGTTGTCGTCGAGCAGATGCGTGAAGCTGGCCATATTGGCCGCCAAAGTGGCCTTGCCCTTGGAACGGACATAGACCTGGCTGGCCGCATCGTCCCCCACCAGCACCACGGCAAGGCCTGCCTTGCGGCCCGCCTTGGCTTCGAATTCTGCCGCGAGCGTGCCGACCTTCTCGCGCAGTTTGAGCGCAAAGGCCTTTCCGTCGATGATCTGTGCACTCATTGTTTCGTCAGACCGTGGCGAGCGCGACATTGCGGATCACGATCATCAGCAGCTGGATGCCGATGATCAGGACCAGCGGACTGAAATCGATCGCTCCGGTAGAGGGCAGGATACGCCGCACCGGCCTGAGCACCGGATCGAGCAGCGCGTTGATCGAATTGTAGATGGCCGTGGCAAACTGGTTGGACTGGCTGACCACGTTGAATGCGAACAGCAATCCGATCACGAATTGCACGATCACCAGCATGATCAGAACATTCGCCAGAACGGACAGGATTTCGTAAATTGTCAGGAGGAACACGGGGCAGGATTACCTTTCTCGGTCAGGTGTATGACCTATATAACACGCGCCCCCGGTTTGGAAAGGGCGCATGGCGGGCAGCAGCGATGGATGGGCGGCGGATCAGGCGCGGATCAACGTGCCCGCACCGCGTTCGGTGAAGAATTCCAGCAGCATCGCATGCGGCACGCGGCCATCCAGCACCACCGCCGCTTCGCAGCCTGCCTCCACAGCGGCGACGCAGGTTTCCAGCTTGGGGATCATACCGCCTGAAATCGTGCCGTCCTGCTGCAATTCGGCAATCCGCGCCGGGTCCAGATCGGTCAGCAACGTGCCCTGCTTGTCCAGCACCCCCGCCACGTCGGTCAGCAGGAACAGCCGCGCCGCTCCCAGTGCCCCGGCAATCGCGCCCGCCATCGTGTCGGCGTTGATATTGTAGGTATGGCCATCCTCGCCCGCAGCAATCGGCGCGATGATGGGGATCATCCCGGCAGACACCGCAGTATCCAGGATGGTCGTATCGACGTGGGCCGGCTCGCCCACGAAGCCAAGGTCCAGCGCACGCTCGATATTACTGTCCGGATCGCGAACGGTCCGCTCCAGCTTGCGCGCGGTGACCAGGTTTCCATCCTTGCCCGACACGCCCAGCGCCTTGCCACCCGCCCCTGCGATCCAGCCGACCAACTGCTTGTTGATCGCGCCGGACAGGACCATCTCGGCAACTTCGGCGGTGGACTTGTCGGTCACGCGCAACCCGTCGACGAATTCGGTCTTCACGCCCAGCTTGTTCAGCATCTCGCCGATTTGCGGGCCTCCGCCATGCACCACCACCGGATTGATCCCGACCGCTTTCAGCAGCACGATATCTTGTGCAAATTCGCGTGCCGCAGCCTCGTCGCCCATCGCATGGCCGCCATATTTCACCACGAAGCTGCGTCCGGCATATTGCTGGAAATAGGGCAGCGCCTCGATCAGCACCTTGGCCTTGGCGGTCAGTCTGGTATTTTCGGTTCCGGTCATCGCCGCCCCGCCTAGCGGCTGCGGAGCGCGGTGGAAAGCGTCAGCGCGAGGCTGGCGATAGCGCGGCCCTAGGCATTCATACGGAATTGGGCTGCCACGCGGCCTGCGTCATCCATTGGCGATGCGCTGGATATTGTTGGTCATCCTGTTTCTTGCAGCCCTGCCGGTCATACCGGCGGCGCATGCACTGACCGATGCGATGACCGGGGTGGTGAGCGGCGAACGCTTTGCCAAATGTACCGGATCGCCGCGGTTCACCTGCGTGGTCGATGGCGATACGCTGTGGCTGCGCGGCACCAAGATCCGCATCTCCGATATCAACACGCCCGAGATCTCCCGCCCCGGCTGCGCGCATGAGGCAAGGCTGGGCGCACTCGCCACGCAGCGTATTATCGGTTTGCTCAATGCCGGGGCTTTCACCTTGGAACGCGAAGGCCGCGACGAGGATCGCTATGGCCGTAAATTGCGCGCCGTAAAGCGCGGTGGCCGCAGCCTGGGCGAGGTGCTGGTGGCCGAAGGTCTGGCGGAACGCTGGACCGGCCGCCGCCGCGATTGGTGCTGAGCGGCATTCGGCGCTTCTCTCCGCTGCGCGCTTGGCATAGGGGGGCGCGATGGTTCGTGCGCCCCATTTCGATGCCGCCTGGCAGCGCCGCCGCAAGTTTGCTCGCGCATGGCGCAGAGGGCGCGGCTGGTTGCTGTCGGGATTGCTGATTGGCGCCGTGTGGTGGCTCACCTCCGGCCCCGGCTGGGGGTTGGGCGAGAAGTTCCGCAGTCAGTTCGGGATCGGTGCGGACTGGAGCGAGGGCAATGCCCGCTTCGCTATCTGTGGGGAACGATCGGCGCACGCCTGCGTGATCGATGGCGACACGGTGGTGATCGGGGATCGCCGCATTCGCCTGACCGGCTTCGACGCGCCGGAGCTGGACGGGGATTGCGAGGCGGAGCGGCTACTCGCCCGTCAATCGCGCGAGGCCCTGAAGGAATGGCTCAACCGCGGTGCTTGGCAGATGGATGGCGGAGCCGAGCCGCCGCGCGACCTTTATGGCAGGGAACTGCGCGCCGTCCGCCGGGTATCGGGGCAACAGGTGGAATGGCTGGATGAGGTCATGACCCGGCGCGGGCTGGCGCGGCGGGACCGGTCCGAGGCCGGTTGGTGCGATTGATCAGGGCCGGAGAGCGGCCCCTCGTCTCCAGCGCGATCCCCCTCCCTTGCACTTGGCGCGGCGGCCTATACAGTTGGGCTGAACATACGGCCGGGAGAGGAATACGATGGCAGGACAAGATGATATCACGCAGCGAGGCACGCCGCCCGATCCCCAGACGTGGTTGTTCTGATGCGCGCGCTGATTGCATTTGCCGGGCTCGCCGCGCTCACCGCCTGTAATTCCGAAGCCGAACCGCCGCCGGCGGTGCAAAGCCCGCAAGCCGCGTTCTGGGAGGCGCTGTCTTCGCATTGCGGGCAGGCCTATTCGGGCGCGCTGGTCAGCGACGACGAGGCCGATGCCGATATGCGCGGCGCGGATATGGCGATGCATGTGCGCGGCTGTACCGACAGCGAAATTCGCGTGCCCTTCCATATCCAGGGCGATGACGGGGAGTGGAACCGCTCGCGCACCTGGGTTTTCACCCGGACCGGCTCCGATGGAGAAGGCGGACTTCGCCTCCAGCACGATCACCGGCACGAGGACGGCACGAGCGACGCGGTGACGATGTATGGCGGGGACACTGCGGCACCGGGCAGCGCCAGGGCCCAGGAATTCCCGGTCGATGGGGAAAGCATTGCGCTGTTCGAGCGCGAGGGGCTGGACGTGTCGGTCACCAATGTCTGGCGGGTGGAGGTCGATCCGGCGGATACGGCCAATGCGCAATTCGCTTATCAGCTGCGCCGCACGGTAGCAGGCGGGGCCCCCGAGCCGCGCAATTTCCGCGTGGAGTTCGACCTGACGCAGCCAGTCGAACCGCCCCCACCGCCCTGGGGCAGCGAATGATGCGGGCATAAAAAAGGCCGCGAAGCAGGAAGCTTCGCGGCCTTTTCATTGCGCGTAACCACAACCGATCACACGGGGCGCGTGACCCTGGTATAGACCGGCACGTAATCGGGTTCCGGATCGCGGTAGAACACCTTGTCGTCGCGGATTTCGAGGTATTCCACGCCGCACATCCGGCCATCTTCCAAGGCGATGGCGACAACTTCTTCCTTGTCCTTGTCCACCAGCATCTCGTCGATCTTGCCGTAATGCTCGCCTTCGGGGCTCATCAGCGGGCGGCCGCGAATGTCCTGATCGTCATCGACCAGCTTCCAGTCGCTCGCCTTGTCCAGTTGTTCGAATCGTTCGTCATGTTGCATGATAAGTCGCTCCTCAGCGGATTTTCTTCAGATTGTCGGCAAAGAGGTAGAACTCCTCGCTCGCATCGATATCCGCACGGACCGAAGCCGGCAGGGCGGAGCGATCGATACGCCGCGCTTCGCCTTCGAAGGTCACGGTGTTGCCCGGGTTGATGTCGAAGCGGCCTTCGACTGCGGTGCCGGGGGTCGGCACTTCGTCGAACATGACCAGCGTTTCATTGGCGCCGGTGCCCACGGTGAAGGCGGCATCGCCGACAACGCGGTTCACGCGGACGGTGTCGAAATCGATGGTGTCGCCAATCCGGTCGCCCAGTACCGCGAGGGCTGCGATACCGGTGGCGGTTGCCGCGCCGGCATCGCCGACCGTTGCGCCGGCCGCATCCATATCGCCTGCATCCATATCGAGATCGGTATCGATATTGGCGGTGTCGGCATCGTCGAGCTGCCCGGCGGCGACGGTTTCGTCCGCATCATAGGCATCGACGTCATTATCGTCGGCCTCGGCAAACAGCCACCACAGCAGCGCGCCGATCAGCAGCAATGCCAGCAAGATCCATAGCCAGGCCATGGATGATTTCTTTTCTACGGGTATTTGCGCCATCTGCGACTCTCCTGTTGCTTCCCAAGCCGGCCGCCGAAAGGCCGACATTGGCAAGACAATGGACAAGCGCGCAGGCTGGTTCCAAGAAACACCCGCAGCTTAACATGGGTTATGTTGGGGATGGTGCCGGGGTAGGAGGCCGCCTCAGCCAGCCGGTTACGCCGGACGCACTACCACAGCAGGACGGAGAAAAAGACCACGCCCGCCGCCAGTCCGATGGAGGCGCGGAACCAGAATTCGGAGGAATTGGGCGGTTTTTCCCCGCGCGCGAGCCCCAGCCCGTCCGGTGAAAACAGCCGCGATCCTTCCTGCCGGAACCGCTCGTTCTTGAGTTCTGGAATTTCGCTCATGCCCCGCTGGATAGGGCAAAATGGTTGAGATTGAGTTTTTCGCGGTGGTGAACGCGGATCAAGGGGTCGTTAAGTGTAGTTGCGGGTTGTTTTGAGCTGGCCGGCGCGGGTTGGAGGATCCAAGGCCCGGTTGCCGGAGCCTCGCGCAAAAGCGGGGTGCGGCTCGGCAGACGTGTGGGGTGTTTCCCTGACCTCAAGCGCCGGCGGTCGCTGTCGCCCCCTCAGGCTTCCGTCGCAGGGGCGACGGCGCGCAGTCGCACACTGGCTCCCGCGACCAGAAACAGGGACCGAAGCCAAACGAGCTGGAATGGCCCGGTGGGCAAAGCCCACCGCAAGGGCGACCGCCCGCCCGAGCCTATGCGAGGAGCAAGCGGGGCGAATGCCCCGCGCCCGCAGGGTCAAAACAAAAACTAAAACGCCTGCCAAACGGGGCTGGTTCTACAACGCAAAGCTCCCGCTATCAAACGCAGTTTCAATTATTCTGTTCTACAAATTGATAGTTTCTAGTGCGTTGACAATAGGCGGTGGCATTAATCAATATGATTAGCCTGTCTCAGCAAATCAACTTCGCCCTCATTCTTCGGCGAATAAGAAACAAATTCGCGTTTACCGACTGAGATCCCGAGTTCTCGCATCAACTCAGCATCGATCTCGGAATATAAAATGGCGATACCTTCGGGCGCGAGAATATCGCGAGCGCCACCGCCTCTTCGCACCCTGCGCATGGCGTCATCCTGCGCGCCGACGGCGACAACCTGAATACGCGAAATGCCGTGCTCTTGGCATCGCCGGAATAGTTCCGCGACACGCTTGGAGCCACCACCAGCTTTGAAAATCGCTTCGCGATCCTGATGATCAATCAGCGACCAGAAATTAGGAGTATAGAAAAAACGGTTTGCCATCCACCAGATGTTGGACATTCCAGCTGCGGAAAGGCTGGTCTTTGCATCACGATTTGCGCCCTGGCGAAGATAGAAGGGGCGCGCGCGAACTAAGCCGAAATCGCAAATCGCTTCGGCCTCGTTGACTTTAATAAGGATACATAATTCGTCGAACGCTTCCGGCGGAATCATCCATCCTCCCCGGCCAGCGCTCGTAGAAGTTTTGACATCCACTTCCTTTTCGCCAATCAGAAAATCGAGCTTCACACCTTTGGGTACGCCCAGCCAGTCTCGCAGAATTATCTCGAATTTCGTACCGAGGTAGGTTTTCTCCGTTTTCTCCAATTCCGCGAATAAGAACCTTCCGGTGCGGGCCGTGTCGATGACTTCGTCGATGGCTGAACGGAAAAAGCCCCGTAGCTTCCGCTCAAACTCCGGCCAGCCACCAACTGCTGCTAGAAGGCCAGCCTCAAGTTCGCTCAAGTCGGCATGGTCGACATGGCCCTCATTGAGCGGAATACGCTCAATGTCGCCAGAAAGGTTCATGCCGCCTTTTTCCTGCCAATTGAGAACAACTTCTGGACACTCAATGCGACCCGCAGGTTTTGAGCAACCGCCTTGGCGACGGGTGGCGGAAAAGCATTACCTATCTGGCGATAACTGACAGTCTTACCGCCATGAAATTGCCATTCGTCGGGAAAACCCTGCAACCTTGCCGCCATCCGCAAAGTCAGGCGAGGCACGCCGACGAAATCGCGCTCCGGCGCGGCGTTTGCAAGGCTTTTTCCTTCCACGCCAAGTGAGGCCCACGCCTTGCGAGCACGGGTCGGGCCGAGATCGGGACCGCCATGCTTTTTCGAACCGCCAACCAGTGTTGGGGCAATGTCGTCGGCATGCTTGGCCCATCGGCTTGCGCCACTCCAGCCATTTTCGAACATCAAGTCGTGCAGTAGCTCACCCACTGTGGCGGGATTGTGCGGCTGGACTTCAGGCCAGTCGAACGCTTCCACCAACTCCTTGCGGATAGCTACAATAACAACGCGTGGTCGCAACTGGGATACGCCGAAGTCCGATGCGTTCAGCAAGCGCCATTCGGTCCGATAGCCGAGTTTATCCAACTGCCGCTTCAGGTGGTTGCGATAATCTTCGAATACCGCCGACAGAAAGCCACGGACATTCTCGATCATGACAGCCTTGGGCTGGATTTCATCGATTAACCGCAGCGCAGATGGAAACAGATTGCGCTCGTCACGTTCGCCGAGTTGTTTACCCGCAACCGAAAATGGCGGGCATGGCAGTCCCGCGGTTAGGAGATCGACGCCCTTAAAAGGGCGGCCATCAAATTCGGCCATGTCGGTGGCGCGAACATCCCAAGCCGGGCGGTTCAGCGTAAGGGTCTTGGCGAAATCCGGCTCGATCTCGACCAGTGCCTCATGTTTGAAGCCGGCCTGCTCAAGCCCAATCGCTTGACCACCTGCACCGGCACAAAATTCAATCGAATGCATGCGATATCCCCTTTGACCGCAGGCTATGTTCTTATTGTGTTCCGGTCAAGGAAATCTACTCCGCCGCCACAGCCCCTTCACCCTCGCCGAACAAGCCCGGTCCGTCATCCTCGGCCTCTTCCTCGTTCGCCGCCTTGCCCGCGCCCTGGCGCTTGTCGAAGCTCGACCACACGTCCTGCCAATTGCCGCGGGTCGCGCCCTTCGAATACTCCGTCGCGCGGGTTTCGAAGAAGTTGGCGTGCTCCACGCCGTTGAGCAGCGGGGTGAGCCAGGGGAGCGGGTGATCTTCGACCATGTAGATCACCGGCAGGCCGAGCTGCTGGAGGCGCCAATCGGCGATGTAGCGGATGTATTTCTTGATTTCCTTGGCCGTCATCCCCGGCACCGGGCCTTCTTCGAAAGCCAAGTCGATAAAGGCATCTTCCAAGCGCACGACCTTCTGACAGCAATCGATGATGTCTTCCTTGACCGTCTTGGTCAGGCAATCGCGTTCCTGGCAAAAGGCGTGGAACATGCGGGTGATGCCTTCGCAATGCAGGCTTTCATCGCGGACCGACCAGCTGACGATCTGGCCCATGCCCTTCATCTTGTTGAAGCGCGGGAAGTTCATCAGCATGGCGAAGCTGGCGAACAGCTGCAGCCCTTCGGTAAAGCCGCCGAACATGGCCAGCGTGCGGGCGATATCCTCGTCCGTATCGACGCCGAAATCCTGCATGTAATCATGCTTGGCCTTCATCTCCTCATATTCGAGGAACATGCCATATTCGCTTTCGGGCATGCCGATCGTGTCGAGCAGATGCGAATAGGCGGCGATGTGGACCGTTTCCATATTGCTGAACGCGGCCAGCATCATCTTGATCTCGGTCGGTTTGAACACGCGGCCATATTTGTCGTGATAGCAATCCTGCACCTCGACATCCGCCTGGGTGAAGAAGCGGAAGATCTGGGTGAGCAGATTACGCTCATGATCGGTCAGGTTCTGCGCCCAATCGCGGCAATCTTCGCCCAGCGGCACCTCTTCGGGCATCCAGTGGATCTGTTGCTGCCGTTTCCAGAAATCATAGGCCCACGGATATTCGAACGGCTTGTAGGTCTTGCGGGCTTCGGTCAGCGACATCGATGTTTCCTTCGGCGGGGCGGTATGGCGGCCTTGCGGGCCGGCACACCACTATAGATAGTGTGGGGAAGATGTGAATCCCCCAATGGGTGGATTTTTCACGAAATTTGCGAATCGCGAAGGCCTGCCCTGCAAGTGCAATCATGCCATGCCGGGCAGCGGCGGCGAAGGCAGGTGTGGGCTATGCGTGGGGATAAGTCCGCCTGCCCCCGCGGCATGCCGCAATCGTGGGTGCGGAATGGATGCGAAAGGTAGCTGCGGAACGCCCGGGCGGGCTTGATCGTTACTCATATGAAAGCGGCGCTCCCCCACCCCTCCCGCGCCGCGGCAGACCAGTGAAGGAATTTCCCATGGGCGAATATGAACCCGACGACTCGCGCGATGTAACCCTCGGCAAGGGCAGCACCCCGATCGAGCCGGAGCGTACCGGACCGCGTGAAGACGCCGCGCGGGCCAAGGCGCAGAAGGACCGGAAGAAGGACGGCGACGACGCTGGCGAGGCGCAGGTCGGTTACGGCAATTCGCGCAGCCCGCACGGCGATTCCAGCGACGAGATGGCGAAGGATTGAGCGCGCGAAAAGCCAGCTGCTAGCGCTGGCCTCAGCTTGCGATGGAATAGGCGTAGGCCACTATGCCCAGCGTCAATAATACGCCAAAGCCCATGCCGGCTACCGCCTCACGGGGTAGTTCGTAAGTCGGATAGAGGTTTTCGTCATCCTGCTCGATCAGTTCGGGGGGATCGTTTATCTTGCGCCAATGCCGGTACAGTAATCCGAACAGAGGAAGTACCAGCAGGGCACCTAAGACCGTAAAATCGCTCCCCGTTTCGCGCGCTGCGGCCTCGGCGATTATCAGCAGTGGCAGCACAATAGAGGCCGTGAACGTTTGCAAAAGGTCGAACGGTTCCGCTTCCCCGCCGATCTCCAAGGCAAGCTCGCGCTGTTCCTCCCGCGTCAAGGGCCGATCCTCGTCCACCCGGCGCTGCAGACGCCATTCGTGCCACCTTATTCGCAGCAACGGGAAAAGCGCAATAATGAAGGGGGCAATCGCGCCTAACGCGGCCAACCCCCACGCATCGTCCGGAATCGACGCAATGATTTCGCGCAAGGCATCCACCGGATCAACCTATCCGTCGAGCCTTATCCCGGCGACAGGCACACCGGACCGCCCCCTATCGACCCAGCCGGTATTCAGCCGCGACGAGTGGAGGAACGCCTGTGCCCCTCCATCCGTTGATAGGGTATAACCAATTCAAGACGAAGGATAATTTATGTTCGAGAAGCTACGTATCAAGGAACACATGGAAGTCGCCAATTGCAAGGGCGAGCATGTCGGCACGGTGGACGCGGTGCAGGATGACAAGATCAAGCTGACCAAATCCGACAGCAGCGACGATATGCACCACTTCCTGCTGATGGACGATGTCGAGAAGATCGACGATAACCGGGTCTATCTCTCCGAAGGGGCACATATTCCCGAAGGCCTCGGCAACAAGGCGGTCCTTGGCGGCTCCTGATTATCGATTGCACTATTAGCCGCCCAGAAAGCGGTTTCGAAGCCCCGCTTTGCCCCCCGGCAGAGCTGGGTTTTCGCATTCCGGTCAGCCGATCGCCAGATAGACGATGTAGCCTGCCAGCCCCATACCGATCACCGCGAAACCGCGCCCCAGCGACGGCCGTTTGCGCCCTACCCCGCTCCACAACACATAGACCATGATGAGCAGCAGGATCAGGCCGCCGATATAAAACGCGTTTTGCCAGATCATGCGGCACGGCTCATTTGCGGTTCTTCGATCCGAACCAGCTTCCGCCGCCCAGCACCGTCACCCCCAGGAAAAAGCCGAAATCGTACCACCCGCCATTATTGGGCACGGCGTAGACGGCGATATCAGGATCGAACAACGATCCGATCCAGGCGAAGGGAAAGACGAAGCCATGCCACAGCCCCCACCAGAAGCCGGGGGCGGCAATGTCCCGGGAAACGCCGGCGTCGATCTGGTTGGCGCAAGCGGAGAGGATGACGATAAGCGCCAGAGTGGCGAGAACTCCCGCTCCGCGAGCCGCCATGGTGCTGCCTGCCATCATTCCACTACCAGCTCGCGTTCCACCGGCGGAGAATTGCCGTCGTGATCCTGCACTATCTCGAGCGCCGACAGGATTGCCAATATCAGACCCAGCACCGCCAGGCCGACCGCAATCCGCCCCATTGTCTGCCGTTTTGCGGGATCGGACGATTTGCGCGACTGAGATGCCAGTATGGCTGCCGCCAGAATCAAGACGACGATCGCTACAGTCAAAGGTCAGTCTCCCAGCTGGCCGAGCCGCCTACTGACAGCTCAGACATTCCTCGTAATCGGTCTGCTCGCCGCCGGCGGCCAGTTCGAATTTCGCCGCATCGACGGTGTTATCCGCTTCCACGCCGCCGGCGAACCCGGCGCGCTGGACGCTCTTGCTCCGCAGGTAATAGAGCGATTTAATGCCCTTTTCCCAAGCCTGGAAGTGGAGCATCATCAGATCCCATTTGTCGACGTCGGCGGGGATGAACAGGTTGAGGCTCTGCGCCTGGTCGATGAATGGCGCGCGGTCGGCAGCATATTCGAGCAGGTAGCGTTGATCGACTTCGAAGCTGGTCTTGAAAACACCCTTTTCCTCGTCGGAAAGGAAATCGAGATGCGCCACGCTGCCCCCATGTTCGAGGATCGAATTCCACACATTGTTAGAATCCTTGGATTTATCGCGCAGTAGCTTTTCCAGATAGGGGTTCTTCACCACGAAGCTGCCGGACAGCGTCTTGTGCGTGTAGATGTTCGCCGGGATCGGCTCGATGCAAGCGCTGGTGCCGCCGCAGATAATGCTGATCGAAGCGGTCGGCGCGATCGCCATCTTGCAGCTGAAGCGTTCCATCGCGCCCATTTCGGCCGCATCGGGGCACGGCCCGCGTTCTTCGGCCAGCACCATGCTGGCTTCTTCCGCCTTGCCTGAAATGTATTTGAACATTTTCAGGTTCCAGACCTTCGCCATGCTGCCTTCCAGCGGCAGGTTCTTGGCCTGGAGGAAGGAGTGGAAGCCCATTACGCCGAGGCCGACGGAGCGTTCGCGCTCAGCAGAATATTTCGCGCGTGCCATCTCGTCCGGCGCGCGGTCGATATAATCCTGCAGGACATTGTCGAGGAAGCGCATCACGTCTTCGACGAAGCCCTTTTCTTCGTGCCACTCGTCCCATTTTTCCAGGTTGAGCGAGCTGAGGCAGCACACCGCCGTGCGGTCATTGCCGAGGTGATCGATGCCGGTCGGCAGGGTAATCTCGCTGCACAGGTTCGAGGTGGAAACTTTCAGGCCGAGGTCGCGGTGATGCTTGGGCATCATGCGGTTCACCGTATCGCTGAACACGATATAGGGCTCGCCCGTGGCAAGCCGCGTTTCGACCAGCTTCTGGAACAGGCTGCGCGCATCCACAGTCGCGCGGACTTCGTTCGTTTTGGGTGATCGCAGGTCGAACTTCTCGCCTGCGCGCACGGCTTCCATGAAATCGTCGGTCAGCAGCACGCCGTGATGCAGGTTGAGCGCCTTGCGGTTGAAATCGCCGCTGGGCTTACGGATTTCGAGGAATTCCTCGATCTCCGGGTGGCTCACATCGAGGTAGCATGCCGCGCTTCCGCGCCGCAGCGAGCCTTGCGAAATCGCCAGCGTCAGGCTGTCCATCACACGCACGAACGGGATGATCCCGCTGGTCTTGCCATTCAGGCCGACGGGCTCTCCGATGCCGCGGACATTGCCCCAATAGGTGCCGATGCCGCCGCCCTTGCTGGCCAGCCAGACATTCTCGTTCCAGGTGCCGACGATGCCATCGAGGCTGTCCGACACGGAATTGAGGTAGCAGGAAATCGGCAGGCCGCGATTGGTGCCGCCATTGGACAGCACGGGCGTGGCGGGCATGAACCACAGGCGCGAGATGTAATCATACAGCCGCTGCGCATGGTCACCATCATCGGCATAGGCATCGGCCACGCGGGCGAACAGGTCCTGGAAGCTTTCATTCGGCAGCAGATACCGGTCGATCAGCGTTTCCTTGCCGAATTCGGTCAGCAGCGCGTCGCGAGAATCGTTGGTCTGCACGTCGAAACGGCGATCGTTGACCTTCTTGGAATCGTCTTCCTGCGGGGCAGGCTTCGCGGCCAGCGCGCTCGCCAATGCTTCGGTTGCCTTTTCGGCCACCAGCTCGTCGCTACCCATATCTTCGCGTTCCATTACCACGGCTGCCTTCTTGCCAGATGTTGCGGGCGTTTCGCCTTCGAGCGTTTCGGTTTCCTGTTCGAGCCCCATGGCTGCATCGTTCCCGCTTCTGAATTCCATTTTGCCTCATCCCCGTCACGTTCGAACTGCCCGGCCTTGCTGGCCGATGTTCCATTTTCGTTCGATTCGGTGAAGCGAAACTCCATCATAGCAAACGGGGCCTGCGAGCGGTGACTTACTTATCCCCCGCTTGCCCACATCCACGCTTGCATTGGCCTTCCCCGCCGGACCGAACCGCCCCCGCCCTCGAAACCGAGGATTGGGGGAAACAACTAGGTCTAGTGGGTACCCACGCGAGCCGAACCACTAGATAGTGAATCAGACGGAGGAATCGCGCAATAGGGTAAATCGTGATTTACCATAGGGAAGGCAGGTATCGTGGATGCGTGTTACCATCCCCACACACCGCGACGCGCGGGAAATGCTTGGGCCGCGCCGGGCGCAAGTCTTAAATTGAATCGGTCGAAAAATTTTTTTCGCGGGATAAGCGGCTGGCCGGGGCTTTGGATCAAACGAATCGAAGCTTGAAATATTCATGCACGGACCGCCCCCCGACAAGCGTGTTGCGCTTGGCCCGGCGATTGCGCAGGATGACCGCTCGCAGCAATCGAGAGGGACAGGGCGCAATGCTGAATATCATCGGTGCAATCGTGGCCGGACTGGTGGTCGGGGTACTGGCCCGGTTCTTCTACCCCGGCGCGGTCGATATGGGCTGGCTCGCCACCATCGCACTGGGGATCGGCGGCTCGCTGCTGGCCGGACTGGTCGCAAGCCGGGGAAGGCCCGGCTTTCACCGGGCAGGCTGCCTTGCCAGTATCCTGGGGGCGATGGCGCTGATCCTGATCGGGCGGCTGCTGGGGGTTGGCGGCTAGCGCCGTGTATCAGGCCGCTTCGGCTTCCGATCTGCCAGCGCCTTGCGCATTCCCCGCGATGGCATCGGCCACCTCGTCCACCAGTTCCAGCGGCAGATCGTGCCCCATGCCGGGGATGGTGTGCAGCTTCGCGCCGGGAATATGCGCTGCGGTGTCCTGACCACCCGATAGCGGGACCAGCGGATCGTCCTCGCCATGCAGGACCAGCGTGGGTGCGGTGATCCCGGATATCTGCGCGCGGCGGTCGCCATCGGCCAGGATTGCCGCCAATTGCCGCTGCATCCCCTCGGGATAGATGCTGCGTTCCATATCGCCGCGAATGCGCTGGCGCAGACGCGATTCCTCTGCCGGATAGGCGGGGCTGCCGATAGTGCGCGAGATTTTCAGACCGTGTTCGATCAGCACGTCCATATCGGTGCTTTCCGGCCGCTTGGTCAGCACGCGAATGGCCTCCTTGTCGGCCGGTGGCAGCTTACGGTGGCCGGTGGTCGACATGATCGAGCACAGCGACAATGTCCGCTCCGCATGGGTGGAGGCGATATGCTGCGCGATCATCCCGCCCATGCTGGCCCCCACGATATGTGCCTTGTCGATGCCTAGCGAGTCGAGCAGCCCGACCGCATCATCCGCCATATCGCCCAGCGTATAGGGGGTGCGCGGGGTCAGTCCGATCCGCGCCATCAGCACGGTCAGCGCAATGTTTGGAATTTTCGCGCCATCGAATTTCTGGCTCAGCCCGATATCGCGGTTGTCGTAGCGGATGACGTGGAAACCGCGTTCCACCAACGCCTCGATCAGTTCCAGCGGCCACAGCGTCATCTGCGCGCCCAGCCCCATTACCAGCAACAATGGCGGATTTTGCTCGTCGCCGAAGGTTTCGTATTCGAGCGTCAATCCGTTCGCGGTTGCCTGGGGCATATCGGTCCTTCGATGAAACTTGTCTGGTCACCCCCTATCGCGGCATTTGCGAAAAATGGAAAGCCCCCGGCGAGCGGCGGATGTGGGGGCGGACAGGCGCGGACCGTCCACAGCCAAACCGCCCGGCGCATGGCGGATGCGCCGGGCGGCGGTCACGGGTTGTTGCGTTCAGCCTTCAGGAACCGAGCGCAATCACCTTGCTACCGGGTGAAGCGCTGGCGAGCCGGGTGCGTTCATAGGCCTCAAGCTTGCGCGCCAGCCGGGTGTGCTCCTCGGCCGAGCGTGCAAAGATGATGTTCGCCTGGAACACGGTGCCGCGATCGATCGCGGTGGGCACCTCGTCCAGATTGTTCAACCGCCGTACTGCCCAATGGGCGGCCTTGTCCGATGCTCTGGAGCCGGAGCTGCGGTAGAATTGCAAATCTGCCGGGCGGCCCGAATCGTCCAGATGGAAGCGGATCTGGACGATTCCGTCTAGCGGCTGATAGCCACGCGCTTTCTCGGCGAATTTCAGGTTGCGGTCCAGATCGCGGGTCACATCGCCCCGCCATTCCTCCATCGCGGTGGTGGTCGAAACGGTGATTTCGGGTCTCTGCGCGAATGCGGGCGCGGTCAGGCTGGGCGCAGTCAGGGCGAATACCGCGCTGGCAGCGGCGGCGAATTTCAGGAACTTGTGCATGGGTACATCCTCTCTCAATATCGGATGACCGGCCTTCAGAAACCACCGCGCCGAGCACAGTCCCTAAACTCGTGCAGTGGCCAATGTGGTCGATCAGGTGCCGCTGAAACCGGGGGTCGCATCAGACCGGCACCCACGCCCTGTTCAGCGCAAATGAGCAGAAGCTGCAATTACAGACCTGCCAGGGTCATATAATTTCCGATGAATGGGCGATGGCGACCGATAATTGTCGAGCCATCTACGCTACAGCCGAGCTGAGACCGTGCGACTCACGCTCTTCAAGGAACCAGAACCGTGTCGCGCGCGACCTTGTTCGTCTCGGGGTAGTTCAGCGTGAAATGCAGCCCGCGGCTTTCCTCTCGCGCAAGCGCGCTCCGCACGATCAGGTCCGCCGCCTGGTGCAGATTGCGCAGTTCGATCAGGTCGGTCGTCACCACGAAGCTGCCGTAATAATCCTCGATCTCCTTGCCCAGCAGCTCGATCCGGTTGGCGGCACGTTCCAGCCGCTTCGTGGTGCGCACGATGCCGACATAGTTCCACATCATTCGCCGGATCTCGGTCCAGTTCTGCTTGATCACGACCTGTTCGTCGGAATCGGTTACGCGGCTCTCGTCCCATGCGCGGATCGGCGGGGGCGCTGCCAGCTCGTCCCAGCTCTCGGCAATGCTGCGCGCGGCGGCTTCGCCATAGACGAAACATTCCAGCAGGCTGTTGGAGGCCAGCCGGTTGGCCCCGTGCAGACCGCTTTCGGTAACCTCGCCTGCCGCCCACAGGCCCGGCAGATCGGTTCGCGCATCCATACCGACCACCACTCCGCCGCACGTATAATGCTGCGCCGGCACGACCGGGATCGGCCCCGTGGTCATATCGATACCCAGCCCGATCAGCTTGTCATGGATGGTTGGGAAATGGTTGCGCACGAACTCCGCCGGCTTGTGGCTGATATCGAGATGGACGTAATCCAGCCCGAAGCGCTTGATCTGGTCGTCTATCGCGCGGGCAACCACGTCGCGCGGGGCCAGTTCCATCCGTTCCGCATCGTAATCCGCCATGAACCGCTTGCCCGTGCCGGGATGGAGCAGATGTCCGCCTTCCCCGCGCACTGCCTCGGTAATCAGGAAGTTCTTGACCTCCAGATTGTACAGGCAAGTCGGGTGGAACTGCATCATTTCCATGTTGGACACGCGCGCGCCCGCGCGCCAGGCCATCGCGATCCCGTCCCCGGTCGCGCCGCGCGGTGCGGTGCTGAACTGATAGACGCGGCCAGCCCCGCCCGCCGCCAGCACGGTGGCGCGCGCGGTGTGGGCCACGACCTTGCCGCTGTTTGCATCGAGCGCATACGCGCCCCAAACCCGGCCCGCCCCCGAATAGCGAGCCTCGTGCCGTCCGGTAATCAGGTCGATGCAGGTCTGCCCGGGCAGCATGGTGATGTTCGCATTGGCCTCGGCCGCCTTCAGCAGCGCCTCCTGCACGGCCCAGCCGGTTGCATCGTCGACATGGACGATCCGGCGATGGCTGTGACCGCCCTCGCGCGTCAAATGCAGATCGCCGGAATCGCGGTTGAACGGTACTCCCAGCTCGCACAACCGGTCGATACTGGCGGGAGCATTCTCGATCACGAATTCGACCACCTCGCGGTCGTTCAGCCCGGCGCCTGCCACCATCGTATCACGGACATGGTTCTCGAACGTGTCGCCCGCATCCAGCACCGCCGCGATGCCCCCCTGCGCCCAAGCGGTGGAGCCGCCGGTGAGTGAACCCTTGGCCAGGATCAGCACCTTGCGCGTTTCCGCCAACGCAAGCGCCGCAGTCAGGCCCGCCGCGCCGGAACCGATAATCAGGACATCGTGCTGCTCGGTAATCATCGCCGCGTCATGCCCAGCCAGTCCCGCATGGGCAAGCGTTGGTTGACCGCCCGGCGGCTAACCCTCGCCGGTCAGCTGCACGAACACGTCTTCCAGATCCGCTTCGCGCGTGGTGACATCCTCGATCGCATAGCCGTGGCTCTGGATCTGGGCGAGCACCTGACCGGCGCTGGTCGCATCGCGGTCGTAAGTGACTTCCAGCACGCGGTCCTCGATCAGTTCGGCCTTGAGGAAGTTTTCTTCCATCGGCGGGCCGGCGATATCCTTGTCCACGCTGACGCGGACGATCTTTTCACGCGCCATGTCGATCAGTTCGCGGGTCGGCTTGTTGGCGATCAGCTGACCCTTGTCGATGATCGCGATCCGGTCGCACAGCTGTTCCGCCTCTTCCAGATAATGCGTCGTCAGCACCACCGTGACCCCGCTTTGGTTGAGCCCGGTGACCAGTTCCCACAGCTGCCGCCGCAGATCGACATCGACCCCGGCGGTCGGCTCGTCCAGTACCAGGATCGGGGGTGAGTGGACCATCGCCTTGGCCACCAGCAGGCGGCGCTTCATCCCGCCCGACAAGATGCGCGCATAGGCATCGCGCTTGTCTTCCAGCCGCACGGCGCGCAGCAATTCCTCGCTGCGGCGCTCCGCCTTCGGGATGCCATAAAAGCCCGCCTGGTTTTCCAGCACTTCGTATGGCGTAAAGAACGGATCGAAGACGATTTCCTGCGGCACGATACCGATCATTCGCTTGGCATTGCGGTGGTCGGCTTCGATATCGAAGCCCCAGATTTCGGCGGTTCCGGCGGTCTTGTTGACCAGACCGGCCAGGATATTGATCAGCGTGGATTTGCCCGCACCATTGGGGCCGAGCAACCCGAATATCTGCCCTTGCGGTACGTCGAAGCTGACCCCGTCCAGCGCCAGCTTGCCCTCGCCGTCATTCTCGCCGGCATAGCGTTTGGTCAGATTATCGATGCGAATTGCAGGAGATGGCGTCATGGCTCCGCATCTAGGACGGGGCCGGGCCAAGGGCAAACGACCATTGGGAAATGGGCTTGGTTGGCGCGACTGGTTACCGCAACGTTTACCATAGCCAGTCTCATCTTTTTCACGACGTTGGCGTAACAAAGTTGCGATGGAAGGGAATACTTACTTGCTACGGGGTCGCACCCGGCGGGCGATGCTGTGCGGAGCCAGGAAACTGGCTGCCGCGCTCTGCACGCTGGCGGCGCTGTGTCTGCCGGCCGCGCTCGCCGCACAGCAGGTGTCGGTGACAACCGGCGTGGACGTGCTGGACGATAGCCGAGTGACCAATACCGGCGATCTCGATTTCGGAAAGGTCCTGCCCGGGCCGGGCGGCGGTTCGATCTCCGTGGCGCCGGATGGCGATGTCGCGGTAGCCGGCGGCCTGGTGGCAATAGGCGCAACCAGCCCGGCATCGTTCAACCTCACCCGCGATATCGGCGTCGATTACCTGACCTACCAGGCCCCGCTGATCAGCGACACGATCGAAATCGCCCATGCCGATGACCCATCCATCACGATGACGGTACGAAATTTTACAACCGACTTTAATCGCACGATCACGCTTTTCGGGCTTTTCACTCTGCCTGCATATTATTTCCAGACCTCCTACGATTTTCGGGTGGGCGGCACTTTGGACGTAGATGCAAACCAACTTGCCGGAGAATACAGTGGAACTTTCACCGTCATCATCGACTATGAGTGATCATGATGTCCTTGCCCATGGGCGGCTGTTCGGCTGCCTGACCGCAGCGGCGCTTACCTTGTCAACCACACCTGCGCTGGCCCAATCTGTCGATGCGACGCCGCGCGTCGTGGTGCTGGAGGAGCTTGGGCTGACCAAGGTCCGCGATCTGGATTTCGGCGATGTGCTGGTGACCGGAACGGCGGGCAGCGTGCAGATGGCGCCGGGCACGACCACTGCCACCTGCACCGCTACCAATGTGCTGCATTTCGCCACTTGCCAACCGGCTGTGTTCGGCGGCGAAGGCCAGTTTGGCCAGCGAATCCGTGTCAGACTACCGGCACGCCGGGAAATAACCGTAACCGGTCCCGGTGCCGACATGCTGATCGATACGCTGATGGTCGAAGTGGCGAGCGGGCTCAACCGGCTCTCTCCGGCTGAATCGCGGCGCAATATCCGCTACCGCATCACCGATACGGATGGCGTGTTCCTGTTTCGCCTGGGCGGTACGCTGAACCTGGCAGCCGACCAGACGCCCGGAATTTACGAAGGCACGTTCAACGTCCAGATCGATTATCGCTAGCTGCATCGTTGCCAAGCGGGCCGCGCATGATTAACGCCGCAGACCGATATGAGCATTCCACCACCCGAACTCGTCAAGGTTGCAACGCGCCGCGTCAGCTGTGACGGGGCGAGCGATATTCGCGGGGGCGCGACTTTCCGCCCCGCCGCGCTTGGCCACCCGCGCATCTATCTGGAGATAGACGAGCATGGCTATGTCGATTGCGGCTATTGCGATCGCCGTTTCGTGTTGATCGGTGGCCCTGCCGATGGCGCGGACCAGGCCAGCCTGCCCGACATTACCGAAGGCGCCGATCCCGGGCATCGTTGAAATCGCGGTGCGCGGCCTTGAACGGCTCGCACATTTGCTGCGCTGGCCCGATGCCCGCCATTGGCGCCGCTGTATACCGGTCGCGGTTCTCGGCACCGCCCTTGTCGGTCTGATCGCCTGGCTGACGGGCCTTACCGTGTGGCAACCCACAAGGCCGGGGTGGGAGTTGATCGGTATTGCAGCGATCCTGCTGATCGCACCCTCCTTCTTGGAAGAGCTGCTCTTTCGTGGGGTGCTCCATCCGCCCTCCAACAGTCGATGGTACGCCGGGCGTGCGATGCTGGTTGTTACCGCCTTCGTGCTTTGGGACCCGCTGCAATACTGGAGCGAGATCGGCCCTCCATGGTCGAGGCTGTTCATCACTCCCGGTTTTCTGTCAGTCGTGATCAGCCTCGGCATCGTACTTGCCATGCTGCGTATCGCTGGAAGCTCGCTGTGGCCGCCGATCCTGTTTCACTGGATTGTCGTGCTGGCGTGGAAATTACTGTTCGGGGGCCCGTTTTGAGGCATGCAGTGCAGGTTCAGGCTGCGTGTGGTAGCTACTCCGGCAGGAGTAACGCCATGATCAAAACCCTAGCCCCCATAGCCCTCGCCGCCACTGCCGCACTTGCCCTGTCTGCGCCTTCTGCAGCCAGGGATAGCGAGACGCCAACCGCCGAAATGTCCAAGGGCGAGGCGAAGCTCGCCAAGCTGCTCGAGGGACGGGTCGCCGAAAAGCCGCAGAGCTGCGTCCGCCTGTTCCCCTCGCGGAACCTGCAGATCATCGACGAAACCGCGCTGGTCTATGGCCGCGGCAATGTGATTTACGTCAATATACCGCGCAATGCGGAGGATCTGGACGATTCCGATGCCATCCTGACGCGGCCTTCCGGCAATAGCCTCTGCCGCAGCGATCAGGTCACCACCTTCGACCGGCACGTAGGCTTTTACACCGGCAATATCTTCCTGAGCGATTTCGTGCCCTATCGCCGCGTGGATAGCTGACCTTCGGAGTGACCGTCGCGGACAATGTGCCTCGCGCCCCCGGCACCGATCTGCCGCGCTGGGCGGCGGATTTGTTGCATGTCTGGTTTCACGACCTTGCGCCATCCGACTGGTTCAAGCCGAGCGAAACGATCGATTCGATGCTGCACCGCCGGTTCGGCGACACGCTGGAGGCAATGGCCGCCCGCCGGGCCGGCGATTTTACCGATAATGCCGAGCTCGCCCAGGCAGCGATCCTGCTATTCGACCAGGTGCCGCGCAATATCCATCGCCAAACACCGCGAGCCTTCGCAACCGACAAGCTGGCGGTGGAAATCGCCAAGAGCGTGATCGAGCAGGGCTGGGACAATTCATTGCCTGATGCGCAGCGCCAGTTTATCGCCATGCCGCTGATGCATAGCGAAGACATCGCCGATCAGGAGGCGAGCCTCGCCTATTTCGGGAAGTATCTGCCCGGCAACCTGTCCTTCGCGCGCAGCCATCACGAAATGATCGCCCACTTCGGCCGCTTTCCCCATCGCAACGACGTGCTGGGCCGCGAAACGACCGAGGCCGAGCAGCGCGCCATCGACGAAGGGTTCAGCTGGTAAGGCGCTTCATTGCGCGCGCATCGCGTCCATCCGGTCGATGATCGCGTCGGCTTCTTCCATGATCCCGGTGATCAACTCGGCGCAAGTGGGGATATCGTTGATCAATCCGGCCACCATGCCGCAGCTCCAAGCGCCCTTGTCCATATCGCCTTCCATCATGATCGAGGGATAGACCCCGGCGACTTCGGGCAGGATATCCTGGATCGTCAGCGCGTCGCCCAGTTCGGCTTCCTTCTTCAGCAGCCGCTCGACCGCATCGTTGTTCATCACCCGCTCGGTATTGCGCAACGGGCGCATCACCAGCCGCGTGTCGAGCTCGCTCGCTTCGAGGATCGCCTGCTTGACGTTGTCATGCACCGGCGCTTCCTTCGTGGCGATAAAGCGGGTGCCCATATTCATGCCCTGCGCGCCCATCGCGAGGCTGGCGACGAGGCTGCGCCCATCGGCCATCCCGCCACTCGATACGAAGGGAATGTCCAGCTCGTCCGCCGCGCGCGGCAGCAGGATGAAATTGGGCACATCGTCCTCACCCGGATGGCCGCCGCATTCGAAGCCGTCGACCGACACCGCGTCGCAGCCGATATCCTGCGCCTTCAGCGAATGGCGCACGCTTGTGCATTTGTGGATCACCTTGATCCCCGCATCTTTCAGCGGCGGGAGCAGTTCAGACGGGTTGCGCCCCGCTGTCTCCACCACTTTCACACCGCCGTCGATCACCGCCTTGATGATCGCAGGATAATCGGGCGGCGTCAGCGCGGGCAGGATCGTGATGTTCACGCCGAACGGCTTGTCCGTCATGTCGCGGCATTTGGCGATCTCGTTGGCCAGATCCTCGGGCGTTTTCTGCGTCAGCCCGGTAATGATCCCCAGCCCGCCCGCGTTGGAAACGGCGGCCGCCATCTCTGCAAAGCCGACCCAGTGCATCCCGCCCTGGATGATGGGATGCTGGATGCCGAACATTTCGGTGATGGCGGTTTTCATGAGATTGTCCCCTCTTCTCGGTGCTCGGCATACCATTCGCAAAGGTCGCTGACCGGGCATGTTTCGCATTTGGGCGCGCGCGATGTGCACACCTTCTTGCCGAACTGGATCAACCAGAAATGGCCGTCGCGCAAGGCCCATTGCGGACTGCGCGCCTCAAGCTGCGATGCCGTAACGTCGGCGGTCTTCGCATCTGTCAGGCCGATGCGGTTGCAGACGCGGTGCACATGCGTATCGACCGCGATAACGTCCGCGCCGAAGGTGAAGCTCATCACGATATCGGCGCATTTGCGGCCGATTCCCGGCATGGCCAGCAACCCTTCGCGGGTGCTGGGCACCGTGCCACCATGCTCCGCCAACAAGGTCTCGCAGAACCGGCGGATATTACGGGTTTTCGTGTTGTAAAGTCCGCACGGCTTGATCGCGGCGGCAATGTCGCGGTCGTCCAGCTCGAGCATGTCTTCGGGCGTTTTGGCGAGCGCGAACAAAGCGCTCGCCGCCTTGGCGGTGTTGCGATCGAGCGATTGGGCGCTGAGCATACAGGAAATGCAGGAGCGAAATGCGTCCGGCTGCCCCTTCGGCCCCTTCGCGTTCTTCGTCCGCCCCGGCATTGCCTTGGCGAGGCGGCGATAGACTTCCTCGACCTGGGGTTCGCTCAACATGCTGCTTCAGCGATCGGCTGCGTGCGCGGTTCCTGTTTCACAAGTCGCGCAGGGAGGGCAGGAGATGCAATCCAACGCCCGAAATGTGCGAGCAACCGGTCGGTATTGGCATTCGAAATTGCCGTCTTAATACGCGTACCGATCACGCCCTGGACCAGAGTCCAAACCGGATTGCGGCGTTTATCGTCGGGCCGGATGACCCGTCCGAGCTCCGCGATCGATGCCGTCTGGCTGCGACACAAGCGTTCGGTTCGAGGATCGGCGCCGAAGGAGAGTTGCATTGTCGGCAGACCCTCCCCCGGCACGGTCCCGATCAGTCGCGCAATTGTCCGCGGATGGCTCCGTTGGGATATTCCGCCGTGTGGACATTGACGTAAAACATCTCGGGATTGTCCTCGATCCGGTTTTGCGTCCATTCGCTGCCATCGGTGCAGCCCTTGTACCCGCCTTCATTGGCGCGGCGCAGGGTGAAGACGGGCGGTCCGTGGGTGCCGGCTGCGCCCACATGGATATGCGCGGCGGTAATCGGGCCGATATTGCGGATATTGTTGAGGTCCCAGCAGACCTGTCCGAATTCGTCGGAGATCGAAATTTCCGCCTCGCCGCTGCCATCGGGATCGCCGGGGCCGACTTCCTGCGCGCCGGTCAGATTGGCATAGAAGGTGTCGGCGGTTTCCTCTGCAATGCTTTCTTCCAGCGTCGCGCATCCTGCCAGCGCGATGGCGCCTGCAGCTACTGCTGCAATCGTCGTGAATCTGTTCATAGGGCTCTCCTGTGTGTGTTTTGACAACCCACCGGAGATTCAACCGCCCACGAAGCAGTAACGTTCCGCTAATCCGCGCGGGCGGCGCTCATTCCCACTCGATCGTCCCGGGCGGTTTGCTGGTGTAATCGTAAACCACGCGGTTGATGCCCTGTACCTCGTTCACGATCCGCGTGGCGCACTGCGTCAGGAAGGCGGCGTCGAAGGGATAGACATCGGCCGTCATCCCGTCGGTGCTGGTCACCGCGCGCAGGCCGCAGACGCTGTCATAGGTCCGCGCATCGCCCATCACGCCCACGGTGCGGACGGGCAGCAGCACGGCAAAGGCCTGCCAGATCGCATCATACAAACCCGCATTGCGAATCTCCTCGAGGTAGATTGCATCGGCCTTGCGCAGTATATCGCAGCGTTCCTTGGTCACTTCGCCGGGTATGCGGATGGCGAGGCCGGGTCCGGGGAAGGGATGACGAGCCACGAAGGCCTCGGGCAGGCCCAGCTCGCGGCCCAGTTCGCGCACCTCGTCCTTGAACAATTCGCGCAAGGGTTCGACCAGCGCCATGTTCATGCGTTCCGGAAGGCCGCCGACATTGTGGTGGCTCTTGATCGTTACGCTCGGCCCGCCGGTGAAGGACACGCTTTCGATCACATCGGGGTAGAGCGTGCCCTGGGCGAGGAAATCGGCGCCGCCAATGGCTTTCGCCTCGGCCTCGAACAGGTCGATGAACGCGCCGCCGATGAATTTGCGCTTCTTTTCGGGATCGGTCACGCCCGCCAGGCCGGTGAGGAATTTCTCCTCCGCATCCACCGCCACCAGCGGGATGTTGTAATGGTCTCGAAACAGGGTGACGACCTGCTCCGCCTCGTTCATCCGCATCAGGCCGTGATCGACGAACACGCAGGTCAGCTGCTCGCCGATCGCCTCGTGGATCAGCACGGCTGCGACGGCCGAATCGACCCCGCCGGAAAGGCCGCAAATCACCTTGCCATCGCCGACCTGCGCGCGGATTTCCTCGATCTTGGTCTTGCGAAACTCGGCCATGGTCCAGTCGCCCGCCAATCCGCATACATGACGCACGAAATTGGCGAGCAGTTTTCCGCCATCGGGGGTGTGGACCACCTCGGGATGGAACTGCGTGCCGTAATAGCGCCGCTCGTCATCGGCGATCAGCGCAAAGGGTGCGCCGGGGCTGTCGGCAACGATACGAAAGCCCGGGGCGAGCTGCGTGACCTTGTCGCCGTGGCTCATCCATACCTGGTGCCGCTCTTCGGGCTTCCACAATCCGTCGAACAGCACGCATTCATCCGAAACGGTCGCAAAGGCGCGGCCAAATTCGCCGCCTTCTCCGGTTTCGTGGCCGGGCCGCACTTCGCCGCCCAGCTGCTGGGTCATCACCTGCTGGCCGTAACAGATGCCGAGGATCGGCAGGCCGCTATCGAACAGGCATTGCGGCGCGCGCGGGCTGCCTTCTTCGGGTACGCTGGACGGGCCGCCGGACAGGATGATGCCCTTGGGCTGCATCCGCTCGAACGCTTCTTCGGCCTGGGTGAACGGCGCGATTTCGGAATAAACCCCCGCCTCGCGCACGCGGCGAGCGATCAGCTGGGTCACCTGGCTGCCGAAATCGACGATCAGAATGGAATCGGGAATATGCGCTTGGTCCATGCCCAACGCGTTAGGCAGAGCGCGGCGCGGCTGTCCAGCAGACTGCGCCGCCTATCCGCAATGCGCTCCCATACGAGCCTTGCGTTTTTCGCAACCATTATGCGTGTTTTCGCATTTGAATTGCGGTCTGGTCGTCCATATTTGCCAGTCAAGCCGGATGGGCGCCTCTCTCCCCCTCCCCCAAGTGTCCATCCGGCCAACCTTCCCCCAGACAAGACAATTTGCGCCGGATCAGGCTGCCTTGTTGCGGCTGTTGGCGCGCCGATCATGCGGCATTCCGCCCGCGAACACTCTCATGCGCTCGCTGACCAGGCGGTTGCGGCCGGTGTTCTTGGCTTCGTAAAGCAACCGGTCGACATGGGCGTAGGTCGCATCGAAAGAAAACCGTTCGCCGCCCGATTTCGGCAATTCGACGAAGCCTGCGCTTGCGGTGATCGGCCTGTCCAGTCCGGGAACCTCATGCGCCACCAGCCGGGTGATCGCCTGGCGGCGCTGCTCGACCCGCTCGCGCGCGTTCTCCCCCCTCAGCAGGAGCATGAATTCTTCGCCGCCCATCCGGATCGCCATCGTATCGGTGTCCGGCGCCAGCGCCCTGGCGGCGGTGCACAACACTTCGTCACCCTTCGCATGACCGAATTCATCGTTGACCGACTTGAACCGGTCGAGGTCGATCAGGGCGAAGGAGGTGAAGCCATCGCCGTATATCAGCGAGAAGGACGGCTCGATCGCCCGGCGGTTCATCAATCCGGTCATCGGATCCTGATCGGCCAGCTTTTCGAGCATTTCCGCTTCGGCCTTGGCCCGGTCGCGCTCTCCGCGAAGCGCGGCAAACCGGCTGGCCACGCCCAGCGTTGTCACCGCGACTTCTATCAGGGAAGCGGCGATAAACAACGAGTTGTGATCCATCGTCGGCATGCCGGGCGCGAGGTAGGTAAACACTCGAAAGCCGGCGACCACGATAAGCGGCATGTAGGCAATAACGGGGAACCGCACCGCCCGGCTTCCTCCATTCCAGGCGGCCAAGCAGATCCACACGAACGCTACGCCGGTCACACCGCCGACGATGTAAAACAGATTTGCAGGGAACGAACCCAGTGCCGTCACACCTGAAAAGTGCAAGATCGATGCGCCGGCCATGGCCAAGCTGACAATATGGATCGAGCGGATATGGCGCGGCTTCAGCGTGCCGGGTTCGACGAAGCTGATCGCAAATTGCATGGCGGCGATCACGATCATTCCGAAACTGCCCACCATCAGCACGCGCAGCGGCATCAGGCTGAGATCCACTACAAGCGAGATCAAACCGCTGGATGTCGCCATGTAGATCATCATCGCGGTAACGAAGATGCCGTGCCAGGCGATAAACCGCCCTTGCAGGAACTTGAAAAACGCCACGTCGAATACCAGCGCCATGGCGATCATCCCCAGCACGATCGCGACGACGATCAGCCGGTCGCGCTGCGCATCGCTATTGCCCGGCAGATCGGCCAATGGTCGCGCATAATCCAGGATTACCCGCTGGGTGGGCCGGTCGAACACGGCATAGATTGTCTGGGGCGGCTGTGGGGATTGCTGGGCGGCTTGCGGCAGCTCGGCATAAAATTGACGGTCGAAAAACGTGCCGCGCAAATCGCCGAATTCGTAGGCGGCACTGGCCCAATTTCCCGCCTTGTCCTGCGTCACGAGAGTAAGGCTTTCGAACATGGCAGTCCGGCTGACGAGGTAACGCGGCGCGGCGGGCTTCTCGCCCACGTCGAAACGCAGGATCGAGCGCGCGCTGGCGGACGTCGCGATACGCTGGGGACACGGCGCGCTCGCTATGCGCTTTACCTGCTGGAGGACATCGCCATCCAGCGGAGCCATAAAACTGCATAGATGGCTTGATTCCTGCGGAGTTGCAGAGCTGTGACCCGTATTCTGAGCGGATAGGGCCGAGCTAAACGCCACAATCATTACGCAAAGCGTAACAATATTACGTATAATAATAGAGTCGGCCCCCATGCGCCGTATTTAAGCCGCGAAGGTTTATGATCGCGTTAAAAACAATACGGATTTAACCTAATATGTCGGTCAATGGGCGATGGTCGTAACCCAGTTCCTGCGCAACGGCGGCGTAGGTCACTTCGCCGGCATGGACATTCAGCCCTTCGGCCAGATGAGCGTTTGCGCGCAGCGCATCCTTCCAGCCCATTCGCGCGATGCGCAGGGCGTGGGGCAAGGTCACATTATTGAGCGCATAGGTGCTCGTGCGGGCAACTGCTCCGGGCATGTTTGCGACGCAGTAATGGACGATATCGTCGATTACATAGGTCGGATCGGCATGGGTGGTGGCGTGGCTGGTTTCGAAACAGCCGCCCTGGTCGATCGCGACATCGACCAGCACTGCGCCTGGCTTCATCGTCTTGAGCATCTCGCGCGTCACCAGCTTGGGCGCGGCGGCGCCGGGGATCAGCACCGCGCCGATCACCAGATCGGCCTCGGCCACGGTTTCTTCAAGATTCGCCTTGTTGGAAAAACGCGTGCTGGCGCGGCTTTCGAAATGGGTACCGACTTTCTCCAGCACTTCGGGATCGCGGTCCAGGATGATCGTCTGCGCGCCCAGTCCCACGGCCATTTGCGCAGCATTGAAGCCGACCACACCGCCGCCGATCACCGCGACCTTGCCCGGCATTACGCCCGGCACACCGCCCAGCAGCACCCCGCGCCCGCCATGCGCCTTTTCCAGCGCGCTCGCGCCCGCCTGGATGCTCATCCGTCCGGCCACCTGGCTCATCGGCTTGAGCAGCGGCAGCGTTCCGCCCGGCCCGGTCACCGTTTCATAGGCAATGGCGGTCACGCCCGATTTCACCAGATCGGCGGTCTGCTCCGGATCGGGGGCGAGGTGAAGATAGGTGTAGAGCACCTGGTCTTCGCGCAGTTGGGCGCGTTCGCCTGCCTGCGGTTCCTTGACCTTCACCACCATTTCGCATTCGGCGAAGATCGATTCAGGACCGTCGACGATCTTCGCCCCGGCGGCGCGATATTCATCGTCGGTCGCACCGATCCCCAGCCCGGCACCGCTCTGGATCCAGACCTCGTTATTCTGATGGACCAGCTCGCGCGCGCTTTCGGGGGTCAGCCCTACGCGATATTCGTGGTTTTTGATTTCCGTAGGGCAGCCGATGCGCATGATGGTCTCCGTTGTCTCGCCCGGTCCGTTACAAGTGATACCATCTCGCCTCAAGGAATATGCACCGCCCGACGCACATCGCCAGCTGGAACCCCTGTTGAAAAATTGGGCGCGCGTTTGTCACACGATTGTCATGCAGTGCGCATAGCTGCGCCACGAACACGACAAATACTCGTCAGGAAAGTGTAGTAAAAATGAAAAACCTGCATCTGGTATCGGGCTTCGCATTGATTGCCTCCAGCGGTTGGGCCGCCCCGGTCAGCGCGCAAGACGGTGCCTCCGTAGCCCAGGAACTGGCAGCCATGCGTGCCGAGATGGCCCGGATGGCCGCGCGGATCGACAGTCTCGAAGGCGAGCTCGCCCAGGCCGAGGCCAAAAGCGATGCTGCCGTGATGGTCGCCTCCGAAGCCGCCGAAACCGCCGCCGCTACGCAGATTCAGGTAAGCAATGCGACCGCCGACAACACTGCCGCGATCGCGTTCAAGGGAACGCCGCAGATCGAAGGAGACGATGGCTGGAGCTTCAAGCCGCGCGGGCGCCTGCAATATGATGCCGGCTTCACCTCCGCGCCGGAATCGACCGGCCGCAGCGACGGCTTCGGCAATGAAGCGCGCCGTGCACGGCTGGGCGTTTCGGGCGATATGCCGGGCGGCTTCGGCTACAAGGTAGAAATCGATTTTGCAGGCAGCGACCTGGCGGTCACCGATGCGCTGATTTCCTACGAGACGGGCGACACGGAATTCCAGGTCGGCCAGTTCAACACGTTCCAGTCGCTCGAAGAGCTGACCAGCAGCCTTCACACTACCATGATCGAGCGCGCCGCCTTCACCGACGCCTTCGGGTTCGAGCGCCGGGTGGGCGCCGCGGCCCAGTTCAAGGGCGACGACCTGCTGGTGCAGGCCGGATTGTTCACCGACAACATGGACGATCTTTCCAACAAGAACTGGGGCGCCGATGGCCGCGTGGTGTTCATGCCCAAGCTTGGCGACACGCAGCTGCATTTGGGCGGCTCGGTCCATTATGCCGATCTGGAAAGCGGCGACACGGTGCGATATCGTCAGCGTCCGCTGGTCCACTTCACCTCCGAACGTTTCATCAACACCGGCAACCTCGATGCCAGCAGCGAGTTCGGTCTCGGGCTGGAAGGCGCGGTGATCGCCGGACCGTTCCACGCTGCTGCTGAAGGATATTGGCAGAACGTCAACCGCCCCGGCGCGTTGAGCGATCCGACCTTTTTCGGCGGTTATGCCGAGGTTGGCTATTTCCTGACCGCAGGCGACAGCCGCGGTTACAAGGGCGGCAAGTTCGACCGGGTGAAGCCGACCAACCCGGTTGGCGAAGGCGGCGCGGGTTCGGTGCAGGTCAACCTGCGCTACGACTACCTCGATCTCAACGATAACGGGATCCTGGGCGGCATTCAGAACGGCTATCTGCTGTCGCTGATCTGGAAGCCGACCGACTACACTGCCCTGCTCGCCAATTATGGCCGGCTCGCCTATGACGACGCGGTATTCCCGGCCGCTGCCGGCGATACGTCCTACAGCGTCGATGCATTCGGCGTGCGCGCGCAGATCGATTTTTAACCAGCTGGGCTGTCACGCCCCTGTCATGCGGCTGGCATAAGCGGCCCTCATATCCAACCACAGGAACTCAACCATGAAACTGACCAAGACCCTGGCCTTCGCCGCCATTTCCAGCCTGGCCCTGGCCGCCTGCGACAATTCCGGCAGCGGCGGTGGCACGCGCGATTCGGTGCGCGTCGTCGGCTCCTCCACCGTGTTTCCCTTCGCCAAGAAGGTCGCCGAAAGCTTCGTGCAGACCAACCCGCAATTCAATTCGCCGCTGATCGAATCGACCGGCACGGGCGGCGGGATGAGCCTGTTCTGCCAGGGTGTCGGCCCCAGCACGCCGGACATGGCCAATGCCTCGCGCCGGATGAAGGCATCGGAATTTGCCACCTGCCAGGAAAACGGCGTTACCGAAGTGATGGAAATGCAGGTCGGGCTGGACGGGATTGCCTTCGCTTCGGCGCAGGGCGGCATCATGATGAACCTCTCGCCCCAGATCGTTTACGAAGCGCTGGCCGCCAATCCTTATGGCGGTGAGCAGACCAACGAGACCTGGTCGGATGTCGACCCCTCGCTGCCGAACGAGCCGATCCTGGTTTACGGCCCGCCCGCCACATCGGGCACGCGCGACGCGCTGAAGGAACTGGTGCTGGAAGTAGGCTGCAAGTCCAGCGAAGAAATGAAGTCGCTCAAGGACACCGACGAAGATGCCTATGACCGCATCTGCACCGAAGTGCGCAGCGACGGCAAATATGTCGATCAGGGCGAACAGGACAATCTGATCGTCCAGAAGATCAGCAATAACGACAGGGCCGTGGGCGTGTTCGGCTATTCCTATCTGGAAGAAAATGCCGGCAAGGTGCAGGGCCTGCCGATGAACGGGGTGGCCCCGACTTACGAGAATATCTCCAGCTTCCAGTACCCCGGCGCGCGTCCGCTATATGTCTATGTGAAGAAGGCGCACCTCGATGCCATCCCCGGCCTCAAGGAATTCGTGACCGAGTGGAAGAACAATTGGGCTGCGGGCGGACCGCTGACCGCGATCGGCCTGATCGCCTCGCCCGATGAGACAATGGCCAGGAACGAAGCGATCGCCACCGATTACGTGACCATCGATGGCAGCGAGCTGAAGTAAGCTCCCTCGCCAATTTCGCGGCCGTCATTGCGCGCCGCCGATATGAGAAAAGCCCTGCCGCGAGGTGGGGCTTTTTTCTTGTGAGCTTCCCACGGCTCCATCGCAGCCCTACCGCCGCGCGGCGAATGATGGCAGGGCGCGCCCATGAATTTGCGCAATTTCGATCCCGGCCGGTTCCTGGCCGAATATTGGCAGAAAAAGCCGCTGCTGATGCGCGGCGGGCTGGCAGGCTGGGACAATCCGCTGGAGCCGGACGAGCTTGCCGGGCTGGCGCTGGAAAGCGATGTCGAATCGCGGCTGGTGATGGAACAGCCCGGCGGCGCATTGGCGGTGGAGCATGGCCCGCTGGATGCGGCGCGCTTCGACAGTCTGGGCATATCGGGCTGGACCCTGCTGGTGCAGGGAGTGGACCGGATGGTGCCGCAAGTCGCCGCGCTGATCGAACCGTTTCGCTTCATCCCCGATTGGCGGATCGACGATGTGATGGTCAGCTTTGCCACACAAGGCGGCGGGGTCGGGGCACATTTCGATAATTACGACGTGTTCCTGGTGCAGGGGCTGGGCCGGCGGCGCTGGCGGATCGGCCAGGCTTGCGATGAAACCACCACGCTCGAACCACATGACGATTTGCGTCTGCTGGCCGATTTCCAGGCGGCGGATGAGTGGGTGCTGGAGCCAGGCGATATTCTCTACGTCCCGCCCGGAATCGCCCATGAAGGAACCGGGATCGGTACGGATTGCATGACCTATTCGGTTGGCTTTCGCGCCCCATCGGTCACCGAATTGCTGAGCGATTATTGCGACCATCTGATCGAAACGACGACAGACGATGCGCGCTATGGCGATCCCGACCTTGCGCGGCAGGCCAATCCCGGCGAAATCGCTCCTGCCGCGCTTGAACAGCTGCACGCGATGGTCACCCGGCGCTTGCAGGACCGCTCCGAATTCGCCCGGTGGTTCGGTGAATTCGCCAGCACCCCGAAACACGGCGCGCCGGAGGGCAGCTATAATGGCGCGATGTTACTGGATGCAGCGATACAGGGCGCGCCAGTGGTGCGAAACTCTGCCAGCCGGTTTGCCTTTATCGGCGGGGATGATGCCGCGCTGACGCTGTTCGCCGATGGCCGAAGCTACGCCTGCGCCGGCCTCGCGGCAGAATTCGCAGAGCATATCTGCGCCGCCGGTGGTGGCCAAATCGACATCGCATTGGTGCAGGACGAGGCAGCGCGCGCATTGCTATTATCGCTGCTGGAACACGGTTCGCTCGTCATCGAGGACGACGCGTGAGCAAGTTCGTCCTGTTCAACAAGCCGCATGGCGTGCTCTCGCAGTTCACTGACAGGAACGCGCCCACCAAGCGCCCGACGCTTTCGCAATATATCGACCTGCCGGGCGTCTATCCGGCAGGCCGCCTGGACCGTGACAGCGAGGGACTGCTGCTGCTGACCGATGATGGCAAGCTGCAGGCGCGCATCGCCGATCCGAAATTCAAGCTGCCGAAAACCTATCTCGTCCAGGTCGAAGGTGAGCCCGACGAAGCCGCGCTGGCCGCCCTGTCACGCGGCGTGATCCTCAAGGATGGTCCAACCCGTCCGGCCCAGGCGCGCCGGGTCGACCCGCCCGATCTGTGGCCCCGCGATCCGCCCGTCCGCTTCCGCAAATCCGTGACCGATTGCTGGCTGGAAATCATCTTGCGCGAAGGCCGGAACCGCCAGGTCCGCCGCATGACGGCGGCCGTGGGCCACCCTACGTTGCGGCTGGTTCGCTGGCGCATTGGCGACTGGTCGCTGGAAGGAATCGCGCCGGGCAAATGGACTCTCGGCGCTTAACTCGGATTCAGGCTCAAAGCGGATTGCCATCCTTGTCGCGAAAGATCTCTCGCCGCCCGACATGGTTGGCGGGGCCGACCAGCCCGTCTTCCTCCATTCGCTCGATCAGCTTGGCCGCGGTGTTGTAGCCCACGCCGAGTTGGCGCTGGAGCCAGCTTCCGCTCGCCTTCTGGTTTTCGAAAACCATCTGGCAGGCCTGCGCATATTTGCGTTCTTCCGGACTGTCGCTGGCGGTCAGCTCGTCCTCATAGGCGAAGCCGCTGCCATCGGCGGGTTCCTCGGTCACCGCATCGACATATTCGGGGCTGCCCTGAGCGCGCCAGTGATCGGCGACTTTCTCGACCTCCTCGTCCGATACGAACGGGCCGTGGACACGCACCATCGCGCCGGTATTGGGCTTGTAGAGCATGTCGCCCTTGCCCAGCAGCTGCTCGCTGCCCTGTTCGCCCAGAATGGTGCGGCTGTCGATGCGGCTGGTGACCTTGAAGCTGATGCGGGTAGGCAGGTTCGCCTTGATCACGCCAGTGATCACATCGACCGACGGGCGCTGCGTGGCCATGATCAAATGGATACCGGCAGCGCGCGATTTCTGGCTGAGCCGCTGGATCAGCACCTCGATTTCCTTGCCCACGGTGACCATCAGATCGGCCAGCTCGTCCACGATCAGCACGATCTGCGGCAGAGGTGCGTAATCGAGCTGCTCTTCCTCGAACAATTCTTCGCCCGTATCCGGGTCGAAACCGGTCTGGACCCGGCGGCCGAGCGGTTTGCCCTTGGCAATCGCCGTCTTCACCTTGTCGTTGAAGCTGCCGATATTGCGCGAATTCACGCTGCTCATCATGCGGTAACGCCGCTCCATCTCCTCGACTGCCCATTTCAGCGCGCGGACCGATTTGTGCGGTTCGGTCACCACAGGCGACAGGAGGTGCGGGATATCGTCGTAGCTTTTGAGCTCCAGCACCTTCGGATCGATCAGGATCAGGCGGCATTCGGCGGGGGTGAAGCGGTAGAGCAGGCTGAGCAGGATGGCGTTCAGTCCGACCGACTTGCCCGAACCGGTGGTGCCCGCGACCAGCAGATGCGGCATGGCGGCGAGGTCGGCGACGATCGGTTCGCCGGCAATATCCTTGCCCAGGATGATCGGGAGATTGCCTCTCGATTCGGCAAATGCGGCGCATGCGGCGAGTTCCTTGAACACCACCATCTGGCGATCGGCATTGGGCAGTTCGATACCCATCACCGTCTTGCCGGGGATGGGCGAGACGCGCGCGCTGATCGCGCTCATATTGCGCGCCACGTCCTCCGCCAGCCCGACGATGCGGCTGGCCTTGATGCCGGGGGCCGGCTCCAGCTCGTACATCGTGACCACCGGGCCGGTGCGTACGGCTGTAATCTCGCCCTTGACGTTGAAATCGTCGAGCACGGTTTCGAGCAGGCGGGCATTACGCTCCAGCGCCATCTTGTCGAGTTTCGGCGCGGTATGTTCGGGCGGTTCTTCCAGCAGGTCGAGCGAGGGCAGCTCGTATTCGGCGAACATGTCGGCCTGCTTGACCTTGGGCATCACCGCCCTTTTCGGCGGAGCGGTGGGGTCGGTAATGGTCGGCGCGCGGCGCGGCTCCGCCAGCGCAGCGGTTGCCGCTTCCGGCTCTGCAGTGCCGGCAGTGCGCTTGGCCGGTTTGGCGCCGGGGTCTTTCCTGGGCAGGAAAGGCAGGTCGGGGGCGGGCATTCGCGCGCCTTTCAGGAAGGCAGGCAGCGTCAGTAATTGCGCCCAGTCGATCGCGAATATCCGCGTCAGCAGCGCGGTGCCCCCCGCCAGGCAGAGCAGGCCTGCGCCCAGCAAGGTCCACCAATCGGTCCAGGGCAGCCGCGCCGCGACCGCTTCGATCCCGCGCGCGCCGAGCAGGCCGGTGACGCCGCCCATCCCGGCGGGCAGCGATCCGCTGCCCTCACCCGTGATCAGCGCAAACACAATCCCGATCAGCGCCATCGCCAGAAGCAGCATTCCCACCGGACGCCACCAGCGCGTATCCTCCTGCCGGTCTTCCTCCTCCACATCGCGCCACAATTTGCGCGCGAACACATACAGCATCGGCAGCAGGGCTATCGCCGGAAAGCCGAACAGGAAGAATGCCCGCTCCGCCGCCCATGCGCCGGCTGCGCCCATCCAGTTGGCGATATCGGCCGATCCGGCGGCAGTGGAGGGGCTGGGATCGGTCTGCGTATAGCTCGCCAGCGCCAGGCCGAGGAAGATCATCGCGGCCAGCAGCACGCCCGCCCCGACCATTTGCGCGGTGCGGCGCAGCGAACGCCGGAACGCGGCGCGCCAATCCGTTTGTCCCTGCCTTCGGGGCGCTTTTCCGATTGCGCGTGTGGCCATTATCGCTTCCCGTTCGTCCCTGTGTCTTATCACCATGCAACACCGCGGAATCCCGCGTCAAGGCGTAGGCGGTGAAGCGAGTCCGTCGATAGCAGCCCAGCGCGGCCATTGCAGCCGCTTTGCCCGCGCCGCATTCATGCCTCCCAGCGCGATGACCGGCAGGCCTGCTTTCGCAGCCAACAGGCGGAACCGCACCGGGCCCAGGCACCGCGCCCCGTCATGCGAACGGGTGGCGAAAACGGGCGAGAGCATCGCGGCATCGGCACCTGCGCGCCTTGCTGCGACCAGTTCGGGCAAATCGTGGGTGGTGGCGATACGCAGCAACTGCTCCGACGAACCAAGGGCGGCGGGCGGCCCATACACGCCGTCTGCTCCCCATTTCAGCGCCAGCGTGGGAGCGCCAGACACGATTACGGCATGGCCATGGCCGCGCGCCTTTGCTGCCAGCACCGCGAACCGGGCGCGGCGTTTCGCCAGTGAGAGATGGTAGTGGCGGAAGACCAATGCCGACCTCTGCGGCAGGCGCGCCAACGCATCTTCCAGCGCGGCATCGTTGCGCTCATCGCTCAGCAGCCAGATATTCGGGAGATCGGAGGTCTGGCGTGGCGGCATGCAGGCGCTATAGCCCGGCTGCATGGCAGACGAAACACACACCCCGCTCGAAGATGTGCGCGCCCGCATTGCCAAGGCGGCGAAGATCGCCCGGCGCGAGCCGACCGAGATCACGCTGATCGCGGTCAGCAAGACCCACACGGCGCAGCGTATTCGGCCACTGCTGGAACAGGGCCAGCGCGTATTCGGCGAGAACCGCGTACAGGAAGCGCAGGCGAAGTGGAGCGAATTGCGCGCCGAATATCCCGATGCAGAGCTGCACCTGATCGGCCAGTTGCAATCCAACAAGGCGGACGATGCCGTGGCGCTGTTCGATTGCATCCACTCGCTCGACCGGCCCAGCCTGCTGAAGGCACTGGCCAAGGCGATGGACAAGGCAGGCCGCCGCATCCCGTGCTTCATCCAGGTCGATATTGGCGACGAGCCGCAGAAAGGCGGCGTTGCGATCGGAGATCTGCCCGCCTTCCTTAAAAGAACGCGCGATGCCGATATTCCGGTTGCCGGGCTGATGTGCCTGCCCCCGGCGGATATCGAGCCTGCGCCTTTCTTCGCCCTGCTGGGAAAGCTGGCACGCGACAATGATGTGGACGGCCTGAGCATGGGTATGAGCGGCGATTACGAAACCGCCATCCAGCTCGGCGCGACGCATGTGCGCGTGGGCACGGCGCTGTTTGGCGCCCGCGCTGAAATAGCGAAGCGATAGCGCAGACAAATCCCGCTCACGCAGCAAAGCAATAGCGCACCCTTACACTGCACAAAAAAGGGGCGCCCGAAGACGCCCCTTTCCCTATTTCGCGATGTGCGGCTGCGCCTAGAAGCGGCCGCGCACCGTGATGCCGTAGGTCCGCGGTTCGGCGAGGAATGCCGAATAGGTCTGCTGCGGCGCCACGAACGGTGTGTTGAACGCGACCTGGGTGTAATCCTTGTCGAACAGGTTCGACACCCAGCCTTCGATAGAGAAAGCATCGGCAATGTTGGTCACACCGATGCGGCCGTTGACGATCACATAGCCATCCTGCTCCTTGCCGAACAGCAGGTCGGAACCGGTGTTGTAATCGTCCGTCATCCGGGCGTTGACGAAGAACAGGCCTTCCATCCCGCTATTGCCGAGCGGCGGTGTCCAGGTGAAGGACGAGGTCGCCACCAGCTCCGGTGCGTTCGAGAGGTTGTCCCCCGGCAGCAAGCGCAGTGCCGGATCCAGCGGAGTGCCCGAATCGTCTCCGATCAGATCGTCTTCGTAGCTGGTATCGGCATAGGTAACGCCGAAGGTGACATCGATGGTCGAGGTCGGCCGGATATAGGCTTCCATCTCTACGCCCTGCGACACCACGCCGGGCGCGACATTGTCGATAGCACACGCGCCGGTTGCTGCGCTGGCATCGCTATCCGCGCCGCCAAGGTCGGTATCGCAGCTGTTCACGTTCTGCACCAGAAACACCGAACCGTTGAAGGTGTTCAGCTGGAAATTGGTGAACTCCTGACGGAAACCAGCCAGGCTGACGCCGAAGCTGCGCGTGGCATATTTCGCGCCGATTTCGAACGCGTCGACGGTTTCTTCCTCGAACTGCAGGCTGGCCGGATCGATATTGGCGACGTTGAACGTCACCGGATTGCCCAGAGCAGAACGGTCGAGGTTGAACCCGCCAGCCTTGTAGCCGCGCGAATAGCTGCCGTAGAGCAGCAAATCCGGGGTAGGCTTCCAGCTAAGGATCGCGGTGCCGGTGAACTCGTCCTCGTCCCGCGTATCGGAAATCGACACACCGTCCAGTTCGGAGGTGGAATTGCCCTGGCAGGACAGTGCAATCAGACCGCCGGCAAGACCCGCCAGTGCCTGGTTTGCGAGCAACGGCGACAGCAGCGCGCGGTTCTGCGGACAGATCACGTTATCATTGCTGAACGTCGCGTCGAAATCCTTGGTTTCGTTGGTGTAACGAAGGCCCAAAGTCAGATCGACGGTATCGGTTATCGCGAAAATATTATGCGTGAAAATCGCAAAGTTTTCGCTGGTCTGGTTGTACTGATCGCCCGTGCCGCCAAGGTCGTTGACTTGGGCCAGATTGTTGATCCCGCCAACGATCAGCGGCGTAGCCGCGCCGAACGCACCGACTCCGCCATTGGCCGCCGTAAGCGCGGCAATGTTCGGACCGAAACAATTATCCGCCGCCGGGTTCACCAGTGCCGGATTGATCGCGATGGCGATGCGGCAATTGGCGAGTGTGCCATATTGCGTGCCGAAGCGCAGATTATCGCGCACTTCCAGCTTTTCATTCGCGTAATAGCCGCCAATCAACCAGTCGAACCGGTCGTCGAACAGCGAGCCCGCCAGACGCAGTTCCTGCGTGAAGGTTTCGAACTCGCGGGCGCCGGCATTCTCGTTCGGTGCGCGATAAAGAATGTCTGCTTGCGTGTAGTCCGTGTCCGAACCCTGGAAGTTGGAATATTCGCGGTAAGCAGTGATCGAGGTCAGCGAAACATTGCCGAAATCCCAATTTAGCTCACCCGAAACGCCATAATCTTCGGTCTCGCCAGCATAGCTGCGACCCGGAGTGACATAGATATCGCGATCGAACGTGCTCTGCGTCAGAGCGCGCGGATCCTGCCCCAGGCCCAGCAAGACGCCCACGATCGGGTTCTGCGGGCTGGTCAGCGCGGGCGAGCCTGCAACGGGACGGTTGAATGGGTTGAAGCCGGGAGAAACGCGCGCCAGCGGAGCGAATTCGGGCTGAACGAAAGTTGCCGCGCAGCAGCGCTCTTCCTTCTTCGAATAGTCCCCGACAAGGCGGAAGGAAATATCGTCGGTGGGCTCGAACAGCAACTGTCCGCGCACCAGATAGCGGTCGCGGTTGTTCACATCGATATCGTTGACAACATCGTTGTAGAAACCGTCGCGTTCGAAATAGACGCCGTCCACGCGCGCGGCCAGCGTATCGCCGAGCGGGGCATTGATGCCGCCTTCCACGCGGATCGCATCGTAATTGCCATAAGTGAACGCGCCATAGGCTTCGAAATTGAACTCCGGCGGCGCGGTATAGACGCTGATCAGGCCGGCCGAGGCGTTACGGCCACCCAGCGTACCCTGCGGGCCGCGCAGGATTTCAACCCGGTCGAGCGGGCCGAGTTCGGACAAGGCATTGCCCGAGCGCGAGCGATACACGCCATCGACGAACACCGCGACCGAGCTTTCCAGGCCGGGATTGTCACCGACCGTGCCGATGCCGCGGATACGGGCAGAACCATTGGCTTCGTTACCGGTGGAGGAAACGAGCAGCGACGGGGCAACCTGGTTCAGTTCGCGAATGTCGGTCGCGCCCGAATTGGCCAGGGTCTCGCCCGAAATGGCGGACACGGCGACCGGCACATCGGACAGGACCTGCGCACGGCCCTGCGCGGTCACGATGATGATATTGTCATCGACGACGTCGGCATTTTCCAGCTGGCTGTCGGTGGCATCGGCATCCTGCGCCAATGCGGTTTGCGGGGCGAGCGCAGCACCTGCGCCGAGCAAGGCGATTACGCCGAGTGAAGTGTGGGGGAATTTCATGTCTAACCTCTCCTGAAAGGACAAAACTTTCCATATCGCGGCTACGCGCGCTTTATCATTTGTGCAATATTCAGCCGACCAATAGCTGTCATGCATCTTCCAGCTGTGCCTGAGTTGCATCACTCGCTGCGTTCAGCAAAGCCTGTTCGGCAGCCTCCATGCGGGCCTCGTCGGTAACTTTCTGCCCCAGCAGATCGGTAACGTAGAACGTATCGGTCACCCGTTCGCCATAGGCGGTGATATGGGCGGAGTGGACGATCAGCTGGCTTTCGAACAAGGCGCGCGCCAACCGGTTTAGCAGCGCGGAACGATCGCGCGCATTCACCTCGATCACCGTGAAATGGTTCGATGCCTTGTTGTTGACGGTAACGCGCGGGCGCACGTCGAACGCCTTGGCCCGGCTGCGCGGCAACGGGCGCGCGGCCAGTTTCGGGACCAGTTCGCCCTGGCGGTGCAGCGCATCGCGAATGGAACGCTTGATCCGCTCGAGCTGGGATGGCTCCTCGAACGGAGCGCCCAGCGGATCCTGCACCAGGAAATTATCGACCGCATAGCCGGCGCGGTTGGTGTGGATGCGCGCATCGATGATATTCGCGCCCGCCAGATGGATGCCGCCCGCCAGCCGGAAGAACAGCCCGGGGTGGTCGGCGGCTATCACGCTGACCAGCGTCGCACCGCGCTCGGCATCATACTGGCAGTGGATCGAGAGATCCTCGTCCAGCGAGCGGGCAACATCATATTGCACCAGATTGCTGGCGATCACTTCGGCCGGCTCGGCAATCCAGTAGGCATCGGCGAACAAGCCGCCATAATCGCCCATCAGTTCCTCGCTGGCCCCCAGCAATGCGGCGACTTCCACCTGCTTGGCAGCAATACGTTCCTCGCGCCGGTGGCGTTGATGGCCCAGCCGCAACCGGTCCTGCGCGGCATCGTACAGCTCGCCCAGCAGCTGGCCTTTCCAGCTGTTCCATACGCCCGGACCGACCGCGCGGATATCCACCGCGGTCAGTATGGCGAGCTGGCGCAGCCGCTCCATGCTCTGCACGTCGGCCAGGAAATCGTCGATCGTCTTGGGGTCGGTCAGATCGCGCTTGAACGCTGTCGCGCTCATCAGCAGATGTTTCAACACCAGCCATGCGACCAGATCGGTTTCCGCCGCGCTCAGGCCGAAGCGGGGGCACAGCTTGCGCGCGACTTTCTCGCCCAGCACCGAATGATCGCCGCCGCGCCCCTTGGCGATATCGTGCAGCAGCACCGCGACATAGGTGACCCGGCGGCTGGCAACCTGGTGGATCACGCGGGTGGCGCGCGGATGGTCTTCGGCCAGTTCGCCGCGCTCTATCTGCGATGTCAGCCCGATGGCGCGGATGGTGTGTTCGTCCACCGTATAATGGTGATACATGTCGAACTGCATCTGCGCATTGACCCGGCCGAAATCGGGCACGAAGCGGCCGAACACGCCCGCCTCGTTCATCCAGCGCAGCGCGGTTTCGGGATCATTGCGCCCGCAAAGCAGGTCGAGGAACAGCGCATTGGCGCGCTTGTCCTTGCGCACAGAGGACTTGATCAGCCCATTGTCGCGGTCCGCCTGGCGCATGGTTTCGGGATGGATTTCAAGCCCGTGCTCCTCGGCCAGCTTGAACACTTCGATCAGCCGCACCGGGTCTTCGCGAAACCAGTCATCCGATGGCGCGGCGATCTTGCCTTCGGACACCTTGTAACCTTCGATATCGCGCATCCGGTCCATCAGACTGGCCAGCAGGCCGCGCTTCTTGGCGAATTGGTGATCGAGCTGGCTGAGGAACACGCCCGTCAGCGAACCAACCCGTTTGGCCTGCAGGAAATAGAACTGCATGAACCGCTCGACCGCGCTCTTGCCGGGGCGATCTACGAAATTCATCCGTTCGGACACTGCGCGCTGCAAATCGAAGGTCAGCCGGTCTTCCGCGCGGCCGGTAATGATGTGCAAATGACAGCGCACCGCCAGCAGGAAGCCTTCTGCCCGGCGGAAGCTGCGATATTCGGACTTGGTCAGCAGCCCCACATCGACCAGTTCCGCTCCGCTGCGTACCTGATGGATGAACTTGCCGATCCAGTAGAGCGTCTGCAGATCGCGCAAGCCGCCCTTGCCGTCTTTTACGTTGGGCTCAACGACATAGCGGCTGTCGCCCATCCGCTCGTGCCGCGCATTGCGCTCGGCCAGTTTTTCGGTGACGAATTGCTGTTCATTGCCCTGTACCACGTCGCGCGAAAACCGCCTTGCGGCCTCTTCGTAGAAATCGCGGTCGCCCCAGACATAGCGGCCTTCCAGCAGAGCGGTGCGGATGGTGAGATCCTCTTTCGCCATCCGGATAGTCTCGTCCAGCGTGCGGCTGGACTGGCCCACTTTCAGGCCGAGATCCCACAGGAAATAGAGCATCGCCTCGACCACCTGTTCGCACCATGGCGTACGGCGCTCGGGGGTGAGGAAGGCGATATCGACATCCGAATGCGGTGCCATTTCGCGGCGGCCATAACCGCCCACCGCCATTACCGAAATCCGTTCCGATCTGGACGGGTTGGAGATCGGGTAAACCCGCGCGGTCACATGGTCGTAAATCAGCCGCACCAACTGATCGATCAGGAAGCTCTGGCTGCCGGCGCATTCGTGGCCCGCCGCCGGCTTTTCCTCCAGTCGGCTTGCAATTTCATCGCGCCCGGCATCCAGCGCATCGTTGAGTAGCGCGACGATGGCCGGACGCGCGGCCTGCGGATCGCCGCCCGCTTGCCCCATCGCTGCGTCGATCTGTTCGGCAAGAATACGCCGGTCGATGATCGCGCGTTGATTGGGGATGCGTAAGCGGGCCATATTTGCGGTCAGACCGCTCCTGTCTGCTTGTTCTTGTAAGCGTCCTTGACCGTCCGCTTGTCGATTTTCTGCGTACCCAGACGTGGGAGCGTTTCGTCCGATTTCCAGAGGCGGGTGGGCATCTTGAACGGGGCAAGTCGGCCTTCGAGGAAGCCGCGCAAGGCCTCCGGCGTCAACTCGCTGCCTTCTTTCACATGGAACACCACCGCCGGCAATTCGCCGAAGCGTTCGTCATCCAGCCCGAAACAGCTGCATTCCTTCACATCGGGATGGGCGTAGATTTCCTGCTCCACCTCGATGCAGGAAATATTTTCGCCGCCGCGGATGATGATGTCCTTCTTGCGGTCGACGATGAACAGATATTCGTCCTCGTCGAGATAGCCCAGATCGCCGGTGCGGAAGAAACCGTCATCGGTATAGGCGGCCTTGGTCGCTTCGGGGTTTTTGTAATATTCGGCGAAATTGGCGACCGTGCGGAAGCAGACTTCGCCCACATCGCCCTGCGCCAGGTGATTGCCGTCATCGTCCAGGATCGCGATTTCCACGATCGGCTTGCTCGCCTTGCCGGTGGACCCCGGCTTGGCCATGTAATTCTCGTTGAAATTGCCGCAGCCAACACCGTTGGTTTCGGTGAGGCCGTAGCCAAGCAGCGGGAAACCTTCGGGAAACGCTTCCTTGATCTTCGTAACATGTTCGACCGGGCGCGGCGCACCGCCAGCGGCGAAGCTCTTGCATGCAGTCAGGTCGAAATCGCCGCGCTCGGGATGGCTGGCAATTTCGTAGCTCATCAGCGGCACGCCGACGAAATAGCTGACCTTTTCCGCCTCCATCAAACGCATCGCCTCGCGCGCATCCCATTTCGGCATGAGCACGAGCTTGCGCGCAATGCCGTAGCTTTGCAGGTAAAGCGGCACTTCGCCGGTAACGTGGAACAAAGGCACTGCGATCAGCGCGCAGGGCTGGTCCTTGGGCTCGTTGCCCTGCTCGGTCAGCAGCATCTTCGCCATCGCGCTTTGCGACATGTAGCTCATCGCGCCGTGGACCACCGCGCGGTGATCGGACACCGCGCCCTTGGGATAGCCGGTGGAGCCCGACGTATAGAGGATGGTCGCCATGTCGTCCGGCCGGATATCGGGCAGGGTCATGTCGCCCACGCCGTGTTCCGGCCAGATCGCCGCCAGGCCCGCGCCGCCATTTTCAGCCGTGGGCGGCCCGTCATGGCCGATCACGACCAGCTTGGCGCCGAAATCTTCGCCCTCCAACCGCTTCGCGCGGCCGGAATCGGCCAGCACCAACGAGCATTCTGCCAGCTTGATACCATAGGCCATTTCCGCCCCGGTCCAGAAGCCGTTGACCAGCGTCGCACAGCCGCCGGCCAGGATGATTCCCATATAGGAGATGATCCAGTTGGCCGAATTGCGCGCGGCGATACCCACGCGGTCGCCCACCCGCACATCGTGGCGCTGGACCAGCCCGGCGGCGACATGGCGCGCGGCGGCAAATGTCTCGCCAAAGGTCAGGCGAATATCGCCATCGACCAGAAATTCCAGATCGGCATGTTCGGTGCAGAAATGCGCGAAATAATGCGCCAGCGTCGGCGGCGCGTTCTTGAACACCGGCAGCTGGGTGCCGTGCCGTTCGATGGTATCTGTTTCGAACGGCATTCCGGGCGCTGTCAGCCCGGTAATAAGGCGGTCCATATCCTGGTCCAGCTGTGTCGGCATTGATCGCTCTCTCCATTGGCCGGGGGCGCTGTTGGCACGCCTCGCCGGAATAATAACTGTGTCACACGGGGTTTTGCCGCCCCTTTCGCTCGGGAGCGGCCTATGGCAATAGCGCCGCGCTGCCGCCTGATAACCACAAGCGGCCACCAACATCTAGAGGGTAAGCATCTTGCTGTCACTATTGGCCGAAACGACACAATATGTCCGGTTCGAGGATTTGCCGTTATCGGAAGGCATTGCCCTGCCCGGCGGTTTCATGCTGCGCTTCTACTCGCTGGCCTATCTGGCCGGGATCATCCTGGGCTATTGGCACCTGACCCGGATGATCAAGGCGCCGGGCAGCCCGATGGCGCAGCGTCATGCGGACGATCTGTTCTTTTATTCCACTCTCGGCATCATCCTGGGCGGACGTTTGGGCTATGCATTGTTCTACAAGCCGGAACTGTTCGTCACCTTCACCGAAGGCGAATTTGTCAGCTGGAACCTGCTGCGCCTGTGGGACGGGGGAATGAGCTTCCACGGCGGCGTGCTCGGCGTTCTGGCAGGGATCGCCTACCTCGCCTGGCGCGACAAGCTCAGCTTCCTGCGGATCAGCGACTATATCGCGGTCAACGTGCCGTTCGGCATGATGTTCGGCCGGCTGGCCAATTTCGTGAACGGCGAATTGTGGGGCCGCACTACCGATGTGCCGTGGGCGATCATCTTCCCCGGCGCGGGCGAACTGCCGCGCCATCCCAGCCAGCTTTACGAAGCTGCGCTGGAAGGCGCGCTGTTGATCGCGGTGCTGCTGTATATGTTCTGGCGCACGCGTGCGCGATACCGGCCCGGCCTGCTGGTGGGCACATTCACTTTCGGCATCGCGCTGGGACGCTTCACGGTCGAGTTTTTCCGCGAGCCCGATGCACATCTGGCCGATGTGGTGGTCGATACCGGCCTGTCGCAGGGCCAATGGCTCACCATTCCGCTGATCCTGATCGGCCTCGGCGTAATGATCTACGCCCTGCGGAAACCTCCGCTCGGCACCCATGTGCAGACCTCCGCCGCGCAGGTCGCCGATCTGGGCAAATCTGTGTGAGCGAAAGGCCGCTGGCCGAAACCTTTCGGCGGCTGATCCGCGCCACCGGCCCGATCTCGCTCGCCCGCTATATGGGCGAGAGCAACGCGCATTATTACGCCAGCCGCGACCCGCTGGGCAGGGCGCAGGACACCACCGGCGGCGATTTCACCACCGCGCCGGAAATCAGCCAGATGTTCGGCGAATTGGTCGGGCTGTGGCTGACCGATCTGTGGGACCGGGCGGGACGGCCAGGGCGGGTCGTCTATGCAGAACTGGGTCCGGGCCGGGGAACGCTGGCGAAGGATGCGCTGCGCGCGATGGCGGCCCAAGGGTTGCGGCCCGACGTGCACTTCGTCGAAGGCTCGCCCGCCTTACGCAGAATTCAACGAGCAGCGGTTGCGGGGGCGCAGTTTCATGACGATACGACCACCCTGCCCGGCGATGCGCCGATCCTGCTGGTCGCCAACGAATTTTTCGACGCGCTGCCGGTGCGCCAGCTCGTCCGCAGCGAAACCGGTTGGCGCGAACGGATGGTCGGGCTGGCTGACGATTGCGCATTCCGCTTCGTGGCCGGGGACCAGCCGATGAAGGATATCGTGCCGCCCGATCGGCGCGAGGCGGAAGCGGGCGCGATCATCGAGACCTGTCCCGCCGCATCGGCCGTCATGCGCGATATCTCCGCGCGCATCGCGGCGCAGGGCGGCGCGATGCTGACGGTGGATTACGGTTACACCGCTGCGCAAACCGGCTCGACCCTGCAGGCGGTCCGCGCGCATCGGAAAGTCGATCCGCTGTCCGCACCTGGCGAAGCCGATCTGACTGCGCTGGTCGATTTTGCCGCATTGGCGCAAGCGGTGGATGGCGCGCGCCATGACGGCACCATTACCCAGGGCGAATTGCTACGTGCGCTGGGGATCGATCACCGCGCGGCTGCTCTTGCCCGCGGCGCACCGGGGCAGGAGGCATCGCTGCTCCGGGCGGCCGAGCGGCTGGCAGGCGACAATCAGATGGGCCGCCTGTTCAAGGCGATGGCGCTGACCGCTCCGGATTGGCCGCCGCCTGCCGCCTTTGCCGCGGAACCCCCGGGGTAGCCGATGCGTATTCAGCTTGGCGCAACACCGCCTGCGATACTCAAGCGCAATTCACACCCCGGGGAGAGTTCCTGTCATGATCCGTACCGCCATCGCCGCGTTTTTCGCGAGCCTGATGCTCTGGGCATCGCCCGCTTTCGCAGCCGATGCCATCACCGGCAAATGGGTGACCGCAGAAGGCGATGCGGTCATCACCATCCAGAAATGCGGCCGGACCTATTGCGGCAGGATCAGCAAGTTCCTGGTGACCCCGCCCAATGGTGCGGACCAGCGCGATGTCGAAAATCCCGACCCGAAGAAGCGCAGCCGCAAGTTGATGGGCATGCCGGTGCTGTTCAATTTCTCCGAAGACGGCGATTTATGGCGCGGGCGGATCTACGACCCCAAGGAAGGCAAGGATTATCGCTCCGTCGTGCGCCGCAAGAGCGCTTCCCGGCTGGAAGTGAAGGGCTGCATCGGACCGTTCTGCCAAACGCAGATGTGGCGCCGGGCAAACTGACTTAAAGGCCGATTTCCCGGGCCAGCCACTGCGCCGCCTCGCGCGGGGAGCGTTTGTCATCCTCGCGGTCGACCATCAGATTGGCCTGCCGCATCGCCTCCACGTCGATCGCACCCAGCAATGGCTGCAGCGCCGCCACCAGCCGTGCGTCCCGCGCGGTTTCCGGCGCGATCAACACCATCGCATCGTAGGACGGAAACGCGCCCTTCGGATCGTCCAGCACCACCAGACCATCCGCCGCGATCCGCCCATCGGAAGTGTAGGCGCTGATGACATCTGCTTCCCCCCCGGTCAGCGCGTTATACATGAAGGTGGCGGTGTAATTCTTCCGCTCGGCAAAGCGCAGGCCATAGGCATCGCGCACCGCGAGCCATTCGGGGCGGCGAAAAAACTCGACATCGCCGCCAATTGTCAGGCGCGGGGCGACGCGCGCCAGATCGTCCATCGTTGCGATACCCAGTTCACGCGCGCGGTCTTGCCGCATCGCCAGCGCGTAGGCATTTTCGAAGCCCAGCCGCCCCAGCACCAGCGTGCCGGTGGTCTCGCGCTCGTAATCTGCCAGAGTGCGGTAGATCTCCTCGCGCCCCGGATTGTCTTCGCGCTTGAGCACATTGGTCCATAGCGTCCCGGTATAATCCACGCTGATATCGACCGCGCCGGTCGTTACCGCATTATGCACCACCGCGCTGCCCAGCCCGTCACGATAGGCAACCTCGAAGCCGGAGCGTTCCAGCTGCATTCCGATCAGCTGGGCGAGAATATATTGTTCCGAAAAACTCTTGGCCGCGATCACCACCCGGTCGTCATCGCCCGCCTGCGCGCGCTGGTTCCATGCCGCGGTGCCGATGCCCGCCAGTGCCAACGCCAGCCCGGTCCACACCATCCAGTTTTTACGCCGGGCGAAGCCGCGCTCCACCGCGCCGAGTAGCGCATCGGCCACCAGCGCCAGCCCCGCCGAAGCGAAACATCCCGCCAGCACCAGCGCCCAGTTCTGCGTCTGCAATCCGGCGAATATCGGGTCGCCGAGCGAAGGCTGGCCAACCGTGGTAGACAGGGTGGCTGCGCCGATGGTCCATACCGCCGCAGTGCGGATGCCCGCCATGATATAGGGCGCGGCGAGCGGTGCCTCGACCAGCCGCAATTTCTGCCAGAAGGTCATACCAACCGCGTCGGCCGCCTCCAGCACTTCTGTCCCCATCTGCTCGCGCGCGGTGACGGTGTTGCGCAGGATCGGGAGCAACGCATAAAGCGACAGAGCCAGGAATGCGGGAAGGAAACCCAGCGTCGGCAGCCCGTCGCCGAACACCGCGCGCAGACTCAGCAATATCGGGAAGAACAGCGCCAGCAGCGCCAACGCCGGGATGGTCTGGACCAGGCTGGCGAAGCCAAGCGAGGCGCGCGCAACTTGCCGGTTCTGCCCCGCCCAAACCGCCATCGGCAGGGCAATCGCAATACCCAGCGCCAATGCTGCCGCCGCCAGCAGGACATGCGCGGCCAGCTTGTCGCCCAGCCCCAGCAGGATCGCGCCGATATCGCTCACGCGGAAATCTCCGCCATACGCGCAGCCTGGTGACGCGGCACCGCGACCAGCGCCTGGGCGATCTCTCCGCCCGCACCCTCCATCAACGCATGCGGCGTTTCATCAGCAACGATTTGCCCGGCATCCATCACCATTACGCGGTCTGCCAGCAGCAACGCCTCGGCCATGTCATGCGTGACCATCAAGGTGGTCAGGCCCAGCCGCCGGTGCAAGTCGCGGACCTGGTCGCCCAGCGAATCGCGCGTCAAAGGATCGAGAGCGCCGAAAGGTTCGTCCATCAGCAGCGTCTGCGGCGCCCCGGCCAGCGCCCGGGCCACGCCTACGCGCTGGCGCTGGCCGCCCGAAAGCTCGTGCGGCATACGGCTGGAATGCTCCGCCTCCAGCTCCACCAGTTCGAGCAATTCGGCAATCCGCGCATCCGGCAAAGGCGATCCGGCCAATCGCGGCCCGATGCCGATATTGCGCGCTACATCCATATGCGGGAACAGGCCGATGCCCTGAAATACATAGCCGATTCGGCGGCGCAGCATCGAAGGCGGCACATCGCGCACATCGCGCCCTTCGAGCAGAACCCTGCCTGCATCCGGATCGACCAGCCGATTGGCCATTTTGAGCAAGGTCGATTTGCCCGACCCCGACGCACCGACCAGCGCGACGAAGCTTTGCGCACCGATGTCCAGCGTCACCCGGTCCACGGCGGTCACATCGCCGAATTGCCGGGTTACGCCATCGAAGCTGAGTTGGGGCGGCGGGGCGGTGCTGTCGCTCACTCGCTGGCGGTGTCTTCGCTCGGCTCGGAATATTCGACCTGGCGCACCACCACTTCGCGCCCATCCTCATCGACGACGGTCATCACGCCGTCGCGTCCGGGCGGGCGAACCGTCCAGCACAGCCGTGCATCGTCGGCATCCTCGCCGCTATTGTCGGGGCGGTAGCAGATACGATTGCCGCCGGGCATGTCCCAGCTGCCGATTTGCCAGATTTCTCCGTCGCGGAAATCGCGGTAGGTGCCGTCGGGATCGATGAAAGTGGTGTAAACCGCCCCATCATTGTCATTCGCTGCCCATGCAGTGCCGGACATTTCGACCGGTTCTGACGGGGGCGGCAGCGTGGACGTTGGCGCGGCCGCAGCCTCGGCGGTGTTTTCCGGCGCCGGGGCAGCGTCTTCCTCAGACGGGTTATCGGCGCATGCTGCCAGCAATGCGAGCGGCAGGCCCCATCCCATAATCCGAATGGTCCTGTTGCGATGCACTCTCATACTCCTGGGCAGATTGTCAGCGGTAACGATCCTAGCCTGCCAGGGCCGCCAGCGAAACGACCACTTCCGCGCGCAAGCCGCGTTCTTCGAAGGTCCGTTCGATCTTGCCGTCGAGCTGGCCTTCCACTGCCAGTTTGACAAGCCTCGACCCGAACCCTTCGGGTCCCTCCGACGGCTCGAAATCCGGGCAGTCTTCCTGCCAGACGATCCGCAGGCATTTAACGTCCTCGGCGGGTGAGATATCAATGAACACCGCTCCGCCTTCTTGGGACAAGGCGCCATATTTCGCCGAATTGGTTGCCAACTCGTGCATCACCAGCGCCAGCGGCGTGGCGGCGCGTGCGCCGATTGCGCCATCTTCGCCGGTCACCACGATGCGCGTGTCGGAGCCGTGGCGATACGGGGCCAGCAGGTCTCCCAGCAGGCCGTGCAAACTGTCTCCCTTGCGGCCTTCCAGCGGACGGACATAATCATGCGCCCGGCCCAGCGCGCCGATGGTTTGCATCAGATCATCGGCGAATTCGCGCACTTCCGGCTTCCCGCGGGAGCGGATCGCGACCAGGCTGGAGACGACCGCGAAAATGTTCTTGATGCGGTGCGACAGTTCCTTGGCCAGCAGCTCGCGTCCTTCGGATTCCACGTGGCTGTCATGCACATCGGTCAGCGTGCCGAACCAGCGGATCACGTCTCCCACACCGGTCTTTACCGGCAATGCGCGGGCCAGCATCCAGCGATAGGTGCCATCATGCCTGCGATAGCGAAACTCCGCATCGAACTGCTCGCTATTGGTCAAGGCGGTTCGCCATAGCGCGATCACATCATCGCGTTCTTCGGAATGGATGTTCGGAAATCCGGCCTCCGGCAGCGTTTCGTCAACCCACCCGGCATATTCGCGCCAGCGCCGATTGATGTAGTCGAATGATCCATCGGGCGTTGCAGTAAATGCCAATGCGGGGATCGCATCGGCAAAGTAGCGGTTGCGAATAACCGACTGCTCGCGTTCCTGTGTGGCAGCGAGGTTCTGCCGCCTCGCCTGCAAGCGGCGCATGACCGACTGCGCCAACACCTGCAATCCGTGGCGCTGCATGTCCGTCAGCCCCTGCGGCCTTGGCTCCCGGTCGATCACGCAGAGCGATCCCAGCGGCAGGCCTTCTTCGGATTTCAGCGGAAAGCCGGCATAGAACCGTATCCGCGGCTCTCCTGTTACCAGGTCGTTATCCGCAAAGGTCGGATCGAGCAGCGTATCGGGGACGATCAGCGCATCGTCGCGCAGCATCGCATGGGCGCAAAAGCTGACCCGGCGCGGCGTTTCGCGCTCGTTAAGACCGTGCCGCGCCAGAAAACGTTGCCGTTCCTGTTCGACCAGGCTGACCAGCGCGATCGGCGCGCCGCACAGCCTGGCGGCGAAATCGGTAATCGCGCTGAGTTCGCTATCTTCCTCGAGCTCGTTCAGAGCATAGCGCTGCAAAACGCCGAGGCGCGCTTCTTCATCGGCTGTCTCGGGCGGGCGCGTTGTCAGTACTGTTGCGCCCTCCCCCTGACTCAGTTTCATTGTACGACCTCAAAAGCCAAGCATAGGCGTTAAATCAGACAGACTCAAAGGCTTTGTCCCGGTTTAACCTATGTCAAGCGGGGCAGGTTTGCGGCTCTGCCCGCCACCCGCTATGCGGCTGGAATCTGAAAGGGAATTTAATGCGCGCTACACCCGATTTCGATTTCCAGCTAGGCGAGGCCGCCGACATGATCCGCGAATCGGTCGCCCGATTTGCCGATGAACAGATCGCGCCGCTCGCCGAAAAGGCCGACCGCGAAGACTGGTTTCCGCAAGAACTATGGCCCGCAATGGGCGAGCTGGGCCTGCACGGGCTGACCGTGGACGAGGCCGATGGCGGGCTTGGCCTGGGTTATCTGGAACATGTCATCGCGGTGGAAGAAGTCAGCCGGGCGAGCGCCTCGGTCGGGCTCAGCTACGGCGCGCATTCCAACCTGTGCGTCAACCAGATCCGCCGCTGGGGGAATGAAGAGCAAAAGGCGAAATATCTGCCGAAGCTGATTTCCGGCGAGCACGTCGGTTCGCTGGCCATGAGCGAGGCCAGCGCCGGGTCGGATGTCGTTTCGATGAAGCTGAAGGCCGAAGCTGTTCAGGGCGGCTACGTCCTCAACGGCACCAAGTTCTGGATCACCAACGCGACCCATGCCGATACGCTGGTGGTCTATGCCAAGACCGATGGCAGCGCCGGGTCGCGCGGCATTACCGCTTTCCTGATCGAAAAGGATATGCCCGGTTTCGAAATCGGCCAGAAAATCGACAAGATGGGGATGCGCGGCAGCCCCACGGCAGAGCTGGTGTTCAACGATTGCGAAGTCTCCGAAGAGCAGATCATGGGCCCGCTGAATGGCGGCGTGGGCGTGCTAATGAGCGGGTTGGACTACGAACGCGTGGTCCTCGCCGGATTGCAGCTCGGGATCATGCAGGCCTGCCTCGACACGGTCATCCCGTATTTGCGCGAACGCAAGCAGTTCGGAAAGCCCATCGGCAGCTTCCAGCTGATGCAGGCCAAGGTGGCGGACATGTATGTCGCCCTGCAATCGGCGCGTGCCTACACCTATGCCGTGGCCAAGGCGTGCGACGCCGACCAGACGACCCGCTTCGATGCGGCAGGCTGCATCCTTCTGGCCAGCGAAAACGCCTTCAAGGTCGCGGCAGAGGCGGTGCAAGCGCTGGGCGGCGCGGGCTATACCAAGGACTGGCCGGTGGAACGCTATTTGCGCGACGCCAAGCTGCTCGATATCGGCGCAGGGACGAATGAGATCAGGCGCATGCTGATCGGGCGCGAGCTGATTGGGGCTGCCTCTTGATCCTCCCCGGAACGGGGAGGGGGACCATGCGAAACATGGTGGAGGGGCACCCGGCGTGATCACCGGGCCACCGGACACGATAAGGCGCGCCCGAAAACTGCGCAGTGAGCTTAGCCTTCCGGAGCGAGTGCTGCTCAAGGAGCTGCGCAAACGCCCCGGCGGGCACAAATTCCGGCCGCAGCATGGCGCGGGAGACTATGTCCTCGATTTCTTTTGCGCGAAAGCCAGGCTGGACATCGAAATCGACGGGTTTGCCCATGACGGCGAGCGAGCGGAAAAACGAGATAAACGTCGTTCGCATTATCTGCGCTCGCAAGGTATCGCGACCACGCGTATTCCTGCGGCAAAAGTCTTGAATGAATTGGAAGGGGTTGTTTTGCGGATAGTCGAGATTTGCAATGCGCGGGTGGCGGAACTTACTGCCAAACGCGGGGTGCCCCTCCACCATCGTCCCGATGGTCCCCCTCCCCGTTCCGAGGAGGAATTTTCGTGACCGCACCCACCCTTACCTCGAAAATCGACTTCGAAAGCCCCGCAGCGAAGGACAACGCGGCGCATAATCGCGCGTTGAAGGACGAGCTGCGCGAGAAGGTCGCAAAGGCGGCTTTGGGGGGCTCCAAAGGGTCTCGTGAGCGTCATGTCGGGCGCGGCAAGTTGCTGCCCCGCGAGCGGGTGGAGCGGTTGCTCGATCCGGGTTCGCCCTTCCTCGAGATCGGCCAGCTGGCGGCGGGCGATATGTATAAGGACGATATTCCCGGCGCGGGGATGATCGCCGGGATCGGGCGCGTTTCGGGGCGGCAATGCATGATCGTGTGCAACGATGCCACGGTCAAGGGCGGCACTTACTACCCGATGACGGTCAAGAAGCATCTGCGCGCCCAGGAAATCGCGCAGGAGAATCGCCTCCCGTGCATCTATCTGGTCGATAGCGGCGGCGCGAATTTGCCGCATCAGGCCGAGGTCTTTCCCGACCGCGACCATTTCGGCCGCATTTTCTTCAACCAGGCCAATATGAGCGCGCTAGGCATCCCGCAGATCGCCTGTGTGATGGGCAGCTGTACGGCAGGCGGAGCCTACGTACCCGCAATGTCCGACGAGACGGTGATCGTGCGCGAGCAGGGCACCATCTTCCTCGCCGGGCCGCCATTGGTGAAGGCCGCGACGGGCGAGGAAATCAGCGCCGAGGATCTGGGCGGCGGTGATCTCCATGCCAAGAAATCGGGCGTGGTCGATCACTTGGCCGAGAATGACGAACACGCGCTGACCATCGTGCGCGATATCGTCAGCCATCTGGGTGCAAATACGCAGGCAGCGCAGAATATAGACCTGCGCGATCCACGCCCGCCAAAATTCGATGCCGAGGATCTCTACGCCATCGTGCCCGACGATGTCCGCGCGCCCTATGACGTGCATGAAATTATCGCACGGATCGTCGATGGCAGCGAGTTCCACGAATTCAAACAGCATTACGGCTCCACCCTGGTCTGCGGTTTTGCCCATATCTGGGGGATGCCAGTCGCGATCCTGGCCAATAATGGCGTGCTGTTTTCCGAAAGCGCGCAAAAGGGCGCGCATTTCATCGAACTGGCCGCGCAGCGCCGTATCCCGCTGCTGTTCCTGCAGAATATTTCCGGCTTCATGGTCGGCGGCAAATATGAAGCCGAGGGTATTGCTAAGCACGGCGCGAAGCTCGTCACCGCGGTCGCCACCGCCACCGTCCCCAAGATCACCGTGGTGATCGGCGGCAGCTTCGGCGCAGGCAATTACGGCATGGCCGGCCGAGCATACTCCCCGCGCTTCCTGTTCACCTGGCCCAATGCGCGCATCAGCGTGATGGGCGGCGAACAGGCCGCCAGCGTGCTCGCCACCGTCCACCGCGACGCGGATGACTGGAGCGAGGATGAAGCCGAAGCCTTCAAGGCCCCGATCCGCCAGAAATACGAGGATGAAGGCAACCCCTATTACGCCACTGCACGGCTGTGGGACGACGGCGTGATCGACCCGGCGCAAACCCGCAACGTGCTCGGCCTGAGCCTGGCGGCGACGCTGGAAGCCCCGATTGCAGAACGGCCCGCCTTCGGCGTGTTCCGGATGTAAAACTTTGCCGTCGCCGCGCGACTTAATATTTGTTAGGCGCCTCGGCGGGAGAGACGATGACCGCATCACTGCACGCACAGCCCGCTCGCGCGCCATCGATTCTGTCGCGTTTCGTGCGGTGGATCATCTTTCGTATCTGGCGGTTCCAAGGGTGGCGGATCGCTGGCGAACCGCCGGCTGGCCTGAAGAAATTCGTGATTGCGGGCGCGCCGCATACTTCCAACTGGGATTTCGTGTTCTTTGCCGGGGCCACGCAGGAACTCGGCATCCAGCCCAACTTCATGGGCAAGCACACGCTGTTCAAAGGCTTCATGCGCAACTTCATGTTCGATATGGGGGGCATCTCCATCGACCGGACGAAGCGCGCCAATGTGGTCGAGCAGGTCGCGGCGGAATTCGAGCGGCGTGACGAGCTTGCGCTGGTGATCGCGGTGGAGGGAACGCGCTCGAGCGACGGAACGTGGCGCTCCGGCTTCTACAATATCGCCCAGGCGGCGAATGTGCCGATCGTGCCCGCATGGGTGTGCAATGCGGATAAGGTGCTGGGTTTCGGCCCAGCCATCGCGCCAAGCGGCAATTATGGCGAGGACCTGGCCCGGATCGCACAGTTCATGCTTTCCAAACGACCCGGCTATCCGCGTTACGAAGTGCTGGAGGCGCAGGCACGACGGTTGATCGAAGAGGGGGAAGGCGATGCTTGAGGGGTTACTGATCAACGCAGCGGTGCTGGCCGCAGTGATGCTGGCGGCATGGCGCATTGCCGTGCGGATCGACGACGTGTCGTTCATCGATGCGATATGGGGCGGCGGGATGGCGCTTATGGCGCTGACCAGCTGGCTGCAACTGCACGGCAAGAGCGCGCTGGCGACCACCATCCTCGCCATGGCGGCGGCATGGGGCATTCGTCTGTTCGGCCATCTGTTCAAGCGCTGGCGGCGCGACGGGGAGGACAACCGCTACAAGCGCATCATGAAGAAAAGCCGCGAGAACGGTACCTTTGCACGCGATGCGCTGATCAAGGTGTTCGGTATGCAGGCGGTGCTGCTGTTCCTCGTCTCCAGCCCCGCACAGGTCGGTATTCTGGCTGCAGAGCAGCCGCAGGAGTTGGGCACGCTCGGCTGGATCGGCCTGGCGCTGTTCCTGGTCGGCATATTCTTCGAATGGGTGGGCGATCACCAGCTGGAAGAGTTCAAGGCAAACCCCGCGAATGAGGGCAAGGTGCTCGACAGCGGTCTGTGGCGCTATACCCGCCACCCCAATTATTTCGGCGATGCATGCGCCTGGTGGGGCATCTGGCTGGCAGCGGCGAGCAATGGCTGGGACGTGGCGCTGTGGACTGTTGCTGGACCGATTTTCCTGACCTTCACGTTGACCCGGTGGAGCGGGGTGGCCTTGCTGGAAAAGGGAATGGATAAGTCCAAGGGCGACAAATATGCAGATTACAAACACCGCACATCCGCCTTTATCCCGCTGCCGCCGAAGAGCTGATTGGAAGCCTGTCTCGGACCCGTAGCCGGTCTCGTGAGTTGAGAAAGCAACGTTGTAATTCAAAGGAGATTTCTCACCATGCGCAAGATCGCAACCTTCGCCGCCCTTCCCGCTCTCGCTCTGGCACTGGCAGCCTGCGGTGACAGCGACGAGGTCGATACGACTACCGAGAGCCAAGGAACGGCTATCGCCGATCCGGCCACCGACTATCCGCCGGTCGCCACCGATGCGCGGTCCAGCCTGGATTGGGCGGGAACCTATGAACAGCGCACTGCCGACGGGCGTATCCGCTCGCTGACGCTGGGCGAAGGCGACACCTATACGCTGACGGATGCAGAGGGGGTCGAAACCACCGGCACCTTCAACTGGTACGCCGATAACAGCCGTATCCTGATTCAGGTCGACGGCGAGGACATGGTGTTCGCGATCGCCGATGGCACGATCTACCGTCTGTCCGGCCCCGATGCCGCAATCGATGGTCCGTTCGGTGCCGAGCAGGCGTGGCAGGAATCGATCACCCTCGAATATTGATCGCCGCACAGCGATACGACAAAGTCCCCACGCGGCCTGCGGCTGCGCGGGGATTTTCGTGTCTGACAGGCGCAGCGCCGCGAAGCAGCTATTGCAGCTCGGCCTCGTCCGCAGCCGCGATCATGGTTTGCGCGGCCTGGCGGTAGGTTTCGACATAGGCAGCGACATCGGGATCGGCCACGAAGACCGGGCGGCCCGGCAATGGCGGGACTTGCTGCCCGCCCGGCCCGGTGCCTTCGCGTTGAAGGATGACATTTGTCGCCGCCGCCGACTGCGTCCGGGACAGCCCGGCATTCACGCGCAATTCGATATCGGTGAACATCCGCCCGCTGCTTTGCACGCTGGTCACCAGCATGGGGCGCGCCGCGTCGATGGTGCCGTAATCGCAAATGTAAGCGCGGTGAGTATGGCCCGACACGATAAGGTCCACTCCGGAGTCTAGCCGGTCGAGTATCGTGCGGAGCGGCCCGGACAGCGCATCGCAGCCACCAATCGTGTTGCTAGCCGAAGGGATCAGGCCTTCATGCACCGCCACGATAACCGCATCGGCCCCGGCGCTGCGCAATGCGGCGGCCTCCCGGTTGATCGCCTCCGCCTCGTCCTCGAAAGTCAGCCCGGCGACCGAGCCACTGGTGGCGGCGGGCGTTCCCTCCAGCGTCAGCCCGACTATGCCGATAGTCACCCGGTCGGCACCGCTGCCGAACTGGCGCGTGGCGCTGGCGGGAAACAGGCTGGCCGAACCCTGCCGGACATTGGCGGCGAGGAACCGGAATTGCGCCCCGGCGAAATTCTCGAGCGCGCAAGGCTGCTGGCCGGTATGCGCCGCGCAGCCACCGGTCTGGAGGCGCTTGAGCTCGGCCACGCCCTCGTCGAATTCGTGATTGCCGACCGCGTTGAAATCCAGCCCAATGCGGTTCATTGCGCCGATTGTCGGTTCGTCCAGGAAACGCGCCGAAATGGCCGGGCTCGCCCCCACCAGATCGCCTGCGGAGATCACCAGCGTGTTGGGGTTCTGAGCCTTCACCCGGTCCACCGCATCGGCCAGCCACGCTGCGCCGCCGACCAGCGCGGATCCGGTCGAGCCGTCCTCCAGCCGGAATTGCAGCGGCGCGCCGAACGGGGCGATCGCGCCATGAAAATCGTTGAACGCGACGATCCGAATAGTGACCGGGTTGGTCGCTGTTCCCCCACTGGAACCGCCACCCGTAGGGGGTGTCGGCGCGCCGGAAGAGCCACCCCCGCCGCCGCATGATACGAGCAGGGCTGCTCCCAATGCGGCGAGTATCGGGCGAATAAACTTCATCGTCCCCTTCTACCGGCAGCAGGCGCAGCCGGGAAGGGTTTGATTATACGTCCAGATTGGCCACGTTCAGCGCATTGTCCTGGATGAACTCGCGGCGAGGTTCGACAATATCGCCCATCAGGCGGGTAAAGATCTCGTCCGTTACATCGGCATCCTCGACCTTCACCTGCAGCAGCGCGCGGTTTTCCGGATCCAGCGTGGTTTCCCACAACTGTTCGGCATTCATCTCGCCCAGACCCTTGTACCGCGCGATCTTGAGGCCCTTGCGGCCAGCCGACAGCACATTGTCGAGCAATTGCGTGGGCCGGGTAATCGCATCGTCATCGGTGAAAGCGGGCGTATCCGCGTCGGTTTCGTCCTCTGCCTGCTCGGCATCTTCCGTAGCTGCCGCATCGCCCGATTTGACCAGGCGCGAAGGCGCTTCATAGGCTTCGGCGTGTTCCTGCGTCAGGCGGTGCAGCTTGCGCGCTTCCGCGCTGGTCAGGAACGCCGCCTCGATCAGATGGACGTCGGTAACTCCGCGCCAGACCCGGTCGAAGCGCACCGAACCATCATCCATGATCTGCGCCGACCACTTCGCATCGAGATCGCCCGACTGCAAATGGCCTGCCGCCTTGTCCAGCGCCGCCTGCCGCGCCTTGCGGTCCAGATCGGGGGCCAGCCCGCCGGCCAGCGCCATCGCTTCGATCAGCCCGGCATCATATTTGCGCGGCACGAAAGCCATCAGATTGCGGATGCGCAGCGCGTGTGCGACCAGCTCTTCCAGCTCGCGCCCACCGCGTGCGCCGCCTTGCGTTTCCAGCACCCGGCCGGTCAGCCCAGCCTCCATCAGATAGCGGTCGAGCGCGCCCTGGTCCTTCAGATAGACCTCGCTCTTGCCCTTGTTCACCTTGAACAGCGGCGGCTGGGCGATGAACAAGTGTCCCGACTTGATGATCTCCGGCATCTGCCGGTGGAAGAATGTCAGCAGCAGCGTGCGGATATGCGCGCCATCCACATCGGCGTCGGTCATGATGACGATCTTGTGATAGCGCAGTTTTTCGAGGTTGAACTCGTCGCGGATGCCGGTGCCCATCGCCTGGATCAGCGTGCCGACTTCCTTGGACGAGATGATCCGGTCGAAGCGCGCGCGCTCCACATTGAGGATCTTGCCCTTCAGCGGCAGGATCGCCTGATAATGCCGGTCACGCCCCTGCTTGGCCGAGCCGCCGGCCGAATCGCCCTCGACCAGGAACAGCTCGCTTTTCGCAGGATCGCGTTCCTGGCAATCGGCCAGCTTGCCGGGCAGGCTGGCAATATCCATCGCACCCTTGCGCCGCGTCAATTCGCGCGCCTTCTTCGCCGCTTCGCGCGCGGCGGCGGCATCGATCACCTTCTGGATGATGGTCTTGGCGTGGGCGGGGTTTTCCTCCAGCCATTCGGTCATCTTGTCGCTCATCAGGCTTTCGAGCGGCTGGCGCACTTCGGAGCTGACCAGCTTGTCCTTGGTCTGGCTGGAGAACTTCGGATCGGGCAGTTTGACGCTAACGATGGCGGTCAGGCCTTCGCGCATGTCCTCGCCGGATAGCGAAACCTTCTCCTTCTTCAACATACCCGACGCATTGGCGTAACCGTTGAGCGTACGCGTCAACGCAGCGCGGAACGCGGCAAGATGGGTGCCGCCATCGCGCTGGGGAATGTTGTTGGTGAAGGTCAGGACGTTTTCGTAATAGGAATCGTTCCATTCCAGCGCCACGTCGATACCGATGCCGTCCCGCTCCGCCGAAATGGCGATGGGATCGGGGATCAGCGCGGTCTTGTTACGGTCGAGATAGCGCACGAAGGCCGCGATGCCGCCTTCGTAGAACAGGTCATGTTCAACCGGCTCCTCGTGCCGGTTGTCGCGGATCAGGATGCGCACGCCTGAATTAAGGAATGCCAGCTCGCGGTAGCGATGCTCCAGCTTCTCGAAATCGAATTCGGTCACGTTCTTGAACGTGTTGGTGCTGGGCATAAAGGTGACACGAGTCCCCTTCTTGAAGCCGTTCTTGTCGCTCATGAGCCCCGCATCTTCGGGCACCTTGGGCGCATCGCCCGTCACTTCGAGCGCCTTGACCGCGTCGCCATGCTCGAAGCGCATCTCATGCGTTTTTCCATCGCGCCAGATCTTCAGCTCGAGGAATTCGGACAGCGCGTTGACCACCGAAACGCCGACGCCGTGCAGCCCGCCGCTGACCTTGTAGGCGTTGTCGTCGCTGGTGTTTTCGAACTTACCGCCGGCATGCAGCTGGGTCATGATGACCTCGGCAGCGGACACGCCTTCTTCCTTGTGCATATCCACCGGGATGCCGCGGCCGTTATCCTCCACCGAAACGCTGCCATCGGCATTCATTTCGATCAGAACCAGGTCGCAATGGCCCGCCAGCGCCTCGTCGATAGCGTTATCGGAAACTTCGAACACCATATGATGCAAGCCCGACCCGTCGTCGGTATCGCCGATATACATGCCGGGGCGCTTGCGCACGGCATCCAAGCCTTTGAGAACCTTGATCGAATCGGAATCGTACGCGTTTGCGTTCGGGGTTTTGTCGGGCGTGGTATCGGGTGTTTCACTCATGCGTAACATATAGGCGCTGCGGCCCGGTTTCCCAAGCGTTTGGGGGCTTTATCCCCGCTGGAAATAGCTAGCGGCCCTGCTATCGCTATCGCCAATGGGAGAGCGCAGAATGAACGAAGCCGAACTGGACGAATATCTGGCCGGGCCATGGGGCACTTATCGCGAGGTTTTGGCGGGTTGGGCGGCTTTGCAGCCCGATGCGCTGGCGCTCAGAGACGGGGGGCGCGATGATGCTGGCGATCTGACGTGGGGCCAGATGTGGGACCGGGTGCAGCGCATTGCCGCGCGGCTGGTGGAAACCGGGCTGCAGCGCGGGCAGCCAGTGGCGATCCTGGGCAGCTCGACCAGCAATTACGCGATGGTGTATCTCGGCGCGGTAATCGCGGGCGGTGTGGCAGCTCCGCTCACCACCAGCGCAACCAAGGACCAGCTTTCCGCTATGGGCAGGGATAGCGGGGCGCGGCACCTGTTCATCGACCGCGCCAAGGCGGAGGAGCTGGGCGCGGACTTCCTGTCCGAGCTCGACCATATCGTGCTGGATGAGGAGCTGGACGACTGGATGGCCCCCGAAGGCACGCCCGCGCCAAACCACACGCCGGATAAGTCCGACCCCTTCAATATCATCTATTCCAGCGGCACCACCGGCACGCCCAAGGGCATCGTCCACAGCCACGCGATGCGCTGGGTTCAATTCGCGCCGACCGCCGCCAGCTACCGCGCGCAGGAAATTGCAGTGAACGGGCTTACCTCCACCCCGCTCTATTCCAACACCACCATGGTCGCGTTTCTGTCCACCCTGCTGGCGGGCGGGACAGTCACTATCATGGGCAAGTTCGACACGGTCCGCTGGCTGGAACTGGCACAGGATCGTGCGATCTCCTTCACCATGCTGGTGCCGGTGCAATATCAGCGCCTGATGGCAGAGCCGCGCTTCGACGAGTTCGACCTGTCCGCCATGCGTCTGAAATACTGCACCAGCGCGCCGTTTTCCGCCGAGCTAAAGGCCGAGGTGCTGCGCCGGATGCCGGGCGGGCTGATAGAGATTTATTCGATGACCGAGGGCGGCGTCGTCTGTCTGCTGGCCGCGCATGAGTTTCCGGACAAGCTACACACGGTGGGCCGTCCCGCCCCGGGCTCGCGGCTGAAAATCCTCGATGACCAAGACCGGGAAGTCGCCCCCGGCGAGCCCGGCCAGCTGGTCGGCATCGGCCCCGCCATGATGAGCGGTTACCAGAACCAGCCCGGCAAAACGCGCGAGGGATACTGGGCCGATTCGGATAGCGGCGAGACGTGGCAGCGGATGGGCGATATCGGGCGGATCGACGCCGATGGCTTCCTCGAACTGGTCGGCCGCGCGAAGGACATGATCATCTCGGGCGGGTTCAACATTTACCCGGTCGATCTGGAAAACGAGCTGCTGGCCGAGCCGGAAGTGGACGAGGCTGGTGTGGTGGGCGTGCCGTCCGAACGCTGGGGGGAGACGCCGGTCGGGTTCGTGACGCTGGTGGACGGCGCGAAGCGCGATGCGGCCGACATCATGGGGGCGGTCAACGAACGGCTGGGCAAGACGCAGCGGCTGGCGATGCTCCATGCGATAGACGAAATGCCGCGCAGCCATATCGGGAAGCTGCTGAAGACCGACCTGCGCGCGATGGCAGAGGAGTTGGGGCTGCCCGCCTAGTCCGCCGCCAGAAACGGCGCAGCAATCTCCGCCCGCACCCGCGCGGGCCGTCCGCTTGCCTTGTCGATCATCGCCCAGGTCGTATTGGCACTGACGATCGCCTTGCCATTAGCGTCGGTGAAATCCACCCGCCGGTCGAATTTCGCGCCGCTAGGCATGCCGGGAATGAAGGTTTCGCCCGTCACGCTGTCTCCGGCCGCAATATTGCCGCGATAGTCGATCTCGTGGCGGATCACGACCCAGATATAGGTGTCGCGATCCTCGGCGCGCGCCGTGTCCTGCCAATGAGCGGTGGCAAGGTCTTGGATCCACTGGACCCAGACCGCATTGTTCACATGGCCCAGCTCGTCGATATGCTCCGGCGCGGCGGTGAAAGTTCGGGAAAAGCGGGCGGTCACAAAGCAATCCTTCGAGACGGTTCAGCCAGAGGCTTCACCTCCTCAGGACGAACGGACATAGAAAAACCGTTGGCCCTGGGGAGCGAAGGCTTTGCCTGAGCGTCTCGAAGAATCACTCGCGCGCCTCTGCCACCATCCCCATCTGCCACAGCAGGAAAGCGTATTCTTCCGCTGTTTCGCGCAAGCTCTCGAACCGGCCGGATTTGCCGCCATGCCCCGCGCCCATATTGGTCTTGAGCAGCAGGACATTGTCGTCGGTCTTCATCTCGCGCAGGCGGGCAACCCATTTGGCGGGTTCCCAATAGGTGACGCGCGGATCGTTGAGGCCGGCGGTGACGAGCATCGGCGGGTAATTCTGCGCGGCGACATTGTCATACGGGCTGTAGGACAGGATATAGTCGAACGCCGCCTTGTCGGTAATGGGGTTGCCCCATTCGGGCCACTCGCCCGGTGTCAGCGGCAGGCTGTCATCCAGCATCGTGCCCATCACATCCACGAAGGGCACATGCGCAACCACTGCGCCCCACAGATCGGGATCGGTGTTGACGATCACGCCCATCAGCTTGCCGCCCGCACTGCCGCCCGAAGCAGTGATCTTGCCCGGCGCGGTATAGCCCCTATCGGCCAGCCCGCGCGCGACATCGACGAAATCGGTGAAGGTGTTCTTGCGATCCATCAGCTTGCCCTGGAGGTACCAGTTGCGCCCCAGATCGTCCCCGCCGCGAATATGCGCGATGGCATAGGCGAAACCGCGATCCACCAGGCTCAGGCGGCTGGTCGAAAAGCCCGGCGGCACGGCATAGCCGTAGGAGCCGTAGGCGTAGAGATGCAGCGGCCCCCCTTGTCCATTGGGTCCATCCGGGCGATCCTTGCGATAGACCAGGCTGACAGGCACCAACGTGCCGTCGCGCGCCTCGATCTCCAGCCGCTCCGTCGTGTAGAGCGACGCGTCGTAACCCGACGGAATTTCGCGCACTTTCAGCGTTTCCAGGCTCTGGTTCGCGACGCTGTAATCATACACCGTGTCGGGCGTGACCATGCTTTCATAACCCAGCCGCAGCACATCCATATCCCATTCGGGATTGTTGCCGAGCCCGGCATTATAGCTCGCTTCGGGAAAGGCGATCGGGGTCACGTTGGCGGGATCGTCATAGGAGCGGATTTGCACCTGATCGAGGCCGTTCAGCCGCCCTTCGGTGACGTAGAATTTCTCGAACAGGTCGAAATCGGTGAGATAAAACTCGTCCGACCCCGCGATCAGCGTGGTCCATTCGCCCGGCTCGTCCAGCGAGGCGGTGGCGAGGCGGAAATTGACGTGATCGTCATTGGTATGGATGAACAGCGTGTCCTCGCGCAGATCGACATCGTATTCGACGCCCTTTTCGCGCGGGCGCACCAGGATTTGCTCGCCCTGCGGCTCTTCCACGCGGACCAGCCGGATTTCGCTCGTCTCGTTATCGCCGGTCGCGATGATCAGCCATTCGCGGTTGTTGGACAGGCCGGTGGCAACGCGGAAGCCTTCATCCCCCTCGTGATACAGCTCGATATCTTCGCTGCTATCGGTGCCGAGGCGGTGGAGGCGGGCATTGTCGACCCGCCAATTGGCATTGGCGCGCCCGTAAACGAGCGCGCTGTCGCCCGCTACCCAGCTGAGGCCGGACAATGTTTCGGGGATCGTATCGGGCAGCAGTTCGCCCGTGCGCAGGTCCTTGATCCGCGCAGTGTAGCGTTCCGAGCCGTCGGTGTCGGTGGAATAGGCCAGCAGATCGCCGCTTTCCGAAACGCTCAGCGCGCCGAGCCGGAAATATTCGTGCCCCTCGGCCAGTTCGTTTTCGTCCAGCAGCAATACCGGCTCGCCCCCTGCACCCGCAGTACCCTCTGCAACGGCGGGCTTGCGGTACCATTTGCGATATTCGCCGCCTTCTTCGAACTCGCTCCAGTAAAGCCAATCGCCATCCTTTTGCGGAACAGTGGAATCGTCTTCCTTGATGCGACCGCGCATCTCCGAAAAAAGCTCGTCCACCAGCCCTTTATACGGCCCCATTTTCGCCTCGAACCAGGCATTCTCGGCCCGCAGATGCTCCAGAACGTCCTCATCGTCGATTTCAGGATAGGACTGGTCGCGCAGCCAGTGATAGGGATCGGCAATCGTGGTACCGTGGCGCGTATAGGAATGCTCGCGCTGTTCGGCTTGCGGCGGGGAGGTGGGTGATGTCACGGACGCGCTTTCTGTTGCAGGGGCGGTGTCTTGCGCGGCAGCTGGCACCGCCAGCATCGCTGCAATAAGAGCCAATATCGAACGCATCGCACGCTCCCCTGATCGATTAAACGCCGCGCCCGGTGGCACAGCTTCGCGCGAAGCTCTATGTTGGGCGCGAAAGGACCGCAAGCCATGCTGATGAAGACTCACGAAAACCGCCTCTCCGACCTGCGCAAGGAATTGGAGGCGCGCGGACTGGACGGCTTCGTGGTGCCGATTTCGGATGAGCATATGTCCGAATATGTCGGTGCCTATGCCCAGCGGCTGGGCTGGCTGACGGGGTTTGGCGGGTCGGCAGGCAGCGCGATTGTGCTGCGCGACAAAGCGGCGATGTTCACCGATGGCCGCTACACCATCCAGGTACGCGAGCAAGTCGATGGCGAGCTGTATGATTACGAGCCGGTCCCCGCATCGGACCACGCCACATGGTTGGCGGCGAACGCGCCCGAGGGGGCAAAAATCGGCTACGACGCTTGGCTCCACGGGCGCGGCTGGGTGGAACAGGTTGCCCCGGCGCTCGCCAAAAAGGGCGGAGAGCTGGTTGCAGTAGATGGCAATCCGATCGACGCGGTGTGGCGCGATCAGCCCGAACCCTCCCCCGCCAAGGCGGTGCCGCATGACGATGCGCTGGCCGGCCGGAGCAGCGCAGACAAGCGCGGCGAAGTGGCCGATTGGCTGCGCGAGGAGAATCTCGACGCGGTGGCGATCACCGCGCTCGATTCGGTCGCATGGCTGCTCAATATGCGCGGCGCCGATGTCGATAATACCCCGGTGGCATTGTCCTATGCCATCGCCCATGCCGACGGTACGGCGGAACTGTTCATCGCGCCCGAAAAGGTCAGCGAGGAACTCGCACGGGCATTGGGCAATGCGGTGACAATCAGGCCGCGCGACGAATTTGAGGGCGCGCTGGGCGACTATCGCGGCAAGCGTATCGCTGCCGATCCCGAAAGCGCCGTTGCGGGCATTTTCCAGACGCTGGAGGCGGCCGGGGCCGACGTGGTTTTGCGCCGCGATCCGGTGCTGCTGGCCAAGGCGATCAAGAACCCCGCCGAAGTGCAGGGCCACCGCGATGCGCAGGCCACCGATGGCGCTGCGGTGACCAAGTTCCTGCTTTGGTTGCAGACCGAAGCAAGCAAGGGCGGACAGGACGAGCTGAGCGCCGCCGCCCGGCTGGAGCAATTCCGCCGCCAATCCGATCAGCTACACGATCTCAGCTTCAACACCATCTCCGCCGCCGGCGAGCATGGCGCGCTGTGCCATTACAAGGTGGACGAGGATAGCAACGCACCGATCCAGCCGGGCAGCGTGTTCCTGTGCGATAGCGGCGGACAATATGATGCTGGAACCACCGACATCACGCGGACGGTATGGATTCCTAGCGAGGACGCACCGACCCCGCCAGCCGAAGTCCGCGACCGTTTTACCCGCGTGCTCAAGGGACACATTGCGCTGGCCTGTGCCACTTTCCCGCCGGGCACCAATGGCGGCCAGCTCGATGCGCTCGCGCGGCAATTTCTGTGGGCGGCAGGCATCGATTATGCGCATGGCACCGGCCACGGCGTCGGCAGCTATCTCTCGGTCCATGAAGGGCCGCAGCGCATCGCCAAGCCTGCGGGCGGGCAAGCCGGGACGAGCCAGGAACTGCTCGCAGGAATGATCTGCTCGAACGAGCCGGGCTATTACAAGACCGGTGAATACGGCATCCGGATCGAGAATCTGGTGCTGATCGTGGAGCGCGAGATAGAAGGCGCGGAGGACCAGTATCTGGGCTTCGACACGCTCACTTTCGTGCCGATTGCGCGCAACATGGTCGATGTGGACATGCTGTCCCCTCAGGAGATCGCGTGGTGGAACGATTATCACGCGCAGACCCGCGATATTCTCGCCCCGCAACTGGAAGGCGAAGCGCTGGCATTTCTGGAGGATGCCTGCCGGCCGATCGGGTGAGACTTGTGAGCGCCCCATCGTTCATGTAATGTTCCGCCCGGTCGCCGAGTCGATACGGGAGAGTTCGCATGATTGGTTATGTAACGCTGGGCACCAATGATTTGCCGCGCGCGGCGAAGTTCTATGACGCCATTGCTGCAGAAATGGGCGTCGGCCGGATGATGGATTTCGAAACGTTCATCGCCTGGGGCGAAATGGGCGGCGGCGCGGGGATCGCTGCGACCAAGCCGTTTGACGGGCAGGAAGCAAGCACCGGCAATGGCACGATGGTGGCGTTCGAGGCGAAATCGCGCGAGCAGGTGAACCGGCTGCACGAAATCGCGTTGGCCCATGGCGGCAGCGATGAAGGCGCGCCGGGTCCGCGCGGCGAACCGGACGAGAACGGCATGGTGTTCTACGCCGGGTATTTCCGCGATCCCGATGGCAACAAGCTCAACGCCTTCCTGATGGACAAGGTCGGCTAAGGGGGGGCGCGAAGATGGCCGCCAAGCATCGTCTCGCGGACAATTTCATCCATCTCGGGATGGGCGCTACGGCCGAGCCGCAGCCTGCGTTCGATGGCAAGGAATGGTATCAGGACTATACGCAGCGCACCGCCGGTGACGGCAAGGAAGGCCGCCTGGTCAGCCAGCACAGTTTCACCGAGGGCTGGCTCAGCTGGGAAATGCATCCGCATGGTAGCGAAGTGGTGATCTGCACCCGCGGGGCGATGGTGCTGATGCAGGAATTTCCCGATGGACGGATCGAAACCATGACGCTGGAGGCGGGCGACTATGCAATCAATCCCCCCGGCGTGTGGCATATCGCCGATGTAGAAACCCATGCAGAGGCGATCTTCAATACCGCCGGGGAAAGCACGCAGCACCGAGAGCGCGGGGCATCTGCGGCGGCCAGCTTGCCGTCCGCTGAACGCCGGCGGCTGGCTGATACAATCCGCGACAAATCTGCCCGCGCCCGGCATAAAGCTGCGACATTGGACCGCTAGAACCGGCATTGTGAGTGATGGGGCGCGGCTTCCTCCCCCCACTCCCAAGACCGGATAGGCCGTTTGGCCAATCCACCCGCGCCCCATCGCTCTTCGATAATGATAATCCTACGGAGAAATTTAATGCGTAAATCCACCTTCACCCTGTCCGTTGCCGGTGCAGCTATCATCGCGCTTACCGGCGGCGTTGCCATCGCCAATCAGCATGGCGGCGATCGCGGTGCGCCGATGACCTTGGCCCAGACCAAGACGCACAGCGCACAGATGTTCGAACGCATGGATGCCAATAATGACGGCGTGATCAATGCCGCAGACCGCGCCGCCAAGCGCGCCGAACGCTTTGCCGCAACCGACACCAATAATGACGGCGAATTGACCAAGGCCGAAATGACCGCCGCCCGCGAAGCGCGCAAGGCGGAGAAGCAGGAACGCCGCATGGAACGGCGCAAATCGCGCATGGAACAGCGTTTCGAACGGCTCGACACCGACAATAGCGGCGGTGTCTCGCAGGCCGAAATGGATGCGGCCCAGCAGGCCCGCGCCGAGCGCAGGGGCGAAGCACGCTCCGAACGGCGCGGTGGCGGTGACCGGATGGGAATGCACCGCGGCGGCAAGGGTATGAAAGGCATGCGCGGCGGCAAGGGCATGGGCCGCATGATGCTGCGCATGGCCGATGCCAATAACGACCAGCAGGTCACCCGCGCCGAATTCGACACAGCAGTCGAAACGCACTTCGCCCAGATGGATGCCAACAATGATGGCACCGTAACCGCCGACGAGCGCAAGGCTGCCCGCAAGGCCATGCGCGACACGATGCGCGAAAAGCGCGGTGAGCGCGGCGGCATGCGCGGCCAGTAAGCGGCCCCGTTCCCGCTTGATCTGCGCTTGACAGGGAATGGCCGCGGACCGCACGGTTCGCCGCCGCTTCCATGACAGAAAACCAATCCACCACCCTGCTGCTCGTCGACGACGAGCCGAGCCTGCGAGAGCCCCTGGCCGAGTATTTGCGCGGCCAGGGGTTTGCCGTGCGCGAAGCCGAAAGCGCCGCCGCCGCCCGCTCGGCAATGCTCGAACAAACGCCCGATCTGGCCCTGCTCGACATCATGATGCCGGGCGAAGACGGCTTGTCGCTGTGCCGCCATCTGGTGGAGGCGCGCGACCTGCCGGTAATATTGCTGACTGCGAAGGGCGAAGCGACCGACCGGATCATCGGGCTGGAGATCGGCGCGGACGATTACGTCACCAAACCGTTCGAACCGCGCGAGCTGGTCGCACGGATCCGCTCGGTCCTGCGCCGCGCGGCTCGGCCGGCGAACGGCACGTCCGACCCGGCGAGCGAGGCCAACTATACTTTCGAAGGCTGGCAGCTCGATCCGCTGAAGCAGAAACTGACCGATCCCGAAGGTGCGCTGGTGGCGCTGTCCACGGCGGAATTCCGGATGCTTCGCGCCTTTCTCGATCATCCGCGCCAGGTGCTCGACCGCGATCGCCTGCTCGATCTGGTGCAGGGGCGCGAAGCACATTTGTTCGACCGGGCGGTGGATAATCAGGTCAGCCGCCTGCGCGGCAAGATCGAGGCGGATCGCAGCAATCCGCAGCTGATCCTGACCGTGCGCGGCGGCGGATATCGCTTCGCCGCTGATGTCGCGCGGCAGGTCCGCATAGATGGATGAGCGCAGCAACATCCGGCCCCGGTGGCGGATCTGGCCGCGCAGCCTATTCTGGCAAGTCATGGCCAGCGTGGCGCTGGCGCTGCTGGTGGCGCAGGCGGTCTCCACCGTATTGCTGTTTCGCGCCGCCGAGGAACGGCGCCAGACCGAAACGCTGACCGGCCTTGCGTTCCAGCTGGTTACCGGAGCCGAGCGAGAGAATTTTCGGCAGCAGCGCCGCGCCCTTCGCATGGAACGCGCAATGGATTCCGGCGCGATGGCAACAATGCGTCGCCGCAGCCGGTCGCCCGGGGGGTTACCGCGCCGCTTACGCTACCAATCCAGCGACGCCGCACCCATCCTGCCCGGCGAATTAAGTGACGAAGCGCGCGAGAAGCGGCTGTCTGCACTGCTCACCGCGCAAGGCGTAGAGGTCGCCGAACTGCAGGTCATATCGCGCCAGGCAGGCGATGATCCGGCATTACAGCGGGCTGCCCGGCGGCTGACGCGCTTTGCCGCCAATCCGGATTGGCGCGAACGACGCATATTGGTCGCCGGTTTGCGGCGGGAAGGCGAAGATAGTTGGGAAATCGCACGAACGGTGCAGCCCCGCCGCGACGGGGGATCGCTTACCGGTCTGGTCGCGCAGACGCTGATTATTTTCGGCTTCCTGATGGCGATCCTGTTCGTCTTGCTGCGCCGTATCACCCAGCCGCTTGCCGCGTTGACTCGCCGGGTGGAAAGTTTCGGGCGAACGCAAGGTTCCGCCGCTCCCCTCGCCGTGTCGGGGCCAGACGATATTCGCGATCTGATAACTGCGCAAAATGCGATGGAAGCCCGCATCGCGGCGTTGCTGGATGAAAAGGACGTGATGCTCGGCGCGATTGGGCACGATCTCAAGACCCCGCTGGCTGCGCTGCGTGTACGGATCGAAAGCGTCGAGAGCGATGCGGAGCGCGCCAAGATGGCGGCGGGGATCGAAGATATCACCGCCACGCTGGACGATATCCTCTCGCTCGCGCGGATTGGCCGCCCCTCCGCCCCGCCCGAACACGCGCAGCTTGGCGCGCTTACCGCTTCGGTGGCGGAGGAGTTCGAGGATATGGGCGAGCCGGTGACATTGGGCGAAACCGCTCGCATCGCGGCGAGCGTCCATGTCACATGGATCCGCCGCGCCTTGCGCAATCTGATTGCCAATGCGCTGCGCTATGGCGGCACTGCCGATGTCACGCTGCACCGTGAAACCGCTACGGATGGCGAATTTGCGGTGTTCCGCGTAACCGATAACGGCCCCGGCATCGCCGATGACCGTATCGCCGACATGCTGGAGCCCTTTACCCGCGGCGAGGCCAGCCGCAACCGCGCCACCGGGGGCGCCGGGCTAGGCCTGACCATTGCCCGTGCCATCGCGCAGCAGCATGGCGGCGAGCTGCTACTGGCCAACCGCCCCGAAGGTGGGCTGCGGGCGGAGCTGCGGCTGCCGTTGACCTCAGCCTAGCGCATCAATCCGCCGATCAGATTACGCACGAACCGCCCGGCAAGCGGCCCGGCCAGATCGGTGGCGATCGAACCGGCGGCCGATGTAACGCCGGATTTCATCGGGTTGGCGCGCGATTTCTTGCCTAATACCGCTGCCGCCGCCGCGCCTGCAGCGGATCCGGCGGCAACTTTTGCACCCCGGCTGAAAGCCTTTTCCCACATCGACTTGGTTTTGCGAGGACGCTTGCGGACTTCCTCCTCGCCCTGGTCCTCCACTTCCTGCGCAGTCGCCGCGGCATCGGCAGCCTTGGCCAGCAGCACTTCCTCTGCGCTTTCGCGGTCGATGGCGGTATCGTATTTCCCCTCGACCGGACTGATCGACTGGATAATCGCGCGCTCTTTTTTCGTCACCGGGCCAAGCCGGCTGCGCGGCGGCTTGATCAGCGTGCGCTGGACCACGGTGGGCGCCCCGTCCTCGTCCAGAGTGCTGACCAGCGCCTCACCCACGCGCAATTCGGTGATCGCCTGTTCTACATCGAGATCGGGATTGATACGAAAGGTTTCCGCCGCCGCCTTGATCGCGCGCTTGTCGCGCGGGGTGAAGGCGCGCAGGGCGTGCTGGACCCGGTTGCCGAGCTGGCCCGCGACATCTTCGGGAATGTCGATCGGGTTCTGCGTGACGAAGAACACGCCCACACCCTTGGACCGGATCAGCCGGACCACCTGCTCGATCTTGTCTTCCAGCGCCTTGGGGGCATCGTCGAACAGCAGGTGCGCTTCGTCGAAGAAGAACACCAGCTTGGGCTTTTCAGGATCGCCCACTTCGGGCAGCGTTTCGAACAGTTCGGCCAGCAGCCACAGCAGGAACGTGGCGTAGAGTTTCGGACTGCGCATCAATTTGTCGGCGGCCAGGATATTGACGATGCCGCGCCCCTGCTCGTCTGTTTTCAGGAAATCATCGATTTCCAGTGCGGGCTCGCCGAAAAACAGGTCCGCCCCTTGGCTCTCGAAACTCAGCAACTGGCGCTGGATCGCGCCGACCGATTGTTTCGAGACATTGCCATATTTGCCCGACAGTTCCCTGGCATTGGCGCTGGCCCAGGCGAGCACCGATTGCAGATCGCCGAAATCGAGCAGCAGCAGGCCATTATCGTCGGCATGGCGGAACACGATTTGCAGCACGCCTTCCTGCGTATCGTTGAGGTCCAGCAAGCGGGACAGCAGCAGCGGCCCCATTTCCGATATGGTGGTGCGGATGGGATGGCCCTGTTCGCCATACAAATCCCAGAAAACCGCCGGATTGTCGGAATATGCGTAGTCTTCCATGCCCAGCTCTTCGGCGCGTTCCTCCAGCTTGTCGGCATGTTTGAAGGTAGCGGACCCGGCCATTGCGGCGCCCGACAGATCGCCCTTCACATCGGCCACGAATACCGGGACGCCATGGGCGGAAAAGCTTTCCGCCATGCCCTGCAAGGTTACGGTCTTGCCCGTTCCCGTTGCCCCGGCAATCAGCCCGTGGCGATTGGCCCGGCTGAGATCGAGATGTTGCCGCTCGCCATTGCTGGCCAGTCCCAGAAAAATATCTGCCATTTGCGTGTCCCGTCCCGTCCGTTTGTCTGCCCGCCGGGGCATGGCGCAGGCCGTGCGCGCGGGTCAAGCGTACGCGGCCAAGCGATGCAGAAGGTTACAATTGGCGAAGGGCGCATTATGGCGGGGCGATGGCCGACCGGCACCCCTTTGTCCTGCTCGACGATGCGCGCGCCGATGGCGGTCTCCATGGTGGGGCAGATGCGCAAGCGTTCACCGATCCGCGCGAGGTATTCGTGGCGCATCGCGCTGCCGATGTGGCGGGTGTGCTGGCGCGGGCCGACGAGGCCCGCAAGCGCAGCGGCGGGACGCTGGCGGGCTATATCGCCTACGAGGCCGGGCTGGCGCTCGAGCCGAGCCTGGCGGACCGGGCAGACGCACGCAGCGGCGGCGATGGCCCGCTGGTCTGGCTAGGGCTGTTCGATCAGGCGGAGACGATTGCGGCGGAGGATGTTCCGGCCTGGCTTGTGGCGCGGCAGGGCGAGGGAGATGGCGGTGGCGGCGGAGAGCCGCGGCTCGGACCGCTGGAGCCGCAGCTGTCCCCCGGCGGATACCAAGAGGCTTTCGAAACGCTGCAAAGCGCCATCCGCGCGGGCGATATCTACCAGGCGAACCTGACCTTCCCGCTGACCGGATCCTATCGCGGAGACGAGGTCGCGCTGTATGCCGCCATGCGCGGGGCAGCCAAGGCCGGCTATGGCGGGCTGGTGTTCGACGGGTCGCACTGGCTGCTCAGCCTGTCGCCCGAACTGTTCGTCTCGCTGAAGGATGGCGAGCTGAAGGCCAAGCCGATGAAGGGCACGCGGCCGCGCAGCCCCGATGCCGAAACAGACGCAGCCCTTGCCGCCGACCTTGCCGGTTCGGTCAAGGACAAGGCCGAAAACCTGATGATCGTCGATCTGATGCGCAACGATCTGTCGCGCGTGGCACAGCCGGGAAGCGTGCGGGTGGACGCGCCCTTCGCGATCGAAAGCTACCCCACCGTGCACCAGATGGTCAGCACCGTGCGGGCGCGGCTGAAGGTCGGCGTGAGTACGGCGGAATTGCTGCGCGCGATCTTTCCCTGCGGATCGATCACCGGCGCGCCGAAAATCCGCGCGATGGAATTGATCGGCGAGGTGGAGCGCGATCCGCGCGGCCCCTATTGCGGCGCGATCGGACGAATCGATGCAAATGGCGATGCAGCATTCAACGTGGCTATCCGCACGCTGCGGCTGACCCCGGTCGAAAATGCACAGGGCAGTGCGGTGCTGGGTGTCGGCTCTGCCATAGTGGCCGATTCGCACGCCATCGACGAATGGCGCGAATGTGTGCTGAAGGGCGGGTTTGCGCGCGATAGCGGGCCGGAGAATCGCTTCGCGCAGTTCGATCTGATCGAAACCATGCGCTTCACACCCGATGACGGGATCGCACTGCTGGAGCTGCATCTGGAACGGATGAAGGCCAGCGCGGCCGAGCTCGGCTTTGCCTTCGACCGCCATGCCGCGCGCAACCAGATCCAGGCGCTGTGCTTCGATCTGGAAGACGCTGCCAAGGTCCGCCTGTTGCTGGCTCGAAGCGGCGCTTTCGGATTGGAGACGAGCGCGCTGCCGCCGGTACCGGACGGTCCGCTGCGCTGCATCGTCCTGCCGCTGCCCGTCGATCCGGGCGATTGGCGGCTGCGGCACAAGACCACCGATCGCGGCTTTTACGAAGATGCACGCAGGGTCGCCCGCGACGCCGGTGCGGATGAGGCGCTGTTCCTCCATCCCGGCGGCGCGCTCACCGAAGGCGCGATCACCAATATTTTCGTGGAGCGCCGCGGCGCGCTTCACACCCCTCCCGCCTCGCTCGGCCTGCTACCGGGCATCATGCGCCGCAGCCTGATCGAAGCTGGCCGCGCAAAGGAACACCCAGTGACCATCACCGATCTCGAACCCGACTTCATGCTCGGCAACGCCGTGCGCGGCCTCCTTGCGGCGGAGCTGCTGACATGATCGATATCATCTTCGAGGATGGCGAGGCGGTGGTGATCGACAAGCCTGCTGGCCTGTCCATCGACCGTCCGCGCAAGGGCGGCCCTTCGCTTGCCGATCATCTGGACGGGCTTCGGCTGGGCTTCAAGCGCCGTCCGCTGGCGGTTCACCGGCTGGATACGGATACCAGCGGCTGCCTGCTGCTGGCGCGCAATCCCAAGGCGCATAAGCGTTTCACCCAGGCGTTTCAGGACCGCCTGGTGGGCAAGACCTATCTCGGCATTGTCGACGGTGAACCCGAAGGCGAGGAAGGCACTATCGACCTGGCGCTGACCAAGGTTTCCACCAAGGAAGAGGGCTGGCGCATGGTTCACGATCCCGCAGGCAAGCCTTCGGTCACCCATTGGCGCGTACTGGGCCGCCACGATGGCCGCACGCTGGTGGAATTCCGCCCCGAAACCGGGCGCACCCACCAGATCCGCATTCACGCGCTGGAAGGGCTGGGCCATCCGCTGGCGGGGGATCCGGTGTATGGCAGCGGTCATGCGATCGGTGCGGGCCGAACGATGCTCCATGCCAGCGCGATTCGGGTGGAGCGAGAGGGCAAGCCCCCGGTCGAAGCCGCCGCGCCGCGCCCGCGCGATTTCGCGCTGCTCGGCTTCAGGCAAGAGCCGGACGATGGCTGATACGCTGGACGAGGTGATCCAGCGGGCCCATTCGCTGGCCGAGGAAAGCTTCGTCGCGGGCAGCGGGCCGGGCGGGCAGAACGCCAACAAGGTCGCCACCGAAGTGCAGCTGCGCGTCAACGCCTATGCGCTGCGCCTGCCGCAAGCCGTGTTCGCACGGCTGCGGCGAATCGCAGGCTCCAAACTGATTGCCAGCGGCGATATTCTGATCGTGGCGCGCGAACATCGAACGCAGGAAGCCAACCGCCAACTCGCCCGGGACAAACTCGCCGAACTGCTGGGGGCAGCATGGCACGCCCCCAAACGCCGCGCCAAATCGCGCGTCAACCGGCTGGGCAAGGTCAAACGGCTAAAAGCCAAAAAGGTCCGCGGCGAGGTCAAGGCGAAGCGCGGCAAGGTGTCTCGCAGCGACTGGTAGGCTATGTAACTCTGCAACCCGTCAGTCCATTTACAAGACGTACGAAGGAAATGAGCAGTTCGTCATCGGGGGCATCTTCGTCAAATATCGGAAAATCAGTAGGATTGCCTCCGGGACGGCCTTGCTGATTGCACCTAACGACATTCAAATAGCGGCCCGTTTTTGCCCAATCTCGATCGTCTGTCTTCCGCTGAATCCACGCCCTCTTATAACAGTCATTTGCTTGCTCCCATTCGATGTAAGGTGAGCCGTTACCGTCTCTTTTGATTTCCATCACGATCTCCTCTGGATGTTGTTGTTTGCTTGACTCTATCAACGATTTCGCTAATTGGCGCGCTTGAATGGCGGCGCAGCGCGTCGCCTGTTGTTTTTTGGCCGTCATCCGGCCCCAGCAAACTTTCAGGAATACACGATGGCGAAGTCCGCAACCGTCAAGATCAAGCTCGTCAGCACGGCCGATACGGGCTTCTATTACGTGACCAAGAAGAACCCGCGCAACATCACGGAAAAGATGACCTTCCGCAAATACGACCCCGTCGTGCGCAAGCATGTCGAGTTCAAGGAAGCCAAGATCAAGTAAGCTGAATGTCCGGAACCAACCGGGTTCAGTGACAGTTCAACGCCGCGAGCCTAAACGCGGAGTATGAAAACCTTGTCCCATATCATGAACAGGCCCCTGCGCACGGCTTTTGCCGCCGCGCTCGCGCTTTCCCTGCCCGCTGCCGGAATGCTGGCGCTGCCTGCCCCGGCGGAGGCGCAATCCTCCGCTGGCGATCTGGACCGCGCCGTTTCGGCGCTGCGCGGCATTTCCACGATGAAAGCCAATTTCGTCCAGACCGACCGGCTTGGCCAGTCGGTAAATGGTGTTTTGACGCTGAAGCGCCCGGGCAAGATCCGTTTCCAATATGAAAAAAGCGTGCCGATGCTGATCGTCAGCAACGGCAAGTCGCTCTATTATGTGGATTACGAGGTCAACCAGGTCCAGCGCTGGCCGATCCAGAAATCGCCGCTTGGCGCGCTGCTCGATCCCGGTCGCGACGTAAAGAAATACGGCAAGCTGGTGCCGACGAACAATTCGCGCGTCGTCAGTATCGAAGTGCGCGATCCCTCGCGTCCCGAATTCGGTGTGATCACGATGATTTTCGTGCGCAAGCCATCGGCCCCGGGCGGGCTGGAACTGGCCAGCTGGGTCGCACTCGATTCGCAGAACCAGCGCACCACCGTGCGGCTCAACAACCATCGCTACGGCGCCAGCGTTGCCGACAGCGCGTTCAGGTTCCGCGATCCGCGCCGCTCCTCCCGTCGCCCGGGCTGAACGGTTCGGGGACCAACGGTTTACACAATACGACCGGCGGCATGGGCCCGTTCATAAGGCGGAAAGCCGGGCAGGCGTAAAACCAAAATTGCGGATGGTCGCGGAGCGGGTTTCCCCCCTGTTGCCCTGACTTCGAATACCGGCCTGATGCAACAAGCGTGACGAACGCTGACATGGAAACCCCCGTGCCATTGCCCCCGGCGCGGGGGTTTTTTTGTGGTTTGTGTGCAGCAGTTGCCGGAGCTTCGGGCGCAGAACGCTGGCAGCCGAGGCTAAACAAAAACTCTCCGTTGCCCCAATCGCCGCAGCCCCCTATCCGCACCGCATGTCGTCGAACAAAGTCTCCGTAGCATCCTGGAACATCAATTCCGTCCGCCTTCGCATGCCCATCGTGGAGCGGTTTCTGACCGAGCAGGCGCCCGACGTGCTCTGCCTGCAGGAAATCAAGACGGTGGAGGAAACCTTTCCGTTCGAAGCGTTCAATGCGCTGGGTTACACCCATCACGCGGTGCATGGGCAAAAGGGTTATCACGGGGTGGCTACCGTCAGCCGCCTGCCGCTCCGCGAATTTTCGCGCCATGACTGGCAGGATAATGGCGAAGCGCGGCATGTCGGAGTAGAGCTGGTCGATCACGATATGGTGATCGAAAACGTCTATGTTCCGGCGGGCGGCGACATTCCCGACCGCGAAAAGAACATGAAATTCGGCCAGAAGCTGGATTTTCTCGAACGCATGACTCGCTGGGCGGAGCAGGTCGAGCGGCCCAGCCTGATTGTCGGCGATTTCAACATCGCACCGCTGGAAAGCGACGTGTGGAGCCACAAGCAGCTGCTCAAGGTCGTCAGCCACACCCCGCTCGAGGTCGAGACGCTCGACCGGTTCAAATCGGCCCATGGCTGGACCGATATCGGGCGCGAATTTATCCGCGATCCGGACCGCTATTACAGCTGGTGGAGCTACCGCGCGAAGGATCACACCAAGGGCGACCGGGGTCGGCGGCTCGACCACATGTGGGCCAGTCCCGAGCTTGCCAGGCAAGCGACCGGGCACAGCGTCCATGAGGATGCGCGCGGGTGGGAAAAACCTTCCGACCATGTGCCCCTCGTCACCGAGTTCGACCTGTGACGGAGCGGGATCTCTGACAGCGCCGCACCCCTCGGCCACGCCGTCCCCGTCGCGGCGAACCGCGCAGGCCATCGATGCGCTGCGCCACGGCTGGCCGATCGCATTTGGCAGCGGCAGAATCCTGCTACCGGTCGAGACGGCAATTGCAGCCGACGCCAAATCGGACCGCATGCTGATTTCGGACGCGCGGGCCGCCACGCTCAAACTGACCAACCAACGCGCGGCCGCGCAGCCCCATGCCCCGGTGCTGATCCACGGAGCCGAGCCTTTCGATCTGGCGGCGGCGCTGCCGATTGCCGACCCGGCGCTGGATTTGGCGAGCCCGCTTAAAGGTCCATTCAAGGCCGAGCCGCTGGAATGGCAGGACGATGCCGCCGCCGCGCTGGAGCTCGCGCGGCTGGCCGGTATCCTGCCCGCCTTCATGGTCGATCCGGACAATGCCGGCGAAGCGCAGCCGATTTCCGCCGCCGATCTGGAAGCATGGCGCGGCGGACAAAATCTCGCCATCGCCACCCGCGCAAGGCTGCCGATTGCCGCCGCGCCTGACGCGGAAATCATCGCCTTTCGCTCTTCCGACGATACGCGCGAACATGTAGCGCTTGTCATCGGGCGGCGCTCGGGCGACAATCCGCCGCTGGTGCGGCTGCACAGCGAATGCCTGACCGGCGATATACTCGGCAGCCTGAAATGCGATTGCGGGCCGCAACTGGATGCCGCGCTGGACGCGATGGCGCGAGATTCGCGCGAGCGGGACGGCTGGGGCGTTTTGCTTTATTTGCGCCAGGAAGGCAGGGGGATAGGATTAATCAATAAGTTGCGGGCATACCGCCTGCAGGATCAGGGATTCGACACCGTGGACGCGAATACGCGCCTCGGTCTGCCTGATGAAGCGCGTGATTTTCCCGTCGCCGCGCGCATGTTGGAATTGATGGGAATCGGGCGAATTCGCTTAATGACGAATAATCCGAACAAAGTCGTCGCATTGCAAAACAGGGGCATCGATGTGTTGGAAAGAGTGAGCCACCAACTACCGGAAAATCCGCATAACCGCCGCTATTTGGCGACCAAGCGCGACCGTCACGGACATATTCTGAGATGACTGCTATCGCGATCCGGCCCGAAGAGCCGGGGGACGAAGCCGCCATTCACGCTCTGACCCAGGCCGCATTTCGCGATATGCCGTTCAGCGATGGCAGCGAACCGGACCTGGTCGATCGGCTGCGCGCCGATGGCGATCTGGCGCTAAGCCTGGTCGCGGTGAATATGGACGAGGCCATAGTCGGCCATATCGCCTTTTCTCCTGTAGCAATCGCAGATGGGTCGGCTGGCTGGTTCCAGCTCAGTCCGGTTTCTGTCATCCCTTCGGGCCAACGCAGCGGAATTGGCAGCGCGCTGATCTTGCGCGGCTTGGCCGATTTGCGCGCAAGCGGCGCAAAGGGCTGCGTTTTGCTGGGCGACCCGGAATATTACGGTCGGTTCGGGTTCGAGCACGACCCTGCGCTGGAACTTCCCGGCTACCCGCCATCGGCGTTGCGGCGACTGGTGTTCGAGGGCGATCCACCCACAGGCCGGGTTTCCCTGCCGCCGGCCTACTCGCTCGCAGAATGAAGCTTACTCGCGATTTCCTGCCCCATACGGACCACGCTGCCTGCCTGTAGCTCGGGTGCAAATTGCACCTGTCCTTCCTCGAACAGAAGCACCACGGTCGAACCGAGCAGGAAACGGCCCATCTCGTCGCCCGCGGCGAGCTGCACCGGACCGGATGGCTGCTCGGTGACCACGCGCTTGCCCCGGCCGCGTTCGGGCGGCTCGACCCGCCCGCCCCAGACTGTTTCGATCCCTGCCACGATCATCGCGCCGACCATCACGCTGGCCACCGCGCCCAGATCGGTATCGAAGCGGCAGACCAGCCGCTCGTTGCGCGCAAACAGGCCGGGTACCGCCGCAGCAGTGGTAGTGTTGACCGAAAACAGGTCGCCGGGAACATAGGCGGTCGATTCCAGAGTGCCCGTTACCGGCATGTGGACGCGGTGATAGTCTCTAGGGCTGAGATAGATCGTGATGAAATCGCCCTTGCGGAAGCGCTCCGCCATGGCCTCATCGCCGCCGAGCAGTTCGCTTACCGTATAAAGGTGCCCCTTGGCCTGAAGAATCTTGCCATCCTCGATCCGGCCTAGCTGGCTGACCGCGCCATCGGCGGGACACAGCACGTGGGTCGCCGGATCGGCCAGCGGCCGCGCTCCGGGCTTCAGAGCGCGGGTGAAAAAATCGTTGAAGCTGGCAAACTCGCCCAGGCTTTTCTGGGCCTCTGCCATATCGACATCGTAAGCGGCGACGAAGCGCCGGATAAGACGGTCGCGCAGCCATGGCTTCTCGCTCGCAGCAATGCTGCCGGCAAAACGGGTCAGGCCGAGTTGCGGGAGGGCATGCTGAAGCCAGATGAACGGACTGCTCATTGCGAGGCGCCGCGAATGAGAGCGATGATCATCTAAGCTGGGAATCCTTGCTGCCGCGGCGATTGAAATTGGAATGACGGACCTGCCCATCTCGCGCAGCCTGGCATGAAACACAGGTGCGCGTCGCGGGCAAGGCGAGCCGCCGCTTTTGCGGAATATCCTCGCCGCAATCCTCGCAATATTCGGCGCCCGGCCCGCTGGGCATACGCGCCCGCGCCGCTGCCACCGCATCGTTCACACTATCGTCGATCTGATCCTGAACCGCGCCATCGCGCGTCCATCCGCCTGCCATCTTTCGTGCCTCCTGCCAAATAAACGAGGCGAGGTGGCGGCAGTTCCGTCAGCGGCGCTCGAAGCGCTCCAGCCCGGGCGCCAGCGTGTTGGGTCCGATGGCGATCTCGTCACCCGACCAATCGGCCACGAATGCGCTGCTGCGCCGCACAGAGGGCGCGAAACGCGCATCGTTGCCGGCGATCTGCAAGCCTTGCGCGCCGTGCTTTCCGCCTTCCGCCGCCACGGCGATGAAGGCGGAGTAATTTTCCTTGTCCTGCCCCTGCACGAACCAGTTATTGGTAATCTGGCCGCGCGATCCTTCGGGCAGGTCGATCATGTAATTGGTCCCGCGCCCCCGGGCATCGTCGAAACTGCTTTCGGCCACTTCCACGACACGCGCGCGCGCCTTGACGTAATGGCCGCCAGTGCCGCGCTCGAAGCGCGACCGGGTAATCCGCAGCTGGCCGTAATCGCCAATATAGACCGAATGGGCACAGCCGCCCGAACCTTCGCATGTGCCAAGGCCCGAGAAAGTCGATTTGTCGATCACGATTTGCCCCGATGGGTCGTTCGCAGTGAGAATGCCCTGCTGGCTATCCATGAACCAGCTTTGCGCAACCATCAGGTTGCCCTGTTCCAGCCGGATACCAGCACCGTTGAAATCGGGCACCGCCATGCGGCGGAACACCAATCCGGAAATTTGCGCATCGCGCCCGCGCAGCACCAGCGCCGCCTTGCCTTCGCAGGTTACGCCGTCGAAAACGGACGCGCCCGGCTCGCTGGCGAGATAGGCGATCGAGCCGCCCTCCTGCACCGCGCATTGGCGATAGGTGCCCGGCGCAATCGCGATCGAACCACTGCCATCGCCGATCGCATCGACCGCATCCTGCAATCGGTCGTACCCCTGCCCGCTTTCCACCACGGTAAAGGCTGCCGAGCGGGCCGGACCCTGCGCCAACAGCGCGGCGGCAGGTATTGCGGCAACGGCCAGGGCGGCGATGGCCCCGGCGATGAGCAGGGACGGACGACTTGCCTGGGCCTGCGGGGACGTATTGCGGACGGACTGGTTTCGGGCGGAGTTTTCCATACCCCCGCGAATAAACAAGCACGGTTAACAAATCGCTAAATCGGCTGCCGACCACTTCCAGCGGAGTCGTTCAATGCCGCCGGATTACCGCAAGAAACGCGTCGGCATACGCATCCAGCTTCTTTGCCCCCACGCCCGAGATCTCGCCGAAATGGGCGCGGTCGGACGGGCGCATCTTGGCCATTTCGCGCAAGGAGGCATCGCTGAACACGACATAGGGCGGAACCTGTGCCTCTTTCGCCAGGTCGCGGCGCAGATCGCGCAGCGCCTCGAACAGCGGATCGCCGACCGGGTTGGGGGTGGCATCACCGCGCCGCTTGCGGCTCTTGCGCTGTTTTTTCGGGGGCAGAACGATTTCGACCTCTTTCCCCCCGGTCAATATGGCGCGCGCATCGCCCGCCAGTGCCAGCCCGCCATGATCATTCGCCGTCAGTGCGCCGCGTGCCTGCAAAGACCGCGAGACGACCGGCAGCAGCCGCGCATCTTCGGCATCGACGATTCCGAAGACGCTGAGCTTGTCGTGACCGCGCGAGAGCACCCGCTCATCCGCCGATCCGGTGAGCACCTTGGCCAGATGGCCCAAGCCGAAGCTCTGCCCGGTGCGATAGGCCGCGCTGAGCAATTTGCGCGCCAGCTGGGTCGCATCCACCACGGCGGGCGCTTCCAGGCAATTGTCGCAATTGCCGCAATTGTCGGGCGGATCCTCGCCGAAATGGCGCAGCAGCACGGCGCGGCGACAACCTGGAGTTTCCACCAATGCGGCGAGTGCGTTAAGCCGGGCGGCCTCCCCTTCGCGGCGATCCTCCGGAGTGTCGGACAACCATTTGCGCGCCTGCGCAAAATCGCTGGCGGACCAGAACATCGTCGCGCGCGCCGGATCGCCATCGCGGCCCGCGCGGCCGGTTTCCTGGTAATAGGCCTCGATCGATTTGGGGATGCCGGCATGGGCCACGAAGCGGACATCTGGCTTGTCGATCCCCATTCCGAAAGCGATGGTGGCGACGATCACCATATCCTCGCTCGCCACGAAATCGGCCTGGTTGGCGGCGCGCACTTCCGGCGCCAGCCCTGCATGATAGGGCAACACCGTGCGCCCGGTCGCGGCGGCGAGCTGGTCGGCCAGCTGCTCCACCTGTTTGCGGCTGCGGGCATAGACGATGCCCGGCCCCGGAACCTGGGCCATCAGCCCGGCGATTTGGGCGGGCGCCCCGTCGCGGCCCCGAATGGCGTAATGGATATTGGGCCGGTCGAACCCGGCGACGATCAACCCATCTTCGGGAATGCCCAGCTGAGCCAGTATATCGGCCCGCGTATGCCGGTCCGCCGTAGCCGTCAGCGCCAGCCGCGGCACATCGGGAAATGCATCCATCAACGGGCGCAGCTGGCGATAATCGGGGCGGAAATCATGGCCCCATTCGGAAACGCAGTGCGCTTCGTCGATCGCGAACAGGGCCAGCCGGGCAGAGTTCAGCAACTCGCGAAAATGCGGCTGGCTGGCGCGTTCTGGCGCAACATAGAGCAAGTCCAGCTCGCCCGCGCGAAACGCATCCAGCGTCTCGCGCCAATCGGCATCGGCGCTGGTCAGCGTGGCCGCGCGAATACCGTTGGCACGCGCCGAACGCAGCTGGTCATGCATCAGCGCGATCAGCGGGGAGACGACAACGCAGGTCCCCTCCATCATGGTGGCAGGCAGCTGATACGTCAGCGACTTGCCCGCCCCGGTCGGCATTACCGCCAGGGTGGAACGGCCAGCGAGCACCCGTTCCAGCACCTGCGCCTGCTTGCCGCGAAAATCGGCAAAGCCGAATGTCGTACGCAGCGCCTCGCGCGCCGTATCGAGCGCGGCGGGTTGGTCCAGCACGGTATCGGGGGCCATATCCTGCATCGGGGCGCAGCCTTGGCAGATCGCCCGGCCCGCTTGAAGGGGCCAAATCGTTTTGTCCTTGGCGCAGCGCGCCGCCTCCGGCTAAAAGCGCCCGCGACCTTGTACGATATCCTACCAAAGAGGCAGAACCGATGAAAAACACATTCACAATCGCGCTGGTGTCCGGTGCAGCCCTGGCGCTGGCCGCCTGCGGCAGCACCGATGACGCGGCGACCGAAGCGGAGTCCGATACGGTCGAGATCCCGGCCGAGGAAGCCGTGGCCGATCTGACCGAGGAGCCGGTGGCCGATCCCGCCGCAATGGAAACCGAGGAAACCACCGACGAAACCAGCGTCAGCGAACAGACCGCCGCCGAAGAAGCCGGTGCGAACGCTGCTGATGTGGCCGCACGTGCACAGGCGGTTGCCGCCGGGGTCAATGCCGCGACCGAAGCTGCCGAGGAATCGATGGAAAACGCCAACTGAGGCAGTTCCCCTTGCGGAAAATCAGGCGGGCGGTGCGCACTCAGCGTTTCGCCCGCTTTTCCTTTGCGCAATTGTCTGCAAAGGTGGCGTGATGAAACGTATCGCCGCTTTCACTTGCGCAGCCGCGCTGTTGGCACTGGCCGGCTGCGGCCCATCGGGCAACGATACCGGCCCGGGCGGGGTTAGCGTCGACGAGGCCGAAGCCCTCGACCAAGCTGCCGAGATGATCGAGGCGCGGCGCCTTCCCGAAGACGCGCTTGCAGAAGAGGCGCTACCTGCAGAATTGCGCGCCGATGCGCCGGTCGAGCTGGCGCCTGGAAACGGTGCCGACACCCCTTCTTCAGAACCTGCCGAGGACGAATAGCCCATGCATAATGCCCACCTCATTCCCAGCGACAAGGGGATGGACGCCGATACGTTCGCGCAGTTCATGGAACAGCTGGAACGCTATGTTCGCGAGCGGCTGATCCCGGCGGAAGAGCAGGTCATTGCCGACGACCGTATTCCAGACGATCTGCTGGATGAAATGCGCGAGATGGGGCTGTTCGGGCTTACCATGCCGGAAGAATATGGCGGCAGCGGCATGAACATCCCGCAATATGTCGAGACCATCCGCGTGCTCAGCTACGCACTGCCGGCCTATCGCTCGATCACCTCGATCAATCTGGGCATGGTGTGCAGCGCGCTGAAGAATTCCGGCACTGACGAGCAGAAGAGCGAATGGCTGCCGCGTCTGGCAGCAGGCGAGATCGCATGCTTCGGCCTGACCGAGCCGGGCAGCGGCAGCGACAGCGCCGCGATGGCGACGACTGCGAAGCGCAGCGGCAACGGCTATGTTCTGAACGGTTCCAAACGCTACATCACCAACGCGCCGCACGCCAAGCTCGGCCTGATCATGGCGCGCACCAATGACGAGGCGCTGCCGCGCAACGCCCATGTCAGCGCATTTCTGGTGGACATGGATTCGGCCGGGATTTCGGTCGGCAAACCGGACCGCAAGATGGGCCAGTCCGGCAGCCATATCGCCGACATCTATCTCGACGATGTGCAGGTGGACGGCAATGCGCTGCTGGGGGGCGATGAAGGCAAGGGCTTCGCCACCGCCATGCAAAGCCTCGACAATGGCCGCCTGTCGGTTGCCGCGGCAGGCGCTGGCTATGCCCGGCGCATCCTCGACACGGCGCTGAAATATGCCGGTGAGCGCAAGGCGTTTGGAGAGCCGATTTCGCAGTTTCAGCTGATCCAGGCGATGCTGGCCGACAGCCAGGTCGAAATCTACGCCGCCGAGTGCATGATCCGCGATGCCAGCGCGCTGGCCAATGACGGCAAGGCGATCATCCAAGCCGCCAGTGCCAAGGTTTTCTCCAGCGAAATGTGCAATCGGGTGGCCGATCGCTGCGTCCAAATACATGGCGGCGCGGGCTATCTGGCGGAATACGAGGCCGAACGCTTCTACCGCGACAGCCGGATCTACACGATCTACGAAGGCACCACGCAGATCCTGCAGCTGGTGATCGCCAAGAACATGCTGCGCGAATTTGCGAGTGGAGCCGCCGCCTGATGCATAGCTTGCTGGGCGGTCTCAGCCTTGTCGAAGTGAGCAGCTTCGTCGCTTCGCCAACCGTCGGCCTCTATTGCGCGCAAATGGGGGCGGATGTGATCCGTGTCGATCATCTCGGCGGCGGGCTCGATTACGACCGGTACATGCTGACCGAAGAGGGCCGATCGCTGAGCTGGGAAAACCTCAATCGCGGCAAGAAATCGCTCGCGCTCGACCTGCGCAGCGCGAAGGGGCGCGAGCTGGTGGTGGAGTTGGCGCAGAAGACCGGCCAGATCGTCACCAACGTTCCGCAAGGCAGCTTCCTCGACCACGCAAAGCTGGCCGAAAAGCGCTCCGATCTGATCAGCTTGCGGATCATGGGCTGGCACGATGGCCGTCAGGCGATGGATTTCACCGTCAATGCCGCCACCGGATATCCGCTGCAAACCGGACCGGCGGATTGGGATGCGGCCACCGCACCGCCGGTAAATCAGGTGCTGCCGGCATGGGATTTCATCACCGGTGCCTATTCCGCTTTCGCGCTGCTCGCCGCGATGCGCCACCGCGATGCTACCGGCGAGGGGGCGGAGCTGAAAATCCCGCTCGGCGATGTGGCAATCGGAACGCTCGCAAATAGCGGGACGATGGCCGAAATGCTCTATCGCGGCGCGGACCGGGAGCGGCTTGGCAATGATATCTGGGGTGCGTTCGGCACCGATTTTCGCAGCCGCGACGGGGTGCGTTTCATGGTCGCGGCGCTCACCACCAAGCAATGGGCCGGGTTGGTCGAGGCGTTTGGCCTGGGCGAGCAAATCGCCACCCTTGAAAGCGCGCTGGGGCTGAGCTTCGCCGTGAGCGACCACAACCGCTTCACCCACCGGGCGGCGCTGGCGCAGCTGTTCCAGAACGTTGCGGGCGAGCGCGATTATGCCGATCTGGCGCAGGATCTGGCCAAGGCCGGCACGACTTTCGAACATTATCGCACCATGCATGAGGCATCCACCGATCCGCAGCTGGTGAACGAGAACCCGCTTTTCGGCCCATCCCCCGCCAACCCCAGCGGCTTCGAATATCCAGCCGCGCGCGCCTTTGCCCGCGTGGCGGGCGCAGAAGCGCACGATCCGCTGCCCGCCCCCTATCTTGGCGCGAATAGCGAGGAAGTGCTGGCGGGCCAGCTGGGCCTGTCCAGCGGCGCAATCGGTGCGCTGGTGGATGAGGGCGTGGTCGGCCTGTCGGACAAAAATGCCGATTATCGCCACCGCACCCAGCCCACCGGTTGAAGGAACCGACATGACCCAACTTCGCAAAGTCGCCATCTGCACACCGCTGCGCACCCCGGTGGGCAAGTTCCTCGGCACGCTCGCCCCGCTGGAGGCTGGCACGCTGGGCGCGATCATCCTGAAGGCGCTGGTCGAGCGTAGCGGCGTAGATCCGGAGCGGGTGGACGATGTGATCTTCGCTCAGGGCTATGGCAGCGGGGAGGCTCCCGCCATCGGGCGGTGGAGCTGGCTGGCGGCAGGCCTGCCGATCGGCGTGCCCGGTTATCAGGTGGATCGCCGCTGCGGCAGCGGGCTGCAGGCGGTGATCAACGCCGCGATGATGGTCCAGACCGGTGCGGCGGATTGCGTCGTTGCGGGCGGCGTGGAATCGATGTCGAACGTGGAGCATTACACCACCAAGGCTCGCCACGGCGCACGGATGGGCGACATGGTGCTGTGGGACCGGCTGACACGGGGCCGCCTGATGAGCCAGCCGATCGAACGTTTCGGCGTGATTTCCGGCATGATCGAAACGGCGGAAAACCTCGCTGCGGATTACGAAATTTCCCGCGAGGCGTCGGATGGCTTCGCGGTCCGCAGCCACCAGAATGCAGCGGCGGCGTGGGATGCCGGCAAATTCGACGAACAGCTGGTCCCTGTCGATGTGCCCCAGCGGCGCGGCGACCCGGTGCGCTTCGACCATGATGAGGGCTATCGCCGCGATGCGGATATGGATTCGCTCGGCAAACTGCGCGCCATCGAAGGCAAACACAACGCAGCCGCGGTGGTGACGGCAGGCAATGCCAGCCAGCAGAACGATGCGGCGGCGGCTTGCCTCGTAGTCGCGGAAGACAAGGTCGAGCAGCTCGGCCTGACCCCGCTGCTATGGTTCGATGGCTGGGCGGCGGCAGGCTGCGATCCGGCGCGGATGGGGATCGGTCCGGTCCCGGCGGTGGAACGGCTGTTCGCACGCGGCGGGGCGAACGGCCAACGCGGCTGGGACGATATCGGCCTGATCGAACTCAACGAGGCATTCGCACCGCAGGCGCTCGCAGTGTTGAAAGGCTGGGGCTTTGCCGAGGACGATCCGCGGCGCGAGATCGTCAATGTCAACGGCTCGGGCATCTCGCTCGGCCACCCGATCGGCGCGACCGGCGGGCGAATACTGGCGGACATGGCGCATGAAATGCACCGGCGCGAGGTGCGCTTTGGCCTCGAGACAATGTGCATCGGCGGCGGGCAAGGGATTGCGGCAATCTTCGAACGGGCGGCCTAGACCGGATAATTTTCGATCGGCTCGATCACCCGGTATTCTTCCACCAGCGGCTTATGCCCCAGGGAATGAAATTCGAGCTCCGGCGGGTCCACTCTTGTATCGGGCAAGCGGTCCAGCAAATTGCGGATCAGCGTCAGCCGGCCGTGTTTCTGGTCGTTGAAATCGACCAGCGTCCACGGCGCGTGATCGGTATGCGTGCCCCTCAGCATCGCTTCGCGCGCCTCGCTATAGGCGGCGTATTTCTCCCGTGCGGCGAGATCGATGGGGGATAGTTTCCAGCGTTTGAGCGGATCTTCCAGCCGCTCGGCCAACCGTTGCTCCTGCTGCTCCTGGTCGGTGGTCAGCCAATATTTGAACAACAGGATACCGTCATCCACCAGCATCCGTTCGAATCGCGGCGCTTCTTCCAAAAAGCTGGCAACCTGCCTCTCGCTGGCAAAGCCCATCACCTGCTCAACTCCGGCGCGGTTGTACCAGCTGCGATCGAACAGCACGATTTCCCCAGCAGCGGGCAAATGCGCGACATAGCGCTGAAAATACCACTGGGTCATTTCGCGTTCGGTGGGTTTCGACAGCGCCACGGTGCGGCATTGGCGCGGATTCAGCCGTCCGCCGACCGCGCGGATCGCCCCGCCCTTGCCCGCAGTATCGCGCCCTTCGAAGATCACGCAGATCCGCTGGCCGGTCACGCGTGCCCAGCGCGCCATCTCCACCAGCTCCTTCTGCATGGGCTCGAGCAGCTTTTCGTATTGTTTGCGCTTCACTATCCGTCTCCCGGAATTGTCTGTTTACCAACGCGATGCTAGACCGTGTGGCAATCATGGCCACGATAGTCGAACCCCAAAGCGATTTTTCCGCGCTGCCCGAAATGCCCGCGGAAGTGTTTACTGCGCCCCTCCAGCGTCCCGGTCACCTGGGCGAGGACTGGCTCGAGCCCAAACAGGCCGATTACGATAGCAACGACGATGCGATCTGGGACGATCTGTTCGCCCGCCAGATGGATGTTTTGCCCGGCCGCGCCTGCAGCGCCTTTATCGCCGGGCTCGACAAGCTCGACCTCGGCAAGGGCGGCGTACCCGATTTCGGCGCGATGTCGGCCGAACTGGGCAGCCTGACCGGGTGGAGCGTGGTGCCGGTGCCGATGCTGATCCCCGATCACGTGTTCTTCTGGCACCTCGCCAATCGCCGTTTCCCAGCGGGCAATTTCATCCGCACGCGCGAAACCTTCGATTACATTCAGGAACCCGACGTGTTCCACGATGTGTTCGGCCATGTGCCGATGCTGACCGATCCGACCTTCGCCGATTACATGCAGGAATATGGCAAGGCCGGGTGGAAGGCGATGCGTTACAACCGGCTGAAGGCGCTCGGCGCGCTATATTGGTACACGGTAGAATTCGGCCTGGTGATGGAGGGTGACCCCGGCAATCAGGAGGTGCGCGCTTACGGCGCAGGCATCCTCTCGGGCCCAACCGAAGCGAAGTTCGCGGTGGAGGCGGAAAGCCCCAATCGCATCATGCTGAATGTCGACCGGGTGATGCGCACCGATTACGTCATCAGCGACCTGCAGCCGACCTATTTCGTGATAGAAAGCTTCGAAGACCTGTTCCGCCAGACCGTGGAGCGGGATTTCGACAAGCTGTATCGCAACCTGCCGCCCGCTTTCACCTATGCAAATTCGGCGGTGATCGACGTGGATTACGTGGTCAATCGCGGCACGCAGGAATATCTGCTGCGCGGGGGCCGCGGCAGCGGTGCGGCGCCCATCTAGACCCGATCGTTTCGGGCATACTCGAAAGTTCAGGCACAAAAAAACCGGCGCTGGATCGCTCCAGCGCCGGTTTTCTCGTTCGACAAAGTCGCGATTACATCGCGTCGCCGTCGGTCATTTCTTCGACTTCCGCTTCCATGTTTTCTTCCATGGCATCGGTCTGGTCGTCCATCGCATCGGCGGTATCTTCGCTGATTTCGCCGGAATCTTCCATGTTGTCGACCATTTCGTCGCGATTGTCTTCCATCGCTTCGATATCGTCTTCCATTTCGTTTTCAGCGGCGCTGTCGCAACCGGCCAGGCCGAGGCTGAGAGCGGCAACCGAGGCAACCATCGTAGTCTTGAAAATCATCTTCATCTTGTCTTCCCCTTTGGTAAGTGGAGGCGCACAATAACAAGGTGTCGCCTATTCGGTAAGTCTTTTAATTGTCTTATGGATCAGTGGTTTGGGTGCTTAACGAGCAGATTGAACGGAATCAATGCCACAATTGCGCCGCAAAATGAGAAGGCGAGCGACTCCGGACCGATTCCCTCGAACACGGAACCGCGATAGGTCAGGATACCTGCCAGCAAGGCACCGAGGATCCCTACCAGCATGTTCAGTCCGGTGGGCTGCCTGTCGGCCCGGCGCAGCACGAAAGTCGCCAGCCAGCCGGCCACGCTTCCTACTGCTATCAGAATGATCAAACCCATGAAATTCCTGCCTTCGTGTGTGCAGGTAAAACGCGCGGCCAATCGGAATCGTTCCGCCAGGGGTTAGCGCGGGTTTAAAATATCGCGAAAAGAGCGCAGCCCAGAACCACGCGGTAGATCACGAATACCAGCATCGATGCTTTCTTGAGGAAATTCATCAGGAACATCATCGTGGCGAGCGCCGCGATGAAGGTCAGAGCGCCTGTGACAACCGCATCCTGCTGCATCTGAGCGGAGGCATCGGCGAGGTCGAGTGCGGCCAGCAGCCCGGCCCCGGCAACCGCCGGGATGGCGAGCAGGAAGGAAAAGCGCGCTGCCTCCACCCGCTTGTACCCCAGCGCTCGGGCCGCCGTCATGGTGGAGCCGGAGCGGCTGGTGCCGGGGATCAGCGCCAGCGCCTGCGCCAGCCCGACCAATATGGCATCGCGCAGGGTCATGTCTTCATAGGATTTGACTTCGCGCCCGAAGCGGTCGGCCAAGCCCAGCAATATGCCGAAGATAATCAGGTTCGTCGCGACCAGATCGGTACTGCGAAACCCCTCCATATAGCCGCCCAGCTTGAGGAACAGCCCGACCACGACCGCAGGGATGGTGCCGATCGCGATCCACCAGAACAACCGCTTTTGTTGCGGATCGTCGGCCAGACCCACGCTGGCAAAGCCGCCCCGTGCCAAGCCAATTACGTCCTTGCGAAAATACAGGATGATCGCCAGCAGCGACCCGACATGTACAGCCACGTCGATCAACGGCCCCTGATCCGCAAAATCGGTGAAATAGGGCACCAGAATCAGGTGGCCCGACGACGAAATCGGCAGGAATTCGGTAATTCCCTGCACGAGCGCGAGGATGATTTGCTGGATGAGCGACATGGCTGCGCGCTGTTGTGTGGGCGGGGCGCCAAGTCAAGCGAATGCGCTTGGAAGGGCGGCCCCGCCCGGCAGCCCTACCAGATCGAAACGCGCTGCTCCGGCGGCAGATACAGCGCATCGTCCGGCGTGACACCAAAAGCTTCGTACCAGGCATCCATATTACGCACGACGCCATTCACGCGGTATTCTTCCGGGCTGTGGCTATCGGTACGCAGGCGCTGGCGATAATTCTCCTCGCGCTGCGCAGAGCGCCAGACCTGCGCCCAAGCGAGGAAGAAGCGCTGGTCCCCGGTAAGGCCATCCAGCACCGGCACATCCTGCCCGGCTGTGGCGAGCTTGTAGGCGCGGTAGGCCAGGCTCAGACCGCCCAGATCGCCGATATTCTCGCCCAGCGTCAGGCGGCCATTGACGCAGGTTTCGCCGTCATCGAGCGGGCAGAACGCGTTATATTGCTCGACCAGCGCATCGCCGCGCTCGTCAAAGGCTTCGCGGTCCGCATCGGTCCACCAGTTGCGCAGCATACCGGTGCCGTCGGACTTGCTGCCCTGATCGTCGAAGCCATGGCCGATCTCATGCCCGATTACGCCGCCGATGGCGCCGTAATTCACCGCCGGATCGGCGCTCAGCCCGAAGAAAGGCTGCTGCAGGATGGCCGCCGGAAAGACGATCTCGTTCTTGGTCGGGTTGTAATATGCGTTGACCGTCTGGGGCAGCATGAACCACTCGGTCCGGTCGATCGGGCCGCCCAGCTTGGAAATATTGTCCTGCCATTGCCACGCGGACGAAGCCATGCGGTTGGCGATGGGATTGCTGCCGGTGATGGCCAGGTCCGGATAGGTTTCCAGATTTTCGCGGTAACCGATCTTGGGATCGAAACTGTCCAGCTTGGCGCGGGCTTCCTGCTTGGTCGCATCGCTCATCCAGTCGATATCGCCGAGCGATTCGTCCAGCGCGATGCGCAGATTGGCAACCAGCTCGTCCATCGCCGCCTTGCTTTGCGGCGGAAAGTACCGCTCGACATAGCTTGCGCCGACCAGCTCCCCCAGCGAACCTTCGGTTTCGTCGATGGCGCGTTTCCAGCGCGGGCGCTGCTCGGGCGTGCCGCGCAGCATTTCGCCATAAAAGGAGAAGTTGGCCTCGTCGAAACGAGTCGGCAAAGCGGAGGCATTGCCCGAGAGGAATCCCTTGATGGTCCAGGCTTGCAACACCTCTAGCGGCGTATCCAGAACCAGGCTGAACATTGCGGGCGTGCCGCCGCCGATCTTGGCGAGCGTTTCTTCGTCGAGGCCCAGCTCCTCGGCGCGCTCTGCCGATGGCGGGATATCGCCCACGATGAAGCGATCCGTGCCCGCCAATCCGCTGGCAGACAGCATCGCGGCGAGCGGGAAGCCGCTGGCCATAGCATTCAGCTCTTCGGGGGTGAGCGCGTTGTAAGTCAGGTCCCGGTTGCGGCGCGTGGCGCGGTCCCAGCTGACCTTGCGCGCGGTGGCGTCTTCGAAATCATACACCGCCTGTGCCATGTCCTGCGCGTCGTCATAGCCGGCTTCGCCCAGCAGGAAGGCCAGATATTCGCGGTAGGCCGTCTGAATCTCCTGGCCCTTCTCGCTTTCATCGAGATAGTAATCGCGGTCCGGCAGGCCGAGCGAGCCGGAGCCGATATAGGCGGAGTAGCGAGCCGGTTCCTTGGCATCGACACTCACATACCCACCGATGGGCGCAGAATAGCCGGGGCTGCCCCACAACGTCGCGAGCGATGCCAGCGTATCGGCGCCCATGATCTCGTCCAGATAGGGTTGCGCATGGGAAAGCCCCGCCGCATCGATCGCTTCGGTGTCGAGGAACGCCATATAGGCATCGACGATGCGCTGTTCATCGGAACTGCGCATGGCGGCATCCTTGGCCACCAGCTCGTCCACCAGCGTTTTCACGTCTTCGGTCGATTTCTCGCGCAGCAGGTTGAAGGCACCGAAGCGGCTGAATTCCGCCGGAAGCGGGTTGGCATCGAGCCATTCCTGATTGACGTAGGCGAAGAAGTCATCGCCCGGATCGACCTCACCGGACAGCAGCGCAGGGTCCACGCCCCACTCGCCGAAGCTCATCGTTGGCGTCGCCGGCTCCGCCATGGCGGCATCTTCGCCGTGGTCGTCGGCCAGCGCGGGCGCACTCAGCGCCAGTGCGGCGATGCTGGCGGATGCGGTGAGGAAAGTACGGATCATTGCTATGCGTCTCCCGAAGACATGGAATTTTGTGCGCCCGGTCTAGGCGAGCGGATCGTAAAGCGCTCGCTGCCGGTCGGTTTCAATCGTAACTTTGTCGAAAACCGAGGCGGAGGCAAGGGGTTGGATGAAGTTGCAGGATGGGTTGGCGGGGGGTGGGCCGACAATGCGCCGAGCGTCAGCGAGTAAACAAACCCGCGCCAAGCCGACTACGCCGCGCTGGCGGTGAACTGCAGCTCCGCCAGCCTTGCATAGAGCCCGCTGGAGGCGCTGAGCTGGTCGTGCGTGCCCTGCTCAACGATTTCGCCCTCTTCCATCACCACGATCCGGTTCGCCGCGCGGACGGTCGCGAGGCGGTGGGCGATCACCAGCGTGGTGCGGTCGGCCATCAGCCGGTCGAGCGCATCCTGGACCAGCCGTTCCGACTGGGCATCGAGCGCGCTTGTGGCTTCGTCCAGCAGCAAGATCGGCGCATCGCGCAGCAGCGCGCGGGCGATGGCGATACGTTGCTGCTGGCCGCCCGAAAGACGCGTGCCGCTTTCGCCCAGGAAGGTGTCGAGGCCCTGGGGCAAATTGCGCAGGAATTCCTCTGCATTGGCAGCGCGCGCAGCCTCCCAGATCTGCTCGTCGCTGGCATCCCACGCGCCGTAGCGCAGATTGTCGCGCGCATCGGCGCTGAACAGCACGCCATCCTGCGGCACCAGCGCGATGCGGCGGCGGATCTCGGCCGGGTCGGCGCTGGTTAGCGGGATTCCATCGAGCCGAATGGTTCCGGCCTGCGGATCGTAGAAACGCTCCGCCAGTTGGAAGATCGTCGATTTGCCCGCGCCGGAGGGGCCGACGATAGCCACCGTTTCGCCCGGCTCTACCTCCAGGCTGAAATCCTTGAGCGCGGGGGTTTCCAGCCGCGTGGGATAGCGGAAGCTTACATTGCGGAAAGACAGGCTGCCGCGCGCCGGGGTCGGCAGTGCCAGCGGACGTTCGGGCACGGCGATGACCGGCTGCTCCTCCAGCAATTCGCTGAGGCGGCTGGCCGCGCCCGAACCGCGCAGTAAATCGCCATACACTTCGGTCAGCGCGCCGAATGCACCCGCCACGATCACGCCTGCGAAGATGAACGCCAGGATCGTGCCCCCGGTAATCTCTCCTGACACCACCAGCAGCGCGCCGCGCCACATCAGGAATGTGAGAGCGCCGAAGATCAGCGTGATCAGCATCGCCGTCATCACCGCGCGGATAAGGATACGCACCTTCGATACCTCGAAAGTGCGCTCCACTGCGCCGGCGAAACGCTCGCCCTCGCGGTCTTGCTGGCCGAATGCCTGGACGATTTTCATCGCCGATAGAACCTCCGTCACCATCGCGCCGACATCGGCCACGCGGTCCTGGCTGGTCCGGCTGATCTTGCGCAGCTTGCTGCCGAAAATGGCGATCGGAATGATCACCACCGGGATTGCGATGAGCAGGTACACCGCCAGCTGCGGGGCGAGGTAGAACAGATATCCGGTGCCCAGTATGGCCATGATGATATTGCGCAGCGCGACCGACAGGGTGGTACCGACCACCTGCTCGATCAGCGTGGTATCGCTGGTCATCCGGCTGGAAATTTCCTTGGGGCTGTTCTCCTCGTAGAAACTGGGGCTGAGCCGGAGCAGATTGGTGTGCACTGCGCGGCGTATATCGGCCACCACCCGCTCCCCGATCCAGCTGACGAAATAGAACCGCAGCGCGGTACCGACGCCCAGCACGCCCACCAGCATCAGCAGATAGCGGAACCAGCGGCCAATATCGGCCGGATCGCCGCCCCCGCCATCGCCAGCGCCGAACCCCCGGTCGATAATCAGCCGCAAGGCCGATGGCAGGGCGATGGAGCTGATAACCGCAGTGATCAGCAACGCAATCGCGGCCAGGGTCAACTGGCGCGGATATTTCACCGCGCGGGAGAACACCATGCGCAGCGGGCCGAGCGATTTGGCCTTGGGCGGCCTGCCATCTTCCGCCTCCTCCCCACGCGAGAAAAGCCCGCGGCGCTTGGGCGGAGCGGGTTCATCCGGCGGCGTTTGCGGGGAAGCATCCATTGCCGACAGGCTTAGGGCGGCATGCGCCACAAATCCACTATTTGCGGAAACCCAAAACGATTGCTGCGTTGCACAATGGCGGTGGACACGCCACATGCAGGGCGAACAGGGACGCACACCTATGCTTTATCACGCTTACGAAATGCAGCGCGCCTGGCTGAATTCAGCCAGCTCGATGGCCTCCATCGCCTCCGAAATGCTGACCAACCCGCTGAACCCTTGGGGTTATACCGGCCTCGCCCCGATGGCGGCGAGCGCGCTGGAGGTGTTCGCGCACGCATCGGCGCAATATGGCAAGCCGGAATTCGATATTCACTCCGTGGGCGTCGAAGGGCGCGACTATGCGGTGACCGAAAGCCTGGTGCTGCACCGCGCTTTCGGCGATTTGAAGCGGTTCGTACGCGACGATCTGCCCGAAGATGCGCCTCAGCTGCTGATCGTGGCCCCGATGAGCGGGCATTACGCCACGCTGCTGCGCGGAACGGTGGAGCGCATGGTGCAATCGTGCGACGTCTACATCACCGATTGGCACGATGCGCGCGACGTGCCGCTATCCGAAGGAAGCTTCGACCTCGACGATTACATCGATTATCTGATCGAATTCCTCGCCCATATTCACGATGAATCCGGCGCGCAGGAGGATAAGCGCCCCAATATGCTGGCTGTGTGCCAGCCGTCGGTCCCCGCCTTCGCCGCAACCGCGCTGATGAACGGTTCAGCCCACCGGGCGCGGCCCGCCACGCTGACCATGATGGGCGGCCCGATCGATACGCGCAAAAGCCCGACCACGGTCAACGATCACGCGATGAACAAGCCGATTGCATGGTTTCGCCAGAACGTGATCGCCAGCGTACCGATGCAATATGCGGGCGCCGGGCGGAAGGTCTATCCCGGCTTCATGCAGCTGGCCGGTTTCATGTCGATGAACCTGGGTAGCCACATGCTCAGCCATTTCGAGATGTTCAAGCACCTCACCGCAGGCGACGATGCTTCGGCGCAGGCGACCAAGGATTTCTACGATGAATATCGCAGCGTGTGCGATATGACCGCCGAATTCTACCTGCAGACGGTGGAAGAGGTGTTCCAGACCCACGCCATCCCCAATGGCGAGTTTCGCCATCGCGGCGCGCTGGTCAATCTGGGCGCGATTACCGATACGGCGATAATGGCGATCGAGGGCGAGCGCGACGATATCTCCGGCATCGGCCAGACGAAAGCCGCTCTGCCGCTCGCGACCGGGCTAGCGGACAAGAAGAAGCGTTACATGCTAGCTGAAGGTGCGGGCCATTACGGCATTTTCAACGGCAGCAAATGGCGCAACCGTATCGCGCCGGAAGTCGAGCAATTCATCGGGGAGTTTGGGTAAGCCTCCTGTGCTCGTCATTGCGAGCGCTTGAGGTATGTCAGGGCGGCGGACCCTGCGCCCCACTCCCGAAGCTGAAAATACGGCGCAGAACCCTTCGCGCCATCATCAGCAGCCAGACGGTCAGTGCCAGCAACACCGCCGCAATTGCGCCCGCGATATAGGGAAATTCGTAAGCCGCCCACAGCAGCCCTGCAGTGGCGACATCCTCTGCCGCGCTTACCGCGATATTGCTGACCGGTTCTGGCGACGTGTTCACTACCGCCCGTGCGGTGGCCTTGCCGCCATGCCCCGCCAGCGCTGCGCCGCCGCCTAGAATGAAGGCCACCACCTGCGTCGCCGGATCGCCCGGATCGACGATGGCAAGCGCGAGCAACGCGCCGCCGACCGGCCGCACCAGCGTGTGAACAGTGTCCCAAACGCTATCGAGCCACATCACCTTGTCGGCGAAAAACTCCGCCAGAGCGGCGATGGCGGCCACGCCCATCACCCACGGATTGGCGAGCACCTCCAGCCCGGCAAGATGTTCGGGTAGCGGAATGACGTCCCACCGCATCGCCAGCCCGGTGGCGAAGATGCTGAGATAGAGCCGCCAGCCGGCCAACAGGCTGACGCTGCCCGCAATGCCGATGATTTCCATGATACCCAAACGCAAACCTCCCGCCGCTCCGTTGCCGGAGGGCGGGAGGATGTGATGCTTCGCCCCGAAAGGCAAATCGCGGGGGAAGTTACAGGACTTCGAACAGCCCGGCTGCGCCCATGCCGCCGCCGACGCACATGGTCACGACGACGTGCTTCACGCCGCGCCGCTTGCCTTCGCGCAAGGCGTGGCCAACGCAGCGAGCGCCGGTCATGCCGTAAGGGTGACCGATGGAGATCGAGCCGCCATTGACGTTGAGCTTGTCATTATCGATGCCGAGCTTGTCCTGGCAGTACAGGACCTGCACCGCGAAGGCTTCGTTCAGTTCCCACAGGCCGATATCGTCCACCTTCATGTCGAAACGTTCGAGCAGCTTGGGAATGGCGAAGATCGGACCGATACCCATTTCGTCCGGCTCCGTGCCCGCAACTGCCATGCCGACATAGCGGCCCAGCGGCTCCAAGCCTTTCTTCGCGGCCATACCTGCTTCCATCACGACGACAGCCGCGCTGCCATCGGAAAGCTGGCTGGCATTGCCGGCGGTAATGGTGGTGTTCGGGCCGAGCACCGGCTGCAGGCTGGAGAGCCCTTCCAGCGTGGTGGAGGGACGGTTGCCTTCGTCCTTGGCGATGGTCACGTCTTCATCGGTGACTTCGCCGGTTTCCTTGTTCTTCACCTTGTGGGTGGTGGAAACCGAGACGATCTCGTCATCGAAAATGCCGGCTTCCTGCGCTGCGGCGGTGCGTTGCTGGCTTTGCAAGGCGTATTCGTCCTGACGCTCGCGGCTGATGCCGTAACGCTGGGCCACCGTTTCGGCGGTTTGCAGCATCGGCATGTAGATCGCGCCGTGCATCCCCATCAATTCGGGATCGGGCATCACACGCATTTCGGGGGTCTGGACGAGGGAGATACTTTCCTGCCCCCCTGCGGCGACCACGTCCATCCGGTCCATCACCACCTGCTTTGCGGCTGTGGCGATGCTCATCAGGCCGCTGGAGCACTGACGGTCGATGGTCATACCGCTGGTGCCGATCGGGCATCCTGCGCGCAAAGCGACCTGGCGAGCGAGGTTGCCGGCCTGCGCGCCCTGTTGCAGGGCGGCACCCCACAGCACATCGTCTACTTCGCCCGGTTCGATATTGGCACGCTCGATCGCCGGGGCCAGCGAATAGGCGCCCAGCGTTGCGCCGGGGGTGGAATTGAAAGCGCCCTTATAGGCCTTGCCCATTCCGGTACGGGCGGTGGAAACGATGACTGCGTCGCGTGACATATTGAAAAATCCTTATTCGTGATTCCCCGCAAAGGCGGGGATCTCGTGGGTTATGGCCGAACGGTCGCGGTTCACGCAGCCGTTCGGGATGGTGGCAGGAGACCCCCGCTTGCGCGGGGGAACAGCTCCTTGTGCTCGGTTCAGCTCAAACGAAGAACTGCATGATCCATTCGGTGATCAAGGCGGGCTTGTCCTCGCCTTCGATCTCCATCGTGATCTCGTGGGTCTGCTGCCACTGGCCGGGGCGTTTTTCCACCAGCTCGAGCAATTTCCAGTGGCCGCGAATACGCTTGCCGCTGCGCACGGGCGCGATGAAGCGGGTTTTGTTACCGCCGTAATTCACGCCCATCTTCACGCCATCGACCTTGGGCAGATCAGAATTGGCGCTGAGATAGGGGATCATCGAGAGGGTGAGGAAGCCGTGCGCGATGGTGCCGCCAAACGGCGTCATCTTGGCCTTTTCCTCGTCGATATGGATGAACTGGTGATCGCCCGTCGCTTCGGCAAACTGGTTGATGCGTTCCTGGCTCATCTCGGTCCATTCGCTGGTGCCGATATTCTCGCCGACTTTCGCGGCCAGATCCTGAGGTGTCATGAAGTTCTCTCCTGTTGGCTGCCCGATTCCGGGAATTTCCGGTGAACCATGCAGCAATTGCTCGTTATGCGCAACGAGGTTTCCGTTAACGTCAAGCCGACGTTACGGCATCGCCCATGATGGTGCGGCTCATGCGGCCCAAGCAGGCGGATCGGCCTGATAGCCCGCTGACCATCGTTTGCCTTACGCCGCTTTAACCCTCTTGGGGCTATCGGCGGTCCATGTTCGCCATGCTGATCCACCGGTTGCTGTGCCCTTGGCCCTTCGTGCCGCTGACTATGCTGCTGGTTGGCGCATTGGAGCTGGCTGTCGCGGACCGTAAATACGGTATTTTCAGCGGCGGGTTCGGCCAGTCGGCCACGGTCGATATGCCGGGAGAATTTGCCATCTTCCTGACTGGGTTCGTCCTCGCCCAGATCGCTGCGGCGCTGCTGGCATGGCGAATCGCGGGATGGCTTGCACGGGACGGCGGTGGGCGCCAGGCGATGGTCCATTTCGCGTTTCTCTATGGCGGGCTGAGCGTGATCGCGCTGACCGCGCAGTATCAGCTTCATTCCTATTTCAGCGATGCGGTCAGCTTCGCCCTGCTCAAACAATTGGGCGGCGGCAGCGCGGGCGATGCGCTGCTCTTTGCCAAGAACGAGATCGCGCTGGCACTGGCCGGACTGGCGGTTGTGCTGGTGCTGTGGTGGGGAACCGCTTGGCTGGTGGGGCGCCTGCCGGGGTCGAGCGATGCGCTGCACCAGCCGCCCGCATGGCGCTGGATAGGCGGAGCCTGGGCCGCGCTGCTCGCCGCACTCCTGCTGGTGCCGCATCTGCCCGGCGACAGCGCCAAGAACTTGAACCGGATCATCGCCTGGAACGCGGTCAGCTCCGCCATGGCGCAGGCCAGCGATTTCGACGGCGATGGCTATGGGCTGGCGGGCCTGCAGATCGATACGCACCCCTTCGACCATGCGCGCCATCCGCTCGCGCTCGACATGCCCGGCAACGGGGTAGACGAGGATGGCTATGGCGAGGACCTGGCGCTGGTGCCGGTCCCGCAAATCATCCCGCCAACCAAGGTGACGGGCGAGCAGCCGCATGTGGTGCTGGTGGTGATGGAAAGCACCCGCGCCGATGTGCTGGGCAAGCGGATTGATGGCCAGCCGGTCGCCCCGAATCTGGAAGCTATCGTGGCACAAGGCTCGGCCATCGCGCCCGCCTATAGCCATGTCGGCTTTACCACCTCCTCACTCAAATCGCTGTTCGGCGGAGCCCTGGCGGTTGCGCCGGACGGCCCCAGCCTGTTCCGCGATTTGAAGCAGAGCGGCTACCGGATCGGCGTATTTTCGGGACAACCGGAAGATTTCGGCGGAATTTCCGAAGCCACCGGGATGCGCGATAATGCCGATATATTCGTCGATGCCGAGGCGCTGAAGGAGCAGCGCGCCTTCAGCTTCGCCGCGCAAGGGTCGCTGCTGGTGGACGAAGCGATCATCGTCGCGGAATTCGCCAAGGCGCTGGGGGACAAGCGCGATTGGGCGCAGCCGCAATTCGTCTATCTCAATTTCCAGTCGGCACATTTTCCCTATCATCATGACGGCGTGCCGGAACGCTTCGCCCATCCGCCGATCGAGCGCGGGGCGATCCGTGCGGAGAACCGCGACCAGGTCGAGCGGACCTATTGGAACGCGGTCGCCCATGCCGATGCGGCGCTGGGGGGAGTGGTCGCGCAGTTGAAAGCGCTCAGCGTGTGGGACGATACGATCCTGCTGGTGACCGGCGATCACGGAGAGGCTTTGTTCGAACAGGGCTTTCTGGGCCACGGCCACCGGATCAACCGCATCCAGAACGCGACATTCCTCGCCAGCAACAGGCCGATGGAGGGTGTCTCGGCTCCGATCGCGTTGAGCGACTATCGCACTATCCTGCTGGGGTTGTTGGGCGCAGACCTCCCCGCGCAGCCTCGGTTTGCGCCGTTCATGCATATCGGCCCGCTCGATCACCCGGCCGCAATCGGCACGGTGGACGATGGGTTCGGCATTGTTTCGCTGCGCTTCGACCGCGACGAAGCGTGCTTCGAGACAAACGATATTTGCCGCGCCTATGACAGGCTGACGGGCCCGGAGCGGGCAGCGGTCGATGCGCTGGTGGCGCGCTGGGGTTCCGAACGCTGGGCCGCTCGCCAGTCGGGCGCGGCTGCGACCGGCGGCTAGCTTAGGCAGTTAGATCAGGCTGCGGGCGCCGGCTGAACCGGCAGTGCCTGCCTGCGCGCGCGCTGGGGCTTGTCCAGTCGCTTGCAATAGGTCCACAGCCCGATCTGCACCCCGATCAGCATCAGGATAAACGGCTGATAGGCGATCCCCTGGAATGTCGCCCCGACCAGATAGATGATCTGCGCATATTGCAGCGACGTGGCCAGCGGAGCCTGCCATTGTTCGCGCGCGCCGCTGCGGCCACGCCAGCGGCGGCGGATGCGCTCCATCTGGATCAGCCCCATCGCCTGCAGCAACATCCAGGCGAAGAAGCCGGGCCAGCCCTGCTCGCCCAGCATTTCGAAGAAGGACGAGTGATAGGCGCGCGCCTCGTCCACCACTTTTTCGTAACGCACGCTGGTCTGGTTGCCCTCGCCCCCGCGCACCGGCATCCGGTATTCGAAGCGGTTGGCGCGGTAGGCATCGAAGCCCCCGCCAAGCGGATTTTCTTCCACGTAATCCAGCGTCCAACTCCACACAGCCACGCGGGTAGAGGCGCTTTGATCGCCGTCATAGCTGCCGATGGTGGCCATCCGGTCGTAATAGCTTTGCGGCAGGAAGGGCAGCGCAACGATGCCCAGCATCCCCGCCGCGATCACGAACATCGCGCGGCGCTTCACATCGCGCAGGGCCAGCACCATCAGAACCGCGATACACAGCAGGCCGGTGCGCGCCACGGTTCCGACCGGTGTCAGCAGGCAGGCGAAGACCAGCGAATAGCAGAACAGCTTGACCCGCCAATCGGGCGCGAAGATCGTGCCGTGCCGGGTGAACCACAGGATTAGCGGAATGATCGCGACCGCCACGGTGGAGAGGGTAGAGGTTTCGTAAATCCCGCTATTGTCGCGCACGAACAGCGCCAGCACGTCATATCCGCCGCCGCCCATTACGGTCTTGATACCCGCCGAAATTATGATCGCGCCTGCCGTCAAAACCATCACCAGCGCCGCGCCTTCGATCCGCAGCCGGGTGGTCAGCGTGAATGGCAGGAAGATCGCGAACACCAGCGCCTTCCACACCCAGTCCCATTTTTCTGCCGCAGCTATGGGAAATTCGGACCAGCCGGTGGTGATCGCGCACCATATCAGCAGGAACACCATCAGCATCTGGCGCGCGCTAACGCTCGTCTCGCGCTTCGAATCGGTCAGCAGCCACCCGGCGAAGGCGGCGCAGAATGCGATCAGCGACACGGGTATGGCAGGCATCAGCACCCAGCCGATTTTCTGCGGGGCGAGGATATCGATATAGAGATAGGCCAGCACCCAGATAAATGGTCGCTTCACGCCCAGCGCCAGCGTGGCCATCACGAATGCGAAGAGAAACAGGTCGAGCACCGCGCGTTAGCCTTCGCTGTTCGGGGAATGGGGCTGCGCCGAGATGCCGCTGCGATAGACCGGGTCGGCGGCGCGGCGGGCCTTGCCACTTGTGCCATCGCCATCGCCATAGTCGCCCTCACCAGATTCCGGATCGCTGTCCAGATCGTCGCGCCCCAGCATCCGCAGGAATGCGAGCATCAGCAGGCCGTGGGTGAGGCCGATGGCGAAATAATCGATCATTGCAGCACCGCGCTTACCCCAACGCAGTTGACGCGCCGTTAAGCTTGCCGTGGCAAAGCCGGATGCAATGGAAATTCGACCGATCAAAGTGCTGCATGTCTTCGACCACTCGCTGCCGATGCATAGCGGTTACAGCTTTCGCAGCCGCGCCATATTGAAGGCGCAGCAGGCTGCGGGGCTGGAAGTATGCGGGGTGACCGGCACCCGCCACACGCAGGCCGGTCCCAATCCCGAAACGCAGGACGGGCTGACCTTCCGGCGAACGAGCGGACAGCCTTCGGGCGTCGGCCCGATCCGCGAATGGACCGGCCTGGCCCGCTTTGCCGAGGCGGTGGAGGAGGCCGTGGCCCAGTTCCAGCCCGACATTCTGCATGCTCACTCGCCCGCCTTGTGCGGGCTGGCCGCCTTGCGCGCCGCTCGCCGCCACAATCTGCCGCTGGTCTATGAGATCCGCGCTTTCTGGGAAGATGCCGCTGTCGGCAACGGAACCGGCAGCGAAGGTTCGGTCAAATACCGCGTCACCCGCGCGATGGAAAACCGGGTGGCCGCCCAGGCCGACGCCGTGTTCACCATTTGCGACGGCCTTCGCGATGATTTGATCGCGCGCGGCTTCCCCCCGGGGAAAATCGGCATTTCTCCCAACGGGGTGGACATGCAGCTGTTCGGCGATCCCCCGCCGCGCGACGATGCGCTGGCCGTGCAACTGAGAATTCCCGCCGGCGCTCCGGTCATCGGTTTTATCGGCAGTTTCTACGATTACGAAGGGCTGGACGATCTGATCGCCGCCATGCCGCAGCTGATCGAGCGCCACGCCGAGGCGCGGTTGCTGCTGGTCGGCGGCGGACCGATGGACGAAGCCTTGCGCGCGCAGGCGGCAAGCTCTCCGGCGGCAGGGCGGATTCACTTTATCGGGCGCGTGCCACATGGCGAGGTGGAGCGGTATTATTCGCTGATCGATATCCTTGCCTATCCGCGCAAGCGCAGCCGGCTGACCGACCTCGTCACCCCGCTTAAACCATTGGAAGCGATGGCCCAGCGGCGGCTGGTGGCGGCCAGCGATGTCGGCGGCCACCGCGAGCTGATCGCCGATGGCGAAACCGGCATACTGTTCGCGCCGGACGATCCCTCCGCTGCCGCCAGCGCCCTTGCAGAGCTTATCGACCGGCGGGCTAGCTGGGAGGCGATACGCAAATCTGCGCAGGCGCGGATTGCCGCGCATCATGACTGGAATGCCAACATTCATCGTTATCAATCCGTTTACCATCACCTGTTAGGCCGTTCGCCAGATGGGGAATTCACCGCCGCTGCGTAGCGGGGGTACCATTCCCGGTGACAGGGATTTGACCAACGTGGCAAACAGCAACTCGGCAGCCAGCCAATTGAGCGACACGATCGCCGGACACCGCCTGTTTCCGGCAGCCGCAGCCGGATGGTTCGCCGCCTTGTTCGGGATCGGGACACTGGTGCTGCCGATCGGCTTGTTCGAAAGCATGGTGCAGGGCCTTGGCATCTCGGCATTGTTTCCCGCCGCCGCGCCGCCGCTCGGCGCAACTGCGCTCACTCTCATCGCGTTGCTCGCTGCAGCTGCCGGAGCTGCTTTGGGTCTGTTTGCCGCGCGCAAGGTCCGCTCCCAGTTTGCAGCGCCCGACATAAATCCTGCCGCGCACCGCCCGCAGCCCGACGCACCGATTGCCTATCCTACCGCCAAGAAACCGATCAGCGCTCACGATGAGCTGGGCAGCGACGGTTTCGACGATTTGCTGGATCGACCCGCCTTCCTGTCGCGCGAAGATGAGCCGGCCCAAGCTGCGCCCGAAATGGATTCGTCCCTGCTCTCGAGCTTTCCGGAGCTGGACGACGAGGCCGGCGAGTGGAGCGAAGGCTGGAACGCATCCGACGACGTCTTCGCGCTCGACCCGGCAGACGAAGTAGCTGTCGCGCCGGATGAAGTGGAAGAGGCACACGAATTCGCCGCGACTGCGGGCGTACCCGCAAGCGAGACCGTGTCGCAAACCGGCCTCGCCGAGCCCGCGATGGAAGAGCAGGCACAGCGACCCGGCCCCGATGCCGCGCTGACCGACCTCACCCTTGCCCAGTTGATCGAGCGATTCTCGCGCGTGTTGCAGGACCACACATCGGCCGCTTCCTCGCAATCCACTGACGAAGCGCAGCGGATCGACGCACACCCGCAGGCAGATGCGCGCCCATCCCTGTCCATCGGAGTCGGCAATTTGCTGAACGATGGATTCGGCGATGAACCGGATGAACAGGTGGAGGCCGAAATGCTCGAAGCAGGCTACAGCTCGCTGCTCACGATGAAGCGGCCGATGGGCGATATGGACAGGGCCAGCGCCCCGCAGAAGCCGCAAGCCATTACGGGCGATTTGGGCGAGGAAGCCTTGCGCGACGCGCTGGAGAAGCTGCAAACGCTCAGCAAAAGCGCCTGATAGCAGGGTCCGTACGAGCAAATACTAGCCCCGCCGCTTTAGGCCGGTGAAATTTTCCTTGCCGCTTCGCAGTTGCAAAAACCACTTTCTGTCTTCATTAGGGAGGTCCGCGACATTTTCCCGCTGCTGCGGCGAGGATAGACGCAACCTGCCGGTGCTTTTCGCTACCGAAAGCCGCCCCGGCCACTGACAGGACGGTAATTGGACGATGGGCTTTCCTCCGCCCCAGGGTTTGTATGACGCGCGCAACGAACATGATTCGTGCGGCACGGGATTCGTGGCACATATCAAGGGCCAGCCTAGCCATTCGATCGTCACGCAGGCGCTGGAAATTCTCGCCAATCTGGATCACCGCGGCGCGGTAGGGGCCGATCCGCTGCTTGGCGACGGTGCGGGCATATTGTTGCAGATCCCCGATCCGCTGTTCCGCCGCTGGGCGGATGAGCAGGGCCACGATCTTCCCGCTCCCGGCGATTATGCCGTGGCCATGTGCTTCATGCCGCAGGGCGAACAGGCCCGCTGGTTCGTCACCGAACAATTCGAGAAATTCGTCGCCAAGGAAGGCCAGCGACTGGTCGGCTGGCGCGATGTGCCGGTCACGATGGACGGGCTGGGCAAGGCGGTGGTCGATTCGATGCCCGTCATCAAGCAATGCGTTATCGCCAAGGGGGATAATACGGAAGATCAGGACGCGTTCGAGCGCAAGCTGATCGTGATCCGCAAGCAGACCCAGAACCCGCTGCGCGCACAAGAGGAAAAGCACGGATTACCGGGTCTCTCGGAGCTTTATATACCGAGCTTTTCCAGCCGGACCATCGTCTATAAGGGTCTGTTGCTCGCGAACCAGGTCGGTTCGTTCTATGACGATTTGCGCGATCCGGATTGCCAGAGCGCGCTTGGCCTGGTGCACCAGCGTTTCTCCACCAACACCTTCCCCAGCTGGCGGCTGGCCCAGCCCTTCCGGCTGATCGCCCATAATGGCGAGATCAACACGGTTCGCGGCAATGTGAACTGGATGAATGCGCGCCGCCGGACGATGGAAAGCCCGTTGCTCGGCGCCGATCTGGACAAGCTGTGGCCGATCGTGCCGCATGGGCAGAGCGATACGGCCTGCCTCGACAATGCGCTCGAATTGCTGCTGCTGGGCGGATACAGCCTGGCCCATGCGATGATGATGCTGATGCCCGAAGCCTGGGCCAAGAACGAGCTGATGGACCCGGCGCGGCGCGCTTTCTACGAATATCACGCCGCGCTGATGGAACCGTGGGACGGCCCGGCCGCAGTGGCCTTCACCGATGGCCGCCAGATCGCCGCCACGCTGGACCGCAACGGCCTGCGCCCGGCGCGCTATTGCACCACCAAGGACGATCTCGTCTGCCTCGCCAGCGAAAGCGGCGTGCTGCCATTTGCGGAAGAAGACATTACCCGCAAATGGCGCCTGCAACCGGGCAAGATGTTGCTGATCGATCTGGAACAGGGGCGCATCATCGAGGATAGCGAGCTGAAATCTCAGCTCGCCAATGCAGAACCCTATGCCGAATGGCTGGAAGCCGCGCAGTACAAGCTGATCGAACTCGACCATATCGAGCCCGAATTGTCCGAGCTGCCGAAGGACGACACCACGCTGCACCAGCGGCAGAAGGCGTTCGGTTACACGCAGGAGGATGTCACCCGCTTCCTGGAGCCGATGGGCATGTCCGGCGGCGATCCGATCGGCTCGATGGGCACCGATACGCCGATCGCCGTACTCAGCGACCGGCCCCGCCTGCTCTACGATTACTTCAAGCAGAACTTTGCACAGGTCACCAATCCGCCGATCGATCCGATCCGCGAAGAACTGGTGATGAGCCTGCTGACCATGGTCGGCCCGCGTCCCAATCTGCTCGGCCATGAGGCCGGTACCCATCGCCGGCTGGAAGTCAGCCAGCCGATTTTGACCAACCGCGCCCTCGCCAAGATCCGCAGCGTGGAAGCTGCGCTTGACGGCGCGTTCCGTACTTCCACCATCGACACCACGTGGGACGCGGCTAGCGGGGCCGATGGGCTTGAGCTGGCGATCAGGGAAATGTGCTGGGCCGCGACCGAGGCGGTTCTGCAGGACCAGAACATCCTCGTACTGTCGGACCGTGCGCAAGGGCCGGACCGTATCGCCATGCCCGCTCTGCTGGCGACATCGGCGGTGCACCACCATTTGGTGCGCCAGGGCCTGCGGATGCAGACCGGGCTGGTCGTGGAAACCGGCGAAGCGCGCGAAGTGCATCATTTCTGCGCGCTGGCGGGGTACGGGGCGGAGGCGATCAACCCCTATGTCGCGTTCGAAACGCTAGAAGAATTGCGCGCGCGCCGCTTCCCCGAAATGACCACCGAGCAGGTGGAGGAAAATTACAAGCAGGCCATCGGCAAGGGTATTTTGAAGGTCATGTCCAAGATGGGCATCTCCACTTACCAATCCTATTGCGGGGCGCAGATCTTCGATGCGGTGGGCTTGTCGAGCGGACTGATCGAAGCCTATTTCAGCGGTACCGCAACCAGCATCGAAGGTATCGGGCTGGCCGAACTGGCCGAAGAAGCGGTCCGCCGGCACAGCCGCGCCTATGGCGATGACCCCACGCTGGAAAGGATGCTCGATGTCGGCGGCATCTACCAATACCGCCTGCGCGGCGAGGCCCATGCCTGGACCCCCACCAATATCGCGCAATTGCAACATGCCGTGCGCGGCAACGATGCCAAGAATTACGAAGAATTTGCCAAATCGGTTAACGAGCAGTCCGAGCGGCTGCTGACCATCCGCGGCTTGATGGAGCTGAAGCCGGGCGATACCGCGATCCAGCTGGACGAGGTCGAGCCTGCCAGCGAAATCGTGAAACGCTTTGCTACAGGAGCGATGAGCTTCGGTTCGATCAGCCACGAAGCCCATTCGACCCTGGCGGTGGCGATGAACCGCATCGGTGCGCGCTCCAATACCGGCGAAGGCGGGGAAGAACCGGAACGGTTCGTCACCCTCGATAATGGCGATTCGATGCGCAGCCGGATCAAACAGGTCGCCTCGGGCCGCTTCGGGGTCACGGCGGAATATCTCGCCAATTCGGACGATATCCAGATCAAGATGGCGCAAGGGGCCAAGCCCGGCGAGGGCGGGCAGCTGCCTGGCCACAAGGTGGACAAGCGGATCGGCGCCGTGCGGCATTCGACGCCCGGCGTCGGCCTGATCTCGCCCCCGCCGCATCACGATATCTACTCCATCGAAGACCTCGCCCAGTTGATCCACGATCTGAAGAACGTGCAGCCCAGCGCGCGCATTTCGGTGAAGCTGGTATCCGAAGTGGGCGTCGGCACAGTGGCGGCGGGCGTTTCCAAGGCGCGTGCCGATCACGTGACGATCTCCGGCTATGATGGCGGGACGGGCGCTTCGCCGCTCACCAGCCTGACCCATGCCGGTGGGCCGTGGGAAATCGGCCTCGCCGAAACGCAGCAGACCTTGCTGCTCAACGATTTGCGCAGCCGCATCGCGGTACAGGTCGATGGCGGCCTGCGCACCGGGCGCGATGTTGCCATCGGCGCGCTGCTGGGCGCGGACGAGTTCGGCTTCGCTACCGCTCCGCTGATCGCGGCGGGCTGCATCATGATGCGCAAATGTCACCTCAACACCTGCCCGGTGGGCGTGGCGACGCAGGATCCGGAACTGCGCAAGCGTTTCACCGGCACACCCGAACACGTGATCAATTACTTCTTCTTCGTGGCCGAGGAATTGCGCGCCATCATGGCCGAAATGGGCTTCCGCACGGTGGCGGAGATGGTCGGACGCGCCGACCGGCTCGATACCCGCCGGGTGAATCGCCATTGGAAGGCCGAAGGGGTCGATCTTTCGCGCCTGCTCCACCGTATTTCGGGCGCCGATGGAGAGTGGGCCGACGGCGATCTGCGCCACACCGGAACGCAGGATCACGGCCTCGCCGCGGCGATGGACAACGAACTGATCGACGCCTGCCAGCCGGCGCTGGAACGCGGCGAGCCGGTCCGGCTGGAGCGCACAATTCGCAATCTCAACCGCACGGTTGGCGCGATGCTGTCGGGCGAAGTGGCGCGCCGCTATGGCCATGCCGGGCTCAAGCCCGATACTATCCGCATCGCCTTTACCGGCACTGCGGGGCAGAGTTTCGGCGCATGGGCGGCGCATGGGGTGACGCTGGATCTGACGGGCGATGCCAATGATTATGTCGGCAAGGGATTGTCGGGCGGGCGGCTGATCATCCGGCAGCCCGAAGGCACCTCGCGTGATGCATCGGACAACATCATCGTGGGCAATACGGTGCTGTATGGCGCGATTGCGGGCGAGGCGTATTTCGGCGGCGTGGCGGGAGAACGCTTCGCCGTACGTAATTCGGGCGCGATCGCCGTGGTCGAGGGCACCGGCGACCATGCCTGCGAATACATGACCGGCGGCGTGGTCGTGGTGCTCGGCAAGACGGGCCGCAATTTCGCTGCGGGGATGAGCGGCGGGGCCGCTTATGTCTATGATAGCGATGGTGAATTTGTGAAATTATGTAATCTGGCGCAGGTCGAGCTGGAGCCGATTTCGGCCGAGCAGGACGGTGGCGGAGAGACTTACGAAAATACGCCGCAGCAACGAGCGCAGAGCGTCCACGATTTCGGCATGGGCGACATGCTTCACCACGATGCACAGCGGCTGCGCATCTTGATCGAGCGGCACCAGCTGCATACCGGATCGGCCCGAGCGAGCGAATTGCTGGCCGATTGGGATAATGCGCTGGGCAAGTTCGTGAAAGTAATGCCGACCGACTATGCCCGCGCGCTGAAGCAGATGGCGGCGGAGCGCGAAGATGCTGCGATGGAGGCGGCGGAGTGATGGTCGCTCAACTCGCATTCTCACCCGAACAAGAAAGCTCGCACCGTCATGGGTAAGGAAACCGGCTTCCTGGAAATCGACCGTGAGGAGCGCACTTACGATGCGCCCGAAGAACGGCTGAAGCATTACCGCGAGTTCACGCATGAGCCGGAGCCCGAAGTGCTTGCGCGCCAGGCCGCGCGCTGCATGAATTGCGGGATTCCGTATTGTCACAATGGTTGCCCGGTGAACAACATCATCCCGGACTGGAACCACCTCGTCTATGAGGACGATTGGCGCAGCGCGCTGGAAGTGCTGCATTCGACCAATAATTTTCCCGAATTTACCGGCCGCATCTGCCCCGCCCCGTGCGAGGCGGCATGCACGCTGAACATCACCGACAATCCGGTGACCATCAAGAGCATTGAGGCAGCGATTATCGATCGCGGCTGGCGCGAAGGCTGGGTGACCCCGCTGGTTCCTTCGAAAAAGACCGGCAAGGCGGTTGCCGTGGTCGGCTCCGGCCCGGCCGGGCTGGCTGCAGCGCAGCAATTGGCGCGCGCCGGTCATACGGTGACGGTGTTTGAAAAATCCGACCGGATCGGGGGGCTGCTGCGTTACGGCATTCCCGACTTCAAGATGGAAAAGCACCTCATCAACCGCCGCTGTGTGCAGATGGAGGCCGAGGGGGTCGAGTTTAAGACCAGCAAGGAAGTCGGCGTCGATATCTCGTTCAAATCGCTGAAGGAGAATTTCGATGCGGTGGTGCTGGCCGGGGGCAGCGAAGATGCCCGGGCGCTCGCCATTCCCGGCGCGGAAATGCCTGGCGTGCGGCTGGCGATGGAATTCCTGACCCAGCAGAACAAGCGCAATGCGGGCGACGATGAACAGCGCGCCGCACCGCGCGGCACGCTGAGCGCCGAGGGCAAGGATGTGGTCGTGATCGGCGGCGGAGATACTGGCAGCGACTGCGTCGGCACGTCGAACCGCCAGGGTGCGCGCAGCGTAACCCAGCTGGAAATCATGCCGCAGCCGCCCGAAAAGGAAGACAAGGCGCTGACCTGGCCCGATTGGCCGGTAAAGATGCGCACATCCTCCAGCCATGAAGAAGGCGCTGATCGCGACTGGTCGGTGCTGACCAAGCGGGTAACCGGCGAAAATGGCGAGGTCACCGGGCTGGAATGCGTGCGGATCGAATGGGATGGCCGTAATTTCAACGAGGTCGAAGGCAGCGAATTCACGATTCCCGCGCAGTTGATCTTGCTGGCGATGGGCTTCGTCGGCCCGAAGAAAAGCGGGATGCTCGAGCAATCCGGCGTGGCGCTGGACGATCGCGGCAATGTCGCGGCGGATACCGAAAGCTACGCCACCAGCGATGGGGGCGTGTGGGCCTGCGGCGACATGCGGCGCGGGCAAAGCCTGGTCGTATGGGCCATCCGCGAAGGCCGCCAGGCTGCGCGTGCGGTGGACGAGGCGTTGATGGGCAAGACGGCCCTGCCGCGATAATCCGGCCAATGAGACCGTTTCCTCCACGTTTTTAAGAACAGGGCGTGACTGGAAAGCTACGGTCTTTGTTTAACTTGTGTCGGCCTTAACCGTTTTTACTTGCACCCCGGCAAGCAATTACGGATAAACCCCTATCGCATAACAACAAAGCTCGCAGATCTAAGCGAGATATGGTCGCATCGAAAAATCGCACGAGAATAGGTGCGATGGGGGTCGGGTAACACACATGGTGATGGACAAGCGTTTTTCCAGCTCTGCTGGGCTGCGCGCTTTACCTGTATCGGGACTGCTTTACGCAGTTGCATGGCTGGCCCTGGGGCCGGCGCCTGCCCTGGCGGCGGAGGATACCGCCCCGGTCGATCCTGCACCGCAGCATGCTGGAAGCTTGCCCGAACCGGACGATGATACCAATCCGCAGGGCGCCGAACCGGTCACTTCCCTGCCAACCGCACCCGGCGCTCCGCCAAGATCGGTTGCCCCCGCGGCGGCTGCGCCAGCACCTACCCCGCCCAAAGATATCGCGGCGCGCTTCGTCTGGTCGCAATTCCTCGATGCTGCGGTCGTGGGCAATGCAGAGGACACGCTGCGCTATGGCGGCAAGATCGACGCTTATTTCGATATCGACGATTCCGCCATCGGGCTGGACGAAGGGCTGCGCCTGCATGTCCATCCCGAGTTCCGCTATGGGCAGAGCTCCAATGGCGAAATTGGCCTGCTGCCGGTCAACACCGCGCTGTTCTATCCCGGCGATGGCGAGGATTTCGACCTTTCGATCAATCTGCGAAAGCGTTGGTCCAGCGGCACCAGCCTGACGGTCGGCAAGGTCAACGTGCTCGATCTGGCCGCGCGGGCGCCGATTATCGGTGGCGGCGGGCATGAGGGGTTTCAGAACCTGGCCTTTGCCTTGCCGCCCAGCGCCATCGTGCCAGCTTCGATCACCGGGGCGATGCTCGATATTCCCACCAAGGACGTACTGCTGCGATTCTGGGTTTACGATCCCGACCTGCAATCGCAGCGCAACGGCTTCGAAGACCCTTTCCATCAGGGCGTCGGCTTCCTCGCTTCGGCCACCTTCCCGGTGAAGATCGGCGGGCAGCAGGGCTATTACGCAGTAAAGCTGTCTGCATCGACTCGCGACGGGTTGGCAGCCGACGCCCTGCCTGCCGTGCTGGTGCCCGCACCCGGATCGGGCTTCGGAGAGAAACAAGGCGAATTGTCGGTTGTGCTGGCCGGTTATCAGAACATCGCAGTGCATGAAGGCGGCGGGTCGATCGGGGTGTTCGCGCAGGCTTATGTTTCCAATGGCGATCCGACCTTCTTCGATGTCAGCGCGATTGCCGGCATCTCGGGCAATCCGGCGGGGCGCCCCAAGGATCGCTTCGGGATCGGCTGGTTCCGCTATTCGCTGACCGATGGACTGGTCGATGCTCTGGCGAGCCGACTGGCGTTGGAGGACGAAGAGGGCGTGGAAATTTTCTACACCGCGCAAATTGCCGAGCGGTTTCGTCTGACCGGTAATGTGCAGATCGTCGATTCCACCGTGGTGGTCCGCGATGTGGGCGTTACGGCAGGGCTGAGGCTGACCACCCGCTTCTGACTTGCTGGCCGGCGCGGTTCACACCTAGCAGCCATAGCCCAAACTCAGCTACCGTCCGCCAGCCGAGAGAAGCGCCAACATAGGGGCGTCCGGCCTTCGTCCGTGGTCACTCGCCCACCCTGCTCCAATCGACCGCGCCCAAGCCTTCACTCCGGAGGAATGCATTGGTGCGGCTGAAGGGCTTGCTGCCGAAAAACCCGCGATGGGCGGAAAGAGGGCTGGGATGCGGCGATTTCAGGATGAGATGGCGCGTTGCGGCTGGCGAGCCGTCCGCCAGTTGCGCAATGCGCGCGGCCTTGCCCTGCGCATGGCCGCCCCACAGGATGAACGCCGCTGGCGCATCGCGCTCGGCCACCGCCGTCACGACTGCATCGGTGATCGCTTCCCACCCTTTTCGCGCGTGACTACCCGCTTGCCCCTCCTCCACCGTCAGCGTGTTGTTGAGCAGCAGCACGCCTTGTCTCGCCCAGCCGCTCAAATCGCCCGAACTCGGAGGTGCGATACCGAGATCGTACGCCATTTCCTTGTAGATATTGCGCAGCGACGGGGGCAGTTTCACGCCTTCGGGCACGGAAAAGCAAAGCCCGTGCGCTTGCGCCGGCCCGTGATAGGGATCCTGCCCCAATATCACGACTTTCACCGCGTCCAGCGGCGTCAGTTCCAGCGCGCGCAAACGGGTGCCGCGCGCAGGATAAATTCGCTTGCCCGCTGCCTCTCGAGAGTGCAGCCAACCGCCCAGCTCGCGCGATTGCGGCGCGTTCAGCACCGGCTCCAGCGCAGGGCGCCAGCTTTCGGGGATCGTCTCGCCGTTCATGCGGTTCAGGCTAGGCCGGTTATAACGGCTTCGCCACCACCCCTTCCCACAAATCCCCAATCCGCCTAGAGCCGCCCAATGACCGTATATTTCCACGAAGAAGACTTGCCCGAAGGCGTGCTGGCAGGTGATAGTCCGCTTGCCGTCGATACCGAGACGATGGGTCTGATCACGCCGCGCGACCGGCTGTGCATCGTGCAGATCAGCGATGGCGGGGAAGACGAGCATCTGGTCCGCTTCGCCGTGGATAGCGACTATGCCGCGCCGAACCTCAAGGCGATCCTGGGCGATCCGGATCGGCTGAAGCTCTACCATTTCGCGCGGTTCGATCTGGCGGCGATCGAGCATTACCTTGGCATCACCGCCGCGCCGGTGTTCTGCACCAAGATTGCCAGCAAGCTGACCCGTACCTATACCGACCGGCACGGGCTGAAGAATATCGTCGATGAATTGCTGGGCGAGAACATCTCCAAACAGCAGCAATCCAGCGATTGGGGCGCGGCCGAGATTAACGAGGCGCAGCGCGATTATGCTGCGTCGGATGTGCGCTATCTCCACCGGATGCGCGATATTTTCATCGAGCGGTTGGAACGCGAAGGGCGCACCGAACTCGCGCAGGCCTGTTTCGATTTCCTGCCCGCGCGCGCCCGGCTGGATCTGGCCGGCTGGGCCGAGCACGACATTTTCAGTCACATGTGATGGAACCACTCGCGTGATCGGCCAGCGGCGCATCGAGACTCAGCGCGCGAAGGAACTGCGCAGCGAGCGGCAGCATTTTGCGGCCCCCGGCGGCTCGCATGACAAGCTCGTGAAATTCCTCGGCGCGGCGCTGCCGATGGGTGTCGGCGTGCTCGCCGCCTTTATGGTCATCACCCCGCTTTCCCCGCGCGGCGAGGTCAGCTTCCTGCTCGATCGCAACAAGGTTGCGGTGATCGACGAGCGGCTGCGGGTGGATAATGCGCTGTATCGCGGGCAGGACGATGAAGGACAGCCCTTCTCGCTGACCGCGGGCGAGGCGGTCCAGCGATCGGGCGCGGAAGGTATCGTGCGGATGAACGACCTGATGGGGCGGATGATCCTGCCCGAAGGGCCCGCCCGGATCGCCGCACCGGCGGGTCAATACGATATCGACCAACAGCTCGTCGATGTGGCCGGACAGGTTACCATGGTGGCGGCCGATGGCTACCGCATGACCGCTCGGGGCGTGTCGGTGAATTTGGAGAACCGCACCATGGTCGGCTCGGGCGGAGTGGAAGGCACCGTTCCCGCGGGCTCCTTCAGCGCCAACCGCATGGAAGCCGACCTCGCCGCGCGCACCGTGGCGCTTGACGGCAATGCCAAGCTGCGCATGGTGCCCGGACAATTGAACAGGATGAAGCGATGACCACGCAGATGCCCCCCCGCGCGATGAAATTTGCCCTGCTCGGCTTCCTGCTGACGCTGGTCGCTTTTGCCGGGATGCAAAGCCGCGCGCAGGTGTTCGGCGCCCACAATTCCAATGCTCCGGTGGATTTCGATGCCGGGCGGATCGAATTGCAGGACCGGCAGAACCGCGTGGTCCTGTCGGGCAATGTCATCATCAACCAGGCGGGTCTGCGGCTCACCGCGCCGCGCACGCTGGTCAATTATTCGGATGCAGGATCGCTCAATATCGACCGGATCACGGCGACCGGCGGAGTGACCGTCACGCGCGCGGGCGAATCGGCGCGCGGCGATGTGGCGATCTACGATCTCGACCGGCGGCTGATCACGATGGCGGGCAATGTCCGGCTGCAACAGCGCGGCAATACGTTGAATGGCGGGCGGCTGGTGATCAATCTGGCGACCGGGGTTTCCAGCGTGGATGGCCGCGCCAGCGGATCGACCTCCGCCACCGGAACCGGCGCGACCACGGGCGGCGACGGGCGCGTGACCGGCCGCTTCACCGTGCCCGATCGCGGCGAATAGACGCCGGGATTCGCGGCTTGGGCCCGGCCGCCTACCGCTTGGCCTGCGCGGCGAAGCGGGCGATGGTGGTAAGCTCCTGCGCCAACAACAATTCGCCGGCCTGACTGTTGGCCAGCAATGTGCGGTGCAGCGCCATCAGCCGGTCCACCAGCCGATCGAGCCGCTTGCCCCGCCAACGGCGCAATTGCGTATCGAGATCGCGCTCGTCCCGCCAGAATATCCGCCGCGCGCGTTTCTCCGCCTCGATCGTACCGCGAATATCGCCTCGCGGACCGACCTTGGCCGCCAGCGCCGCCAGCTGCGCCGCTCGCCGTTCGAAGGCCAGCAACAGGCCGACCGGGTTGAGCGACAGCTCGCGCATCCGGTGAAGCTCGCCGGGCAGCTTCTTCACTTCGCCCGCCAGCACGGCATTAACCAGCGGCATGAAGCCATCCTCTTCGGTCGCCGCCCCGATCTCGTCGAGCGCTTCGGCAGTGGCCGGACGCGGGCTCTGCTGGCTTGCGCCAAGATACAGCGCCAGCTTGGTCACTTCGGACTGCGCCAGCCGCACATCCATCCCCGCCCCGCGTGCGATTCGTTCGGCCAGCGCGCCGTTCAGCGAGATTCCCGCCGCATCGCCCATCTGCCGCACGGTGGCGGATACCTGCGCCAGATCGGGTGGGTAGAACATGGCCACCAGCGCATCGTCGCGCTTGGCAAGCAGCTTCGCGCTGCGCGATTTGTCGGTGGCCGATGTGGCGACGACCAGCACCGGGCAAGCCTCACCCTTTCCCTCGGTCAGCACTTTGAGCGCATCATGCGCCTCGTCCCCGCTGGCGCGCACCCAAATATGGCGGGTATCGCCGAATAGCGAGGTAGAGCGCGCCTCGTCGCCCAGGCGGACAGGGTCGCGTTTAAGCTCTCCGCCGCCCAGTTCGATCCGTTCGCCGGCATCGGGCAGCAGCTCCACTATTCGCTGTGCGGCCGCGGATGCGCCCGCTTCGTCCGGCCCGCAAAAGAAGAAGATGCGGCATTCTTTTGCCGCGCGTGGTGCGTTTCGGGCGAAGTCTTTCTGGGTCGCCTTCACGGCTGCTGGCGGAGCGTCAGCGAGAGACGCTGGACGATCCGATCGGCAATATCGCGGCTGAGATTTTCCAGCGCGGCCTGCTCTGCCGAGATGGTAGCATACTCGCTCGACACCACGTCGATCCCGGCGTCGGAGCGCGAGGTTGCATCGAGCAGGATTTCATCGGTCGTGGTGTCGACGAGCTGATACCGCGCGCGCAAGGTGCGGCGTTCGCGGGCAATCTCGATATCGTTGATCAGGCCGAATCCTTCGAGCGAATCGTCGAGCCGTACGTCCAGCCGGTAGCGTGCCGAGCCTTCACCGGCTGCGCCCAGCCGATCGTTCAGGGCATTGCGCACCAGCCAGCCCGCGCGCCCTTCGATCGCGGGCACTTCCACCTCGGCCAGACCGCGCGCCACTTGCCCGCTCGATCCGCCCGCATACATCGGCTGGAGGCCGCAGCCAGCCAGCGCGAAAGCGAGAAAGGTCAGGGCGAGAAAGCGTATCACGTGACGATATTTACCAGCCTGTCGGGCACCACGATCACCTTGCGGATCGCCGCGCCATCGAGCGAACGCTGGACCTTCTCACTCGCCAGCGCAAGCGCTTCGAGGTCTTCCTTGGCCGCACCCTTGGGCGCGGTCAGCGTATCGCGCAGCTTGCCCTTGTGCTGAACGGCGATGGTCACCTCGTCTTCCACCAGCAGCGCCGGATCGACAATGGGCCAATCCGCCTGCGCAATCAGGCCGTCTGCGCCCATCGCGGCCCAGCCTTGTTCGGCAAGGTGGGGCATCATCGGGCCGGACAGCAGCGCCAGCGTACGGATCGCTTCGCTGCGCGTGGCGGATGGCTGCGCCTTTTCCGCTGCCCCGGTCAATTCATACAGCCGCGCGACCGCCTTGTTGAACGCCAGCGCCTCGATATCCTCGCCCACCGCGGCAATGGCGCGGTGGGTGGCGCGGGCGAGATCCTTGTCTTCGCCGGAGGCATCGGCATCATATTGCCCAAACAACCGCCACAGCCGCTGGACGAAGCGCCAGCACCCTTCGATCCCAGCTTCGGACCACGGCAAATCGCGCTCCGGCGGCGAGTCCGACAGCATGAACCAGCGCACCGCATCCGCGCCATATTGCGCGATGATCGCATCGGGGTCGATGACGTTCTTCTTGGATTTGGACATCTTGACGACGCGGCCTGCAGTAACCGGCGCCCCATCCTCGATCCGCGTCCAGTCCGCGCCGTTCCGGCTCACCTGGTCGGGCGAGAGAAAACTGCCATCGCCCAACTGATAGGTCTCATGCGTCACCATGCCCTGCGTGAACAGGCTGGCAAAGGGCTCTTTCACATCGATCTTGCCGATACTGGCCAGCGCGCGCGTCCAGAACCGGGCGTAGAGCAGATGCAGGATCGCATGCTCGATGCCGCCGATATATTGTTCGACCGGCAACCATTTCGCCAGCTCGTCCGCATCGAACGGCTTGTCCGCAGGCTGGCTGGCAAAGCGCAGGAAATACCAGCTGGAATTGGTGAAGGTATCGAGCGTGTCGGTTTCGCGCACCGCCGCGCCGCCGCATTTCGGGCAAGGCACGTTCTTCCATTCCGCCGCCCGCTCCAGCGGGTTGCCGGGAATATCGAAGCCGACATCTTCGGGCAGTTCCACCGGCAGCTGGTCTTTCGGCACCGGCACGATGTCGCAGCGCTCGCAATGGATGAAGGGGATCGGCGTGCCCCAATAGCGTTGGCGCGAAACGCCCCAGTCGCGCAGCCGCCAGACGGTCTTGCCCTCGCCCCAGCCCTCATCCTCGGCCCGTGCGACGATGGCTGCCTTGGCGTCCTCAACATTCTTCCCATCGAGGAAGGAGGAGTTCACGATGGTGCCGTCGCCAGCCTGCGCCTCGGTCAGCGGATCGTCTGCGGAAACGCCTTCGGGGGCGACAACGCGGCGGATCGGCATTCCGTATTTCTGCGCGAAATCGAAGTCGCGCTGATCGTGGCCCGGCACCGCCATGATCGCGCCGGTGCCATAATCCATCAGTACGAAATTCGCGATATAGACCGGCAGGTCGCCGCCGGTCAGCGGGTGAGTCGCGGTCAGGCCGGTATCGAAACCCAGCTTCTCTGCCGTCTCGATTTCCGCCGCCGTGGTCCCGCCGCGCTTGCACAGGGCGATGAAATCCTGCGCGGCCTGGCTTTCTTGCGCCGCCCGCTGCGCCACCGGATGATCCGCTGCCACCGCCACGAATGTCGCCCCGAAAATCGTATCGGGCCGCGTGGTGTAAAGGTCGATCTGCGAACCGTCGGACAGGCCGAAGCGCAGTTCCATGCCCTGCGACTTGCCGATCCAGTTTTCCTGCATCAGCCGCACCTTGTCGGGCCAGCCATCCAGCTCGCCCAGGCCGTCCAGCAATTCCTCGGCAAAGTCGGTGATCTTGAGGAACCATTGGCTCAGCTTGCGCTTCTCGACCTCTGCCCCGCTGCGCCAGCCCTTGCCGTCGATCACCTGCTCGTTGGCGAGCACGGTCATGTCGACCGGGTCCCAATTGACCTCGCTCTCTTTACGATAGACCAGCCCGGCCTCGTACAGGTCGAGGAACAGCGCCTGTTCGTGGCCGTAATATTCCGGGTCGCAGGTGGCGAACTCGCGGCTCCAGTCGAGCGCGAAGCCGAGGCGTTTCAGCTGCGCCTTCATGTTGGCGATATTCTCGCGCGTCCAGCCGCCGGGATGCACGCCCTTTTCCATCGCGGCGTTTTCCGCCGGCATTCCGAAGGCGTCCCAACCCATCGGGTGCAACACCTCGTGCCCGCGCATCGCCTTGTAGCGCGCCAGCACGTCGCCCATCGTGTAATTGCGCACATGGCCGATATGGATGCGCCCGCTGGGATAGGGGAACATCTCGAGCACGTAGCTCTTGGGTTTGGGCGAATTGGAATCCGCCTCGAAACAGCGCGCCTCGTCCCACGCCGCCTGCCAGCGGGCATCGGCCTGGCCCGGATCGAAACGACCCGTGGCAGACTGCGACGGATCGGAATTGCTATTGGTCATGAGAACCCTTTGGCGCGGGCCGGACGAAGGATCAGCCCGAGACTGCCTGGCGGCGGAGCTTGCGCGCTTCGGTCAGGATGATGTCTTCCAGCTTCTGCACCGTGGCAGCTTGCACCGGGGCATCGACCCACACCCCGTTCTGCGCAACCTGGCGGCTGGCGGCAACGCGCAGCGCATCGGCGCGCAGATCGCGGTCGAGGATGGTGACGGTCATCTTCACCCGCTCGCTCGGATTGGAAGGCTGCGAATACCAGTCTGTCACGATCACGCCGCCCGCGCTGTCGGCCTGAAGCAGCGGCGCGAAGCTGAAGGTCGAAAGAGCCGCGCGCCACAGATAGGCGTTCACCCCGATGGTGGAAACCTGCGCGGCGGCCAGGTCGGCACGCGGCCGGTCCGGCCCGCCACATGCGGCGAGCCCGGCAATAGCGCTCCCCAAAATGGCAGCTTTGACGATGCGGTGGGGCTTGAAAAGGGTGAGGCTCATGGGTTCCGGCGTGTCCTGTTGTCGCGCGCCATATCGCAGGCGCATTCGGGTGCTGTATAGCCGCCACAGCGCGTGCGGCAAGCGCGGCAAGCATGGCGGTGCGCTCCCGCAACAGGGGTTTGCGCCGTTAATCCGCGCTGAACCGGCGCGCGGGCGGGTGCGATTCGCGCTTGTGCCTTGATCCGTCTGATTGTGGGATGCGGGCAACACCATGGCCGCAATCGGTGTTGCGCTTTGTGGAAAACTGGCCAAGCTTCATCCGGCGGTCTAGCTTAAAACTAATTCGGACAGGGGCTTGAGTCGCTTGGTGCGTATTGCCTCGGTCAGGAACCGTTCAGTGCCGGGATGCATTATGTTCCGGTACGGAAGTATAAAAGGGGCGATTCGAACGATCATGGCGCAGCGCCGTATCACCGCAGGCAAAGGCAATACGAAGCGCGGATTCGCGCCCGTTGCCATTGCGCTTGCGGCGTCCGCGCTTGCCTTGCCCGGCGCAGTTCTGGCGGTTGGCGGCGTTCAGGACGGTGCTTCGCTGATTGCAGACGAATTCACGCCCTTTACCCCGGCCAGCGTCGATCCTCAGCTGGCCCGCCGGGTGGCGGCCGATATCGGCAATTCCAACATGCGCTTCACCCCTGCCGGCGGACCCGCGGGCAACGACCGCACGATTACCGTCGCGGTGCGGGTGGACGATGCCACGGCGCGCGCTATCTCCGTTCGCGGAGCGCTCGACCGCGCACGCAGCGCGCCAGGCACCGGCGCGATCGACGCAGAAGCCGGCCGGTTCAATCTCGGCATATCGCGCGGTTACCGCAACTTTGCCGGGATCAGGGAAACGGCGGCCAAGGTTGCTCCCGGCACGGCGACTCGCCTGCCCGCAGGCGTCCGCAAGATGGACATGCCCGATTTGGCGGAATTCAAGCCCGCCGAAGGGGCCAAGGACGACAGGCCGAGCCGCTTCCAGCCGCGCATCGCGCTGGAAACAGAGCAGGGCCGCGCTGGCCGCACGCCGCGTACGCTCGATGCGCTGGGCGAACAATCGGTGGATGTCGGCGGCGCATACCGCGTCAGCCGCAATCTGGACGTGACCGCCGGTGTGCGCCTCTCGCAGGAACGAGACCGCCTGGCACCGCTGACCGACGAGGTGCAGGATAGCCAGGCCGTGTATGTGGGAACACAAATCCGCTTCTGATCGCCTCACACCGCATCCATGAATAACCTCGCTTCGGCGGGGTTTTTCTTTGCCTGCCCTGCCCGGCTCGCGTAATCCTACCCCAGAGGCAATCTGGGAGAACTCTTCGTGGGCAAGGTAGCAATCGTGACAGGCGGAACACGCGGCATCGGGCGGGCTATTTGCCAAAGATTACTCGAAGATGGTTTTACCGTGGTCGCCAACTATGCCGGCAACGACGGCGCGGCCCGCGAATGTGCCGAAGAAATCGGCGTCAAATGCTACAAATGGGATGTCGGCGATCACCAGGCCTGCCTCGATGGCTGCGCCAAGGTGGAAGCGGAGGTTGGCCCGATCGACGTGGTGGTCAACAATGCCGGGATCACCCGCGACGGTACGCTGGCCCGGATGAGCTACGATGACTGGCACGATGTCATGCGGATCAATTTGGGCGGCTGCTTCAGCATGTCGAAAGCCTGCTTTCCCGGAATGAAAGCGCGGGGATGGGGCCGGATCGTGAATATCGGTTCGATCAATGGCCAGGCCGGGCAATATGGTCAGGTCAATTACGCCGCTGCCAAATCGGGCATTCACGGTTTTACCAAGGCGCTTGCGCAGGAAGGCGCGCGTGCCGGGATCACCGTGAACGCCATCGCGCCGGGTTATATCGACACGGATATGGTCGCCGCCGTTCCGGACAATGTGCTGGAAAAGATCGTCGCCAAGATCCCCGTCGGACGGCTGGGCGAGGCGCGGGAAATCGCACGCGGCGTCAGCTTCCTATGCAGCGAGGATGCGGGCTTCGTCACCGGCTCCACCATGAGCATCAATGGCGGGCAGCATATGTACTAAAGGCTGTGCCGCGCCGTTCGCTGCGGGACACCCTGCACATAATCGCGCGCAGCGACCCAGCCGAAGCCGAGGAACATGGCGGCGGCCCAGCTCTTGGTGAGGTCTTCCAGCGACAGGCGTAGAAATGCGCCGGATGGGGCGAAGGCATCGATAGTGAACATCACCGCAAACAGGCATCCGCCCGCGACGAATAATCCGGTGGCGCGCCTGGAGTGATCGGCGGGACGCCAGAAAGCGGCGATGAAGGCCAGTTCCGCCACTGCCCAGCCCAGCATTACGAAATGGTCCGCAATGCCCAGATGCCAGCCGAGCCTTTCGTGAATCTGGAACCGGTCGTCAGCAGCAAGAAATCCGAATATACCCGCTTGCGAAAACAGGAAGTTGCGCCGGCGCAAAGGGGCGGCCGCAGGGCCGGCCAGCGCGGCGAACAACAGCAGCATCGCCGTGCCTGCCAGCAGGAATGTGCTCAGCGTGGTGTTGATACCGAATAACGGGGCGACATCCTCGATATCGCTGAAATAAGGGCGTACATCGGCCTGAGAGGTGGCTGCCTCATAACCGATCAGCAACGCGGAATACCCGAGCAGGCCCGCCACAGCGATTGCTGCAATTTTCACCTCTGGCTTCTCCCCCAGGCCGGCAACTGTGCCCCACCGGCGTGGGTTTGGTAGCGCAACACGCCTAATGCCCCGTTAAACCTGCTGGAACCTGCGGAGGCAGAGATGGAGTGGGGTGTGGTGGGTGACATGCGAAATCCATTGGCAAAATCCGTTGGAACGTTCCGCGCATGATGCAACAAGGCGCAGCCATGACCCCTCCCTACCATCCTCCGCGCAAATATTCGGTCGAGATTGCCGGGCACAAGACCTCGATCAGTCTGGAGCCGATGTTCTGGGACATGCTCCGCCATGCTGCCGAGGCCGAGGCTGTGCCGGTCAACGCGCTGGTGGCGCGCATCGATGCCGAGCGGCTGGAGGCCGAGGCCCCGCCGGGCCTGGCTGGCGCGATACGTATCTGGCTGGTGGCTAGACTGGCCGAATAGCAAACGGGCGACGCCCGCGAAGGCGCCGCCCGTACTTTGGACCCGAACTGCTGTTTTTACGGCAGCTTACAAAATCGTATCAGTAATTTGCCGGCGGATCGCTGGCGGGAAAGCTTTCATCGCTTTCCTCGTCCGCCTTGGTCCATTCGCGCGTCGGCTTGTCGCGCATAGCTTCCGGCCCGGCATCGCGAACCTTCGCATCGTCCTGGTTCTCATCGAAAGCCACGGCGTTATCGCCCTGCATTTCCTGGTATTTCTTGTAGCCGAACCAGCCAAGCGCGCCCAAAGCGGCCATCCTGATCAAACCCATGATAAATTCCTTTTGCGTAGTTTACCTATGCCGATCCAACGGCGGAATGGCGCAAAAGGTCCGGTAGTATTTGTTGGGTTTGGAGTTTGATGGGCGGGGGCGGCTTTATCTAGCCGGTCGTTGGCTCGACGCTGTTTCGAACCACGCCCCCAATAACTCCCCTACTCGTCGCCGACGCGCTCCACATCTGCGCCGACCAGCTGCAGCTTTTCCTCCAGCCGCTCATACCCGCGATCGAGGTGGTATAGGCGGCGCACGGTCGTTTCGCCTTCGGCTGCCAATCCCGCTATCACGAGGCTCATCGAGGCGCGCAAATCGGTGGCCATGACCTCGGCCCCTGTCATCCGGTCCACGCCTTTCACGATCGCGGTGCGGCCCTGCGTATCGATATCCGCGCCCATTCGGCTAAGTTCGGGGACGTGCATGTAGCGATTTTCGAAAATAGTTTCGGTCAGCACGCTGGTTCCCTCCGCGCGGCATAGCAGCGCCATCAATTGCGCCTGCATGTCGGTCGCCAGGCCGGGGAATGGCGCAGTGGAGAGATTGACCGCGTTCAGTCTGCCATTGGCGGCGACGGTAATGCCGTCTTCATCCGTATCGACCTGGACGCCGATATTGCGCAGCGCGTGGATAGTCGAACCCATATCGCGGGCATCGGCGCCTTCCAGCCGCACCTCGCCTCCGGTGATGGCGGCGGCGCAGGCATAGGATCCTGCTTCGATACGGTCGGGCATCACCTTGTAGGTTGCCCCGTTCAGCTGCTTGACCCCGCGAATGGTCAGATCGGATGTGCCGATGCCTTCGATCTTCGCCCCCATCGCGACCAGCAAATTGCACAAATCGACGATTTCCGGCTCGCGCGCAGCGTTGAACAGCTTGGTTGTGCCCTTGCACAGGACAGAGGCCATCAAGGCATTCTCGGTCGCGCCGACGGACACTACGGGAAAATCGAACTCGCCGCCCACCAGGCCGCCTTCGGGCGCCTTGGCGCGGACATAGCCTGCGGCGATTTCGATCTCCGCACCCATGGCTTCGAGCGCCTTGAGATGCAGGTCGATCGGGCGGTTACCGATCGCGCAGCCGCCGGGCAGCGACACGGTCGCCTCTCCAGTGCGTGCCAGCAAGGGGCCGAGCACCAGGATCGAGGCGCGCATCTTGCGCACCAGGTCGTAAGGCGCGGTGTTGGACGTAATTCGCGATGCCTCGAACGTGATCACGCGGCCGAATTCTTCCGGCCGCTTGCCCCGGATGCTCGTGGAAACACCGAATTGCGTCATCAAATGCTGGAAGCCATCGATATCGGCCAGCCGCGGCAAATTGCGCAAGGTCAGCGGCTCTTCGGTCAGCAGCGCGCAGGGTATCAGCGTGAGCGCGGCGTTCTTCGCGCCGGAAATCGGGATGGTGCCGGAAAGGCGCTTGCCGCCGCGTACGAGTATCTTGTCCATCCCACAGCGTTTAGCGTGGAATCGCGTTGCGGCAAGGCGGCGTCACGCAAACTGCCCGATGTTGCGTTGACGAGCGCGCATCGTCCTGCCTATCGCGGTCGCCATGAACACTACGACAACCGGACGCAAACCCATCCGCAAGGCCGTCTTCCCCGTGGCGGGGCTCGGCACACGTTTCCTGCCCGCGACCAAGGCGATCCCCAAGGAAATGCTCCCCATCGTCGATCGCCCGCTGATCCAATATGCGGTGGACGAAGCGCGCGAAGCCGGGATCGACCAGCTCATTTTCGTGACCGGGCGCGGCAAGACCGCCATCGTCGAACATTTCGATGTAGCGTTCGAACTGGAAACCACGATGGGCGAGCGCGACAAGGATATGGGCGTGCTCGATTCCACCCGCGCCACGCCGGGCGATATCATCACCGTGCGCCAGCAAGTGCCGATGGGGCTTGGCCATGCGATCTGGTGCGCTCGAGCAATCGTGGGGGACGAGCCCTTCGCCATCCTGCTGCCCGACGAGCTGATGGTCGCCCATGCCGCGAATGGCGGCGCGAGCGGCGGGGCAGGCTGCATGAAGCAGATGGTCGAGGCGTATAACGAGGTCGGTGGCAATCTGATCAGCGTGCTGGAAGTGCCGCAGGAGGATGTCTCCAGCTACGGCGTGATCGATCCGGGCGAGGATGTCGCCGGGTCGAATGGCGGGCTGACCGAAGTGCGCGGACTGGTCGAGAAACCCCCCGTGGACAAGGCGCCCAGCAACAAGATCATCTCCGGCCGCTACATCCTGCAGCCCGAAGTGATGCGCACGCTGGAAACGCAGGGCAAGGGTGCCGGCGGAGAAATCCAGCTGACCGATGCAATGGCACAGATGATCGGCACCCAACCCTTCCACGCGGTCACCTTCGATGGCCGCCGCTTCGATTGCGGCAACAAGGTCGGCTTCGTCGAAGCAACGTTGGCCCTGGCGCTGGAGCGCGAGGACATGGGCGCAGAAGTGCGCGCGATGGCGCAGCGGTTGCTTGGCTAGGCGGCTGCTGGGATAGGGCGCAGGTAGGACATACAAAAAGAGCCTCTACCGGACTGCGGAAGAGGCTCTTATCGTTAGTTGGCGCCGCTCAAGCGTCGGTTTGCTTGTCCTTGCCTTGGCGACTGTCTTTTCGACGAGACTGTTTCTGCCCGGCCCTTTTTTCGGCCTCGTCCACAGAATCGGAAATATTCTCCAGAACGTCGGCCAGTTCAACGCCGCCGCTGTACCCACCTTTCTCGGCGCTGCTAGCGCTACTGGCTTGTCCATCGCTGGCCGTCTCCTTGACCAAGCCGCTTAGCGAGCTGCCATTCAGCCCCAGCTCCTGCATCAAGCCATCGAGCACGGGGGCCTGCGCGCGGTAAGCCAGGGCCGCGCTGACCGCATCGCTGGCAAGATTGCCGGAGCCGCCGCCCGCACCGCCTGCCGCGCCATTCCCGCCGCTGCCCGAACCGCCGTTTTGGGTCAGGCCATCGACCTGCACGATCTTGATCGAGTCGATCGCCTCCATCGGTTTGGCGCTTTCCTTGATCACTTCGGGCAGCACCTTGAGCAGCGCCAGCTTGGTTTGCAGGCTGATCTGGTCCATCGACAGGATGTTGGCGGCTTCGTTGATAGCTTGCTGGCCGGCAGCTTCTACTTCAAATCGGACGCGGGCAGCCTCGGCGCGCAGCTTTTCAGCTTCCGCCTCGCCTTCGGCTTCCAACCGCTGTGCGGCTGCACGATTGCTGGCTGCATCCTTTTCGGCCTCGGCTTCCACCTTGACCCCGATCGCTTCGCGCTCGGCCTGCTTGGCCGCCTCGATCAGATCGATACGCTTCTGACGCTCGGCCACTTCGGTTTCGCGGCTGGTGGCCACCTGTTCTTCGGCAGCAACAGCCTTGGCACGCGCCTCGTCGGCTTCGGCCTTGGCCTGGCTTTCTTCGCGGCTCTTGTTCTGGACCGCGATCTGCTGTTCCTGACGAGCGATTTCCAGAGCGCGCTTCTGATCGATCCGCGCCTCTTCCACCAACCGATCGGCCTCGATCTGCTGGGCATCGACCTGCTTTTTGGCCTCGATCCTCGCAGCATCGGCCTCGCGCGTTCGTTCCGCCTGTTCGCGCGCGATTTCGGAGCTTTGCGCCGCGCGCCGCACTTCGACCTCGCGTTCCTGCTCCAGCCGCGCATATTCATTGTCACGGCTGATCTGGAAGCTGCGTTCATCCGCTTCCAGGTTTTTCGTTTCCATCTGGACACGCGTATCCTGCTCGATATCGTTGCGCAGTTTCTTGCGCGCTTCGATCTGCTCGGTCAGCTTGGTCAGGCCCTCGGCATCGAAAGCGTTATTGGCATTGAAATGATCGATGCTGGTCTGGTCGAGCCCGGTCAGCGAGACGGATTCGAGCTCCAAACCGTTCATCGCCAGATCGTTGCTCGAGACCTGCTGTACTTTCTGCACGAAATCCGCGCGCTGTTCGTGCAGCTCGTTCATGCTCATACCCGCAGCCACGCTGCGCAGCGCATCGACGAATTTGCCTTCGACCAGGTCCTTCAGCGCCTCGGGATGCATGGTGCGCTGGCCCAGCGTCTGCGCTGCCATGGCGATCGCTTCGGAGTCGGGTCGCACGCGGACGTAGAATTCCGCCTTCACATCGATCCGCAGGCGGTCGAGCGTGATCAGCGCATCGCCATTCTTGCGCTCTACCGCCAACCTTACGGTGTTCATGTTCACCGGCATTGTTTCGTGGAATACGGGAAGCACCAGCGCGCCGCCATTCATCACCACTTTCTCGCCGCCGACCCCGGTCCGCACGAAAGCGACTTCCTTCGAGGCACGGCGATACAGCCGCGTCAGCGCGAAGATGATGATGAGGAAGAGCAGGAACCCTCCCCCGGCAGTGATTGCGATACTGGTAAAGCCGTCCATTCATTACTCCTGTCTGGTTTGTGTTTATTGCGTTCCCGGCGCCTTCAATCGGCGGGCGCGAGCTGGCGTTCATCCAGCGGGGCGGCGAAAAAAGTGCCGCCTTCGCGCCTGACCAGCAACACCCGCTCCCCCGCAGCGATGCTGGCCGTATCGCCGTGGGGCTCGGCCATCACGTAATGGGCCTGGCCATGGATATCGCGCACCTTGGCGCGGGCGGGCGAGCCGCGCCGGGCGGTCCCCTCGGTAATTCGCGCGCGGCGGCCGATCAGGGAATCTATCCCGACCGCGCTCGTTTCATCCCCCGGCAATATGCGGGCGAGCGGTCGCACGGCCCCTCCGGTCACCGGAAGCGATGCCACGCCGGAGCCAAGCGCCGCCAACCACCCGTAAAGCGGCGCGCCGAGAATACTTTGCGCCAAGGCCTGGATGCCGAAGCCCAGCCCGGCGAAGAAGAACAGCAGCGTGGCGAGCCAGATGGTGAAAGGCACCCGGCCTATCCCGATCAGGCTATTCAGCCCGTCGATCAAACCGCCGGCTTCCGTTTCGCCGTCGGCGTCGATATCGATTTCGCCATCGGCCATGTCGGATACGCCGACAATTTGCAGTATGGCGAGAAACACCATGATCAGCAAAGCGACGCTGAAAGGTGCGTATTGGCTGGAACCGAGTGTGGAGAGAAGTTCGCTCATCGCGCTATTTCACGATCGCGAACAATTACTGCCCCCGTCTGCCCCCCGATACTTTCCATGTCTGCGACATTAACACAATTGGCGTTGAATTAACAGGAAAATCGGACGAAGCGCACCGTAACCGTGTGCCGTTCAACGAACCATCAGTGCAGCGTCAGCCCGCCATCGACCACCAGTGTCTGGCCGATCATGTAACTCGCCATCGGGCTGGCGAGGAACAGCGCCGCGTCGGCCAGTTCGGCCGGTTCGCCGGTGCGGCGCAGGGGGATGGCCTTAAGGGTCATATCCTCGCGCTGACCGCCATCGAAGGTCACGTCGGTCATCTTGGTGCGCACGAACCCCGGCGCGATGCCGTTGACGCGGATGCCTTCTCTTGCCCAGGCGCGCGCCAGGCTGCGCGTGAGCGAAACCGCGCCCGCCTTCGACGCGCCATAGGCGGGATTGCCGAAGGCCGCCGCCCATGCCGCGACCGAGCTGATCGTGATGAGCGAGCCCTTCGTTTCGGCCAGCTTGGGATGAACCAGCCGGGCGCAATCCATCAGGCTGGTGAGGTTGGTATCCATTACCGCGTCCCACCCCTCACGCTCGAACTCCTCGCCCGCGTAACGCACGATTCCCTGGGCCAGCACTACGATATCGAGCTGGCCGGGCAGCTTTGCCGCATCGAGCGAGGCGCGGTCGGACACATCGACCTGCGCGTAATGCAGCCCGGTCAGGTCGGAGCCTTCGGTGCCCGCATACTCATCCGCCGAGGCACGCGTGCCCCATACATGCACCTGCGCCCCGCGCGCCCGGAAGGCTTGGGCGGCGGCGTTGCCGATCCCGCTCGACCCTCCCACGATCAGTGCGGTCTTGCCGGTGAAGTCCATTGGGTCGGTCATGCGATTTCCTCATGCGGGAGTGATGTCGAGCGGCAACGATTTAAGGCCGCCGACGAAGGTGGATTTGGAGCGCTGGGCCGGGCCTGCCGGTTCGACGGCCTCGACCCGGTCGAGCAGTTCTTCGAACAAGATCCGCATCTCCAGCCGCGCCAGATGCAGCCCGAGGCATTGATGCGCCCCCGCACCGAAGGCCAAATGCCGATTATGACTGCGCGAGGCATCGAACCGGCGCGGGTTTTCGAATTGGGCGGGATCGTGATTGGCCGCGACATAGCTGATCATCAGCCAGTCATCCCTGGCGATCGCCTGTCCGCCGATCTGCGTATCATGCGCCGCGGTGCGCATGAAATGCTGCACCGGGCTGGTCCAGCGGATCGCTTCTTCCACAATGCCGGGGAGCAAGGAGCGATCTTCGCGAACACGCGCCCATTGCTCGGGATCGCTGGCCAGGGCCTGCATCGCGCCCGCCGTGCTCGCGCTGGTGGTATCGTGCCCGGCGGCGGCCAGGATGATGTAATAGCCCATCATGTCGCGGTCGTTCAGCGGCTGCCCATCCACGCGCGCATTGGCGATGGTGCTGGCGACATCGGCGGTAGGACTGGCGCGGCGATCCGCGGTGATGGCGGCAAAATACGTCTCGAAATCCTTGACCGCGCCAGCGACGATCCGGGTCATCTGTTCAGGCGTGAGGTCCGCCATGCCGGATTGGTTGAGATCCTCGTCCTGTCCGCCGAACATTTGCTGCGTTAGCATCAGCATACGCGGCTCGTCTTCCTCCGGCACGCCCAATATCTGCATCACCACATGCAGCGGATAGGGCGCGGAGACGAGTGGCACAAAGTCCAATTCCGGCCCCGCCGCCAGCATCCGATCCACCGCCGCGCGCGCGATCTTGCGGATCTCACCTTCCACATTGGCAAGGTTCTTCGGCATGAACCATTCCTGCGTCAGCTTGCGATATTTCATGTGGATCGGCGCATCATGCGTCACCAGGCTGGCCACCATATGCGGGCTGCCGCCGGTCATCGCTCTGGCGAATTCGATCCCTTCGGTGAGGCTGAACACCACCGTTCGCGGATTATTGAGGAAGGCGGCGTTGTCCTTGCTGATCGCCATGACGTCGTCATAGCGAGTGATCAGCCAGAAGGGATCGAACAAGTCCAGCTGACCGGCGGGCGGCTCTATCCGCGCGACGGGATTCTCGGCGCGGAGCCTATCGAAAATATCGAGCAGACCGTTCCATTCGGCATAGCTGGCCGGGTCGGTAATCGCGCGCGCGATCTCGGGCGAAACGCGCATGGCTATCGCTGCCCTTGGGCTTTCTCGCGGTATTCGTCGCGCAGCTTGCGCTTGTACAGCTTGCCATTGGCCTCGCGCGGCAATTCGGCGCGAAAATCGTAATCCTTGGGACATTTGAGCTTGGCCAGCTTGGCCTGGAGGAATTCGCGCAGCACGCCTTCCAGCCCGTTGTCGATCTGCCCCATATCCACCGGCTGAACCACCGCGACCACTCGCTCGCCCATATCGGGATCGGGCGCGCCGACCACGGCGGCATCCATCACCTTGGGATGCGTGATCAGCAGGTTTTCGACCTCCTGCGGGTAGATATTCACCCCGCCGGAAATGATCATGTGGCTCTTGCGGTCGGTGAGGTAGAGATAGCCGTCCTCGTCCAGCCGTCCGATATCGCCCAGCGTGCTCCAGCCATTGGCCAGCTGCGCCTCGGCGGTCTTTTCCTCGTCATTGTGATAGGCGAAGCTGTTCTCGCTTTCGAAGAAGATCGTCCCCGGCTCACCCGGCGGCAACTCGTTGCCCTCATCGTCGCAAATATGCGGGGTGCCCATGATCGGCTTACCCACCGTGCCGGGATGGTCGAGCCAGTCTGCGCTGGTGACCATGGTCATGCCATTGCCTTCGGAGCCGGCGTAATATTCGTAGATGATCGGCCCCCACCACTCGATCATCGCCTGCTTGACCGGCACCGGGCAGGGCGCAGCGGCGTGGATGGCGGTCTTGTGGCTGGACAGATCGTAACGGGTGCGCACATCCTCCGGCAGTTTCAGCATTCGCACGAAATGGGTCGGGACCCATTGGCTGACGGTCACGCCATACTTCTCGATAGCTGCCAGCGCGGCTTCGGGATCGAATTTCTCCATGATCACGACCGTCCCGCCCAGCCGGTGAATGGTCATCGACCAGCGAAACGGCGCGGCGTGGTAGAGCGGGCCGGGGCACAGATAGACCGCGCTGCCATCGATCGGCACGCCGAACAGCCCATGCACCAGCATCACGAACGGATGGACGAATTGGAAATCGTCGTCCTGCGGGGTGGTGTTGCGGATACCTTTGGGCCGGCCGGTCGTGCCGCTGGAATAGAGCATGTCGAGACCCGGTGCGGTGTCTTCGGGCAGTGTATCGGAATGGCTGGCAATGGCAGCTTCGAAATCCTGCGGCTGGCCCGGTCTGCCGATCTGCCAGACTGGAATGTCGGGACATTTGCCCCGGAATTCTTCCAGCACCCCATCGAATCGCGGCGAGGAGATCAGCAGCTTCGCGCCGCTATCGGTCACGATATAGGCGATTTCTTCGGCGGTCAGATGGGTGGAAACCGGCACGATCGTCGCGCCGATGCGCTGCGATCCCCAGGCGATCTGCAGATAATGCGCATTGTTTTCCATCAACAGCGCGAAGTCGTCACCCTTGCCAACGCCCTGCGCGCGCAGCCAGTGGGCGATGCGGTTGGCGGCGGATTCCATCTCGCCGAACGTGATCCGCTCGCCGCTGCCCGCCATCACTATGGCGGTGCGGCCCGGATCGGCGGCGGCATGGGTGTGGGGGTGCAAGGCCATGGTATCTCTCTCCCGCAGCGCATTGATGCGCCTGTCGTTGGAGCGAAACTATGTCCTGCCATCGCCATCGGTTGCAAGGTAAAACCGAAACGAAAAGGGCGGCAGGTTGCCCCGCCGCCCCGATGACACCCTCTCCCGATGTCAAACTATGTTCGCTTGAAGCTTACTCGGCGCCGCCGCGGCCACCTTCTGCCTCGGTCTGTGCATCGCTCTGCGCCATGTAAGGCAGCGGGTTAACCGCCTTGCCCGCGACGCGCACTTCGTAATGCAGATGCGGCCCGGTGGAGCGACCGGTGGAACCGACATAGCCGATCAGGTCACCCTTCTTGACGGTTTCGCCCGATGCCACGGCGATGCGCGACATATGCGCGTAACGCGTCTGCAGATCGCCGCCATGTTCGATGCTGACATACAGGCCGTAGCTGGAGAAAGACTGTGCCTTGCTCACCTGTCCATCGGCGGTTGCGTAGATCGGCGTGCCGGTGGGCGCTGCCAGATCGATACCCTTGTGACGGCGGCGTCCACCGGTCACCGGGTGGTTGCGCATGCCATAGCTGGACGTCAGGCGCGATCCGTCGAGCGGCATGCGCGAAGGGACGCTGACGCTGGCGATCGGTGCAGGCACCATGCCCGGCGCTGCCGCGGTGCCGCGATCCATCGATTTCCAGCTGGCGAAGAGCTGCTTGAATTCCGCCTCGTCCGCCTGGTCTGCGCCGGAGATCGATTGCGGGGTGGAAAGGTCCAGCGGCGCGACGGCGCCGGCCGACATCTGCACGGTTTCGGGCGCGAATTCGGCGACATCGCCTTCGGCCTTGGCCATTGCGGGGGAGGTCCCGGCGGCCAGCAGTGCGCTGGCGACAATCGCCGTGATTTTCTTGAAGCGGAATTCGGTTGCGATAGCGATAGCTAAACCCGTCCTTTTTAGCGCTCCTTCATCAGGAGCGGTTCGACCCAAATCGTGAGGCGAGCGATCCAATCCCGCTCTGCACGAAAACTTTTTTGGAAGGCCGGGGAACGCCCCAACGCTTCGTGTGTTGTGGGTTATGCAGGCGTATTTTTATTGCGCAAGCGGTTGATAGAAGTTGCGCGATAAACCGGCTGCGAGACGCGCCGAGTCGTTGAATGGCGGCTGCAAACCGCTCTCGAAACGCTTCTCGACCAAGGAATTCCACAGTTTTTCCGGCATTTCCCCGCGTCTGCGGGATTCGGCGATGAACTGCTGTGTGCCGATGGCGACGTGCCGAATTGCGTCATCCAGAATGCGCTCCAGGATTTTTGCGCCATGCGAATCGCCTGCCCCTATCGTCTCGCCTGCACACATATCGTTTCAGAGCGCCTGAGCGGCATCCAGCACGTCTTCGGCATGCCCCTTGACCTTCACCTTGTTCCAGACGCGGGCGATCTTGCCATTCGCATCGACCAGATAGGTGGTGCGGACCATGCCCATATAGGTCTTCCCGTACATCTGCTTCTCGGTCCAGATACCAAGCTCGTCCGACAGGCCGCCTTCTTCGGCATCCGTGCCGAGCGGGGTTTTCAAGTCGTGCTTGACGATGAAGTTATGATGCTTCTTCGCCGAATCCTTGCTGATGCCGAGCAGCGCGGTGCCGGCCGCTTTGAACTTGTCTGACAGGGCGGAAAAGTCCTTGGCCTCGGCCGTGCAGCCGGGCGTGTTGTCCCTGGGATAAAAGAACAGCACCAGCTTGCGCCCCGTAAAATCCTCGCGCGACATCGACCGGCCATCGTCGTCCGGCACCTGCACGTCCATCGTGAAATCGGGCAGCGCGTCGCCTTCGCCATACGTCTTGCTCATCGGGGTGTCTCCAGTTCCTCGCCGAATATCCGGCGCCATTCCTCGGCCACGCAATGCCGCGCTTCGGCGAAGTCGCGCAAGAGCGATTCGATATCGTCATGCCCGCAGCTTTGCGCCAGCGCCTGGGCCGCGGCGGGCGGCGGGCGCTGCTGATCGGGTGCGAGCAGGCCGCATGCCACGATCATCCGGGTCATCAGATCGTAGGCGGGGACCATCGCCTCGCCCAGCAGCCCGGCTTCGACCAGCGCCTTGATTGCCGGGCCGAGATCGGGATCGAAGCCGGTGCGGTGGAGCAATTGCAGATAGTGGATCATGAACTCGCAATCGATCAGCCCGCCGCGTGTCAGCTTGGCATCCAGCGCGCCGCGCGGGGGTTTGTGCGCCGCCATGTCGCCGCGCATCTTGAGCACATCCGTACGCAGCACCGCGGGATCGCGTTCGCGGTGGAGCACCGTGTCGATCACTTCGCGCAGTTCCTCTTGCGCCGCCGGCGACCCCACCAGCACCCGCGCCCGGGTCAGCGCCATGTGCTCCCACGTCCAGGCCTTGTACCGCTGGTAAAGCGCGAAGCTTTCCACGCTGGCGGCAAGCGGTCCCTGCGCGCCCTGCGGCCTCAGCCGAGTGTCGACCTCGTACAGCGCGCCCTGCGCGGTCGGCACGCTGAGCGCCGCGCTGACCCGCTGGGCCAGCCGATTGAAATAGAGCGTCGCGCCGAGCGGGCGATCCCCGTCCGATTCCGCAGCATGATCGCCGCTGAACAGATAGATTATGTCGAGATCGGAAGAATGGGTCAGCGCCCCTCCGCCGAACCGGCCGAGCCCGATCACCAGCAATTCCGCGGCCGCTATCCGCCCATGCTTGGCCGCAAATTCCGCCTTTGTCGCATCATGCGCCACGCACAGCGCAGCCTGCGCCGTGCGGGCCAGCGCCGCGCCGATTTCGAGCGGATCCTGCGCCGCCTCGATCAGCTGGGTGCCAAGAGCGAAGCGGGTTTCGCCGGTGATGATGCGAATCCGGTCGAGCTGGCGTTCATAATCCCCAGCCACTTCGACACGGGCCATATTGGCCGCCTGCTCCTCCATACTGCCCGGCAAATCGAGCGCGCTGCGATCGATCAGCGTGTCCAGCAGGTCCGGCCTGCGCGCCAGCTCGTCCGCCAGCGGCGGGGCCAGCGTCAGGATACGCAGCAATTGGCCGAGCAGAGCGGGGCGCGCCTCGAGCAGGCGGAACAGGTTGATGGCGCTGGGCACCCCGGCCAGGAACCGCTCCCACCGCGCCAGTGCCCGGTCCAGATCGGGCGCTTTTGCAAACGCCGCCACCAGGTCGGGCAGCAGCGCCTCGAACGCTTCCTTGGCGCTTTCGCTGCGCAGGGCGCGATATCGGCCATCGCTCCACCCGCCGATCCGCTTGGCCAATCGGCGCGGCTGCGCGAATTCGAGATCCTTCAACAGCGCGGGCAGCGGCGCGGCCGCCGCATCGCCGCCGGAGCTCTCGCCATCGATCAACCGGTCGAAGCGTTCACCGACTGCGCCGGTAATCCGGGTCAGTTCCGTCACCAGTTGCGCCCCGTCCTCCAGGCCGTCGAGCAGCGCCACCCCGCCCAGTGCCGCGCCTTCCGGCAAGACATGTGTCTGGCGGTCATTGACCATCTGCAGCCGGTGTTCGATCACCCGCAGCCGGTCATAGGCATCGCCCAGCACGCTCGCATCCTCGCCACCGATAATACCGTGCGCGGCCAGCGCATCGAGCGCGGCGCGTGTACCGCGCATGCGCAGCGCGGGGATACGGCCACCATGGATCAGCTGGTGAGTCTGGGCGAAGAACTCGATCTCGCGAATACCGCCGCGGCCCAGCTTCACATTGTATCCCGGGCCGGGCTGGTCGGGCCCTTCATTATTGGCACGGATACGCTGCGTCAGCCGGTGAATCTCCTCGATCGCGCCGAAATCCAGGCTGCGCCGCCAGACGAACGGCCTGATCGCTTCGAGAAACCGCTCGCCCGCCGCGACGTCGCCCGCAGCCGCCCGCGAACGGATATAGGCCGCGCGCTCCCACGCCAGCGCCAGCGATTCGTAATGGGTCAGCGCCCCGCCCACCGTGATCGCGAGCGGGCTGACTTCGGACGCTGGACGCAGCCGCAGATCGACCCGGAATACATACCCTTCCGCCATATTGTCGGACAGCATCCGCACCACCTCGCGCGCGTAACGCTGCGCCGCCTCGCCCGGCTCGTCGCGCGGGCGGCGCGGCAGGGTTTCGGGATCGTAGAGCAGGATCGGATCGATGTCGGAGCTGTAATTGAGCTCGCCCGCGCCGTGCTTGCCAAGAGCCAGCGCGATGAACCCGTCCGGCCCTGCACCATCCACCCGCCGCCCGATCGCGTGGCGAATGGCGGTATCGAGCGCGCGGTCGGCCAGCGCCGACAGTTCGCCCATCACCCGGCCAAGCGAGAACGTACCCGCCAGATCGCCTACCCCCAATGCCGCGGCCAGCGCGGTCCGCTCGCGCCGCAGGGCAATCGCCGGATCGTCTGCCCGGACGCTCTTCGCAAGCTCGATTGCCGCCTCGCCCTTACCCTCGGCCAGCAATTCGGCCAGATCCGGCATCTGTTCCAACGCCCGCGCGAGGAACGGGGAGTGCTTGCGCGCGCGCTCCAGCGCCGAGGTCCAGTCTTCGCTCATCGCCGTTTGTCCTGCCTCGTCCAGCGTCCGGCTGCAACTTGCAAACGGGCCGCCCGCAGCTTGCCAGAGCAGTTCAGACTTGCGAAAGGGCAATCCACGAACATTACTGCAAGATTCAAGATGCTTCCGGGCCAAGAGGAAATCCCATGATCCGCACATTACTCGCCGCAACCGCCGCGCTATCGCTCACCGCCTGCGACATGGTCGCGCCCTCGGGCGGCGATGCTACCGGGCTCGACATTCCCGAAGTCGAGAATGGCGACTTGTCCGAAGCGACGATGATCGACGTGACGCGGCAACTATCCTCCGACGAATTCGAAGGCCGCATGCCCGGCACCATCGGCGAGGAAAAGACGGTCGCCCTGCTGATCGAGAAATTCCAGGCTGCGGGCCTGTCGCCCGGCAATGGTGACAGCTGGGTTCAGCAGGTTCCGCTGGTGGAGATTACCGGCAAGGATTACGCGCCGCTGCGCATCTCGGGCGGCGATACCCAGCTCAGTTACGATGCGCGCGAGGATTGGGTCGGCGTGACCTATCGCGAGGACGTGCAGACATCGCTCGACGAAAGCGAGCTGGTCTTCGTCGGCTACGGCGTGAACGCGCCGGAGCGCGGCTGGAACGATTATGAAGGCGTGGACATGACCGGCAAGACCGCCGTGATCCTGGTCAACGATCCCGATTTCGGCGAGGAGTCGCTGAAAGGCCCGTTCAATGGCAAGGCGATGACCTATTATGGCCGCTGGACCTATAAGTATGAGGAAGCCGCGCGGCAGGGTGCCGCCGCCGCGCTGATCGTCCACGATACGGAGCCTGCCTCCTATGGCTGGAACGTGGTGGAAAGCAGCTGGTCCGGGCCGCAGGCCTACCCCCAGCGCGGCGCGGATGCGCCCGCTCTTACGCAGGTAAATGGCTGGGTGCAGAAGGATGCCGCGCGCGAAATTCTGGCCGCTGCCGGACAGGATCTCGATACGCTGATGGCTGCTGCGAAGAAGGACAATTTCACCGCCGTGCCGCTCGGCCTGACTGCCTCCACCAGCTTCCGCAACGATATCCGCACCTATGAATCGCAGAATGTGATCGGCGTGCTGCCCGGCGCAGAGCGGCCCGATGAATATGTCATCCATACCGCGCATTGGGACCATCTGGGCCGCTGCACGCCCGATGCCGAGGGCGACGATATCTGTAACGGCGCAGTCGACAATGCGACCGGTACCGCCGCGCTAGTGGCGCTCGCCGAAGCGCATGCCAAGGCCGGTGCCGCCGCGCGCAGCCTGGTGTTCCTGGCCGTGACGGCGGAGGAGCAAGGGCTGCTCGGCGCCTATTACTACGCCTCCAACCCGGTATTCCCGCTCAGCCAGACGGTCGGCGGGATCAATATGGACGCGTTCCAGGTCGCCGGCCCTGCCAACGATGTCACCGTGGTCGGCCCGGACAAGTCGCAGCTCGACGCGTTCCTGGAAGCTGCGCTGGTCGCCGATGGCCGTGTCGCCACGCCCAACCCGAAGCCGGAAGCGGGCTATTACTACCGCTCCGACCATTTCGCCTTCGCCAAGCAGGGCGTGCCGATGCTGTATATCGATGGCGGAGAGGACCTGAAGGAAGGTGGCCGCGCGGCGGGTGCTGCGGTGGCGCAGGACTACACCGAAAACCGCTATCACGGTCCGAATGACGAGTTCAACGAGGACTGGGACTGGTCCGGCGTGATGGGCGATTTGCAGCTCTATTACCGCATCGGTCGCAGCCTCGCGATGAGCAGCAGCTGGCCCAATTGGAACGATGGCGACGAGTTCCGCCAGATCCGCGACGAAAGCTGCGCTGCGGGCGAGGGATGCTGATCCGCGCCTGAGCGGGCCGCCCGATGACTCCCCGAATGCCCGCGGAATGGGCGCCGCAGGACTGGCTGTGGATCGGCTTCCCGCATGACGAGGCCGAATGGCCGGGCGTGCTTGCGCTGGCGCAGGAGCAGATCGCAGCCTTCGCCAATGCCGTTGCCGAGAGCGGGCAGGAAGTCCGCCTGCTGGTCCGCGACGCTGCGAACGAGGCCCGGGCCCGCGCATTGACGAGCGGCGCGGTCAGGCTGGAACGGCGCGAATATGGCGATATCTGGCTACGCGATACCGGGCCGCTGATCGTGTCCCATGGCCAGGCCCGCCGCGCGGTCCGCTTCGCCTTTAACGGGTGGGGCGGCAAATACCGCATGAAGGGCGACGAGACGATTGGCGCACAGCTGGCGAGCGATGCCGGCCTGCCGCTCGATACGCAGCCTTACGTGCTGGAAGGCGGGGCGGTGGATGGCGACGGGACCGGGTTGGTCCTGACGACCGAGCAATGTTTACTCAACCCCAACCGCAACCCTGCCTTGACGCGCCAAGAGATCGAAAGCCGCCTTGCCAGCGATCTGGGTTTTGCGCGCACGATCTGGCTGGGCGAGGGTTTGCTGAACGATCATACCGACGGCCATGTCGATAATCTCGCCCGCTTCGTTGCGCCGAGCGAAGTGGCGCTGCCGGTGGCCAGCGGCAAGGCCGATCCCAACCGCGCAGTGTATGACGATGCCCGCGAGCGGCTCGGCGCGGCAGGGCTGAAAGTGCACGACATCCCCTCCCCCGGCCTGATCACATCCGCCGACCATGTGGAACCGGCGAGCTATGCCAATTTCGCGGTCACCACGCAGCTGGTCGTGGTGCCGACATTCGGCACGGTCCATGACGACGATGCGGTGGAGGCGATCGGCGCGCTGTTCCCGGACCGGGCGGCGATCGGGCTGCCTGCCGGCGCGGTGCTGGCCGGGGGCGGCGGATTTCACTGCGCCAGCCAGCAAATGCCCAGCCCGACCTCAGCCTAATCTCAGCCCGACCCCAGCGTGACCCCAGCGTGACCTAGCGCGCTGCGGTTCAGCGACAGCCCCTTAACGCTTCCTTAGGCCGCAGCGGCGAAAATGGCATCCATGCACAAAGCTATTGCCGCCCGGATAGACCTGACCGACACGCTGGCTGCGCTGCGCATCATCTTGGTAAGCGGCTGCGGACTGGCACTGGTAATGGCCGGAAACCCGCTCCCGCTCTGACGATATTCAGGCGACCAGCTTGACCAGCGCCGCTGCCGCAGCTGCGCCCAGCACCAGCGCCGTGAACCCGCGCCAGACCGACTCGCTGACCTTGCCGAAAGCCAGCGTGCCCAGCCAATTGCCGACGATCACAACCGGGAACAGGATCAGTGCGAGGATCAGCTGGCCCCAGCGCAGCTCCCCGATGGCAAGGCCCGAGCCCAGCCCGGCAAAGGCCGCGATGGTGAAGATCAGCAGCATCGAGGCCTTGGCCATCGTGCGCTTGATGTCGCGCCCGACATAATAGGGCACCACCGGCGGGCCGGGCATCCCGGCAAAGCCGGTCAGCAGCCCGCTCGATACGCCCGTCAGCACGGTATTCACCCGGCCCGGCAAATCCGCTGCACGCTTGGGCAGCAGGATCGCGCCGAATGCCGAGAGCGCCACCAGCGCGATCAGGAACGTGGCCAGGTCGCGCGGAGTTGCGGCCAGCAGGATCAGCCCCGGCGCGGTCGATAACAGCACCAGTCCGGACAGTGTCCAGGCCGATCTTTCCGCCGTGCGCGTGATCCAGCGGATTTCGGTCAGGCCGAGGAACAGGGCGACGAAATTGGTCACCAGGACCGCCTCCACCGGGGTCAGCGCCAGGGCCAGCACCGGCACCATCAGGATTGCCATGCCGAAACCTGCCAGTCCGCGCACGAAGGCGGCGGCAAATGTGGCGGTTATCGCGACCGCGATCTGGAGGGCGGTGAAGCCCGCAAGCGCTTCCATGTTATCGAGGGTCCGGCATATTACCTTAGGTCCGGCGCCTTCGCCTCGCCTGTCAGCATTGCCAGCGCCTCGTCCAGCGGCATAACCCGCTGGTCTTTGCCGCCCAGGGTACGCAGCGCGACGGTGCCTTCTTCCGCCTCGCGCTTGCCGACAACCAGCAGATAGGGAACCTTGGCCAGGCTGTGTTCGCGCACCTTGTAGTTGATCTTCTCGTTACGCAGGTCGCTTTCGGCGCGCAGCCCGGCCGCCTTCAACTTTGCGGTTACTTCGCCCGCATAATCGTCCGCGTCGGACACGATGGTCGCCACCACCGCCTGCACCGGGGCGAGCCACAGCGGCAACTTGCCCGCGAAATGTTCGATCAGCACGCCGATGAAACGTTCGAACGTGCCGAAGATCGCGCGGTGGAGCATCACCGGGCGGTGGCGATTGCCATCTTCGCCGACATAGGTCGCATCGAGCCGTTCGGGCAGCACGCGGTCGCCCTGGATCGTGCCGACCTGCCAGGTCCGACCGATCGCGTCGGTCAAGTGCCATTCCAGCTTGGGAGCATAGAACGCGCCTTCGCCTTCCAGCTCCTCCCACCCATATTCGTCATTGGCCATGCCCGCCTCGGCCACCGCGTCGCGCAGTTCCTGTTCGGCCTTGTCCCACATTTCATCGCTGCCAAACCGCTTTTCCGGACGCAGGGCCAGCTTGACCTGATAGTCGAAGCCGAAATCTGAATAGACCTCGTGAACCAGGCTGCAGAACTGGCGCACTTCGCCGACCACCTGATCCTCGGTGCAGAAGATATGTGCATCGTCCTGCGTGAACTGGCGCACGCGCATGATGCCGTGCAGCGCGCCATGCGGTTCATTGCGGTGGCAGCAGCCCATCTCGCCCAGCCGGATCGGCAGGTCGCGGTAGGATGTGATGCCCTGTTTGAACACCAGCACATGCGCCGGGCAGTTCATCGGCTTGATTGCCATCCAGTCGGCATCGTCCGCCACTTTCGGAGCAGCGCCGGTTTCGCCAGCTTCGTCCACATCGGGCACGATATCGGGCACGGCAAACATGTTTTCCGCATATTTGCCCCAGTGTCCGGACTGGGTCCATTGGCGCACATCCATCAGCTGCGGCGTCTTGATCTCGCGATATCCGGCCTTGTCCATCTTGCGGCGCATATAGGCTTCCAGCTCGCGCCAGATGACATAGCCCTTGGGGTGCCAGAACACGCTGCCATGGGCCTCTTCCTGCAAGTGGAACAGGTCCATCTCGCGGCCCAGCTTGCGGTGATCGCGCTTGGCGGCTTCCTCCAGCCGGACGAGGTGCTGGCTGAGCTGTTTGCGGTTGAGCCAGCCGGTCCCGTAAATCCGGCTGAGCTGCGGGTTGCGCTGGTCGCCGCGCCAATAGGCGCCCGACACGCGCATCAGCTTGAACGCCTTGGGGTCGAGCTTGCCGGTGGAGGCGAGATGCGGTCCGCGGCACAGGTCGAGCCACGTGCCTTCGGCGCCCTTTTCACCCGAGTGATAGACCGTCAGCGGTTCGCCTTCGGGGAGCTCGGCTGCCCATTCGGCCTTGAACGTCTCGCCTTGGCTGTTGAACCAGGCAATGAGGTCGTCGCGCGTCCATTCCTCGCGGATCAGCGGCTTGTCCGCCGCGATGATCTCGCGCATCTTGTCTTCGATAACGGGCAGGTCTTCCTCGGTGAACGGGCCGCGTTCCTCGCTCGGCGCGAAATCGTAATAGAAGCCGTCATCGGTCGCCGGGCCGAAGGTGATCTGCGTTTCGGGCCAGATCGCCTGCACCGCTTCGGCCAGCACGTGCGCGTAATCGTGACGGACCAGTTCCAGCGCATCTTCCTCGTCGCGGCTGGTGATCAGTTCCAGCTTTGCATCGCCTTCGAAGGGCCGCATAATGTCGCGCACCTCCCCATCCACGCGCGCAGCCATCGCAGCCTTGGCCAGACCCGGCCCGATAGCGGCCGCGATATCGGCAGGGGTGGCCCCCGGCTCGACCTCGCGCACCGATCCGTCGGGCAGGTTGATTTTCAGCATTTTAGTCATTTGATCTCGTCCGTCGTTTGGCGCGCCATGGCACATGCAGGCGCGCGCTTGAAGCGGAGAGTTTTTTGCAGATTTCTTGTTCGGTGCGTTCGGGGCATCCGCCCGAAACAAACGCGGCTGCCGGGTATGTTCTCCTTACCCGGTAAAACGATGCGCCCCCGGGGCAGTGGCCATGCGGTGGGTGCCGGCGATACGGGTGGAGCGTTGGCGGATGGTTTCCAGGAAGCGCCACTCGCTCACCGCGCGGTCCTGCGTCAGCTCTATCGCGACGTAGCCGCGCCCTTGTAGCCCGGCCCATTCCAGCTGCGGGTTCTTTTCTTCCAACGCGCGGGCGAGGTCGTCTGCAGGGATCCAGGGCAGGGAGTTTTCCGCGCCGGGGGAGGTCACGCTTTGGCCGGCGAATTCGACCCCCGCGGGCGTCCCGTCCACATCCAGGTTGCAGGCCCAGCCATTATGGCTGTCGCCCGACAGCACCAGCAGGTTTGCATCGGCATCGAGCGCGCTGCGCAGCAGGCGTTCGCGCGCCGCGGGGTAACCGTCCCACGCATCCATGTTGAACGGCAGGCCCACCGCGCTGGCAGCGGCGGCGGCGCGGATGCGCTGCTTTATGTAATCGGGGATGTCGGCGGTCATCCCTTCGGCAACCGCATCGGGCATGGAGAGAGAGCCCATCACGGTCTGCTGCGCCATCACTTGCCAGCGGGTGCCGGATGCGGTGGAGGCCTTGAACTGGCGCGCGATCCAGCGCTCCTGCTCGGCACCGAACATCGATCGCTCGTCGCTCATCCATTCGCCGCTGCGAAACTCTGCCAGCGCCTGCAAAGCGCCATCGCCGCGCATCCCTTTGGCCAGAACATCCGCCAGCTCGGGGGGTTTGTCACGGCCCAGCAAACGCGATTCGGTGCGAAGGATCGTAGCCAGATCGCCCACCTGGTAACTGGTCCAGGGCGCGTCCGACACGGGCAGCCATTCGCGGTAGGCGCGCATCGCGGCAATCTTGCGCGCGTCCCACTCGCCTTCGGTTTCGCTCTGGTGGTTCTGCGCACCGCCTTTCCAGGAATCGTTCGCGCTTTCGTGATCGTCCCAGCCCAGCACCATCGGGAACAGCTGGTGCAGGCGGCGCAAATCGAGGTCTGCGCGGTAAGACGCATGGCGCAGCCGGTAATCGGCGAGCAGCACCGTTTCGCGGTCTGCAGGCAGCGCCAGGCGGCCCGGCACGCGTTGGTCTTGCGAGGGGTAGGTGTCGCCGGGATATTCGTAAAAATAGTCGCCCGAATGGATCACTAAATCGGTTCGATCCGCTTCCGCAATCGCGCCGTAAGCGTTGAAATGGCCGAAGCCCATATTCGAACAGCCGACCAGCGCGATCCGGAACCGCGCGGTTTCGCCGACCGGCAAGGTACGCGTGCGGCCGGTATCGCTGATGCTGCCATCGGGCGCGATGAAGCGGTAATAATACCACCGCCCGGGAGCCAGGCCATCTGCGCGCACCTTGGCGCACCAGTCGTTCTGCGCCGAAGCGGCGAGCGTGCCGGCAGAAACCGTGCGAGCGAAATCCAGCGTCTCGCTGACTTGCCATTCCAGCGCGATGTCCTGCGCGCCGACGAAGCGGGTCCAGAGCAGCACTCCATCCGCGCCCGGTTCCCCGCTCGCCACCCCGTGAGTGAAACCGCGCGCCCCGAGTTGCGCCGATAAAGGCGCCGCTGCCGCAAGACCCGCCCCCGCCAGCCCGGCAGATCGCAGCAAACCCCTGCGCGAGATGGCGGACAGAGCGGCGGCGGGCGGTTCGGTGGCGATCATAGTAACTCGCGTAATTGAGCCGACGCTGGATGCAAAGCGCAACTTTACCGCCGCTTGCCAAGCGAACCAATCCTTTTGTAAAGCACCATTGACTAAGGTCGATAGAGTTTGTAAAGCTTGGTTGACATAGCGCAAAGGGGAATTGTCGCGGCAACGCGATGATCGAAACAGTATGACTTCGAATAAATTTTCTACCCAAACTGGGTCGCCCTGGCTGTGGGCTGGATCGATGATTGCGGGGTACGGCGCAGCCGCAGCATTGCATATAAGCGGCGCGGTTGAGGGTGGTGCAGCATGGATCCTTTATCTGGTCCCGCTCGCTCTGATTTGGCCGCTCTATCGTTCGCTGGCCCGGCGCGCGCAAGGCAAGCCCAATGGCAAATATTTCTCGAGGATGATGGGTTTAATGTCCGCCTATCTGGTGTTTCTCTTTATCGCGGAAAAGCTGCTCGACACGCCGGATCCGCTGACCGGTCCGGGCGCAATCCTGGTTGCGATCCTGCCGGGAATACCTGTGATCGGCGTCTTCTGGGCAATAGGGCGCTTGCTGGTTGACACGACCGACGAATATCAGCGCATGTTGCTAGTGCGGCAAATTCTGGTTGGTACCGCTTTGGCGCTAGCCGCCGCTACCGCATGGGGCTTTCTCGAATTCTACGGAATCGTGGTTCATGTCGATGCATTCTGGTGGGCGATCCTGTTTTTCCTTGGCCAAGGACTGGGGGGCCTCGTGAACAAGCTCACCTATGGCGACTTCGGGCCCTGTTCGTGAACAATCGCCTGAGAGTGCTGCGCGCAGAGCATAGATGGAGCCAGCAGGATCTGGCCGAACGGCTGGGAGTTTCGCGGCAGAGCGTCAACGCCATCGAAACCGGCAAATACGATCCCTCGCTGCCGCTGGCATTCCGGATTTCCGAAGTCTTCGAAATGCCGATCGAGGATATTTTCTCACCCGGCGAAATAGTGTAAGGAGGGCCTTGTGCGACGTTTCCTGATCATTTCTCTGCTCGCTCTGGCACTCGGCTCTTGCGGCCAGGCCGACAAGGATGAGTGCGCGCCCGACCCGGCGCCTGCGATACCGCTGGTCTACTGACCCGACCTTGCCATGCCGGTGATGCTGCGGGCATGGCGCGGCGATGAGCCACATTTCATACCACACGATGCCCGATGGCCGGCGCATCGCCTTTCGGCTTCACCAGGGCGAGGGTCCGGCGTTGGTGTTCCTTCCCGGCTATATGTCGGACATGGAGGGCAGCAAGGCGGGCGCGCTGGCCGAATGGGCGGCGCGGGCGGGCAAGACCTGCCTGCTGCTCGATTATTCGGGCTGCGGGTCGAGTGCGGGCGAATTTGCCGATGGCACGCTGTCGCGCTGGCGGGAAGAGGCTCTCTCGCTGATCGATGCGACAATCGATGGGCGGGTCATCCTGATCGGATCGTCGATGGGCGGCTGGCTGATGCTGTTGATTGCCGAGCGGCTGGGCCAACGCCTTGCCGCGCTGGTCGGCATCGCCGCCGCGCCGGATTTTTCCGATTGGGGATTCGACGCTGCACAAAAAGCGCAACTGGCTGCGGGTGAAACGGTTTTCGAGGATAATCCCTACGGCCCTGAACCCACGCCGACTTACGCGAAGTTCTGGCAGGATGCCGAAACGCACAGGCTGCTGGAGCGCACTATCGCCGCCGACTGCCCGGTGCGGCTGCTGCATGGTCAGCGCGATGCCGACGTGCCGTGGCAGACCTCGCTCAGGCTGGCCGAGGCCTTGCGTTCGGACGATATACAGGTGAGCCTGGTCAAGAGCGGCGATCACCGCCTGTCGGGCGACGCCGAGATCGCGCTGCTGCTGCGGATCGTCGGCGAGTTGTCCGACCCGATCGATTGACGAGAACGCCCTTATGTCCCCTTTGCCGATTTCACTTTTCGCTGCCCTGTTGCAAGTCGGGCCGGCCCCGTCGCTGCCCCCCTCGCCCAGCGCCGTTCCGCCCGAGCTGAGCGAATTGCGCGAGCGGCAGCAAGCCGAGCAGCGCGAACGGGAGGATGGCTCCGCCGCGCAGCTGATCGCCGAATGCCGCGATCAGGCCCTGCGTGACGGGGTGGCTGCCGAAACCGATGCACAAAGCTGGCTGGCGGTTGCGCGCGGCGGGGAACGCGCGGCAGCGCAGCATTGCCTCGGGCTCGCGCTGGCCAATCAGGGCAAGTGGCAGGACGCCGCAGAGGCTTTCGATGCCGCGCATGGCCATGCCGCCGATGCCCCCGCACATTACCGCGCGCAATTGCTCGCTTTGGCCGGAAATGCCCGCCTGGCTTTGGGCGAGAACCAGCGCGCGCTCGACCTGCTCGACGCGGCGGATGCCCAGGGCGCGCGTACTCTCGAAGGCGAGATAGCGATCGACCGGGCCCGCGCGCTGGTGGCGCTGGACCGCGCCGGGGATGCTGCACAGGCACTGGCCCGCGCGCGCGAGATCGCGCCGGATAATGCGCTGGGCTGGCTGCTATCGGCCACGCTGTCGCGCCGGATGGACGATCTGGCTGGCGCGCAGCAGCAGATCGAACGCGCCGCCGCGCTGGATCCTGAAGACCCGGCCATCGGGCTGGAGGCGGGAGTGATCGCCGCTCTGTTGGGGCAGGACGAAGCCGCGAAGGGCAGCTGGCAATCGGTAATCGCGCTCGCCCCGGAAAGTTCGCAGGCCGATGCGGCGCAGGCCTATCTGGCGCAGCTGGACGCAGAATGACGAAACTCTCGGTCCTTGATCTCGTACCGATCCGCGAAGGCGGCTCTCTGGGCGAAGCTTACGCAGCGGCAGCCGATCTCGCCCGGGCGGCGGAGAAGCACGGCTATCACCGGTTCTGGGTCGCCGAACATCACGCCATGGAAGGCATCGCCGGCGCGGCGACCTCCGTGGTGCTCGCCCATATCGGCAATGCGACCAGCACCATTCGAATCGGATCGGGCGGGATCATGCTGCCCAATCACACACCGTTCCAGATCGCCGAACAATTCGGCACGCTCGATGCGCTGTTTCCCGGCCGGGTCGATCTGGGACTGGGCCGCGCACCCGGCGCCGGGCCGGAATTGCAGCGCGCCTTGCGCAAGAATTTGCACCAGGCCGCCGAGATGTTTCCGCAGGACGTTGCCGAATTGCGCGCATTGCTGACCGGAGAGCCCGAGCTGGCGATCAAGGCAACGCCCGGACATGGCGCGAATGTCGAATTGTGGATGCTCGGCTCCAGCCTGTTCGGTGCGCAGCTGGCAGCGAAGCTGGGCTTGCCCTACGCCTTTGCGAGCCACTTCGCGCCCGACCATCTCGATGCGGCGCTGGCGGTTTATCGGCGGGATTTCCAGCCGTCCGACGCGCTGGCGCAGCCGCATGTCATGGCCGCGATGAACGTGTTCGTGGCGGAGCGCGAGGAAGACGCGCATCTGGCAGCCTCGTCGCAATTGCAGGCCTTTGTCCGCCTGCGCACGGGCACACCGGGCAAGCTGCCACCGCCGGTCGAAAATTACCGCGAGCAATTGCCCGCCCAGGCGCGCGCCATGCTTGATCATATCGGACAAGCCAGTGCCATCGGCACGCCCAAACAGGCGCAGCAGACCATCGCCGCTTTCCTGGACCGTACGCAGGCGGATGAGCTGATCGTGGCGGGAGCGACTTACGACCCTTCAGTCCGGGTCCGCTCGCTGGAACTGGCCGCCAATGCGGCGGGGAACCGATAACGAGCGGACCCGGTTGCCGGTACGGGGAGCCGGCCGGGTCGAAGGGCTGCAAACTGACCCGATATGCACCGGCCACAAGACGGAAGGGAAGTTGCCCTGTGTCCGGCGCACATATCCCGATTGTAGGACGGGCAAAGGTCGCGCGGTCACGCGTTAGGTAAAAAATCTGAGTTCACTATCCTTGCAGCGTTATCCACCAAGCCCTATCCGAACGCATGATTGCTGCGCGAGGCGGCAATAGAATTTTCCTGCCGCCGTGCAGGGGTAGCGCCCCGGCCCGCTTGCGGTGAACCAGCGGTGGCTAATGACGTCCAAATCTTCGTCCAAATCTTCTGGCAATCGGTCCCCCAGGAAAGCCGAGGCTCTGGCCGAGGCACTGGAGCAGTGGATCGATAATTCGCTGTTACCGGGTGACATCCCGTTTGCCGAGGGAACCGTGACGCAGGCCGCCGGATTCCTGCTGGATACGGCGAAGGAGCGGCAATCGGGCCGCGCCGCGCTGGCGCTCGAATCGGTCACCGGGGAAGACCGGCGTTTCATCCGCATCGCCATCGTGAACGAGGATATGCCGTTCCTGGTCGATTCTCTTGCAGCCACGATCGATGCACAGGGCCTCGCGATCGACAAGCTGGTCCATCCCGTCGTGCCGATCACGCGGAACGCCGATGGCAAGCTGACCGATATCGGCCCGTGCGATGATGATTCGGCCGGGCGCGATGACTGCGCCAGCGAATCGATGATCTACATCGAAACCTCGCGCACCGATGCCAGGCAGCGGCGCGAGCTGGAAAAGGCGCTGCGCACCACGCTGGGCGATGTGCGCGCGGCGGTGAACGACTGGCCCAAGGTCCAGGCGCGCATGATGGAAGATGCCCATGCCGTGGACGACAAGGAAGGCGCCGAACTGCTGCGCTGGCTGAATGACGGGATGCTCACCCAGCTGGGCCATGTGGTCCGCCACCGCGACGGCACGCAAACAGGCGCATTGGGAATTTGCCGCAAGAGCGCGGCGCAATTGCTGGCCGAGCCATCGTTCGACCTGGCTTTCGACTGGTTCGACAATCCCGGCGCCAACGAAGCCGGGCGCGAGGAGCAGGACAAGGGCCGCGTGCCGCTGGTGATCAAGGCCAACATCGTCTCCAATGTTCACCGCCGGGTGCCGCTGGACCTGTTCATCGTACCGCTGGAAGAAGGCGGCAAGATTACCGCCCTGTCGATCCATGCCGGGGTCTGGACCAGTGCCGCGCTGGCCACCCCGCCGCGCGAAGTGCCGCGTTTGCGCACCCAGCTGGCAGAGCTGACGGCGCAATTCGGCTTCGATACTGGCGGCCATGCGGGCAAGTCGCTGACCCATGCGCTAACCGTGTTGCCGCACGATCTGCTGATCGGTTTTTCCGATGCCGATATTGCGCGCGTGGCGACCACGATGATGGGCCTTGTCGATCGCCCGCGCCCGCGCCTGGCATTGTTCGAGGCGCCGCTGGCCCGGCACTTGTTCGCCTTTATCTGGCTGCCGCGCGACATGCTCGCAACGCAGGTCCGGCTGCAGATCCAGGAACTGCTCGAAAGTATCGACGGGGCCAGGCTGCTGGACTGGTCGCTGATGGTCGAAGGCGGCAATCTGGCGATGCTGCGCTTCGTCCTCGATTACCGTGAGGGTGACGGCTTTCCGGATGAAACCGCGCTGGAAGAAGGCCTGCAGACCATGCTGCGCGGCTGGACCGAAGCGGTCGAAAGCGAGCTGGCCGAGATCGAGGAACCGGCGCGCGCCGCTGCCATTGCCGCGCGTTTCGCAGGCGCTTTCCCGCAATCCTACCGCACCGGCTATGGCGCATCGGAAGCAGCGCGCGACATCCGCCGGATGCGCCGATTGACGCTGGCCGAACATGATGAGGAAGGCAGCGCGAACAGTCTTCGCGATGCCCGGCTGTACCATCTGGACAGCGACGAGCCGGGCCGGCTGCGCCTCAAGATCTACCAGCACGAAGGCGCGCTGCCCTTGTCGGACGTGGTGCCTGCGCTGGAAAACTTCGGCTTCCATGTGCTCGACGCGGTACCGACCATGCTCAATGAAGGGCGGCTGGGCACGATCCACGATTTTACGCTGGCGCTGGGCGAAGGCGAACAGGCCGACATTCTGCTGGAACGCAGCACGCCGATCGAACAGGCCATCGTCGCCGTGCTCAACGGCAATGCGGAGGACGATCCGTTCAACCGGCTGGTGATCGGAACCGGGCTGGAATCGCGCGAGGCGGACTGGTTGCGTGCATTCTATCGTTACCTGCGGCAGGCCGGAATGGGCTTCACCATCTACACGGTGGTCGATGCGCTGCGCCGCGCACCCGACGTGACGCGCGGGCTGATCGCGCTGTTCACGCAAAGCCACGACCCGCAATATCGCGGCGACCGCGAAGAAGCCGCGAAGGAAGCCAACAGCGCGATCCGGCGCGGCCTGATCAATGTGCGCGCGATCAATGATGACCGGCTGCTGCGGCTGTACCATTCGACCATTCAGGCGATCTTGCGAACCAACGCCTTCGCTCCGGCGGCGGACGAGGCGCTGGCCTTCAAGATCGACAGTTCGCTCGTCCCGAACCTGCCGAAGCCCGTTCCGTGGCGCGAGATTTTCGTCTATTCGCGCCGTGTCGAGGGCATCCACCTGCGCGCCGGGCCGGTGGCTCGCGGAGGCCTGCGCTGGTCGGACCGGCGCGACGATTTCCGCACCGAAATACTCGGCCTGATGAAGGCGCAGCGGGTGAAGAACGCGGTGATCGTGCCGACCGGCGCGAAAGGCGGTTTCTATCCCAAGCAGCTGCCGCCGCCCGCCAAGGACCGCGAAGGCTGGGCCGCCGAAGGGCAGGCGAGTTACGAAGTGTTCATCCGCAGCCTGTTGTCGGTCACCGACAATATCGTGGACGACAAGGTGGTCCATCCACTCGAAGTCGTGGTGCATGACGGCGAGGACCCGTATTTCGTGGTCGCCGCCGACAAGGGCACGGCGCGCTTTTCCGATGTTGCCAATGCGATTTCGGAAGATCGCGATTTCTGGCTGGACGATGCCTTCGCCAGCGGCGGCTCCAACGGCTACGATCACAAGGCGATGGGCATCACCGCGCGCGGTGCCTGGGTCTCCGTCCAGCGCCATTTCCTGGAAATGGGCGTGGACGTGCAATCCGATCCGGTCCGCGTGGCGGGCTGCGGCGACATGTCGGGCGACGTGTTCGGCAACGGCATGCTGCTCAGCAAATCGATCAAGCTGGTGGCCGCCTTCGATCACCGGCACATTTTCATCGATCCCGATCCCGATCCGGCCAAGAGCTGGAAAGAACGCAAACGCATGTTCGACCTGCCGCGATCGAGCTGGGAAGATTACGACCAGACCCTGATTTCCAAAGGTGGCGGCGTGTTCGGCCGGGACGAGAAGCGCATCAAGCTCTCGCCCCAGATCCGCAAGCTGCTGGGCGTCGATGCCAAGGAACTCGACCCGGCATCGCTGATCTCCGCGGTCCTGGCTGCCCCGGTCGATCTGCTGTGGTTCGGCGGTATCGGAACCTACATCAAGAGCGCGGCGGAAAATAATGTCGCGGTGGGCGATCCGGCGAATGACGATCTGCGGATCGATGCCGGACAGGTTCGTGCCAAGGTCATCGGCGAAGGCGCCAATCTGGGTGTGACCCAGGCGGGCCGGATCGAATTTGCGCTGGATGGCGGGGCGATCAACACCGATTTCATCGACAATTCCGCCGGGGTCGATTGCAGCGATAACGAGGTCAATATCAAGATCGCGCTGGCCGGCGCGATGCGTGCCGGGCGCTTGTCCGAAGACCGCCGCAACCGCCTGCTGGAAGAGATGACCGAGGAAGTCGGCGAGATCGTGCTGGAGGACAACCGGCTGCAGGCTCTCGCCCTGTCGATCGCGCAATCGGGCGGGGCCAAGGCAGCCGCCAGCCAGGTTCGCCTGATCGAGGCGCTGGAAGATCGCGGCTATCTCGACCGGCGAACCGAAGGCTTGGCCGAGGGCGAGGCGCTGGCCCGCCGGGCTGCCGATGGGCGCGGGCTGACCCGACCCGAACTGGCCGTGCTGCTATCCTCCACCAAGCTGGTGCTGCAGGACGCCGCGGAAGCCAGCCAGGTGCCCGACGATCCGGCGATGGAAGAGGCGTTGCTGGGATACTTCCCCGAACCAATGCAGGGCAAGTTCCGCAAATATATCCTCGAGCACCAGCTCCGGCGGGAAATCGCCGCGACCATGCTGGCCAACCGCATTGTCAACCGGCTGGGGCTGGTCCATCCCTTCGAACTGGCGGAGGAAGAGGGGGCCACCCTGCCGCAGATCACTGCTGCCTTCGTAGTGGCGGAAAAACTGTTCGACATGCAATCGCTGTGGGACACGCTGGACCGCGCCGCCATGCCCGAATCCTGCCGCCTGGCGATGTTCGACCATGCGGCCAAGGCCATGCGCAGCCAGATGGCCGACTTGCTGCGCGCAGGTGCTGGCGATGCGTTGCCTTCGAAGACGGTGGAAGAACTGGAAGGCGGCGTGCGCGATCTGAATGCCGCAACATCCAGCCTGCTCGGCAGCGAGACGCGCCAGCGCTCGGCGCAATTGCGCGCGGAATTCGAGGCGGATGGCACCCCGGCGGAGATCGCCGGCCAGGTCGCGCATCTGTTCGACATGGACGGCGCGGTGGGCCTGGCCAAACTGTCGCGCGATGCCAATATCGGCGCGCGCGAACTGACCGAAGCGTTCATCTGGCTCGGCGCGAAGCTGGGGCTGGACTGGGCGCAGGGCACCGCATCGCTGATGAACCCGTCCGATGTGTGGGAACGCCTGCTGGTGGCCGGGCTCGCCCGCGATTTCCAGCAGATGCGGCTCGAATTCCTGCGCCGTATGTCGCGCCGCAAAGGGGCGAAGGACGCTCCGCAAGCGGTGGTGGAAGACTGGGCCGACAGCAATGAAAACGCCATTAGGCAATTCCGGGCGATGATTGGCCGGGCGCAGGCGCACACGCCCGTTGCGCCCGCCATGCTCGCGCAGATTGCCAGCCAGGCGCGCAACCTGCTGCGGCGGTAGTTTTGTGCCGCACCGCTTGACCTGAAAGGCTTTTGCGACAAACCCTGCGCGCATGAAACAGACCGACATACTGGTGGTGGGAACCGGGCATGGCGGCGCACAGGCAGCGATCGCCCTGCGTCAGAACGGGTTCGAGGGCCGCATCATGCTGGCCGGGCGGGACCGGGAAATTCCCTATGAACGCCCGCCTTTATCGAAGGAATATCTCGCCGGAGAAAAGCCGTTCGAGCGGATTTGCATCCGTCCCGAGGCATTCTGGAAGGATAGGGGCATCGACCTGGCGCTTGGCGTGAACATCGTCGCGCTCGACCCGCAGCGCAAGATCGCCACGCTCGGCGATGACAGCACGATCGGCTATGACAAGTTGATCTGGGCCGGGGGCGGCGAAGCGCGGCGGCTGTCCTGCCCGGGCGCGGAACTTGGCGGAATTCACACTGTCCGCACCAAGCGCGATGTCGATACGCTGATGGCCGAACTGGACGCTGGCGCAAGCCGCGCGGTGGTGATCGGCGGGGGCTATATCGGGCTGGAAGCCGCCGCCGTGCTGCGTAAGCTGGGCTGCGAAGTGACCGTGCTTGAGGCTTTGCCGCGCGTGCTGGCGCGCGTGGCGGGAGAGGAACTGTCCGAGTTCTACCAGGACCAGCACCGCGCGCATGGCGTGGACCTGCGACTGGAAGCGATGGTCGAAAGCCTCGAGGGCGCGGACGGCAAGATCGCGGCGGTGACGCTGGCGGATGGCACCAGCATCCCCTGCGATATCGCCATTGTCGGGATCGGCATCGTCCCTTCGGTCGGCCCACTGATCGCGGCCGGCGCGGCGGGCGCCAACGGGGTCGATGTAGACGAATATTGCCGCACCCCGCTGGAGGATGTCTATGCCATCGGCGACTGCGCAGCACACGCCAATATCTATGCGGACCGGGCGGTGATCCGGCTGGAATCGGTACAGAATGCGCATGACATGGCCACCACCGCCGCCCGCCATATTTGCGGTATCAAGCAGCCTTACGAGGCATTTCCGTGGTTCTGGTCCAACCAGTATGACCTGAAATTGCAGACTGCCGGGCTCTCGCTGAATTATGACGAGACCGTCCTGCGCGGCGATCCGGCGGACAAGAAATTCTCGGTCATCTACCTCAAGGAAGGCCGCGTGATCGCGCTCGATTGTGTGAATTCCACCAAGGATTACGTGCAGGGCCGCAAGCTGGTGGAAGCGCGCGCGGAAATCGATCCGGAGCTGCTGGCCGATACCGGCACACTGCTCAAGGAAATGCTCTAGGCCGGAGCGTTCAGCCGTTTTGCCGCCCAATCGGCGGCCTCTGCCACCACCGGGTCTGGATCGCTTCTCAGCGCCTCGGCGATCGGCAGCAAGTCCGCCTCTGCGCTATTGCCAGCCGCGATCAGGCAATTTCGCACGAAGCGACCGCGTCCGATGCGCTTGATCGGGGAGCCGGAAAACAGTGCGCGAAACCCGGCATCGTCCAGCGCAAGCAAGTCAGCGAGCTTGGGCGCAACCAGTTCCTCGCGCGCGGCAAAGGCCTTGTGCCGTGCGGCGGTGTCGGCAAATTTGTTCCACGGACACACCGCCAGACAATCGTCGCAGCCATAGATCCGGTTGCCGATAGCCTCGCGGAATTCTTCCGGGATCGGTCCCTTATGCTCGATGGTGAGATAGGAGATGCAGCGCCGGGCATCCAGCCGGTAAGGCGCGGGGAATGCATCGGTCGGGCAAGCGGTCTGGCAAGCGGTGCAATTGCCGCAGCGATCAACATGCGGATCGTCCGGCGCAAATGGCAACGTGCAATACATCGCGCCTAAAAACAGCCAGCTGCCATGCGTCCGGCTGACCAGATTGGTGTGCTTGCCCTGCCAGCCGATCCCGGAAGCCTCGCCGAGCGGCTTTTCCATCACCGGGGCGGTATCGACGAAAACCTTGAGCGCCGGGTGTGGCAGGCCGAGTTCGCCCGCGCGTGCGACCATCCAGCGGGCGAGTGCTTTCAGAGCCTTTTTTACCGTGACGTGATAATCGCGGCCCTGCGCATAGACCGAGATGCGCGCCCGCTCCCCCACCCCTTCCAACGCCAGCGGATCGGTGCCGGGCGCGTAGCTCATGCCCAGCGCGATGACGCTTTGCGCCTCGGGCCACATCGATTGAGGGCCCTGGCGCACCTCGGCCCGGTCCTCCATCCATTCCATCGAGCCGTGATGGCCCGCATCCAGCCATTCGCGCAGCCGGGCGGAGCGAACCGGATCGTCGGCGGCAGGCGCGAAACCGACGCTGGCAAAGCCCAGCCGCCGCGCCTCTTCGCGCAGTTCGGCCTGCAGTTGGTCGATAGCTCCGCCATTAACCACGAAAAGTGTTGCTCCTGTTCACAGGCGGCGGTTAACGCGCTGCCCTATGGATATGGCGCTAAGCGAAAGCCCCCTGGCTCACAAGCAGGCGGACGACACGGCGACGGGGCAGCCCCGGGCATTGGCGATCGAGGCGCATGGCCTGGTCAAGACATTCGATGGCACCCGCGCGGTGGACGGGGTGGATATCGCCGTGCCCGAAGGATCGATATACGGCATTCTCGGCCCCAACGGAGCGGGCAAGACTACGACCTTGCGCATGCTGCTGGGGATTATCGATCCCGACGCGGGAACGCGCGCCATTTTTGGACATGATCGCCCCCACGATGTCTCGCGCCTGATCGGTTACCTGCCCGAAGAACGCGGATTATACCCGACGATGAAGGCTTACGAAGCGATCGGTTTCATGGGCGCGCTGCGCGGTGTGCCGCTAGCGCAGGGCCGTGCGCGCGGGCGCGAATTGCTGGAGAAGCACGATCTTGGCCATGCTGCCGATCGTCAGATCCGCCAGCTGTCCAAAGGCATGGCGCAGACCGTGCAATTGCTCGGCACGCTGGTTCACCGGCCCAGGCTGGTGGTGCTGGATGAACCGTTTTCGGGGCTGGATGCGCTCAATCAAGGCAAGCTGGAGCGGATGATTCGCGATCTGGCCGCAGATGGCACCACGGTGATCTTCTCCACCCATGTCATCGCCCATGCCGAACGGCTGTGCGAACGCGTCGCGATCATTGCCGGGGGCAAGGTGCCCTTCGAAGGCCCGGTGGACGAGGCGCGCGACCGGATCCCGGCGCAGGTGAGGCTGGAGACCCGCAAGCGAGAGGGGCCGTGGCGCGCGGCCTTGCCCGATGACGCGCGGCGCGAAGGCGATTTCTTCACTTTCTCGCTGCCAAACTACGGCGCCGAAACCGGGATCGAGCCATTGCTGCGCGCCTTGATCGAAGGCGAGGCGGGGATCCTTTCGCTGTCAATCGAGCGGGCGGGGCTGCATGATGCATTCGTCCATATCGCCGGCGAAGCGGCGGCGCGGGCGCTCGATGCGGATAATGAAGGGGCTTCGGCATGACCGAAACCAGCCGTCTCAGCCTGTTCCAGGCCGCCATGGTCGTCGCCCGGCGCGACATTACCGCAATCCTTTTTTCCAAGGCGTTCTTCTTCTTCCTGGTCGGCCCGCTGTTTTTCATCGCAATCAGCGCAGGCGCAGGGGCGCTGACCGCCAGCGCTGCCGACAGCGCAGCACCGCCGCGCCTTGCCGTGGCATTGCCGCAGGCCGATGCGGAAGCTTTCGCAGAGGCGCATGGCCGCCTGTCCGATCTCATCCGCCTGCCCGAGATCGAGACTGTGGCCCCTCAGGCGGCTGCGGATACCGCATCGCTGCTGTCCGACAATTCGAGCAATTTCGGCGCAGTGCTGCAAGGATCGCTGGCCGAGCCGCGCCTGTCGGGCACGCAAAGTCTGCTCGATAGTTGGCGCGGCGATGTGGCGCTGATCGCAGCGAATGCCTCGGACACGCCGACCGCTTACCCGGCGATTGCACTGGTGCCGACATCCAACAGCATGGCCGATACGCGCCGCGCCAACAAAGGTATCGCCACCGGCGCGCTGACCCTCATGTTCCTGCTCACCATGCTCCTGGCCGGGATGGTGCTGTCCAACCTTGTCGAGGAAAAGGGCAACAAGATCATCGAGATTCTCGCCGCATCGATCCCGATGGATGCGGTGTTCTTCGGCAAGCTGCTGGCGATGCTGACGATCAGCTTCGTCGGGATAGCGGTGTGGGGATCGGTTGGCGGATTGCTGATTGTGGCAGGCGGAGAGGCGCTGCCCGATATTGCCGCGCCAGCTGTCGGCTGGCCGCTATTCGTGGCGCTGTTCCTCGTCTATTTCGCGATGGCCTATCTGCTGATCGGGTCGATTTTCCTGGCGGTCGGATCGATGGCCCCGACCGTGCGCGATGTGCAGACGATTTCCATGCCGGCCACGATTCTGCAATTGCTGGTGTTCTTCCTGGCCACCTTCGCGATGACCGATATCGGATCGCCGGTGGAAATCTTCGCAGTATTGTTTCCGCTATCCAGCCCCTTCTCCATGGTGGCACGCGCTGCGCAGCAGGATACGTTGTGGGTCCACGGCGCCGCGCTGGCCTGGCAGATCATGTGGGTCGCGATTTTCGTGCGCACCGGGGCCGCGCTGTTCCGCCGCAAGGTCATGCAATCCGGCCCCGCCAAAGTGAAGCAGCCGCGCGGGCGTTTCTGGAAACGCGGCGCCTCCGGGGCCGGCGACACGGCACCGAATGCAGGTGTGTGAGGGTTCATCATGTCTGCGGTGCGTTTCACCCCGGATAACAGTCCTTAATCGCAACCGACTATTGACAATCGTGTAAGCACCGTCAGGATGACATAACGACTTGCACCGCAGATGTGCGAGCGAATGGAAGGATGCAAGTTATGGCCACAGCCGCCCCCGAACTCACTGGTGAACAACCGGAATTTCGCACGTCGCCAAGCGCGTTCGAAGTCTTGCAGAGCTTCCTGAAAGACCATCCCGAAGCCAAGCCGGAACATACCCACCCCTTCGATGTCAGTCGCAGCGACATTTATTACGAGGATCGCTGGCAGCCCATCTTTGCCGAAATGCGCGCCAAGGGCCCCATCCACTACGTTCCCGAAAGCCCCTTCGGCCCCTATTGGAACGTCGTGCAGCACAAGGCGATACAGCACGTCGAATCGCTGCCCGAACTGTTTTCATCCAGCTGGGAACATGGCGGCATCACCATTCTGGAACGGGACGAGAATCCCGAGCTGGCCTTGCCGATGTTCATCGCGATGGACAGGCCCAAACATACCGGCCAGCGCCGCACCGTGGCCCCTGCCTTCACTCCCAAGGAGATGAAGCGGATGGATGACGAAATCCGTGCGCGCACCGGCGAATTGCTCGATACGCTGCCCACCGGCGAAGTATTCGACTGGGTGGACAAGGTCTCGATCGAACTGACCACCGGAATGCTCGCGATCCTGTTCGGCTTCCCGTGGGAAGATCGCCGCTTGCTGACCTATTGGTCCGATTGGGCGGGCGACACGGAAATCGCCCTGGTGCGCGATCTGACCGAAGAGCGTGAGAAGGTCCTGCAGGAAATGGCGACCTATTTCATGAAGCTGTGGGGCGAGCGTGCGCAGGCCGATCCCTCACCCGATCTGATCTCCATGATGATCCACAGCCCGGCCATGAACCAGATGGACCCGCGCGAGTTTATCGGCAATCTGGTGCTGCTGATCGTGGGCGGCAACGACACCACCCGCAACACGATGTCCGGCATCATCCATGCGTTCGACAAATTCCCCGACCAGCGCAAGCTGTTCGAGGAAAACCCCGACCTGATCCCCAATGCGGTGCAGGAATGTATACGATACCAGACCCCGCTGGCGCATATGCGACGCACCGCGAGCGAGGATACCGAACTGTTCGGCGAACAGATCAAGCAAGGCGACAAGCTGATCCTGTGGTACCTCAGCGCCAATCGCGACGAGGAACTGTTCGAAGATGCCGACAAGCTCGATATCACCCGCGAAAATGCCCGGCGGCAACTCGCTTTCGGCTATGGCATCCATCGCTGCGTAGGCGCGCGGCTGGCGGAGCTGCAGCTGCGCATCCTGCTGGAAGAAATGCACAAGCGCCGGATGCGCGTGCATGTGGCGGGCGATGTGGAGCGGGTGCGTGCCAATTTCGTGCACGGTTTCCGCAAGCTGGAAGTCGAAGTCACGAAGTTCTGAGCCTGCGCACCTTATCGGCTGTAACCGATTGCCCTGTTGCAGCGAATTCACCGCCGAGACAGGCGGGAATTGGTAAGGCTGCATCATGAACATAGAACAGACCACGCGCCGCAAGGCCCTCGCCTGGATGGGCGCAGGCGTTTCCCTCCCGATCCTGGCAGCCTGCGGGGCCGGCACCGCCGAAGCGCGCGCATGGCCGGTCAAGAGAACCGAGGCGCAGTGGCGCAAGAAGCTGAGCGCGGAGGAATTTCGTATCCTGCGCAAGGCCGGGACCGAGCGCCCTTATTCCAGTCCGCTCGACAAGGAAAAGCGCAAGGGCACGTTTGTATGCGCCGGCTGCAACAACGATCTGTATTCATCCGCGACGAAATATGACAGCCGCACCGGTTGGCCCAGCTTCTGGAAACCGCTGCCGGGCGCAATCGCGACGGATACGGATTACAAGGTCGGCTATCCTCGCACCGAAGTGCTTTGCGCCGATTGCGGCGGCCATCTGGGCCACGTCTTCGATGACGGCCCGCGCCCGACCGGCAAGCGGTATTGCATGAACGGTGCGGCGATGGATTTCCGCCCCGCCTGAATTCCAAAGGCCCTATTTTAGTTATGGCGAGCGCTGATTGGGTGAGCTGTCTCGGCGCAAGGACTGGGTGAGAAACCCCGGCTCGGGGGGCGTTATCCTTGCCTTCTCTCGTTATAGGCAAAGCCGGGCAGGGATCGGACCGGCGGTGGACGTTCCGCATCGTGATGATGTGCAATCAGTGTGGCGAGTTCGGTCAGGCCGAACGTATCATCCAGCACCAGGCCATAGCGTCCGTCCAGTCGCCACCGCACACGGGCCGCCATGATCGATGTATAATCGGTCTCCAGCATGACGGGCTGGTTTATCGCCATGTGATAATCGCACACCAATCCGGCACCTTGTAGCGACAAGTCTAGCAAACGCGCAGGGATCTGCTCTCCCTGCACCATCAGACTGGCCGCGATATCGACCGAAAAGCGCAGCGGGCGGAAGGGCTTTGTCCTGACCTCGCGGATGAGCGCATCGATATCGATATTTTCCTGAAAGCTGTAACCCGCATCCATCCCCCGCGCCCACACGGCGGTGAGCGGGTATTGCGTACCGCAAGGCAGCTGCAGCGACAGCGCGCGACCGGCTGGCATGGGATGGAAAAACCGCAGCCGCACCCCGCTTTTCGAAACATCGCGGATAATACACAGAAAATCGCGCGATTCGCTTACCAGCTTAGCCGCGCGCATAGTCAGCGTATGCCGTTCATCGGTGCGATCATTATCAGGGGCCGTCGTAAAATTTGTCTGTGTCTTATTCATCGTCGAGATCATCCGAAGCTTCGCAATCGCGCTTGCGAGGACTTCGATCTGATCTAATAAATGCAGGAAAACATACGCTTGCGTCAGATATAGGGGTTTTACCCGGGTAGGGTGGCGCGCGTGCGGCTCCACTCCTCTCCAGAAGTATCGGAGTGGAGAGGCTTGGTGCGGGTGGCGGGACTCGAACCCGCACGAGCAAGGCTCAGGGGATTTTAAGTCCCCGGCGTCTACCATTCCGCCACACCCGCAAGCAGGCGCAGCCCTAGCTTCCACTTGGGCGAGCGGCAACTTTCATCGATTGAAACAATGCGAACGGCGCCTTTGCCGGTTCGCAGCGACGTTCAGCTCTTGTTGAGCCGTTCGCGCATTTCCTTGCCCGGCTTGAAATAGGGTACGCGTTTCGCCGGAACTTCCACCGCTTCGCCGGTGCGCGGGTTGCGGCCGGTTCGCGACGCCCGCTCGCGTGTGGAGAAGGCTCCGAAGCCGCGCAATTCCACGCGGCCGCCTTCGGCAAGTCGTTCGGCAATCTCGTCGAAGAACAGATTCACCAGCTGCTCGACCTCCTCGGCGCGCAATTCGGGATAATCCTTGGCGATTGCTTCGAGCAATTCTGATCTGATCATTCAATCCTCCCAGGCCCCTGTTTCCAGACGACCGGCATATCCGACATTTTCGCAACCACATGGGTGCGATCCCATTCATGGCAGCGCTAAACGGCAAGCCACGGCGACCCCTAATGCTTGGAAAATGGCAGAAATCCGCCTGGCACGCAATCTTTGTTAGTCTGAAACAAGCCATTCGCATCATTAATGCTCACAACCGCTTGAAACGAGCGGTGGAATTTGCGGAACGCACTCAATCGGCGGCAGCGGCTGCCAATTCGCGAAGGTCGATCCCCAGCCGGCGAATACGCGCGGCGATATCCGGCCATTCCTCGGCCAGGAACTGCTCGCGCTCCATCCGCGTGAGCTTGCTCGCCGCGCCAGGCACGACATACATGCCCACGCCGCGCTGCACCTCGACCAGGCCATCGGCCTGGAATTGCTGATACGCCTTGGCCACGGTGAGCGGGTTGGCCCCCTGCTCCGCCGCGAAAGCGCGCACCGACGGCAGCCGCGCGCCCTCCTTATACTCGCCTTCGATAATGGCAGCGGCGATAATATCGCGCAGCTTCAGGTAAACGGGGCGGGATTGCTGGGTCATAAGCAGTGCATCAGTGCCATAATACAGCGCCGCGCGTCAAGCGGGGCTTGCGCCGGGACCGAGGCAGAACCGCTGCAGAGCCAAGGCATGAGCAAATAGTTGCCAGCGAAACAAAAGCTTCACACCGCAGATTTCGCCGCTAGTGTGCGCGGCTTCATCGAAGGGTCAGGTCGCCGCGTAAATGGCAGGCCGACGAACGGGATAAGAGGCAAAGCAAACGATGGCCACAGCACCACTACCGCATGGGGATTCGGCAGGAACGATCCTCGGACATCCGAAGGGGCTGTTCGTCCTGTTCTTCGCGGAGATGTGGGAGCGTTTTTCCTATTACGGGATGCGCGCGCTGCTGATTTTCTACCTGACCAAGCACTGGCTGTTCTCGGACAGCGATTCCGGGGTGATCTACGGCGCTTACACGGCGCTGGTCTATATCGCCCCCGTGGTCGGCGGCTATCTGGCCGACAAGGCGCTGGGCCAGCGCAAGGCGGTGCTGTTCGGCGCCGTCCTGTTGACGCTCGGTCACTTCTTCATGGCGTTCGAAGGCGCACCGAGAGCCGGCAATGTCGATAACCCGATCATCTATGTGTTCTGGCTCGCGCTGGCGCTTATCATCGTGGGCTCGGGCTTCTTGAAGGCCAATATCTCCGTGATGGTCGGCCAGCTCTATCCGCGGACGGATGTGCGCCGCGACGGTGCCTATACGATTTTCTACATGGGCATCAATCTGGGCGCAGCGATCGGTTCGCTGCTGTGCGGCTATATCGGTGAGACTTACGGCTGGGCCTACGGCTTCGGCCTCGCCGGTATCGGCATGCTGCTCGGCCTCGGCGTGTTCGTATGGGGCAAGCCGCTGCTGCTCGGCCGCGGCGAACCGCCGAAGATCCTTGCGAAGGGCAAGGAGTTTGGCGTGTACGGCCTGGGTCTGCTGTTCGTCGCTCTGTGCTGGGTGGCGATCCAGTATCAGGATGCGGTCGGCGTGTTCCTCGGTACGTTCGGCGCGGCGCTGGTCTGCTATGTGCTCGCCATTGCCACGTTCCAGCTGCCCTATGGCAGCTATTCGAAAGCCCCCACTGCGGCGCTTTATTCCTACATCGCCAGCACCGTTCTGCTGGTTATCTCGATGTTCTTCGTGTCGTCGGGCAACGCGGCGTGGCAGCTTCCTGCTGCCATCGGACTTGGCGGCGTGTTGACGATCATGGTTCTGCAGATGCTGGCAAAAACCAGCCACGACCGCGATCGCATCCTTGCGGCGATGTTCCTGATCATCGTCTCGATAATTTTCTGGGCGCTGTTCGAGCAGGCAGGCTCATCGCTCAACCTGTTCACCGACCGCAGCGTGGATCGTAACATGCTGGGCATCGAGTTCCCGGCTTCGACCTTCCAGTCGATCAACGCGATCTATATCATCCTACTCGCGCCGGTATTTGCCACGACGTGGACGATCCTTGGCCGCAAGGGTCTCGAACCGTCCACACCGATGAAGTTCGGCCTCGGCGTGATCCAGGTCGGCCTTGGCTTCCTCGTGCTGGTCTGGGGCGCTCAGTCGGTCGGCATCGATGTCCCGACTCCGGTGATCTTCATCTTCCTGATCTACCTGCTGCATACCACTGGCGAGCTGTGTCTCTCGCCGGTAGGCCTGTCGGCCATGAACCGGCTCGCACCGGCCCAGATTGCCAGCCTGATCATGGGCACTTGGTTCTTCGCATCGGCCACCGGCAACTTCGTTGCAGGCCAGATCGCGGCCGCCACCGGCGGTGAAGGCGTGGGCGAAGAGGCCGGAAAGCAAGTGGTGCTGGACGTCTATTCGACCGTCGGCTGGTATGCCGTTGGCGTCGGTGTGGCGGTGATGGTGATCAGCCCGCTGGTCAAGAAGCTGATGCATCTCGATTCGTTGTCCGACGACAATGTCGGTGACGATCTGGAAGGCCAGGCACAGGCCGGCATCGAAGCGCAAGAAGGCGGCATCCACCCCGCCACCAAAGCCTGATCGAGAGTAACGGGGAACTGCCATGACGCTACGCGCCACCATTCTTGCGGTCGGGGGCGCGTTGGCGCTGGCGGCTTGCACCACCACCGGAACCGATAGCGATAGCGCTACGGCCACCCCGCCCCTCGGCGCGGATGGCGAGGTGCCTTTCGCCTCCACCTACGACGCCTATCCCGGCGCGCCGACCGCTTTGGTCGGGGCGACCGTGTATGACGGTGCAGGCGGCCGGATCGATAATGGCACGGTGCTGTTCCGCGATGGCGAGATCGTGGGCCTGGGCGATGCCTCGCTTGCCACCGATGGCTTCACGCGGATCGATGGCAGCGGGAAATTCGTCACGCCGGGGATCATCGATATCCACTCGCATCTGGGCGATTACCCCAGCCCCAGCGTGGACGCGCATTCGGATGGCAACGAGGCGACCGAACCGTTCACCCCGCATGTGTGGGCGGAACATTCGATCTGGCCGCAGGATCCCGGCTTCAGCCGCGCGCTGGCCAATGGCGGGATCACCAGTCTGCAAATCCTGCCCGGCAGCGCCAATCTGATGGGCGGGCGGTCGGTTACGATCAAGAATGTACCGGCGCGCACCGTGCAGGGCATGAAATTCCCCGGCGCTCCTTACGGTTTCAAGATGGCCTGCGGGGAAAACCCCAAGCGCGTCTATGGCGGCCGGGGCCGCTCGCCTTCCACCCGGATGGGCAATTTCGCGCTCAACCGGCAGAAATGGGCCGATGCGCGCAAATGGGCAGATGGCGAGCGCGACAAGCGCGACCTCGGCATGGAAACGCTGGCCGGAGTGCTGGATGGCGAAATCCTGGTGCACAATCATTGCTACCGGGCGGACGAGATGGCGCTGGTAATGGATATGGCGCGCGAGGCCGGATACAAGGTCTCCGCCTTCCATCACGCGGTGGAGGCCTACAAGATCGGCGATTTGCTGCGCGAGGAAGAGGTCTGCTCCGCGATCTGGGCCGATTGGTACGGCTTCAAGATGGAAAGCTATGACGGCATTCCAGAAAACGCGGCGCTGCTGCAGCAGGCGGGCGCGTGCGTGGTGATCCACTCGGACGATGAAAACGGTATCCAGCGGCTGAATCAAGAGGCGGCCAAGGCGGCGGCGGCCGGGCGGCGCATGGGCATGACCATTGCAGATGCAGACGTGATTTCCTGGGTCACGCTGAACGCGGCCAAGGCGATGGGTGTCGACGCGATGACCGGCAGCCTGGCGACAGGCAAGATGGCCGATATCGTGCTGTGGAACGGCGACCCGCTGAGCGTCTATTCGCGGCCTGAAAAAGTCTGGATCGACGGCGCGCTGATGTATGATGCGATGGATCCCAAACGCAAACCGGTGAGCGATTTCGAGCTTGGCCAGCCGGGCGAAGGAGATGTGAAATGAAGCGCCTCCCCGCAATCGCCGCCTTGACCACGCCGACCGCGCTGGCCGCATTCGCGCTTGCGCTGGCCGCCAGTCCGCTCGCGGCGCAGGACTTTGCCATAACCAACGCCACCGTCGCGACCGGCGATGGCAGCGCTCCGGTGGAAAACGCCACCGTTATCGTGCGGGGCGGGCAAATCGTAGCCACTGGCGAAAATGTGGCGGTGCCGGGCGATGTTCGGGTTCTCGATGGCAGCGGCACGTGGGTCACGCCGGGCATCTTCTCGGCGGTTACCACGCTCGGCCTGTGGGATGTCGGTGCGGTATCGCAAAGCAACGACCAGGCGGCGGGCGATGCGCCGTTCAGCGCCGCTCTCGATGTGGCTACAGCGCTCAACCCCGCATCGCAGCATGTCGCGGTCAGCCGCGCGGGCGGTGTGACCCGGGCGAGCATTTTTTCAAGGCCTGCCAGTTCGATTTTCGGCGGCCAGGGCGCGGTGGTCGATCTTGGCGCGGACCCGAACATGGTGATGCGCCCACGCGCCTTCCAGATGATCGCGCTGGGTGAATTCGGGGCACGCCTGGCCGGTGGCAGCCGCACGGCGAGCCATACCTTGCTGCGCAATTCGCTGATCGAAGCGCGCGATTTTGGCGGCGAGACCGGAATTGACGGGCGGGGTGGGCCGAGCAGGCGCGGGGCGGAGCGCACCGTGTCCGACGATCTCGGCCCCGATAACCGGCTGCAGCCCAACCGCACCGAGCGCGGTGCAGATGCTCTGCTGACCCGCTTCGATGCTGCCGCGCTGGTGCCGGTGGTGCGGGGCGAGCAACCGCTTTACATCGTGGTCGAGCGCGCCAGCGATATCCGTCAGGCGCTGGCGCTGACCCGCGAATTCCCGGCGCTCGACCTGGTGCTGGTCGGGGCGAGCGAAGGCTGGCTGGTTGCAGACGAGATCGCCGCCGCCGGTGTTCCTGTCATTGCCGATCCGCTGGACGATTTGCCCTCCAGCTTCGAGCAACTTGCCGCGACGCAGAGCAATGTCGGCCGGATGGCCGCTGCCGGGGTCAAGGTGGCGATAGGCGGCCTCACCAACGGTATCGAACAGCCGCGAAATTCCACGCAATATGCGGGCAATCTGGTCGCGCTCACCCGGGTGCCGGGGGCCAGCGGGCTGAGCTGGGGAGAGGCATTCGCCACGATCAGCTCGGTTCCTGCAGAGATCGCCGGATTTGGCGGCAGGCTAGGCGTGCTCGCGCCGGGTGCGGCGGGCGATGTGGTGATCTGGGATGGCGATCCGCTGGAACTGTCCAGCGCCCCGATCCGCGTGTTTATCGACGGGGTGGAACAGCCGCTGGTGAACCACCAAACCCGCTTGCGCGAACGTTACCGCGATCTGGACGAGAGCGACCTGCCCAAGGCCTATGACTGGTGAACGATAAAATGACGACCAAACCGAAACCCATCGGACGCGCCATGGCGTTCTATATCGGCGTCGCCGCGCTCGCCTGCGGATCGGCCATCGCCATCGCGCAGAGCGCCGCGCCGGATAAGTCGCAAAGCGCGGCCTGGCACAATCAGCAGCAGATCGCCTTGTCCGGGCTGAAAGCGGAAGATGGTTGGCGTTATGAGGACGGCGGGCTGATGTGGCGGCGCGTTGCGGGTGACGGGGGAGGCGAAAAGCCCGCTCTCTCCGACCGCGTTACGGTCCATTATGCCGGAACGCTGGTGGACGGCACGGAATTCGACAGCTCCTACAAACGCGGTGAGCCTGCAACATTCCCGCTGGGCGGATTGATACCCGCATGGAAAATGGCGATCCCCAAAATGGCCGTCGGCGACAAGATCGAACTCGCCGCCCCGGCGAGCCTCGCATACGGCCCGCGCGGCAAGGGGCCGATCCCTGGCGGCGCAACTCTGTTGTTCACGGTGGAGCTGCTCGACATCGAGGAGTAGCTCGTACCCAACACCTATATGGGCCTGGAGCTGAAGAGCGCGGATCGCTTCAGGGGCAACTGGGCGCGGGTACGAAATCCTCGCGCGGCAAGCCATCGACGCTCATCAATCGCTCGGTTGGAATTTTGACGATCAGTCCGCTGTCGCCCAAAGGTATATCGGTGATTGCGCCCAGAAGGCCGGCCATTGGCTCGCCCGATACGCAGGCACCCAGCTCCCGCAGACCCAGCGCCAATCCCTCGCCCATACTGCCGGTCCAGCGGCCAACGCGCACTTCGACCGGTCCGCTGTGATACTTGCCCTCGCGCGGCGAGACGAGTTCGATCCAAGAGCGCATGATGCCGGTCGCGCGCTGCTCCGCCGCCAAGGCGTGCATTTGGTAAGGAGTTGGTTCCCGCGCAAACCAGCCCATGATTCCGCGCGCGACATTCGTATTGCCGCCTCCGGGGGTTTCGCTGAGGTCGATCAAGATTTTTTGATTCGGAGATGCCGCCGCCATTGCATTGTCGAACGCTGCGACGGTTCCCGACTGCCCCAGGGAATTGTTGATCTTTAGTGTCAGCGCATCGCCCGATGTGCCGATTGAAACTTCCAGCCTGTCATCCTGCCCGGCCTCGTAAAGCGAAGGCAAGGTCAGCCGGACAATGCCGCCATCTGAGCCGGCAAAGGTGAGGTCGCGATCGCGGTTGCGCCTGCCTGCGGCCAGCACCCTTGCGGCGAAACCGGCATTCCAGACAGCGGATGTCGTGCCCAAATCGCTCCAGAACGCGTCCACGGCATCTTGGGTGGTGCGGGTGCCGATCGCGGTCAGGAGCATACCGGGCTTCACGCCCGCCTCGGTCGCTGGCGATCCGGGCCGCACCGAAGTGACCCGGTACACTGCGCCATCGCGCTCGACCCACAGATCCGCATAGGATGGCAAAATGGCCCAGCTATTTGCGAAACTGGAGCCAGTGATCGCATGGTGATCGGTTAACAGCAGCACTGCGCGTTCGGCGAAAGCAAGCAAGTCTCGCTCGCTCTTAACCGCCGCCGCTTCTGCTTCCAGAATGTCGGTAAGTGCGAATCTGCCGCCGGGGAGCCGGTCGGCATAGGCGTAAGTCTCGTTGATCAGATCGGCGAACCCCAGCGCTGCCGCGCTGAGCGCCGACTCCTCCGCGGCCGCTGGATCGGCTGTCGGGGCCTCGTGAGCTATGGCCACACCCGGAACGCAGGCAAGGACCCCCACGGCCACTGCGGCAGCCCACAGATTTCGGCTCAAGCCCGCGCTTCCTCTACCCCGGCGCTGTTGTGACGCAGCGCCTTCAGCACCGTGTCGACGATTTGCGGGGCGTTGAGGCCGGCTTCGTCATATTGCTTGTCCGGCGCATCGTGGTCCTGGAACATGTCCGGCAGGCGCATGGTGCGGATCTTCAGCCCATCGTCGAACAGTCCGGCATCGCTGGCGAAAGTCAGGACGTGCGCACCAAGACCGCCGATGGCGGCTTCCTCGACCGTCACCACGACCTCGTGGCTGCGCATCAGGCGCTCTATCAAATCGGTGTCGAGCGGCTTGGCAAAGCGCAGGTCGGCCACGCTGGTGCTGAGGCCCTTGGCCTCGAGCTGGTCGGCGGCTTTCTCGGCCTCGGCCAATCGCGTGCCGAGCGAGAGGATGGCCACCTTCGTGCCTTCGCGCACCACCCGGCCCTTGCCGATTTCCAGCTTCTGCGGAGTTTCTGGCATCGCCACGCCGGTGCCCGAGCCGCGCGGATAGCGAAAGGCGATCGGCCCATCGTCATATTCGGCGGCGGTGTAGGTCATATGGACCAGCTCCGCCTCGTCCGCCGCGGCCATCACCACGAAATTGGGCAACGTGGCCAGATAGGTCACATCGAACGATCCGGCATGGGTCGCCCCATCGGCGCCGACCAGCCCGGCCCGGTCGATCGCGAAACGCACCGGCAGGTTCTGGATCGCAACATCGTGCACGACCTGATCGAAGGCACGCTGCAGGAAGGTGGAATAGATCGCCGCGAAGGGCCGCATTCCCTGTGCCGCCAGCCCGGCGGCAAAGGTCACCCCGTGCTGTTCGGCTATCCCGACGTCGAAGGCCCGATCGGGATGCGCCTGCGCGAATTTATCGACGCCGGTCCCGCTCGGCATGGCGGCGGTGATCGCGCAGATTTTCGGGTCGGTTTCGGCCAGCTTGGCCAGCGTCTCGCCGAACACGTTCTGGTAATTGGGCGCACCGGGAGCGGATTTGGCCTTTTCCCCCGTAACGACATTGAATTTGGGCACCCCGTGATATTTGTCGGCGCTGGTTTCGGCGGGGACGTATCCCTTGCCCTTCTGCGTCACGACATGGACCAGGATGGGTCCTTCTTCGGCATCGCGAACATTTTCCAGCACGGGAATCAGATGGTCCAGATTGTGTCCATCGATCGGGCCGACATAGTAAAACCCCAGCTCCTCGAACAAGGTGCCGCCGGTGACCATGCCGCGGGTATATTCTTCCGCCTTTTCCAGCCCGGTATGGACGCGGCGCGAAATCTTCCGGGCCATTTTCGAAGCGAGCGAGCGCAGTCCCATATATTCGCTGCTGGATACCATCCGCGCGAGATAGCCGGACAGCCCTCCCACGGGCGGCGCGATGCTCATATCGTTATCGTTCAGGATTACGACCAGCCGGTTGCCCGCCTGTTCGGCATTGTTCATCGCCTCATAGGCCATGCCGGCGCTCATCGCCCCGTCGCCGATCACCGCGATGGCCTTGCCCGGCGCCTGGTTCAGCTTGTTGGCCACCGCGAAGCCCAGCCCCGCGCTGATCGAGGTGGAGCTGTGCGCCGCGCCGAACGGATCGTATTCGCTCTCGCTGCGCTTGGTAAAACCGCTCAGCCCGCCGCCCTGGCGCAGAGTGCGGATACGGTCGCGTCGTCCGGTCAGGATCTTGTGCGGATAGGCCTGATGGCCGACATCCCAGATCAGCCGATCATCGGGCGTATTGAACACGTAATGGATCGCCGTGGTCAGTTCCACCACGCCCAGCCCGCTGCCCAGATGGCCGCCGGTGGAACCCACCGCATCGATCATTTCCAGGCGCAATTCGTCGGATAGCTGGCGCAGCTGTTCGGGCTTCAGTTTGCGCAGATCGGCGGGGGTGTCGACCGTATCGAGAAGCGGGGTGTCCGGCCGCGAAGAGGGTGCTGTGCTCATGGTCGGTTTACTTACACCGCTATGCCCGGTCTGTCGATGAACGGCTGCTGCTACCGGCAGGCCCTAACGGCACCCTGCGCAAAGCCCGCGAATTTCGATGATCGGGCGGTCGGGTTTGAAATCGTGATCGACCGCCAATGCGCGGATGCTGCTGGCGATAGCGTCGTCATCGACATGCGTGGCCTCGCCGCATTCGTCGCACACCATGAAGATACAGTCATGCTCGCAGCCGGGATGGCTGTTGGCGAGGAATGCGTTGGCGCTTTCCACCCTGAGGGCGAGGTTGTTTTCCACGAACAGGTCGAGGATGCGGTAGATCGAGTTGGGCGCGACCCGCTTGCCCCGGGCCGCGGACAGATTATCGGCGATGTCATAGGCCGATACCGGGCGTTCATGGCGCGAAAGCTCGGTAAACACTGCCTCGCGCATGCCGGTCCATTGCTGGCCCGCGCCGGTCAGCGCCTCACGCGCGGCTAAGACCAGCGCCTCGCCATCATGGGTGCGGTGGTCGTGGTGGTGATGATCGTTCGCGGCTTGAACCATGGGCGTAATATAGCGCGCCTGTCCGCGCTTTTCCAGCGAGCCGGCGCGGACGGCTCGGGGGCGGGGTCAGTCCCGCTTGAATTCGGCTCGATAGACGCCGGGATAGAGGCGTTTGAGTGCGGCAACCTTGGGCGCATCCCAGCGCACGATATAGCTGTGACGCGGGTTCTTCGCGGCGAAGTCCTGGTGGTAGCCCTCTGCCGGGTAGAAGGTCTTGGCGGCAACCACATCGGTCACGATCGGACGCGACCATTTGCCCGATTTCTTCATCTGGGCGAGATAGGCGCGGGCCACGGCGCGCTGCTCGGCGCTTTGCGGGACCAATTCGGCATTGTAATGTTCGCCGCGATCGGGGCCCTGGCGGTCCTTCAACGTCGGGTCGGCGATGACTGCGAAGAAAATCCGCAGCAATTGATCGTAACGGATCTGCTTGGGGTCATAGACCACTTTGACCGCTTCGACATGGTCGGTCATACCGCTCGATACGAGGCGGTAGGATGCCGAACGTTCGCCCCCGCCGTGATATCCCGAAACCGCGCTTTCCACGCCTTTGACATGGCTGAACACCGCCTCGACACCCCAGAAGCAGCCGCCTGCGAACACGGCGGTCTTGAGGCCGGAGCCTTCCTTGGCCTTGCGTTCCGCCACGGGCGCATTGACGATGTTTTCAGCCGCGCTGGCGGGCTGCTGGCAAGCCGACAGCGCCAGCCCGGCGCTGGCCAGCAGGATCGCGGCACGCTTCAAGAGATTACTCCGGCAATCGCGGCGGGGATGAAACTATCGCCAGCGCCAAAGGCCAGCACCGCTGCGCCCATCAGAAAACCGATGGCGAAGTTGCGAATAAGGTCCGATTTCAGGAAATGGGTCATGGCAAGCAATTCGTCTGATTGAGTTAAAAGGTTACAGGCGATTGCCCGCGTTCCCTGTATTAATGGGTATTGCCTGCTTGCGATGTGCTGAATGTCACGGCCAACCGTGCTTAATGTTCGGCGGCCTGAAGATGAACGAGCGATCCGCGAGACCGGGAGGGCCTTCGAGGCCGAATGTCGAACCGATCAGTGCCGAAAATGGCGCATCCCGGTGAACACCATTGCCAGCCCATGCTCGTCCGCAGCGGCGATTACCTCGTCATCGCGCATCGAGCCGCCGGGCTGGATAATCGCCGTCGCGCCCGCTTCGGCCGCAGCCAGCAAGCCATCGGCGAAGGGGAAGAACGCATCGGACGCCACCGCGCTGCCAACCGTACGCGGCTGCGCCCACTCGTATTTCTCGGCAGCTTCGGCGGCCTTCATCGCGGCGATCCGGCTGGAATCGCGGCGATTCATCTGGCCCGCGCCGATCCCGGCGGTCGCGCCGTCCTTGGCATAGACGATCGCGTTGGATTTCACGTGCCGCGCCACGGTCCAGGCGAACAGGCAGTCCTGCACCTCCTGCTCGGTCGGTTCGCGGCTGGTGACGACCTTCAGATCATCCGCAGTAATCGCGCCATTGTCGCGGCTTTGGACCAGCAGGCCGCCGGTAATCGGCTTGACCGCCAGGCCGCCGCGGCGCGGATCGGGCAATGCGCCGGTTAGCAGCAGGCGCAGGTTTTTCTTTCCTGCAAATACCTCGCGCGCTTCGTCGGTAATCGAAGGGGCGATGACCACCTCGGTGAATATCTTGCAGATCGCTGCGGCGGTTTGGCCGTCCAGATCGGTATTGACTGCCACTATGCCGCCAAAAGCCGATACGCTGTCGCAGGCGAGCGCCGCGTCCCACGCCTGTATCAAGCTGCCCGCCTGTGCCACGCCGCAGGGGTTGGCGTGCTTGACGATGACCACCGCCGGATCGCCGCCCGCAAATTCGGCGCATAGTTCCAACGCGGCATCCGCATCGTTGTAATTGTTGTAGCTGAGCTCCTTGCCCTGCAGCTGCTCGGCCTGGGCGATGCCCCGGCCATGCGGCCCGGCCGGCGTATAAAGGGCGGCCTTTTGGTGCGGGTTCTCGCCATAGCGCAATTCCACCGGATCGCGGCCATTCACCGCCAGCATATCGGGAAATAGCTGGCCCTGATCGGCAAAGGCGAACCACTGGCTGATCATGGAATCATAGGCGGCGGTGGCGGCGAACGCCTTGGCCGCCATCGCCTTGCGGAACTCCAGCGAGGTCGCGCCTTTGCCGCTCTCCAGCTCCTCTGCCAGACGACCATAATCGGCCGGATCGGTCAGAATGGTGACATAAGCGTGGTTCTTGGCGGCAGAGCGCACCATGCTCGGCCCGCCAATATCGATATTCTCGATAATCTCGTCGCGCTCCGCTCCCTTGGCGACCGTGGCTTCGAAGGGGTAGAGATTGACCACCACCAGATCGATTCCGCCGATCCCATGCGCGTCCATCGCAGCGGCATGGTCCGGATTGTCGCGTACGGCGAGCAGCCCGCCATGGACCTTCGGGTGAAGCGTCTTGACCCGGCCATCCATCATCTCGGGAAAGCCGGTGAGCTCGGAAATATCGCGCACATCCAGCCCGGCATCGCGCAGCGTCCTGGCGGTGCCGCCGGTGGATACCAGCTCCACCCCGCGCGCCGCCAACGCCTGGCCCAGCTCTGCCAAACCGGATTTGTCGGACACCGAAAGCAGCGCCCGCTTGACCTCAACATCGCTCATTTTCGTCAGCCTATCCCATGCGTTTCAGCAGCCAGGAGAAATTTCCCCCGCCGCGAGAGGTCAGCCCCTCTATCACCAATTGTTCGATCGGGTGCGCCTTGCCCTGCCCATCGACCCACATGCTTTCCTCGATCGAAAGCGAACCGATATCCTCACCGGCCAGCCGAAACTGCCAATAGGTGCCGTCCGGCAGCGCCAGTCCGGCCCCGCGCCCATCCTCGGCCAGGCCGATTTCCACGCCCGGACCGATATGGAAACGGATGGCATAGGCGATCTTGCCGCGCTTGCCCTTCTTGCCGGCGGGGACCAGCAGATCCTCGCCGCGCAATTCGCTGCCATCGTCGCGCATGATCAGGATGCGCCGGTGGAGCAATCCATAGCGCGCGCCGTACCCGTCATGGCTGGCCTCGATCCGCGTGGCGGCACCGTCGCCGGCTTTGCCGAGGGAGGAGAGCGTTCGGCGGTCGACCTCTACCTCGGTAACGCCGCTGCCCAGCTTGCCGCCCAGCAACACGGCGGTGGAGTTGGCATTGTCGAGCGCGAGGGTCGAATGCGCGGCGGTGGCGCGCAGCCCCTGCTCGATGCGCACCGGCACTTGTCCGCCTGCCAGCGCCGCACCGCCGCAATTCACCACGATACGCTGGCCATTGGCCGACAATTCGAATGCCAGCGTAGATGCGCAGCCGGACCGCGAATGGCGCGATAGCGGCGGCGGCGCGGCATCGAATTGCAGCACGCTCTTATCCGCGACAACCCGCTGATAGCCCCATTGGCGGACATCCTTCAGCGGGCGCGCGCGCACTCCGCTTGCCTCCACCAGCGCAGCCACCCGGTCCGCGGAAACCGCGCCGCCGCCCTGCCAATTGCCCAGCCCCGCGTCGCGGTGCATCAGCGCCAGCAGCGGCGGCACCAGCAAGGACTTCATCGTTTCGATGGCCTGCGGCGGATCCAGCTTCATCGCGGCATAGCAGGCCGTCAGATCGACCAGCAGGCCGATGGCTTCCATCTGCGCCAGCGGGCTGCGCGACAGCACGCCGCCATCATCGGCCACAAGCTCGCCCAGCGCCCGCACCAGGCCGGCTTCGCCGAACAGGCGGCGCGGATGGCCTTCGGGCAACAGCAGCCCGGCGGCGGTGATCGCGCACCACCCGGCGACCTCGCCAAGGCGGTCGTCGGCAGAGCGGATGTTGCGATCGAGCCAGCGCGCCGTGGATTCCATCTGCGCCAGTACCTGCCCGCGCAATTGCGCTTCCCCGCTCGACAGGATCAGCGGCGCATGGACCAGCCAGGCCAGCAGCCGGTTGCCGGTATTCTCCACGCTCCATGCCGGCCCCTTGCCGGGCTTGGCATTTTCTTCAAGCCAGGCTGCCATGACCCGCTCGGCAGTGGGAATTACCTGGTCGCGCGGCGCGCTGGCGGCAAGATCGCGCAACCAGCCAAACCCGTGAACGGTATGTTCGAAAGGCGGGGTCAGCCGGGCCTTGGGGCTGAAATCCATCTGCGCGATCGGCGCCTTGACGCCATTGATCAGGAAATGTCCCGCCCTGAGCGCTACACCCGCCTGGCGTCTGCCGGGGCGCGGGCTGGCAACCGTCGACAAGATGCGCGGCTTGGCCGTCTTGCCTAGCGGAGATGAGAGAGCGGAGCCAGGCACGCCGAAGCGGTAGGCCAGCCTGATCAGCCGCTCGCCCGCGCTGATCGAAGGCGGGGCGAAATCGGCGATGGCGAGCGCGCGGCCCGGCTCCAGCACCTCGCCGCGGTCCCTCGTTTCGTGGCCCCCCGTTTCGTGGTTACTGGCTGCGCGGCCTGCCGTGTTTACCTGCGCTTCATCCTTACCGTTCAGGGGCAACGCCATCGTTTCGCTTTCCCCGGCGTCTTCGCGGTTCATCGCCAACGGAGCTGCCGCTTCCATGCGCTCAACCCTCGCCCTTCAGCGCAGCGATATTGGCTGCGTAACGATCCGGCCCGCCCTTGAAGGTGGCAGAGCCCGCCACCAGCACATCCGCACCGGCCTGGATGCAGAGCGGCGCGGTGCCGGGATCGACCCCGCCATCCACCTGCAGCCGGATATCGCGCCCGCTCGCATCGATGCGGCGGCGAATATCCTCGATCTTGGCAAGCTGGGAATGGAGGAATTTCTGGCCGCCAAAGCCCGGATTGACGCTCATCACCAGCACCAGATCGACCATGTCCATCACGCAATCGAGCGCATCCACCGATGTGCCCGGATTGAGCACCACCCCGGCCTGCTTTCCCAGCCCCTTGATCGCCTGCAAGGTGCGGTGAATGTGCGGACCCGCTTCGGGATGTACGGTGATGATGTCCGCGCCGGCATCGGCAAAGGCTTCAAGGTAGGAATCCACCGGGCTGATCATCAGATGAACATCGAACGGCTTGGCCGAATGCGGCCGCAGCGCCTTCACCACCGCCGGACCGATGGTGATGTTGGGAACGTAATGCCCATCCATCACGTCGATATGGATCCAGTCCGCCCCGGCCTCGTCCACGGCGCGCACTTCTTCGCCCAGCCGCGCAAAATCGGCGGAAAGGATCGATGGTGAAATGAGCGGGGTGGCCATGCTGTGCTCTTATGCGGTTTGAATCGGCCTAACTGCGAGCGCGAATCGCAACAAGCTGGCGCAGATGCTTTTCCACAAAGGCCGTGCGGCTCGCGCCGGACCAGACCGGCCGACTACTCGCCGATTGCTCCAAGATCGGGCGGTAATTCAGACGTTATTCAGTGCTGTTTGCTAAGAAGGGCACGCAACAGACGGGTTTCCTTGCGCGATTCAGCGCTACCCCAGAATGATTGGAGTTTTCGCAATGACCGACAAATTCTTGCCGGTTTTCTCGCTCGCTTTGGCTACGGCGGGACTGGCGCTGGCGAGCCCGGCGCAGGCGCAATATCGCCAGAAGATCAATCACGATCCCTCACGCTGCGATGCGGGGCCTGCGGCGATGGTAACGATCACCGACGTAAAATCGTCCTCCGGCACGATCCGGGTCCAGTCCTATCGCGGGACGGAGGCCGACTGGCTGGAAAAGGGCAAGTGGATCAACCGGATAGAGCTGCCTGCGCGGGCTGGCACGATGCGCGTTTGCATGCCGCTTCCGGCGTCGGGCACCTATGGCATCGCCGTGCGGCATGACGTCAATGGCAATGGCAAGACCGATCTGCGCGCCGATGGCGGCGCGATGTCGAACAATCCCAGCCTGAACATCTTCAACCTCGGCAAGCCGAGCTACAAGAAAACGCGCTTCGATGCGGGCAGCGGGGTGACCTCGCTGTCTATCCGGATGCGTTATTTCGGTTGACCGCGCGGGTTAGCCCCGCTTTCGCCAGACCTTCCACAAGACACCCGGCGCCGAAAGGACCGGGTGTTTTTCCTGCCACGGGCCGACTTCTATCGGCACGCCGGTATGCCGCGTGATTTTCCACGCGGCATATCGCGCCGCACCGTCGAAAGTTGTGCTGGCTTTCAGCAGACGCGCCACGTTGAGCGGTTTGCCGAGGCGGCGGCGGCGGTTCCACCAGCGGCGGACCCGGCGGCGCTCGGCCTGTTCCATTGCCGGCTGCAGGATGTCGCCACTGCGCGTGAACGCTATCCCGTCCGCCTCCAGCGCAAGCGGGAGCAGACCTGCGAAATGCGCAGCGTTGACCGACAGGATCGAATCCTCGCGGCCCGGTTTCTCGACGCGGAATTCGGCCCTGTAGGTGGCGCGGAACAAGGCGCGCCAATAATCCTCCGCGGTGCCTTTATCCGGCCCCAGCGCGGCAGCCGTGCGGGCAGCCGTGCGCGCGGCCTGTTCGATCGCGGCAATCACTTGGATGCGCGCCGCCTCGCTGCTCTGCCAGGCCAAGGCACTCGGCTGGACGAACCGCGCCCAGATGGTGGTATCGCGCGACCGGCCGCTGGCCGCCTGGTGAAACTTGGCCAGCGACATGGTCGCGATCTTGGCGCGCAGATCGTGCCCGCCCCAGCTCCATTCGCGGTAGCCGACGAGCGGCCAGATGCGCTCCTGTTGCTCGCCCGGCAGCAGGACGTAGAAATCGAGCACCCCGTCGAGCGATCCGGTGCGCAAATTCGATCCGTAAAACAGAACCGCCAGCGCATCGGCCTCTCGCCCCAGCATTTCTGCAAAGGCGCGCACGGCCGGGTGGATCTCCGCATCCAGCTGCGTCCCTATCCGCTGCGTCAGGGTGGTCACGGCACCACGAATTCCATGCGCGCACCCTGCTCGACCCGGTAATTGCCAGCCGGGAAAACCTCGCCATCGAGGATGAACTGGTCGCCGATTTTCATCTCGAAACAATCGGTCGCCGACTGGTGAAATCCGAATTCGTCCAGCCATTTGGGTGCAAACCCCATCGCGATCGCCGGGAACAGCGCCACCAGGCGGCGACGGGAATTCTTCATTACCGCCAGCTTGATAGCGCCATCCGCCTTGCCGAACGGCCTGATCCCCACGGGCAGCTTGTCCAATGTGGTGGATAGCAGCAGGAATGGCCGCGTGGCGTCACCATAATCGCCCGGCGGCAAAGGCGTACGATCTTCGCCCAAATGAAATTCCATCGCGACGCCCCTGCGCCAGATATTGCGGTCGCTGCCGAACAGCGATTGCAGCACCCCCCAGGCGCCAGTCATACCCACCGCAAAACTGTTGAACGCGCCCAGCCGGTGCGCGTCCTGCCCCACTTTAACCCCGGTGGCGATGGCCCCTGCGCCGATGATGAAGCCGAGCAAGGGCTCGCCCGCTTCGCCGCGCGCCTGCGCATCGATATCGCACATCGCAAGGGGGCGGCGAATTACGCGCCTGCCCGATTTATACGCCTCTATCGCATCGGATAGCGACCAGTCCGAAGGGGCGCCCAGATCGACGTTGAGTGCGTTGGTCTTGCCCTTGGGCAGTACCGCTATGGCGGGCCAGTCATCCCCGAAAAAGGGCTGTCCGGCGGTCAGCACGTCGCGCACGGTGCCATCGCCGCCATTTATGACGAGAAAATCGATGCCTTTCTTGGCGAAGCGCGCCATTACGCCGGGCAATTCCTCGCGCGTATCGGGCCGCGCATTGAGCACGCCCGGCCGGCCGAATTCGGCGAAATCCGCCCCGCGATTGCGACGGCTGCGCGGGTTGTAGACCAGCCCGACCAGCGGTTCCCCCGCCTCCCGCTCCGCCGATCCGCGGATGGCGGCGGTGGCAGGCGGCGTGGAGGCCGCGCCGTGCGGCAACCGCGTAAATTCATGGATCGGACCAGCCATTGCCGCGCCGCCTTAGCGCCGTGCGCGCGCTTGAACACGCGCTTTTTGCGTATTGGAACGGGACGAATGTGCTCAGCGGCGCTATTCAAGCGGCATGAAACCATCCGATCTGATCGAATCCTCGCGTACAGTGGCAAGCGATATCGTCGCGTTGCGCCGCGCGATACATGCCGAGCCCGAGCTGGGCCTCCACACCCCCGAAACGATGGCCAAGGTCCGCGCAGCCTTGGCCGACCTGCCGCTGGAATGGCGCGAGGGCAGTTCAACCACCGGACAAGTCGCTACGTTGAAAGGCGCGCGCGAAGGCGCTCCGGCCCATGCCCGCGTCCTGCTGCGCGGCGATATGGATGCGCTGCCGATGGAGGAGCACACCGGCCTACCCTTCGCCTCTACTATCGCAGGCCGGATGCATGCCTGCGGTCACGACACGCACACCGCCATGCTGGCAGGCGCGGCGCGGATACTGTGCGATCGGCGCGGCGAATTGGCCGGAGAGGTGCAATTCATGTTCCAGCCGGGCGAGGAAGGGTATCACGGCGCGCGCCACATGATCGAAGACGGCCTGCTGGAGCCTCGCGCGCAGGCCGCGTTCGCGCTTCACGTGATGCCGCGCGCACGGCACGGGTTGATCGCGGGGCGCGTCGGCGCGCTGATGGCGGCGGCCGACCAGTTCGAGATTACCGTGACGGGGCGCGGCGGCCATGCCTCCATGCCGCATGACACGCTCGACCCGGTACCCGGCGCAGCGGCCATCGTAACGGCGGTGCAAGCAATGGTCACCCGGCGCTTCAACGCGGCCGATGCGGTGGTGTGCACCGTCACCCAGATCAACGCCGGGACTGCGCATAATATCATCGCCGATACGGTAGAGCTACGCGGCACCATGCGCAGCCTGTCGCATGAAAACCGCGCGCTGCTCCACCGACTGCTGCAGGATGTGGCGACGAACACCGCTGCGGCGCACGGTTTATCGGCAGAGGTGCGTATTATCGAGGGCTTCCCGGTCACGCTGTGCGACGAGCGCGCGGTTGCGCTGGGCCGCTTGGTCACGGCCGATCTTTACGGCGAGCAGGAATGGGAAACGCTGGACAGCCCGATCATGGGCGCGGAAGATTTCGCCTATGTGCTGGAGCAGACGCCCGGCGCGATGTTCTTCCTCGGCGTGGCGGAAGATGGCGCGGATTGGTCCAGTTGCTGCGGCATCCATTCGAGCAAGATGATGGTCGACGAGGCAACCCTGCCGCGCGGCGCGGCGCTGCTGGCGGGATGCGCGCTGCGTTTCCTAGAGGAGGGGTGGGTTTAGCTTTACGTCTCGCTGTTTACGTAAGCGGGCGAGTGCCCCAAAGTCTCACCCAAGCAAGAGGTTGGCGAATCAACCCGCAAATGGAGAGAGATGCGTGAACGATCCACAGGCCGGCAAGGTCTATCCCGGAACCTACGGCGAAGCTTTGGCGATCCATGCCAGGGAACGGCCCGATCAGCCCGCTCTGCGCTTCGGCGAGCGGGTCACCACCTATGCCGAATATGATCGCCACGCCACACAGATTGCCAACGGCCTGGCCGCGCGCGGGATCGTGAAGGGTGACCGGATCGCCTATCTAGGCAAGAATTCGGACCTGGCGGTGGAATTGTGCATGGGCGCGGCCCGCGCCGGAGTGGTGTTCGTACCGATCATCTGGCGGCTCGCCCCGGCGGAAGTCGAGTTCATCCTCAAGGACTGCGGTGCGAAGGCTCTGTTCGTCGAAGAAGGGTTCGCCAGTGCTCCGTGGGACGGCGAGCGGATCGTGATGGAAAGCGAATTCGCCGCCTGGCGCGATGCGCAAACCGATTCGCCGCACGAAACCCGGGTCGGTCCGCAAGACGGCCATCTGCAGCTGTACACCTCGGGCACCACCGGCAAGCCCAAGGGCGTGGTGCTGAGCCACCACAATGGCACCAATCTGCGCCCCATACTGGAAGCTGAAAATATCTATTGGTACTGCGCCAACCCGGGCGATGCAGCCATATTGGCCATGCCATACGGCCATATTGCCGGGGTCGGCACGGCGACCGGTGCAGTACTGGGCGGGGTGGATCTGATCATCCACGCCGAGTTCGATCCGGCACTGACCATTCGCGATGTCGAACGTTACCGGGTGAAGTGGATTTTCCTTGTGCCCGCCGCGATCGGCCTGCTGCTGGCCCATCCCGACGCGGAAAACGCCGATTTCTCCAGCGTGGAGGGGCTGACCTATGGTGCCAGTCCGATCCCGCTCGAGCTGCTGAAACAGGGCGTCGCGCGGCTGAAATGCGATTTTGCGCAGCTATACGGTCTGACCGAAACCTACGGCACGGTGGTCAGCCTGCCGCCCGAAGATCATCGACCTGAAAATGTGGCAGGCCGCGAACATGTGATGCGCTCTGCCGGCAAGCCATTGCCCAGCGTCGAACTGCAGATCAGGGGTGAGGACGGCAAGCCGCTCCCTCCCGGCGAAACGGGCGAAGTGGCCATCCGATCGGACTGCGTGATGCTGGAATATTGGAACCGCCCGGAAGAAAACGCCAAGGCGCTGACCGAAGATGGATGGTTCCTCACCGGCGATGCCGGGATGCTCGACGATGAAGGCTATCTGTTCATCCAGGACCGGATCAAGGACATGATCATCACCGGCGGCGAGAACGTCTATCCGGCGGAGGTCGAAAGCGCAATTTACGGCCACCCGGCAATCGCCGATATCGCGGTGATCGGCATTCCCGACCAAAAATGGGGCGAAGCGGTGAAGGCCGTCATCGTCCTCAAGCCGGGGGCGGAACTGACCGAGGACGAACTGATCGCCCATGCACGCGAGAAAATCGCCGGGTTCAAATGCCCCAAATCGGTCGATTTCATCGACGCGCTGCCACGCAACCCCAGCGGCAAGATCCTGCGCCGCGAGCTACGCGCACCCTATTGGAAGGGGCTACAGCGGCAGGTCAATTGAAGGGGGCGCTAGGGGCCGGCGACTCCAGTCACACCGTCCAATCGGCGTGAAGTGAGCGGCTTGGCCCCGTCGCCGAACACGATGAACGCCGCCCAGTAGAACGGGTGCGAATCATCCGCATCTGCCATCAGGGTGCGCTGCGCATTGCCGAGCGACCCGGCAAGCCCTTCGCCTTCACCCGAAATCATTCCCTCGATCAAGCGCTGCGTGGCGTTGAAATCATCGGGAACGGGCCAATGGCTGGCCACCACGGTGCGCGCGCCTGCCCCCACAAAGGCTCGAACAGGCCCGTGAAGCGAGCTGCCCTCTCAATACGAAGTTTATATCAAAGATAGGCGGTAAATGCCTCGACCGTGCTCGCTCTTTGGACGGATAATCAGGTCGTTGGTGTTGCCCGATAGGCTCGATTTTTACTTTGAGTATAAGGCCGACCTAGGAGAACCTCTTCCCCCCGACTGGTTCGCGCCTGCGCATTTTCGACTGCACAACACTGCAGGGGGATCCCAATCGTTCTTTCTGTATTCCTACGAATTACCAGCGCGCATAAGCAAATTCACTGAGCGCCTGGCAGAATCCCGACATGAGGAAAGCAATTCGCAGGAGTCACGCATTCGATTGAGCAACTGGAATAGCAAAAAAGCTGGCGCACCCGAGAGGATTCGAACCTCTGGCCTCTGCCTTCGGAGTGCAGGGGTAAGGGCCAGCCGTGGACGATGCCAGACAGAGCAGCTTCTGAAAAATAGGGCTTTTCGTCTTTTCGCGTCCGATTGCATCCGATAATGTTTTCCATACGCATTACATACAACGGCAATCGGACGACTGGCCATGGCATCGGATCTCAGCAAAATCACAGCGCGGGAGCGGCTGAAGGCTCAGCGAGAGCCTCACTGGCAGCGATTGCGCGCTGGCTGCTTCCTTGGCTTTCGCCCGTTAAAGCGCGGCGGCAAGGGCACTTGGATTGCGCGCGTGTATGACGAGGATGCGCGCAAATATCGCGTCAAGTCGCTTGGGGACTTCGGGGCGCTGACGGGCAATGTCGTGTTCACTGCCGCAAAAAAGGAAGCCGAGGCGCTGGCGGACCTTATCGAGGCGGGGGGCAAAGTGCGCGCCAAGCTGGAAACTGTTGCCGATGCGTGCCGCGCCTATGCCGAAGATCGCCCCGAGGCGGAATCCCGCTTCAGGCGCTACGTCTATTCGGACGCGGTTGGCAAAGTGCGGCTGGCCAAGCTGAGGCGTCGCCATATTGCGGAATGGCGCAAGCGGCTGGAGGAAAAGCCAGCGCTCGTTAGTCGCTCCAAAGAAGGTGAGCGCCGCATACGGGACCGCGCACCCTCAACAGTCAATCGGGATATGGCGGTATTGCGTGCGGCACTTGCCAAGGTGCTACCTGTTGGCGCGCCAAATAGTGAAGCGGCGTGGCAGGAAGCGCTCAAGCCAATCCCTAATGCGAATGGGCGGCGGACGCTCTACCTTGACCGAGCACAGCGCAGGGCGCTGCTTGCGAAACTCGATGTGGAGGCAAAGCCCTTTGTGCAGGCACTTTGCCTCTTGCCTCTGCGACCGGGTGCGATGGCTGCGCTAACGGTTGGCGACTTCGACAAGCGCACTGCCGAGCTGACTATCGGTGAAGACAAGACGGGGAAGCCTCGCCGCATTAAGTTGCCGACCGAGGCGGCGGCGCTGTTGGCGGGACAGGCTAAAGGCAAGCTTCCCAATGCGCCCCTATTCATGCGCGCCAATGGCCAATCATGGAACAAGGAGACATGGAAACTGCCCATCACGGCGGCTGTGAAAAAGGCTGAATTGCCGCGCGAAGCCACCGCCTACACATTGCGACACAGCACGATTACCGACCTTGTGACGGCTGGATTGCCCTTGCTTACTATCGCGCAAATCTCCGGGACCAGTGCCGAGATGATCGAGCGGCATTACGGCCACCTTGCGAGCGATGCGGCGGTTAAAGCTCTTGGACAGCTCGCGCTATGAACGGCGCAGAAGAAGCCGAAGAAGCGTATTATACGAGCGCGCCAGAAACAATCTGGGCATTGCCGGAAGATGAGAGGTGCGAGGCTTTCAAAGATATTTTTCAGCAAGCGTCTGAAAAGTATTTAGAAGCCGTAGGACGCGATAACGCCGGAGCTGCACAGCGAGCTGCTGCCGCTGCAATCGGGGTTATAGCGGGTTTGTTTCCCGACAGGGATAACCCTTCCCATCGTCTCATTTTATCTCTTCTTGCGGCGAACGTTGCATCTCGGTCCGGCTCGAGAAACCACATATTATTGCTGCCCGGCGCTCGGATTCCAGGGACAAAAGGCGGCTTCAATATGGCGACCATTGCGGGGGCAGGCGTGGCAGCCGTCACGTTTCTTGAAGCCAGAGGCTGTTCGAAAAATAAGGCTCGCAAGGAAGTTGCCAGCATACTTGGAGATCATGGAATTAGCAGGCGGCGAGATGAGCACAGCGAGCCAATACCCGTTTCAATCGGAGCCCTCAGGTCTTGGGAAGAGGGCGCATCGGAACATCCAATAGCCGCTACCTCTGCGCCCCGCTACCGAGCGCAGCTTGAGCAATTTGCATCGGAGCGTGGGGGCATACAAACCTTAGACGATGCGTTGCAGTTTCTACGTGAACAAGCCGCTGAACACCTCAAGACAATGCTTGAATTTTAAGGGTGTCGTTTCAGCAAACTGGGTGGGGCTAGTCAGTGTGCCACAACGTCCGGGCAATCAAGCCTATGCGTGGCGTTGTCGGACAAGACAATGACACCACTTACGGTCACGATTCCCGACGCCGTGCAGGCTACGGGCATCTCTCGCAGCGCACTCTATGAAGCCATGCGTCGGGGCGATCTTGCTGCAAGGAAGTCAGGACGGCGCACTCTCATTGCTGTTGCAGACTTGGAAGCCTACTTGGCCACTCTCCCCGCCTATCAGGTGGAGGAATGATCCATGCACCAGACAAAGCAAAACCGGGGCGCTGGTATCGCCCCGGCTTCGCGCAATCAACTTGGCGGCTGGCTGCATACTCCCCTTACAGCTTCGGACCGACAAGCGCAAATGCTTGCGGCCCGTTTCTGCCTGTCTCGCCATACGGCGCGGCTTATGGCGGGACACTGTTACGGGGAGGCATCCAATGACTGAGCGCTACCCTAATATTCCCGGCGCGAAAGGACCGGATGGAACGAGCCAGGAGGCTGCACAAGCGATTGCACCGAGTGTTACGTGCCTTCGCAGGTTGGCGCTGCGAACCTTGGCTGAGATCGGCCCTGCGACTGTCCTAGGGGTGGTTGCCGCAACGGGCATGACAAGAGAAAGTCTGCAGCCTCGGTTTAGCGAGCTGAGGCGCATGGGACTGGTCGAGCCAACGGGTGCGCGCAAACGCAATCCCAGCGGCAAGAGTGCCAGCGTGCTGCGTCATACCGAACGCGGTTGGAGGGCACTAGCCAATGGGTAGGCGGCGCAAGCGGTCAAACATACTTCCAAACGGGCGGAGCAACATCAGCCGCTTCGCCCGTCTCGATCACCGCATTCTTCATTCGCCAGCATATCGCGCGCTTAGTCCAAATGACCGGTCGCTGCTGGTGGAGCTGATCTCGATCTACAATGGCGACAACAATGGCAGTCTCTATCTGAGTGTGCGGGATGCCGCGAACCGCATGGGCATTGCCGACCTGACTGCCGCCAGCCGGTCGTTTGACGTGCTACAGGCGGCTAGCTTTATCGAGATGACCGAAGATGCCTGTTTCCACGTAAAAGCCTCTGCACGGTCGCGTGCGCGCTGCTGGCGATTGATGTGGTTGCCGGGGCCGGGACGAAAAGCTCCATGTTGGGATTTTCTGAACTGGCAGCCTGAACCCAAGACAGCGCAGCGAAGAAGAATGGAGCGCGGGCTTCGCTGTTTGAAGAATTTTCGGCAAGCGCGCGATAGCAGCAAATTGCCGGTATTGGATTCCCTAACAATGCACCGTTTTTCGCCAGACCAGCCGAGAGGACCGGTATTGGATTCCAATACAGTAAGAGGCGAATATGGCGGAAAACCGCCAAAGCGCTGCGTTCGGGATTCCGCTACACATATAGCTACACCATGGGGTGAGGGCGTAACCGGCAACCCTTGCGGCTGGTGGAAGCCCGATTGGACCCCTTCAATCAAGGCATGGACCCTAGCGGCGCATATCGCTGCGCATGGACTTGCCCTCGCCCACGAAAGGAAGGCGGCATGAGCAAGAGAAAAACAGCAAATCCGAGTCGCAAAAGGAAGGCTATCTCTGGCGATGAACTGAAGCCCGATTTGGCTTTGCAGGTTGATCAGAGCAAAGATGAAACCGGAGCGCGTGCATTGGCCAGGAAGCTGTTGCAGCCCTCATTCAAAAGCGCTGTCACCGCTTCGACAATCGCCAAAAAGACCTTGGGCGATGACATGGAATTGCCGGGCATAGGTGACTACATCCATTGCGTACAGACAGCGGCCAAAGCTGCCGAGAAGGGCGATCTGAGCATGGCCAGCCGGATGCTGGCCTCGCAGGCCATTGCGCTAGACAGTTTGTTTGGAGAATTGGCGCGCCGCGCAGCCCTCAATCTAGGCGATTATCCAGATGCGAGCGAACGCTACGGGCGGCTGGCCCTGCGAGCGCAAGGGAATTGCCGAACGACGCTTGAGGCGCTCTCAAAGCTGCACCAGCCGAGAGAGCAAACCGTGCGGCACGTTCACGTCAATGAAGGCGGGCAAGCGGTTGTGGCCGATCATTTTCACAATCATGCGGGGGGCGCAGCAAATGCCGAAACGAACAAACAATCCCATGCAACCGGAGCGGCTGGTAGCGGCCCCCGATGCTTGGCAAAGACGCGCAAGGGAACGGCGTGCCAATCCCCTTCGGTGAAGGGAAGAAAGCGGTGCCGGATGCACGGCGGGACGAATCCCGGAGCGCCTAGGGGCAATCGCAATGCTTGGAAGCATGGGGCGCGGTCGGCTGGGTTGCTGGATTTGTCGCAACTTTTGTGATCCTGAAGGTGACAGTGTTGCTTTTCAAATGCTCTCACCAAAACATGTTTCACGCGGTCCTTTTGCCGTCCTGTTAAACGCAGTTGCGATGCGCAAACGTCTGACGATCATCGTATACAAAATTGTTTGATGATCATGAGTGATGCTCAAACGTGTTTGATGATCATGAAACACACACAAAATTGTTTGACGATCATGACGCACACACAAAATTGTTTGACGATCACGAGAGATGCGCAAACATATTTGATGATCATCCTAGAAAGCGTCTGCGCCCTCGGCAATGTTGAGCAATTCTGAAAAAGCTAAAATCGCCGCCCTTCGCCCAGAAGCAGGCCGCAACTCCCGAAGCATTCCATTCTCACGAAGCACTCGAACGATCCTTCGCGCAGTCGGCGCTGGAATCTCCGCGTCTTCGATAAAATGAGGTGGCTGAAAAATAGGGCGCATGAACATCCAGTCCAAGGCACGAACACCGTATTGCGAATGCAAAGCATCCACGGTCCAATCCCGCAATCGCGTATGGAGCTTCAAAATAAGGTCCGCCTTGACCAAATTTGATTCTGCCTGAGCCGTTACCGCACGCAGGAAAAACGCCACCCAACCGGTCCAGTCGCCAGTCTGCGAAATTGCTAGAAGGCGATCATAATACTCATCGCGGTTTTCTTCGAGATACTCCGATAGATAAAAGCTCGGCCTCGATAACAAGCCATGGGAATGCAAAAAGAGGGGAATTATCAGTCTACCGAGGCGGCCATTGCCATCCAAAAACGGATGGATGGCTTCAAATTCTGCATGAGCTATCGCTAGCTGGATTAACCTATCAGCCTCGTCGCCGTGGATGTATTCCTCCCAAGAATCCATGCACTCTGGCAAGTCATCGGCCCCGCAAGGAACAAACCTTGCATCTTCTATGGCGCAGCCTTGGGGGCCTATCCAATTTGGAATCCGGCGATACTCTCCCGGAGCCTTATTTCTACCTCGCACGCCATCCATCAACACAGCATGCGCATGCTTTATCAACCTCTGAGACAGTGGCAGACCATCTGCCATCATAGCCACTGACTCGCTCAGAGCGCGGCGGTAGTTAAGCACCTCACGAATATCAGCCTTTTTTGGAGTGCTCTCATCATCTCCAACCGCTGCGGCTTCAAACTCAAGCACCTCGCCAAGCGTGGCTTGCGTTCCTTCAATTCGGCTCGAAAGAACTGCCTCTTGCGCGGTCAAGGGAGACAACAACACGCCGGGATTCGGTATGCCTTGAAGCACCCCCTCATAGCGGGCTACGGCTGCATTCGCAGGGCCGATAAGCGGGAACAATTGCTCTAGGTCGAGAGCTATCGGCGGGAAAGCCCCATGATGATAATGAACAGGCACAAAGCCCCGTAACCGAACACGTCGCCCTTTAGAAGTCATTCAGACGATCAACGATTGAGCAAAACTCTCGGTCTCAACAACACACCCGTTTTACATACTCATTCCGTACGGCAGGTTTGCACTGCAACTAAGTCATTGAAAAACTGGTGCACCCGACAGGATTCGAACCTGTGGCCTCTGCCTTCGGAGGGCAGCGCTCTATCCAGCTGAGCTACGGGTGCCGATCGCTTGAATTGCGAAGGGCGCGTCTAGCAAAGGCGGGGGCGGGCCGCCAGCCTGTTTGTTGCCGCGCGCGGCGATCGTGGGTCAGGCGGATCCGCTGGCCACGGGCGGTGCATCGCCAAACGCCCACATGCGTTCCAGATTGTAGAAGCTGCGTACCTCAGGGCGGAACAAATGGACCACCACATCGCCCGCATCGAGGAGCACCCAATCGGCTTGCGGAAGACCTTCCAGCCGGACCGGGCCGAAGCCGCCCTGCTTGACGCTCTCGGCCAGCTTCTGCGCGATCGAGGCGACTTGCCGGGTCGATCGGCCCGAGGCGATCACCATGTAATCGGCGATCGAGGATTTGCCTTCCAGCGGGATGGTGACGACGTCCTGCGCCTGATCTTCATCGAGCCGCTCGTGGACGAGCGCCAGCAGCGTGCCGGGCTGCGCCGCGACCGAATTATCCGAAATGGGAGTATCCTCCATGCCGAGGCCAAGGGTGGCCGAATTGCGATTGCCGGACGGGTCCGGCTGGGTCTGCGCCTGTGTCATAGGCGATATATATGCTCCTGATCTTGCGAAATGAAAGGGTTGGCGCATGCGCAGGCAGTGTCATGCGCCGCCTGCACCGGGGATTATAAGCTGGTGAGTGACCTGGTCCCGTATGGGCCTGCCTTCATAGGCACCGGCCCAATTCGGATTATCGGCCCTGATTGCAGTGGCCGAGCGAGCGTCTGGATCGAAACGCAGATATACCAGTGCCGGAGCGCTCCATCTGCCCCTGCTTCTGAAACTGGCTGCGTCCACCCGATAGCGGCGCAGCCATGCCATCGCGGGGCTGGCGACAGCAGCGCGATCATAGCCCGGCCGCGCGATCACCGCAATCGGCATCGTGCGGGCGATGGCGCGCCAGTCCTTCCAGCGGTGAAACTGCGCCAGATTGTCCGAGCCCATCAACCAGACGAACCGCCGTTTTGGATAGCGGCGCACCAAGGCGCGTAGCGTATCGACGGTGTAGCGTGTGCCCAGCCGCCGTTCGATCGCAGTAGCGCGGATGGGCGCCCGGCGGCTCTGCCGAACGGCCGAGGCGAGGCGCGCGGGCAGCGGTGCCATGCCCTTGCGCGGTTTGAGCGGGTTGCCGGGAGAAACCATCCACCATGTCTCGTCCAGCCCCAGCGCCCGCATCGCGAACAGGGTTACGCGCCGGTGCCCGCCATGGGCCGGATTGAAACTGCCGCCCAGAAGGCCGGTATCGGCAGCGTTCATCCGCGTATCTGTCCGCTGCCGCGCGCTTGCCATTTATAGGTCGTCAGCCCCTCGAGCGCGACCGGTCCGCGTGCATGGAGCCGGCCGGTTGCGATGCCGATTTCCGCGCCGAGGCCGAATTCGCCGCCATCGGCGAACTGGCTGGAGGCGTTGGCCATGACAATCGCCGAATCGACTTGCGCCAGAAAATCTTCGACGATTTGCTCGTCCGAGGCGACGATGGCATCGGTATGTCCCGATGAATAGCGCGCAATATGGGCCATCGCCGCAGCCGGCCCGTCGACCACCGCCACCGACAATATGGCATCGAGATACTCGGTATCCCAATCCTCATCCGATGCTGCCCCGATACGCGGGTCGAGCGCCTGCGCCCGGGCATCGCCGCGCAATTGGCAGCCCGCTTCGATCAGATCACCAAGCAAGGGCTGCGATCCGGGAAACGCGGCATCGAGCAGCAACGTTTCCATCGCCCCGCAAATGCCGGTGCGGCGCATCTTCGCGTCGAGCGCCACTTGCCGCGCCATCTCGGGATCGGCGGAGGCGTGGATATATGTGTGACAAATGCCGTCGAGATGGGCGAGCACGGGCACGCGCGCATCGGCCTGCACGCGCGCCACCAGCCCCTTGCCCCCGCGCGGAACGATCATGTCGATAAGGCCGCTTGCGCGCAGCATGGCGCCCACCGCCGCGCGGTCCTGTGTTGGCACCAATTGTACGGCTGCTGCCGGGACCCCGCCCGCCTCCAGCCCGGCCACCATGGCGTCATGTATGGCGCGGTTGGAATGCACCGCCTCACTGCCGCCGCGCAGGATCGCCGCATTGCCCGCCATAACGCACAGCGCTGCTGCATCGGCGGTCACGTTGGGGCGGCTTTCGTAGATTATCCCGATGAGCCCGATGGGGACCCGAATGCGCGAGAGCCGCAATCCGTTCGGCCGGGTGCTCGAATCGATCTCCTCGCCGACCGGGCTGGGCAGGGCGGCCACTGCTTCCACGGCAGCCGCGATCCCGGCCAGTCGGTCTTCGTCGAGCCGCAGCCGGTCGATCATGGCCGAAGACAGGCCGGCCTTGGTAGCCGCTTCGATATCCTGCGCATTGGCTGCCAAAATCCGCGCCGCCTTGTCTCGCAAAGTGCGGGCGGCGTGTAACAGCGCGGCTGCGCGGTCGCTGCTCGGCATCCTGGCCAGCACGCCTTGTGCGTTGCGCGCTGCTCGCGCCAGGGTATGAATGAGCTGTTCGGAGTTGGCTGAAGACATGGCCGAATCGACTAGCAGGCCCGTAACTCGCTGTCAGTCTCGCTGTCAGTCTCGCTGTCAGTCTGCATCTCCTCGCTTGGAAAAGAGGGGCAGTGTAACACCCATGAACTGGTTCGGTTCCCGAAAAATGTGCGATTCTGCACAAGTTGAAACGTTTCACCGCATCGAGCCTTCGTTTCACCCCTTATGAAGCGGAGTCGATTCGATTCATTTACGATCAGGTGATAGCGGCCATGTCATTGGAAACCGGGACGAGTGGGGTCGTTTTGCATAATCAAGAAAAGGCGCGCAGTTGGCGCGACCGGGTCGATAATCTGTTCGTGGATCGCGAGTTCATCATGCGCTCGCAAGGCCAGGTTCGATTCATCAATATCGGCGCGCGATTCCAGAAGATCGTGGCGACCTCCATTATCCTGGCCCTGCTGGTCTGGGGTGCCAGCCTTGGCGCAATGTCGTGGAGCCAGTACCGCGCGCAGGCCGAGCGGTCCTCGCTGCTGCAGCGTGAGGCGCAGGTTGCCACCGCGGAAGACCGTGTTTCGGAATATCGCGAAAATATCGGCGAAGTCGCTTCGGATCTGAAGCGCCGCCAGGATTTCATCGAGGAAATGACCAAGGCACTGCCTGAAGATATCAAGGCAGCCGAAACGGTCAGCGATTCTAGCGGCGAGACGGCCGAGCTGGTCGATGAAGTCAGCCTGTCTATTCCCGAAGCCGCCGCGCTCGCCCGTATCGAGGCCCGGCAGCTTTCCTATGTCGAGCGCCTGACTCGCTTCGCCGATCGGCGATCGGCTGCCGCAGAGCGCGCGATGCGCCGCCTCGGCCTCGATCCCAAGGTGATGCTGGCAAATGCTTCGCGTGATGCGATGGGTGGTCCGCTGGAGCAGATGTTTACCGGTGCCGATGGCGAGATCGACCAGCGTTTCGAACGGCTCGGCCTCAGCCTGGCGCGCATGGCTGCGCTGGAGCGAGGTCTGGACGGTATCCCGCAATTCAGCCCCGCCAGCGCCGGCTCGATCAGCTCCGGCTTCGGCTATCGCCGCGACCCGTTCAATGGCGGCGGTGCAATGCATTCCGGGCTGGATTTCAGGGGACCCACCGGCGCACCGATCTATTCGGCGGCCAAGGGCACCGTCAGCTTCGTCGGCTGGAAATCGGGTTACGGCAAGGTCGTGGAAGTCAGCCACGGCAACGGCTTGATGACGCGTTACGCCCATATGTCCCGCCACAAGGTCACGCGCGGCCAGAAAGTGGCGGCGGGCAGCGTGATTGGCGCAATCGGCTCTACCGGACGGTCAACCGGACCCCATCTGCATTTCGAAGTGCGAGTGAACAACCGTGCGGTGAACCCGCGCACATTCCTGGAGGTTGCCCCCCATGTTCTCAAAGAAACCCGCGGAAGAACCGCTCACGAGCACGGCACCGATGGCGAGTAAGGCACGCTCCGGTTCGGCCGGCAACTCCACCTTTTCGATGCTGGGGCAGGATGTCACCATCGTCGGCAACGTTACCGCTTCGGCCGATCTTCACGTCGATGGGCGTATCGAAGGCGATATTACCTGCGCCTCGCTCGTGCAGGGCGACAGCAGCGAAATCGAAGGCGCCATCGTGGCGGAAACCGCGCGGCTGTCCGGCCGGGTCGATGGATCGATTTCGGCAAAAGAGCTGGTGATCCTTAAATCCGCCCGCATCAGCGGCGATGTTCATTACGACGCGCTGACGATCGAGCAGGGCGCGCAGGTCGAAGGCCGCTTTGCACATCGGGCCAAGGGCGCAGCCGCAGCGACACCTTCGGCAATGAAGGCGACCAAGCCGGGCAGCAGCCCAGCCAAGAGCGAACCCAGCCTGAGCCTCGCGAACTGAAGCCACTCGGCTAAATCGCGCCAGCCGAATTATTCCGGCAGTATTACAGCCCGAACTTAGCCGTCCTGCGGCAACACTTCTGCGCGCAGCGCCTTGCGGTCGAGCTTGCCGATCATGGTCTTGGGCAGATCTTCGCGCACGGTCACGCCGCTGACCCGCTCATGCTTGCCGACGCGCTGGTTAAGCCATGACATCAGATCGTCGCCGCTATTGTCGAACCCTTCGTTCAGCGTGACGAAAGCGCGCGGGGTTTCGCCCTGGTAATCGTGCGGAAAGCCGATCACCAGCGCCTCTTTCACAGCTTTGTGTTCGACCAGCACCGCCTCGACCTGGCTCGGGAAAACCTTGAAGCCGCCAACGGCGATCATGTCCTTGCTGCGATCCACGATCTTGAGAAAACCATCGTCGTCCAGATCGGCAATATCGCCGGTACGCAGCCAGGATTGGCCTTCGAACTCGGCAAAGGTTTCGGCCTGGGTGTCGGGCCGGTTCCAATACCCCTGCATGACCTGCGGCCCACGAATAACCAGTTCGCCCGGCTCCCCCTCCGGCGCACGCTTGGCCGGGTCCTCCTTGTCCAGCAGCATCACATGGGTGCCCGGAATGACCTGGCCGATAGTGCCGGGCTTGCGCATCCCTTGATACGGATTGGCCGACACCACGCCGGAGCTTTCCGTCAGCCCGTAGCCTTCGCACAAGCGCGCCTGGCTCAATTCTTCGAACGCATCGCGGGTCGGCGCAGACAGTGCCGCGCCGCCTGAAATGCACACTTTCAGGCTGCTGAAATCGGTCTTGGCCGCCTTGGGATGGTCGAGCAGCGCCTGATACATCGTCGGCACGCCCGGAAAGGCGGTGGGCTTCACCCGGTCGATCGTGGCGAGCACCTGTTTTGCATCGAAGCGCGGCACCATGGCGATGCAGCCGCCTTTCAGCACCGTGCGATTGAGCACGCAGGTATTGGCGAATACGTGGAACAGCGGCAGCGCGCCCATGATCATGTCCGGATCGCCCCGAAACGGGTCGATCGCGTCCACCTGGATGGCATTGCTGGACAGGTTGGCATGGGTCAGCATCGCACCCTTGGGCGTGCCGGTGGTGCCGCCGGTATATTGCAGCAATGCCAGATCGTCCGCCGCCATTTTCGGCAGATCGCTCGCCGCACCGCCGCGTCCGGCAGCGATGACCGTGCGCCAGGCAAGCACATCGTGGCGCGAAGGAATCGGCGTGAGATCGCGCCGCTTCAGCAAACGCATGGCCGCACCCTTCAGGGGCGAAAGCATGGTTGGGAGGCGTCCGACGACCAGCCGGTCGAGCGAAGACTTTTCCAGCACCTTGAGCGCTGTGGGCAGAAGGGCGGAAGAATCGATGGTGACCATCGTCTTCGCCCCGGAATCCTCGACCTGATGGGCCAGCTCGTCCACGGTGTAGAGCGGCGAGAAATTCACCACCACCGCGCCCGCCATCATCGCGCCGTAATAGGCCGAGATGTAGATCGGCACATTGGGCAGGAACAGCCCGACGCGGTCACCCTGCCCCACCCCCAGCGCGCGCAGGCCGTGCGCAAAGGCAGTCGCCTCGGCAACTAGCTGCTGGTAATTATACCTCCGGCCCAGAAAATCGACCAGCGGAGCGTGCGGCACACGCTGGGCGCTGGCGGCGAACATCGCCGGCAGAACTACCGGCTCGATCGGCATATCCCACGGCTGCGGGTGGTGGTAGGGCGCATTATTGACAGTCATGTCAGTGCGATGGGGCACTGCGCGCCCGTTCACAAGATGAAATTGTCCCGCTGGTAGTGACCGAACAATTGCGCCGCCCGTGCCAGGGGAGCTGGATCAGCCAGCAGGGGGCGGCGATTCCGCCTCGGTCTCGCCAGCTTCGTCGGCGCGCTTGTTTTCCAGCCATGCGGCGGCTTCGGCTTCCTGGGCGGCCGCGGCGGCATCTTTCACAGCCTGCTCGCGTTCCGCGCGCAGCTCTTCGATCAGCCGGGCCTTGTCGTCGCCCGAATCGACCGGGGCCACAGCCTCGTCATTGCCCGCCTTCTTGGCCGCCTTGGCCACGGCGGCATCCAGTTCGCGCTGCGAGCACAGACCCAGCGTCACCGGGTCTTTCGCCTGGATGTTCTGGATGTTCCAGTGGCTGCGATCGCGGATCGCGTTGATCGTGTTGCGCGTAGTGCCGATCAGTTTGGAAATCTGCGCGTCGGACACTTCGGGGTGGTTGCGCAGGATCCAGGAAATACCGTCGGGCTTGTCCTGCCGCTTGGACACGGGGGTGTAGCGCGGGCCCTTGGTCCGGGTAACTTCCACCGGAGCTTTCTGCATTTTCAGACGATAGGCGGGATCAGCCTGCCCCTTCTCGATTTCTGCCAGCGTCAGCTCGCCCACATGGACCGGATCGCGCCCGGTATATTTGGAACCGGCCATATCGTCCGCCATCGCCTGCACTTCCAGGATATGGATCTGGCAGAATTCAGCGATCTGTTCGAAGCTGAGGCCCGTATTGTCGACCAGCCAGGTGGCGGTCGCGTGGGGCATGAGCGGGGCAGCCTGATCGGCCATGACGGTATCTCCAAAATATAAGGGCCGCCCCTTGCGGAGCGGCCTTGCCTGCGACGATCTAGGGCAGCGAGCGCCGCGCTGCAAGCAATTACGCTGGCAGCGGCAAGGGAAGGGTCCGCACGGCGAGCTGATCTAGCGGGACGAGGCCGGAGAGAAACTGGTCCGTCGCCGCATCCCAGCTATACCCGGCGCCCGCTGCGGCGCAGTCCGCGCTGCGGCTGAGCAAGGCTGCACCGATGGCCCGATCGAGATCGTCGGAGAGCGCGCCGATATCGTCGGTAACGATGTCCAGCGGCCCCGGCACCGGGAAAGCGGCGACCGGCGTGCCGCAAGCCAGCGCCTCTATCATGACCAGTCCGAACGTATCGGTGCGGCTGGGAAATACGAACACGTCGGCCCCTGCATAGCATCCGGCCAAATCACGCCCGCTGCGCCGCCCTAGAAAATATGCATCGGGAAAGCGCGCTTTCAGATCGCCCAGCGCGGGGCCATCGCCGACAACGACTTTTGCGCCGGGAAAGGAAGAGGACAGGAATGCTTCGAGGTTCTTCTCCACCGCTACGCGCCCGACATACAGCTGGATCGGACCATCCAGCGCGGCATATTCCGGCGGCGGTGGCGCGCCGGGTGTAAAGCAGGCGAGATCGACCCCGCGGCTCCAATGATGCAGGTTGCCCAATCCCTGCTCGCGCAATTCCTCGCGGACCGAGTGAGTGGCGACCATGATCCGCTCGGCAGGACCATGGAACCAGCGGACATAGCGCCAAAGCAGGCTCTCCGGCAGGCTGGTCCGGCGTGAGACATAGGCCGGGAATTGGGTATGATAGGCTGTGGTGAAGCCGATTCTCTGCGCAATGCACCAACGGCGCGCGGCAAGCCCCAGCGGCCCTTCGGTGGCGATGTGGATTGCATCCGGTACAAATGCAGCGAGCCGCTTTGCCACTGCACCTGGTTGCGGCATGGCGAGACGGATTTCGGGATAGGTCGGGCAAGGGACCGAAGCGAACAGATCGGGCGAGATCACAAGCACTCGGTGTACCCGCGCGCGAAGGCGTACGATAGTGGCTTCCAGCGTGCGGACCACGCCGTTCATCTGCGGCTTCCACGCATCGGTGATGATCGCGATGCGCCGAGGAGCGGTAGGCGACGCATCGTTGCCGAGGAAGCGTGCCATAACATTCATGCTGCAGCGCTCTCAACCGTCGGTGCCGCTGTGGCCGGTTGCTCTTGCGCGGGGACACGCTTCGCGATTTCCTCCGGCCAGTGGAGCAATTCCATGCGGCCATCGAAATGTTCGACCAGCGCGTTGCAGCCTTCCACCCAGTCGCCATCATTATAGTAGGCGATAGTCTTGCCATCTTGTTCGATCTGACGGATTTCGGCGGTGTGGATATGGCCGCACACCACCCCGTCCACCCCGCGATCGCCAGCCGCCTTGGCGACGACTTCCTCATATTTGCCGATGAACTCGACAGCATTCTTGACCTTGTGCTTGGCCATCTTGCTGAGCGACCAATAGGGCAGATCGAATCTGCGCCGCACGGCGTTCACCCAGCGGTTTAGCCCCATCATGAATGTGTAAAGCGCGTCCCCGACGAAGGCGAGCCAGCGATGCGACAGCATGACGGCATCGAACTCATCGCCATGCAGGACCATCAGGCGGCGGCCATCGGCGGTATCGTGAAAGGCGGCGCGCTTGATCTCGATGCCGCCGAAATTGATGCCGGTGAACTGGCGGAACATCTCGTCGTGATTGCCGGGGATATAGACGATCCGCGTGCCGCGCTTGGCGCGTTTCAGCAGTCTCCAGATTATGTCGTTATGTTCGGGCGGCCAGTAGAACTTCTTCTTCAGCCGCCAGCCATCGATAATATCGCCGACCAGATACATCGTCTCGCTGTCGGTGTGGTCGAGGAAATCGATCAGCAGCTCGGCATTGCATCCCTTGGTGCCCAGATGGACATCGCTGATCCAGATGGTGCGGTATTTGCGCCGATGCGGGTCTTGCGGTTCCGGGATGGCGACTGGTTTGCCTTCTCCACCGGTAAATACCGAGACGCTGCCCATTAGGGCATCGCGGGAGAGGTGAGAGAGATCGTTCATGGCAAGTCCCCGTATCATGCGGTTCTTTGCCCGAAAGCCGTGACAGGTGATTGTTACAGGGGATTCTCAGTTTGGTGGCGTTTCGAAGTCGCCGGACCAATTCCTGTCATACCAATGACCCACAGGAGTTGGCCCGGATCAGACTTCCAGCACGATCTTGCCGATGTGATCGCCCGCTTCCATCCGGGCGTGGGCTGCGCCTGCCTCAGTGAGCGGGAAAGTCTTGTCCATCACCGGACGGATCGTGCCATCTTCGATCAACGGCCAGGCGTTGCGGGCGATCTCGTCTGCCAGCAGCGATTTGAACTCGGCCGAGCGCGGGCGCAGGGTCGATCCGGTCAGCGTCAGCCGTTTCTGCATGATCTGCGCCATGTTGAGCTCTGCCGTCAGTCCGCCGAGCACGGCGATGGTGACATGGCGGCCGTCCGGCTTCAGACAGGCCAGATTGCGCGGCACGTAATCGCCGGAGACCATGTCCAGCACCAGCTCCACACCCTCTCCGCGCGTGATCGCTTTCACTTCCTCGACGAAATCGCCGGTCTTGTAATTGATCGCATGATCTGCGCCGACTTCGCGCGCGGCGGTGCATTTCTCATCGCTGCCGCAGGTAACGATCACGCTCAGCCCGAACGCCTTGGCAAGCATGATCGCCATCGTGCCGATCCCGCTGGTGCCGCCATGGACGAGCAGCGTCTCGCCCTCGCTCGCCCAGCCGCGTTCGAACACATTGTGCCATACGGTGAACAAGGTTTCGGGCAGAGCGGCTGCCTCCGCCATCGAAAGCCCCTGGGGCACAGGCAGGCAATGGCCCGCATCGGCAAGGCAATATTCGGCATATCCGCCGCCGGAAACCAGCGCACAGACCCGCGATCCGGTGGGCAGGCCATCGGCGCCTTCGCCCAGCGCCACGACCTCGCCCGAAATTTCCAGACCCGGAACAGGCGAGGCGCCCGGCGGGGGCGGGTAATATCCCTGGCGCTGGATTACGTCGGGCCGGTTGATCCCGGCATGGCTCACACGGATCAGCACTTCGCCCGCTGCAGGCCGGGGGATGCCAAGCGTTTCGGGGCGCAGCGCGTCCGGCCCGCCCGGCTCGTCGAAACCGATTGCGGTCATCGTCTTCGCCAAAGTTTCGCTCTCCGCCATGTTTCATGCCCTTCCCGCGGCCAGAGCCGCAGCCGTAATAGCTGCTGCAGCTTAGGCCCTAGCGCCGCGAATTAGACGCACGGGGCATTGACAGCAACCGCTTAGCCGCGCGACACTCGTTGCCGATGGACGATATCGACCTTCCGCGCCGAACCTCTGGCCATGGGGCAGATGCGGCCAGCGCCCTGGCGGGCGAGGATATCGCCCCCTATTCGCAGGACGAGCTGGCCGAGCGGGTTGTCCTGCTGGAAGCGGAAATAGCGCGGGTCCGGGCGCACCGTGACAAGGCCGCCGCACACCGCAACGCCGCCGATGCGCTGTTCGGCAAACCGCCCGGCGGTTCATGACCGCGAGCGTCGCTCCGGACTGGCAAAAACCGAACTTGCTCCCATATCGGAGCCATCCACTGGTTGATCGCGAGTTGCCGCTCGTCAAGAATTGGTTAACCATGCTCCTTCATATTCTATTCGAGGCAATTGTTTTGCCTTGTCAGAGAAAGTGACCCGATGCCGAGCTTTGCCTCAAACCTGGAAAAAACGCTTCACAACGCGCTGGCCCATGCGGCGGAGCGGCGACATGAATACGCCACTCTGGAACATCTGCTGCTTGCGCTGACCGATGACGAGGATGCCTGCGAGGTCATGAATGCCTGCGGGGTGGAGATCGAGGAACTGGCGGGTGTGGTGCGCCAATATCTCGACCAGGAATATCAGTCGCTGAAAACCGATGACGATGCCGATCCGCAACCCACCGCCGGATTCCAGCGCGTGGTCCAGCGGGCCATCCTGCATGTCCAATCGAGCGGCAAGGATACGGTGACCGGTGCCAATGTGCTGGTCGCTTTGTTCTCGGAACGCGATTCCTACGCAGTATATTTCCTGCAACAGCAGGATATGAGCCGGCTGGATGCGGTCAGCTTCATCAGCCACGGGATCGGCAAGGGCGGCAAGGCGCTTGCAGCGAAACCGCCCGAAGGGGCCGAGGGAGAGCCGGAGAGCGAGGCCAAGGGCGGCAAATCCGACAAGAAGGAAACCGCGCTCGACCAGTTCACCGTCAACCTCAACGCCAAGGCGGAGGCGGGCAAGATCGATCCACTGATCGGCCGCGGGCCCGAAGTGGACCGCACGATCCAGATCCTGTGCCGCCGCAGCAAGAACAACCCGCTCTATGTCGGCGATCCCGGCGTGGGCAAGACCGCTATTGCCGAAGGGCTGGCACGCAAGATCGTCGAAGGCGACGTGCCCGAAGTGCTCGAAAATGCGGTGATCTATTCGCTCGACATGGGCGCGCTGCTGGCCGGAACGCGCTATCGCGGCGATTTCGAGGAGCGGCTGAAGCAAGTCGTGTCCGAATTGGAGAAAATGCCCGACGCGGTGTTGTTCATCGACGAGATCCACACGGTGATCGGCGCCGGGGCGACCAGCGGCGGGGCGATGGACGCTTCCAACCTGCTCAAGCCTGCATTGTCCGGCGGCACGATCCGCTGCGTCGGTTCGACGACCTACAAGGAATTTCGCAACCATTTCGAAAAGGATCGCGCGCTGCTGCGACGGTTCCAGAAAATCGATGTGAACGAGCCGACCATCGAGGACACGGTGAAGATCCTCAAGGGCCTGAAAAGCGCTTTCGAAGATCACCACAAGGTGAAATACACGCCCGACGCGTTGAAAACCGCTGTCGAGCTGTCCGCACGCTATATCAACGACCGTAAATTGCCCGACAAGGCGATCGACGTGGTGGACGAGGTCGGCGCGATGCAGATGCTGGTCGCCCCTAGCCGCCGCAAGAAGAAGATCACCGCCAGGGAAATCGAGCAGGTCATTGCGACCATGGCACGCATCCCGCCCAAATCGGTCAGCAAGGACGACAAGAAGGCGCTCGAAAATCTCGGCCGCGACCTGAAGCATGTCGTATTCGGGCAGGACGAGGCGATCGAACGGGTCTCTACCGCCATGAAGCTGAGCCGTGCGGGCCTGCGCGATCCGGACAAGCCGATCGGCAGCTTCCTGTTCTCCGGCCCGACTGGTGTCGGCAAGACCGAAGTCGCGCGCCAGCTTGCCTCGGTCATGGGGATCGAGCTGAAACGCTTCGATATGTCCGAATATATGGAACGGCACTCGGTCTCCCGCCTGATCGGTGCGCCTCCGGGTTATGTCGGTTACGACCAGGGCGGATTGCTGACCGATGCAGTGGACCAGAACCCGCATTGCGTGTTGCTGCTTGACGAAATCGAGAAAGCGCATCCGGATCTGTTCAATATCCTGCTGCAGGTGATGGATAATGGCCGCCTGACCGACCATCACGGCAAGACGGTCGATTTCCGCAATGTGGTGTTGATCATGACGACCAATGCCGGTGCTGCCGACATGGCGAGCCAGGGCATCGGCTTTGGCGACGTGTCCAAGGAAGATGCGTCGGAAGAGGCCGTGAAGCGCATGTTCACGCCGGAATTCCGCAACCGCCTCGATGCGATCGTGCCCTTCGCCTATCTCGGCAGGAGCACCGTTGCCCGGGTGGTCGACAAGTTCATCCTGCAGCTGGAATTGCAGCTGGCCGAACAGAATGTCGAAATCGGGTTCGACGATGCAGCGAAGGAATGGCTTGCCGACAAGGGATATGACCGCCTTTACGGTGCGCGTCCGATGGGCCGGTTGATCCAGGACCGGATCAAGCAGCCGCTCGCCGAAGAGCTGTTGTTCGGCAAGCTGGCCGATGGCGGCGAGGTGCAGGTGGGTGTGAAGGATGGCAAGCCTTCCTTCGAACTCACCCCCGCCCCGCCCAAGGCCAAGCGCAAGCCGCCCGCCAGGAAGAAAGCCGCGAAGAAGAAGAAGAAGCCGGATGCGGAGGCCGGCGAAGGGGCCGAGGGTCATGGTTTAAAAGATGAATGATTTAGTTCATCATATGTTAGGTAACTTGACGGCTGGCAATCTCAGGCTATTACCCTTCCGGCGGTTCGGGGGGAACTTAATTGCCTTTAGTACTTTACTCAACAATAACCTCGCTAGCGTATGTGATCGCTCGACGATATTATGGAGACGTTCATTATGCCTGGTGTGCGCCTGGCGATCCGCCTGATCAATATGACATGGTAAACCCTCCTTCCTCTCATCCCGTGCAAATATATCGCGATTTTCTACGCGATATAGAGAGCAGTGATGGCCATAGCGGTAAGATTGAACAGAACAGAATTGGCCTAACTCGTGGGGCTGAAGCAAGGTACAAGCAAAAGAAAATCACTTCTGGTCAGAGAGATCGTGTGATTGAGATCATCAAACGATCTGAGTTTGGCGCCTTTCGCCCACTTATGCTGGTCATTCCATTTGAGCAGGTTTGTAACGATGCGCAGCTGGTCGATGTTGGCGACCAGGCAAACGCTATGTCAGAAGAGTATATTTGCCCGGATCTTCCGCGAGTGTCTTTTGATATTTTACAGTTATCGGGGATAAGATCATGAGTATTGGTAGCGTTACGTCCGGTCTATCTCGGTCTGCTTTAATTGAGGCGATTTATAGAGCGTCAAAAATTGTCACTGAGCGACAGTATGATTTTGATAATTCTCGCTCCAACTATTTGACAAAAAAAGAGCAGGTTCGGGTGGCTGGTGTCGTCGCGGGAATAATAAAGGAAATTGAAGACGCTAGTAATGTTAATATTTCTGCGCTTCCTCCGCGTGAACGAGAAAAGGTTCTTAAGAATCTTTATGATTACCTCGAACAGCATATATCGACCGGGAGAGCAAGCTCATTGAAATCTGATGAGCTTCTTGCTGACCTTTATTCAACTCCATAGGCGCTTTGCGAGTACATGAGCAACAATTTGGGAACGAGTCCAGCGCCACTTGTTTGAGTCGGCATGCCCGCCCCCTTCTCCTGGATAGAGCCGCACCCGCACGGCATCCGCGTGGTGCCTGCCGATGCGTGGGTCGATCCCTCGATCCCGGCAGACCGCGCTTTGGTCACCCACGGCCATGCCGATCACGCGCGCGGCGGGCACGGCAAGACGGTCGCCACACCCGAAACGCTGGCGATCATGAAGTTGCGCTACGCAACTGGCGATGGACCTTCCGGCGGGGAGGCCACTCCGGTCGAATATGGCGAGACGATCAGCCTGCCCGGCGGCGTGGATGCGACCTATCTTCCGGCAGGCCACGTGCTGGGCAGCTCGCAAATCCTGCTCGAACATGCTGGAGAGCGGATCATCTGCACCGGCGATTACAAGCGCCGCGCCGATCCCACCTGTCCGCCTTTCGAAGTCACACCCTGCGATATCCTGATTACCGAGGCGACCTTCGGCCTGCCGCTGTTTACCCACCCGCCGATCGAGGGCGAGATCGCCAAGATCACCGATGCGCTGTCCGCGCACCCCGATCGCTGCGTGCTGGTCGGCGCCTATGCGCTGGGCAAGGCGCAGCGTGTGATCGCCGAATTGCGCGCGGCGGGGCACACCGACACGATCTACCTCCACGGTGCGATGGAGAAGATGTGCCGCCTGTACGAGGAACACGGCGTCGATCTGGGCGAGCTCAAGCTGGTGGCAGACCACACGAAAGACCAGATGCGCGGGCACGTGGTCGTCAGCCCGCCGGCCGCGCTCAACGACCGCTGGAGCCGCCGCCTGCCCGAACCGATCACCGCCATGGCCAGCGGCTGGATGCGCGTGCGCCAACGCGCGCGGCAGCGCAATGTGGAACTGCCCCTGATCATCTCCGACCATGCCGACTGGAACGAGCTTACCCGTACTATCGAGGAAGTGAACCCGGCTGAAAGCTGGATTACCCACGGCCGCGAAGAAGCTCTGCTTCGCTGGCACCAGCTCCACCAGCGTCCCGCCCGCGCATTGGCAATGGTCGGGCGCGAGGACGAGGATGAATAAGGTGGGTTGGCAGGATCGCCGCGCCTGATGGAAGAGTTCGCCGCCCTGATAGATGCGCTGGTTTACACGCGCAGCCGCAACGAAAAGCTGCGGCTGATCGCGGAGTATCTGCGCACGACGCCAGATCCCGACCGCGGATTGGCGCTGGCTGCCTTGTCCGATGGGCTCGACTTTCCGGCAGTCAAATCCAGCACCATTCGCAACATCATGAAAGAACGGATCGATCCGGTTCTGTGGACGCTGAGCCGCGATTTCGTGGGAGATACGGCGGAAACCGCAAGCCTGCTGTGGTCCACCGCCGGTGTCTGGGCGAGCGACGATTCCAGCCCGCCGCCCACAGTGAGCGAGGCGGTCGATGCGCTGGGCGCGATGACGCGCAAATCGGTGTTGGCCGAACTGCCCGCGCTGCTCGACCGGCTCGATCCCTCGGGCCGCTACGCGCTGCTGAAACTCGCCACCGGGGCAATGCGGATCGGAGTGTCCAGCCGGCTGGCCAAGGTCGCCTTCGCGCAAGCTTTCGATGTGAATGTCGAGGAGGTCGAGGAATATTGGCACGCGCTGGAGCCGCCTTATGCCGAGTTGTTCGCCTGGGCCGCCGATGGCGCCGATCCGCCCGATACCGAAAACCTGCCGCTGTTCCGCCCGTTCATGCTGGCGCACCCGCTGGAAGACACGGTGGTCGATCTGGAGGATTACGCGGCCGAGTGGAAATGGGACGGCATTCGCGTCCAGCTCGTCCATGCGGGCGGGGAAACGCGGGTCTATTCGCGCAGCGGCGATGATATTTCGGCCACCTTCCCGGAAATGGTCGGCGCGCTGAACGTGCCCGCCGTGCTCGATGGCGAATTGCTGGTGCGCGGCGATGTTCAGGGCGGGGAAGCCGGGTCGCTGTCCCAGGGAGGCGCGGCCAGTTTCAATGCGTTGCAGCAGCGGCTTGGGCGCAAGACCGTCAGCAAGAAAATGCTCGCCGAGAGCCCGGCATTCGTGCGGCTATACGATGCGCTGGGAATCGAAGGAGAGGATCTGCGCTCGCTCGCTTGGGAGAAGCGCCGCGCGCGGCTGGAACAATTCGTACCGCGCCTGCCTGATAGCCATTTCGACATCAGCGCCATCGTGGAGGCTGCCCATTTCAAGGAGCTTGCCGCGATCCGCGAAGGAACGCGCGACGACGCCATCGAAGGGTTGATGCTGAAACGGCGTGATTCGCCTTACATATCGGGCCGCAAGACGGGGCTGTGGTACAAGTGGAAACGCGATCCGCTGCTGGTGGATTGCGTCATCATGTACGCCCAGCGCGGCAGCGGAAAACGCTCCAGCTTCTTCTCCGACTACACGTTCGGCTGCTGGGACGGAGATCCGGACCAGGGGGCGGAACTGCTACCCGTGGGCAAAGCCTATTCGGGCTTTACCGATGCGGAATTGAAGAAGCTGGACAGCCATGTCCGCCGCAATACGGTCAACCGCTTCGGCCCGGTGCGCGAGACGACCAAGAGCCTGGTGTTCGAAGTCGCGTTCGATTCGGTCCATACAAGCAAGCGGCACAAGAGCGGCCTCGCCATGCGCTTCCCCCGCATCCACCGCATCCGCTGGGACAAGCCGGTGCACGAAGCGGACCGTATTGAGAGTTTGCGGGCGCTGATCAGGGACTGACCCTTCGATACACCCGGCCTTCGGCCTCGCTCCTCTGGGCGAAGGCGGGGGGTTGGGCGCAGCCTCAAATACCCGTTCATCCTGAGGAGCGAAGGCTTTGCCTGAACGTCTCGAAGGACCACCAGCGGATGCTTGGTCAGTCCAGCGCCCCCAACGCCCCCAACGCCTCCGCATGGTGCCTCGCATTCTCGGCATAATGCGCCACGCCCATGCGCATCCCGGCAATTGCTCCGTCGCTCAGATCCTTCAGCTTCTTGGCCGGACGTCCCGCCCACAATTCGCGTGTCCCCATCACCTTGCCTTCGGTCAGCATCGCGCCCGCTGCCAGCATGGCGTCACTGGCGATCACCGCCTTGTTCATCGCGATGGCGCCAAGGCCGACGAAGCCGCGATTGTGAATCGTGCAGCCATGGACCATCGCCATGTGGCCGATCAGCACATCGTCGCCGATAATCAGCGGACTTCCTTCGGGGTCGCCGGGTCGCGGCGGGTCGCAATGGAGGATGCTGCCATCCTGCACATTCGTGCCCGTGCCGATGCGGATCTTAAACACGTCGGCGCGCAGCACGCAATTGTACCAGATGCTCGAGCCTGCACCGATCTCGACATCGCCGATAATGGTGCAGCCGGGGGCGATAAAGGCGCTATCGTGGATCTTGGGCGTCTTGCCGTGGATCGGGACGATGTTCACGCCCGGTCGGATTACGGGCCGGTTGCCGGATGTGTCGGTGGTCATGTCAGTATCCCAGCACGTTTCGCCATTGGATGTAAGGCAGGATGGAGGCGAAATCGTCCGTCCAGACCTGCTCGGCCGGCTCGGGCAGTTCTTCCCATTCCGAATCGCTGCGCAATTCGCGCAGGTGTTCCAGCCGGGTATCGTCGCGCGACAGCACCACCCACATCGACGGGCTGATACCCGGCGCTAGATCTTCCCGGTCGATGCGCACTGCAGCTGAAAAGCCGTGCTCGCGGGCCAGCGCCGCGATCATCGGGCGCAGGTCGATGAAGCGGTTGGAGATATGTACCGCCATCAAGCCGTCATCGTCCAGCCGCGAGGCATACAGCGCGAACGCCTCGCTGGTGACCAGATGGAGCGGGATCGCATCCGAGCTGAACGCATCGATCACCAGCGCATCGAAGCTTTGCAGAGCGGAGCGTTCCAGTTCCAGCCGGGCATCGCCGATATGGATCGGGGCCTGCGGTGCGCACTCGCGCAGGAAAGTGAACTGGCCGCGCTGTGAAAATTCGAGCACCAGCGGATCGATTTCGAAAAATTCGTATTGCTGATCTGGCGTGCGGTAACAGGCCAGCGTTCCCACACCCAGCCCCACCACCCCGACGCGCGCATCGTCGCCGGCAATTTCCGCAAGGTTTTCCAGCGCAGCGCCCACGCCGGTATCCGCGCCGTAATAGGTGGTGGGCGCAAGCTCCACCCCTTCGCCAGTGAATTGCAGCCCGTGCAGCGTGGTCCCATGTGTCAGGCCGCGCGCACCGGGCAATTGCTCTTCGCGCACCGTATAGACACCGAAATAGCTCCGCTCGCGTGCGCCTTCCACGCTGGAGGCCAGCGTCTGATAGCCGCCCCGGCCCAGCATCAGTGCCAACAGAACCGCGACCACCGCCCAGCGCTTGCCCAGCAGCAATATGCCGCCAACCGCACCTACCGTCATGGCCACGATCACCAGTGTATCGCGCCCGGCGATCACCCAGCCATTGATCAGTCCCGACAGCACGACCACCACCAGCACTATCGCCAGCACCGCGACGCGCCGCGCGCGCGGATCGAGGCCGTGCCGGTCCATCCAGCCGATCAGCGGCCGGTCCGGCAGCAGCGCCAGCGCCGCAAGCACAAGGATGGGATGCTCCCAAACCCAATCGAACAGCAGCGGCGCGAGCAGCGCGGTAAATAATCCGCCCAGCGCCCCGCCCGCGCTCATCACAAGGTAGAACAGGGTCAGTCTTTCCGGCGGAGGGCGATCGTTGAACAGGCGGCGATGCAGCGCCACGGCCACGACCAGCAGCATGGTGATGGTCGCAAAGCCGGTCGCCAGACTATCCGCTCCGCTGCTCACCATCGCCATCGCCCCGGTCAAAAGCAGCACCACCGGCGCGATCCGGGTCAATATACGGCCGATCCGGCTATGTTCGTTGAACGCGAAGACGAAGCTGAGCAGATACAGCCCGAGCGGAATTACCCAGAGCAGCGGCATCGCCACAATGTCGGTGGTGAGATGGGTCGTCGTCGACAGCATCAGCCCCGAAGGCACCGCAGCCAGCGCCAGCCACAGGGCAATACGTCTCCAGCCGATTGGTTCTGCCGCTTCGCCGGCCGGCAGATCCTCGCTGCTGCTATCCGCTTGCCAGCGGGCGCGCGCGGCGAAGATCACCAGCAGCACCAGCGCGCCATAGCCCGCGCTCCACACAATGCTCTGCATTCCGAGCGAGAAGCGCGGCTCGACCAGCACCGGATAGGCGATCAGCCCGGTAAAGCTGCCCAAATTGGAGGCTGCGTACAGCCAGTAAGGGTCGCCCGCGCTGCGGTCGGCGGCATACCAACGCTGCATCAGCGGTGCCTGCGCCGATACCGCGAAGAACACCGGTCCGATGGTCGCCAGAAACAGCAAAGGCACCCACAGGGCTTCCAGTCCGCTGGCTGGCGGCGGCAAGTCGGCCAGCGCGAAAGGCAGCGTCAGCCCGGCAAGCACCAGCACCGCGATATGGATCAGCGCCTGTGTGCGGATCGCAAAGCGTCCTATCGCATGGGCATAGGCATAACCGCCGAGCAGCAGCGCCTGATAAACCAACATCGCGCTGTTCCACACGGCCGGCGCACCGCCCAGCCGGGGCAACGCCATCCGCGCGACCAGCGGCTGGACCAGGAACAGCAGGAAACTGCCCGCAAGAATGGTGGCCACGAACAACCAGCGCGAACGGATTGCGCCTTGCGACTGCGAGATCATTGCGGCGGATCCTTGCGATAGAGTACATGTGCGCGCAGCGGATCGCCTGGCATGAGGCTGGGATGTTCGAAATCGCGGCTGGAAATATGGTGCATACCGAGCCGTTCCATCAGGGCCCGGCTGCGCATATTGTTCTGCGAAGTGATCGCGATCACAGCCTCGCCGGGGCGGTTGGCGAATGCCCAGCCAATCGCCGCTTGCGCCGCCTCGCTGGCATACCCCTTGCCCCAGCAATCATGGGCCAGCCGCCAGCCGATTTCCAGTTCGCCGGCAATCGGCGCAATATGGCCGCGCACCAGCCCGCAAAAGCCGATTACGCGGGAATCGCTCTTGCGTTCTAACGCCCAGAAAGTGTGTCCGAAATCCAGCGAACGCGCCTGCAAATCGGCGACCAGCGCGGCGCTGCCCTGCCGGGTCATCAGCGGTCCCAGCGTGGCCATCACACGTTCGTCGGAGCCGAGGCGGTGGAAATCGTCCACATCTTCCTCCCCGCGCCAGTCGCGCAGCACCAGCCGCTCGGTTTCCAGCTGGAACTCAGCCATTCAGCAGGCGGGCGGCGTGGGCGGCGTGATAGGTCAGCACCCCGGTGCATCCGGCGCGTTTGAAGCCAATCAGCTTTTCCATCAGCAGCGCGTCTCGGTCGCCCACTCCGGCGGCCGCGCCTGCTTCGATCAGCGCGTATTCGCCGCTGACCTGATAGGCGAAGATCGGCACGCCGAAGCGTTGTTTCGCGCGGTAGATGATGTCGAGATAGGCGAGGCCGGGCTTGACCATCACGCTGTCCGCACCCTCGGCAATGTCGAGCGCGATCTCGCGCAGCGCCTCGTCGCCATTGGCCGGGTCCATCTGGTAACTTTTCTTGTCGCCCTTCAGCAATCCGCCGCTACCCACCGCATCGCGGAACGGGCCGTAAAAGGCGCTGGCATATTTGGCGGCATAGGCCATGATCTGGGTGTTCGGGTGGCCGTTCATTTCCAGCGCCATGCGGATGGCGTGGACGCGGCCATCCATCATGTCAGACGGGGCGACGATATCTGCCCCCGCATCGGCCTGGTTCACGGCCTGATCGACCAGCACCGCCACCGTATCGTCGTTCACGACATAGCCCGCATCGTCCAGCAATCCGTCCTGGCCGTGGCTGGTATAGGGGTCGAGCGCGACATCGGTGAGGATTCCGACGTCATGACCGCAGGCATCGCGCACCGCCTTGATCGCGCGGCACATGAGGTTGTCCGGGTTGAGCGCCTCGGCTCCGTCGTCCGACCGGCGATCCGCCTGTGTGTTGGGGAACAGCGCGATCACCGGGATGCCCAGTTCCACCGCTTCCCTGGCGCGCTCCACCACCCGGTCGACCGACCAGCGCGATACGCCGGGTAGAGCCGCGACCGGCTCTTCCACGCCGCTGCCTTCGGTTACGAAAAGCGGCCAGATCAGATCCGCCGGGGTCAGCACCGTTTCGCGGTGCAACGCACGGCTCCACGCGCTGGCACGGGTGCGGCGCATTCGGATATTGGGAAAAGACGCGGTCATTCGGCGTGGTTTGGCGGATTTGCGCCGGGCGTGCAATCGCCCTGGCGCTAGCCAACCTCGCGGGGGGTTTCGATCTTGTCGATTTCGCGCACCGGCTGTTCGCGTTCGGACGCTTCGGGGACCAGGTCTTCCAGAGCCGCGCCCGCATCCACGGTCTTTAGCGCTTCCAGCCGGCTGCGAAACTCGCGCAGCTCGCTGCCTTCCAGCTGCGCCCGGGTGACGAAGCGTACCGAGGACGGATTCACATGCTTGCCCCCGCGATACATCTCGTAATGGAGATGCGGACCGCTGCTCAGCCCGGTCGAACCGACATAGCCAATCACCTGCCCGCGCCGCACCTGCGCGCCATTATTCACCGCGATGCGGCTCATATGGGCATAGCCGGTCGACAGGCCGCCCGCATGGTTCACCCGCACGAACTTGCCCAGCCCGCCTTTGCGCCCGGCATAGCTGACGCGGCCATCGGTCACCGCCACGATCGGCTGGCCGTGGCCCGCCTTGAAGTCCAGCCCGCGATGCATCCTGCGATAGCCCAATATCGGGTGACGCCGCATACCATAGCTGGAGGATACCCGCCCCGGCACCGGCGCGAGCAGGCCCTGGCGCTGCTCGCCCACGCCCGACGCCTCGAAATAGCGCGCTTCGCCGCCGCCCTGCGGGGTCCATCGCATCAGCTGGGTCTGAGGCACGCCATCGCGCTCGATCCCGGCATAAAGCAATTCGCCCGCCTGCCGCTCCCCGGTCGCGGCGCGGCGATGCGCGACGATGATATCGAACGTGTCGGTGGAGCGCACGGCCCTGTCCATATCGACCTGGCCTGCCAGCACCTTGAGGTATTTCTGCACCGCGCTGGCAGGTGCACCGGCTGCACGGGCGGAACGATAGAGGCTGGGGCCGACCGTGCCGCGAATTCGCAAGGGAGTGTCGTCCACCCGGATCGGCTGGCGTTCGATGGCCAGCGTGCCGCCGGCGCGGCTTACCGCCAGTTCCAGATCGAAGCGGGCGCGGAAGCTGAGCGTATCGAGCGGTCGCGCCTTTCCCGGAGCAGGGCGGCGACCGAGTACGATGTCGATCTTGGTGCCATCCTCGATATCGGACAGCGTCATCTGCTGTTCCACCAACTCGCTCACCCGCTGCGCATCGCCGGAACCGACGCCAGCGCGTTGCAACATGCGCTGGAACCCGTCCCCGCGCGTCAAGGTGGCGACCAGCGCAATTTGCGGACGCTCGGGCGCACGGGCGAGCGGCTTGACCGCCTGCGTCGCGCCGCTTCGGCGTCCCGTATCGGCCCCCAGCGCCAGCGGGAGGATCATCTGGCTGCGAAATTCATCCTGCGCGGCATCGTCCATGCGCATGGCGGGCGCAGCTTCCAGCGGAGCGAAACCCGGCCATAGAAGGATGGCCCCGGCCCCGAGCGCCAACATCGTGCCGAGCCCGCGAAACCAGCGGCGCGATCCGATATCCCGGGCCAGGTCGGGAGCGAGATCGAGCGAGGCGAATTTTTCCGATGCGCTCTGCCGCGCTTCGTCGAACCGTTCGGCAAGGCCGCGCTTGCGGCGGAAGATGGTCGCCCCGTCTGCGGAAAGGCTTTGGGGCACGATCTGGTCATGCGTCAGCATGGCGATGCTCTGGGCGCCGCCATCCTGTTCGCTTACCTCGTCCTGATCGCGCGGAATATACAGCGCGGCCTCCCATCTGGGGTCGCGAAAAAGGTGGCAAACGGCGCGACCCGGCTCCGCTTGCTGTCATGCAGGGATTTTGCGCCAATTGAAGTTAATATCGTCCTAAGCTGCGACGAAACGAATCCCATGCGCGGCAGACTGTTTGCCCGGGCTGGCAGACCTTGCCGCCCGGCGGGCGGGATGCCATCTAGGCCGATGTGACGCACTCCACCGTCAAAGCGGTCCTCGGACCTACCAATACCGGCAAGACCCATCTGGCGATCGAGCGGATGTGCGGCCATTCCAGCGGCGCCATTGGCTTCCCGCTCCGCTTACTTGCGCGCGAGGTGTATGACCGGGTCTGCACGATCAAGCCGCCAGCCCAGGTTGCGCTGATTACCGGGGAAGAGCGTATCGAACCGCCCGATGCGCGCTATTTCCTGTGCACGGCAGAGGCCATGCCGCGAAAGCTCGACCATGCCTTTGTCGCGCTTGACGAAGCGCAATTGGGCGCGAATCCCGAACGCGGCCACATTTTTACCGACCACTTGCTAAATACGCGTGGGCGGGAGGAGACCATGCTGCTCGGCTCCGCCACGCTGGAGCCATTGGTGAAAGCGCTGGAACCCGGTGCCGAGATCACCACCCGCCCGCGTTTCTCCACGCTGACCCATATCGGGCCGCGCAAATTGTCGCGCCTGCCGCCGCGCAGCGCGATCGTGGCTTTCTCGGCCGAACAGGTTTACGCGGTCGCGGAAATGCTGCGCCGCTTCAAGGGCGGCAGCGCGGTGGTGATGGGCGCGCTCAGCCCGGAAACGCGCAACCGGCAGGTGGAACTGTTCCAGTCGGGCGAGGTGGATTACATCGTCGCTACCGATGCCATCGGCATGGGGCTGAACCTCGATCTCAACCATGTCGCCTTCGCTTCGCTGACCAAATTCGACGGGATGCGGCAGCGGCGGCTGGTTCCGGCGGAAATGTCGCAGATCGCGGGACGCGCCGGGCGGCACCAGCGCGATGGGACTTTCGGCACGCTTTCGGGCCAATCGCAATCGGTCAGGGGACGCGGCGCACCGCCGCCGGAATTTACCGAGGAAGAAATCTACGCGCTGGAAGAGCACCGCTTCAAGCCGCTCACCCATCTGTTCTGGCGCGATCCCGAACCGCGCATGGACACGTTGGAAGTGCTGATCGCCGATCTCGAGCGCGGTCCGCAGCACGAGGCGCTGCGCGCTGCACCCGAAGCGATCGATCTCGCGGTCCTCAAGCGGCTGGCCGAAGGCGGCGCGGATAGCGGGCCGGTCGATGGCGTCACGACGCCCGGCAATGTCCGCCGCTTCTGGGATGCCTGCCGATTGCCGGACTTCCGCTCCTCCGGTCCGGAAATGCATGCCCGCTTCGTCGCACGCCTCTGGCAGGATTTGCGCGGCGGCTATATCGGTGCGGATTACCTTGCCGCGCGGATTGCCGAGCTGGACAATATGCAAGGCGATATCGACACGTTGCAGGGCCGTATCGCGGCGATCCGCAGTTGGGCCTATATTTGCCAGCGGCCCGACTGGGTGCTGGCCCGCGACGAAATGGCCGCCCGCGCCCGCGCGGTGGAGGCGAAATTGTCGGACGCCCTGCATGGGCGGCTGACCGAGCGGTTCGTCAATCGGCGGACGGCCTTGTTGATGAAGTCGCTGGGCCAGGATGCAGCCTTGTTGCCGGTGGTATTGGAGGATGACGGAACCGTGAGCGTGGAAGACGAACCGATCGGCAGGGTGGAGGGTCTCTCGTTCAAGGTCGATCCCGGCACCCGGCATGACGATCGCAAGATGTTGCTGGCGGCGGCGGAAAAGGCGCTGCCCAGGTTGCTGGCTGCAAAGACCAGCGATCTGGCCGGCGGCGACATGGCCTCGCTGGAGCTCGCCCGCGGCGCAATCCGCTGGGACGGGCGCGTGCTGGCGCAATTGTCGCCGCGGCCTGGCAGGCTGCATCCGCAAGTCGCGCTGGTTGACGATATCGCACTGGTGCCCGAGGCCAGCCGCGCCGAATTGCAGGACTCTCTGGAAAGCTGGCTGACGGCCAAGCTGTCTCCGCTCGCCCCGCTCGGCAAACTGCTCGATGCGAGCAAGGATCCGGAGGCCGGATCGCAGGCGCGCGCATTGCTGCTGACGCTGATCGACGGGGCCGGTTTCGTCAGCCGGGAGAAAGCGGGAATCGAACATTTGCCCAAGGAAATGCGGCCTTTCCTGCGGCGGATTGGCGTCACTTTCGGGGCGCTCGACATATTCGCGCCGGCGCTGCTCAAACCCGCTCCGCGAAAATTGCTCCGCGAGATCGGGGCGGACCGCAGACCGCTGCAGGATAATATGCAATCGGTGATCGAGAGCGGAAAGGGCAGGCTTCCCGCAGGCTATCGCAACCTGGGCGCGCAGGCCGTGCGGATCGACGTTGCGGAGAAAATACTGCGCGCGGCGCATGATGCGCGGGCCAAACATAATGGCAAGCAGGTCCCGCTGGATCCGGCGCTGGCCGTTTCCACCGGGCTGACTGCCGAAAGCTATGAGAGACTGCTCTGGCTGGCCGGGTTCCGGTTGCAGCGCGCACCCGCTTTGGCACCGGACGCTTTCGGGCCCGCTCAGGCCGATCGCTGGGAATGGCGCCCGGGAAGAACCGGGCCGCGCCAAGACAAGGGTAGGGCCAGGGGTAAGGGCAGGCCGCAGCGCGCAAATCGCGGAAAACCTCAAGGCGGCAAGCCCGTGCCTCCCAAAACCCGCGCCCAGCCAGCTCAGCGGCCCGTCAAACAGGCCGATCCCAATGGCGCATTTGCCGGATTGGCGGACCTGCTGAAGAAATGACGGGGCCAGCCGCTTGAGGATCGACTTGCTGCTCTACCGCCTGCGTTTCGCGCGTAGTCGCAGCCGGGCAAAGGCGCTGGTGGAGGCAGGCCATGTGCGCCGCAGCGGAGAGCGGATCGAGCGGGCCTGCAGCGCCGTTCAGCCTGGCGATGTGCTCGCCTTTCCACTGGGCCGATCGGTGTGCGTCTTGCGGGTCGATCAGCTGCCCCAGCGGCGCGGCCCGGCCGGCGAGGCACAGCAATGCTACCACCTGATCGAGCAAACCGATCCTTGACGGGCTGGAACAAAGCGCCATAGCAGGCGCTTGAAAAAGGCGTTCAGCAGAGGAAACCGGCCCTAATGACCTATGTCGTCACCGACGCGTGCATCAAATGCAAATATACCGATTGCGTCGAAGTGTGTCCCGTGGACTGTTTCTACGAGGGTGAGAACATGCTGGTCATCAACCCCAGCGAATGCATCGATTGCGGCGTGTGCGAACCCGAATGTCCGGCGGAGGCAATCCTGCCCGATACCGAGGACGGGCTCGAGAAACTGCTGGAACTCAACACCAAATATTCCGCGGAATGGCCCAATATTACGAGCCAGAAGGAACCGCCCGCCGATGCCGACGAGCATAAGGGCGAAGAGGGCAAGATGGAAAAATACTTCAGCCCCGAACCGGGCGAAGGCGACTAGAAACCTGCCCTCAGGCGCTGCCATTTGCTGCGTTGCAGCGAAAAGCTGGCAATTTTCCCCGTTTCGTGCTATATAATAGATACACCGCGCCGGTTTGGTCCTGGCGCGAGGTTTTGACACGGAAAGGTTCGGGACCAGCCCACCCCTTTGCCAAACCGACCAGCGGCCGTTTCACAAGAAGCGCGCCGACGGGTCTTTTGACTATCTGGCGCAGGCAAACCCGGCACGAGAAAGGACACCTATATGGCAACCGAAGCTTTGGCCTTCGATGTCGGCGATTACGTTGTTTACCCCAAGCATGGCGTAGGCCGGGTGATCGAATTGCAGAACGAGGAAATCGCCGGAATGCAGCTGGAGCTGTATGTTCTGCGTTTCGAGAAAGAGCGTATGACCCTGCGCGTGCCGACCAACAAGGTCGAAGGCATCGGCATGCGCAAGCTGTCCAGCGACAAGACGCTGAAAGAAGCGATGGAAACGCTCAAGGGCAAGCCCAAGGTCAAGCGGACCATGTGGTCGCGCCGCGCGCAGGAATATGAAGCCAAGATCAATTCGGGCGAAATCGTACTGATCGCTGAAGTTACGCGCGACCTGTTCCGCCCGGATGACCAGCCGGAACAAAGCTATTCCGAACGCCAGATCTTCGAAGCCGCCTCCAGCCGCCTGGCGCGCGAACTGGCCGCGATGGAAAAGACCGACGAGCCGACCGCTCTGGAGAAAATCCTCGACGTGCTGCGCGAACACGCGCCGCAATATTACGACAATGACGAGGACGACAAGAAATAGGCTGGCAGCTTACGGTCATTCGACCAGCGCCCGATGCAAATCGATCAGGGCCGTCCCATAGGGGCGGCCCTTGTCATATCCGGCTTGTCCGCCGCGCTGCGCTGTATTATATCGGCAACACGCTATCTTGGCTGTTGGAGAGAAATCATGCCGCGCCCCTTTTTCAAAACCATCCTGCCGTTTGCCGCGATCGGCCTCGCCGCAGCCTTGTCGGGGTGTAGCTGGACCGAGAGAATGGGCGGTTTCGATGGGGTTCCGCTCGCCGAGCTCGACATGACGGGAGAAGCGCCGACCGGCGTGGCGCTGGCGGGGCCGGACCGGCTGATCGTAACCGAAGGAGCGGCGCTCGATATCGACGTGGAAGCCGATCCGGAAATTGCGGATTTGCTGCGCTTCAAAATCGAGGATGGCGTGCTGGGCGTCGGTCGCGAGAACTCCGATTGGAAGGACCGCATGTCCTCCTCCGGCAAGGCGATTATCCGTGTCACGATGCCTTCCCTCAATTCGGTCGAGGTCGCGGGATCGGGCACGGTCGAAGCCGCCCGGGTGGAAGGCGATGCCGCGATCGATATCGCCGGATCGGGCAAAGTGATGATCGCCGCCATCGAGGCCGGCAGTCTGAATGTCGAGATCGCCGGGAGCGGGACGGTTACCGGGGCCGGCACCGCCAACTCATTGTCGCTGGAAATCGCCGGGTCGGGTGATGTCGACCTGGAAAAGCTGCAGGCAGGCAGCGCCACTATCGACATTGCCGGTTCGGGCGATGCAATTTTCGCTTCCGACGGCGAAGTAAAGGCAAGCATCGCCGGGTCTGGCGATGTGGTGGTGATCGGCCGGGCCAGATGTTCGGTCAAGACCGCCGGGTCGGGCTCTCTGACCTGTCGTCCAGCCGATAGCGAGGCGGATACGGATGCCAGTGAAACTGCCGACAGCTAAATTATCGAGATATTCAGCATATTGTGGTTAGGCCGCGCGTGAAAGGATTTTTCATGCGCGGTTTTTCCGTTTTCTTCGCCATGGCGGCATCGCTCGCCCTGTCGGGCTGTATCGCACGCACGGCCGTCGATGTCGTGACCGCACCGGTTCGTGCGGTTGGCAAGGCCTATGACTGGGCCACGGTCAGCCAGTCCGAAAAGGACGAAAAGCGCGGCCGCGTGATGCGCGAGCGCGAGGAACGGCTGGGTAAGCTGGAGCGGCGCTATGAAAACCAGCTCGAAGATTGCGAGGAAGGCAGCCGCAAGGCCTGCAAAAAGGCGCGCAAGACCTATGCCGAGATCGAGGATCTGATGCCTTCCATGCCCCGCGCTCCGGCCGATTGGCAGGGTGATGGCTCGCGCAATCGATAGCTACCAACTTCGTCGGCCTACGCATCGTTTGCGACCGGCGCGCAGCTTGGTCTAAGGCTGCCAGCATGACGGCACCACACCACGCGCAGCGCAAGATGCGATCCTGGCTGTTCGCCCCCGGCGACAGCGAAAAGAAAATGGCCAAGGCAGCGGCAAGCGCCGCCGATATCGCGATATTCGACCTGGAAGATGCGGTGGTGGAAGGCAGCAAGCCCCTCGCCCGCACGATGATCCACGATTTCCTGGCTGCGCATCATGGGCACCGCGAGCGTATCTTCGTCCGCGTCAATCCGCTCGACGGGCCGCATACGCTGGATGACCTTGCTGCGGTGATGCCCGCCAGGCCGGGCGGTATCATGCTGCCCAAAGTGTATGGCCGCGAAGATGTCGAGACGCTCGACAAGTACCTCTCTGCGCTGGAAGTGGCGAACGGGATCGAGCGAGGCTCCACCCCCGTAATCGTGCTGGTCACCGAAGTGGCGGAGGCGATGTTCCACGCCGGGAGCTACAAAGACGCGCCGCGCGTGATCGCGCTGACCTGGGGGGCGGAGGATTTGGCCGATTCGATCGGTGCGGCGTCCAATACCCGTCCCGATGGCAGTTTCGGCTTCACTTACGAACTGGCGCGCAGCCTGTGCCTGTTGGGTGCTGCAAGTGCGGGCGTGGCGGCGATCGAGACCGTGCAGCCCGATTTTCGCGACTTGGACGGGCTGAAGGACCGCGCCGAGCGCGTGCGCCGCGACGGCTATCGCGGAATGCTCGCAATCCACCCGGCGCAGGTGGACATCATCAACGCCGCCTTCACGCCGAGCGCGGAGGAGATCGACGATGCGCGCGAAATCGTCGCGCTGTTCGCAGCCAATCCGGAAGCGGGAACGATAGGTTACAAGGGCGGCATGCTCGACCGCCCGCATCTCTCGCGCGCGCAGCAATTGCTGGCGCAAATCCAGCAGGACTGAACCGGGATTTCAGCTAGCCGACTGCATCGCAGCGACCTCTGCCAGCACCCGCTCGGCCAGTTCCGCGCGGCAAATCAGCAGGTCCGGCAGCGATACATCGCGCCGATTATACACCAGCGGCGAACCATCGATGCGCGAGCAATGCAGTCCGTGGGCCAGCGCCACCGCCGCCGGTGCGCAGCTATCCCATTCATATTGACCGCCGCTATGCAGATAAATCTCCGCTTCGCCGCGCACGATCGCCATCGCTTTGGCTCCGGCGCTGCCCATCGGCCGCAACTCGGCGTCAAGCTTCTCGGCAACGGCAACCGCTTCTTTTGCCGGACGTGTGCGGCTGACCACCATCCTCGGGGTTTGCGGCGCTTCGGGCAAAGGCTCTGGCCGATCGGTCCGCAAAACGAGATCGAGCCCTGGTAGCGCAACCGCACCGATCCGGGGCTTCCCGGCGATGGCGAGCGCCACATGCACCGCCCAATCCGTGCGGCCTTCGCCATATTCGCGCGTGCCGTCCACCGGATCGATGATCCAGACGCGGTCTTTTTCCAACCGCTCCTGGGTATCGCGGCTCTCTTCCGAAAGAACGCCATCTTCGGGGCGATATTCCTGCAGAGCGGCGACAAGCAGGCGGTTGGCCGCAGCATCCCCGGCATCGCCCAATGCCCGTCCGGTCAATTCCCCGGTGGCGCGCAGATCGAGCAACAACTTGCCCGCATCGCGCGCCAGTTGCGCAGCCAGTTCGCCGTCGCTCATGCTCATTTCAGCGGCAGGATCTGGCGGATGATATGTTCGGCGGCCTCGGCCGGCGACATGGCGACCGTGTTGACCACGATATCGGGCTGTTCGGGCGCTTCATAGGGACTGTCGATCCCGGTGAAGTTCTTCAACTTGCCTTCTCGCGCTTTCTTGTAGAGGCCCTTCACATCGCGTTCTTCCGCGACCTCCAGCGGCGTATCGACGAATATCTCGATATACTCGCCTTCGGGCAACATCTCGCGAACCATCTGCCGTTCGGCGCGGAACGGGCTGATGAAGGCGGTCAGCACGATCAGCCCGGCATCGGTCATCAGCCGCGCGACCTCCCCGATCCGGCGGATATTCTCGATACGGTCGGCATCGGTGAAGCCCAGATCCTTATTGAGCCCGTGCCGGACATTGTCGCCATCGAGCAGGAAGGTGTGTCGGTTCATCAGATTGAGCTGCTTCTCCACCTCATTGGCGATGGTCGATTTGCCCGAACCGGACAGGCCGGTGAACCACAGCACGCGCGGTGCCTGGTTCTTTAGCCGGGCATGTTCCTCGCGCGTGACATCGACCGGCTGCCAATGCACGTTTTGCGCGCGTCGCAGGCTGAAATGCAGCATCCCGGCCGCCACCGTGCGGTTGGTGATCTTGTCGATCAGGATGAAGCCGCCCAGCGCCCGGTTGATCGCACCATCCTCGGCATAGGGGGCAAAAGTGATCGGGCGCTCTGTATGCAATTCCGCCACGCCGATCGCATTCAGCTCCAGCGTCTTGGCGGCGAGGTGATCCATGCTGTTGACGTTGATCTCGTATTTCGGTTCCTGCACCGTGGCGGAGACCGTTTGCGCGCCGAGCTTCAGCCAATAGGCGCGTCCCGGCAGCATCGGTTCGTCATCCATCCATACGATAGTGGTCTCGAACTGATCGGAAACCTGCGGCGGATCGTCGGCGGATGCGATGACGTTCCCACGCGAGCAATCGATCTCGTCTTCCAGCGTCAGCGTGACCGACTGGCCCGCCTGCGCCTCGTCCAGCTCGCCATCGAAAGTGACGATCGATTTGATCGCGCTGGTCTTGCCGCTGGGCAGGATACGCACCGCATCGCCCGGTTTGACCGAGCCGCTTGCCACCAGTCCTGAAAATCCGCGAAAGTCGAGATTGGGCCGATTGACCCATTGCACCGGCATGCGGAAAGCGGATGCCACGTCATCTGCGCCGCCATGCTCGACGCTCTCCAGATGGTCGATCAGCGGCGGTCCCTCATAATACGGGGTGTTGGCCGAAGGCGCCGCAATATTGTCACCCTTGAAGCCCGAAATCGGCATCGCGGTGAAGCTCTCGATCCCGATTTCATTGGCGAAGGCTTGGTAGTCGGCAACGATAGCGTCGTAGGTTTCGCGGTCGTAGCCGACCAGATCCATCTTGTTCACTGCCAGCACGAAATTTCGGATGCCGAGCAGGTGGCACAGATAGCTGTGGCGGCGGGTCTGCACCAGCACACCCTTGCGCGCATCGACCAGGATCACCGCCAGATCGGCGGTGGATGCGCCGGTGACCATGTTGCGCGTATATTGCTCGTGCCCCGGACAATCGGCGACGATGAATTTGCGTTTTTCGGTGGTGAAGAAGCGATAGGCGACATCGATGGTGATGCCCTGTTCGCGCTCGGCCGCCAGCCCGTCGACCAGCAGGGCGAAATCGATATCCTGCCCTTGCGTACCGACGCGCTTGCTGTCGCTTTCGAGACTGGCCAGCTGGTCTTCGAAAATCATCTTCGAATCGTAGAGCAGCCGCCCGATCAGGGTGGACTTGCCATCATCCACGCTGCCGCAAGTGATGAAGCGCAGCATGGTCTTGTGCTGATGCGTATCGAGATAGGCATCGATATCCTCGGCGATCAGCGCATCGGTTTCATAGGTATTGCCGGGGTCGATGTCGGCCATCAGAAGTACCCCTCCTGCTTCTTCTTCTCCATCGATGCGTCGCCCGATTCGCGGTCGATCGCACGGCCCTGGCGTTCCGAAGTGGTAGTCAGCAGCATTTCCTGAATGACCTGCGGCAAGGTGGTCGCTTCGCTTTCGACCGCCCCGGTCAGGGGGTAGCAGCCCAGCGTGCGGAAGCGGATGGAGCGCATTTGCGGCTCCTCCCCCTCGGCCAGCGGAAAACGCTCGTCATCGACCATTACCAGCATTCCGTCACGCTCTACCGTAGGGCGCTCGGCCGAGAGGTAGAGCGGGACGATCTCGATATTTTCCAGATGGATATATTGCCAGATATCCAGTTCGGTCCAGTTGGACAAAGGGAACACGCGGATGCTTTCGCCCTTGGCTTTGCGCGTGTTGTAGAGGTTCCACAATTCGGGCCGCTGGTCCTTCGGGTCCCAGCCATGGCTGGCCGTGCGGAACGAAAAAATGCGCTCCTTCGCCCGCGCCTTTTCCTCGTCTCGCCGCGCGCCGCCGAACGCTGCATCGAAACCGTATTTGTCGAGCGCCTGCTTGAGCCCCTGTGTCTTCCACATATCGGTATGCAGCGCGCCATGATCGAACGGGTTGATCCCGCGCTCCTCAGCTTCGGGGTTCTGGTGGACGAGCAGTTCCATCCCGGCATCCGCCGCGCTCTTTTCGCGCAATTCGTACATCGCCTGAAACTTCCAAGTCGTATCGACATGCAGCAGAGGAAACGGCGGCGGCGAGGGATAGAATGCCTTTTTCGCCAGATGCAGCATCACCGCGCTGTCCTTGCCGATCGAATAGAGCATTACCGGCTTATCCGCATCCGCCACCACTTCGCGCATGATGTGGATGCTCTCTGCTTCGAGCCGTTGGAGATGGGTCAGGGTCATGGCATCAGCATAGTGGCGAGGTACAAGGGGCGGGCTAGCGATATAGACGCAGCGGACGGCGCGCTCACCAATGATTTAATGCTGCAATCCATTGTTTTCCTTTATCCGCCCCTTCACCGCGACGCACGGCGCAGGCGGTCGTTGATCGCGGTGCCGATACCGCCGCCGGGAATCGGGGCAACCGCGATACGCGGCCTGGCCGAGGCGGCTGCAGCATGAAGCGCGCTGTAAAGACGCGATGCCGCTTCGGCGAGATCGGCCGCGGCGGACAGGGTCACATCGCCCGGAATATCGGCAAACCCGATATGAAACTCGTCCTGCTCCGCGCGAATCGCCCCAAGCCTCAGCGGCTTGCCCGGCGAGTAATGGCGCTCCAGCTGCCCGGGCGCTTCGATCATGGCAGACCGCTCGGGCGGTTCCCATTCCTTGCCGAGCACTTGCCGGTGGAGCGCGGCAATATCGACCGGTCCGGGGCGCAATTCCTGCCACTCGCCATTACCCCGGATTGCCAGAATACTCGATTCAATGCCCTGCGCGCTCTCCCCGCCATCCAGCACCAGCGCAATTCGTCCGCCGAGCGAGCCGAGAACATGCGCTGCGCTGGTCGGGCTGAGCGCGTTGCTGCGATTGGCGCTGGGCGCGGCAAGCGGCAGGCCGCACTGCTGCAGCACGGCGCGCATGACCGGATGGGCCGGGCATCGCAGCGCTATCGTATCCAGCCCGGCGGTGACCGCCGGCGCGATCCCGGCATCCTTGCGCAACGGCAATACCAAGGTGAGTGCGCCGGGCCATGCTGCATCGGCGGCAGCCTGCGCATCTTCGCTGAACTGCGCCAGCCGCTCGGCCTGCTCGAGATTCGCCACATGGACGATCAACGGGTTGAAGCTGGGCCGTCCCTTCGCCCGGTAGATTCCGGCCACTGCATCGTCGCTGTCGGCGCGGGCGGCCAGGCCGTAAACCGTTTCGGTCGGCAGCGCGACCAGCTCCCCTTCGCGCAGCAAAGCGGCGGCATGCGCAATCGCCGCCGCATTCGCCTCCCGCACTTCCGTAGCGTTCTTGCCGCCCATGCCCGCGCGCTATAGGTGACGGGTAGTAAAGCCAAGAGGACTTCGCCGCCGTGACACCTTTCGCCCCCGCCACGCAGGACCAACTGCTCGCCATCAAGATCAATGCCGGGATCGGCGATCTCGCCCAATCCGAACGCTTTGCCGCGGCCGAGCCGGACATGGTGGAAGCCATCGTGGAAGGGGTCGGCCAGTTCGCCGCCGGAGAATTCGCGCCGCTCAACCGGGTGGGAGACCTGGAAGGTGCGAAGCTGGAAAACGGTGTCGTGCGCCTGCCCGACGGCTTTGCGAATGCTTACCAGCATTATGTCGAACAGGGTTGGAACGCGATTGCCTCGCCAGAGGAATTCGGCGGACAGGGCCTGCCCTTCACGCTTGCGGTCAACGTGATCGAGAATCTGGGCAGCGCCAATATGGCCTTCACCCTGCTCCCCATGCTGTCGGTCGGGGCGATCGAGGCGCTGGAGGCACATGGCAGCGCGGATCAGAAGGCGCGCTACATGGCCGATCTGGTCAGCGGCAAATGGTCCGGCACGATGAATCTGACCGAACCGCAAGCGGGCAGCGATGTCGGCGCGTTGCGCAGCACGGCGCATCCCATCGAAGATGGCGAACATGCTGGCAAATACCGGATCAAGGGCCAGAAGATCTACATCACCTGGGGTGAACATGAACTGGCCGAGAATATCGTCCACCTGGTGCTGGCGCGCACTCCCGATGCGCCCGAAGGATCGCGCGGTATCTCGCTGTTCGTGGTGCCCAAATACCATGTGAAGGATGATGGCACGCTGGGTTCGCACAACGATCTGCGCTGCGTGAGTATCGAGCACAAGCTGGGCATCAACGCCTCGCCCACCTGCGTCATGTCTTACGGCGATAATGACGAATGTATCGGCGAACTGGTCAGCGCGGAAAATCGCGGATTGATGGCGATGTTCACGATGATGAACAATGCGCGGATCAATGTCGGCAGCCAGGGTGTGCAGATCGCCGAACGTGCGCTCCAACAGGCGCAGAGCTACGCCAAGGAACGTATCCAGTCGGCCCGGGCCGGCTCGCCGGACAAGAACCCGGTGGCGATCCTGGAGCACCCCGATGTGCGCCGGATGATCCTGCGGATGAAAGCGCAGACCGAAGCGATGCGTGCGCTGCTCTATTACACCTGCGGCCAAGTCGATCGCGGCACGCTGGGCGACGAGGCTGCGAAGTCACGCGCCGAAGTGCTGGTCCCGATGATCAAGGCATGGGGCACCGATACCGGTATCGAAGTGGCCTCGCTTGGTATCCAGGTCCATGGCGGCATGGGTTTCGTGGAGGAAACGGGCGCGGCGCAGCATTGGCGCGATTCGCGGATCGCGCCGATCTACGAAGGCACCAATGGCATCCAGGCCGCCGATCTGGTTACTCGCAAGCTCGGTATGGAAGACGGCGCTGCCTATATCGGCCTGATGGAAGAGATCGCTCGCGATGCGGCGGACGAGCCTACTCTGTTTGCGCTGGCGGGCGATTGCGCGGCCATCGCAAAATGGATGCGCGAAGATTCCAGCCTGGACGACCGGCTGGCGGGCAGCGTGCCTTTTACCGAAATGAGCGCGGTTGCCGTGGCCGCATGGCAGATGATGAAGCAGGCCGCAGCGGTCGCCTCGGGCGAAGCACCGGCGCTGTCGCAGACCAAGCCGGTCACGGCGCGCTTCTTCCTCGACCGGATCGTGCCGGAAGCTGCCGGGCTGAAAGCCGCCGCGACCGGCGGGGCCAGCGCGCTTTACGAACTCAGCGCGGAACAGCTCGTCGCCTAGCTCAATCGGCGCCGGAGGCCCCGGCCTGCTCCCGGTCGAACCGCTCGCGGGCGAAGGCGGAGCGGGGGTCTCCGTTCAGCTCGCGCTGCGGCGGTAGGGACGATCCGGAGATTCGCTGCTGTGCCGCGGCCGGTTTGCCGGCGGGATCGGTCACGCGCCAGATTATGCCTGCCGTGTCGTCGCTGACCAGCAGCGCGCCATCCCGCGCCCAGGTCACCCAGGTCGGGCGGCCCTTGGTGGTATCGTCATCCTCCAGGAAGCCGGTCAGGACGGGCTGCGGCGTGCCCACCGGATTGCCGCGTTCATCGAATGCGACAAACACCACGTCATAGCCCGCAGCCGGTTTGCGGTTCCACGATCCGTGGCGAGCGATGAAGGCGCCGCGCGGGAATTTCGCCCCCAGCCGGTTGCCTTCTTCGGAGAAGACAAAGCCCAGCGCGGCGACATGCGGGCCGAGCGCATATTCCGGCGTGCGGACATATTCGCCCAGATATTGGGGGATCGGTCCATCGACACGGCGGTCGATCTGATCGCCCCAATAATACCACGGCCAGCCATATTGTGCGCCGATGGGCACGTTGGTGAGATAATCGGGCACCAGATCGCTGCCCAGCATGTCGCGCTCGTTCACGGTGGTCCACAGTTCGCCGCTCCAGGGATTGAACGCCAGGCCGTTGGCATTGCGCAGCCCGGCGGCAAATTGGCGCGCGCGGCCCGTTTCCAGATCGTACTCCCAGATCATGGCCCTGCCTTCTTCGGCCTCCATGCCCTTGTCGCCGATATTGGTGTCGGACCCCACGGCGACGAATATTTCGGTGCCGTCTTCCGACAGGATGATGTTGCGCATCCAGTGGCCGCCGGCAGCCGGAAGATCCATCAGCTTGCGCGGCTCCCCGCCCAGCGTCTCGGCGCCGAGTTCGTAAGGCACGGCGAACAGCCCGTCATGCTGCGCAACGTACAACGTGCCATCGTCCCAGGCGAGGCCCGAAGGCGATTCGAACCCGTCTGCGATCACGCGGCGTATCTCGGCAGTCCCATCCCCATCAGAGTCGCGCAACAACACTATTTCGTCGGCGGAGGGCGTGCCGGCACCGGCGCGGTCGAACAGCCAGCCCATGATGATACCCTCGATACCGGACGGCCCTTCGCTCGGCGGCCGGTTGGTGAGCGAGGCGAGAACATCGCCATTGGGCAGGGTATAGAGCGTGCGCGGATGATCCAGCCCTTCGGCGAAGCGGCTGACCACCAGCCCCTCGGCAGCGATCGGCGTTTCACCCTCGGGCCAGCCCACCGCCTTGGCGACGTTGATCGTCGGAAAGCTCTCGGCATTGGGCTCTGAAATTACAGGTTCGGTCCCGCTTACCTGTTCCAGCGCCAGGTCGGCCGTGTCGCCGCGGGTAAACCAATAGAGGAATGCTGCCAGCAGGAGGATAATGACCAGCAGGGCGATCAGGAATTTTTTCAGTTTGCTCATGCGCGCCGGGATAGGCGAGCGTAGCGCAGGCGGCAATGGCCTGCGCTGCGCTTGCGGTATCGGATTGGCAGACTAGATCGGCGCGATGTTCGATTTCAAACCCGATGAAGCCCTCGCCAAGCCCGAACTCTATCGCCAGTTGCGCGATGCCGCTGCTGCGCTTGTCGACGGCGAGACGGATGCGGTCGCCAATATGGCCAACGTTGCCGCGTTGATGGCGGAGTTCATCCCGGCCTTGAACTGGGCCGGGTTTTACCGCGTGATGGACGGCGAACTGGTGCTCGGCCCGTTTGTGGGGCGGCCCGCATGTATCCGCATCCCGCTGGGCCAGGGGGTTTGCGGCGCTGCGGCCAAAACAGGCGAAACCCAGCTGGTGGAGGATGTGCACGCCTTTCCCGGCCATATTGCCTGCGACGCGAACAGCCGGTCCGAGCTGGTCGTCCCGGTTATGACCGGCGGCAAGGTTGCAGCGATTATCGATCTCGATTCGCCCGAACTCGCCCGGTTCGACGCCGACGATGCGCGCGGAATAGAGGCGCTGGCGGAAGCGCTGCGGGACATGTTCTAGCGCTGCAGGCCTGCTTTCGCCCCGAATCGGGACAATGCCGTGCGAGGCGTTGGGATGCGGGGCTCGTGAATGTAAACACCGGGTTAATGCGCGGGAATCACCCCGCCGAAAACCTGGGAAACCTAGTGCTATGACCGCTCGAATCACTCTGGCAATCGGCGCTGCGACAGCCGCGCTTGCAACCGCTCCCGCCGTTTCGGCGCAAGAGATGAATTACGAAGAGCGTGTCTATGAATATGCCGAACCGCTTCCAGATACTGCGGATGATATCGAGTTTCGCAGCGATCCGGTGATCCAGCCGGTCCCTGCTCCGGCGCCGCGAACAGCTCCGGCATCGGCTCCGCCCGTCAGGCAGGTACGCTATGTGAAGGATCGCACCCACGCACCTGTTCATCATGCGGCCCCGCATCAGACCCATGCCGAACCGGTGCGGACACGTGAGATCGTTTACGAAACGGAGCGGGTCGTCAGTGCCCCGCACCATGCAGCACCGCACCATGCAGCACCGCATCATGCAGCCCCTCACCATACTGCCCCCCATCACGCGTCCCCGATGCACCACGCACCGGCACCGGCCCATGTCGGAATGCAGCATCACGCCCCGGCCTATGCCCCGCCGCAGCCATCTTTCGACCGCGATGCGTGGCTGGATGACTGCCGTGACCGGCTGGGCGGCGATCGGCGCGGCGATGGCGGTATCATCGGCGGTCTGCTCGGCGCAGTGGCAGGCGGCGTGATCGGCAACCGGGTTTACGATAGCGAGCGGCTGGCCGGAACGTTGATCGGTGCAGGCGTCGGCGGGCTTGCAGGTCTTGCCATCGGCAGCGTGATCTCCGGTTCGGGCCGCGACCGCGACCTGGATGAATGCGAGGCCTATCTGGAGCGCTGGGAATACCAGCAGCGCGGCGGCATCTATCCTGCTCGCGGATATGACCAGGGATACTATCAGCCCTATGGTTACACGCTGGTTCCGGTAACCGTGGCCGTGCCGCAGCGCGCAGTCGTCCGCGAATATGTCACCACCGAAGTTTATACCGATCACGAAGAAGTGATCGTCGAGACGACGACGCATCACGCGCCCGCCCCCGCGCCGCGCCCGGTGAAGCGCCAGCGTTACATCAAGGGCAAGTAAGCTTGCGCGGCAATCCGGATCACGGCGTGGCCGGTCCGGATTGCGGGGGGTCCGAGGCTCTGGCGTTATTCGCAGGCATTGCAGGGCGCAGCCTGACCACGCCTGCGCGGAACAGGTCGGAATCGCGGCCGATCTCCACCGCTACCCCCACTTCACGCGCGACGCCCAGCACCTTTGCCGCATCATTAGCGACGCGCAGGGCGTAGCGCCCATAGGCAACCCGTTCGAACAGGAAGAACCCGTCATATTCGCTGAGCGTGCTGGCGATAACCGCACCGCGTGCATCGATCAATTCCAGCGTCACGCCCGCTAAAGGCACGCCGCTATCCGACTGCACCACGCCCTCGACCTCGCCCGATGGCGATACTGCAATCTGGACCTGCGCAGCCACGCCCGGGCGCGGCACCACCACGACGCCTTTAGTGGCGGGAACCAGGAACGGATCGGACAGGCTGGATTCGTCGATCCCGACCAGCACCGGGACGAACGGCTTGAGCTCGTCCACCATGGTTCGCCCGCTTTCGTCGGTGATCGCATCGGTGATGCGGAAACCGGCCTCGACAGACACGTCGGGCAAAGCTTCCTCGCCTTCGGAGAAAACCCCGTCGCCATTATCGTCGCGGAACACGGTGACCGATGCCTGGCCGAATCGCGCCAGCTTGGATTGGCTGAACCGGATGCCGCCGCCGGCCGGATCCGGGCCGAGGCTGAACGACAGCGATAGGCCCGCGCCGATCGAGCCGTCCGATGAAATATTCGTATCCGCGCGCAGGGCGAAGCGTTCGAAGCGCCGCGAATAGCCGAGCCGGAAGCGGGTGATCTCCGACTTGGCCTGATATTCCGCCTCTGCACGGATTTCCGAAACGTCGTCCAGATCTTCATTCACCGAGATCCTTGCATAATCGAAGCCGCGATCCGGCCCGACCAGCGTGAAACCGGCCGCTCCGCGCACCCGCACTCCGGCCACCCGCGTATTGGCGAGCAACCGGAGGTCCGCCTGGTTGGTGGTCCGCCCGGTTTCGGGATCGTAATTGCGACTGCCCTCTGCCTGCGCGGTCAGCGCGATCCGCCGGGTGTTGATGGCAGTCGCCAGTAACCATTCGGTAACACTTCCGCCGTCGAGCGTCTCCGTATAGCCCAGCCCGGCCTGGATCGGTAGCGAAAAGCGACCTAATTTCAACGAGGTATCGGCGTTGAGCGAGAGCGCCTTGCTCAAATTGGACGAAACGAACTCGCTGGCATAGTCACCGCTGCTCCAGATTGCCCTGGCGCCCAGATTGACCTCGCCAAGCCGGGTTGCCGCGCTGCCCTGCACCACGAAGCCTGCACCGCGCTCATGCGCAGCGGCCAGCTCGACCTGTGCCGAGCCGAGTGTGCGCAGCAGCCGTCCCTCGAGATATTCTCGCCTTCTTCCCGCCAGGTACAGGCTTTGCGCGCCTAACGACACGCTCGTTCGCTGATCCAGCCCGCGCTCGACCCCCACGCCCCATCGCCAGGTCCCTCGCGAAGGGTCCGCTTGCTCGCTCGAGCCGATACCGATCAGATCGCGGTCCTTTTGCAGGATACCCGCCCAATAATAGGTCTTGCCCGGTTCGATATGGTTGTTGCCTACCGGGACATCTGCTTTTTCGCGCCGTATCTGCCCCTGCGGTCCATACAGCACGACCTCCAGATCGTTGCGGCCATAATAAAGCTCGATATCGGTAAATTCGTACCGGCCATCGGCGCTGTCGCCCTGGAAAGCGATCAATTGACCGTTGCGGTAAAGTTCCGCGTCCCAGCCGGCGGGCATGATCCCGCGCAGTGTGGTGGTAGAAAAGCGCGATCCGCGCCCCAAAGGCTGATTGCTGACGAAAACGCCCCGGCCCACTGCGGTCTGCCCAGTCAGCTGGCCCGACAGGTTCTCGACGTCGCCGGCGGCAATCTGGGTCGCGTCCAACGGGCCGAGCATTCCGCCTTCGGGCTGGTAGCGATAGGCGCGCAGACGCAAGGATGCAGGATTAAGCTGATCGTCCGTCGCCGCGCGGGCGGTGACGCTGGCCCCCGCAATCTCCCCGGCGGCATAGGCCTCTATTTTGGCGCGCCGGCGGCTTCCGCCGGAACTGGGCCGGTCGTAGCCCAGCCGCATGATCGCATCGACCGATGGGGTACGCCAGAACTTGTATTCCATGTCAGCATGAGGAAATTTCCCCAAATCGAATGTTTCGCGCTTGGGCCTAAGTCGCGCGGCGCGACTTCTGCGCTCCAGGGCTTCAATAAAGGGCAGTTTCTCTTCGCTATCGAGAATGACCGAGGCGTTGAACAGGTTGGGCTTGAACGAAATGCCGAACCATCGGCTCAGCGCATCGGTATCGACGCACCAACCCTCCGGCGTATCGTATATCTCGCTGGCCAGGGGCGCAGATTGGTTCGCTCCCTCACTGTTCACGTTTTGTACCGTATTGGCTTCGCGGTCGAGGGTAAAAGCGCGATCTTCCGAGAACAACCAGCCAGTTGCGCGGCGCGACTTCTTATCGAGGCGGATGGGCAGGTCGAGCGACTGAATGACGTCGGCCAGATCGAGGCATACGCCCCGATCGGTCTGGTACCCGCGGACGTCCTCGGTCAATTTGTATTGCTTTACCGACAGTTGCAGGAGCAGAAAGTCGTCATCATTCGCCTTCCAGGCGGAATCCGTCTGCTGCGCATAGACCTGTGTCGGTGCGCCAGACACGGCAAACGCCGCCGCAAAGCTTGCAGCGGCGCCTATTCCGGTATGGCGGGTCAGTCGCATGGCTCGGTGCCTGTCTGGCGCCGTTCCCGGATCTTACCCGAGCACCGTATCCACGGCGGCGATCACTTCGCCTCCATTTTCGGGCATCTCTCGATATTCAAACCGCAGCGGGCCTTTCAGAGCGTCCGCTTGTTCAGGCGTGAGTTTGAACTCGACCGTTCGGTTGCCGACTTCGCTATACACGGCGATACCGCGCACCAGATAGACCGGCGTCGCTTCGCCAGGCCGCGTCACGCGCAGCTCGCCATAGGTGGAACTCTCTCCGGTTCGCGAGAGCCCCAACATCAGCTTCGCCCCGTCTGCGCCCATCTCGACCCGGGGATTTTCGATGGCAATTTGTGCTTCGAGCCGGCCGTGGCGCACGATAATCGGAATCGTGACGCCGTAGATCGGCGTCAGGCGGATCTGGATGCCTTCCGCAGCAGCTGCCTCTTCGGTAACCGGGCGCGGGCGCGGAATGGCGTTGAACGACATGTGCACCCGATATTCGCCGTCCGGCAATTCGGCATCCGGGCGAGCGCCGATGCGGACAGCCTGCGGCTGGCCCGGCGGCAAGGTGATGCGGCGGGGGGCATAACGGATCATGGACAGGGCCGCCTGCTCGAGCTCGTTGGCGTTTTCCCGTTCGACCGGGATCAGCGCGCCCTCATCGTTCATCCGGCGCAGCTCGAGGCCGATCCGATAGGTGGCCTCCTCGCTCCCAATATTACTGAGGATGACTTCGGTCCCGCGGCGACCATCGAGGATGACGCGGGTCGGGGCCACCAGCAGATCGCCCTGAGCCGCAGCCGGACTAGCCGCCATCGGCGCCCCGAATGCGGCCAGCATCGCGGCCAAAGGTATGAGATGGCGAGTATAATAGCTTCGCATGAACTAAGCGGTCCCTTCCGATGCGATCGCCATTGCAGAAATTCCAGGCGAACTTTGATTTACGGGAGACTACCTAAACAGAGTTAAGGACCGGCTAACGCTTTGCCGCATCCGGCCGTTTGCCGAACCCTGCAAGACACAAAAAGCCGCATCCCGCCGAAGCGAGATGCGGCCAATTTCGTGCGCGAGCCGCCGGTTAGGGCCGCTCTGACGTTACGGCTTAGCTATATTCCACCGAAACGTTGAACGTGCCTTCGTAGGAACCGGCAACTTCTCCGCCGTCGAAGTTCAGCTCGCCGCCAACCTGGAAAGAGGCTGTGCCTTCATCCGCTGCGCCTGCAGCGCCGAGCGCTACGGTGTACCACGTCGTGGTCGTGCCGCCTGCGTCGGTCACCGAGTTGGACGTTGCATCGGTGACATAGTTGTCGAGTTCGATGACTTCGGTCGTCGCGTCCGGAGCGCCGGCCACCGCAGGGGCGGTGTGAACCAGATCGATGCCGGCAGCCGGGAGGCTAACCGTTACGGTCCGGCCAGCCGAACCGTTGGACACGGTGAATGCGGCCAGGCTGGTATTGCCAACGCATACGAGGTTGGCCGAGCACGTCAGGTCGGGCGAACCGGCGGCATCGATCGCCATCGCTGCCGTGCCGGCACCGTTGACGGCTACTGCAGCAAAGTCGAGATCGGCTGTGTTGGTGAGAACCAGCGGCTTGAGTACTTCGACCTTGGCGGTCGCGTCTGCATTGTCAGCTGCGTGAGCGACAGTGCCCATGCTCATGGCGAATGCGATTGCGGCGCCGGCGGCGCCCATACGGAGAGTCTTATTCATTATATTTGGTCCCTTCCAAACTGGGTCTTCAATTCCCGTCAGAAGCAACCCCCGCGGTTGCCCCCTGCGAACCGGGTGTTTGCGACCCGTTCACGAGACCCTAGGTAGAAGAGTGGAGTTCAGTCTTTGCTTGCGGACATGGTTAACAGCTGAACGGTGTTTTGTTAACTTCTGGAACGAAATAGTTCCAGATTAGCCTTTTAAATCAGCTATATATCGCCACCGGTGAGGCGCTGGCAAACCAGGTCCAATTGGTCAAGAGTGCTGTAACGAATTGTAACTGCCCCGGACTTCGGATCGGCATCCGGCTTTATCTGCACCGGCAAACCGATAAATTCCTCCAAATGGCGCTGCACTGCGGCAATATCGGCATTGTCGGCATCGCGATTCGCAGACCTGGCGGTTCGCCGCGTGGGAGATTCGCCCTTCGGCTCAGGGCCTCGCGCCAGCCTTTCCACGTCACGGACAGACAACCCCTCCCGGGCGGCGCGGCTCGCCAGGGTAATTGCATCGTCATGGCCGATCAGTGCCCGGGCATGCCCCATCGAGATTTTGTCCTGTTCGACCAGATCGAGCACTTCGGCGGGCAAGGCCAGCAGGCGCTGGAGATTTGCCACGTGACTGCGCGATTTGTCGACCAGCTTGGCAATCTCGGCCTGCGTCATGCCTTCATCGTCGGACAGGCGATGATAGGCGCGCGCTTCCTCGACCGGGTTCAGATCTTCGCGTTGAATGTTTTCGATTAGCGCCAATGCGAGCACTTCGCGTTCGTCCAGATCGCGAACCAGCGCCGGAATTTCGTGCAGTCTGGCCTTTTGCGCGGCCCGCCAGCGCCGCTCCCCGGCGACCAGTTGATAACGCCCGCCCGCCAGCTGCCGCACGATGATCGGCTGGATCACCCCGCGCGCGGCAATCGAATCCGCCAGTTCACCCAGCGCATCCTCATCGAAATATCGGCGGGGTTGGCCCGGCAGCGGCTCAATTGCCGATACGGGAAGCGAAGACACACCCGAACCCTGCGACGCGTCGCTTTTTAAGGCTTGCGCGGTTTTCGCAGCATCACCGCCCGCGGGAGTGGTGCCTCCGGACTGCCTGACCAGCGGCTCTTCCCGCTGTATTTCGCCCATAAGAGCGCCCAAACCCTTGCCAAGCTTGCGTTTTTTTTCGGAGGTGCGAGGCGCAGCGGCAATACGAATGGGGTCGCCAGGATCTCCGGAACGGTCGCTCATGCTGCTTTCCTCTTTTCCGGCAGTCGGCCGATCAATTCTCTCGCCAGTGCGATATAGGCGCGGCTGCCCGCACAGCTGTGGTCGTAAACCAAGGCGGGCATTCCGTGGCTGGGCGCTTCGGACAGTCTTACATTGCGCGGTATGACCGCCTCGAACACGAGCTGGCCAAGACAATCGCGAACATCGTCCGCCACCTGGTCGGTCAACCGGTTGCGCCGATCGAACATCGTCAAAACGACACCTATGATGCCTAGATCGGGATTGAATCGTTGCTGAACTCGCTCGACGGTCTGCAACAGCTGGCTCAGCCCCTCCAGAGCGAAGAATTCGCATTGGAGCGGGACCAACAACGTATCCGCAGCTCCAAGCGCGTTCAAAGTCAGCAAGCCTAGCGACGGGGGGCAATCGATAAAACAGATGTCGTGCCCACTATGGCGGCCAAGCACGTCGGACAGCCGCGAAGTGCGGTCTTCCACCGAAACAAGTTCGATTTCTGCTCCGCTTAAATCGACCGTTGCCGGAACGATATCGAGATTTGGAATGTCGGTGGGCTGGATACAGTCACCAAGTTCCGCATCCCCGACCAGCAGATCATAGCTGGAATCGGCGCGCGCATCCGCCCCCACGCCCATGCCCGTTGATGCGTTTCCTTGCGGATCGAGATCAATGAGCAGTGTGGACCAGCCGGTTGCCGCCATGGCTGTGGCGATATTGATGGCGGTGGTCGTCTTGCCAACTCCGCCCTTCTGGTTGGCAATCGCGATAGTAATCATGGGTTTGCTCGCACCTCCGCTCGCCGACGCGCCTTGAGTTGGCCGACGATAATTCCTGCTTCGGGGTCGGTCTGAGAAGGTTCCACGTGGAACATCTTTCCGAATCGCCCCGGCAGCTCGAGTAATTCCTGCGCGGCAGACCGCCCCTTGGGCAACAGCCAGCGCGTGCGGCTTGTGGAGAAACGGGAAGATAAGTCGAGCAGCTTGGGCAAGCGAGCGAAGGCTCGTCCCGATATGACACCGGCCGGGAATGCCTCGACTTGCTCGAGGCGGCGGCCTTCCACTCGGCAGTTTGGAAGATTTAGCTCGTGGGTCATAAGCTTCAGCCACTCGACCCGGCGCTTGCGCGATTCCACCAGAACCACGGTCCAGTCCGGCCGCATCGCCGCAATCACTAACCCAGGCGGGCCAGCGCCCGAACCCAGATCGAGCCACGGGGATGTTTCATGTGAAACATGGTCCAAAAGCTGCGCGCTATCGGCAATATGGCGCTGCCAGATGTGATCCAGTGTTCCACGTGAAACGAGGTTCTGTTTCTCGTTTTCGGCGACAAGCGCTTTGGTGAACTGCTCCAGCCGCGCATACGCTCGCTCGTCGCAGCGGCTATGGACGAAATCCCGGGCCTCGTCTTCGGTCTCGATCATGCCGCGCGCCGCTGGTGGCCACGGGCGTGAACCAACAGCGCGGCCAAAGCCGCCGGGGTAATTCCGCGCACGCGCCCGGCATCTGCGAGCGTAGACGGGCGCGCCGCAGCGAGTCGTTCGACCATCTCGTTGGACAGGCCTGGAACCTGCGCAAACGGATACCCATCGTGCAACTCGACGCCATCGCTCGCCCTCAGGTCACGCAGTTCCGCCTCCTGTCGCTCGAGATAGGGCCGATAGCTGGCATCCTCGATCAATTCGCTGACAAGCTCTCCCTCGACCGGAAATTCTTCTGGCAGCCACTTCGCTAGCGATGCCAGATCGATACCATCATGTCGCAACCAGTCGGACAGGTGTTTTACCCCGCCGTCGCGCCGAACTTCTACGCCTTCCGCCAGCAATTCGGCAGCATTGGCTTGCTGTTCCAGCGCAGCCGACCCAGCCTCACGCTGAGCTTCGCGCGCCATATACCAGCTCCTGCGGGGCTCACCGCACATTCCAGCTTCTACTGCCAGACCTGTCAGGCGCGTCGTGGCATTGTTGGCCCGCAGCCGCAGACGATACTCTGCCCGGGAGGTCAGCATCCGGTATGGCTCGCTCACGCCGTGCAGGGTAAGGTCATCGAGCATCACGCCGATATAACTGTTGGCCCGGTCCAGTTTGACCGCTTGGCGCGATGTGACGACCGCCGCAGCATGCATCCCCGCCACAAGTCCTTGCGCTGCAGCCTCTTCATAGCCCGTCGTCCCATTGATCTGCCCGGCGCAATAGAGACCGGAAATGGCGCGCAGTTCCAGTGTCGGGCGCAGAGCACGCGGATCGATATGGTCATACTCCACGGCATAGCCTGGAACCGCCATCTCCACCCGCCCAAGCCCGTCCATAGTCCGCAACATGGCGAGCTGGACATCGACGGGTAGCGAGGTGGAAATACCGTTGGGATAGACCAGCGGCGTCGCCAACCCTTCGGGCTCTAAAAAAACCTGGTGCCCTTCGCGGTCGCCGAACCGATGGATCTTGTCCTCGATCGAGGGGCAATAGCGCGGTCCCGCTGCATCGATAGCGCCACTGAATAGCGGCGATCGGTCGAGATTTGCGCGAATTATATCGTGGCCCCGGCGGTTCGTGCGGGTGCTGGCGCAAAACACCTGCGGGTTGGCCCTGCCTTTGCTCAACGGCGACATGTTCCACATCTCGCTGTCGGACGGCTGTTCTTCGAGGCTGGCCCAGTCGATCGTGCGGCCATCCAGCCTTGGAGGAGTGCCCGTCTTCAAGCGAGCCATCGGAAGATCGGCACCGCGTAGCTGGTCTGCCAGGCGGAGGGCAGCGTTCTCACCGATACGCCCTCCTTCGAAGGTCTCCTCACCTCGGAACAGCTTGCCGCCCAGAAAAGTGCCGGTGCACAGGATAACGGCCCCGGCATGCAATACGGTTCCGTCGGAAAGCTTGAGCCCGCCGATGCGGTCCTGCGCGAACACCAGCTCCGCCGCTTCACCGGCAATGAGCTCTAGACCATCCTGCGCCGCAACCATCCGCTGCACAGCGGCCTTGAACAGGTCCCGGTCCGCCTGAATCCGCGGACCCCATACGGCGCTCCCCTTGGAGCGATTGAGCATCCGGTAATGGATCGCGGCAGCGTCGGCCGCACGGCCAATCAATCCGTCCAGCGCATCGGTTTCGCGCACCAGATGGCCCTTGCCCAGCCCGCCAATGGCCGGGTTGCAGCTCATCGCACCTATGGCATCGAGGTCGAAGCTGACCAGGCCGGTGCGCGCGCCCATCCGCGCAGAGGCCGCAGCAGCCTCCACGCCGGCATGGCCGCCGCCGATAACAAGAACGTCATATTCGCGCATGACGCCGAGATAGCGAGCCACATCGGCCGGGTCAAAGATGTTTGGCGCAGTGTTTCACGTGGAACACCTATTTTCCGATACAGAATCGCCCGAACAGCGCGTCCAGCATATCCTCTGTCGAGGCGCGGCCAGTCAATGTATCGAAAGCCTTGCGCGCCACTCTCAGTCCCTCGGCAACCAGCAGCGGATCGGTCTCCGTATCGGCCCCGTCCAAACCGCCTATTGCCGATCCAAGTAAATCGCGCTGCCGAGCGTTCAAAGCCACCTGACCAGCCGCAGGCATCACGCCGCGAGCATGGTCGATCAGCGACAGCTTCAGTTCGTCCATCCCCGCGCCCGTAATCGCCGATACAGCAAAATCGGGCTTTACCTTGCTTCGGGTGTTGGACTGGTCGGCCATGGCGGCAATCTCCCACGCAGCCTCCGGTCCCTCGCCTTCCGGCCCCAACCACAGAACCAGATCGGCCAATGCAACCGCCCCGGCCGCGCGCTCGATCCCGACCTGTTCGATGATATCGTCGGTTCGCTCGCGCAGTCCCGCCGTATCGACAAAGGAAAACGGCACGCCCTCCATCGCCACCGATCGTTCGATTACGTCGCGAGTGGTGCCTTCGATGGGAGAGGTAATCGCCGCTTCATCCTCCACCAGCGCATTGAACAATGTCGATTTTCCGGAATTCGGCGGTCCGGCCAGCACGACCCTGTAGCCCTCGCGCAGCCGTTCGGCTCGCGGTCCATCTTGCCAGCTGCGAATCTCCTCCGCCAGCTGCGCTACATCGCCGCGAAACGCACTTGGCAACTCCGAAACATCGTCTTCGTCATCGAAATCGAGCGCTGCCTCGACTTGGGCGGAGAAGGACAACAGGCGCTGGAGCCATCGCTCAACCTGGTCCGACAGCACTCCCTCGCTCAGGGCCAACGCCGCGCGGCGCTGCAATTCGGTTTCGGCTTGCAGCAAGTCGGCGAGCCCTTCGGCCTCCGCCAGATCCATCCGGCCATTGGTAAAGGCACGCCGGGTAAATTCCCCCGGCTCGGCCTTGCGCAGCCCGAACATTTCGCCAAGCGCATCTTCAACCGCCGCAATGATCGCCCTGCCGCCATGCAGGTGCAACTCTGCCATATCCTCCCCGGTCACAGTTTTTGGCCCGGGGAGCCATAATATCAGCGCCCGGTCGAGGAGATCGCCGGACTTATCGCGCAGGCTCCTCAGGCTCGCTCGCCGCGGTTCCGGCAAACCGCCCGCCAGCCTTTCCAACACGGCAGAGGCATCGGTGCCGCTTACCCGGACGACAGCGATCCCCGCCGGCGGCGCACCGCTGGAAAGAGCAAATATAGTTTCCATTCAGTGTGTTATACGATATTCTCGGCCATCAACCCTTGTCGCGCTTGGGCTTGGCCGAACCTCCGTCTCCAGCCGCCTTCATGCTGCCTTCGACGAAATTCTGGAACATTTTTAGTCCCATCTGGCCCATCGGTGCCATCGTCCGGGCGATTTCCTGCAGTTGATCGGGGTTGGTTACGCCCTTCATCGCATTGGTCAGATTATCGACATAGACGTCATTTGCCTTACCCACATCGGGCAGCCCCATAAAGCTGCGCGCCTCTTCCGGCGTGCAGTCGATTTCGATTTGGACCTTCATGGCGTTTCCTCCGTTTCTATGTTCGAGCCTTGCGCCCCAATCTGGGTTTGGCAAGGGTTGGCCACAAGGTAAGCGTGCCGAACCGGTGGGTTTGGCCTGACGAATGACGGAGGATTATCGATGAGCGAGACAGTCAACATAGAAACCCTGAACGGCGAAGACAGCTTTTCCGCCTATGTCGCCCGGCCAGCCAGCGATCCGAAAGCGTCAATCATCGTAATCCAGGAAATCTTCGGCGTTAATGCAGGCATCCGCCGAAAATGCGACAAGTTGGCCGAGGATGGATATCTTGCGGTTGCCCCCGATCTGTTCTGGCGTTTGGAACCCGGACTGGAACTCGACCCCGATATCGAACCGGAAATGGAGCGCGCGCTAGATCTGTTCGGCAAGTACAACCCCGATGAAGGCGTCAAGGATATCGAGGCGACTATTCACTGGGTCCGGCGCGAGGCTGGTGTGCCAAAGGTCGGCTGCGTCGGGTACTGCCTGGGCGGAAAGCTTGCCTATATGACCGCAGCGCGAACCGATATCGATTGCTCGGTCGGCTATTACGGCGTGATGATCGACCAGATGTTGAACGAGAAACACGCTATTGCACATCCGCTGCTGCTGCATGTCCCCACGGACGATCATTTCGTGGACAAGGATGCGCAAAAGGCGATGCATGAGGGGCTGGACGATCACCCGAAGGTGACCCTTTACGATTACGACGGCCTCGATCACGGTTTTGCCACCGAACACGGTAAGCGCCGCGACGAGGAAGGCGCGCAATTGGCGGATAAGCGAACCGAGGAATTTTTCGAGACGCATCTTGGCTAAAGCGGGCCCGGCGCAGGTTTTCGCACCGCGTTATCTGATCCCTGCCCTGCTGATCGGCTCGGCGTTCGGGACGGCTTTTATCCTGCCAGGCCTGTGGGGCGTCGGCACGGCTATCCTGCTGGCAATTCTCGCCGCCATTGCGCTCTACGATTTCTTTCAGACCGACCACACCCTGTGGCGCAATTACCCATTGCTGGCGCGAGGCCGGTGGGTAATGGAAGACATCCGGCCTTTCGCGCAGGCCTATATCGTCGAGGACGATCTGGAAGGCCGCCCTTTCAGCCACCAGGAACGCGCGCTCGTCTATGCCCGCGCAAAGGGCGATCTCGACAGTCATCCGATGGGCACCGAGCTGGATGTCTATTCGGACGAATATGAGTGGCTCGGCCATTCCATCGTGCCCAATGACAGCGCGCCGCAGGATTGGCGGCTCGATATTGGCGGTCCAGGCTGCGCGAAGCCATATTCCAGCGCGCTGCTCAACATTTCCGCGATGAGCTTCGGGTCGTTGTCGGCCAAGGCGATCGAGGCTTTGAATACCGGAGCGGCTATGGGCGACTTCGCGCATAACACCGGCGAAGGCAGCATCAGCAAATACCACCGCGCTCATGGCGGCGACCTGATCTGGGAGATCGGCAGCGGCTATTTCGGATGCAGAACCGATGATGGCGGATTCGATCCGGCGAAATTTGCCGACAATGCCTCGGGCGAGCAGGTCAAGATGATCGAGATCAAGCTGAGCCAGGGCGCAAAGCCCGGCCATGGGGGCGTGCTTCCCGGTCGCAAGGTCACCGAAGAGATTGCCGAAGCGCGCGGAATCGCGGTTGGCGAGGATTGCAATTCACCCGCAGCACATTCCACCTTCTCCACCCCGATCCAGATGCTCGAATGGATCGCCCGGTTGCGCGATCTTTCGGGCGCAAAACCGGTTGGCATCAAACTGTGCGTAGGCCAGCCCCACGAGGTGTTCGCAATTGCCAAGGCCATGCTGGAAACCGGCATCGCGCCCGATTTCATCACCGTGGACGGCGCCGAAGGCGGCACGGGCGCGGCTCCGCTGGAGCTGAGCAATTCGGTGGGAATGCCGCTGCGCGAAGGAACGATCATGGTCCGCAATGCGCTCGTCGGAGCCGGGCTCAAAAGCCGGGTAAAGATCGGCGCGTCGGGCAAGATTCACTCCGGCGCACAAATGGCCAAGGCCTTCGCGATGGGCGCGGATTGGTGCAACGCTGCGCGGCCCTTCATGTTCTCGCTCGGCTGCGTGCAATCGATGCAATGTCACACCGGCGAATGTCCCACCGGGGTGGCGACGCAGAAGGCGTGGCGTCAGCAAGGCCTGGTGATCGAGGACAAGGCCCCGCGAGTGGCGCGGTTCCAGAAACAGACGCTGCATAGCTTGCGCGAGATAGTCGTTGCGATGGGGCTGAATTCGCCCTGGGAAATCCGGCCGCATGATATGCGCGAAAGGCTCAACGGGGCGAAATCCGATGCTATCGATACGATCTACGAATTCGTCGAGGAAGGCGCATTGCTGAACGATCCCGATGCCACTGAGCTCGGTGGCTACTGGCACGCCTCTCGGGCCGACAGTTTCAACAGGCAGAATCAGGCATAGAGCGGTCTAGGCCGAGGTGGCGACGCACGAAATCCACTCTTTCACCGACCGGTGCAGTCGGCAGATCGATCAACGAATAGCCATAGCGGCGCCATGCGCTGGACACGGCCTCGTCGCTCGCAGCCGCTTCTTCGAGGGTCTGGATACGCTCGGCATCGGATCGGTAGATTTCCGGCCATACCGGCGCACGAAACACCGGACCGTGATAGCGGACCGTCCGGCAGGCATGGTCCAGCTGATCGGACACCGGCAAGCCGGACACTTCGAGAAACCCGGCCACATCGGGTAATCCGCGGTCGAACAGGATGGTGGCGGTCTGCGCTGCCCTATCCGCATATTCCTCAAGATGGGCTGCCGCCATCGCATCGGCAAAACCCAGCGGATCGCCTGCGCGCAATTCCATCCCGCCCGGTGCCTGCAATATGCGGCGCGCAACTTCGTGCGAAACGACGAATCCGATATCTTCCAGCCGTTTCAGCAGGGTTGTCTTGCCCGCCCCCGGCGCGCCGGTAATGACCGCGTGCCGGGGCGAGCCGTGAGCCATGCTACTGGTTCATATTGGCGAAGAAATCTTCGTTGGTCTTGGAATCCTTCATCTTGTCGAGCAGGAATTCCATCGCGTCGATCGTGCCCATCTGCATCAGGATACGGCGCAGGACATACATCTTGCTGAGCGTTTCCTGCTCCACCAGCAGCTCTTCCTTGCGGGTACCGGACTTGCCGACATCCAGTGCCGGGAAGATACGCTTGTCCGCGACCTTGCGATCGAGCACGATTTCGCTGTTGCCGGTGCCCTTGAACTCTTCGAAGATGACCTCGTCCATCCGGCTGCCAGTATCAATCAGCGCGGTGGCGATAATCGATAGCGAGCCGCCTTCCTCGATATTGCGCGCCGCGCCGAAGAACCGCTTGGGCCGCTGCAATGCATTCGCATCGACGCCGCCAGTCAGCACCTTGCCCGAGCTGGGCACGACGGTGTTGTAGGCCCGGCCGAGGCGCGTGATGGAATCGAGCAGGATCACCACGTCGCGCTTGTGTTCGACCAGCCGCTTGGCTTTTTCGATCACCATCTCGGCAACCTGGACGTGGCGCTGCGCAGGTTCGTCGAAGGTGGAGGAAATAACCTCGCCATTCACGCTGCGCTGCATGTCGGTTACTTCTTCGGGGCGTTCATCCACCAGCAGCACGAGCAGGAACACTTCGGGGTGATTATCGGTGATCGCCTTGGCAATGTTCTGCAGCAACACGGTCTTACCGGTGCGCGGGGGAGCGACGATAAGTGCGCGCTGCCCCTTGCCCTGCGGGCTGATCAGGTCGATCACCCGCGCGGACTTGTCCTTCACGGTAGGATCGAGCGTGTCGAGATTGAGCTTCTCTTCCGGATAAAGCGGCGTGAGATTATCGAAATTGGTGCGCGTGCGAACTTGCCCCGGATCTTCGTAATTTACAGAGGTCAGGCCGGTCAGCGCGAAATAGCGTTCGCCTTCGCGCGGGGCGCGGATCTGGCCTTCCACCGTATCGCCGGTGCGCAGGCCCCATTTGCGAATCTGGTTGGGCGAGACATAGATATCGTCGGGACCAGCGAGATAATTTGCCTCGGGGCTACGCAGGAAGCCGAAGCCGTCCTGCAGCACTTCGATCGTGCCGATACCCATGATCTCGGTATCGTATTCCTCATCTTCGGCCAGTTCGCGCAGGATGCAGAACATCAAGTCCTGCCGCCGCATCGTGCCGGCCGCTTCCACGCCCAGCTCTTCGGCCATCGTTACCAATTCGGCCGGCGCTTTGAGTTTCAAGTCTTTAAGATGCATTGTCTTCAATATTCCATTTCGGGTGTTTTGGCCGACCGGTCAGTAAGGGCTTGGAGAAAGCAGACCCGGATCCGGCTATGCGCGCGGTATCCGAATGTCGGTAGGTGGATTTGCGTTACGCCCCGCGGCGCGGTGCGTCAATTCGCTTTGCGCCGAGGCGGTGGTGAAAGCCGGACGATCAGAACGGCTTGACGATGGCCAGCACGACGATGATCGCCGCTGCCAGGCCGGGCACTTCGTTGAGCAGCCGCAACTTCTTGCCGGTCAGCGGCCGCAGACCTTGCGCCAGTTTCTTCGAATAGCCGGCCATCCACATGTGGTACGCCGTCAGCAGAATTACGACCAGCAGCTTGGCGTGGAACCAGCCTTGCGTCCAGGCGCCGATCGCGCCGGCAAGGCCTAGTCCAAGCAGCCAGACAATGATCAGCGACGGGGTCAGGATGATCTTGCGCAGCCGCGCCTCGCGCTCCGTCCAGGCGGCATCTTCGGCCGAGCCGATGGCCGCTTCCTGATGATACACGAAAAAGCGCGGCAGCATGAACAGCCCCGCCATCCAGAATATCACGAAAATCAGATGGCCCGCCTTGAGCCAGAGATAGGTCATCGAGAGAACGTCCTGCATGGGTGGCTACTTAGGAAATGGCAGAGCATTCGTCACGTCCTGCTTCGTCTGATCGAGTAGTGCTTCAGCCGGGCCAGCTGCGGATGATGTCCACCAGCCGCTCGACATGGGCGATCGGCGTGCGGCGGTCGATTCCGTGGCCGAGATTGAAAATATGCGGCCGATCGCGAAAAGCCTCCAGGATCGCCGTTACGCGCGATTCCAGCGCATCGCCTCCCGCCAGCAGCAGGAGCGGATCGAGATTGCCCTGGACGGGCATTTCGGGCGGCAGAGCCCCATGTGCCCAGTCGGGGTCGATTGTCTCGTCCACGCCAAGCGCATCCACGCCGGTTTCGTTTGCATAGATCGGCAGTTTTTCACCGGCACCTTTGGGAAAGCCGATAATCGGGGTTGCGGGATGGCGGGCGCGCAGCTTGCTGACGATGGCAGCATTGGGTGCAACCACCCAGGTCTGAAACTCTTTGGGGGCCAGGCTGCCCGCCCAGCTATCGAATAATTGTACCGCCTCGGCCCCGGCCTCGATCTGTCCAGCCAGATAATCGACCGTGACCTCGATAATCGCATCGATGATCGCCTGCATCGCTGCCGGATCGCGATAGGCCATTGCCCGTGCATCGTGCTGGTCGCGGCTACCCTCGCCCGCGATCATGTAGGTCGCGACGGTCCACGGGCTGCCGGCAAAACCCAGCAGCGTCGTCGTGCCGTCCAGCCGCGCGCGCACCTTGGCCACCGTTTCGTAAATCGCATCCAGCCGCCCGGGCGCGGCGCTCAGCGTGTCCAGCGCCATATCGACCAGCCGGGGGGAGAGTTTGGGTCCCTCGCCGGCCAGGAATTCCAGTTTCTGTCCCATCGCGTAGGGGACGATCAGGATATCGGAAAACAGGATCGCTCCATCGAAATCGAACCGGGCGAGCGGCTGCATCGTCACTTCGGCCGCAGCATCGCTATCGTAAACGAGATCGAGGAAGCCTCCCTTGTCGGCCCGCAATGCGCGATATTCGGGCAGATACCGCCCCGCCTGGCGCATCAGCCACATGGGCGTTCGGGGAGACGATTTTCCGTGAAGCGTATCGAGAAGCGAGCCAGGCATTCGGATAGGTCCAATCAATTATAATAGTATATTTATAGAATCTGGAGTGGTTGTTGGCCCTGTGGATAGTGGGGACGGCGCGGCTCTGCCCGATTTTCCCAGCGCTGAACAGGGTGTGCGTCGAGGCCGAATCGCGAGACCATGTAGGTCAATCGAATCCTGTCCCCATTATCCCTCCGCTGTGCACAAGCCAGCTTGCATGTCGGCAAACTGACTCGCCGGTTGCTGTCAGTGGGTATGGAATCGGCCCGCGAACTTGTCGTCAGACTTCTCCCGTGGTTTATGCCGGTCGTTCTCCACAGGGCCGCAGCGGCCTCGCGAAAGCCTCGATGTCCCGTCTCAACCTCCATCTTCTGTCCGATTCCACCGGTGAAACGCTGGAAATGATCGCCAAGGCCGCGCTCGCGCAATTCGAGGATACCGACATTGCGCGCCATTTCTGGCCGATGGTGCGCAGCCGCCAACATCTCGACCGTATCGTTGGCGAACTGGCTGCCAAGCCCGGACTGGTGCTGTTTACCCTGGTAAATCCCGAAACGCGCGAACGGCTGGAGGAACATTGCCGCAAGCTCGGCCTGCCCGCCGTACCGGTGCTGGACAAGGTCACCGCGGCGCTGGAGGACCAGCTTGGCCAGACGGCGCGCGGGCGGCCCGGCCGCCAGCACCTGATGGACGATGCCTATTTCGAGCGGGTCGAGGCGATCCAGTTCACCATCGCGCATGATGACGGGGTGGGACACGAAAACTGGGAGGAGGCGGATATCGTGCTGGCTGGCGTTTCGCGCAGCTCCAAGACACCGACCAGCATCTATCTTGCCAATCGCGGCTACCGCGTCGCCAATATCCCGCTGGTGATCGAAAGTCCGCCGCCCGATGCATTGTTCCGGTTGCGCAAGCCGCTGGTGGTCGGTCTGACCACCGCGCCGGAACGGTTGGTCCAGATCCGCCGCAACCGGCTGCTATCGCTCAACGAAGGGGCAGAAACCTCTTATGTGGAGAAAGGCCGGGTGAGCGAGGAAGTGCGTTTCGCGCGGCGGATGTTCGCCGATAATGGCTGGCCGGTGATCGATGTGACGCGGCGCTCGATCGAGGAAACTGCTGCGGCTGTAATTCGCCTGATGGGCGAACGGCAGATGAAGGACGACCCGCAGGGAAGCGGACCCAAACCGATATGAGTACCGCTCCTGCGACCAAGGCCGGTTTTGTGCTGGCGTCCAAAAGCGCTTCGCGCCGGGCCATGCTGGATCAGGCGGGCGCGGCTTATGAATGCGTCCCGGCCGATATTGACGAGCGCGAGATCGAGGCGCGGCTGATGGGTTCGGCACCCTCGATCGTCGCGCTGGCGCTCGCCAAGGCCAAGGCGCGCCATGTCGGCGAAGCTCTGCGCGGCAGCATCGTCTTGGGCAGCGATTCGCTGGTCAACGTAGCGGGCAAACGGTTCGACAAGCCCGAAACCCTCAACCAGGCCGCCGATCATTTGCGGTTTTTCTCTGGCAAGGTACTCGAACTGCACAGCGCCGCTGCATTGTGGAAACCGCGCGCTCCGGGCGCGACGGAGGGCCGGATCGTGTGGAGCCATGCCGATCTGGCGCGCCTGCATGTGCGCGCATTGTCCGACGAATTTATCGAGCGCTATCTCGAGGCCGAATGGCCCGCAGTATCGGGCTGCGTCGGCGTGTTCCGGATCGAGGCGCTGGGCGTCCAGCTGTTCGAGCGGATCGAGGGTGATTATTTCACAATTCTCGGAATGCCGCTGCTGCCGGTGTTGCAGGCGCTGCGCGAAAATGGGGCGCTGGCAGGATGAAAGACCACGCTCATGTAATCGGCGACCCGATCAGCCATTCCAAATCGCCCGTAATCCACCGTTTCTGGCTGGAGAAGGCGGGGATCGACGCGGCGTATGACACCCAGCACGTCGCTCCCGAGCAGCTTGGCGATTACCTGAGCAAGCAGCGGCAAAATCCCTCCTGGCGCGGCTGCAATGTTACCATGCCGCACAAGCAGGCGATCATCCCGCTGCTGGATCGGTGCGATCCGCTCGCCCGAAAGGTGGGTGCGGTGAACACCGTCATCGCCGAGCAGGGGGAGCTGCACGGATACAATACCGACGTGGCAGGATTTCTCGAACCAGTCGCCCCGCTGCTGGCCGAGCAACATTTGTTCCGGATGGCCCGGATCATCGGCACCGGCGGGGCTGCGCGGGCGATTGTGTCGGCGCTTGCCGATAAAGGCTTTATTTTGGTCCTGGCGGGGCGCGATCCGGCCAAGGCGCGCGCAATTCTAGACGAGCTTGCGCCCGATGGCGAGCATCATGCGCCGCCGATCGGTCACTTTGCGCAGCCGACCGACTTCGCCTTCGATGACCGCGAAGGCTGCCTCGACCTGGTGATCAATGCCAGCCCGCTGGGAATGTGCGGCCAACCGCCGCTGGCTTTCGACTGGAGCCATGCGCCGCCCGGTTCGGTCGCTTACGACATCGTGACCGATCCGCTGGAGACATCATTCCTGCGCGATGCCAAGGCGGCGGGCTGCGAGACGATAGACGGCCATGCAATGCTGATCGGACAGGCAGCCGCCGCGTTCGAGAAATTCTTCGGCACCATGCCCGACCGCTCGGCTGATGATGAATTGCGCGGCAGGCTGGACAATTGAGCCGCCCGCTGATCATCGGCCTCACCGGTTCGATCGGAATGGGCAAATCTACCGTCGCGGGAATGTTCGAACGGGCCGGTGTGCCGGTGTTCGATGCAGATGCGCAGGTGCGCGCCATGCAGGGACCGGACGGCCCGTTGACGGCGCAGATTGAAGCCGCATTTCCCGGTAGCACCAGCCCCGCAGGCGTTATGCGCGAGAAGCTCGGCGCGCGCGTGTTCGCCGATCCGCAGGCGCTCGCTACACTCGAAGCGATCGTTCACCCTGCAGTGGCGGAAAAACGCGCGGAATTCCTGCTCGAACATGGCGCCGCTCCGCTCATCGTGTTCGACATTCCCCTATTGTTCGAAAAAGGCGGGCACGAGCTGGTGGATCTGGTGGTGGTGGTCTCCGCCCCGGCACATATCCAGCGCGAGCGCGTGCTGGCCCGGCCCGGCATGACGCCGGACAAGTTCGCCCATATTCTGGGCCTGCAAACTCCCGATGCCGAGAAGCGCGAGCGTGCCGACCGAATTATCGATACCGGCCAATCGCTTGCCGAGACCGAAGCGGCGGTGCGCGAAATCGTGGCCGAGCTGACCGCCAAATAGGCCTTGAGCAGCTGGGGTGCCGGCGGAAAATTCTACCCTTGTCTGTCCGCCGAAACGCGCCGATATGTACCGTAATGCGCGAAATCGTTTTCGATACCGAAACCACCGGTTTGGACCCATCGACAGGGGACCGGATGGTCGAAATCGGCTGCGTGGAGATGATCGGCAGGGTCGAAACCGGCGCAACTTTTCACGCCTATTACAATCCGGAACGCGACATGCCCGCCGGGGCCGAAGCGGTTCACGGCCTCAGCGCCACGTTTCTTTCCGACAAGCCGCTATTCGGCGATGGCGCGACAGATTTGCTGGAATTTTTGGGCGACAGCCCGCTGGTGGCGCACAATGCCGGGTTCGACTTCGGCTTCCTCAATAATGAATTGACGCTGTGCGGGCTGGAGCCTGTGGCGATGAACCGCATGGTCGATACCGTGGCGATGGCCCGCAAGCGGCACCCGGGGGCGAAGAACTCGCTCGATGCGCTGTGCACCCGCTATGGCATCGATCGCAGCCACCGGGTGAAGCATGGCGCGCTGCTCGATGCAGAGTTGCTGGCGCAGGTCTATGTCGAGCTGACCGGCGGCCGCCAGATCGGGCTCGAACTGGCGAGCGAGCGTCAGGCGGAAGTGGAAACCACGCCAGCCGAGCGAGACTTCGGCAGGGACAGGAGCGTGCAGGTGCGCCCGCCCCGCCCCCATGCCGCCACGCCGGAAGAGCTTGCGCGGCACGCAGCCTTTTTAAGCAATATAGAAAATCCGGTCTGGAACCGGTGAGCGGCGGGCTACATCCCGCTGCCAACCAAGGAGAACGCAATGGATATTCGCATTTCAGGACATCAGGTGGAAACCGGCTCTGCCCTGCAGGACCATGCCACGGACCGGCTGGACGCGATCGTGGAGAAATATTTCAGCCGCGCGATTTCCAGCCACGTCACCTTCGGCAAGGCACCCGCTGGCGCGTTCGGATGCGATATCGTGACCCACGTGATGCACGGCCTCATCCTGAAAGCCCATGCCGAGGCACATGACGCGCATCAGGCGTTCGACCAGGCGGCGGCCAAGATCGAAAAGCAGCTGCGCCGTTACAAGAGCCGGTTGAAAGACCGCCACGAACAGGCCCAGCATTCCGCGCGCGAGGAAGAGGCAGCCTATACGATCTTCGCCGCCACGATGGAGGAAGAGGAAGATACACAGGAGGCGCCCGATGCGCCGCTGGTGGTTGCCGAAACCAAGGTCGATATCCCCGAATGCAGCGTGGCGGATGCGGTAATGATGCTCGATCTGCGCGATACCGGCGCACTGTTTTTCAAGAACGGCAAGACCGAGCGGCACAACATGGTCTATCGCCGCCGCGACGGTTCGATCGGTTGGGTCGAACCGGCGCAAACCTGACTCTCGGTCCGAATAGCGGGGATTTCCCATGACCGAAGTCGATCCCGGCGGGGCGCAATCGCATTATCGGGCGCTGGAACGGCTTTACCGGGCCGCGCCGATCAATACGAAATTTGCCTCCCGCCTGGAATTGCCGGAACGCGGCCGGTCGCGGCTGGTCTTTACCGTCAGCGACGATAATTACCACGCGGCGGGCGCCGCGCACGGAACCGTCTATTTCAAGATGCTCGACGATGCGGCGTTCTATGCTGCGAATACGCTGGTTACCGACCGTTTCCTGCTGACCACATCGTTCAACCTGCATTTCACCAAGCCCGTTCGTGCGGGCGAAGTGGTGGCAGAAGGCCGCTGGGTCAGCGGCAAGCGCCGCGTGCTCGTCGCCGAATCGCGGCTGGTTGACGAAGAAGGCGATGAAATCGGCCGCGGCACCGGCACGTTCATGCGCTCCCACATCCCGCTATCCGGGCTGGCCGGTTATAGCGAACGGACGGACTAAGGGGCGATTATGCGCCTGCCCGCTCATATCGAAGTTTCTGGGCTGATCCGGGCAGTCAATGCTGCGGGCGGCTTTGCGACGGTTCTGGCAAAGGGTGAAAAGGATGCCGGGACAATCCTGTTATTAACCGTCGCCAGAGACCAAACCACGAAACTTTACGAAAGGATGCCGCAACTCGACGGGTCGCGCCCTTTCTCTCTTTCCAGAGAAGAAAATCCTGAAAACAAACAGGAATTCGCAGAATATCTCATGAAAAGACGGCGGCAGGACAGAGACACGTGGTTGGTGGAACTGGACATCGCGGATGCGGAACGTTTCATCGAAACGGCGGGAACGTTAAGTTGACTTAAACACCCCGACCCCTATTTGCCCGCCAACTTTCGGGTGCGCAGGCGGTATTGGACGACATGGGGTCGATCAGCTGGCACGCAGACGGGGGTCGGCCGGCAGGTCTAGCAACGAACCACATGTAATTACGCAATTAACGCGATAAGGTTCCAGCCTGCGTCAGGTCCGTCCACCGCCCAAAGCGACGGATTAATGAACAAACTACTCAAATTCAGCGCCGCGGCTGCCGCGGCCAGTATGATCGTAACCATGGGCGGGGCCGATCTGTTCGGTGCCAACGCCCAGGATAGCGGTGAGGTTCCGGTGCAAACCGCGCCGATCACCGATGAAACGATGCCCACCGCCCCGGCTGTGGAATTCGTTGCGGAAGAAGTGGTCCAGCCGCTGCCGCAAACAGACGACGCCACCGATGATGCCGAAATCGGCGCGGTCGTCGAAGAAAATCTCTCACCCGCCCCCTCGGCTGCTTCGCTGCGCGAATTGATCGCTGCAACGCCGGTCGAAGGCCAGCTCTCGCAGCAGCTCGAATGCCTCGCGGGTGCCATCTATTTCGAAGCGCGCGGTGAACCGATCAAGGGCCAGCTGGGCGTTGCCCGCGTGGTCGTGAACCGCAGCGAAGATCGCCGGTTCCCCGACTCCTATTGCGATGTGGTGTTCCAGCGCGCGCAGTTCAGCTTCGTGCGCGGCGGCACAATGCCGCGTATCAAGCGCGGTTCGACCGCCTGGAAACGGGCCAAGGCGCTGGCAAAGATCGCCCATCATGGCTCATGGGAAAGCGAGGTACGCGATGCGCTGTATTTCCACGCCAACTATGTTCGTCCCAGCTGGGCCCGCAAGAAAACCGCCCGCGCAACGATCAAAACTCACATCTTCTACCGTTAGGCGGTAGTTTGGTAGGCTAGAAAATGGCCCCGGTACCCAGGCGGTGCCGGGGCTTTTTGTCGGGGTGTTTTTCTGGCCTTTCATCAAGCGTGAGCGAAGAAAATCCGGGCTCACACACAATCGCTCAGTCCGGCGAAAACTCCGCCCATACTGGCGCGTGATCGCTGGGTTTCTCGCGTTCGCGGTGATCCTTGTCCACGCCCACGGCCACCAGCCGGTCGGCCAGTTCGGGGCTGAGCAGCAGGTGATCGATACGAAACCCGTGATCGCGTTGCAGTGCGCCGGCCTGGTAATCCCAATAGGTCCACACGCCGCCGCGCGGGTTGAGCGTATCGACCGCGTCGGTCCAGCCATCGGCGAGAAGCCGCGCATAGGCATCGCGCGACTCCGGCTGCATCAGCGCATCGTTGGCCAAGGCTGCGGGCGACCAGATATCCTTGTCTTCGGGGACGACATTGTAATCGCCGATAACCGCGCAGGGCACTTCCAGCGCCCATAATTCGCGCATCCGGGCTTGCAGACGCTCCATCCAGGCCAGCTTGTAAGCGAATTTCGGCCCCGGCTGCGGGTTGCCGTTGGGCAGATAGATACAGGCGACGCGGATGCCGTCCACATCCGCCTCGAGATAGCGCGCCTGCTCGCCCTCGCCATCCTTGGGGCCATCGATGCCCAGCCCGCGCCGTGTTTCGACCGGCTCCACCCCGTCAGCCAGGATGGCGACGCCGTTGAAGCTTTTCTGGCCGTGCCAGATCGCCTTGTAACCGATCTTTTCGAACTCGGCCGCGGGAAACCCTGCATCGAGCGACTTGATCTCCTGCAGGCAGGCGATCTTGGGCCTGGTTTCCTCCAGCCATTCCAGCAGGCGCGGAAGACGGGCCTTGATCCCGTTAATGTTGAAGGTGGCGATTTTCATGCAGGCGGGTTTATGGGCTGGGTTGGAGTTTGACCAGCGTCAGAGTTTATTTGGTGGCATGTCCGGTAGAGGGGCGCAGGCCCCGACTGCAGACAACAATAACTCGCCAATGTCTGAAAAAGCTAGGCCACCCGGCCACGCCAACCACCAAGCATCAGATCCCGAAGCTGGACCCACAGCCGCAACCGGCTGCTGCCTGCGGATTCTCAACGCGAAACGCCGCGCCGCCCAGCGATTCGACGAAATCGACGGTGCTGCCCGACACCAGGTCGAGGCTGATCGGATCGACCACCAGCCGAACGCCGGAATTTTCGCTGACGACATCGTCGCCCTCGGGCGCGTCGGCCAGATCGAACTTGTATTGGAAACCAGAGCACCCGCCGCCTTCTACCGAAAGCCGCAGGATCGCCGGTTTCGCCTGTTTTTGGGCGATCAGCGAGACGCGCTTGGCAGCGGCATCGGAAAGGGTGAGCGGTTCGGACATGACAGCGATGTAAGGCGCGCCAAGGCCTACCTCAAGGCCGGGATCACGAGGTGGTGATGTAATTGCGCATCGCGGCAGCTTCCTGCTCTACCTCCACCATGCGCGATTTCACCAGATCGCCGATGGAAATGAAGCCACACATTGCCTCTCCCTCCACCACCGGCAGATGGCGGATGCGGCGTTTGGTCATCAAGGCGAGCGCCTCATCCACTGGCATATCCGCGGAGATCGTGACCGCAGGCGCGGTCATGACGTCACCCACCCGCTGGTCGAGGCAGTCGCCGCCGCTATCCGCCACGCGGTAGATCACGTCGCGTTCGGAAAATATTCCGGCGACCTTGCCGCCTTCCATCACCGGCAGCGCGCCGATCCGTTTGCTCGCAATGATCGCAATCGCCTGGCGCATGGTCATGTCCACGTCGCAAGTGAGAATGTCGGATGCTTTTCGCGTCGCAATCAGATGGGCAATGTTCATGGGCTCTGCGGTCCTCCTTGGATCGGAGAGAATGCCACGAAATACGCCGAAATACCAGTTGCTGGCCCAAAACGCGCCATTGCGTTAGCCTGCGTCCATCGCCAAGTTGGCGTCATGGCTCGCAAATCCCCGCTCGACGACCCGCAAACCGCCTCCTTTGCATGGGCGCGGTATCGCCGGATCATGCGCTTCATGTTACTCGCCACGATCGGTGTCGTGGCGATCGCGCTGGCGCTGTTATACGATGGCGAGAGCGAGGTTTCGCTGCATTATTACATCGCCGCCGCGCTGGGAATCGGGTTCACGATGCTGCTGACGAGTGCGCTGATGGGGCTGGTGTTCCTGTCCAACGGGACCGGGCACGACGAATCGGTCGATAACCGTCTGGACAAGCCGGAAAACTAGTCCGCCGGGGGCGCGGTCAGCCGAAATTCCGCAACCGGTTCGCCGCCGATCAGATGCTGCTGAATAATCCGCTCCAGCACTTCGGGTGCACAGGAGTGGTACCAGACGTTTTCGGGCCACACCACGGCGATCGGACCCGCCTCGCAAACCTGCAGGCAATCGGCCTTGGTCCGCTGGATGCCGCCCGATCCGTCATCCTTCTTCGGTCCGGCCAGCTTGAGCTGCTTGAGGCGTTTCTTTAGATATTTCCACGCAGCCTCGCCCTCGGCCCGCTTGCAGCATTTCTGCTTTTCCGAAATGCCGCACAGGAAAATCTGCCGCTCGATATCGGGGCCGCCGATCTTGGCATAGGCGCGGCGGGCCTTGGCGAGTTCCTTGGCGCTGCTCATTCGGCTTCTGGCCTCTTCAGCCAGCGATCCAGCCAATCGAACACGGTATTGTGCCATTGCAGCGAGTTTTTCGCACCGAGCACCCAGTGGTTCTCATCCGGGAAAACCAGCAATTGGGCGGGCACGCCCTGTTCCTGCAGCGCGGTGAAGCTTTGCAGGCCTTGGGTGTAGGGGACGCGGAAATCCTGTTCGCCAGCGATCACGAGCATCGGCGTGCGCCAGTTCTGCACGTGGTTTACCGGGTTCCACCGCTCATATTCCTCGCTCGCCTCCGCATAGGAGCCGCCGAAATCCCAGCGCGGAAACCACAGTTCCTCGGTGGTGTAATAGAAGCTGCGCATGTCGAACAAGCCGTCATGCTGGACCAGGCAATCGAAGCGGTCGGGCCAATTGCCCGCGATCCAGTTCATCATGTAGCCGCCATAGGAAGCTCCCATGGCGCAGGCGCGGGTCCCATCGATCTGCGGATCGAGCTCCAGCGCGGCGGCGAGGCCTTTCTGCAAGTCTTCCAGCGGCTTGCCGCCCCAGTCGCGGTTGATCGAATCGGTGAATTCTTGCCCGTATCCGGTGCTTCCGTGGAAATCGACCGAGACGACGGCATAGCCCTGGCTGGCCAGCACGCGCGGGTTCCAGCGGGTGGACCAGCCATCGTTGAACGATCCCTGCGGGCCGCCATGGACGTAGAGAATGGCCGGGATCGCCCCGTCCTGTTTCTCCAGCCGGGTGATCTGCCCCCACACCGTGTCGCCTTGTGCGCCTTCGAAGCTGAAGCGGGTTGTGACCGTGGTCGCCATCCGGCCCATCAGGCCGGTGGCAACATTGGTGAGTGGTTCGCCCTGGGCCCATTCGCGCGAGACATAGAGTTCGGAAGGTGCGCCGATCGAATTGCGCGTGAACAGCAAATCGCCGCCGCCGATGGGGGTAACGCCAGAGATACGCGCTTCATTGCCCGCCATCAGGTCGAGCTCGGCTATCTCGCCGCTGTACGGATCGATCCGGAAGGCCGGTGTGTCGAGCACATCCTGCGCGCCCGCCACGATCCAGCGCGAATCGGGGGTCCAGGCGATCGAGTCGAAGGACCGGTCGAAATCAGCGGTCAAAGCGCGCGTTTCGCCGGTCGCCAGATCGCGCAGCTGGATAACCAGCCGGTCCGATTCGTAACCGGGGCGTTTCATCGCGGCATAGGCCAACCAGCGGCCATCGGGCGATGGCGCGGGCAGGATATCGGTAGCCCGATTGGCCGCAGTCAGATTGCGCGGCGCGGCGCCGGACAGGTCGGAAAACCAGATGTCGAGATTGGTCGAGCCCGGCTCCGCCGCATCGGACTGGCGCGCCACGAAATACACCCCCCGCCCATCGGCGGACCACGCGATATCCTCGCCCCCGCCAAACGGCGCTGTCGGGGTATCGCCAGTGAGTGCGCCTTCGCCCATGGGGCCGTCCACCGCGATGCCGCCGCCTTGCGCGGTGCCATCGACGAGGGGGAAGGTGAAGACGCGGTTGTAGGTTCCAGGGCTTTCCCAGCTGTCCCAATGCCGCACGAAACCCTGATCGCCGTCATACAGGCGTCCAGTGCCGGGGCCGGGCAGGTGGGCCTTGCCATCGCCATCGCAGCCGAAAGTTGCACAGCCGCGCGATATGGCGCCAAACACGGCAATATGGCTGCCATCGGGCGCGAGAGAGAAGCCATCTACTGCTGCCGGCAAATCGGTAACCTGCATCGGCGCTGCGGCGGTACCATCTGCGTCTACGGCCGCGCGCCATACCTGCGATGTCGCTTCGGCATCTTCCTGCGCATCGGCAGCGGGGCGGTCGGAGATGAAATAGAGCCAGCCATCTCCGCCGAACACTGCGCCGCTCGCCGATCCTCCCAGATCCAGCTTAACCGGCTGAGCCTGGCGGGTGGTCAGGTCGAGCAGGTACAGACTGCTTTCGCGCGCGTAGCTTTGCGCATCGGTCGTGGTGACCGGATAGACGGCCATCCGGCCATCCGGCGATGCGCTCGGGCTGCCGAGGCGCGGCAGGGTGACCAGATCTTCGGCAGTCATCGCGGGCCGGTCGGACGGAGAATTGTCCTGCGCCCATGCGGGGGCTGCAATGGCTGCGGCGGCGATAAGGGGTAGTGCGAACCCTCTAAGCGTTTTTCTCATGGCGCTGGCAGTTACCGCGCCGGGCGCCATGGTTAAAGCAATTTCGCCCGGTGGTCCGATAGAGGCCCGTCAGCGACCCTTCCCGGCGATGCGGGAAATTTCGGATTTTACCATCCGCTCGACCATCTCGGGCAAATGTTGGTCCAGCCATTCGGCCAACATCGGACGGAGCATCTCGCGGACCAGCCCTTCGAGCGAGGTTTCGCCGGAGCGAACGATCTGCGGCGGCGCGCTGGGTTCGGCCAGCATCGACAGGGCCGCAAAGTTCTGGCGCATCGAATCGCGCACATTATCGGTGATCAGCGGCGTATCTTCTTCGCCCAGATCGCCGGATTTTTCGACTTCGCCGCCGTCATCCTCGTCGACGATTTCGGATTCGGCCAGTTCGAGCACTTCTTCGGCCTCATCGGGATCGGCTGGTTCGGGGCGAGATTCCTCGACGCCTTCTTCCGCCCGGCGGCGGCGCGCGGCGAGCGCATCTTCGCGGTTGTCGCGAGCGATCACTTTCTTGATCGATTCGAGAATTTCCTCAACCGAAGCTTCGCCATCCTGCTGCATCACATTTTCGCCCCTATTGCCGAATCACCCGCGGCGTGCGGTAATCGGTCGGCCCTATTGCGGGAATTGAAGCGTCAGGGGCGGGGATGTCAACGGTGCTGGTGGAGCCGGCAGCCGGTTCGCCATCGCGGTCGAAGTCCCACCACTTGCCTTCGACGCGGCGATAATTGACCTGCGGATCGTAAAGCGGGGTGCCGTCACCCAGCCCCAGATCGCGCGCTTCGGCCAGCCCCATCGCGGCGAGCAGGCTGAAACCCGCAACATAGGCATTGCGCCGCGCCGTCACCAATTGGACCCGGGCGGAAACCAGTTCCTGTTCGGCATTCAATACGTCGAGCACCGTGCGGTTGCCGATGGAATTTTCCGCACGGGTGCCTTCCAGGCTCAATTCCGCCGCAGCGACCGCTACCTGGCCGCTCTCGATGATGGCCAGCGATGCCAAATAGCTGGAAAACGCGGCGCGGGTCTGCGCGATCACGTCGCGTTCAGCCGCAATCACCTGCTCAAGTGCGGCAGTAGCCTGCGCGGTGGCGCGGCGTTGCAGGGCGGCTGGGCGGCCGCCCTGGAAGATCGGGATATTAACCTGCACCCCAACCTGCGCGGTGGTTTCGCTTTGCGAGAAGCCCGTTCCGGCGACCGGGGTGCCACTGCCCAAAGTGCCGTAGAAATCGCGATATTCGGCGCCCGAGAAGATATTGACTGTCGGCAAGCGGCCTGCCCCGGCGACTTCGATCTCGAAGCCCGCCGCATCGGCGCGATTACGCGCGGCGATCAGATCGGGATTGTTCTCCAATGCCGTGGCGACGGCGCTGGTGGCGGTATCGGGCAAGTTGGGCAGAGGCGGGGGCGATTGAAGATTGGTCGGAGCTTCACCGACCAGCTGGATATAAGTTTCTCGCGCGGCGATTAGATTGGCCTCGGAACTGCGCAAATCGCTCTGCGCGAGCGCCAGGCGAGACTGCGATTGGGCGATATCGGTGCGGGTCAAGTCGCCGATTTCGAAGCGGTCCTGCGTCGCCTCGAGATTGACCGACAGCACCTCCACCTGATTGCGCGACAGACCGACCACCGCTTCGTTGCGCATGACATCCATATAAGCGGCCACGACCTGGCTGAAGATCGCCGATTCGGTAGCCCGCAAATCGGCCTGGCCCGCCTCCACGGTTTCCTCTGCAGCCCGGACCGCATTCTTTACCGCGCCGCCCGAATAGATCGGCACTGTCAGATCGGGTCCGACCGACAGCGTGCGCGAGGGTGCGGTAAAGCTGTTGGGCGAGGTTTTGACGAATTCGATATGCGTAGCGGTGGCGCGCACATCGGGGCGGCCCGAGGCTTTCTCGATCGGCACCAGCTCGTCTGTCGCGCGCTGGTTGGCGCGGGCGGCCTGCAATGTCGGATTGGCCAGATAGGCCTGGATCAGCGCCTCTTCCAGCGTATCCGCCAGTACGGGCGCGGAAGTGCCAGCCATCAGCGCGAGGCCGAGCGCCCCGGTAAGACATTGTGCGGGGCGCGGCATGATCAGAAGCTCCATGCCTCTTCACGGTCGAACTCGGCCAGGCGCGGAATGCCCATTTCGGCCAGCCGCATCAGAGCAATCTTGCCGCCGCTGGCGCGGCCAACCGCGATGCGCGACACGCCGCGCTCCACCAATCCGGTTACGATACGGGCATCGTCGGCCAGCAACTTGCCCAGCATCGGCGGCAATTCCTCGATCGCCCCGTCGATCATCAGCAGGTTGAAATCGCCCAACCCCTTGGGCTTGCGGCGAGCGGTCGCCTGCGCCGGCGTGATCGTTTCGACGCTTTGCACGATGCCCGACAGCAGAGCGGGCAGGTAGCCCGCACCGCTATCCACCACCAATGCGCGGTCGCCGGCCACCGGACGCGCTTCGGCAAGGGCGCGGCCGTGAAACAGCGGGCCGGGCAGGGCATAGCCACCCCCCAACGGCACGGCGCGGTCCATATAGGCGACCGAGCGCGCGGCGGCGGGCACATGATCTTCGCGCGGCACGCGGTTCATCGCGTTCAGCACGAAGGGTTCGTTCACCCCGCTGGTACGCAGCTGGCTGTCGATCATCGCCCGGCGCGCGGCGGCGAAATCGGTGCCGCCGGGAACAGCACTTGTGGATGGGTTTTCGGTTAGCGTCATGATAGCATCCGGTAAAAAGGTACTCAGCAGTCTTGCCCCCGCCTTAAGGGAGGTGTCCGGACTGGCCAAGTGCTTTGACAGTAAGGGTGCGCGCGACCCAAGGAACCGGCCACTCGACCGGCAGAAGGAACAGTTCGATGAGCGACATGGTGACGATTTCCGAAGAAGACCTGATCGAGAGCGTGGCCGATGCGCTGCAATATATCTCCTATTACCACCCGATGGATTACATCCGCGCTTTGGGCGAAGCGTATGAGGCGGAGCAGGGTCCCGCCGCCAAAGACGCGATCGCGCAAATCCTGACCAACAGCCGCATGTGCGCCGAAGGGCACCGCCCGATCTGCCAGGATACCGGCATCGTCAACGTGTTCGTCAAATGGGGGCAGGATTGCCGCCTAGCTTCGGATCGCAGCCTGCAAGAGGTGATCGATGACGGGGTGCGCAAGGCCTACACCAACCCGGACAACAAGCTGCGCGCCTCGATCCTGGCGGACCCTGCTTTCACCCGGCGCAACACGCGCGACAACACCCCTTGCGTGCTGTCGGTAGAAATGGTGCCCGGCGGCAATGTGGAAATCGATGTCGCCGCCAAGGGCGGGGGGAGCGAGAACAAGTCGAAGTTCAAGATGATGAACCCGTCGGACAATATCGTCCGATGGGTGGTCGATCAGGTCCCCAGCATGGGTGCAGGCTGGTGTCCGCCGGGAATGCTGGGCATCGGTATCGGCGGCACGGCGGAACATTGCCTGAAGCTGGCCAAGCTCAGCCTGATGGACCCGATCGATATGGGCCAGTTGAAAAAACGCGGCGCGCAAAGCGACATCGAGCAGCTGCGGATCGATATTTTCGACGCGGTGAATGCGCAGGGGGTCGGCGCGCAGGGGCTGGGCGGACTGTCCACCGTGCTCGATGTGAAGATCCTGGAGGCACCGTGCCACGCAGCTGGCAAGCCGGTCGGCATGATCCCCAATTGCGCCGCCACGCGCCACGCCCATTTCACGCTGGATGGCAGCGGGCCGGTGTATCTCGATCCGCCAAATCTGGATGAATATCCCAAGGTCAACTGGAAGCCCGACGATTCCGCGCGCCGGGTCGATCTGGATAATCTGACACCCGAAGAGGTTGCAAGCTGGTCCCACGGTGATCGGCTGCTGCTCAATGGCAAGATGCTGACCGGGCGCGATGCGGCACATAAGAAAATCGCCGATATGATTGCTGCCGGCGAGGAGTTGCCGGTCGATTTCAAGGGCCGTGCGATTTACTATGTCGGCCCGGTGGATCCGGTGATGGGCGAGGTGGTCGGCCCCGCAGGTCCCACCACCGCCACGCGGATGGATAAGTTTACCGAACAGATGCTCGACCTCGGCCTGTTGGCGATGATCGGTAAGGCGGAGCGCGGGGCCGATGCGGTGGACGTGATCAGCCGCTTCAAGGTCAGCTATCTGATGGCGACCGGCGGCGCGGCGTACCTCGTGGCGCGTGCCATCAAGGAGGCCAAGGTGGTGGCTTTCGAGGAGCTGGGCATGGAAGCGATCTACGAATTCACCGTGCAGGACATGCCCGTGACGGTCGCGGTCGATAGCGAGGGGAACAATGTCCACACGCTCGCCCCGGCGCTGTGGAAGGAGAAGATCGCCCGCGAAGGTCTGCTGGAAAAGGCCTGATTGCGGCCTTTGGACGAGCGGATTTGACCGTTGGACGACAGTGTGATGGCCCGCACCGGGGCGGCGGCTAGGCCAGGAGCATGTTGAGCACCGCCCTATCCCCCCAAGCGCCTGCGCGGCTGCCGCTGCGCGTGGTGGTGGCGTCGATGGTGGTGATGTGGGGAACATACTTCCTGCTCGCCACGATACGCGGCGCGATCGTTGGGCTGGAGCTGGAGCCCGAGATGCTCTGGCGGCGGGCATTGGTCTGCATTGCCGGGATCGCGGTTACCTTCGTGCTGTGGCTGGTGCTGCGGTTGTTCGAGCAGGGCCAGACCTGGGCTAAAGTAGCCGCAGCGCTGGTGTTCGCGCTGCCGGCCTCGGTCCTGATCGCGCAGATCAACCAATGGGTGTTCGCCGATATTCGCGACAAGGTGGAACAGCAGGTCAGCGAGCAGCAGGGTTTCAAGATCCGCCGCGACGAATCGGGCAATCTGTTGGTCGATATTCCCTATAGCCGGTTCGAGACCGTCGATGGCGAGGCACCGCGACCACAGGCCGAAGAAGACGGGCTGACGCTGACGCTGAAATCGGACCCGCAGGAAAGCTGGCGTCCGGTGATCGATATCGCGCTGGGCCGCTATTTCCTGCTGTTGGCTTGGGCATCGCTCTACCTCGCTCTGCTGGCTGGAGCACAGGCGCGCGCGGCGGAGCGGCGCGAACAGCAATTCCGCTCCGCCGCCAAGGCGGCAGAACTGCGCAGCCTGCGTTACCAGGTGAACCCGCATTTCCTGTTCAACACGCTCAATTCGCTGTCGTCGCTGGTGATGACCGGCAAGACCGACCGGGCGGAAGAAATGATCCAGTCGATCAGCCGCTTCTACCGCCATTCGCTGACCGACGATCCGACCCAGGACGTACCCCTGCAGCAGGAATTCGAACTGCAGAGACATTATCTTGAAATCGAAGGCGCTCGCTTTCCTGACCGGCTACGCACCCGTTACGATCTGCCGCGCGATCTGGAAGAGGCGCGGGTGCCCGGCATGATCCTCCAGCCGCTGGTAGAAAACTCGGTGAAATATGCCGTGGCTACCAGCACCCGCCCGGCCACTATCACGCTGGCTGCGCGCGAGGAATTCGGGCGGCTGGTGGTGACGGTCAGCGACGATGGGCCGGGCGTACCTGCGGGAACCGGCCACGGCTTCGGGATCGGCCTGGCCAATGTGCGCGACCGGCTGCAGGCGCGCTTCGGCAGGGAGGCGCAGGTCGTGTCCGAACCGCGCGAAGAGAAACATGGCGGCGGCTACGTCACCGAATTGCGAATGCCTCTTGTGAAACACGGATTGTGACCATGACAGCCGAAGAATCCGCCAGCGGAGCGCTGCGCACCATGATCGTCGATGACGAACCCCTGGCGGTCGAGCGGATGCAGGTGATCTGCGCCAAGTTGGGCGATCTGGCCGTCGTCGGCACGGCCAGCGATGGCGCTGCGGCGCTGCGGCTTGCCGAGGCACTCGCGCCCGACCTGGTGCTGCTGGATATGACCATGCCCGAAGTGGACGGGCTGTCCGTAGCGCGCAAACTGGCCGATTTCGACAAGCGTCCGGCGGTGATTTTCGTAACCGCTCATGATCATTTCGCGGTCGAGGCGTTCGATCTGGACGCGGTGGATTACGTGCTCAAGCCGGTTGCCCCCGAGCGGTTGCAGCGCGCCATCGAACGTGCGCTGGCGCGGCGCGAGGCGGGCGGCGCATCGCAGGATGAATGGCTGCGCGAATTGTGGGTGCCGCATCGCAGCGAATTGCTCAGGATCGAAATCTCGCAAATCTGGCGGGTCGATGCGGAGCGTGACTATGTGCGCCTGCATGTCGGCACCGATGAGGACGAATGCCGCAGCTATTTGCTGTTGCAGACCATCGCCGGCCTTGAAAAGCGGCTCGATCCGGCGGAGTTCATCCGTATCCACCGCTCTACCATCCTGCGCCGCGATGTCATTCGCGGCCTGCGTCACGATGGGCTGGGCGTATGGTCGGTCGAACTCGATAACGGGCCGGAGGATGAACGGGCCTTGCGCATCGGGCGGACCTATCTGCCCAAGGTCAAGGCGATGGCCGGGCGGTAGGGCGCGGCCGTACGGCGAGACTTGGAGGCGAGCCGTCGAACCGGCCGCCAAATTTTCACACCGATAAAAAGCGAACCCGGATCGGGGGACTGGTCCGATCCGGGTTCTGTGGCCGATGCGCAGGCACCGGCCCGGTTGGCAGGCCGAAAGACTTCGGGTCGATCCTAGCCGCCCAACCGTGTCTCTTCGCGGATCGCCGCGACTTGCGCCCGCGCGCCGACCTTGGCCTTCTGGTAGCAATCGCGGGCATCGCGGGAGACGAAGCGCGTGCCGGTGCGAGTGTCGTTCATCCCGCAAGCCTTGCGGGCAGCCGTATCGATCCGGCGATCCAGCGCCCGCTGACCTTCGGGTGTTTCGAGGTTGAGATCGCGCCATTCGATCGCAATGCTCTGGGCTTTGGCGAGGGCAGGGGCGGGAGTCGCAAACGCAGCTGCGGCAAACCCGGCGGCGGCGATGGCGGCAAAGGCAGGCTTTACAAGGCTTGTGGTCATGGAACTTCTCCTCATGCGGGGCCCGGTTGGGGGGATTGGTGGGCCGCGATGTTCTAGGTACACCTGCACCCATGACCGATCAGCGACACATCGACGGCAAGGGGCGATCGCTCGACCGGCGATAGGGTGTTCTGACCGAATGCTCGCCGCGCCGGATAAACAGCGTTTGGCATTCGACCAATGTATCGTCATCTTGGGGGCATGATAATCGCGGTGATCTTCCTGCTGGGCATCGGCAATTTCGCGCTGCACCGGGCGGTGCTGGAAAGCGGGCACCCGCTGCTCGGCCAATTGCCGGGCGGGGCGCAGGGCAGGGGGCGGCAGAACCGCGTGCGCTTTACCTTCGTGCTGGAATTCTTCGTGCTGGTCGCCGCGATGGCGATGGCGGAAAATGGCTGGCCATCGGTGGTGTGGGCCTATCTGATCTATACCGCGATCAACGGCATATCGGCCTGGCTGATCCTGACGCGGCGCATTTAAAGGACGGGAACGATTTGCCCCTCAGACCGATGATTTGTCATGGATAAATCCAACGAGCTCTGGCTGGTCAGCAACAGTGCCAGCGGCAGCAATACGCCCGCCGCTCTGCGCGAGCTTGAATCTGTCTGCAAAAGCGGGTCAGCCCGTTTCGCCAAACGCACCGCGTTTCCGCAGGAAGACCTGCCGACCCGGGACGAGCTGGATGCGGCGGGGATCGAAACCGTGGCGGTCTATGCCGGCGATGGCACGGTCAATGCCGTGATCGGCGCGCTGGATGGGTGGAGCGGCGCGGTGCTGGTCATGCCCGGCGGCACCATGAACCTGCTGTCCGTCCGGCTGCACGGCGACACGCAGGCGCACGAGATCCTCCAGCGCCACTGCGCCGGCGCGACGCGCCGATTTCGCCCGCAAATCATGCGCTGTTCTGCCGGGACGGCCTTGGCGGGGCTACTGGTCGGTCCGGGTACCGCCTGGGCCAGCGTTCGAGAGGCGATGCGCGATACTGCGCTGGGTGAATTGATCGAGAGCGCTGGTGAAGCGATAGACAAGACCGCGAATGCGCCGGGAGTTCATTTTACAAGGCCGAAATTGGGGCGGGAGGATGCCTATCCGCTGGTAGAACTGACCCCCGGCGCCTTCGGTATCCAGTTCGATGGCTATTACGCCGAAGACGTTATCGATATGGCGAAACAGAGCTGGGCGTTGCTGCGCCGATCCTTCCGCGAAGGTCCGCATGACCGGCTTGGCTTGCTGGAAGAAGCAGAGCTGTCCAGCAGCGATGGATCGCCGCTCGAATTGCTGCTCGACGGCGAACCTGCCAAGGGGCTGCCGCAAGAGACATTCGCGGTCGAGCCATGCGGCGTCGATCTTTGGGTAAGCGAAAATGGGGGCTGACGGCCGGATGGCGACGACCAGGAAATTGATCTTTCACCTCAGCGATATTCACTTCGGATTGGAGGACAACCGCGCGCTCGATTGGGTAAAGCAGCAAATTGCGGAGAAACGGCCCGATGCAGTGGCAATCACCGGAGATCTCACGATGCGTGCACGGCATCGCGAATTTGCCGCGGCAACGCATTGGATAACCAGCCTGGATGTGCCCGTCACGGTCGAGGTGGGCAATCACGACATGCCCTATTTCAACCCGGTCGAGCGGTTCTTTGCGCCCTACAAACGCTTCAAGGGTATGGCGGGGCTGGTCGAAAAGGAGATCGATCTGGCAGGGCTGGCGATCGTTCCGCTGAAAACGGCGGTGCGCGCGCAGCCCCGGCTGAACTGGTCGAAAGGCTGGGTGACGGGCCGGGCGCTGGACAAGTGCCTCGCCGCGATCGATGCGCTACCTGAGGGAACGCGCGCGCTGGTGGCGGTGCATCACCCCTTGCGCGAAGTCGGGACCCAGGGAACCGCGCTGACTCGCCATGGCGGCAAGGCGCTCGCGGCACTCGCGCAGCGCCCGGTGGCGGCGGTGATCAGCGGCCATGTCCATGATGCGTTCGACATTATGGAGCAAACCGAACACGGCCCCGTCCGCATGATCGGCGCGGGCACCTTGTCCAAGCGCACACGGTCCACCCCGCCCAGTTTCAACGAGCTGGAATGGGATGGCGATACGCTCAGCGTGTGCGTGCGCAATTTACAGGACGTGGAAACGCCGGACATGATGATCGACGATGTGCCGGAGGACGCCACGCCGCCCCGGCATGAAGGAGATCCGGTGGCCCCGGTACGGCAAGTGCCGCGGACCGATCCGCCGGTATATTAACGCTCAGCCGGCACCGGCGATTTCGTCGGCGGTAAATATGCAGTGCAGGGCGATGCCGTGCTCTGCCAGCAATGCCTCGCCGCCTTCCTGCCGGTCCACCAGTACCGCCGCGTGCTTTACCGTTCCGCCAGCATCGCGCACCGCCTGCGCTGCCTGCAGCACCGATCCGCCGCTGGTGGCAACATCGTCGATCGCCAGCACGGACAGGCCATCAAGCGATTCGCCTTGCGCAAACCCGTCGATCTTGCTTTCGGCGCCGTGCCCCTTCTTGGCTTTGCGAACGAAGCTGGTGGTGATCGGTGATCCGGCCACGTCCGACATTGCCGCCATCGCCCCGATCAGCGGCACTGCGCCCATTTCCAGCCCGGTTACATGGGTGCAATCCAACTTGCGCATCAGGTCGAGCATTCCCCGCGCTGCGGCAGCTGCACCGAAAGGGTGCATCATGGTCGCCTTGAGATCGAAATAGCGAGTGCTCGTGCGGCCCGAGGCGAGGGTAAACTCGCCCGATCGAAACGATCGGGTGCGGATCAGTTCGGCGAGTTTCTCGCGGTCCTGGGCGGTCAGCAGCGCGTCAGACATTGGCGGCTTCCTTCTGGTCGAATGAAAAAGGGGGACATCGCAGCCGATGCCCCCCTTTGGGTGTTCGTGCAAGTTCGCGAGAGATCGCGAAAGCCTGCGTTTGGCAGTTAGCGCTTGCTGAACTGGAAGCTGCGGCGAGCCTTGGCCCGGCCATACTTCTTACGCTCCACAACGCGGCTGTCGCGGGTGAGGAAGCCTGCGGCCTTCACCGTGGCGCGCAGTTCCGGCTCGTACCGGGTCAGCGCCTGGCTGATGCCATGCTTGACCGCACCGGCTTGGCCCGAAAGACCGCCGCCGGAAACGGTGGCGACCACGTCGAACTGGCCTTCACGGTCGGTGATGGCGAAAGGCTGGTTCAGGATCAGGCGCAGCGTGGGACGTGCGAAATAGGTTTCCTGGTCGCGGCCATTGACGGTGATCTTACCCTTGCCCGGCTTGATCCACACGCGCGCGGTGGCATCCTTGCGGCGGCCGGTGGCATAGGCGCGGCCATGCTTGTCCAGCACCTGCTCGCGCAGCGGCACGGGTGCGTTATTGGCGATTGCGGCGGCGTCGGCATCGGGCGTGTCGCCGGCGATATCCTTCAGGTCCGCCAGATCGGAAACCGTCTTGCTTTCGGACGCTACGGCGGATTCGGCCTTGGGAGCATCTTCCTTGGCAGCATCTTCGGTCTTGGCTTCGGGAGCAGCCGTTTCGGCAGCCTTGGTTTCTTCAACCTTGGTTTCGCTCGCGCCCGTTTCCGGAGTGTTCTTGTCGTCGGCCATTATGCGGAGACCTTGTTCTTGCGGTTCATGGAGGCAACGTCGAGCACTTCGGGCTGCTGCCCGTCATGCGGATGCTCGGTGCCGTTATACAGGTGCAGCGCGCGCATCTGGTCGCGGCCCAACGGCCCGCGCGGGATCATCCGCTCGACAGCCTTTTCCAGTACGCGGTGCGGGAACTTGCCTTCGAGGATCTTCGCAGGCGTGGTTTCCTTGATGCCGCCGACATAGCCGGTATGCTTGTAATAGGTCTTGGTTTCAGCCTTGTTGCTGGTGAACTTGACCTTGTGCGCGTTGATGACGATCACGTGATCGCCGCAATCGACATGCGGGGTGTAGCTCGGCTTGTGCTTGCCGCGCAGCAAGTTGGCGATGATCGCGGCGAGGCGGCCAACGACCAGACCATCGGCATCGATGATGTGCCATTTTTTTTCGACCTCGGCCGGTTTGATCGACCGGGTGGCCTTGGTGAGAGCCTTCATGGCTGGATAATCCTCAAAAGATGAATGTCTGCCGGGCCTGGTCCAGCCTGAATGGTTCAAGACGTGACTCGGCTCGGAAGCGGGCGAATTGGTCGCTTGGCGCGCTCAAGTCAAGCAAAACCGGGCTTTAGAGGGGAGGTAAAATAATACCGCACCCTTGGCCAGGCGTCGCTCAGGCCGGTTGCAGCGTCCATGTTTCGGACGATCGACGCTGCGATTCGCCGATGCGGGTGACCACTGCGCGCCGCGCTCGCTGCACCAGTCGCCTGCTTTGCATCAGCTGCGCGTCGAAAGTGACCGCCACTTCGCCCATGCTGCCGCCGGGCAATGCAATCTGTTCCGCGGCGCTCCATTGCGCCTGGCGCGGATAGAACAGATCGCGGGGCATCCGGCTGATCAGCGGTTCCGCAGATCGCATGATGCCGTTGAGATATTGCCGCGCCTGATCGCCGGGGCCGACCTGCTCGAGTTGCGCCGCCGCCAGCGCGACCGCCTTCCTCAGCTGCGAGCGGGTTTCCACTCGGGCATCGGTGCCTGCCAATTGTCCGCCGCTATCCAGCATTATCGGGAACTGCGCCTCCTCGGTGCGCTGCTCTTCCATCCGTGCGAAGGCAGCCAGGCTGGGCGGTGCCTCGACCTTGGCCGAGAGCTGCTTGCCCGAAAGCGCATAGCCGCGGTCGATAGCCTCGAAGCGGACCTGCCATTTGCGCCGTACGATGATGGCTGCACCGTCGATCAGCTCGCGCGTCAGCACGCGCTCGAAAATCATCGAGTGCGGCGGTGGATCGAAGCCAGTCAAGCCGCCGGGCGACGGACCGGAAGGGGCGAGGGCGTTCACCGCGCCCGCGCTGCTCGCCAGCAAGGGTGCCGCGGCAAATCCGGCCGCCAGCCTCAATGCTGTCCGGCGATCCGCATCCGTGCCCCCAGAATCCCGCATCAGCGCGCGCGCCGTCCCAGCAGATGCGCGGTCCACGCAACACTCGCGACCAGCAGCGCGCCCACCGCCTGATGCGCCACCGCCAGCCATAGCGACACTTCGGAGATTACCGTCGCTATGCCGAGCAGGATTTGCACGCCCAGCGCGCTATGCAATGCGATCGAGGCTTGCCGCTGGATCGGCCGGACGGCCCTGGCGAATATTACCAGCGCCACCAGCGCCGCCACCGCCCACCAGCGATGGAGGAAATGGAGCAGGAAGGGATCGTGGCTCGCTGCCCATAGAAATCCGCGCGTACCATCATATTCGGGCACGAACTGCCCCTGCATCAATGGCCAGCTATAGGAAGCGTGACCGGCGTTGAGCCCTGCTACCCATGCGCCGAGCAACAATTGCACGAACAATACCATGCCCACCGCAACGGTAAGCCGGGTCAGCCGGGCGGGCTTGGCCGCAGGTCGGCGGTTCAGTTGCAACAGGTCCAGCGCGGTCCAGATCAGCCCGGCGAGAGTGAACAATGCGGTGAGCAGATGAATCGATAGCCAGAAATGGCTTACATCGGTCATCTCCCCGCCTAGCCCGCTGCGCACCATAAACCAGCCAAACGCACCCTGCAGCCCGCCCAGTGCCAACAGTGCGAGCAGCCGCCATTTATACCCGGTGGGGATGTAGCTTTTGACCCAGAACCAGGCGAGCGGAAGCGCGAATGCCAATCCGATCACACGGCCAAGAAAGCGGTGCGCCCATTCCCAGAAAAAGATGAACTTGTAATCGGCTAGCGTCATTCCGGCCGGGCCGGTGACGTTCATATATTCGCCGGTGGTACGGTATTTCGCGAATTCCGCTTGCCACTGCGCCTCGCTCAATGGCGGGATCGCACCGGTGACCGGTGCCCAATCGGTGATCGACAGTCCCGATTCGGTCAGCCGTGTAATGCCGCCGACAACCACCATGGCGAAGACCAGGCCGGCCATGCCGAACAGCCATTTGGCCAATAAAACAGGCCGTGCGCTGCCTCCGGCACTGCGCGGCAAGTCGCGGGAAAGTCCGATTGTTGCTGCCATGCCGCATTCATTGGTCAGCCAGAGGCGCTTGCGCAAGTGCAATCCGCTCACCGCGCATTGCGTTGGCCGCATCGCGAAAATACCTGCTGTGGGCGCTTGCGGCCTTGAAACATGTTACACCATAACATAGGTATCGCCTCAGCAATGGCATTCGCATTCGCCTCGATTCGCAAACGACTGGATCGGACGGGCATAATCCTGTCCGGCCTGTGCGCTGCGCATTGCCTGCTCACCATCCTGCTGATCTCCTCCTTCGGTCTTGGCAGCCATTTCCTGCTTTCGCCGATATTTCACCGGGTTGGGTTGGCGCTGGCGCTGGTGATCGCTGCGGTTGCGATCGGCTGGGGTGCGCTGCGCCACCGGCGGCCGCTGCCATTCGTCATCGCCATGATGGGGCTGACCTTCATGGGCGGCGCGCTGGCGGTCCCGCATGGGAGCGACGAGGCGATACTGACGATTATCGGGGTGTCGCTCGTCACGCTGGGTCACGTGCTCAACCTGAATGCTGCGAAACGAGCGAGCTTGCCTAAGTCGCACTGAACGCTATCTGCCCCTGCATGGCAGATACTACCGCGACTTCGATCACCCTTACCGTCAATGGCGAGGCCCGGCGCAGCGATTCGGCCAGCGTTGCCGATCTGGTGCGCGAGCTGGGGCTGGACCCGGCGAAGGTCGCGGTGGAACATAATGGCGAAATCGTCCCCCGCTCCGCGCTGGAACAGGCCGCGCTGACCGATGGCGATACGCTGGAGATCGTGCATTTCGTCGGCGGCGGTGCCCCGGATACGGACGATAGCTGGGAAGTTGCCGGCCACCGCTTCACTTCGCGGCTGATCGTCGGGACGGGCAAATATAAGGATTTCCAGCAAAACGCCGATGCGCTGGCAGCTTCGGGCGCGGAAATCGTCACGGTGGCGGTGCGCCGCGTGAATGTCAGCGATCCCAAGGCGCCGATGTTGACCGATTTCATCGATCCGGGGCGGGTCACCTATCTGCCCAACACTGCGGGTTGTTTCACTGCCGACGATGCCATCCGCACATTGCGCCTGGCGCGCGAAGCGGGTGGATGGGATCTGGTGAAGCTGGAAGTGCTGGGCGAGGCGCGCACGCTCTATCCCGATATGCGCGAGACTTTGAAAGCGACCGAAGTGCTGGCCAAGGAAGGGTTTCACCCGATGGTCTATTGCGTGGATGACCCGATCGCTGCGCAGCAATTGGAGCAGGCCGGTGCGGTCGCAGTGATGCCGCTAGGCGCGCCGATTGGCAGCGGCTTGGGGATTCAAAACCGCGTGACCATCCGGCTGATCGTCGAGGGCGCGAAAGTGCCGGTACTGGTCGATGCCGGTGTCGGCACGGCGAGCGATGCGGCGGTGGCGATGGAGCTGGGCTGCGACGGGGTGCTGATGAACACCGCCATTGCCGAGGCCAAGGATCCGATCCGTATGGCGCGCGCGATGAAGCTGGCGGTGGAGGCCGGCCGCGACGCCTATCTGTCGGGCCGCATGGCCACGCGAAAATATGCCGATCCGAGCTCGCCGCTGGCAGGGCTGATCTAGGCGAGACTGTTTGGCTGGCCGTCAACGCCGGGCGGTCGCATTCGCTCCCCTGGCGTCGCGGCATAGGCGGCGTCACGCAGTCGCGCTCTAGCTGCCGCAGCGGAAATCGCAGGTGCTTTTATGCTATAGACCCCGTGCGAATTCCTTCGCCCGCTTACTTAAAATTAACCATCCGGCGCGAAAGTGACCCCAGGCGCAATTGGCGCAGCAGGGGAAGACATTCGATGCCCACCACCGGAACCGCTTCGCTGACCATCGCCGAGATGCGCGAATTCGCCAGTTTTACCGCGGCCGAGCAGCGCTACATTCGCCGGGCCCTCGATATCGGGTTGGCGCGGCAGGATGCGTTCAAGCTGTGGGCGCGCACCAGCGAGGAAAGCGCGAATATCCGTAGCCATTACGTCGCCTATCAGGAGCTTAAAGCCCTGCGCGGCGAATTGCCCGACGAAACGACGCTGGACGGGATCGAGGCTTTTATCGGCAAACTCACCCGGGTGGTGGCCTTCGATCTGTCGCAGGAAAAGCTCGACACGTTTTCCGCCGCGCGGTTCCTTTACGAACGGCTGCTGGGTGCTGAAATCCGGCCGTGGTTGCCAAGCGCGTTCTGCGCCGCTGCCGCGCTGCCGCAAATTCGCCCCAACCGCCGCAAGCTGCTGCTGCAAACGCTCAGCGAGGCCGCCGCGACCGCGCCCGGCTGGTCGGAAAAGGCGCCGGGTTTCTTCCCGGAATTTATCGAGAAAGAGGCAGCCTAGCTGCGATACAGTCCGTCGAGCCGGTCCTGGTACCGTTCCTTAATCTTGTGCCGGCGGATTTTCATGCTCGGTGTCATTTCCTCGTTCTCGATCGAGAACGCCTCGTCAGCGAAGCAGAACTGGCGGATTTTCTCGGTTATCGAGACTTCCTTGTTCACGCGGTCGACCGCGGCACGGACGGCGGTCTTGAATTCGGGTAGCTGCTGCAGCTCGGCCAGGTCGAATTTCTTGCCTTGCGCCGTCGCCCATTCCAGCGCCCATTCGGCATCGGGCACGATCAGGCCGACCACGTAAGGCCGCTTGTCTCCTGCCACCATCGCCTGAGCGATTTCGGGCTGCAAGGTGAGCATCCCTTCCAGCTTTTGCGGGGCGACATTGTCCCCCTTGTCGTTGACGATCATGTCCTTCTTGCGGTCGGTGATGACGATCCGGCCCCGATCATCCAGATGGCCGATATCGCCGGTGTGCAGCCATCCATTATTGAGCGTACGCTCGGTTTCGGCCTTGGCCTGCCAATAGCCATGCATCACCAGTTCGCCGCGGCATAGGATCTCGCCATCTTCGGCGATCTTCACTTCCACGCCCTTCATCGGCGGGCCGACGGTTTCCATCGCGATACCCGCAGCCGGGCGGTTGCAGCTGATGATCGGCCCGGCTTCGGTCTGGCCGTAACCTTGCAGCATCACCAGCCCCATCGAATCGAAGAAGATGCCGACTTCGGGATTGAGCGGCGCGCCGCCCGATACCAGCGCTTTCAGCCGCCCGCCGAACTTGGCGCGAATTTTCGGCCGCAGCAGCCGCTCGAGGATGAAATCGAGTGGCTTGTCGCGCGTCCGCATCTTGCCCGGATCGGGCGCATTCGCCTTGCGTTCGCCGATTTCCAGCGCCTTGTTCATCAGGCCGAGCGCCATGCCGCCCTGCTTCTGGATCTGCTTCATGATCCGCGTGCGCAAAACTTCGAACAATCGCGGCACGACCACCATGATGGTCGGCTGCGTTTCCTCGATATTGCTGGCGAGCTTTTCCAGCCCCTCGGCATAATAGATCTCGCCGCCCATCGCGATCGGCAGGAATTGGCCGCCGGAATGTTCATAGGCGTGCGACAGCGGCAGGAAGGACAGGAAGCGTTCTTCGCCCCAACCGAAATCATCGACCACGATCTGTGCCGCGCCGGCAATATTGCACAGGATCGCGCCATGATGCTGCAGCACCCCGCGCGGCGCACCGCCGGTCCCGCTGGTATAGATGATGCAGGCGGTGTCGCTGCGCGCGATAGTGCCGATCCGTTCTCGCACCGCCTTGCGCGCCTCGGCGACGTCGCCTTGCAGCAGGGTGGCCCAGCTGTGGCAATCGAGCGCGCCCGACTGGTATTTCATCATTCCGTCGATCGCGATCAGATGTTCGGCAATGCCGGTCTGCATCAATGCGGGCAGCAACGGCTTGGACAGCTTCTCGGTCGATACGATCACCGCGCGTGCGCCCGAATTGTCCAGAATATGGACGTGATCGCGCTCCGTATTGGTGATGTAGGCCGGCACGGTGATGCAGCCCGCCGCCATGATCGCCAGATCGGCGATGCACCATTCGGGGCGGTTTTCGGACACCAGAGCGACCCGGTCGCCCTGGTCGAGCCCCAGGCTCCGCAATGATTCGGCCATCAGGCAGACCTGGTCGGCGACCTCCCGCCAGCTTTGCGTGCGCCACTCGCCATCCCGCTTTGCACCGAGGAAGGGCGCATCGCCGCGTTCATCGGCCCGGTCGAGGAACAGCTCGACCAAATTGCGGGCATTATCGATATCGGAAAGCTGCAAGTCTCGTGTCCTCACCCCGTGCGCCCGGCTGTCTACGCCGGTATCGCCTGAAACCGGGTTTCAGCGTTAGTGGTCCCTTTGCCCAGCGGCAAGCTCCCTCATTCGCCGGAATTTGCGCTGACCGCCACACCCTCGCTGCGTGGGTCGCCTGCACCGGTGCAAGGCTTGCCCGCGCGGCACAGGATGGCATTGGCCTTTAGCGGCAGGCGGCGGGCCGACACCTCGTGGCCCAGCGCCTGAAGCGCGGGGATCAGGCTTTCCAGCATGGTGCCTTCCTCCACCGCCATGCTGTCGCCGGGCGAATACAGCATCGGAAAGGCAAGCGTTTCATCGACCGGCAGGCCGAAATCGATCGCCGCGATGATCGATCTGGCGGTCTGGACCGGGATCGTGCCGCCACCTGCTGCGCCGACGGCCATGAACAGCGAACCGTCCGGGGCATAGACCAGCGTGGGTGCCATCGAACTGCGCGGCCGCTTACCGCCTTCGACTCGGTTGGCAACCGGCCTGCCATCCATCTCGGGCGAGAAGCTGAAATCGGTCAGCTCGTTATTGAGGTAGAACCCCCCGAACATCAGGCCGGAGCCGAACGGCCCCTCGATGGTGGAGGTATAGCTGACCGCATTGCCAGCATTGTCGACCACGGCAAAGTGCGTCGTCCCCCGCTCGGGCGGCTCATCGCCATCGGGCGGAGCGAGTGCCGCCTGCGGGGCAATCCCGGCGGCGACTTCGGCCATGCGGCTATCGAGCGAAATCAGCGCGCTGCGGGTCGCCAGATAGGCGGGGTCGGTCAGCCAGCCGGTGGGGACCGGGACGAAATCTCTATCGGCCAGATAACGCTCGCGGTCGGCATAGGCGAGCCGCTGCGATTCGGCGAAAAGATGCCAGAAGATCGGATTGTCCGGCCCAAGCGCGGCCAGGTCGAAACGTTCGAGCTGCTTGAGGATGGCGAACACCGTGGTCGCGCCCGATGATGGCGGACCCATCCCGCAAATGCGGTACCCGCGATAATCGCCGCAGACCGGCGGGCGCTGCTTCGCTCGATAGGCTTCCAGATCGGCAGGCTGCATCGCTGCATCCCCCGGCGTATCGGCGGCAATTTCTGCTGCCAGATTTGCGGCAATTCCGCCGCGATAAAGCGCCCCCGGCCCCCGGCCGGCGATCAGGCGGAGCGTCACGGCAAGTTCCGGGTTGAAGATCCGCGTGCCCACGGGAAGCGCCTCACCCGCTGCGTCGAAATAGACGCCGTCAGCTCCGCTATCGCGCGAGGCGCGCTGCTTGTACCGGCCCAGATATTCGTGTCCGCGTTCGCTCAGCGTGAAGCCGCCGCTCGCCAGTTCGATGGCGGGGGCGACCAGCTGCGCCCATTCCAGCCTGCCGTGCCGTGCATGGGCCAGCTCGGCGAGCCGCAAATTGCCGGGCACGCCGATGCTCAGCCCGGTCATAACCGCGCCGCGATAGCCGACCGAATTGCCCTCGCCATCGAGGAACCAGTCTTCGCCGGCGGCCGCAGGCGCCGTTTCGCGCCCGTCTATGGTGGTCACTGCTCCGCTCGCATCGCCGCGCACGAAGAAGCCACCGCCGCCAATACCGGAGCTTTGCGGCTCGACCACGGTCAGCGCCAGCATCACCGCGATGGCAGCGTCGGTCGCGCTTCCGCCCTGCCGCAATATCTGCGCGCCCACCTCCGCCGCGCGCGGATCGGCGGCGGTGACCAGCGCGTTGCCGCTCACTACCGGCCCTGAACCGGTTACGGGGGCCGCAGATTCCAGCACCGAAGGCGCGGCTTGCGGTTCGATTGCGCCGGTATCGGCCGGAACGGTGGCACAGGCGGCGAGCAGGGGGAGGGCTGCGGCGGACAGGAAAAACGACTTCATGCCGCGCGAGTTACTCGGTACCGACAGCCTCGGCAATGCTGGCGAAACCGTCGCGCCGCATCAGCCGCTCCAGCCCGCGCGTAATGTTGCGCACCAGCCCCGGCCCTTCATAGACCAGCGCGCTGTACAGCTGCACCAGGCTGGCCCCGGCGCGAATCCGCTCCCAGGCATCCTCCGCACTGGATATCCCGCCCACCCCGACCAGCGGGATCGCGCCGCCGGTGGCCATCCGGAAATCGCGTATGCGCTGCAGCGCCAGCGGCTTCAGCGGCGCGCCGGACAGCCCGCCAGCTTCGCCATGATGGCGCGAGCGCAGCTGTGTGCGGGTAATCGTAGTGTTGGAGACGATCAGCGCGCCAAGTTGCTTGTCCAGCGCGATGCGCGCAATCGCGTCCACGTCCGCAGGCTCAAGATCAGGGGCAACTTTCAGGAAGATCGGCGGCGGTGCATCGGCGCAAACCTCGTCCCGCGCGGCAATCACCGCATCGAGCAGCCCGGTCAGCGCGGCTTCATCCTGCAGGGCGCGCAGCCCCGGGGTGTTGGGGCTGGAAATATTGACCGCGAGGTAGCTTGCGACCGGGGCCATCATCGCGGCCATTTGCGCATAATCGCGCACCCGGTCGGGCGAATCCTTGTTTGCCCCAATATTCACGCCCACGATCCCAGGTTTCTCAAATCGGCGCTGCAACCGCTGCAGCGCCGCCGGGCCGCCGCCATTGTTGAACCCCATGCGGTTGATCACCGCCCGGTCTTCGGCCAGCCGGAACAGGCGCGGTTTGGCATTGCCGCCTTGCGCGCGCGGCGTGATCGATCCGACTTCGGAAAAGCCGAAGCCCAACGCCAGCATGGCATCGGGAACCTCGGCATCCTTGTCGAACCCGGCTGCTATTCCAACAGGATTGGGGAAGTGCAGCCCGGCCAGCTCCACCGCCAGCGGGCCTGGTTTTGGCTGCGCGGTCAGGGGTAATGCGCGCAGCGCCGCGATGGTCAGGCGGTGCGCGCGTTCGGGGTCGAGCGCGTGGATGGCGGGTGTAAGCAGGCGAAACAGCATCGCACCACCCTATAGGGCCGCCGCGCGCCGAAACAATTGTTCTAATCTTGCGATATGCCCGTGTTTGATCGCGGAAAATTTCGCGGATGTCGCTTTTATACAATAAATCCAGTGCCGACTCGCTGCATACAATACTTGCGACCCGAAGGGCTCGTGGCTTCGGCCAAGGGTTCCTCGACTTTTATGGGCGGTTTCTCCTCGTGAGGCACCGCCCATTTTTTGTCGCTTGGCCAATCGGCTGTTGCGCGACTATGGTTACCAGCGAAACGATATAATTCGGGAGCCTTCGCATGATCCGCCGCCAATTCTCATTCGTCCTTGCCAGCAGCGCACTTGCGCTGAGCGGCTGTGCCGCGACCACCATGGCCAGCCCGCCAATGGCCGAGGCCAATGTGCAGCAGCCTGCCTCCAGCAGCACGCAGCGGGCCGAAATCCAGCCGATCGGCGAATTCTTCGAAGCCTATGACGCCGCCCAGCTCGAGCTTTCGCCCCTTTCGAAAGCCTATCGCGGAATTCGCGACGAGGATTACGGACGCTGGGGCGATTTTACCGATGCGGGTGAAATCGCGCAATACGAGCTGCTGCAATCCTATGCCGAGCGGATGCGCGAGGAATACGATCCGGCCGCGCTGAGCGAGCAGGATGCGCTCAGCTACCGCTTGTTCGACGCGATGGCGCAGCGCCGCGCAGCGCTGTTCCCGTTCCGCGATTACGGATACGTCTTCGACCAGATGAACGGCGCGCAGAGCCAGTTGCCGGCCTTTCTGATCAACATCCACCGGGTGTCGGATGCCGATGAAGCACAGGATTATATCAGCCGCATCGAAGGGCTGGGTGAAAAGATCGATGAGTTGACCGCCGAATCGCGCGAGCGAGCCGAAGCAGGCGTGATGCCGCCGGACTGGGTCTATCCTTATGTCATTTCGGATATCGAAAACCTGCTCGCAGCGGGCGATGAAAATGCGATTCTCGAAGATTTCGAAAGCAAGCTGGATGGCCTGCCGAACGAAGCTGCCGGGGACTGGATGCGCAGCATAGGCGGAACACAGGCCGCGCTGGGCATGGCTTCGGCAGCCTGGAACAACTCGGCCCGGCCCGCCTATGAGCGCCTGCTCGCCGAATTGCAGCGCCAGCAGGCGATAGCTCCCACGCAGGACGGTATCTGGCGCTTCCCGCAAGGTGCCGAATATTATGAAGCGCTGCTCGCCAATTACACCACCACCGATCTGACCGCCGATGAAATCCACGATATCGGCCTCGCGCAAGTGGCGCGGATCCAGGGCGAAATGCGCGCGATCATGGACCAGGTCGGCTTCGAAGGCGACCTGCAGGACTTCTTCCAGTTCACCCGCACCGACGACCGGTTCTTTTATACCAGCCGCGAGGAATATATCGCCGACGCACAGGCTGCGATCGACCGGCTGGCCGGCAAAATGCCCGAATTTTTCGGCACTCTCCCCACCGATCCGTTGCAGATCAAGGCGGTCGAGGCGTTTCGCGAGAAAAGCGCGGGCAAGGCGTTCTACCAGCGTCCCGCACCCGACGGATCGCGCCCCGGCACCTATTACGTGAATCTGTATAATTTGCGCGATATGTCTAAGAACGAGCTGGAGGCGCTGGCCTATCACGAAGGCCTGCCGGGCCATCATTTGCAGCTCTCGATCCAGACGCAGCTGGGCGATGTGCCCGCCTTTCGCCGGTTTGGAGGGGTGACCGCCTATTCCGAAGGCTGGGGGCTGTATTCGGAAGAGCTGGGCAAGGATATGGGCTTTTATAACGATCCCTATTCCGATTTTGGCCGGCTGGGGATGGAACTGTGGAGAGCCTGTCGGTTGGTTGTGGATACCGGCCTGCACCACAAACGCTGGAGCCGTGAAAAGGCGATCGAGTATTTGACCGAGAATACACCCAATCCAGAGGGCGATATCCGCAAGGCAATCGAACGTTACGTGGTCTATCCCGGCCAGGCGACCGCCTACATGATCGGCAAGCTGAAGATCATGGAACTGCGCGACATGGCGCGCAGCCAATTGGGCGAGGATTTCGATATTCGCGGCTTTCACGATACCATCCTGCTCAGCGGCCCCGTCCCGCTCGGTATTATGGAAGAAAACGTGAAAGCCTGGGTGGCGAGCGAGAAAGGCATGCAGCCCAGCGCGCCCGCGATTATGGGGGAGTAGGGACGGCCCGCCCCGAAACGTAGGTGACGCGTTTTGGTATCGCTCCAGCCAAATCGCTAACGACTCGCAACAAGGGGTTTCCCGTTGAAACCCTGTCTTGCACCGCTTAGGTGAAATCCGACCAATCCGGTCGGATTAACCGCCGAGCAGCCCATGCGCCTGTCCAATCTTGCCGATTATGCCGTCGTTACGATGAGCGCCGCAGCGCGCCATTGCGGCTTTGCGCGGGTCAGCGCGGCGGAATTGGCGCAGGAAACCGCTTTGCCGGTGCCGACCGTGCAGAAGATCGTCAGCAAGCTGACCGCTGCCGGCTTGCTCAAATCGACGCGCGGTGCCGGTGGCGGGTTGCAATTGGCGCGTCCTGCCGCAGCCATCAGCCTGGCCCAGATCGTCGAAGCAATCGAAGGGCCCATCGCGCTCACCCATTGCCTGGACGGGACCGATTGTTCGGTCGAGCATGATTGTGCTGTCCGTCCGCACTGGAATGTCGTCAACGCTGCCGTTCGCGGTGCGCTCGACGATATCCCCCTCACCCAGCTCGCTGAAAAGTCGGCGGGAACACGAGAACTTGCATGACCGACCGGATCGACCTCAAAACGGCCCCCCTCCAGGACCAGGATGCGCATGACGCTGCCGCCAAGGCCGCCGATTACGAGCATGGCTGGTCCAGCGATATCGAAACCGAATTCGCGCCCAAGGGCCTGAACGAGGATACCGTCCGCTTTATCTCCGCCAAGAAGGGCGAGCCGGAATGGATGCTCGACTGGCGGCTGAAGGCGTTTCGCCTGTGGCAGGATATGGAAGAGCCGGATTGGGCCAAGATCGGCTATCCCAAGATCGATTACCAGGACGCGTATTATTACGCCGAGCCCAAGGCCAAGCCGACACTGGAATCGCTCGACGAGCTCGATCCCGAAATCAAGCGCGTTTACGACAAGCTGGGCATCCCGATCGCGGAGCAGGAAGTGCTCGCCGGGGTGGAAGGCGCGCGCAAAGTCGCGGTCGATGCGGTGTTCGACAGCGTCAGCGTGGCGACGACATTCCGCAAGGAACTCGAAGCGGCGGGCGTCATCTTCCGCAGCATCTCCGAAGCGATCAGGGAATATCCCGATCTGGTGAAAAAGTGGCTCGGCAAGGTGGTGCCGCAGCGCGACAATTACTTCGCCACGCTCAACAGCGCGGTCTTTTCCGACGGGACGTTCGTGTACATCCCCGAAGGCGTGCGCTGCCCGATGGAGCTGAGCACCTATTTCCGGATCAATGCGGAAAATACCGGCCAGTTCGAACGCACGCTAATCGTTGCCGAGAAGGGCAGCTATGTCAGCTATCTCGAAGGTTGCACCGCTCCGATGCGCGATGAAAACCAGCTCCACGCCGCCGTGGTGGAACTGGTCGCGATGGAAGATGCGGAGATCAAATATTCCACCGTGCAGAACTGGTATCCCGGCGATGCCGAGGGCAAGGGCGGGATCTACAATTTCGTCACCAAGCGCGGCCTGTGCCAGGGCGCGCGATCGAAAATCAGCTGGACGCAGGTGGAAACCGGCAGCGCGGTAACGTGGAAATACCCGTCCTGCGTGCTGAATGGCGAGGATAGCGTGGGCGAGTTCTACTCGGTCGCCGTCACCAACAACCACCAGCAGGCCGATACCGGCACCAAGATGATCCACAACGCGCCCGGCACGCGCTCCACCATCATCTCCAAGGGCATCAGCGCAGGCAAATCGAACAACACCTATCGCGGGCTCGTCCGCGTGGGGCCGAATGCCGATAATGTCCGCAACTTCACCCAATGCGACAGCCTGCTGATCGGCGAGGAATGCGGCGCACATACCGTGCCTTATATCGAGGTTAAGAACCCCGGCGCGCAGATCGAGCATGAGGCCACCACCAGCAAGATCAGCGACGACCAGCTATTCTACGCCATGCAGCGCGGGCTGGGCGAGGAAGAGGCTGTGGCGCTGATCGTCAACGGCTTTGCGAAGGAAGTGATGCGCCAACTGCCGATGGAGTTTGCGGTCGAGGCGCAGAAGCTGTTGGCGATCTCGCTCGAAGGGAGTGTGGGGTGAGGCTTGCTATACTTCTTATTGCGATCTTAGCTCTCCCCACCTCCGCCTGCTCCGCAGAAGCGGAGCCGCAGGATCAGATCACTTTGCTTCCGCACGTTCTAGCAATGCGACCAATCGTAGCTTGCATTGAAGACCATGTCGCTAGCTCTGAAAAAGATGAAATATGGGTGGGCGGGTCGCCGCAAGGCCCAGCACATGACAGAGAGATGCTTAGGCGATGTTCAGAAGGCCACTTAGAGCTAAATGAGCGCGACATCGACGAACAGAGTCCCGGTTACTATCAGCAGGCAATTTTTAGCTCTATGATGTTTATCTTCGGCGATAAACATAATCACCTTACTGCGAACGATTTCGATTCAGCCGTTGACTTCGCAAAATGTGTAGAATCGACTGCGTTCAGTCTTCCTGGATTTTCGAGCAGAAATAATCGCGGCCTCTCTGTAGCGATCCGCCAAGCCGAACTGTCATGTAGCGAACATCCGCTTGCATTGAAACCAATGCAGCCAGCAGAAGCAAGCGCGCCAGAAAATGCGCGAGCGATAATGTTCGCTAACTTCGTTTCGAATGCAAACCTGCGTTATATCCTAGAAAAGATGGGATGGTCCCCAGAGCGCAAGCCTCAAGTTATCAATCCGCTTAACCGTCCGATTGCTCCGCCACCACCAGCACCAATAGCGCCTAGCGAATGACCAACCGTAAAACCCTCAACCTCCGCGAACCGTCCGACGATTCCGCCCCCGCCATCAAGAAGAAGGGCCGGGGCTGGGAGATTTCGGAAAAGCGGCTCGATGCGCTGCATGAGCGCGCGCGCGAGATGCGGCGGTTCCCCAGCGCTGCCCATACCGCGCTGGCGGAGAAGTTCGCCAAGGCCGATCTGGGCCGCCACAAATTCACCCGCCACGCCGTCGTCGGCAGCGCGATCGTCGATTTCAATTGCCACAGCCTCGGCATGGCGATCGATATCGACGAGGAAGGCGAGGACGAGGCGCTGGCCAAGCGCCGCGACAAGAGCTTGGAATCGGTCGGCATTCGCGTGATGCGGATCAAGGCGGCGGATATTCTCGACGATATGGACGCGGTTTTGGCCCGGATCACCGCCGGAATGCGGATGCGCATCGGCGATAAGAAACACGCCCGGCGCGAACACTGGAACAATTCGCGGCCTAGCCGAGACACGGGGCCCGGCAGGGGTCCACAAACCGAACACCGGCCCGGCGCCGATACAGAAAACGGTGCGGAAACCGAAATCCGGCCAAATACTGAAAACAGGAATGACGATGCTGCAAATTAACGACCTCCACGCCGAAATCGGCGGCAAGGCGATCCTCAAGGGGCTGACCCTGACCATCGAGGCGGGCGAAATCCATGCGATCATGGGCCCCAATGGCGCGGGCAAGAGCACGCTGGCCTATGTGCTGGGCGGGCGACCCGGTTACGAGGTGACGGGCGGATCGGTCAGCTTCAACGGCACCGATTTGCTCGAAATGGACCCGCATGAGCGCGCCGCTGCCGGGTTGTTCCTCGGCTTTCAATACCCGGTCGAGATCCCCGGTGTGTCGAACGTTCAGTTCCTGCGCGAATCGCTCAACGCGCAGCGCGGCGCTCGCGGGGAAGAGCCGCTTTCGGGCGGCGATTTCCTCAAGCTGGCGCGCGAGAAGGCCGGGCTGCTAAAGCTCGACATGGATATGCTCAAGCGCCACGTGAATGTCGGCTTTTCGGGCGGCGAGAAAAAACGCGCCGAGATGGTCCAGATGGGCATTCTCGATCCACAATTCGCGGTGCTGGACGAGACCGACAGCGGCCTCGATATCGATGCGCTGCGCGTGGTGGGTGACGGCATCAACGCGATCATGCGTGACCCTGCCAAGGGCGTGCTGCTGATAACCCATTACCAGCGCCTGCTGGAAGTGGTGCGGCCGGACAAGGTCAGCATCCTGGCCGATGGCCGTATCGCGCAGACCGGTGGGCCTGACCTTGCGGTACGTTTGGAAAATGAAGGCTACGACGCCGTGATGGGCCATGACACGGTGGCCGCGGCGTGAGCGAGTCCGTCCTCCTTCCCACCCGCAAGGACGAGGCCTGGCGCTATTCCAACACGGATGCGCTGGCCGGAATGGACCTCGGCACGTTCGACGACTGGCGCGATATCGATGTCGCGTCGGGTGAGACGTATCGCGAATGCCTGACGATCGAAGATGGCTGCGAAGATACCGAACTGCGCCGCTTGCGCGTGAAAGTCGGTGCGGGCGGGCGCTGCGAATTGTTCGCCGTGATTGCGGGCGCGCAATTGGGCCGGATCGAGGTCGTCGTAACGCTCGCCGATGGCGCGCATTTCGAATTTGGCGGAGTGACGCTTGGCGGCCGCGACACGGTGCGCGAATTCGTCACCCGCGTGGCGCATGAGGAGCCGAACGCGACCTGCAACCAGGTCGTCCGCGCGGTCCATTGGGGCCGCGGCACCGGTAATTTCCTCGGCCGGATCGATGTAGTCTCCGGCGCGCAGAAAACCGATGCGGCGCAGGATTTCAAGGGCTTGCTGCTCGAAAAAGGCGCAAGCGTGAATGCCGTTCCGCAGTTGGAAATCTATGCCGACGATGTGAAATGCGCCCACGGCGCAACGGTCGGCCAGTTGGAAGAGGCAGCGCGCTATTACATGGCGACACGCGGCCTCTCGCCCGATCAATCGCGGCGGCTGTTGGTGCAGGCATTTATCGGCAACGCGCTGGTTGCGCTGGATGACGATGCGGAGCGCGACCGGTTGATGGACGTGGCGCTCACCAAGCTGGAGAAGCATTTGTGAGCGATACCGCCACCCTCAGCCGCAAGGCGGATTTCCCCGGCATGGTCACCGGCGAAGGCCAGCCATGGCACTATCTCGACACCGCCGCGACCGCGCAGAAGCCGCAGGCGGTGATCGACGCGATGAGCCGCGCGCTGGGTTCCGATTACGCCACCGTACATCGCGGCGTCTATTCGCGCTCCGCCCAGATGACGCTCGGCTATGAAGCGGCACGGCGGCGGGTGGCTGACTTCATCGGGGCAGGCTCGGAGAACGAGATCGTCTTCGTGCGGGGCGCGACCGAGGGCATCAACCTCGTCGCTTATAGCTGGGGCGCGGCGAACCTGAAGGCGGGCGACCGCATCATGATCAGCCAGTTAGAGCATCATAGCAATATCGTTCCATGGCAATTGATCGCCGCGCAAACCGGCGCCGAGATCGATGTCTGCCCAATCACCGATGATGGGCTGATCGATCTGGATGCGTTGGAAGCGATGCTGACGCCCGCGCACAAGATCGTGGCGTTGTGCCATGTCTCCAATGTGCTCGGCTCGATCCTCGGCGCGAAGCGTGCAGCCAGGCTGGCGCATGGCGTAGGCGCGAAGCTGTTGCTCGATGGCTGCCAGTCGGCCCCGCGTATGCGGCTGGATATGGCCGAACTGGACTGCGATTTCTTCGTGTTTTCAGGGCATAAGCTCTACGGCCCGACCGGCATCGGCGTGCTGTGGGCGCGCGAGGAATTGCTCGATGCGATGCCGCCCTGGCAGGGGGGTGGCTCGATGATCGACACGGTCGCCTTCGAAGGTAGCACATGGGCTCCGCCGCCTCAGCGTTTCGAAGCCGGCACGCCGATGATTACCGAAGCAATCGCCATGCACGCCGCCATCGACTACGTCGAACCGCTTGGAATGGAACGACTGTTCGAACATGAAAGCGGCCTCGCGCGGCAGCTGCGCGAGGAATTGTCGCGCTTCAATTCGATCACGCTCCATGGGCCGGAGAAATCCGCCGGAATCGTCTCCTTCACCATGGAGGGGGTTCACCCGCACGATCTGGGCACCATATTGGATGAGGAAAACGTCGCGATCCGCGCCGGGCATCACTGCGCGCAGCCGCTGATGGGCGTGCTCGGCGTGCCCGCCACCGCCCGCGCCAGCTTCGGCCTTTATTCGGACGAAAGCGATATCGAGGCGCTGGTGAAGGGCATCGAGCGTACTTTGAGAATTTTTGGCTAGGACACAGATGATGAGCAGCGAAACCGAGCAAAAGGACTTCATCGCCGCACCAGCGCCGAACGAGCAGGTCGTCGCCGCCCAACCGCCCGAAAAACCAAGGCGCGCGCGCGTTTCCGATGCGGTGGATCCGGATGCAGAAACACCGCGTGAGCAAATGGAGCGCAAGCGCGATTACCTCGAAGGCTTCCTCGCAAAGAAGCCCGAACAAGTCGCACCCGGCGAACCGGGCGGCGAGCTGCACGATGCGGTGATCGCAGCGATGAAGGAAATCTACGACCCGGAAATCCCGGTGAACATCTACGATCTCGGCCTGATCTACGGCGTGGAAGTGGATGCGGACAAGGACGTGATCGTCACCATGACGCTGACCACGCCCAATTGCCCGGTCGCCGAATCGATGCCCGCCGAAGTCGAATTGCGCGCCGCCAGCGTGCCCGGCGTACGCGATGCGGAAGTGAATCTGGTGTTCGATCCGCCTTGGGACCCGGCCAAGATGAGCGATGAAGCGCGGCTCGAACTGGGGATGCTGTGATGAGCGACACGCAAACCCGCCAGATTCCCGCCGCGGTCAATCTGACCCAAGCCGCCGAACAACGCGTGGCCGACCTGATGGCGCAAGCGCCCGGCGACGCCATCGGCGTCAAACTGTCCACCCCGCGCCGGGGCTGCTCCGGCCTCGCCTATTCGGTCGATTACGTGACCGAGGAGGCCAAGTTCGACGAGAAAATCGAAACGCCGGGCGGCACCTTCTATATCGACGGAGCGAGCGTGCTGTATCTGGTCGGGTCCGTGATGGACTGGCGCGAGGATGATTTCACTGCCGGGTTCGTGTTCGAAAACCCCAATGCCAAAGGCGCCTGCGGCTGCGGTGAAAGCTTTATGGTCTAACGCCGCATCGCGGCTACGCAGCTGGCGCGGTCCACGTCCAGGCCGTCGCTGGATCGGCGGGCATCGACATAGGTTGCGGTCGGCTGTGCGCCGGGGGTTAGCGGGTAGAGATAGACGTCCAGCACGCAGGCCTCACCCGCAAATTGCAGCTTGCGCACATCGCCTTCCACCACATTGAGCCGCGCTGCGCCAAACTGGCTTTGCAATGCGCTGGCGGTCTGGCCGATCACGCCTTCCAGTCCCGGTACGCTCATCACGCGCGGCGGGCGGAACGCGCCTGGCGGGGTGGTCGGCCTGACGGGGTTGGTGGGCGGTACGATCACCGGATTGCTGACCGGCGCCGGTACATTTGTGCGCGGACCGGTACCGGCGCGCGGGGTTGTCGCACAGGCGGCGATCAGTGGAAGGACGAGCAAGGGGGCGAGGCGTTTCATGCAGTTGCGTTCTTATCCGCCAAACGCCGGCGATGCACCATATGTGTTGCGGTAGCCGCACCGATAATCGGGGCGAGCAGGTTGACGAAGGGTATCGCCATCAGCGCTGCGATCGCTCCGCCGAGCAAGAAGCGCTGGCCCGCAGGCAGAGGCGGTGCGTCTTCGGGTGACGAGCGGTGCCGCAGCCACACCATGTCGTGCAATTCGCGCCCCAGCAGCCAAGCGTTGGCGGCCCAGAACACCAGCGCGGTGCCGATGCCGGTCACCAGCAGCACCAACGCCAGCGGCAGGACCAGCAAATTGACCAGTACCGCCCGGGTCAACCCCTTCAGCGAGTTGCGCACATCTTCCCGAAAAGGCAGCGCGCGGGCGCTCTCTCGTGCCTGGGGGTAATGCTTCGCCTCCACCGCCAGAACGACTTCGTCGGCAAAAAATTGCAGCACCGCCAGCGCGATGATGCGGAACAACAACCAGCCCCCGATCACCAGCGCCAGCACACCCAGCACCGCACCAATTTCCGCGCCATAGGGCACTTGCCATCCGGCGAAGGCCCAAGCCCCGGCTTGCCATACGCCGATCCCCAAGGCCGCGAGGGCGACCAGCGTCACCGTGATGCTTTTCGCCAGCACTTTCAGGATCGCCGGATCGCCCAGCTGGCCTAGCGCGCGAATGAAAGATGCCATGAAGTTCGTCATTTGCGCGGCTTGTCGGCATGGCGGGGGGCCAAGTCAATCGTCGCAGGGGCTTGCAAGGCTTGGCTTGGGCGCGCTGGCCCGCTAGGCGCGCGGCAAGATTCACAATACCCCCGGGAAATTTCATGTCCAAATTCCGTTACGACGTTATCGCCATCGGCAATGCCATCGTCGATGTCATGGCCCCCTGCGACGATAGTTTGATCGACGAGCTGCAGCTGACCAAGGGCGGCATGACCCTGATCGATGCGGACGGCGCGCGCGATCTGTATGCGGCGATGGGCCCGGCCAAGGAAATCTCCGGCGGCTCGGCTGCCAACACGCTGGCCGGGCTGGCCGCGCTGGGTTCGCAATGCGCCTTTATCGGCCAGGTGGCGAGCGACCAGCTGGGCGAAGTGTTCAGCCACGATATTCGCGCTGCCGGAATCGATTTCGATACGCCTGCGCGCCCCACCAGTGACAAAGAGGGCGAGCCGCCGACCGCCCGCTGCCTGATCTTCGTCACCCCCGATGGCGAGCGGACCATGAACACGTTTCTGGGCGCGAGCCAATTCCTGCCGGCCAAGGCGCTCGACCTGGATCTGATCGCCGACAGCGCGGTGCTCTATCTCGAAGGCTATCTGTGGGATCCGGAAGAACCGCGCGCCGCCATGCGCAAGGCGATCTCCGCCGCGCGCGATGCCGGAACCAAGGTGGCGCTCACCCCGTCGGAAAGCTTCGTTATCGATATGCATGGCGATGATTTCCGCGCGCTGATCCACGAAGGGCAGATCGATATCCTGTTTGCCAATGAAGGCGAAATGGCGACCTTGGTCGGCACCGACGATTTCGAAGACGGGCTGGGGCAACTGGCCGAACAGATTCCCGTGGTGGTGGTAACGCGCGGCGCAAATGGCGCGGTGGCCATCGCCGGTGGCGAGCGTGCCGAAGTGCAGGCGCAGCCGATCGACGAGGTGGTCGATACGACCGGTGCGGGCGACCTGTTCGCCGCCGGCTTCCTGTCAGGCCACACCGCCGGCAAGAGCCTGCACGAATGCCTTAGCATGGGCGCGATCTGCGCTGCGGAGATTATCTCGCATTACGGTGCGCGCCCGGAAGCGGATCTGCGCGCGCTGGTCGATCAGAAGCTGGCCTGAAGAGTTACTTCTTGGTCGGCGGCTGCGGGCGGGTGAACACCAGTTCGCTCTCGCTCGAAGCCTTCGCGTCGTAGGTATAGCCCTGCGCGCCGAAGCCCTTGAGGTCTTCGGCGCGTTCGATCCGGTTTTCCATGATCCAGCGCGCCATCAGCCCGCGCGCGAATTTGACGTGATACATCAGGCTGCGCGCCTCTCCGTCCTTCACATTGAGGAAATTGGCGGTGATGGCCGGGGCGGGCAGTGCATCCGTATCCACCGCTCCGAAATATTCGTTGGAGGCGAGGTTGACGATGGTCCGGTCGTCATGCGCTGACAAATCATCCGCCAGCATCTCGCCGATTCGGCTGCCCCAGAAATCATACAGCGACTTTCCGCGAGGATTGGCCATCCTGGTGCCCATTTCCAGCCGGTAGGGCTGGATCGCATCCATCGGGCGCAGCAATCCGTAAAGGCCCGAAAGGATGCGCAGGTGATCCTGTGCGTAGGCCAACGTTTCCTCGCCCATGGTGCCCGCATCCAGCCCCCAATAGACATCGCCATCGAATGTCAGGCCGGCAGGCTTGGCCGAATTGCTGCGAGCGTCCAGGTCGAAGACCTTGAACCGCTGCGCGTTGAGCTCGGCAAGCTTGTCCGAAATCCGCATCAATCGTTTAAGATCCGCTGCCGATTGCTGCTTGGCAACCGTCGCAATGGCGCGGGTATCTTCGGCAAGACGCGGCTGGGTGATCTTTTGCTCGCGTTGGACCGGGTCGAAGTTCAGCTTCTTGGCAGGGGAGAGGAGGGTAATCATCGGTCGGGCTGTGTTCCTTTGATTTCTTGTGCCTCCCGCTCCACTTCACGCCAGCCGATGTCGCGGCGGCAGAAGCCGGTGGGAAAGGCGATGGCATCCACCGCCTGGTATGCGGCGCGCTGCGCCTGGGTAACATTGGTGCCGGTTGCGGTGACATTCAGGACCCGGCCTCCATTCACGATCAACCTGCCGCCATCGCGGCTGGTTCCGGCGTGGAAGACCTTTGCGCCATTGTCTTCCGCCTCGCCCGCAAATGGGCCCAGATCGATTTCGCCGCCCTTGTCCGGCGTGCCGGGATAGCCATTGGCTGCCATCACTACGGTCAGTGCGGTGTCGTCGGAAAATTCCGCCTCGCCACATCGTGCCAGCCGCCCCTCGGCGCAGGCGAGCATGATCTCGCCCAGATCGCCCTGCAGCCGCATCATCAGCACCTGGCATTCGGGATCGCCGAATCGGGCATTATATTCGATCAGCCTGGGACCGCTTTCGGTCAGCATCAGTCCGGCATAGAGCACGCCGGAATAGGGAGTTCCTTCCGCGCGCAGCGTATCGACGGTCGGCTGGACGATCCGCTCCATCACCTCGCGCTGCAGGGCATCGGTCAGCACGGGGGCGGGGGAATATGCGCCCATGCCGCCGGTATTGGGGCCACTGTCGCCCTCGCCAACGCGCTTGTGATCCTGCGCGGTGCCGAACGGGATCACGGCCTCGCCATCGGTGAGCGCGAAGAAGCTGGCTTCCTCGCCGCTCATGAACTCCTCGATCACTACCTCTGCACCCGCCGCGCCGAACTGGCCGCCAAACATGTCGGCCAGCGCGGTTTCGGCATCCGTGCGGGTTTCGGCAATTACCACGCCCTTGCCTGCGGCCAACCCGTCGGCCTTCAGCACATAGGGCGCTTCGAAGCGCTCCAGCGCGGCCAGCGCTTCTTCCAGCGACCGCGTATGGGCATAGCCTGCAGTGGGAATGTCGGCGCGGTCGCACAGCGCCTTGGTGAAGCCCTTGCTGCCTTCCAGCTGCGCGGCCGCCTTGTCCGGACCGAACACCGAGAGCCCGGCCGCACGCAAGGCATCGCCCAGCCCGTCCACCAGCGGCGCCTCGGGGCCGATTACCACCAGGGCGACGGAGTTTCCCGCGCAAAACGCCTCCACCGCGCCGTGATCGGTCACATCCAGCGTGACGCATTGCGCATGGGCGGCAATACCGGGGTTGCCGGGCGCGGCGAAGAACCTATCATCGGGCCCGGCAAGCAGGCTCGACTGGGCCAGCTTCCATGCCAGCGCATGTTCGCGCCCGCCCGATCCCAGCAGAAGGATATTCATGGCTTCCCGCACTCCGAATGACGACGAATCTGGAGGCTTGCTAGCGAGCAGCAAGGCGGGCGACAACGCTCAGCCGCTCACGATCACCGAGATTTCGCGCGCTTTGAAGCGCACGGTGGAGGACCGTTTCGGTTTCGTGCGGCTGCGCGGGGAATTGTCGGGAGTGAAACGCGCCGCCTCCGGCCATCTCTACACCACGCTGAAAGACGAGAATGCCTGTATCGACGGGGTGATGTGGCGCGGCAATTCCGCATCGCTCAGTTTTCAGCCCGAGGACGGTTTGGAGGTGATCGCGAGCGGCAAGCTGACCACCTATGCGGGCCGGTCGAAATACCAGATCGTGATCGAGCGGCTGGAGCTGGCGGGCGAGGGCGCATTGCTGGCGCTGCTGGAAAAGACCAAGGCGCGGCTGGATGCGGAAGGGCTGTTCGCGCCCGAGGCGAAGCGCGCCATCCCCTTTCTGCCGCGCACCATCGGCGTAGTGACGTCACCCACCGGCGCGGTGATTCGCGATATTCTGCACCGGCTGGCGGATCGGTTTCCCAGCCATGTGCTGGTCTGGCCGGTGATCGTCCAGGGCACCGGTGCGGCGGAACAGGTGGCTGCGGCGGTGCGAGGGTTCTCGGCAATCGAGGCGGGCGGCTCGGTACCGCGGCCCGACGTGGTGATCGTGGCGCGCGGCGGCGGATCGATCGAGGATTTGTGGAGCTTCAACGAAGAAACGGTCGTTCGCGCCATCGCCGATTGCTCGATCCCCGTCATCAGCGCGGTGGGGCATGAAACCGACACGACATTGGCCGATTATGCGGCGGACAGGCGCGCCCCCACCCCCACTGCGGCGGCGGAAATGGCGGTGCCGGTGCGGGCCGATTTGCGCGCCGCGCTGGAGGATTTCGCGCATCGCAAACGCCGCGCGATCGCTCGGCCGGTTGCGCTTGGGCGCGAGCGGCTGGCCGCCCGTGCCGAGCGCCTGCCCGCGCCCGATACGCTGCTTCATCCCTATGCCCAGCGGCTTGACGACCTGTCCGAACGCCTGCGCCGGGGGTTGAAGGACCGCGCCGCCAGGGCGCGCGAACTGCTGCAGCACGACAAGGTCCGCCTGACCCGGCAAACGCTCGATTTTCGTCTGTCGCGTGCGAAGCAACAGTTGAACGGCGCGCGGCTCGTACCCGCACTGCTCAACCGGCCTATGGCGGAACGACGCGAGCGGCTGGTGGCGCTGCACCGGGTTATGAAATCGCTCGATCCCGACAATGTGCTGGAGCGCGGCTATGCCAAAATTACCGCGCGCGATGGCCGGATCGTCACTACGATGGCGGCTGCCGGGCGCGAAACTGCGCTCGATCTGACATTTGCCGACGGAACGATGGGCGTTGTGCCCGAAGGCGCGGCACCGTTGCCGCCGCCCGCAAAACCCAAAAGAAAACCGCGCCCGGTTGAAACCTCCGCCCGGCAAGACGATTTGTTCGGGTAAGTCCCGCTTGTTCAGCCCCCTGATAAGGCACACCGCATGTTGATGAATTCCTCCAAAGACCCCGCCATCCTGCAATATGGCCCCAATGGTTTTCGCGTGATGCGGCCCGGCCCATACGTGCTGTGCGCGGTGACCGGCGAACAGGTTCCGCTGGAAGAGCTGCGCTATTGGAGTGTCGAGCACCAGGAACCCTATGGCAGCTGCGAGGCGGCGACTCGCCGTTTAACTCAGATCGGTACGGGCAGCGGGGCGGCGGGTTCGGCCGAGAGAGAAGTATGAGAATGATTTTCGCGGCGCGCCTGGTGCCGGTATTCGGGGCGATTGCCGCCATCGCCGCCTGCAGCACGGCCGGGGAAGACGAGAGCGCGGATCGCAGCGCTGCCGCTCAGGCCGAAGTCGTCCAGCCGGTGGTCCAGGCTCCGCCGCCACCGCCCGCACCTGCTCCCACTCCCACGGCAACGCCCGAACCGGTCGGCCCGAGCACTTTCGTGTTCGATGGCGAGACGACCCAGGGCGGCTTTATCAGAGGGCAGGCCCCCGCGGGTACACGCTCCGCCCGGCTTGGCGATACGCCGCTGGTGCTGGATGACCAGGGCCGCTTCTTCGCCGCGTTCGACCGCGATTCGGGCACGAACGTTGCGCTGGTCGCGCAATTGGAGGATGGCCGACGGATCGAGAGCCCGATAGCCGTCAGCCCGCGCGACTGGAATATCGAGCGGGTCAACGTCGCGCGACGCGCCGGGGGTGCAAGCGAGAGCTTCATGCGCCGCCGCCGCCCCGAGCTTGCCCAGATCAACGCGGCGCGCCAGGTCGATGCCGATTCGGATGGCTGGCGACAGGATTTCATCTGGCCGGTTAAGGGGCGGATTTCCGGCCGGTTCGGCTCGCAGCGTATCTATCGCGGCGATCCCGGCAGCTATCATTCGGGCATGGATATCGCGACCGGCGAAAGCGGCACGCCGTTCGTCGCGCCTGCCGATGGAGTGGTGACGCTGGCGACGACGCGGCCTTTCAGCCTGGAAGGATACCTGCTGATCATCGATCACGGCAATGGGCTGAACAGTGCCTTCCTCCACGCCTCCAAACTGGCTGTGAGCGAAGGCGATACGGTCAGGCAGGGCCAGTATATCGGCAATATCGGATCGAGCGGACGCGCCACCGGGCCGCATCTCCACTGGGGCTTGAAATGGCGCAGCGCGCGGCTCGATCCGCTGCTGTTCACCGGGCCAATGCGCTGACGCAGCGGAGTTCGGCGCGGTGAAAATCGTCCGCCTGACCCTGCTGGCAGTCATCGCGATCGGCCTGGCACCGGGCACATGGCTGCGCAGCGCGCCGCAGCCGCGCAATTACAGCGACCGAATTACCTTTCGCCCGCTCGATATCCAGCCGCAGGTCCTCGGCGCCTTGCGGCTGGAGAGCGGGTGGGAGCTTGTCAGCCGGCATCCGCAATTCGGCTCCTATTCCGCGCTGGTGTCGCTCGGCGACGATACGCTTCTGGTGGGCAGCGACCGGGGGCGGCTGATGCGCTTTGCCCCGCCCGGTGCATCGGTGCCGGCGGTGCGCTTCCTCGGCCGGCGCGGCGAGGAGACCGAGCCGAAGGAATATCGCGACCTCGAATCGCTTACCCGCGATCCGCGATCCGGCACGATCTGGGCGGGTTACGAGGCCAGCAATTCCGTCGCGCGTCTTGGCGGGAACTTCACTGAAAGCGCGCGCATCCGGCCCAACGCGATGCAGGAATGGTCGAGCAATTCGGGCGCGGAAACGCTGCTTCGGCTGGACGACGGACGGTTCCTGATTATCGCCGAGGGGCGGCTGGGCGAGGGGGATGGTACGCTGCCCGCATTGCTGTTTCCGGGCGACCCGCTGCTTGGCAGCGAGCCTGCGCATATGACCTTCGTTCCGCCCGAAGGATTTCGCCCGGTCGATGCCGTGCAATTGCCCGATGGCCGCGTGCTGGTGCTGGTGCGCAAGGTGGTCTGGGGGCTGCCGCCCCGATTCGAAAATGCGCTGGTGCTGCTCGAGCGAATCGGTGAGCGGGCGGAGGGGGAGCTGCGGGGCGATATTGTCGCTCGAATCGCGCATCCCTTGCCGACCGACAATTTCGAAGGACTGGCAGCGGTTCATCAGCCGGACGGCGGCACCGATTTGTGGCTGATATCGGACGATAATGACAGCATGTTCCAGCGCACCCTGCTGCTGAAACTGTCCCTGCCTGCGGATTTCTGACACGAAAAAGGGCGCGCCGGATGATCCCGCGCGCCCTGAAATCCGTAAGCCGGCCCGAAACGGGCGCAGCTTGAAACCGTCAGGCTGCTTCGGTTTGCGCTTTTTTCAGCGCGCGCTTCACTTTCAGCGCACCCGCCGACAGCTTGTCGTCCTTGGTCTTCAACAACCAATTATCCAGCCCGCCATTATGCTCGACCGAGCGCAGGCCCGCCGTGCTCACGCGGAACTTGAAACCGCGATCGAGCTTCTCGCTCAGCAGCGTGACGTGCTGCAGATTGGGCAGGAAAACCCGCTTGGTACGGTTGTTGGCGTGGCTGACATTGTTGCCGGTCATGCGGCCCTTGCCAGTCAATTCGCAGATGCGCGACATGGAACTTCTCTCGTCTGAGTGAATTTGAAGATCACGGGCGAGCCATTCGGCCTGCCCGGTAAAGCGGCGCGCATAGCGGTGACGGGAGATTGCGTCAACACATGTCGGCCGATTGCAAATGTATCGCAGGGCGCTTATTCCGCCCGGCGGTAATAATGAAGGATACCAATATGAAGAAGTTCGTTTCCGCTATCGCTGCCACCGGCTTTGCGCTGTCGCTCGCTGCTTGCGATGTCGATCAGACCGAAGAAGGCGATATGCCCGAAGTCAGCGTCGAAGGCGGCAACCTGCCCGAATATGACGTCGATGCACCCGAAGTGGACGTCGATACCGGCACCACCACCGTCGAAGTACCGACCGTCGATGTCGACGTGACCGGCGCGGACGACGCCGAAGGCGAGCCCGTCACCGGCGACGAAGAGTAAGACCATACAGGCAGCCGGGCGGTGATGGCCGATCAAGCGATCCCGCCCGGCTTCCGTTCTCCTTACATGGCCCGCGCGCTGGAACTGGCGCGCGGCGCGGCCGATTCGGGCGAGGTCCCGGTCGGTGCGGTGATCGTGCATGATGGCGCAATTATCGCGGAGGGTGCCAATCGCCCGCGCGGCGAATGCGACCCCACAGCCCATGCCGAAATCATGGCAATTCGCGCAGCGGCCCGGACCTTGGGCAGCGAGCGACTGACCGAATGCGACCTGTGGGTCACGCTGGAGCCCTGCGCCATGTGCGCCGGAGCGATCGCCCATGCGCGCATAGCCCGGCTCTATTACGGCGCTGCCGACCCCAAGGGCGGCGCGGTTGAACATGGGGCGAGAGTATTTGCCCAGCCCCAGACGCTCCATCGGCCCGAAATCTATTCCGGATTGCAAGAGGCCGAAGCCGCACAATTGCTTCGCGGATTTTTCCGCGAGCGGCGGTAATCTGCGGCTTTAAAGTCCGCGCCAGATTTTTGCCCGGGTTCGGTCGCGCGCGCCCAGCCGCTGCCGGTCGCAATCGGTTGGCCGGAAGCGTCGATCCAGGCAGATTCTTATCTCCTGCAACCAGCCCCTGCGGTTGAGCTTCACCCCGACATGCTGCGGCTCCAGCCCGTTATTGACCTCTGCCAGTGCGCTGCGAATAGCGCCCGCGGTCAAGCCGTCCTGCCGCGATAGCCGGTCGAAATCGGGCTTCGACAGCGCGTTCCAGAAAATCCGGCTGATCCTGAAATAGGTTTCGGGGCGGCGGGTCATGCAGGCACCATGCTTGGCCCATTGTCTCGCCACCAGCCGCGCAGACGGCATCATGCACATGTTGCGCCGGGCCTCCGCCGGAGTGACGGAGCGCCGCGCAGGGCACCATTGCGGCCAGGCGCCGCGCCCCTGCGGCCACAGCCCGTGCATCACCAGCCCGAAACGACCGTTGCTGCCAGAGCACTGGACCGCGTGACGCGGCTGCATCTCACGGTCCTTGCAAAATTCGGGCGACCAGCTGAGCGCTGCGGTATAGCCCGTAATCGGTACCACCCGGACCGGCCCGTCCGCAGTGATGCGCGGCAGCGAAATACGCTCTGGCAGGCGGCATTGATAGGATTGGGCGATTGCCGAAGCTGGCAGCGCGAATGCGCCCAGCGCCGCGAGAATCGCCGCCATCCGCTTCACAGGGCGGTGAAATCCAGCCCGATATCGGCGGCTGGGGCGCTTTGGGTCAGGCGGCCCACGCTGACATAATCGACGCCCGTTGCCGCCTTGGCCTTGATCGTGGACAGGTCGATGCCGCCGCTCGCCTCGGTTGGGACGCGGCCCGCCACCAGTTCGACCGCATCGCGCAGCGTGGCAGGCTCCATATTATCAAGGAGCAACCGCGTCGCGCCGGCATTGAGCGCCGGCTCTATCTGGTCGATCCGGTCCACTTCGCAGATGATATCGCGAACCCCCGCATCGCGCGCCCGGCGCACCGCCTCGCCAACCGATCCGGCGACGAGGATGTGGTTGTCCTTGATCATCGCCGCATCCCACAATCCCATCCGGTGGTTGGACCCGCCGCCCATCCGCACCGCGTATTTCTCCAAATGGCGCAGGCCGGGGATGGTCTTGCGCGTATCGAGCAGGGTACAAGCGGAATTGTCCATCCGGTCCACATATTCGCGGACCATGGTGGCGATGCCCGACAGATGCTGCACGGTGTTGAGCGCGCTGCGTTCGGCGGTCAGCATGGCGCGGGCATTGCCCGACAGGCGCATCAGATCGGTGCCGGGCGTAACGCTTGCGCCCTCTTCGGCCAGCAATTCGATATCCATGTCCGGATCGAGCGCGCGGAAGAATGCCGCTGCAATCGGCAGGCCCGCGACCACGATGGGATCGCGGCTGTCCATCACCCCGGAAAAGCGCGCCTCGGCCGGAATCACGCTGGTCGCGGTAACATCGCACCCCCCGCCGGGCAGCCCCTCGCCCAGATCCTCGGCCAGCGTATCGCGGACGAATTTGTCGAGATCGAAGCCGGTCAGTTCAAAAGCCATGGCGCCCCCTAGCCGGTGCCCAGCGTCAATGCACGAACCGCGCAACGACATCGCGGTAGCTGCGCGAAACCTTCACCTCTGCGCCGCTGTCGAGCACCAGGAAACATTCGCCATTGGTGTGCGGCTTCACCTGCCGCACCTGGTCCAGATTGACGATGGTGGAGCGGTGGACGCGCTGGAACTTGCGCGGGTCCAGCCGGCGCTCGAGATCCTTCATCGTCTCGCGCAGAATCAGCGAATTGTCGCCGGTATAGATGCACATGTAATCGCCCGCCGCCTCGATATGTTCGATCGAATCGGTCTCCACCCGGAAAATCTGACCGCGATCCTTCACGTTGATCAGCTTCTCGTAACGCTCGGTGCTTTCGCCTTCGGCAAATTCCTCGGCCGCATCGGGCGCGACATCGTTGAGCACGTTTTTCAGCTTCTCCGCTTCGTCGGAAGAGCGCTTTTCGGCCAGCCGCACCCGCACCCGCTCGATCGTGTCGGCCAGCTTGTCCTCATCCACCGGCTTCATCAGATAGTTCACCGCATTGGCCTCGAAGGCGCGGATCGCGTGTTCCTGATAGGCGGTGACGAACACGAACAATGGCGGTTCGATTTCCATCACGCCCTTCACCACGCTGAACCCGTCGAAACCGGGCATCTGGATGTCGAGGAAAACCAAGTCCGGCTTGGCGGTCTTGATCTTGCGGATCGCCTCGCGGCCATTGTTGCAGGTGTCGATGATCTCGACATCCTCGAACGGCTCGAGCCGCAATTGCAGCCCCTGGATGGCGAGTTTTTCATCGTCGACGATGATGGCTTTGATGGTCATGTCTTTGGCTCCATGGTGCGGACGGTAGGCGCAGCGGGCGCATTGGTCTGGGCGGAAAACGGCGTTCCGCGCAAATCGGCCACCGGATCGGGGGAAGATTGCCGTGGCTCTATACTGGCGCGGCCCGAATTTGCGGGAAGGGCAGCGCGTGACAGCGCAGGGTTATCGGATTCGGCGGTGTCGTATGGCAATTCGATAATCACGGTAAACCCGCCATCGGGCGGACTGCGGATTTCAAACAGATGGTCGTCACCATAGGCCTGTGCAAGCCGGTCGCGAATATTGGCCAGGCCGACACCGGTGGAATCATGGCGGCTGGAGCCCGCCAGATTGCTGGTGGTGATCGAGGCGGGCAGGCTTCTGGGCCCGGTATCGGTGTCCAGCCCCGGCCCGGTATCCGATACGCTGACGCGCAGCCGGTTACCGACCAGTTGGGCCGAGAGGGAGATGCGCGCCCCTTCTTCCTGCGCACCAACCGCATATTTGATGGCGTTTTCGATCAGTGGTTGAAGCAGCATGGAGGGCAAACACGCCTCCGCCGCGCGCGGATCGACATGGAATTCGGTGCGCAGCCGCTCTTCGAACCGCATCCGTTCGATATCGAGATACAGCTTCAGCGTCTCGATCTCCTGCGACAGGGTGACCTTGCCCCCAGGCTCCGTCTCCAGCGTGTGGCGCAGGAAGGAGGATAGCCGGGTCAGCATGGCATTGGCCGGCTCGGTCTGTTTCAGCAGCACCAGCGTGCTGATCGAATTGAGCGTGTTGAACAGGAAATGCGGGTTGAGCTGGTAGCGCAGCATTGCCAGCTGCGCACTGGTCGCCTGGTTCTCCAGCCGGATCAGCCGGTCGGCCTGTTCTTCCACCTGGAGGAAGAAATTGATCGCGAAATACAGCGCTGACCAGCCGCCCAGCAGGGTGAGCGGCCAGACGATGAAACTGATGAACAATGCAGCGAAATTGCCATCGAAGCTGGGCCGGATGATCGAGATGATCCACGTCTCGATAAAGGTGAACAGCGCCACCCCGCTGGCGAGCACCAGGGCGGTGCTGACCCAGGTGACGATCGGCTTCAGGCGGAACAATCGCTGGAAAATCACCGCCAGCACCAGGCTGATCGAGAAGCCCGTCACCGCCTCGATCGCGATGATGATCAGGAAGGCGCTGTCCTGCCCGCCGACAAAGCCGGATATTGCGCGCAGCAGCAACGCCCCGGTCCAGCCCGCAATATGCAGCATCCAGAACGCGCGGTTCTTGTTGGCGAAGAACGGGGTTGGCTTGAAGGGCAGCATGGCCATGCGCGCAGCCTAGCCCAATTATTCCAGCCTTGGCAGATGGTTTCGGCAGCGACGGTTTTGTTTTCAGGCCAGGCCGCGCTAGAATGGCGGCTAACAGAGCATAGGCGGAGAATCGAAATGGATGTCAGCACGCAAACGGCACATGGCGCAGCAGAGCAGGCGCGATCGCGCGCCGCGTTTCGCAACATGAAAGAGGGCACGAAGCAGGATTGGGACACGATCAGCACCCAGTTCCGCGCTTTTGCCAAGGATTTGCCCGACCGTGTGCTCACTCATCTCAAGCTGCTCGACGGCGATTTCGGCGGGTTTCCGGTCTGCCGGCTGGAACATTCGTTGCAAACCGCCACAAGGGCACACCGCGACGGGCGGCCCGAAACCTATGTGGTGATGGCGCTGCTCCACGATATCGGCGATACTCTGGGCACCTATAACCACCCCGATATTGCCGCCGCCATGCTCAAGCCCTTCGTGAGCGAGGAGGAACACTGGATCTGCCAGCATCACGGCGCCTTCCAGGGGTATTATTTCTTTCATCACATCGGGCAGGACCAGAACCTGCGCGACCGCTTCGCAGACAGTCCCTATTTCGATGCCTGTGCGGAATTCTGCGAAAAGTACGATCAGGCCGCGTTCGATCCCGATTATGACAGCAAGCCGCTGGAGTTCTTCGAGCCGATGGTGCGGCGCGTTCTGGCAAAGCCAATTAACTCGATCTACGCCAAGGCGGCAGAGGAACCTGTGCAGGAATAGACCGCCGGACCATTCGGCTGGACCGGGTCAGGGCGCAACTTCGCGCCGAAATTGCGCTTTCCAGTCCGCCGCGCCCGCTTCGCTATGGATGCGCGCGACCAGCGCGGCTTCGGCGGCGATCGATGCGGCGCGTTCGTCCCACCCGTCATGGGTTCGCTTGCGCAACAGTCCGCCCGAATGGTCCGGACCCCAGCGGCGCATGAAACGCTCCATCGCAAACGGATCGTAACCGGCATTGGCAAGCAGCCACGGGGCGAGCCGGTCTGCCTCGCGCTCGGTCTGGCGGATATTGCCGCGCTTGCGTCCGGCCTCGTCCAACCACGCGGAATGGCCCAGAACCACATGAGCCATCTCATGCGCGATCGCAGCGGCGAGTTCCTCCTTCGGATAGGAGAACCCGGCGAAGTTGCTGCCGATCAGCACGCGCTTGCCATCGGCGCGGGCACGGTCTTCGCCGTCGCGCTGCTCCATCCGCATCTCGCAAGCAGGCGCGCCCTCTATCAGGGCGGTACGCGCCGCGCTGCTGTTCCCGCTTCCATGCTCGACGCGCAGTTCCACCACCCCGTCACGGGCAAGCGAGGCGGCAATCCGCTCGTTCGTTGCGGCAAGATGTTCCCAGCCATAGGGGCGCGCCGCAGCTGGAACGGCGGTGGGCTCGCCATCGATCGCGGTGATCGGCATCGGTGAGGCCAGCCCCGCCGCCTGCGCCGGGGAGCCGTGTGCGGCGGCTTGCACCAATATGTTGCCCGATACGCCCAGCGCTGCGGCGATGGCGGGAGGGTCGCGAAAGCTGCCGGTGTCGAGCACCATCAACCCGATTTCGGCCACGGTGCTATCGCAATATCGAGCGTTCGCGGAAGCCAGCTTCCAGCCGATATCAAGCAGCGTCTGGTCGCGCTGCTGCATTGCAGACAGTGCCCCGGCAATGTCCTGGGCCTCCTGCGCCTGCACGGTCTGAACCGGCGCTATTGCGCAAGCGAGGGCGAGCGCTGCCAGGTGCCCCCTCACGGAAACAGAATCACGAGCTTTCCCCGCTATCCAGCGCTTCGGCCAGACGCGCCGGTCCCACCGCGCCTTCGATTACCTGATCGCCCGCAATCCAGCTGGGCGTGCCGGTAAAGCCAATGGAGCGGGCGAGTTGCTGGTTGCGCGCCAGCTCTGCCGTGATGTCATCGGATCCGGCGTCGTTTTGCGCTCGCTCCAGGTCCAGCCCGGCGCGGGTGGCGGCTGCTTCGATACCTGCCGCGCTGGATGAGCCGATTTCGAACATAGCATCGTGAAACGCGGCGAACTTACCCTGTTTCGCAGCCGCCAGCGCCATGCGCGCAGCATCTTCGCTGCCATCGAAAATGGGCCATTCGCGCAATACGACGCGCAGATCGGGGTTATCCGCGATCAGCTGCTTCACATGCGGCAGGCTGGCGCGGCAGTAGGTGCAATTGTAATCGCTGAACTCGACCAGCGTGACCGAGCCTTCGGGGTTGCCCAGCACCGCGCCGGGAAACGGCTCGCTCACCCCATCCGCCACTTCGGCCAGCTTCGCTTGCGATTCGCCCCGCTCATACGCGGCCACCATTTCTGGCAGGATCTGCGGGTTTTCAAGGAGATATTTGCGGGTTTGCGTATCGTCCAGCCCGGCCATCGACCACAGGCCAGCCCCGGCAAAACCGGCGGCAAGCGCGATCAGCGCGGTGAGAAGCGATTGTTTGAGAGTCATGACCTGGCCGCGCTATCGCCGGTCGCGCTGGCGTTCAAGTTCCGCGCGTGCCTGCATGGCGATATCCTGCGCGCGCAGCCAATCGGGCGAACCGAAGGGCAGCGCCTGTTCCGCCGCGGTCGCGCTGCGCAGGGCGAGCGAATATTCGCGGCCCATCACTTGCTGTTCGGCGCTGGCGAGGCGGGCGCGAGCGTCGTCTCCGCGTGCGGCATAGACCACGCCCAGCTGATACCAGGCGAAGGGATTGCGCCGGTCGCGGCCCACCGCGGCGCGCAGCACTTCCTCCGCCTCGGCAAAATTGGCTTCATCCTCGGTCGCGATAAGCGCGTGGCCGAAAATCCCGGCGATCAGCGGGTGGTTGTTGGTGAGGTCGGTCGCCTGGCGCAGCGGCTTCAGCGCCTCTTCCGGGCGGCCCGATTCGAGCAGCACCTGGCCCTTGAGCTCGAGGAAATAGGGATCGTTCGGATCGGCGGCGATCAACGCCTCGGTTTCCAACAGCGCATCTTCGATCAGAGCGTCCTTGTGATAGGCATAGGCGCGGGCATAACGCGCGGGCACGCTGGTATCGGCCTTGGGATATTCGCGCAGGGTCCGCGCGGGATCGGCCATATAGCCGTGCAGCTTGCCCTTCACCCGTTCGAACCGGGCCTGCAGCGCGGCATCTTCCGGCGTTTCCCAGGCCGGATCGACTTCGTAAGTTTCGCGCAGCAGCGCAATCCGGTCCCCCGACAGCGGATGGGTGCGGGTGAATTGCGCATCGTCGGCCTGCGACACGCCGTAGCGATATTCAAGGTTCTGCAACTTGCCGAAGAAGGTCAGCGAACCCCGGCCCGAAATGCCGGCATCGGACAGATATTGTGCCCCGGCGGCATCCGCGCTGGCTTCCTGAACGCGGCTGAATGCAAGATACTTGCCGAGCGCGGCGCGCTGGCCTGCCATCATCACGCCCATTGCGGCATCGCCTGCCCCGGCGGCGGCAGCGGCTGCGGCCAGCACCATCGAGATGATCGAGATGTTAGTCGCCGCGCCCGCCGCTTCGGAGCCGCGGATCACGTGCCCACCGGTGATGTGGCCCAGCTCATGCGCGATCACGCCCTGAACTTCATTGGCCGTATCGGCCGCCTCGATCAGGCCGCTATGGATATAGACCGCCTGTCCGCCAGCGACGAAGGCGTTGATCGAGCGATCGCCGATCAGCACCATCTCCACATTGTCCGGCTCCAGCCCCGCAGCCTCCACCAATGGCGCCGCCATGTCGTCGAGCAGCGCCTCGGTCTCCGCATCCCGCAGGATCGATTGTGCTGCGGCAGGCTGCGTGGTGAGAGCGATCAGCGCGAGCAGCGCCAATGCATGAGTGGCTAATCTGGAGAATGCGCGCATGGCCAGTGTTTAACGCGCGGGGGGCTGAACCGCTGGTGAAGGCTCCGGCACGTCCTCGGCTGTTACACGCGCCTGCAGCCAGCCGAGAACGGCATCCTTGGTCCGCGTTTCGCGGCTGAACGGACGGGCGAGCCTCATGACGAGATCGGCATGGTTCAGGCCCTTAAGCTCGATGCTCAGCGCCTCGCCGCCGACCGCGCGCTGCGCCGCTTCCAGCGCTTTTGAATGGCGCGGGTTCACAACCTCGTCTTCGCTGCCATGAACCAGCAGCATCGGCGGCGCATCCGCGCGCACGAAATTCACCGGCTGGGTGGCGTCCAGATTTTCCTGCGCGCCGAAGGTGCGGATGGTGCTTTCCTTATCGAGCGGCAGGAAATCATAGGGTCCGGCAAGGCCGACCACGCCGTCGATCGTATCGTCCGGCAAGCCCTCGCGGCCCAGCCATTGCCGGTCCAGCCCCAGCATTACGGCATTATATGCGCCTGCCGAGTGGCCCATCAGGTAAATTCGCTCCGCATCGCCGCCGTAGTTGGCGATATTTTCGACAACCCAGCGCAAAGCCGCCGCGCCGTCCTCCAGCATGGCGGGATATTCGCCGCCACCCGCTCCCTTTCGGTATCCGGCATTGACCACAACGAACCCCTCCGGCGCGAAGTTGCGGCCCATGAATGCATAATCCTTGGGGTCGCCATCGCGCCATGCACCGCCGTGAATCCACACCAGCACCGGCATTTTGCGATCGATATGGTCGCCCGATGCGCGCATGACATAGAGCACCTGCTCGTCGCCATCGCCGATGGCCACCGGTCCCGCGACGACTTCCGCATCGCCTTTGGTAAACAGGCCGTCGACGGCATCCAGCGTGGCGACCGAATCATTGGCCGCGGCCCAGCGCCACAGACCGATCCCGGCCAGCACCAGCACTGCAGCGATGATAGCGGTCCATGTCATCCAGCCGAACCGGCGCCGCGCCTGTGCCAAATTATCATCCCTCCTGCGGCGCATGGCGCGCCGTTTCCACGATCTTGGCGGCTTCGCTCTCGTTCGACAAGCCCGCCGCGCGCAGGAAGCCTTGCCCGATATTATAGCTCTCGCCGAACCAGAAGGGCACGCCTGCCGCCTCGATCGTGGCCTTGGCAGCGATCTCTTGGGAGGACAGCGCTTCGCCCGCAGAGCGGATGAAGATGGCGGCGATGCGCTGCGGATAATCGGCCACAACATCGGCATAGGCGGTAAGATCGCCCTGCGTATCGTCGCCGATCAGGGCGAAGCGCATATCGGGAAAGGCGGCCAGGATCTTCTCCATCGAACGCCGTTTATGCGCGCCGTGGCTGGAACTGCCCAGCGTTTCGCGGTCCAGCCCCCAATCGCGCAGCATCAGCGGGCCAAGCGGCAGGCCGCGCATCTTCTGAAAGGTGACGAGATAGGAAAACAGGTTCCATGGGCTGGACGAGATATAGAAAAACGCCCGGTGGGTCGCGTTCAGCCGCTCACCCAGATGCACGTCCTGCGCACCCAGCACATTGCCGCCCCCCAGCGCGCCGTAGAACGTGTCCGATCCGGGCACGGCAAGCCGCTCTTCGGGCAATTCGGCCAGCACGCGCCGCCAATTGCGCAAGATCTGGCGCAGGCCGCCGGTAATGCCTGTTTCGATAATGGTGTCGTCGATGTCGGAGATAACCGCCAGATTGCGGCTGCTTCCGGGGACGAGGATGTGACCCTCAACGCAGTGATCTTCGCCTTCGGACCGCCAGTGCAGCGCCACGACTTCCCAGCTGGTATGGTCCGGCATGGGCCATCCGCCCGGCAGTGGAACCGCGAAATTGACGAAGCCCTCAACGTCCGTTTCGGCTTCGAAAATATGTGTTTCTTCACAGCCCGCTTGCTCGATTTCCATCCTGACCGTCAGCCCGGCCACCTCGCGCGAGGCGAATTGGGAGAGCATGGTGCGAAAGGCCTGCAACCGGCCCCGGTTTTCGAATTTCGGCTTGCCCGAACGCAATGCGCGAGCGGTGATCCAGAGCGTTTCGCCGTTGCGATAACCGAAATAGGGCTGGATGCGCGTTGCGCTGTTGGAAAACAAAGCCATCACCGCGCGCTAGCCCGCGAAAACGTCCGATGCCAACCCTCCGTCGGCCGGGCGCTTCGCGATTCGGGTACGAATTTCAGGCTTTCGGCTTTTCATCCAACAGCTTGCGGGCGGCGCGTTCGACCAGCGGGATATCCTCACCTATTTCGCCGAGCATACCTATCGAACCATCGGGCAAGCGGCGGATCAGGACGAGTGCGAATTCCGGGCCTTCGGCGGAAATCTCACCGACCGGCAAGTGATCGAGCTTACGCAGTTTCCTGGCGATGCTGCTGCGCGGGGCGTCGGCAGGCTCGACAACCTTGCCGCTTTCTTCCTTGCGCAGGCGGCGTTCGGCCGAAACCACGCCCTTCAATCCGCCTTCGGCCTGCTTTAGGAAGCCCGACAATGCGCCGCGCTCGATGCCGATGCGGTGGGCATGACCCAGCACGGCCGCATATTCGGTCAGGCGTGTCTTGTCGTAATCGGCGCCGAAAACCAGCTTGACCACGGGGGTCATCGGGGCGCGTTCCTGTACGCTCAGCCCGTTTTCCTCGACCAGAGAGGTGAATTCCTGCGGCTCTTCGGCTGCGGCCAGGCTGACATCGTAGGCGCGGCCAACCGCTTCATACAGCGCGGAGCGGCTGCGGTCTTCGCAGCTACGTGCGGCGTGGGCACTTTCCCGGGCAGCGGCAAGGCAGTCATACAGGCCGAATTGCTCGTCTTCCTGCGGGATTTGCGGCTCGTAAGCCTCGGGCATCGGAGCGGCTTGCGGATCGCCGAAAGCCGGTTCCTCGCCAAAAGCGCCCTCGGCCATCTCCCCGGGCAAGTCGCCTTCCAGAGACAGATCGAGCGGCTCTCGCTTGGATTCGGCCATCGAAGCGCTGAGCGAACCGAAGGCTGGCTGCGGAAAATCCGCGCCATCGTCTTCGGCTTCGTCGTCATATTCCACCGCGCCGGAAAAATTGGAGAGATGGCTGAGCGCGTTGCCGGAGCCCTCGGCCCATTCGTTCGCAGAATCATCGTCCTGATCACTCGCCAGATCGCTGCCGGGGCCATCGGCCCAATCGTCCATGGCGTGCGCCGGGGCTGGAGGGGGACCGGGCTGATCGGCATCGTCTTCTTCATCAAGGCGACCGGCCAGGCCGGTTTCGAGCACCTGGTCGATTTCAAGCAACAGCTCGTCGGTGGTGATCTGGTCGGCCATTTCCTTCCAGTTGATCACGCCATAAATGAAATCGATCGACTCGTCGTCGCTTGAAAAGGGCAGCAATATGCCGCGATACAGGATCGTGGCACCACGCTGATTGACGAATTCCGCCTCGAAACCGATCGGTGCCTGGTTGGCCAGAATCTGCATGTAATGATCGGTAATACGGCTGAGCAGGCTGCGACTGGGCACTTGCGAAAGCCGCTCGATCCCCGAATCGGTGCCGCATTCCTCGGCCAGAATTTCGCCCAGATGGGGGACCGCCGGATCGTCGATCCCGTCGGTGAAGTCGAGCAACACCGAATGCGGACCGAAATCGGGCAAGTCTTCCGGGTCGAGTTCCTCTATCGAGGGGAAATTGCGGTCGGCCAGCAGCCCGGCCCAGTAATTATAGGCGCGCACCTGCATCCGGCGCTCGTCCTGCCCGATTTCGGGCGGCGGATCCTGCCGTTCGATCTCGTCGTCACCGCTATCGGCAGCCAAGCCGCCGATCTCGTCGAAATCGACCGGATCGGAATGTCCAAAATCTCCGCTGAGCCTATCCATGTGCCCCACAACCCTTTTTCATGTCTGTCGTGAGACGGGTTCTGGCGCGACATGGTAAACATCGCGTTAAGTTGCGCGGGTTGGATTTTGTAGAAGCTTGAATGCCCTGCTGCGGGCCCCGGCCGGATTAAAGCATGTAGCGCATACGGATCGTCTGGCGGATCGGCGCGGTGCCGACATCGAATGCAGCCGCATCGAATTTCGGCGGACCCATGCGCACCTTGGCATCGCGCGAAAAGCCGAACCCTTCCTTGGGCATCATCATCAGCGCCCGGTCGGCCTTGCCATTATCGTTCTCGTCATGGAGCAGCGCAATCGCATAGCGCCCCGGTTTTACGCCGTTGAAAGTGACCGTGGCGCCGTCCCCGGCAGGGACAACCGCACTATGGGCACCGGCAGCCCCCCGGCATTTGGGGAACCTGCCGGGATCGGTAGTCATGCAAGCGCGCACCACGCCTTCGGCAGAGCGCAGATCGGTAATGGTAACGGTGACATCGACGCTGGCGGCTTCCGATTTGGCGAAACCCGTGCCGGCCCCGCCGATCAGTGCTGCTGCGAGCGCTGCTGCGGCGAGCGGTTTGGACCAAAGCTGTCCGACAATCCACGATCCGTTCCGCATAATCGATCCCAAATCCTGAAATAGAGCCCGTAATTGCAGCGATACTGTTCATGATGCCGCTGGTGATGGCTGGCCGTTATCAGCCAGCCTCCAAACGTAGAGTGAACAAGCCAGCGGGGAAACATCTCCCACCCCATATGGTTGGTCACCCCCATGACCGTCATGATCGCCAGAACCAGCCCCAGCATCGCGATATGGATCGGCACCAGGAACACCAGCAGCGGAATGACGACCGCGCCGGTCAGCGCCTCGCTGGGATGGAAGCTCATCGCGGCCCAGGCGGTGGGCGGGCGGCTGTCGTGATGCACCGCATGCATCCGGCGAAACAGCCGCGGATCGTGCATCGCCCGGTGGGTCCAGTAGAACCAGGTATCGTGCAGCAGCAAATAGGCCAGGACAGAGACCGGCATGTACCACAGCGGATAATCGCCCGGATCGGTGTAGATCAGCGTCCAGCCCAGGTTCTGCCAACCCCATGCCACGACCCCGGCAGGCACGCCGTAAATCGCCGCCGAGACGAGCGACCACCCGATTTCGCGGCGGATTTGCGGGCGCAGACCTGTATAATGGCCCGGCACGACCTTGCTGGTCGCCCAAGCGAACAATCCGCTGGTCGCGAAATACCTGGCCGCGACAATGGCGCTCATGGCGAGGGCGGATATGAGGATTGCGGCAAGCATCGCCGCTGGCGATAACGCCAAAGGATTAATGTGACCAGTCGCTGCGAGCACCGCCTGCTGTGCCGCCTATTGCGCCGCCTCGCCGCCCCAGGGCGCGCATTCCGGGTCGATCCCGACCACGCCGCGCCGTAATGAAGTGCGCGCCAGTCGCTCCACCTCCACCTTGCGCCGCGCCGCTGCGAGCGGGTGCGAGGGGGCGGGGCGCACGATTTCACCATCATAGGCATCGGCCACGATGATCCCGCAGCAATCGGGCTGGTAATCGTCCCGTTCCAGCACGCTGCGATCCAGCGATGGCGGCAGGCCCCAATAAAACCGGTCGCAATGGTCCAGATAATCGGGCCACTTGCCATCGCCCAGCAGATCCGCACGGCTGACCTTGATCTCCACGATCACCACCCGGCCCTTGGCATCGACTCCCATCAGATCGGCGCGGCGACCGTTCCTCAGCGGCATTTCGGCAAGGCACCAGATATCGTTGCGGGCGAACAGGCGGGCGATACCGCGCGCCACGTCCCGTGCAGCGGGATTGGCGGCGGCGACTGATTCGATCAAGGCGGCTTCGGACATGGCCTTTTGGTGGAACATAGCGGGAACCCGGTCAAGTTTTTCCTGAAGCGGACTATGGTGTGCCGCGCGCAACGGCCTATGAAGCGTGCCATGCTGCTCCACGTCGTCGCTCGCGGAAAGATCGCCCGCTCGCCCGAGGCGGAGCTGGTCGCGCGCTACGAAAAGCGCATCATTTGGCCGCTCAAGCTGACCGAATTGCCCGAAACGGGGGGCCGGCTGGGCGAGCCTGTCAGCCCGGCGAAGCTGGTCCTGCTCGACGAGCGGGGGCGGGATCTGTCGTCCGAGCAGCTTGCCCAAACGCTCGGCCAATGGCGCGATACCGGCATTCGCGAGACCCGCTTGGTGCTGGGTGCAGCCGACGGCCATACGAAGGCGGAGCGCGCCGATGCAGACCTGCTGCTGGCTTTCGGCAGCGCCACCTGGCCGCATCTTCTCGCCCGCGCGATGCTGATGGAGCAACTCTACCGCGCCACCGCTATCCTTGCGGGCCATCCCTATCATCGGGCAGGGTAGCGTCATGATGTCGCGCAAATCCGTGCTGTTCATCGTTGCTCCGGCGCTGGTGCTGGGCGGCGGGTTATGGGCCCAGGGCGGCAGCTATGCCGATGCCGGCGAGGCGCGCGCCGCCTTGACCCGTGCGCAGCAGCAGGCCCGCGCCGCCCAGAGCCGCGGAAAGCGGCTGGAAGCAGAGGCGCGCCAGGCCACCGAGGCAGCGGAAAAGACCGCGCGCGAGGCTGCGGCGCTCGCCGCGAGAATCCAGCAGGCCGAAGCCGGGATTGCCGCCGCCGAAGCGCGGCTCAGCCTGATCGGCGATCAGCGCGCGCGATTGAACAAGCGGCTGGCCGAGCGGCGCGAGCCGCTTATCCGGCTGACCGCCGCCTTGCAGAAACTGGCGCGGCGTCCGCTGGCCCTGTCCATCCTGCGGCCGGGATCGGTGCGCGAAACCGTTTACCTGCGCGCCGTGCTGGAATCGACCATCCCGCAAGTACGCGAACGCACCGCCGCGCTGCGCGCCGAAATCGAGCGCGGGCGGGCATTGGAGGCGGAGGCTCAGGCAGCGCTCGGCACGCTGAGGACGAGCGAAGGCGAACTGGACGACCGGCGCCAGCGGCTCGCCGCGATCGAGAGCCGCCAGCGCCTCGCCTCGCGCCAGGCGCAGGGCGATGCGGCGCGCGAGACCGACCGTGCTTTGGCGCTGGCCGAGGAAGCGCGTGATCTCGATGCGCTGGTAGCGGGGCTGGGCGAAATGGGTTCGCTGCGTGAAGAACTGGCGGCGCTGCCCGGCCCGATCATGCGCCCACCGCGCCCCGAACGTTCGGAAGTGATCGCTTCCAATGCGCCATCTGCCGCTCCCGGCGCCGCTGCAAGCGCGCCGGCGGGCTTCCAGATGCCGGTAATCGGGCGCACCCTGTCCGGGTTTGGCGAGCAGGGAGAGGGCGGTACGCGCAATACCGGGGTGACGTTGGCTCCGCCTACCGGCGCGCAGGTCGTCGCCCCGGCAGCGGGCCGGGTGGCGTTCGCCGGGCCGTATCGCGGCTATGGCGCAATCGTGATCGTCGAACATGCGGGCGGCTGGACCAGCCTGGTCACCGGGCTCGCCCGCACGGATGTAACGGTCGGGCAGGATCTGGTCGGCGGCGCGCCGCTGGGCGTGGCCGAGGTGGAAGATCCGCAGGTCATGCTGGAACTGCGGCGCAAGGGCACGCCGGTCAATCCGCTCGATTTTGTCGGGCGGTAGGGCGAGAACACAGGCCCGCGCAGGAAGCGCACCGGCGGTTAATCCCGTCAGCCGCGATCGCCCCACAGCGAGACATCGCGGGTGCCTGCGCAAACCTCAGCTAGCGTTCAGCCGCCGTGCGCGATACTATGCATCAAATCCGAAAGGCTCGCCGACAATGAAACTCGTCCGCTATCTCAAACCCGCAGCGCTGGTTACCGCCGTGGCGCTGATTCCTGCCACCACCGCCGGTATGGCGCAGGTCGATGGGCGCGCCGGGCCGGAATTTGCCAAGCTGTTTGCGACATATCAGCAGATCAAGAAATCCTATGTCGAGCCGGTGGAGGATGAAAAGCTGATCCGCGGCGCAATCGATGGAATGCTTGCCAGCCTCGATCCGCACAGCGCCTATCTCGACGGCAGCGACCTGCAGCGTCTCGAAACCATGATCGACGGCAATTATTCGGGGCTGGGCCTGTCGGTCATCATGGAAGATGGCGCGGTCAAGATCATCAGCCCGTTTCGCGGCAGCCCGGCGGAAGAGGCCGGGATCAAGGCCGGCGATTACATCACCCATCTGGATGGCGATCTGATCTATGGCGGCGAGCTGGACGAGGCGGTCAACCGCATGCGCGGCCCCGCCGGAACCGATATTCGCCTGACCGTATTTCGCCCCGGCCGTGACGAGCCGTTCGACGTGACGGTAACGCGCGGCGTGATCGAGCTGGAGCCGGTCACCCATGAGCTCCAGCCTGGCAATATCGGCGTGATTATCGTCAATGAATTTTCCCGCGATGTCGGGCGCGACGTGTTTACCGCCTGGGAAAAGCTGCGCGAGGAAGCATCGGGCAGGCTCACCGGGCTGGTGCTCGACCTGCGCTCCAACCCCGGCGGTTCGCTGGACGAGGCGGTGGCGCTGTCCGACCTGTTCCTCGACAAGGGCCGGATCGTCTCGCAGCGCGGCCGCGCGCGCGGCGAGACGCTGCTTTACGATGCGGAAAGCGTGTTCATGGGCGAAATCGCCAAGGATGTGCCGATGATCGTGCTGATCGATGCCGGTTCCGCCTCGGCCTCCGAAATCGTGGCTGGCGCGCTGCAGGATCATCGCCGCGCGGTGATCATGGGCGATCGCAGCTTCGGCAAGGGCAGCGTGCAGACGTTGCTGCCACTGGGCCGCGATGCCGCGCTCAAGCTGACCACGGCGCGCTATTTCACGCCCAAGGGCCATTCGGTGCAGGAAGGCGGGATCAAACCCGATATCACCGTGCCGCAGCTATCCGATCCCGATCTTGCGCGCCGGGCCAAGTTCCGTATGCGCGAATCCGATCTGCGCGGCCATCTGATCAACGAGCTGGCGCTGGAGGACGAGGCGCTGGAGCAGGACAATCTCGACGATCCGCGCTTCAAGCTGACCGCAGCCGAGCTGGAGGAGCAGGGCGTGGAAGATTTCCAGCTGCATTACGCGCTGCAAACCTTGCGCCGCACCGCGCCCAGCAGCATGGCCTCGCGCCCGGCCAAGAAACCCGCTGCAAAGCCCTGATCCGCCGATCATGACGACAGCTCAGACGCTTGGCCCATCGGACCGGCTCGCCCGTGCGCTGGCCTTTGCAATCCCCGCGCTGCTGCTTGGGGGCGCCTATATCGGGCAATATGGCTTTGGCCTGTACCCGTGCGAGATGTGCATGTGGCAACGCTGGCCGCATTTCGCCGCGATCGCGCTGGCGCTGGTGTCCGGTTTCATGGCTCCCAGGCAGCTATGGATAGCGCTCGCCGGACTGGCGATCCTCACCTCCGGCATGATCGGGGCGTTCCATGCGGGCGTGGAATATGGCTGGTGGGAAGGGATAACCTCCTGCGCCATCGCGGTTGAAGGCGGCGGCGACCCGCTGGAGGCGGTGATGGGTGCGCCGATCATCCGCTGCGACAAGGCGCCGTGGGACCTTTTCGGGATCTCGCTGGCGGGCTGGAACTTCATCATATCGAGCGCCGGGGCGATCGCGATCCTGTCGCTGCTGGCACGCAAAAGGAAAACGGCATGAACATCCCCACCGGGCCGGTCGATACAGAGGCGATGATCCGCGTGGATCAGGCGGGCGAATTTGGCGCGAACCGGATTTACGCCGGGCAGCTTGCCGTGATGGGCGACCGCGGCCCACATTCGGCGGAAATCCGCGCCATGGCGGAGCAGGAAGAGCGGCACCGCGAACAATTCGATGCGCTGATGGCGCGGCGCGGCGTGCGCCCGACCGTGCTGCAGCCTTTATGGTCGGTCGCCGGATACGGCCTGGGTGCGATTACCGCGCTGATCGGTCCGGAAGCGGCGATGGCCTGCACCGCCGCCGTGGAAACCGAGATCGACAAGCATTATTCTGACCAGCTCGACGCGCTCGAAGCATCGGGCACCGATCCCGAGCTGGCCGGAATGATTGAGGATTTCCGCGAGGATGAGCGCGAGCACCGCGATGCGGCATTGGCCGCCGGGGCGGAAAAAGCGCCCGCCTATCAGCTGCTGTCGGGTGCGATCCGGCTGGGCTGCCGCGCCGCTATCAAGCTGGCGGAGAAGGTATAATGGGCAGGTTCAATCGGGAACAATAGCTAGCGCCGGCTCGCTTCATAGGCGATTAAGGCCCATACGCGCCTAGTGAGACGACAATGGAAAGAAACATCATGACCACTCGCCTGTTCGCCCCTGCAATGCTCGCCCTGCCGCTGCTATTCGCCGCACCTGTGTCCGCGCAGGACGATGCGGGGGACAAGGTTAACATGGTGATCGTCTATGGCGACGATGGTTGCCCGCCCAGCACCAATGACGAGATCGTGGTGTGCGCGCGCAAGGCGGAAAACGAACGTTATCGCATTCCCGAAACGCTGCGCGCCAGCGATTCGCCGCAGAACACCGCCTGGGCCGAACGGGTGGAGAAATTCGAAACCATCACCGCGACGGGCACCATGTCCTGTTCCCCCACCGGCGTGGGCGGGATTACCGGCTGCACCCAGCGGATGATCGATGCGGCCTATAAGGATAGGCAGGAAAGCAGCGATGTACGCTTCGGCCAGCTGATCGAGGAAGCGCGGGCGGAACGTCTGTCCACCATTGATGCCGATGCCGCCGCTCAGCAGGAGCGTGTCGAACAGATCGAGCGCGAATATATGGAACGGCTGGCGGCCGAGCGCGAACAGCCGGTGGGCGATGAAGTGACCGAAGAAACGACGCTTCCTCCGCCGCCTTCGGAGTAACGGCCCTCACCCGGGCAAACACGGTTAGGCGTGGTACGCCCGGAACCAGTCGACGAATTCGGGCACGCCCTGCTCTACCCTCATTTGCGGATCGTAGCCGAAATCGCGCTGCATGGCGGAGATATCGGCGGCGGTCCGGTGCACGTCGCCCGGCTGCATCGGCAGCATCTCAAGCTGTGCCTTGCGCCCGCAGGCATCCTCGATCAGGCCGATGACCTTCATCAGCTTTTCGGAGCGGTTGTTGCCGATATTGTAGAGCGCATGCGGCTTTACGCTGCCGCCGGGTTTGGCCTCGCCATCATCGGCGGGCGGTCCGTCAAGGCAGGCTGTCACGCCGTCCACGATATCCGAAATATGGGTGAAGTCGCGGTACATGTCGCCGTGATTGAAGACCTCGATCGGTTCGCCGGCAAGGATTGCCCTGGTGAATAGCCACAGCATCATGTCCGGCCGACCCCACGGGCCATAGACGGTGAAAAAGCGTAATCCGGTCAGGGGCAAGCGGAACAGATGCGCGTAGGTCTCGCTCATCAATTCATCGGCGCGCTTGGTCGCAGCGTAGAGCGAGACGGGGTGATCCACCCGGTCCTCTACACTGAAGGGAAACTTGTCGTTCCCGCCATAGACACTGGAGGAGCTGGCATAGACCATGTGGCGCACCTGCCGCTCGCGCGCCAGTTCCAGCATGTTCACATGACCGGCCAGGTTCGAGCGGACATATGCCTGCGGATTGTCGAGCGAATAGCGTACGCCCGCTTGCGCGCCCAGATGGACGATCCGGTCGATCTCGCTGCCATCCAGCGCAGCCATCAGCGCATCGTTATCGGCGAAATCCAGCTGGTGGAAGGCGAACCGATCGCCGCCCGATTCGCGCAGCCGCGCCAGCCGGTCTTCCTTCAGCGAGACCTGGTAATAAGCGTTGAGATCGTCGATCCCGATCACCTGGTCGCCGCGCGCCAGCAGCCGCTGCGCCAATGCAGCGCCGATGAAGCCGGCCGCCCCTGTTATCAATATCGCCATGGCAGCGCCCCTAGCCTCGCGCCCTTAAGATCGCGTCACTCGCCGCCCTAATTATCGAGCGCGATATCGGGCGCGTCTTCCTGCTTCATGCCTACCACGTGATAGCCGCCATCGACATGGTGCACCTCGCCGGTGACTCCGCTGGACAGGTCCGACAGCAAATACAGTCCCGCCCCGCCGACATCGTCGATAGTGACATTGCGCCGCAGCGGCGAATTAAGCTCGTTCCATTTGAGGATATAGCGGAAATCGCCGATCCCGCTGGCTGCCAGCGTCTTGATCGGACCGGCGCTGAGCGCGTTGACGCGGATATTGTCCGGACCCAGATCGTTGGCGAGATATTGCACGCTGGTTTCCAGCGCCGCCTTGGCCACGCCCATCACATTGTAATGCGGGATGACCTTTTCCGCGCCGTAATAGGTCAGCGTCAGGATACTGCCGCCTCCCGAGCCGTCCTCGGCCTTGGGCGGCATCATCTTCGCAGCGCGCTGGGCCACGGCGACCAGCGAGAAAGCCGAGATATTCATCGTCATCAGGAAATTTTCGAGGCTGGTATCGACATATTTGCCGCGCAGCTCGCTCTTGTCCGAAAAACCGATCGCGTGGACCACGAAATCCAGGGTGTCCCAGCGCGATTGCAGGGTCTCGAATGCCGCATCCAGATTGACCATGTCCGATACGTCGCATTCGATCAGGAAATCGCTGCCAAGCTTTTCCGCCAGCGGCGCAACCCGCTTCTTCAGCGCCTCGCCCTGATAGGAGAACGCCAGCTGCGCCCCGTGATCGGCCAGTTGCTGGGCGATGCCCCAGGCCAGCGACTTGTCGTTCGCCAGGCCCATGATCAGCCCGCGCTTGCCCTTCATCAGACCGTCCATCGGTTCACTCCTCTAAGCTTTCAACTTCGGCATCGGTATCGGCGGCATCGGTATCGGCGGCATCCGCTTCGGCGGTGGCGGCCTCCTCCTCGGGCGTTTCGGCCAGTGCCGCGTTCAGCTCCGCTCCGATCACCACACCTAGCCCGATCAGCCAGAAGAAAAACAGGGCGATCATCATGCCTGCCAGGCTGCCATAGGTCAGATCGTAGGAAAAAACATTGCGCATGACCGGCGGCAGCGCGATCGTCACGCCGACCCACCACCCGGTCACGGCCAGCGCGCCGGGCCATTTGGGATAGCGGCGCGCACGGTATTTATGCGGCGTCAGCGTGTAGAACAGCAGATAGATCGAACCGAACAACCCCAGCGCAGGGATGATCCGCCCCAGTTCGAAATAGGTCAGAACATTCTCGAATTGCGGGATATACGCCTCGATCAATTCCTGCGCCGCGCCGATCATCACCTGTGCCAGCAGGCTGATCATCAGCAGCAGCACGGCCAGGATGATGATGCCCGCCGAAAGGATGCGGTACCGCCAAAAGGCCAGCGTGGCCTCGGTCCCATAGGCTCGGCGCAAAATGTCGCGGATCGTCTCGATCAGGCTGGATACGGTCCACAGTCCGAACGCACCGCCAGCCCATAACAGCCAGCCGCTGCGCTGCCCGACCACGCTGCGCGCAACCGGCTCGATCACATTGCCGACGACCGGGGGCAGCGCGGAAATAATCGCGTTGATCGATGCCATGCGTTCGGCATCTTCTCCCACCAGCGAGAACAGCGCCGCGCCGGTGATGAAGAACGGAAAAATCGCCAGCATCGACATGTAAGCGAGGTTGCCGGCATGGATGAAGCCATCGTTGAACGCGCCCACCACGACGCGCTTGAGCACTTCGAAAAAGCGCGTGCCTGGGCCGACGCGCTTCTTGATCCGCCCGCGCATACGGTCGAGCCGCGCCTGCCTGGCGCGCGCTTCGGGTGAATTCACCGGTGTTTCGCGTCGTTCGGGCGGAGGAATCTCGTCACTTTCCAGTTCCATACGGTCCCCGATTACCCCTGCAACGTCGCGCGGCGGGGTCAGACCCCCAACCTGGCGCGCGGCTTGCTATCGTCCTGCCAATCTTTCAAGCGCTTGGCCAGTTCCGCGGGATCACTCGGGAAAACGATTTCCAGCGTAATCAGCTGATCGCCCCTGCTCCCGTTCTTTCGGGAAAAGCCCTTGCCCTTGAGCCTCATGGTGGTGCCGCCATCGGTTTGCGGCTTGATCGTGACCATCACCGGGCCATCGACAGTCGGCACCTTGACCTTCGCGCCGTTCAGCGCCTCGTCCAGAGTGACCGGCACGTCCAGCCGCACATCGTCGCCATTGCGAGTAAAGAACGGGTGCGGCTCGACCGAAATCGTTACCAGCCCGTCGCCTGTGCCGCCCGGCCCCTGCTCGCCCTTGCCTTTCAGCCGCATTTGCGTGCCATCTTCGACACCGGCGGGCAATTGCAAGTCGATTGTCTTGCCATCGGACAGGGTAATGCGCTGCGGCGCGCGGGTGGCAGCGTCGAGGAAAGGGACCTTCAGCCGGTAGGCAATATCCGCGCCCTTCGGCTGCGGTGGGGGAGGCCGGCGACCGCCGAACCCGCCTGCCGCGCCGCCCATTCCGCCCATGCCTTGCGGTCCGCGCGCGCGGCCGCCGCCGCCACCGAACAGCCCTTCGAAAATATCGCCGAGATCGACATCGTCCGACTGGAAACCCTGGAAATCCTGCGCATTATAGCCGCGCTGCCCGCCCGCGCCGGGGCGGAAGCCCCCCCCGCCCATTCCGCCACCCATTCCGCCACCCATTCCGGCAAAGGGGTTGGCCGGGTTTCCATCGGCATCGATCTCGCCCCGGTCGAACTGGGCGCGCTTGTCCTTGTCGCTCAGCAGATCGTAGGCGTTGGTCACCTTGCTGAACTTCTCCGACGCCTGAGGATTGTCCTTGTTGCGGTCGGGATGCAGCTCCTTGGCGAGCTTGCGATAGGCGCTCTTGATATCCTTTTCGTTCGCGCCGCGCGAAACGCCAAGGATTGCATAGGGATCGGTCGCGGTCGTGGCCATGCGTGTTAGCTAGGTGAGACAGCCCCGCCCCGCAAGGCTTTCGCAGATCAAACGATAGCGGTAGAGCCATCTTCATGAGTGAGAGCGAGATACCCCGCGGCGACCCGTTCGCATTGTTCGATGAATGGTTTGCTGAGGCCAGGACGAGCGAACCGAACGATCCGAATGCAGTCGCGCTGGCCACCGCCACGCCCGCCGGTGCGCCTTCGGTACGGATGGTGCTGCTGAAAGGGCACGGCCCGGATCTGTCCGGCGGCGCTGGCGGATTCACCTTCTACACCAACGCGCAGAGCCGCAAGGGCGGCGAAATTCGGGCCAATATGCAGGCCGCCTTGCTGTTTCACTGGAAATCCTTGCGGCGGCAAATCCGCATCGAGGGTCCGCTCAGCGAAGTTTCCCCCGAGCAGGCCGACGACTATTTCCATTCGCGCAGCCGGTCCTCGCAAATCGCCTCGGCCGCATCGCAGCAGTCGCGCCCCTTGCCCGGCCGCGACGATTATGTGGCGCGGATGGAAGCGCTGGAGGCTGAATATGCGGGCCGCGAAGTGCCCCGGCCGCCGCATTGGACCGGCTTCACCCTTACGCCGCAAGCCATCGAGTTCTGGCTCGACCGCAATGCCAGAGCGCATGATCGGCGCAAATTCACTCGCTCTGCTCCCGGCGCGCCGTGGGATAGCGAACTGCTCTATCCATGAGCGAGGGGCAACTATCCGATCGTTCGCTGCTGGTCCGCAGCGCGGCCTATGCCTCTATCACGACTGCGCTGTTCCTGCTGGCGCTGAAACTATGGGCGGCGTGGGTCACCGATTCCACCGCCATGCTGGGCAGCCTGGCGGACACCGCGCTGGACTTGATCGCCAGTATCGCGACGCTGGTGGGAGTGTGGATCGCCGCCCAGCCCGCGGATGAGGATCACCGCTTCGGCCACGGCAAGGCAGAGGCACTCGCAGCGATTTTTCAGGTGATGCTGATCGCGCTGTCCGCTGGCGGGATTGCCCTGCGCGCCATCCAGCGGCTGATCGATCCGGCTCCGGTGCAGGCGCCGGTGGAAGGCATAGCGGTGTCGGTTATCGCGATCATCGCCACGCTGGCCCTGCTCGGCTGGCAGAGATACGTACTGGCGCGCACCAACTCGGTCGCGATCCACGCCGATCATGTGCATTACCAGTCGGATATCCTGCTCAACATCGCGGTGATCGCGGCACTGGCGCTGGCGACTTATGGCGGGATCGCCGGGGCGGACCCGCTTTTGGGTCTCGCCATCGCTGCCTGGCTGGCCTGGGGCGCCTGGCGTGCGGCGAGCGAGGCGGTAGACCAGCTGATGGACCGCGAATGGCCGGACGACAAACGCCAGCGCTTCGTGGAGCTGGCGGCGCGGCATCCGGAGCTTTCCAATCTCCACGATCTGCGCACCCGCAGCACCGGAACGCGCGATTTCGTGCAGTTCCATGTCGATCTGCCCGGCAGCATGTCGGTGGAAGAGGCGCACGATATCGTCGAGCGGGTCGAGACGGATCTGGCGGGCGAATTTCCCGACATGGAATTGCTGATCCATATCGACCCGATCGGCCATGTGGACGAACCCGGCAACACGCTCGCCGAAGAAGACGAGTTTGCCAAGCTGGAGCGCGATTGATGACCCATACGATACCCTATTGGCACGTCGATGCGTTTGCCGACGCGCCGTTCAAGGGCAATCAGGCAGCGGTCATGCCGCTGGACGAATGGCTGCCCGACGATGTGCTGCAAGCCATCGGGGAGGAGAACAACTTCGCCGAAACCGCCTTCGTCGTTCGCGACGAAACCGGTGAGGCGGATTACGAGCTGCGCTGGTTCACACCGACCAGCGAGATTCGCCTGTGCGGCCATGCAACGCTGGCATCGGGGCACATATTGCTGGGCCGCGATGGCGGCGAAAGCGTGACTTTCCGCACGCGCAAGGCAGGCCTGCTGGAAGTGCGCCGCGACGGCTCCGGCTACGCATTGGCTCTGCCCGCCATCAAGACCGAACAAGGCGTGTGGCCAGAAGCCGCCGCATTGCTTGGTGCAGAGCCGGAGGAAGTGTGGCGCAACCCGCAAGGGTACGACATATTCCTGTATGCGAGCGAGGCCGAGGTGAGCGGATTGTCGCCCGATATTCGCGGGCTGGAAAGGCTCGGCGACAACCAGTTCATCTGCACCGCGCCGGGCGAACATTTCGACGTGGTCAGCCGCGTCTTCGTGCCGGGCGGCGGGGTGGACGAGGATAGCGTGACCGGATCGGCCCATGCCGTGCTTACGCCGTTCTGGGCGAAGCGCCTGGGCCGCGCCAGCTTCACCGCGCATCAAGCAAGCAAGCGTGGCGGGGATTTGACCTGCCGGCTGGAACAAGACGGGGAAAGCGAGCGCGCCTGGCTCGGCGGGCCATGCGTCACGGTGGTCGAAGGCAGCTTCTACATTCCCTGATTGCCCGCAAGGGTGCCGCGATAGGCGTACAGGCCTATCACTCCGGATAAAGTTCCACGATATCGAGCAATTCGCGCAGCATCTTGGGCCGCTCCACCTGGTCCGAATGGCCCAGCCGCACCACCGTCAGCTTCTGATCGGGCGAGACAATCACATATTGCCCCATATGGCCGATCGCAGCGAACATGGTTTCGGGGCCGACATCGGGCTGCGCTTCGTCCCGGTCGATACCGCTCGCCCGGTTTAGCCAGGTCTGTCCGCCATAGAATTCGCTGCGCGGGCTGGGCGTGCGCATGAAATCGATCCATTTGCGCGGGATCAGCTGCGCCCCGCGTACCGATCCGCCATGCCGCAGAAACTCGCCGAATTTTGCCCAGTCGCGCGTGGTCCCGTGGATCAGGCTGCCACCGACCATCGTGCCCGCCGCATCGAATTCGGGCACCATCGAATCCATGCCGAGCGGACCGAACAAGCGCGTTTCGAGATAGTCTGTTACCGCCCGTCGCCGCTCGTCGGGATCGCTGCTGTCGGTCAGCGCGTGGGCAGCGATATCGGCCAGGATGACGGTGGTGTTGCTGGAATATTCGAACTGCTGGCCCACCTCGGCCTCCAGCGGCTGTTCGGTCGCGAACTTCGCCATGTCGTCGCGCCCGTCCAGAAACAGCATTCGCACTTCGGACGATTCGTAAGGCACCGATCCCGCCTCCGTGTGGCGCAAGCCGCTGCGCATCTGGAGCAGTTGGCGCAGGGTAATCTCGCCCCGCGCATCGCCGGCGCGCTGCCACAGGGGGATCGGCGGCGAATCGTCCAGCCGCAGCCGTCCATCGGCCACCAGCATCCCGATCATTACCGCGGTGACGGTCTTGGCCATCGACCAGCTGACATGACGGGTGTCGGCATCATATCCCGGCGCATAGCGTTCTGCCGCGATCTCCCCGGCATGCATCACCAGTACCGCACGCGTTTCGCCCACCCCTTCGGCGGTGAAAACCTCGTCCACCTGCCGGGCCAGCTGGTCGCGCGGCGCGCCCGCATCCTCGGCCACCGCTGCCAGAGCTTCTTCGGTCAGCGGGGCCGGGCCAAGATCCGGCTCGCTGCAGCCAGCCAATGCCAGCGACAGGGCTGGCAGCAGGCCGAGCATGGCGATAGGGGAGGTGCTGGATTGGATCGGCCGCTTCTTCATTGCGCGGCAATCGCATGGAGATTTCGGACTTGGCAACGACAAAATCACCTCGGGCAAACAAGTCGCGCTGGCCGATGGTGCTGCTGGCGCTGATTGCATTGGTTGCTGCGGCGCTGTGGTTCTACCGCGCGCCGATCCAAGGGTATGCCGGTGCGGGCACCGCCTATAGCGCCCGCGTGGCCTGCTCCTGCCGCTTCGTGGCCGGCCGCGATATGGAAGATTGCGCAAAGGACAAGCTGACCGGGATGGAACTCGTCTCGCTCAGCGCAGATGAGGAAGCCAAAAGCGTCACCGCCCGTTTCCCTCTGATCCGCGCCGATACCGCGGTGTACCGCGAAGGTTATGGCTGCGTGCTGGAGCAATGGCAGGATTAGAGTCTCTGCTCATCCCAACCCGTTAATCAAGGCAAACGGCAGCCGGGCTCGTAAAGTTCGATCGGCTGCGGGATAACCGGCGGCGGGCAATTTGCTGGCGCAGTACCTCCCGCTACGCAGCGATCATGCTGTGCCCGGATGCGGAGAGCGGTTTGCTCGTGCTGCTGCCGCAACCGTGCCAGCCGCGCCAGTTCAGCTTCCGAGCAAACTGGCCTGCGCTCGATGCGCGACAGGTTGACAACGCGCTCCACACCGCAGGCTTTGGCCAGTTGGGGCGGTGCGGGCAGGAAGTTGGGGCGGGAACAGCCCTGCCCGGTAAAAACACCTTCCGGCTCACCCACCCGCAGAGTGTTCTGCCGGCCATAAGGCATTGAGGCGACCGACAGATATCCTTCCTTGGCGCGGAAGATGGCGGGTGCGGGCAACATAATCAGCGATACCGGCTCAACCATTCTCTCGTCGCGCAGCAGCAGGCAGCCATCGACCAGCTCGATACGCCCGCGCCAAACGGGCGGGGCCTCCAATGTGCAGAGAATCGTCCCATCCGGACCAGGCTTTGGCCCGCCGGTCACTTTGAGGTCGGGTAGGCCTCGTATGAAAGATGCGACATCCCTGGCTATCGAGGCTTCGGGCGGCAATGCCATAGGCTCGGCGGGCTCGTCCATCGGGACCAGTTCGACGGGAGCTTTCGTCACCGTCCCGTAGCCCGAAGGCTCGACCGTCATTCCAATGGTTGGACCGCCGATGCCCGGCACGCTCGGAACTGTATGTGTTTTGTACTGGACGGGGTCCGGAGCGTCATGACCCCATGTTAGATATAGCGCAAATGGTAGCGACAGCATCGCTGCGAGCAGCAGCAGGGCGAGGGGCGAGATCGCCGACTCGCGCCGCGTCTTCAATTCGCGGCGGCCTCGTAAGACTGCGTTTCCTCGATCCAGCCGCCGCCGACCACCCGCTCGCCTGCATAAAGCACCGCCGCCTGGCCCGGTGCGACGCCATATTCCGGCTGGGTGAAACGAATCGTCGTTGCCGCGCCGTCGCCCAGCGGGCCGTCCAGCCTGACGGGGACCGGCTTCGATAGCGAGCGGACCTTCACCGATAGCGGCTCATCGGGTAGCGGACCGATCCGGTTGGTTTCGGTCAATCGGGCAGAGCCGATCGCCAGCATCACTTTCGGCCCGACGCGCACTTCGCGCCTGTCCGCATCGATGCCTACGACATAGAGCGGTTCCGGCTGGCCGCCAATATCCAGCCCCTTGCGCTGGCCTACGGTGAAATGGACCACACCCTTGTGCCGGCCCAGTTTCTCGCCGGATTGCGCGTGGACGATATCGCCCGGCACGCCGCCTTCGGGGCGCAGCTTCTTCACGATCGCGGCGTAATTTCCGTCGGGTACGAAACAGATATCCTGGCTGTCCGGCTTGGCCGCGTTGCGCAGCCCGGCCTGCTCGGCCAGTTCGCGCACTTCGGCCTTGGGCAGGCCGCCGAGCGGGAACCGCAGATAATCGAGCTGCTGCTGGGTGGTGGCAAACAGGAAATAGGACTGGTCGCGCGCCGGGTCCGCCGCGCGGTGCAGCTCGCTCCCGCCGGCACCCATCGCGCGCTTCACATAATGGCCGGTGGCGAGGCAATCGGCACCCAGTTCACGCGCCATACGTAGCAGGTCGGTAAATTTCGGACCCATATTACAGCGAATGCAGGGAACCGGTGTGCGCCCTTCCAGATAGGAATCGGCGAATTGCTCGACCACTTCTTCGCGAAAGGCGCTTTCATGGTCGAACACGTAATGGGCAAAGCCCAGCGCATCGGCCACCGCACGCGCATCGGCAATATCGTCGCCCGCACAGCATGCGCCCTTGCGCCCGGTCGCCGCACCGTAATCATACAGCTGCAGGGTGATTCCGATCACTTCGGCCCCGCTCGCCGCAGCCAGCGCGGCCACGACGGATGAATCCACCCCGCCCGACATGGCCACGACGATCCGGCATTCGCCCGCCGGTTTCGGCAAGTCGAACAGCTGCGCGGCCCGCAAGGGAGCATCCAGGGTGGTCTGCTGTGTCACGATTGGCGAGCATATAGGGCGGTTTTGCGCCATGTGCCAGTGCCGGGCGCGCGCCGCGTGCCCGCTACACGCTTACCGGTCGCAAAAACCCTAATGGAGGGTAAAACAGGGCTTTACCCGATCTTGACCTTGCGCTGCCTATAGGGGGCTCGACATGTTCGAAACGAGCTTTCCCGACATCGCCCAAGACGGCGCCGATCTTGCGCCCGCCCAGCAAAGCAAGCTGCGCGCGTTCGACTGGGCGGAATTGTGCGCGCGCATCTCTGCCTCGAGCGAGCTGCGCCGGGTGGTCGTTGCCGCTCGCCGCGATGGCAGTTTCGAAGGCTTTGCCTGCCATCCCGAACCGCACTCAAGGTCGCAATTTGCCGGTTCAGGCGAACACCTGTCCAATGGCAAACGCGCCGTTAACCTTGATGTTTCAATATATGGCAAAGCGCCAGCGGCCAATACCTTGGACGTCAACCAGACAAAAACCCTTTCAGGCCGCAATGGCGACGGACAAGATTGATGATTGAAAACCAGGATATCCGCCCCGCTAAAGTTATCGGCCCGCTCGGCGAGCCGCTGACGATCGCCGACCTGCCGCCGCCCGAAACCAAGCGGTGGGTGGTGCGCCGCAAGGCCGAAGTCGTGGCGGCGGTAAATGGCGGCCTGCTGAGCATCGACGAGGTGCTGGAACGTTACTCGCTGACGCTGGAAGAATTCGCATCCTGGCAGCGCAGCGTGGACCGCTCGGGCATGCAGGGCCTGCGCGTCACCCGCATCCAGCACTACCGCGACCTTTACGAGCGCCAGCTGAAATATTGAGCCGCGCATCGCCCCGGTATCATTCGGCGCGACTTATCCAGCAATACATTAGGTATTTTCTCCAAATCCTGTAATATCGTGGCGCGACCGCAATAGCGTGCGCGATCAGGGAACGGCTTGCCGCATTGCCCGTTTCATCGGGGAGAGCGGCGTTCTGCCGTGTGAAACAGGAGAGAACGAATGCTGGGTTGGATTATTGCGATTATCGTAGGCGGTATCATCGGCTGGTTGGCCAGCATGGTGATGAACCGCGACGCATCGATGGGTATCTTCTGGAACATCGTTGTCGGTATCGTCGGCTCGTTCATCGGCAAATTCATTGGATCGCTGATCGGTGTCGGCGCAACCTTGACGGAATTCAGCATTCCGGGCCTGTTGATGAGCTTCCTCGGCGCAGTCGTGCTGCTGGGCATCGTGAACATGGTACAGCGTGGGCGCGTTCGCTAAAGCGCACACAAACGGCTGAAGCCAAACAAGGGCGGCCGCGACGAAAGTTGCGGCCGCTCTTTTTTCGTTTGGCCGCGGCCGGACATCCGCCCGCCCCGAAACAAACACCGCCACACGACTATCCCGGCAAAACGCCCCTCGTCCCCCCGGGTGAGCCGCCGGTCGAGCATCCGTTTGCCCCTGTAATCGCGCTGGGCTAGGGAATAGCGGGCATTTTGGCGCGCTTGCGTCATGTGATGTAGTGGAATAACACACGCTGCCGGGCCGACCCGGCTGGCTGGCAAGGCAACAGGCGCGATGAATTACGAAACTCCTGTTCATGGGAACCAGTTCGGCAAACAGGCTGCCCGCTCCGATTTCGGGGATGCGGATGTGCAGGGTGAAACCAGCCGAAAACCGCTGATCATCGGCGCGCTTGTGGTCATCGCCATCGCTGCGCTGATCGCGGGGTTCGTTCTGTTCGGCGGCGGTGAGGAAGCCGGGCCGAGCGAAACCGATCTCCAGCTGGTCACCGTCGCCGCCCCGGGCAACGCCACCATCGCGGGCCAGATCGAGGCGACCGGTACGCTGGCCGCGCGCCGTCCGGTCCCGGTCGGTTCGGTCGGTGAAGGCGGGCGGGTTACTTCCGTGCCGGTGGATGCGGGCGACTGGGTGCGGCAGGGCCAGGTGCTGGCAGTGATCGACCGGTCGGTGCAGGTTCAGCAGGGCCGCAGCGCCAGCGCGCAAGTGGAAGTCGCCCGCGCCGATGCCGATCTGGCGCAGGCCAATCTGGACCGCGCCTCGAAACTGGTGGAGCGCGGCTTTATCAGCCAGGCCGATATCGACCGCCTGACCGCCACGCGCGATGCCGCCCGCGCCAGGGTGGCGGTTGCGCGTGCGCAGCTGGGCGAATTGCAGGCCCGCACCGCGCGGCTCAACATCTATGCCCCGGCATCGGGACTGGTGCTGGAACGCAATGTCGAACCCGGACAGACGGTTGCCGGCGGCACCGGCGCATTGTTCACCATCGCGCGCGGCGGCGAAATGGAGCTGTTGGCGGATCTCGGCGAAATGGAGCTGGCGCAGCTGGCCGTAGGGGTAGAAGCGCAGGTGACCCCGGTTGGCACGGACCAGACTTTCACCGGGCAGGTCTGGCAGATCGCACCGATAATCGATGCGAATGACCGGCAGGGCACGGCGCGCATCGCACTGCCTTACGACAGCGCTTTGCGCCCCGGCGGTTTTGCCACCGCGCGGATCAGCAGCGGCACGATAGTCGCCCCCAAATTGCCCGAAAGTGCCATCCAGTCGGATGATGACGGTGCCTATGTCTATATCGTCGATGGCGACAACACGGTGCGCCGGCGCAACGTGAAAACCGGAATGGTCACCGCAGACGGCATCGCAATCAGCGACGGGCTGAGCGGCAGCGAACGCGTGGTCCTGTTTGCGGGCGGCTTCGTCAATCCGGGCGAGAAGGTCCGTGTGCAGGTTCAGGAAGAGCCCGAGGGCTGACGCGCGATGGATCTGCGCAATATCTCCGCCTGGTCGATTCGCAATCCGATCGTCCCGATCCTGCTGTTTGCCGGGCTGACGCTGGCGGGCATCATATCGTTCACGCAGATGCGGGTGCAGAACGATCCCGATATCGATTTTCCCGCAGTGCGCGTGTCGATCTCGCAGCCGGGCGCCGCGCCGACCGAGATCGATTCGCAGATCACCGAAAAGGTCGAGGCTGCGGTCAGTCAGATCGAAGGGGTGGACCGGATCAGTTCCACCGTGCGCGAAGGCAATTCGGGCACGTTCGTCCAGTTCGAGCTGGGGATCGACGTCAATGATGCGGTGAACGAGGTCAAGGCCTCGGTCGATCAGCTGCGCGCCGAATTGCCCGACGGGATTATCGAGCCGCAGGTCGGCAAGGTGGTCGTCAATCAGGGCGCATTCGCCAATTACGCGGTCGAGGCGAACGATATGACGATGGAGCAGCTCAGCTACTTCGTCGACGATACGGTATCGAAGCGGTTGCTCCAGGTGCCTGGCATGGGCTCGGCCGCGCGGCGCGGCGGGGTGGACCGGGAGATACGTGTCACGCTGGATCCGGCGCGAATGCAGGCGCTCGGCGTGACCGCGGCGCAAGTCAATTCGGTGCTCCGGCAGACCAACCTGGATGCAGGCGGCGGGCAGGCGGAAATCGCCGGGTCGCGCCAATCGGTGCGCGTTTTGGGCAATGCGGACAGTGCCTATGCGCTCAGCCAGCGGCGCATCGCGCTGGGCGGCGGGCGGACGGTAAAGCTGGCCGATATTGCCACGGTGCGCGATGGCAATAGCGAGATCACCACGATCTCCAAGGTCGATGGCCGCCCCGTGGTCACTTTTGGGCTGACCCGGGCGAAGGGCGAATCGGATGTGGAGGTCTATGCCGAAGCGCAAAAAGTGATGGCGCAGATCGAGGAGGATAATCCCAATATCCGCTTCGTGGAGCTGTCCAACTTCGTCAAATATGCCGAAGATCAGTACGTCAGCAGCATCGCGGCGATGATCGAAGGCGCGATCCTGGCGATCGTGGTGGTGTTCCTGTTCCTGCGCGATTGGCGCGCCACGATCATCTCGGCCATCGCGATTCCGTTATCCGCGATCCCGACCTTCTGGTTCCTCGATTTGCTGGGCTTCACTCTCAACACGATGAGCCTGCTGGCGCTGGGCCTGGTGGCCGGGGTGCTGGTGGACGATGCCATCGTGGAGATCGAAAATATCGTGCGCCATATGCGCATGGGCAAGAGCGCCTATCAGGCGAGCATCGATGCGGCAGACGAGATCGGGCTGGCGGTTGTCGCCACCACATTCTCCATCGTCGCGGTGTTCTTCCCCGTGGCGCTGATGCCGGGAATCTCGGGGCAGTATTTCAAGAATTTCGGCCTGACCGTGGTGGCATCGGTGCTGATGAGCCTGGCGGTGGCGCGAATGATCACCCCGATGATCGCCGCCTATTTCATGAAGGATCATGGCACGGCCGAACATGCGCAGGGCGGGGCGATGAACCGCTATCTGCGGCTGCTCAGCTGGACGCTCGACCGCAGCCGCGCCGCCGCCATTCGCGCGCAGATGGAGCCCCTGGCACCGCGCTGGTGGTACTGGCTGCTCGGCATACCGGCGCTGCTGATAATCCTCGTTGCCTTGGTCGTGCCGGGCGCGGTCGGGCCAATGATGCTGCCGCCGATGATTTCGGGCGCAAACCTGCCAACTCTGCTGGTAATCCCGTTATCCTCGGCGGTAGGCGTTCTTGCAGGCTTCTTCCTCGCCGCCCTCGCGGCGATAGCGCTGATCGGCGTGTTCGCCCTGCTTTCGCTCGTCCTTGGGGGCAGGCTGCTGGCTTGGTGGAAGCAAGTGGTCAACCGGCTACGCGCGCGCACCCATGACAACCGCGTGCGGATGCTCGGCGTTGGTTGGCTGGCGCTGGTGATGACCATCGGTTTCCTGGCCGCCGTGCCCAAGCAGTTCTTTCCGAGTTCCGATTTCGATTACAGCACCGTTTCCCTGTCGATGGTGCCCGGGACAACGCTGGAACAGACGGTTACCGCCGCCGAACGGGTGGAGCGATTGCTCAAAGAACAGCAGGAAGTCGAAAAAGTGCTGCTCGTCACCGATGAAGGCAGCGCCACCCTTTACATCACCTTGGGGGAGGACCGGCTCCGCGACAGCGTGACGTTCGAACAGGAAGTGGCGCCGCTATTTTCCTCGATACCCGATGCGCAGGTCAATTTCCGCGATCTTCAGGGGCCGGGCGGGCCGAGTTCGGGCCGCGCCGTTTCGGTCATGCTGGCGGGCAGCGATCCTGAATTGCTCGACGATACGGCGGCCGATCTGGTCGAGGAGATGAAAAGCATCGACTTGATACGCTCGCCGCGCATCAGCGCCGATCTGCAACGGCCGGAGCTGATTATCACCCCGCGCGCCGATCTCGCCGCTTCGCTGGGCGTCACCACCGCCGCGCTCAGCAACGCGATCCGCATCGCCACGATTGGCGAGATCGACCAGAACGCGGCCAAGTTCTCGCTTTCCGACCGGCAGATACCCATCCGGGTGATGCTGCCGGAGGCCAGCCGCGACCGCCTCGACACCATCCGCAACCTGCCGGTTCAAACCGCCGCTGGCGGTTCCGTGCCGCTGGCGCGGGTGGCCGATATCACCTTCGGGTCCGGCCCCACCACTATCCAGCGTGAAGACCAGCAGCGCCGCGTCTTCGTCGGAGCGGATCTGGCGGCGGGCGTGTCTCTGGGCGAGGCGAATGAAGCGATTGCCAGGCTGCCTTTGATGAACGACTTGCCGTCCGGCGTGAGCAACCGTGCGGCAGGCAGCGACCGCTTCCTGGAAGAGCTGATCGGCGATTTCATCACCGCGCTGGTATCGGGCATCCTGCTGGTCTTCGGCGTGCTGGTGCTGCTCTATCGCCGGGTGATGAGCCCGCTGGTCAATATGGGCTCGCTGCTGCTGGCTCCTTTGGGCGGGCTGATCGCCATCGTGATGATCGGGCAACCGATCACCGTGCCGGTATTTATCGGCATCTTGATGCTGTTCGGTATCGTGGCGAAAAATTCCATTCTGCTGGTCGATTTCGCGCTGGACGAGATGGATCGCGGCACGCCCCGGCTGGAAGCTATCATGGATGCCGGGCGCAAGCGCGCGCAGCCAATCGTGATGACCACCGTGGCGATGACTGCCGGTATGGTGCCTACCGCAATATCGCTGACCGGGGATAGCGCGTGGCGCGCGCCGATGGGCACGGTGGTAATCGGCGGACTGATCCTGTCCACCGCGCTGACGTTGCTGATCGTGCCGGCAGGCTTTAGCCTGGCAGCCGGTATCGAGAAGCGTGTGGGCCCGTGGATGAAGAGCAATCTGCTGACATACAAGCCAGGTGACGAGCACCGCACCGGCACCGGCCCGCAGCCTACGCGCCCATCCGATGACGGGCCGCCACCTAACACTCCCGCCCACCCGGCCGAGTGAACGAGCTGCTCGCGCCCCCCGGGCAGGACCGCGCCCGTATCATGCGTATCGTTGCCACCGGCACGCTCGCGCTGATGGCGGTGATTTTCGTGGTGACGCTGGATTTGGAGGCGCGGCACCCCGCCTGGGGTTATGTCCACGCATTCAGCGAAGCGGCGATGGTCGGCGGCCTGGCCGACTGGTTCGCGGTCACCGCCCTGTTCCGCCGCCCGCTGGGCCTGCCGATCCCGCACACCGCGATTATCCCGGAAAACAAGGACCGTATCGCCGATACGATGGCGCAATTCCTGCGCGAGAATTTCCTCACCCCGCAAGTCGTCGCGCGGCGGATGCAGGGCATGAACCTGGCCGGCGCGGCGGGCGATTACCTGGCCGATTCGCAGCGCGAAGGCGGCTCGCGCATCGGCGCCGGGGCGGGGGAGCTGTTTGCCGAAGTGCTCGAATCGCTCGATCCCGCGCGGCTCGGCGGCGAAGTGCGCAGTGGGCTTTCGGCGCAGCTTGAAAAACTCGATATCTCGCCGCTGCTGGGCAAGCTGCTTGAAAACATGATCGCCGATGATCGGCATTTGCCGCTGATCGATGCGGTCGTGCGCTGGGCCGGGCTCAGCCTGGAAGACAATGAGGAGCTGGTCCGCGACATGGTCCACAAGCGTGCCAATGCGCTGCTTCGCTGGACCGGGCTGGACGAGCGCGTGGCCAATTCGGTAATCGACGGGCTTTACAAGCTGCTGGCCGAAGTGCTGGTGGACCGCGATCACCCGCTGCGCGGCAAGCTGCAGGAAGGGCTCGACAGCTTTGCCCATGATTTGCAGCACGATCCGGAAATGCGCGCCAAGGTGGAGGAGCTGAAGCGCGAATTGCTCGCCAATCCTGCGCTGGCCGACTGGTGGATGGGCGTGTGGGAACGCATTCGCGCCGGTTTGATCCGCATGGCCCGCGAGCCCGGTGCGCAGGGCACTCTGGGCGGGCAATTGTCGGGCGCGTTGGCGGAACTGGGCGCCGCGCTGCGCAAGGATCCGCGCCTGCAGACGCAAGTGAACCGCTTTGCCCGGCGCACGGCGGTAGGCGTATCGACGCGTTACGGCGGGCAGATCGTCCGGCTGGTTTCGGAAACGGTCAAGCGCTGGGATGCCACCACTATTACCGACAGGATCGAGGGCGCGGTTGGCCGCGACCTCCAGTTCATCCGCATCAACGGCACGCTGGTCGGCGGGCTGGTGGGCATGACGATCCATTTCCTCGTAACCACGCTCTAGCCCCCGAGCCTGGGAGCGCTGGCCTAAGGGCTCTTACCTAAGCCTCCGAAAATGCAGGTATAATAGGCCGCGTCCTACCCCTTTCGTGACGGGAATGTCAGCGAAGGGAACGCACCACGATGACCGATATTAACCACGAGCTGGAGCGCGAAGTATCCGCGATCCGCGCGCTCTCGCGCAAATGCGGTGCAAAGGGCCGGGCGACCGGGCAGGCCGCCCTGCAACGGGATCGCCATTTTTGCGCGCTGACCGACCTGCTGGCCTCGCGCATCGCCTATCTGGTGCGCCGCTATGGCCTTACCGATATGCGCGAGGATGCCGAGCAGGCCTGCGCCATCGCGGTCCACCGCGCGGTCGAGGAATTCGACGGCAGGAAGGCGAGCTTCTCCACCTTCGTGACATGGAAATTGCGCGGCGAATTGCAGGCACTGCGCCACCGCACCCGGCTCGATCAACGTCCCGGTGCCCAGCGCATCGCCGCGCGCACCGTATCGCTGGAAGGCAGCGAGGATTCGAGCGGCGGCGAAGTTCTGGGCATCGCCGACGAGGAGGCGCAGAAACGCACCGAATCGGGCGCAAGCGACATGATGGCGCGGCGGCTGGCTGATTCGCTGATCCAGGATTATATCGCCCGGCGCAGGCTGGGCCGTCCCGATGGCGAAAAGTTGCCGCCCAAACCCGGCACCGTTGCGCCGAACAAGGCCGATGAGCTGGAAGCCAAGCTGCGGCGCGAGAGCCAGATCGTGAGCAGCCACCTTCTCGGAGTGCCCGATACGGGCGATGACGGCTCGCTATCGAACGAACAGAAGCGCCAGGTAACCCGGCGCGTGCTGCGACATGTTACCAAGCAGTTGCGCGGCGATGCCCGCTATGAGGCGGCGCGCGCGACTTTGCATTGAGAGGGCATTAGCCGATGCGGTAAAGCACCCGCGTCACGTAAAATGACGACATCGGCTCGCCGGCCAGATCGAGCGCCGGTTCGAATTCGCCGCGCTGCATAATTTCCTGGCATGCCTTGTCGTCGAACTGCTCTGCGACTGTGAGGTTGGTTATCTTGCAATCGGTGGGCGCGCCTTCGGCATCGATCATGATGCGAACATGCAGATCGGCCTGCGCCCCGCGGTTGAGCGCACCTGAGGGATAATGCTGCTGGATTTGCCGCGCCACCATGGGCGCGTTCTTCCACACCGGTTGATGCGCGCGCTGTTCTTCCCGTTCCAGATCCGCGCCCCAATATTCCACCAGATTGGCCATGCATGTGTTCATGGCCTGATAGGCCGGGCCCATCGGTCCGAGTTCGAGAATGATATCGCGGTCGCCCTGAACCAGCCGCAGATGTTCGATCTGCGAACCCTCCGCCGGATCGAGCTTGGCCAGACCGACCGGGAAGCTGGCTTCCTCCTCATCCGCGTCCTCTTCGTTTCCGTCCGGTGCCTCTCCATCGGTCAGCGACTCGCCGCGAATGGCCTTTTCCCATTTTGCGAATGTATCGCCCGACAAGCGCCTTTCGACCGGAGGCTGGCCCGGTCCGAACTGGACAGTCAGCTTGCGCGATCGCCGGATGTCTTCAAGCGCACTGCCAGCAAGGACCCACTCCAGCGTTTGCTTCGGCTCGTGCTGCTCCAGTAGCAAGGCGGTCTGGTCGTCACCCTCTCCAAACACACGCGCCAAGCGGCAGCGCGCCTCGCCATAGTCGAGGTTCCAGGGGCTCGAAGGTTTGATCGTAACGGGTTCGGCAGACGCGGCCTGCGGAGTGGCAATCAAGGCCGCCACCAGTGTCAGAAAAACAGCTCGCAACATGAAAAACCCCCGTCGTTCCGAAGAATGACGAGGGTTTATGAAGCGTTATTGTATGAAAAGCGACTACAATTTCTGCGTCAGCTCCGGCACGATCTTGTAGAGATCGCCGACCAGGCCGATATCGGCGACTTGGAAGATCGGGGCGTCTTCATCCTTGTTGATCGCGATGATCGTCTTGGAATCCTTCATGCCGGCGAGGTGCTGGATCGCGCCGGAAATACCGATTGCGATATAGACTTCGGGGGCAACGATCTTGCCCGTCTGGCCGACCTGGTAATCATTGGGGACATAGCCCGCATCGACCGCCGCGCGCGATGCGCCAACGCCCGCGCCCAGCTTGTCGGCCAGCGGCATAATGTATTCCTGGAAAGTGTCCGCATCCTTCAGCGCGCGACCGCCGGAGACGATGATCTTCGCGCTGGTCAGTTCGGGGCGCTCGCTCTTGGCAAGTTCCTCGCCCACGAAGCTGGAAATACCAGCATCGCCCGGGCCCGATACCTCTTCGATTTCGGCAGAACCGCCTTCGGCAGAAGCCTTGTCGAAAGCGGTGCCACGCACGGTTACGACCAGTTTCTCGTCGCTCGATTGCACGGTCGCGATGGCATTGCCGGCATAGATCGGGCGGGTGAAGCTCTTGTCGCCCTCGACCGAGAGAATATCCGAAATCTGCATCACGTCGAGCAGCGCGGCCACGCGCGGTGCGATGTTCTTGCCCGTGGTCGTGGCAGGAGCCACCAATGCATCGTGATGGCCCATCAGATCGGCGACCAGCGGTGCCACATTTTCCGCCAGCTGGTGTTCGTAAGCCGCATCGTCGGCCAGATGGACCTTGCCCACGCCTTCGATTTTCGCAGCCTGTTCGGCTACCGCCCGGCAGCCCGACCCGGCAACCAGCAAATGGACTTCGCTGCCCATCTGGCTCGCCGCGCCGACGGTTGCCAGCGTTGCGTCCTTCATTTCGCTATTGTCGTGTTCGACCAGTACCAGCGTTTTCATATCGTCTTACTTTCGATCAGAATGGGGGCAAACGGAATAAGGATGGCGCGGCGCGAACGGCGCTCAGGCGATCCCCTTGGCCTTCATCTTGGCGACCAGCGCATCGACATCCTCGACCTTTTCACCGGCCTGGCGAACCGGCGGTTCGGCGACGTGGGTGGTGGTCAGGCGCGGGGCGGTATCGACGCCGAAATCGGCCGGGCTCTTGGTGTCGAGCGGCTTCTTCTTGGCCTTCATGATGTTCGGCAGCGAGGCATAGCGCGGCTCGTTCAGGCGCAAATCGGTGGTGACGATGGCTGGCAGATCCAGCTTGACCGTCTGCAGGCCGCCATCGATCTCGCGCTTCACGGTCACGCTGCCATCCTCGACTTCCACCGTATTGGCGAAAGTGCCTTGCGGGCGGCCCATCAGCGCGGCCAGCATCTGGCCGGTCTGGTTGGAATCGTCGGAGATCGACTGCTTGCCCAGCATCACGATGCCCGGCTGTTCTTCCTCGGCAATCGACTTGAGGATCTTGGCCACGGCCAGCGGCTCGACCTCGTCATCGGTTTCCACCAGGATGGCGCGGTCCGCACCCATGGCGAGCGCGGTGCGCAGCGTTTCCTGCGCCTTGGCCGGGCCGATTGACACGGCGACGATTTCGTCCGCCTTGCCCGATTCCTTGATGCGGATGGCTTCTTCCACCGCAATCTCGTCAAACGGGTTCATGCTCATCTTGACGTTGGCCAGATCCACCCCGGACCCATCCGCCTTGACGCGCGGTTTGACGTTGTAATCGATGACCCGCTTGACGGGCACGAGGATTTTCATGGTTCGAAATCCTTTTCCATAATGCTGAGGCCGCACGAATCTGCGGCCTCTTTCCATATTCAATGACCGGAACGGCCTAGCGTTCCCTTTACGCTTACGTCAAGGGAACAGCTTACGCAGCCTGCTTGACCTCGGCCACGATCTTCTTGGCAGCGTCGCCCAGATCGTCGGCGCTGACGATCGGCAGGCCGGAATTTTCAAGGATATCCTTGCCCTGCTGCACATTGGTGCCTTCCAGGCGCACGACCAGCGGAACCGACAGGTTCACATCCTTGGCCGCCTGGACGATCCCGTCGGCGATTACATCGCATTTCATGATGCCGCCGAAGATATTCACCAGGATCCCTTCAACCGCGGGATCCTTCAGGATGATCTTGAACGCTGCGGTGACCTTCTCGGTCGTTGCGCCGCCGCCAACATCCAGGAAGTTGGCCGGGAAGGCGCCGTTCAGCTTGATGATATCCATGGTCGCCATCGCCAAGCCTGCGCCATTGACCATGCAGCCGATATTGCCGTCCAGCTTGATGTAAGCGAGATCGTATTGCGATGCCTCGACTTCCGCGGGATCTTCCTCGGTCTCGTCGCGCATCACCTCGACATCGGGGTGGCGATACAGAGCGTTGCCGTCGAAGCTCATCTTGGTGTCGAGCACCAGCAGTTGGCCATCTTTCGTTTCGACCAGCGGATTGATCTCCAGCATTTCGCCGTCGAGATCCATGAACGCTTCGTAGAGCTTGGCAGTCAGCTTCTGGCAGGCCTTGTTCAGATCGCCTTCCAGCTTCAGCGCGAACGCAACGGCGCGGCCGTGATGCGGCATGAAGCCCTGTGCAGGATCGATGGTGATGGTGGTGATCTTTTCGGGCGTTTCATGCGCCACGTCTTCGATATCCATGCCGCCTTCAGTGCTGGCGACCATGGCGACCTGTCCGCTGGCCCGGTCCACCAGCATGGCGAGGTAATATTCTTCCTCGATATCCACGCCATCGGTCACATACAGGCGGTTCACTTGCTTGCCCTCGTCGCCGGTCTGGATGGTGACCAGGGTATTGCCGAGCATGTCCCCGGCATCCTTGCGCACGTCTTCGATGCTCTTGGCGAGCCGCACGCCGCCCTTGGCATCGGGGCCGAGTTCCTTGAACTTGCCCTTGCCGCGCCCGCCGGCGTGGATTTGCGACTTCACGACATAGAGCGGGCCGGGCAGCTTTTCGGCCCCGGCCACGGCTTCCTCGACGCTGGTTGCGGCATAGCCCGTGGGAATGCCGATACCGTATTTCGCGAGCAGTTCCTTGGCCTGGTATTCGTGAATGTTCATGAGCGCTGGGCTTTCCGTGAATTTCGGGAGGAGGAGGGTTGAAGCTGTTGATCGTTTACGCGCGGCATAAGCATGTATCGGCGCGCTTGAAAAGTGCCCGTATCGTGCGCATGGCTGGTGCGGGATGATAGCTTCCAATGATTGACCAGCTCCGCTTTCAGGAAATCGTGCGCGAAGCAGGACGGATCGCCATGGGATTCTGGCCCGGCGCCGGGCACGAGGTCGATAGCTGGGAGAAAGAACCCGGCGCACCAGTCTGCGATGCCGATATTGCGGTGGATGTGTTCCTGAAACGCGAATTGGGGGCGCTGCTGCCCGCAGCAGGCTGGCTCTCCGAAGAAACGGCGGACGATTCCTCGCGGCTGGACAAGCGCCTGATCTGGCTGGTCGATCCGGTGGACGGTACGCGCGATTTCATCCGTGGCCGGCCCGGCTGGTGCGTTTCCGTGGCCCTGATCAGCGAAAGCCGCCCGTTGATCGGGATGCTGGCCGCTGGCGGGCGGGGCGAGGAATGGCTCGGCATCGCCGGACAGGGGGCGTGGCGCAATGGCGAGGTGTTGACCGCCTCGACAAGGGCGCAATTTGCCGGATCGCGCGTGCCCGCCGATTCGCTGCCGAGTACCGATAGCGACCTGACTTTGGTGGAAAAACCCAACTCGATTGCCCTGCGCGTGGCGATGGTAGGCGCGAATGAGGCGGACCTCGTGGCAACTTTGCGGTGGGGATTCGAATGGGATATCGGCGCGGCGACGCTGATTGCGCGCGAGGCCGGGGCCGCAGTCAGCAATGCGTTCGGCGAACCGCTGAATTACAACAAGCGCGATCCGCGCGCCTTCGGCCTGCTGGTCAGCGCGCCGGCCATCCACGGCGATGCGGTCGAGCGCCTGGCGGAGCGGGCGCGGGTTCTGTCAAAGGAATAGCGGCTGCCCCGACACACGAAAGGGGCCGAACCTTGCGGTCCGACCCCTCCCTGCGACCCTTAACGGGTTCTATTCAGTCAGCAACTTACTGGCCCTGTGCGGCCTGCACGTCTTCCTGGCTGATCGGGATGATCTTGATTTCGACCCGGCGGTTGAGCGCACGGCCCGATTCGGTGGCGTTGTCACCCACGAAGTAGCGCGGGTCTTCGCCGAAGCCCTGGCTGCGGATACGGGCCTGCGCCACGCCGCGCGCCACGAGGTAATCCTTCACCGTTTGTGCGCGCCGCTCGGAAAGGTCCTGGTTGAACGCTTCTCCGCCGGTCGAATCGGTGTAGCCATACACGTCGATCAGGCTGTCGGGATATTTGCGCAGGTTCTCTGCCACCTGATCCAGCGTATCGCGGAAGCGATTGTTGATCGTCGCGCTGCCGGTGGTGAAAGTCACGCCGTCGGGCAGGTTGACCAGGATTGCCTGGCCATTGTCGACCGAGGTTACATCCACGCCCGAACCGGCGGTCTGTTCTTCCAGTTCCTTGATCTGTTCGTCCATTTGATAGCCGACATAGCCGCCGACCGCGCCGCCGGCAGCGGCGCCGATGATGCGCGCGGTCTTGCCGCCGATCAGGCCGCCCAGCAGTGCACCGGCAGCCGCGCCGCCAATGCCGCCGATTGCGGTGCGCGAGACCTTTTGCTCGCCAGTGTTGGGATCGGTCACACAGGCCGACACGGTTACCAGCGACAATGCGGCAGCGGTCGACATAAGCAGGCGTGATTTTGTCATATTGTAAGTCCCTTTTATAATTCTTCTTGCGCGAAGCAGGCGCATCAACCCTTGTTTACCGGGTGCCACCGCATGCGCTCAGCAAGATTAACGCCGCCGGGCGCAGCCTGTTCCCCGCGCGTAATGTTACGAAGCTTTACGCACGCTGGTTCCGGTGCCGCTTTCCAATTGCAGATTTCACGCCTCCGGCTGGCGCGGCGGCGGAATTGTGCTAGCGGGGCGGGGTGACCCCGTTCCCCTGGACAGACCTGCTCATTATCGCGTGCCTCATCGTGCTCAATGGCGTGTTCGCCATGAGCGAGCTAGCGATTGTCTCCGCGCGCACCGCCAATTTGCGCATGGCCGCCAAGAAGGGCAGCCGCTCCGCCGCCACTGCGATCGCGCTGGCGGCGGACCCGGGCAAGTTCCTTTCCACCGTGCAGATCGGCATCACGCTGATCGGGATCATCTCGGGCGCCTACTCCGGCTCCTCTCTCGGCGGGCCTGTCGGGGAGCGGCTGGCCGCGCTCGGTGTGCCTGCGGAATATGCGGCCGAGGCGGGCTTTGCGCTGGTCATCGCGCTGACGACCTATTTCGCATTGGTGGTGGGCGAGCTGGTGCCCAAGCAGGTCGCCTTGCGCGCCGCCATGCCGATTGCGCTGGCGATGGCGCGGCCGATGGCGCTGCTCGCGACAATCGCCGCTCCGGTGGTGTGGGTGCTCGACAGTTCGTCCGCCCTGCTGATGCGGCTGATGGGCGTGCGGCCTTCGGGCGAATCGAACGTGACGGCGGAAGAGCTGCACATGATTTTCGCCGATGCGACCCGCTCGGGCGTGTTGGAGGCGGACCAGCACCAGATCCTGGCCGGCGTGGTGCGCTTGTCGGAGCGTCCGGTGCGCGAATTGATGACTCCGCGAACCGAGCTCGATTGGGTCGATATCGGTGCGAGCGAGCCCGAGATTGCCCAGGCAATCGAGGACAGCCCGCATTCGCTCCTGCCGGTGGCCGAAGGCTCGCCCGACAAGGTTCTGGGCGTGGTGAAAGTGCGCGAAGTACTGGCTGCGATGGTGGCCGGGCGCGAAGTTCGGCTCGGTCAGCTGATGCGCAAGGCGGAAGTCCTGCCCGATCAGCTCGATGCGATGGACGCCTTGCGGCTGCTCCAGCAATCCGACGTGGCGATGGCGCTGGTGCACGACGAATATGGTCATCTCGACGGGATCGTGACCCCGGTAGACCTGCTGACCGCGCTGGTCGGCCAGTTCGCCAGCGACCAGGATGAAGGCGATGGCCCCGAAATCGTGGAGCGCGCCGACGGGTCGCTGCTGGTCTCCGGCGCGATGGCCGCCGATAATCTGGCAGAGCGGCTGGACATCGAATTTGCCGAAGACCGCGAATTCGCCACCGTCGCCGGATACGCCTTGTCGGTATTCAAGAAATTGCCCGCCGAGGGCGAGTTCTTCGACGACCAGGGCTGGCGCTTCGAAGTGCTCGACTTGGACGGGCGCAAGATCGACAAGGTTTTGGTGAGCGAGATTTCTCCCGAAGAATAGTGGGCGGGGTTCGGGTTACCCGTACCAAGCCCTAACTCGGAATAACCGCCTGAGCGGCTTGCCCGTCGCCTTCGGGGGCGGCGATGATGTCGCGGGTCAGTGCGCCCTTGGCCACCGTGTTGGTCTGCGCATCGCCGACCGAGCTGCGGATGCCGGGATCGGCCTGTCCGGCGCGGTCGAGCACGCTGGTTTCCACTTCGCTGCGCGCGGCGGGGCCGCCGAACAAGGCGTCGAGCGCCTGCTCGCTGGCCGTGCCTTCGGTCGGGCGCGGGGCACCGGCGCTGGGCGGCACCAGGTTGAAATCGGGCGGCACCACCAAAGGTGCCTGGCGCGATACGGCCATTTCGTCGGGCCGCTCGCGATTGAGGAAGCCGCCGCTGCTGCCGCAAGCGGCCAGCAGGGTCGAACCGGCAGTTACCAGAAGGATGGTGGTCTTTTTCATAATATCTCTCCGCAGGCTCAGGCCCGCTCTGCCAGTCTGTCGTTTTCACCGTCCTTATCGCGCACGAAGAAGGAACGGACAAGAATGATGATGACGCCGATGGTGATGGCGGCATCGGCGAGGTTGAAGATCAGGAAGGGGCGAAAGTTTCCGATGTGAAAGTCCGCATAATCAAGGACATAGCCGAGATTATAGCGGTCCACAATATTGCCCAGCGCGCCGCCGAGGATCAGCGCCAGCCCGACAATATCGCCAAGTGCCTTCTCGCGCATCATCCAAACCGCGACGACCGCTGCGATCAGCGCGGTCACGCCGACCAATATCCAGCGCATTTCCAACGAATCCGCCTGGAACATGCCGAGCGAGATGCCGTAATTGTGAGTCCGGGTGAGATCGAAAAAGGGGATCAGCTCGATCGTCTGGCGGAGCCGCATCTGCAGATGATCGTCGACCAGCCACTTGATCGCCTGATCGACCGCGAAGATCGCGGCGGCAATGGCAATGCCTATGCTGCGGTTGCGGGTCAGGATGCTCATGCCGCACCTTCCCCCAGTACGGCGGAACACCGGCCGCACAGCGCACCGTCTTCGGGCACGCTGGGCAGCAGCCGCCAGCAGCGCCCGCATTTGTCTTCGGATGTCCGCTGGACCGTCACCGCGCCCACCTGCCCGCGCCGGGCTGACGCGGTGATGAACAATTCGGCCAGATCGTCGTCGGAGAAGCCTTCGGGCACCGCATCGGCAGGTACGGTGACGTCCGCCTCCAGGCTGGAACGGATGGTCTTGTCGCGCCGCAGCGGCTCGATCGCCTCGGTGACTTGCTCGCGCAGGGTGCGCAGCGCGGCCCATCGGGCATCCTTCGCGCTCGCCTCGGGCACTTCGGGCCATTCGAGCAGATGCACCGACCCCTCATCGGGATAGCGCGTGCCCCAAACCTCCTCCGCCGTATAGACCAGCACCGGCGCGGCGTAGCGGACGAGCGCGTGGAACAGCGTGTCGAGCACGGTGCGATAGGCGCGGCGTTCCAGCCCGTCCGGCGCATCGCAATAGAGCCGGTCCTTGCGGATATCGAAGAAGAGGGCGCTGAGGTCCTCATTGGCGAAATCGACCAACGCGCGGGTGTAGGCGTTGAAGTCGAAATCGTCGGTCGCGCGGCGCAATCTGCCGTCCAGATCGCCGAGCAGGCCGAGCATATAGCGCTCCAGCTCGGGCATATTCTCCACCGCGACACGCTCACTCTCGTCGAAGTCGCTCAGAGCGCCGAGGAGGTAGCGGAAGGTGTTGCGCAGACGGCGATACTGGTCGCCGACCCCTTTGAGGATTTCATCGCCGATGCGGTGGTCTTCGGTGTAATCGACGCTCAGCGCCCACAGCCGGATGATATCCGCGCCATATTGCTCCATCACCTTGAGCGGGTTGACCGTGTTGCCGAGCGATTTCGACATCTTGAAACCCTTGGCATCCATGGTGAAGCCGTGGGTCAGCACTGCCTTGTAAGGCGCGCGCCCGCGCGTGCCGCAGCTCTCCAGCAGGCTCGATTGGAACCAGCCGCGATGCTGGTCGGAGCCTTCGAGATATAGGTCGGCGGGCGATTGAAGCTCCGGCCACTCGTCCGATTCCAGCACGAAGGCGTGGGTGCAGCCGCTGTCGAACCACACATCGAGAATGTCGGCGATCATCTCGTAATCTTGCGCGTCGCGATCCGGGCCGAGAAACTCACCAGCGCGCGTCTCGTCCCACGCGTCCACGCCCTCTGCGGTGACGGCGGCGACGATGCGCTTGTTGACCGCTTCATCGACCAGCAGCTCACCGCTCTCCCGATGGACGAACAGCGCCAGCGGCACGCCCCAGGCGCGTTGGCGGCTGATGAGCCAGTCGGGGCGGCCCTCCACCATCGAACGCAGCCGGTTGCGGCCCTTTTCCGGCACGAAGCGCGTATCGGCGATGGCCTGCATTGCGGTTTCGCGCAGGGTGGTGTCGCCCAGATCGCTATCCATGCCGATGAACCATTGCGCCGTAGCACGGTAGATCAGCTTGGCTTTGGAGCGCCATGAATGGGGGTAGCTGTGCTTGTAATCGGCGCTGGCGGAGAGCAGCGCACCGGCCTCGCGCAGATCCGAGCAGATCGGGCCTTCGGGCGCATTGAACGGCTTGTTGATGACGCTGCGGCGGCGCGGCTTGCCGTCCGTATCCACATCGTCCGCGCCGAGCCACAGCCAATCGTCGCGATAGCGGCCATCGGGCAGCACGGCGAAGACCGGATCGATGCCGTTGGCTTTGCAAAGGTCGAAATCATCCTCGCCATGATCGGGCGCCATATGGACGATGCCAGTGCCGCTCTCGGTCGTAACGAAATCGCCTGCGAGCATCGGACGAGGCTTGGCATAGAACCCGCCGAGATGGTGCATCGGGTGGCGGACTATGGTTCCGGCTAGGTCGGAGCCTTTGCCGCTCCAAATCTCCGTAAAGAAAGGGTTAGCTTCTTGCTTGATCCCTTGCTCGCGGAGCCTATGGCGGCTTGCAACAGTTACCCGCTCAATCAGCTTCTCCTTCAAGTCAGATGCAATGAGGATCGTTTTGCCGCGAAGGTTGGCCAACGATGGGTCATCATAGCTGGCCATCGTGGAAACATCTGGCTGCGCTGCACCAAAAATACCGACTTTTGCCTCAAGCAGAACATAATCGATGTTCTCACCATAAGCCAAAGCCTGATTCACCGGAATCGTCCAAGGCGTCGTCGTCCAGATCACAGCGTGCGCGCCACGCAGTTCCTCAATGGGCGATTCAACAATTTCGAACGCCACATCGATCTGCGGGCTGTCGGCCAAATCCTCATATTCGACCTCCGCCTCGGCCAGTGCGGTTTCCTCGACAGGCGACCACATTACCGGCTTCGATCCGCGATAAAGCTGGCCGGTCTCGGCGAATTTCATCAATTCGGCGACGATCGCGCCTTCGGCTTCGGGGCGCATGGTGAGGTAGGGTTTGTCCCACCGCCCGCCAATGCCGAGCCGCTTCAGCTGCTCGCGCTGCACATCGACCCATTTCTGGGCATAGGCGCGGCATTCGGCGCGGAATTCCGCCGCCGGGACCTCTTTCTTGTCGCGCTTTTTCTTGCGGTAGAGTTCCTCGATCTTCCATTCGATCGGCAGGCCGTGGCAATCCCAGCCCGGCACGTACGGCGCATCCTTGCCGAGCAAGCTTTGCGTGCGAACCACCGTATCCTTGAGCACATGGTTCAGCGCATGGCCGATATGCATATCGCCATTGGCATAGGGCGGACCATCGTGGAGGATGAACTTCTCGCGCCCATCGCGCGCGGCGCGCAGCTGTTCATACAGCCCGATCTCTTCCCAGCGCGCCTGAATGCCCGGTTCCTTCTGCGGAAGGCCGGCTTTCATGGGGAAGGGGGTCTTCGGCAGGAAGACCGTATCCTTGTAGTCTCTCGCCTGGGCGCGTTTCTGGCTATCGTCGCTCATAGGGGTGCGCCGTTAGGACATTCGGCGCAGCGGATAAAGCGGTGATTGCCGCGCTCAATCGCGCATCCGCCGCCGGGCGAGCCCTGCGCGGGCGGCATCGCGCTCTGCCTGGGTGCGATTATCGCTGCCGGGATACAGCGCCGGGGCAATGGTCCAGGCGTCCTCCACCCATAGATAGCCGTTGAAATCGGCGGGCACATCCTCGACCTGTTCGGGCAGCGTCAGCCCGGTATTAGGCTCCCCCGATACGTGCGGCCCGGTCACGATCACGCGCGCGCCCACGCTTTCCATCCGCGCGATCAGGCGGTTGGGCCAGCCCCAGAACATCCATTGGCGGTTGATCGGAACGATCAGCGTCCCGTTCCGGCAGGAGGACGGTACCGCGCCGCTCCACCCGGTCAGCACATAATCCTGCGTGCAGCTTTTCGCGGCCTCGGGGCTCCAGCTCCATGCCTGCGGGTGCAGCTCGCGAATGCGCGCAACCGGGGCGGGGTGACCGTAAAAGGCATCGCGCGATTTCACCGGGTCGCGCCCGGCCTGTGCCAAAGCGGCGGCAAGCAGATCCGCCTCCGCCGCGTCGTCCGATTTGAAATTGTACATCACCCGCGTGGTGCGCGGCAGCTCGCCGAGCAATTCGGCCAGCTCGGGCAATTGACCCACGCCGCTGCCCCTCAGCGGATAGGTCTTCCCGCCATCGGCGGTATAGCCGTGGCCGATATCGAGCGCCTTGAGCTCGGCCATCGTGGCGCTGCGCACCGGGCCCGAGCCATCGGTACGGCAGTCGAGCGTCCAGTCATGGAATACCGCGATTTTCCCATCGGCGGTGGGCGCAATATCGATCTCGATCATATGCGCGCCAAGCAGCCCTGCCTTGCGCGCGCCGCGAGCGGTGTTTTCGAGATATTCATGCACCGGCCGCTCGATCAATTCGGCAGTGCAGGTGTCGCGCCCGACCCCGGTGCGGTCGAACTCCTGCGCCAACCCGCGATGCGCGATTAGCTTGACCACGCCTGTGGGAGCAGGGGCAAGCCAGCTGGCATTGACCACGGTCAGGACCAGGAAAACCACCGCCAACAGGAATGCGGCGCGTTTGGCCCAGAGCTTCACGCCAGCAATCGCCGCGCTTCGTCGCAATCCTGCTCCATTTGCTCGGTCAATTTATCGAGCGAATCGAATTTGGCCTCGCCGCGCAGGAAATGGTGAAAGGCGACTTCGACTTCCTGCCCGTACAGATCGCCGGAGAAATCGAAGAAATACGGCTCCAGCAATTCCTTGGGAGGTTCGAATTGCGGGCGGATGCCGATATTGGCCGCGCCTTTCAACTCCTCGCCAGTGGCCAGCACCCGTCCGGTCACCGCGTAAATCCCGAATTTCGGGCGCAGATAGCGCTCGATCGAGAGGTTCGCCGTGGGATAGCCGATTTCGCGCCCGCGCTTGTCGCCATGTTCCACAATCCCGCGAATCGCGAAGGGTCGGGTGAGCAGCTGTGCGGCCTCCTCGGGCCGGCCAGCCTGCAAGGCGGAGCGTATGCGGCTGGAGGATACCGGCTGCCCGCCCTCCATCACCGCCGGAACCGCGCGGGCCTGGATGCCCAGCTTCGCGCCGATCGTTTCCAGCATCGCCCGGTTGCCCTTCGCGCCCTTGCCGAAGGTGAAATCCTCACCCGTCACCACGCCCGCCACGCCCATGCGTTCATGCAGCAGGTCGCGCACGAAATCTTCCGCGCTGGTGGAGGACAGTTCGCCGTCGAAATGGAACACCAGCATCGCGGTAGCCCCGGCGGCGAGGTAGAGTTCCTGCCGCTGTTCCAGCGTGGTCAGGCGGAAGGGCGGCGCATCGGGTTTGAAGAAACGCACCGGATGCGGCTCGAACGTGGCGATGATGGAAGGCCGCCCCTCGGCCTGTGCCCAGCGGATCGCTTCCCCCGCCACCGCCTGGTGGCCGCGGTGGAACCCATCGAAATTGCCCAGCGCCACGATCGCTCCGCGCAAGGCATCGGGCACCGGCTCCCGGTGATCGAGCCATCTCATCCGGCGGCTTCGTCCGCTTCTTCGGGCAGGCGGCGATAGGTGATGAAGGAAAATGCGGGCAGGTCGCCTTCGGCCGGATGATCCTCACGCGCGGTTTCTTCCCAGAGCGGGCTTGGCTCGGGCATGAACACGTCGCCGGGATAATCCGTGTGGATCTGGGTCAACTCGATTCGCTGCGCCACCGGTTCGAACACGTCGAAAATGGCCGCTCCGCCGATCACCGCGATATCGCCTGCGGGGTTCTCGTCGCGCGCCATGTCCAGCGCCTCGTCCACCGTATGGGCGAGCTGTGCGCCGGTGTAATCCCAGCGCTCGCGGCGCGAGAGGACGATATGCGGGCGGCCGGGCAGCAGGCCGGGCAGGCTTTGGAACGTCTTGCGGCCCATGATCATCGGCTTGCCGCCATCGTCCCCGGTGGTCAGCGCCTTGAAGCGCTTCAGATCGGCCGGAATGTGCCACGGCAGATCGCCCTTCAGGCCGATTACCCCATTGGCCGCGCGGGCATAGATCAGGAAGGTTTCGCCGCTCATTTGCGCATGATCCTCGTCACATGTCCCATCTTGCGTCCGGTGCGCGCATCGCGCTTGCCATACAAGTGCAACGTTGCGGCGGGATCGGACAGGCGGCCGAATGCCGATGCCACATCGTCGCCCAGCAGGTTGAGCATCTCGACCTCATCCGCCGTCGATACGGTGTCCCCCAGCGGCAATCCGGCCATCGCGCGGATATGGTTGGCGAATTGGCAGGTGGCCGCACCCTCGATCGTCCAATGACCCGAATTATGCACGCGCGGTGCCATCTCGTTGAACACCGCGCCGGCCTCGGTCGCGAAAAACTCCAGCGTCAGCACGCCGACGTAATCCAGCGCATCGGCCACTTGCGCCGATAGGTCGCGCGCATCCTGCAGATGCGCTGCGACGCAGGCCGGGGCGGGCAGGCTGGAGCGGGCCAGGATGCCGCCGCGATGTTCGTTATGCGTACTGTCCCAGAAGCGTATCTCGCCAGCAGAACTGCGCGCCAGAATAACCGAAAACTCCGCTTCGAATTCGACCAGCCCTTCATAGATCAGCGCGCGGTCCGGCAGGCCCAGCGCGGCGGCATCGGCGGCTGACGCGATGCGCCACTGGCCCTTGCCATCATACCCATCGCGGCGGGTCTTGAGTATGCCGGGCGCGCCGATCCGGTCGATGGCCTCGGCCAGATCGGCGGCAGTATCGACCGGGGCATAGGGCGCGGGCACGCCGCCGAGCCCTTCCACGAAGCGTTTTTCGTTCAGCCGGTCCTGCGCCGTTTCCAGCGCGCGGGGATGAGGCGCAAGCTTGCCTTCGATGGCGGCGAGCGGGCCGACCGGCACATTCTCGAATTCCCAGGTGACGATATCGCAGGCATCGGCAAACCGCGCCACCGCCTGCGCATCGTCCCACGGCGCGATGGTTGCATCATGCGCCAGTTCGGCCGCCACGCTGTCGGCTTCGGGCGTATAGACATGCGCGCGCAGTCCCAGCCGCGCCGCTTCGATGGCGAGCATCCGGCCGAGCTGCCCTCCGCCCAGAATACCGATAGTGTCGCCGGGTTTCAGCATCACTCGTCCGCTGGCCGCTCCGCCACGGCTTCGCTGCGCGCTTGCCGCCAGGCGATCAGACGCTCGGCCAATGCTGCGTCTCCGGTAGCCAGGATCGAGGCTGCGAGCAGCCCCGCATTGGTGGCCCCGGCCTCGCCAATGGCTAGCGTCCCGACCGGCACGCCGGCCGGCATTTGCGCGATGGAAAGCAGGCTGTCCATTCCGCTGAGGGCCCGGGATTGCACCGGCACGCCAAGCACCGGCAGATGCGTCATCGCCGCGATCATGCCCGGTAGATGCGCGGCCCCGCCGGCCCCTGCGATAATCACCTTGAACCCATCATCCGCCGCGCTTTTTGCGAAATCCGCCATACGGTCCGGAGTGCGGTGGGCAGAGGTGATGCGCGCATCATGCGCGATGCCAAGCTCCTCCAGCACCTCTGCCGCCTTGCGCATGGTCGGCCAGTCCGACTGGCTGCCCATGCAGATCGCGACCTGGGTTCCGCGCGCGGGCTCAGCCATTGGAGCCGTCCTTCAGATAATAGCGCTCGCCCGCATTCCCGTCCGCATCGAATTCATAGATGATCGGTTGCCCGGTGGGGATTTCCAGCCCGGTAATGTCGTCGTCCGAGATATTCGACAGATGCTTCACCAGCGCCCGCAGCGAATTGCCGTGAGCGGAGACGATCACGGTTTCGCCGCTCAGCACGGCAGGCAGCACGTCGCTCTGGAAGTAGGGCAGGACGCGCTCGATAGTCAGCTTCAGGCTCTCGGCTTGCGGCACATCCACCCCGGCATAGCGCGGATCGGCGGACAGGTCATATTCGCTGCCGGGCTCGATTGCGGGCGGCGGCGTATCGTAGCTGCGGCGCCAGATATGGACCTGCTCGTCGCCGTGCCGCTCGCGGGTCTCCTGCTTGTCGAGCCCGGTCAGCCCGCCATAGTGCCGCTCGTTGAGCCGCCAGTCCTTGGTTTCGGGAATCCACAGCCGCCCGCATTCCTCCAGCGCCAGATGCAGCGTCTTGATTGCGCGGGTCTGGAAACTGGTGAAGGCCACACTCGGCAGCATGTCTTTCTCGGCCAGCAGGACCCCCGCCTGCTGCGCCTCGGCCACGCCCTGCTCGGTCAGATCGACATCCCACCAGCCGGTGAAGCGATTGGCGAGATTCCATTCGGATTGGCCGTGTCTGACAAGGATAAGGGTGGACATGCAGGTTCCCGCTGAAAGTGAGCCTTGCCGGTTACGGGGACTGCGCCGGTTTTTCCAGTGGAGAGTTTTGGATGAGGCGGGTTGGGGAAAGTGCTTTGCCGGGTGCGGCCGCGCATCCCTACTCCCTTTGCTGTTCCTTCCCATGCCCTGGGCAAACAACTCTCCCCTACTCCGCCTCGCTCTGCTCGTCCTTCGGCTCGCCCGAGCCGATCTGCCGCGATTGCGCTTTTCGCTTGCGCAGATTCTCGCGCAGCTTGGCGGCCAGCTTGTCCTCGCGCGTCGGTTTGTGGTTCTCGTCTGCCATGCGATTGCCATTTGCCGCCATATCGCCGCCATCTCAACCCCGACAATGCTTGACAATCGGGGTCCGCGCGACAATAGGGCCGCCCCTGTTGAAGCGCACGGTCGATACGCGTATCGCGCCCGCAATGGTTCCGCCGCGGTAGCTCAGTGGTAGAGCGCACCCTTGGTAAGGGTGAGGCCGAGAGTTCAATTCTCTCTCGTGGCACCATTTCTGCTAAAACAAGGCTCCTATTCCCATTGCAAACCCCGGCTGTGCTGGCCATGACGGACGCGATGCAGGATACCGCCGAACCGCTGCCCGAAACCGCCTCGCCCGATGTGGAGGAGCATCCCGATCCGGCTGAAGACGAGCTGACCAAGCTCGACCCGGCCTATGCCAAGGCCTTGCGGCTGACCGCCATCATCACTGCGATACCGTTTCTGATCGGCGCGCTTATCCTCGAACTGGCAGGGGTGCTGCCTCTGCGCGGAATCGTGATCGTGCCGATCGTGTTGCTGCTGGCGTTCCTCATCATCCGAGTGCCGCTGCGCCGTTACCATGCGCGCGGATACGACCATGCGGCGGACCGGCTGCGCGTGGTGCGGGGGATCCTGTTCCGCTCCGACACGGTGGTGCCGTTCGGGCGGGTGCAGCATATCGATGTCGACCAGGGGCCGATCGAACGATTCTACGATATCGCCACGCTCACATTGCATACGGCGGGCAATCACAATTCATCGGTCAATCTGCCGGGGCTGAAACATGCCACCGCGCTGGAGATGCGCGAGACCATCCGTGCTGCGATCAAGCGGGATACGATGTGAGTGACGATAGGCCGAGCCAAGACGGGGTGAGCGTACCGGTAACTAGTCGGCCGCCCGATGCGCCGCGCGTTGCCTATCTTCCCCCCGAAGCGATTCCGGCCGCGAATCACCGACCGGACATGGACGGGGCGCAGCGCACCCATCCGCTCAGCTTTGCGGTCGGCACTATCAACGGGTTGCGCAATGCCGTGCTGCCGATCGCGGCGGTGCTCTATTCGATGCGCGGGGAAAGCTACGTACTGCCCGCCGCGCTGGGTATCGGGCTGCTAGTGGTGCTGCTGAATGGCGGGATCAGCTACCTTCAATGGCGCAAGCTGACATACCGTGTGGGTGAGGCGGATATCCGCGTGGAAAGCGGCATCGTGAGCCGTGCAGCGCGCTCGGTTCCCTATGAACGGATCCAGGATGTCAGCCTCGAACAGGCGTTGATCCCGCGGCTTCTGGGGTTGGTCGAAGTGCGCTTCGAAACCGGCGCGGGCGGCGGCGACGAGTTGAAGCTGAGCTATCTGACCGAGGAAGAAGGCGAGCGGCTGCGCGAAACCGTGCGCGACCGCAAGGAGGCGGAGGGGCCATCATCCGCAGCAGCAGCGAGCGAGCATGGCGAGGCGTCGGCGCAGAGCGAACCGGCGGCGCGGGCGCTGTTCGCGATGAATCCGCGCCGGGTATTCACCTTCGGCCTGTTCGAATTTTCGCTGGCCGTGGTGGCGGTGCTGGCGGGCGCGGTGCAGCAATTCGATCTGGTGATCGATTTCGACCTTTGGGAAATGGACCGATGGCAGGAATTGCTGGGCGGACCGGGAACCTGGTTGGCTGGGCTCGGCCCGTTTGCGCAGATTGCCAGCTTCCTGGTGGCGCTGGCCACGCTGGCGCTGGTCGGCGTGGTGACCGGGGTGATCCGCACCGTCCTGCGCGAATGGGGATTTGTGCTGGAGCGGACAGCCAAGGGATTTCGCCGCCGCCGCGGGCTGCTTACTCGCACCGATGTGGTGATGCCGGTCCACCGGGTACAGGCGTTGGTGATCGGCACGAAAATTATCCGGCGGTTGATGGGCTGGCACAGCCTGAAGTTCGTCAGCCTCGCACAGGATGCCGGATCGTCGAGCCACGTGGTCGCGCCATTTGCGCAGATGGAAGAAATTCGCCCGATCGTGCGCGAAAGCGGGTTCGGATTGCCGGGTGAAGATGTGAGGTGGTTCGCAGCAGACCGCAAATACCGCACCGACCGGGCGGCGATCTGGGCGGCGGTGCTCGGTGCCATGGCGATTGGCGCGATGTTCACCCCGCAGCCTTTGCTCGCCCTGCTGCCGCTGGCGGCAATCCCGCTGGCCGTGGGGACCGAATGGATGCGCTGGAGAACCACGCGCTTCGCCGCTGATGCGCGCCAGCTCTACACGCGCGAGTTCTGGCTGGCCCCGCGCCGCAAGATCGCCAGCCGGACGAAACTGCATTCGGCGGAAATCGTGCAAGGCCCGCTCGCACGGCGGCGCGGCTATGCCACATTGCAGCTGGGACTGGCGGGCGGATCGCTGGACCTGCCGGGCCTACCGCTAGAACGTGCCCACGCATTGCGGGCGGCCGTGCTGGACAGCATCGCCGCGACCGATTTTTCGCGGATCGATGGCGCTCACAGCCAGAGCCAGCCATAGAAAAACCCCGGCGGTGAGGCCGGGGTCTTCCATCATTCATCGCTGTGTTCAGCTTGATGGAATGATCATGCGATCCGATTATCGGGCGATCAGTAGGTTACGCCGTAATAGCTGTAGACCTTCGTGCCGTAATCGCGGTTCCAATCGACATCGCGTTCGTTGGAAAAGCGCGGCGCGTCCTTGAGGCGGTCCTTGTCGATATTGACGACATAGCCATTCCGGTCGGTGTCGTAATCGAGCACGTCCCATGGCAGGGGATGGTATTCTTCGCCGATGCCGAGGAATCCGCCGAAGCTCATTACCGCATATTCCACGCGGCCATTGCGCTTGCCGATCATCACTTGCTTGACGCTGCCGATCTTCTCGCCGTCGGTGGAGTAGACAGCGGTGCCTTCGACCTTGTCGGCGGAGATCAAATTGGTGGTTTCGTCGCGATCCAGGGGACGGCGATTATCGAAATCGGTCCCGGATTGCTGCGACTGTGTTCTTTCGAGGGTATTGTTTTCCATGATAGGAAACTCCTGCTTGGCCGATGGCGGACGCGGCCCCGAACGGGCGCTTGTTTGAGGCGCAGCGTGTGAGAAAATTTACCGCTCGCCAGCATCGAACAGCGTCATCGGCATGTTCAATAGGTCAACGGCGCGGACGGAAAGTCGTTCCGTTTGAATAGCTTGCATCCGCCGAGCCGTGGCCGAGTCCAGACGAGCTGCGCCAGAGCAATGATCAGGTGCGCAGATCGCTCCATTCGGGATGCTCATCGAATTTAGCTTCGACATAGGAGCATTGCGGCACGATCTTGAAGCCTTGATCGCGCGCGTCGGACACCAGCGCATCGACCAATGCGGCGGCGACACCCTGGCCGCCGATTTCCTTGGGCACGAGCGTGTGATCGGCCACGCGCACTGCATCATCGTCGGTCCCGCGCTGCTTCCAGGTCAGCCGCCCGACGTGATCGCTCCCCTCGACATGCGCGCGATATTCGCCGCTTTCGCCGGCTGGGTGGCGGGTGATCCGATATTGCTGCTTGCTCATAGGAATTCTCCTTCTTGCACCCAACGCCGGGCGCTCTATGGCCGTTCCGCATGAGCGCCTCCGCCCAATTTCTTTCCGACAATGCCGCCAGCGTCCATCCCGCCGTGTGGGAGGCTATGCGTAGCGCCGACAGCGTCGATGCGCCCTACGATAACGATGCGCTGTCGCAGCGGCTGGACGAGCGGATGTCCGCCCTGTTCGGCCGCGAATGCGCGGTATTGTGGGTGGCAACGGGTACGGCGGCCAATTGCCTGGCGCTGGCCGGGATGGTCCAACCGCATGGCGGGGTCGTCTGCCACCGCGAGGCACATATCGAGATGGACGAGGCGGGGGCGCCGGGGTTCTACCTCCACGGCGCGAAGCTGATGCTGGCGCAGGGTACTTCGGCCAAATTGACGCCGGACAGTATCGCTGCGGTGGTCGACCCGATCCGCGACGATGTACACCAGGTCCAGCCGCATGCGATTTCCATCACCCAGGCAAGCGAATATGGCTGTTGCTACCGCCCGGAAGAACTGGCCGCAATTTCCGTATTGGCGAAGGCGCGCGGGCTGGGCCTGCATATGGACGGCGCGCGCTTTGCCAATGCGGCCGGGTTCCTCGGCGGCGCCGCGGCAAAGGCGGCGGATGCGGCGCGCATGGCTGCCGGCGATGTCGATGCGCTGAGCTTCGGTTTCGTCAAGAATGGCGGGCTGGGGGCGGAGGCAATCGTGTTTTTCGATACCGCATTGGTCCAAACGGCGCGCTACCGCAGGAAACGCGCCGGTCATTTGCAAAGCAAGGGCCGCTTCTTGGCCGCGCAGATCCACGCGATGCTGGATGACGATGTGTGGCTGAACAATGCCCGCGCAGCCAATGCGGCGGCGATGGCGATCGCGGGCGATGCGGGCGAGCGGTTGCTCCATCCGGTCGAGGCCAACGAGGTGTTCCTGCGCTGCAACGCAGCCGAGCGGGACAGGCTGCGCGAAGCCGGGTTCGGCTTTTACGATTGGGGGGCCGATGCCGCGCGCTTCGTTACCGCGTGGAACACGGACGCGCAGGCTGCCGCGGCGCTGGGCAAGGCTATCGCCGCGCTGTGACCGGCCCGGCCAGCGAAACGCCGCCGCACGCATTGCTGCGGCCCGCCATCGCGATCCCCTTCGTGCTGGTGGCGCTGATCTGGGGTTCGACCTGGTTCGTGATCACCGGTCAGATTGCTGATGTGGCGCCCAGCTGGTCGGTCGCATGGCGCTTCGCATTGGCCACCCCGGCGATGTTCGCGGTAGCGCTGGCGATGGGCAAATCGCTGAAGATCGGGCGCGGCGGGCAATGGCTGGCCGTGCTGATCGGGCTGAGCCAGTTCTGCGGCAATTTCAACTTCGTCTACCGCGCTGAATTGCACCTGACATCGGGGATCGTGGCGGTAATGTTCGGCATGTTGATGGTGCCCAACGCCTTGTTCGGCCAGTGGCTGCTGGGCCAGCGAGTGACCGGGCGTTTCCTAGCAGGCAGCGCGGTTGCCATCGCGGGAATCGCGCTGCTGCTGGTGCATGAGGCGCGGCTATCCCCGCTGGGCGGCAATGTGATGCTGGGTGCGGCATTGGCGGTCGGCGGGATTCTCTCTGCTTCCATCGCCAATGTCATCCAGGCGAACGAGACCGGGCGCGCGCTGTCGATGGCGAGCCTGCTGGCATGGTCGATGCTGTATGGCACCATATTCGATTTCGCGCTGGCATGGATTACCGTGGGCGCGCCGGTGGTTCCTTCCAGCGCCGTTTTCTGGAGCGGGCTGGCATGGCTGGCGCTGGCGGGATCGGTTGTGACGTTTCCGCTATATTATACCATCGTGCGCAAGATCGGGCCGGGCCGCGCAGCCTATAATGGCGTGCTGGTGATCGTGGTGGCGATGGTCATCTCGACGCTGGTCGAAGGATACCAGTGGTCGGCGCTGCCCATTGCCGGGGCGATGTTGGCGCTGACGGGGATGGTGCTGGCGCTGCGCGCGCGGCAGACCTAGCGCCGTTCCTCGACTATCGCGCGCAGGCCAGCGCGATAGTCCGGATATTGCGGCCGCCAGCCCAAAACCCGCTTGGCCTTCCCATTCGCCACGCGGCGGTTCTCCGCATAGAAGCCACGCGCCATCGGCGACAGATCAGCCTGGTCCATCGTGACCAGCGGGGGCGGGGCGCGTCCGAGCAGGCGGCAGGCTTCCTCGATCACCGCATTCTGGCTGGTCGGCAGATCGTCGGACAGATTGTAAGCTCCGCCCGGCGCGTCCAGCCCGGCGATGACCCCGCTCACGATATCGTCCACATGAACCCGGCTGAAGACCTGGCCGGGCATCTCGATCCGGTGCGCCTTGCCGCTTTCCACGCGTTCGAATGCGCTGCGATCAGGCCCGTAAATTCCGGGCAGGCGAAATACGCGCGCCCCTGCCTCCAGCCAGCGCGCATCGCACCGCGACCTGGCTGTCCTTCGCCCGCCGCCAATGGGCGAGCCTTCATCGACCCACGCACCGCCCGCATCGCCGTAAACCCCGGTTGAGGAGAGGTAGCCGAGCCACCGCCCCTCCAGCGCCGCGCCATATTGGTCGAGCACCGGATCGCTGCCATCTGCCGGCGGAACCGACGACAGGACATGGCTCGCATCGGCCAAAGCGGCATCCACGGCGCTGCGATCGGCGAAGTCGATATTGCCCGCGCTGCCGGTCGCATCGACCTGCCAGCCATCGGCGCGCAAAGCTTCGGCAATCCGCTTCCCAGTATAGCCAAGACCGAATATGAACATATGCGTCATTGGCGCGTTGTAGCCGATAAGCCCCGATCGAACAGACTAACCGAAAGTATTTTCAACGCCTCATGGATATCGCTGCCACACCCTCTACCGCCGATGGTAACCCGCAACTGGCCGACGCCGCGCCCGAACCGAAGGATCCGCCGCTGATCCGGCGCGAGGATTACACCCCGTTCGGCTGGCTGGTTCCGACGACGCGGATGGATTTTGCGCTGGGGCTGGACCGGACCCGGGTGGTCACTCGCATGTCGGTAGAGCGCAACCCTGCTGCCGAGGCGACCCCGGTACTGCATCTGAACGGCGATGGGCTGAAACCGGCTTTGGTCGAGGTAGACGGCGAAGCGGTGAATTCCTGGACGCTCGAAGAAGGCGATCTGAAAATCACCCTGCCCGGCGACGCGCATGAGGTGGAGATCGTTACCGAAATCGTTCCATCGGCCAATAGTGCCTTGATGGGCCTGTTCGCGTCCAACGGTATGCTGTGCACCCAATGCGAAGCCGAGGGTTTCCGCCGGATCGCGTTTTTCCCCGACCGGCCCGATGTGCTGAGCACCTATACCGTGCGCATGAGCGGGGCGAAGGCGCTGTTCCCCGTGCTGCTGGCGAATGGCAACAAGGTGGATGAGGGCGAGGGCCCGGACGGTACGCACTGGGCGCAGTGGCACGATCCCTGGCCCAAGCCATCCTATCTGTTCGCGCTGGTGGCCGGCGATCTGGTGGTGAACCGGGACAGCTTCACGACATGCGGCGGGCGCGAGGTCGAATTGGCGATCTTCGTGCGCGACGGCGATCTGGAGCGCACCGGCCATGCAATGGAATCGCTCAAAAAATCGATGAAATGGGACGAGGAGACATTCGGGCGCGAATATGATCTCGATGTCTACAACATCGTCGCAGTAAGCGATTTCAACATGGGCGCGATGGAGAATAAGGGCCTCAACGTCTTCAATACGAAATACGTGCTGGCCGACCCGGAGACCGCCACCGACGGCGATTACGACGCGGTCGAAGGCGTGATTGCGCATGAATATTTCCACAATTGGTCGGGCAACCGGGTAACCTGCCGCGACTGGTTCCAGCTGAGCCTCAAGGAAGGCTTCACCGTGCTGCGCGACCAGCTGTTTTCGCAGGATATGCAGGGCGAGGCAGTCAAGCGGATCGAGGATGTGCGGGTCTTGCGCTCGGTCCAGTTCCCCGAGGATTCCGGCCCGCTGGCGCATTCGATCCGCCCCGACAGCTTCCGCGAAATCTCCAATTTCTACACCTCGACCATCTATAACAAGGGTGCAGAGGTGATCCGCATGATGCGCACCATGGCGGGCGAGGAAGCCTTCAGAAAAGGCTGCGATCTGTATTTCGAGCGGCACGACGGCGAAGCGGCAACCTGCGAGGACTTTATCCGCGCCATAGAGGATGGGGCCGGTCTGGATCTGACGCGGTTCCGCCGCTGGTACAGCCAGGCTGGCACGCCGAAAATCACTGTGAAGCTGGATCATTCCGGCGACCGCGCGAAATTGACGCTGACACAGGAAGTTCCCCCCACGCCGGGCCAGCCGGGCAAGCAGCCCATGCCGATCCCGCTCAAGATCGCCCTGTTCGACCGGGCCAGCGGAACCCATGGCGGCGAGCAATTGGTGATGCTGGATGCGCAGGAAAAGACGCTGGAGTTTGCCGGTTTCGCCCAGCCACCGGTGGTGTCGGTAAATCGCGGATTTTCCGCGCCCATATCGATCGACCGCGCGATCGGCGATGACGATCTCGTCTTCCTGGCGGCGAGGGATGACGATCCCTTCGCCCGTTACGAGGCGATGCAGGATCTGGTGGTGGGCCATCTGATTGCAGTGGTTTCGGGCGAGCATTCTGCGGCCGTTCGCGATTCCGGCCGGGCTGCGATCGCCGATGCCTTTGCCTCGGTGCTGAACGATGGCGCGCTCGACGATCAGATGCGCGGCGAATTGCTGATGCTGCCGACTCAGACCTATCTGGCGGAGCGGTTCCTGGTCGCCCATCCGGATGCAATCCACCGCGAGCGGGAGGCGCTGAAAGCTTGGTTGGGCGATCGTCTGCGCGGCGATTTCGTCACCTTGCACGACCGTGCCAGCGACGTACCCTATTCGCTCGATTCGGCAGCCAAGGGCGCGCGCAAGGTCAAGACCGTGGCGCTCACATTCCTTGCTGCAGCAGACCCGGAGGCCGGCTCGCAGCGGGCGGCCGCACAATATGATGCGGCCGATAACATGACCGACCGGCAGGGCGCGCTAATGGTGCTGGCCGGGCTGGACACGGCAGCGCGCACGGACCGGCTGATCGATTTCTATCGCCGGTTCGAAGGCAACGAGCTGGCCATCGACAAGTGGTTCGCCCTGCAGGCCAGCTCGCTCCATCCGCAGGCAATCGAGCACGTCAAGGCGCTGCGTTCGCACAAGGATTTCAACATGCGTAATCCCAACCGGGTGCGTTCGCTCTACATGGCCTTTGTGGGCAATCCGCATGCTTTCCATGCGGAAAGCGGCGAGGGGTACCGGATGATCGGCGATCTGATCCTGGAGCTTGATCCGGTGAACCCGCAAACCGCGGCGCGTTTCGTCCCGTCATTAGGCCGGTGGCGGAGGATCGAACCTGGCCGCGCAGCGATGATGCGCGAGCAATTGGAGCGTATCAAGCAAGCCAGCGCGCTCAGCCGCGACACTTACGAACAGGTCACGCGCAGCCTTGGTTGAGATTGTTCGGGCGAGCATTCTCGGCAGCCTTCCCCACGGTTTCATGCCGCAAAGCCATCGCGGCAATGATGGCAGTTCGCATGAAGACCGCGAGGCCGACCGGCTGCTTGCAGCGAGGGCGATACTTCCGGGAGCGCAGCTGATTTCAGCGCGTCAGATCCACTCGGCGCAGGCTGTCATCGCGACCGAGCCGTGGAGCGCGGCGGACGCTCCGCAAGCCGATGCGGTGGTGACCACTCTGCCCGGCCTGTTGGTGGGCGTGGTGACTGCCGATTGCGCGCCCGTGCTGCTGGCCGATGCCAAGGCCGGCGTCGTCGCGGCGGCCCATGCCGGCTGGCGCGGTGCGGCGAGCGGTATCATCGAGGCGTCGGTGGCTGCGATGGAGCAATGCGGCGCCAACCCGGCGCGCATCTCCGCCGCGATCGGCCCGGCAATCGCGCAGGACAGCTACGAGGTGGACGAAGAATTCCGCACTTTTTTCAGCGCGGCGGACGAACGCTATTTCAAACCGGGCAACAAAGGCCACTACCAATTCGACCTGGAAGCCTATGTCGCCGCGAAATTGCGCGAAGCGGGGGTCGGCATGGTCGAACCGCTGGGGATCGATACCTATACCGCGCCGGATCGCTATCATTCGTTCCGCCGTGCGACGCATCGCGGCACGCAAGCGGCAGGCCGCCAGTTCAGCGCGATTGCCCTGCCCCGCGTAGATTGACCTGTCCCGCAGCGATGCAGGCGGCACCCGCGCTGCGCAGCGGTTGCATCAAAGCGCACAGTTCTTGCCAAAATGGCGGTTGGCATTGCGCGCAGCCTCGTCTATCAGCGCGCCCAAACCGGCACCTGCCGGGAATGGGGCAAAACGGGCTAAATCGCACGCAATCGCACGCTGCGGACCACACTTGCGCTGACTTCCCGAAAGTGCCGGACGATTGATCCGGAATGTTTGGCCCGGAATGATTAGTACGAGGCGAGTAGTTAATGGCTGATACGACAGGCACTGCGACACCCGATGTAGTGGCCGACCATGATGGCGGGGGCGAAGACGGCGTCGATCGCCGCGACTGGATCAAGATTGCCGCCGTCGCAACGGCTGGCGTGGGCGGTGTGGGCATCGTCTATCCGCTGGTCAGCCAGTGGGCTCCGTCGAAGGATGTGCTGGCCGAAAGCTCCACCGAAGTGGATATCTCGGGCATCGAAACCGGCCAGGCGATCAAGGCGATCTTCCGTAAACAGCCGCTCTTCGTGCGCCGTTTGACGGCCCGCGAGATGGCCGAAGCCGATGCCGTGCCCACCGGATCGCTGCGCGACGCGCAATCGCTCGCCGACCGGACGCTGGAAGGCAATGAAGACCTGCTCGTCACCATGGGCGTGTGCACCCATCTCGGCTGCGTGCCATTGGGTGCTGCCGAGGGTGAGAACAAGGGCGAATTCGGGGGTTATTTCTGCCCCTGCCACGGCAGCCATTACGATACGGCGGGCCGCATTCGCAAAGGTCCGGCGCCGACCAATCTGGAAGTTCCGGAATATGAATTCATCTCCGACACCGTGATCCGGGTCGGCTGAGCAAGCTGAGAGAACAGGCATGAGCTTCCCCTGGGCCAGAGAATATACGCCGGCGAACGGCTTCACGCAGTGGATGGACGACCGCCTGCCATTGCCGCGCCTCGTCTATAATGCGGTGGGTGCGGGCTATCCCGTGCCGCGCAATCTCAATTATTTCTGGAATTTCGGGGTCCTGGCAGGGTTCTGTCTGGTGCTGCAGATCGTCACTGGCGTTATCCTGGCGATGCATTATTCCGCCGATGCCGGCGTTGCCTTTGCCAAGACCGAGCACATCATGCGCGATGTCAATTGGGGCTGGGCGATGCGCTATGCCCACGCCAACGGGGCCAGCTTCTTCTTCATCGTGATCTACCTGCATATCTTCCGTGGCTTCTATTACAGCTCCTACAAGGCCCCGCGCGAGATGATCTGGCTGCTGGGCGTGGTGATTTTCCTGCTTCTGATGGCGACAGCTTTCATGGGTTACGTGCTGCCATGGGGCCAGATGAGCTTCTGGGGGGCGAAGGTGATCACCGGCCTGTTCAGCGCCATTCCGCTGATCGGCGAGCCGCTGCAAGTGTGGATCCTGGGCGGCTTTGCGCCGGGCGATGCCGCGCTCAACCGCTTTTTCAGCCTGCACTTCATGCTGCCCTTCATCACCGCGGGCGTGGTGATCCTGCATATCTGGGCGTTGCACATTCCCGGATCGAGCAACCCGACCGGCGTGGAAATCAAGAGCGAGAGCGACACGCTGCCGTTCCACCCATATTACACGGCGAAGGACGGCTTCGGCCTGGGCATCTTCCTGATCCTTTATGCGATCATGGTGTTCTACCTGCCGAACGCTCTGGGTCACCCGGACAATTATATCGAGGCGAACCCGCTATCCACACCGGCACATATCGTGCCCGAATGGTATTTCTGGCCGTTCTACGCGATCCTGCGCGCTTTCACGGTGGACTTCATCCTGCCGGCCAAGCTGTGGGGCGTGCTGGCCATGTTCTCCGCCATCTTGATGTGGTTCATCCTGCCGTGGCTGGACCGTTCGCCGGTGCGCAGCGGACATTATCGTCCGATGTTCAAGAAGTTTTTCTGGTTCGGCCTGATCCCCTGCATGTTGGTTCTGTTCGCTTGCGGCGGCCTGCCGGCTGAAGAGCCGTATGTGATGCTCAGCCAGATCGCGACGGCTTATTACTTCCTGCATTTCCTGGTGATCATCCCGGTGGTCTCCTCGATCGAAAAGCCGGAGCCGCTGCCTTATTCCATCACCGAAGCGGTGCTGGGATCGGACAAGAAAGCCGTCTTGGGCGAAAACGCCGAACCGGTCGCGGTTTGAGCCAGAGATAGACAAGAGAAAGAACGCATAATGGTCCGTCTCATTGCCATCCTTGTCGGTCTGGGCTTCACCTTCGTGGTGATGTTCGCCTTCGTCATCGGCGCCTACACCGCCGCGACCGAAGGCTTGGGCGAAGAAAGTGCAGAATATGCCTTTCACGCCGATTCGAAGCCTCCCGCAGGCGGCTTCAGCTTCACCGGGCCGTTCGGCACCTATGACCGGCAGCAATTGCAGCGCGGCTTCCAGGTCTATCAGGAAGTATGCGCCAGCTGCCATTCGCTGAAATACGTCTCGTTCCGCAACATGGTCGATCTGGGCTATAGCGAGGCCGAGGTGAAGGCCATCGCCGCCGCGGCGCAGGTTCCGGGCATCGATCCCGGTACCGGCGAATCGACCTTCCGCCCGGGCGTGCCGACCGATAAGTTCCCCGATCCTTATCCCAACGCTATCGCGGCGGCAGCGGCGAACAACAATGCGATCCCGCCCGATCTTTCGCTGATCACCAAGGCGCGGCCCAACGGTAGCGAATATGTCTATTCGCTGCTGACCGGCTACGGCCCGATCAGCCCTGAATTGAAGGCGGCATTCCCCGAATTCGAGACCGGCGAAAATCTCTATTTCAACAAGTATTTTCCCAATCTCAATATCGCGATGGCTCCGCCGCTGACGCAGGATGGCCAGGTCACATACGCACCGGGCAACCCCGATCCCACGATCCGGCAGATGTCGGCGGACGTGTCCGCGTTTCTGACCTGGACGGCGGAACCGACCATGGAAAAGCGCAAGCAGACCGGGTTCTTCGTGGTACTGTTCCTGATATTCGCCACGGTGCTCGCCTGGTTTGCCAAGAAGCAGGTCTGGTCCGACGTCAAGCCGAAGCGGCGCGAGGGCGAGGACGCCTGAGCGACTGTCAGGCGTTGTCCCGACAGTATGGCGGGTAGTGGCTCGGCCATGACACCGGAACAGATCAAGGGCCTGATCCGAACAGTGCCGGATTTCCCCGCGCCGGGAATTGCCTTTCGCGACATTACCAGCCTGCTCGCGCACGGCCCGGGCCTTGCGGCGACAATCGACCACCTCACCGCTCATGCCCGCTCTGCCGGGGCGCAGGCCGTCGCCGGGATCGAGGCGCGCGGCTTCGTGTTCGGCGCGGCGGTCGCGGCCAATCTGGGCATCGGCTTCATCCCCATCCGCAAGCCCGGCAAGCTGCCGGTGGAAACGATCGGTATCGATTACGCGCTGGAATATGGCAGCGACCGGCTGGAACTGGACCCCTCCGCCATCGACACGGGCCAGCGTGTCCTGCTGCTCGACGATCTGATCGCCACGGGAGGCACCGCATTGGCCGGTGCACGATTGCTAAGGCAAGCTGGCGGCTCGGTCGAGCACGCTTCTTTTGTAATCGATCTGCCCGACCTCGGCGGCGCGGCGAAGCTGCGCGAAGCAGGCCTGACGGTAAACGCCTTGATGGCGTTTGACGGCGAATGATGCGTGCGGCTCGGCCAGATTGGCATCGTCTTCGGGAAATAAATCGGCCCGAATGCATTGCATATGCGGGCGCTGTGCCCTTCGGTGGGGCATAAAGATGGAATCGCAAGCACTCGTCATAGCCATTGTCGGCATATTGGGTATCGGCGCGCAGTGGATTGCGTGGCGGACCGGTTGGCCGGCCATCGTGCTGATGCTGCTGGCCGGCTTCCTCGCCGGGCCGGTGCTGGGGGCCTTTGCCCCCGAAATGGCGCTCGACCCGCGCGAAACCTTTGGCGAATTGCTGGAGCCGATGGTGGCGATCGGCGTGGCGCTGATCCTGTTCGAAGGTGGCCTCAGCCTGGATTTCAGGGAGCTTCGCCATTCGGGCGAGGCAGTGATCCGGCTGGCAACCCTGGGCGTGGTGTTCGGCTGGGCGTTCGGTTCGGCTGCCGGCTATTACATCGCCGGATTGCAGCTGCCCGTAGCGGTCCTTTTCGGCGGGATTCTGGTCGTAACCGGCCCGACTGTGGTCATCCCGTTGCTGCGCCAATCGGCGGTAAAGACGCGTCCCGGCTCGATCCTGAAATGGGAAGCCATCGTCAACGATCCCACCGGCGCCCTGTGCGCGGTGATCGCCTATGAATATTTCCGCAAGGTAGCCGAATCGCCCAGCGCTTCGCTGATCGAAGTTGTGCCGCCGATGATCATCGCAGCGGTGCTGTCCGGGCTGATCGGCTATGCTGCGGCGCGGGCCATTGCCTGGGCGTTCCCACGCGGACTGGTTCCCGAATATCTCAAGGTGCCGGTGCTGTTCACCGTGGTGATCGGCGTGTTCGTCCTGTCCAACAAGATCGAGCATGAGGCCGGACTGGTCGCCGTAACGGTGATGGGCGTGGCGCTGGCCAATATGAATGTGCAGTCGCTGCGCAGTATCCACCCGTTCAAGGAAAACATCGCGGTGCTGCTGGTCAGCGGTATCTTCATCCTGCTGTCCTCCTCGCTGCGGCTGGAGGAGCTGACCTATCTGGGCACGACCTGGCGTTTCGGGGTGTTCCTGCTTGCCTTGCTGTTCCTCGTCCGCCCGGCGACCGTGCTGCTAAGCCTGCTGGGCAGCAGCGTGCCGTGGAACGAGCGATTGTTCCTCGCCTGGATCGCCCCGCGCGGTATCGTGCTGGTGGCTATTTCGGGCCTGTTCGCGCTGCGCCTAGGCGAGCTCGGCTTTGCCGGCGGCGAATTGCTGATCGGGCTGAGCTTCGCAGTGGTCGTGGCCACGGTGGTGGCGCATGGTTTCAGCATCGATGCGGTTGCCCGGTTGCTGAAGGTCAAGGGCGCGACCCGGCCCGGCCTGCTGATCGTGGGCGCGACCCCCTGGACCATCGAACTTGCGCAGCAGATGCACGATCTCAAAACGCCGGTGCTGCTGGTCGATTCCAGCTGGAGCCGCTTGCGTGCCGCTCGGCAGAAGGGTCTGCCACTTTATCACGGCGAGATCCTCAACGAGGCGACCGAGCATAATCTCGATCTGGCACCCTACCAGGTGCTCGTCGCGGCGACCGATAACGAGGCTTACAACACGCTGGTCTGCAACGAATTCGCCCATGAGATCGGCCGCGATGCGGTGTATCAGCTGGGCGAGCCGGGTGACGAGCATGATCGCCACGCGCTGCCCGAATCGCTGCGCGGGCGTGAATTGTTCGAAGCGGGCTTCGGGGTCGAAGAAGTGCAGAAACGCCTTGGCGAAGGCTGGGTCTTCCGCAAAACGCGCCTGTCCGACGAATTCGACTTCGAGGATGCGCAGGAGACGCTCCCCGATTCCGCCCACATGCTCCTGCTGCTGCGCCGCAGCGGCCGGATGCGCTTCTTCACCCATGCTCGCCGGCCGGAGCCGCGTGCCGGCGATACCATCCTGTCCTTCTCCCCGCCGCATGTCCGCAGCGAGGAAAAGGAGCGCGAAAGAAACGAGAGACGCGGCGGCCCGCGTCCGCAACCAGCGTGAGTATGATGAGCGACATAAACTCCCCCCTTCGCCCTATCCTGCTGCCGGCGGCCCTGTCGGCCGCGCTGACACTGGCAGCCTGCGACAGCCAGCGTGGAGATGCTCCGCCCGAGCCCGAACCGACGGTTACGCCCAGCGCCCAGCCGTCGCAGTCCATCATCCGCGAAGGGTTCGACGAGCCGGAACCGATCGTCCCGCTGGAAACGCTGGAAGGGACAATCGGCTTTCCCGAAGGCGGGGCAAAGCTGGACGATGCCGCCCGCGCAGAATTGCAGCAAATCGTCGAATCGGACCAGTTCGCCGAAGGTTGGCCGATCGTCCTGCGCGCGCATAGCGATGCGGGCGGCACCGATGCCGCCAATATGCGCGCATCGCAGGCGCGCGGCGATGCGGTGGCCGAATGGTTGATGGAAAAGGGTGTGAGCGAAGATCGCATCACCGTGATCGCATTCGGCGAGCAAAACCCCGCCGAGCCGAATGCCAGGCCCGATGGCACTCCCAATGAAGCAGGCCGCGCCGCCAATCGCCGTGTCGACGTGACGCTGGCCGATCCCGATCCGGAGCCCGAGGACGAAACCACCTCGTTCTTCGGCGAAGCTGCCGACGACGAGAGCGAAAGCGCAGCCAAAGCCAGATAAGCCGCCGATTGGCGCAGCAAAACCGTTGACGGATCGCCCCTGCCGGTGGCAAGCGCCTTCTTGAGCGGGCGGGTATAGCTTAGTGGTAAAGCCCCAGCCTTCCAAGCTGGTTATGCGGGTTCGATTCCCGCTACCCGCTCCACTTTCCTGATCGTTGTTGTTCGCATGCGTTTGGACATTCTCCAGAAAATCGAGCTATTCTACCGATTTGGTGGCCAAGTTCATTCAATGCCGTTCACTTATTGCCACCCAGAAAAGGGGGCCAAAGTGGGGGCCACGTGTCTTGGCCAATTGGAGTGGCCCCCATCAAGGGGGCCACATCAGGATAAATAGGCGGCAAATATGGCACTCACCGATATTGCGATTCGAAACGCTAAACCTCGGACGAAACCCTACAAAATGGGTGATGCCCTTGGGCTGTTCCTATTGGTCCAGCCTTCCGGTGGCAAACTTTGGCGATTGAAATACCGGATTGACGGGCGAGAAAAGAAGCTGGGTTTTGGCACCTACCCAGAAGTCAGTCTGAGTGAGGCGCGTAAAAGGCGCGACGAAGCACGCGAGCTAATTGCAGGTGGAATGGATCCCTCTAGGGAAAAGCAGCGTGAAAAAATCCGCTCGCGTGTTTATGCCGGAAACACGTTCTCAGCCGTTTCCGCAGAATACTGCGCGAAAAGGCGATGCGACGGCGCAAAGCGCTGGGCGCCTGCCACTGCCAGCCGGGTAACCTTGAGAGCGCCCGCCGCACACTCCAATTGGCCAGCGCAGTCTTCAGATATGCAGTTGCAACCGCCCGGCTGGTATCTGATCCGACCCGCGACCTTCGTGGGGCGCTGACGTCCCCGACGGTCACGCATTATGGGGCGATCACTGATGCCAGTCGCGTTGGTGAACTGTTGCGCGCCATCGACGGCTATGAAGGCCAAGGCTTTACCAGACAGGCGTTGCAGATCGCACCGCACGTATTTGTCCGCCCCGGCGAACTTCGTCACGCAGATTGGAGCGAGATCGATCTCGACGAGGCGCTTTGGATTATCCCGGCTGAAAAGATGAAGATGCGGAAAGCGCATCACGTCCCTCTGTCCGGCCAAGCAGTCGAACTATTCCGGGTGATGCATTCCGCCACTGGGCCATCGGGCTATGTCTTCCCCTCTGTCCGGACGCGCACGCGGCCGATGAGCGACAACACCATGAACGCAGCCCTTCGGCGGCTGGGATATACTAGTAATGAAATGACTGCGCACGGCTTTCGGGCGATGGCATCCACCCTTTTAAACGAAAGCGGCAAATGGCATGCGGATGCAATTGAGCGGGCACTGGCTTATGGCGACCAAGACCGCACCCGGGCCGCCTACCATCGGGGAGCGCACTGGAAAGAGCGCGTCGAAATGGCTCAATGGTGGTCGAATTATCTGGCCCGGCTTCGCACGGGAGCCGAAATTGTGCCGTTCCCCGAGCGGGAAGTTAGCTAAGCCCCCACCGTTCATCCTTCGGGATCGTTGCTGTCCTCTTCGCTGCCGTTATCGCACTCTTTGGCTTCAACTCCCATCAACCCGAGCAGATCGCCCGCTGCGCTTGGACCAGACCTGGGAGCCTTCCGTTCATCAGATGTTGGAGTCGGCAAGTCAGTTGCTCTGAAACAAGGCCCAGCGACGATCTTGTCCAGTTGCGCCTCAAGATCAGGTTCCATTGCCAATGTGGCTTCGAGCACCCAGAGAAGTTCAAGCAGTTCCTCGCTCATCCGGGCCGTCCAGCGTTCCGGGCGAATAAGGTCCAGCGGCGAAGATTTCTTACCCGCACGATTTTTCATCCGATAGCCGAGCCAGGACTGCACCACTTTGAGGCCCGAAACCTCAAACTCCCAGACTTTCGACGAAACTGGGCCAATTCGGCCAGTCGCAATTGTGATTTCGCCCCTGTTCGGATCGAAGGTGTAGGTTTCAGGATACTGAGCTGTGTTGTCGGGAACCCCCTTAATTATCTTGGCTGCACCGGCCGACACCTGATCACCACGTTCACCACCGCGAAATCGCTCGGCATAGGTATGAAGCCAGATCAGCTTGCGGCCCAGCTTTGCTGTATTGGCAAAAACCTTGCCGTCCTTCGTCAGCGGGACGCGCGGACCAGGAGTTTCCAGTTCGTTCCAGAAGCGGCGGGTGTATGACTGTCCTCCCAAGGCTGCATATATATAGGCCGCAAGGTCCTCTGGTGTGATCGATGCATCGTATTGCATCGCCAGCACTTCTAGAAAGCCCCCGGTTATGTTCGGATCGGTTCCGTCCGCGTCACGATACAGCGGGAACACGTCCTTCCCGCCACGGCCGCAAAAGACGTCAAGATCGGGAAGCTCTGCGGTGGCAGTTATCGCCCCGCCGACACCAAGCATTTTGGTCATAAGTGAAGCGAAGAAGAGGTTGGCCTCACCTCTGGCTTTGATCAACGGCGGCCGGAGATAATCGCCAACCCGATTATCTATCAGTGCATATTGCCGGTCGAATGATCGATAGCAATAGCGGCCGACCGCAGGAGCGGCATCGGCTGAAACAAGGGTCGCCAGCGCTTTCCCATCCCCGCCTTCGAAGTCCGAATATGATTTGGAAATCTTCCGGTCACGCGTTTCCTTGAAAAGCTTCTTTCTCGCATCGAGGGATGCCGAACATAACTCCTTCCAACGTCTGCCAAGTGTTTCGGCGTTTTCACCAATTGGCCAAACTCTTTTGAATTGGGAGCCACTGTGCTGCCAGGGAAAGATATCCGTCAGTTCAGGCCAGAAAAAATAAGCGGCATTTGAGCGGGGATAGAACGGGTCTTGCCAGCCATGAGAGACGGCTTCCCAAGGCAGGGCGTCAATTAAATCAAGAGCGTCGAGTGCAAGGAGTTTGGCGGCCCGGTTGTCTGCCTCGACCCGAGCATATCTCACATTGGCGGCCGTCTCCGTGTCTCGTGTTCCGGAACGAACACCGATTGTGATTGCGACCGGAGTCTGTATGTTGAAAACATTGGGTGTTTTTCGGGTCCCGAGCAGATCGCCTCCAAGGTTGATTATATAGATTTCGTCGAACTCGCGCCGCATGTGTTCGCGCATGCCCACGAAGGCGGGGCCGCCGAGAAAGCTGGATGCGGTGATGAAGGTGACAATGCCGCCGCAGGTCTGCTGTTCGAACAACCGCCAGAGCGCCCAGCGCCAGAAATAGACATAATCATTGTATAGGTTCTTCAGGTGAATTCCCGCTCCAGCTTTCGTCGCGGGTTCAGTGAAATCTTTGAAGATCGGTCGATCTCCTTGTTCCTCAGCTTTTGCTCCGCCCTCAATCTGGTCGCCAAATCGAACCCAGCCACCCTTGCGCTTCGTGGATGTGTCACCTTCGTCGATATGTTGTCGGTCGTATGGAGGGTTGCCGAGGCAAACGAGGATCTCGCCGCCCTGCTTCACCTTTCGTGCAGCCTCATGCTCCTGCGTCAGCGTCTTGTGTGTCAAGTCCAGCCCGCCAGGAGGCGCCTTATTCGGACTTGAAAGCGTGTCGGCAAGATAGATGTTGAGCCGCTTGTCCAGCTTCTCATCAGGCTCGTCTTCTGCCTTGTCGGCGTTCATCGCTCCTTCCAGCGCCTGTGTTAGCCGCAGGTGGGCGACGGCATAAGGTCCGACTAGAATCTCGAATCCATGCATGTTTTCGGCCATTTGACGAGCGCGTGCGGCGACAGCGCCGGGGCCGGACCGGGAGCGCACTTTCTCCAGACCGTGCTTGACTGCCGCAACGGGATAGGTGCCGGTGCCGACGGCAGGGTCAAGAAAGACCACGCCGTCATCGGCGAAGCCCAGCTTCTTGCCGAACCGCTTCTCCAGCAGTTCGCTGGCCAGCCGCACTTGCAATTCAACGACCTCGCGAGGGGTGTAATAGACGCCATAATCCCTGCGCAGCTTCGGATCATATGCGGCGAGAAAATCCTCGTAGAAATAGAGCCACAGATCGGGCTTGGATTTCAGGAAGTCGTGGGGATTAAGCGCTTCCAGCGACCGCTGGAGCATTTCAAATCCGACCGACAGTTCCTTTCGAGCCTCCGGCTGCCCCAGCAATTCAAGGGTGCGGGCAAGAAGACCGTTATTCTTGTCGAGCGTCTTGGCAGCTTCGGCTGGGTCCAGCTTGTCCGCTCCCGAAAGTCGGGCCAAGAGCATCGCGTAGGTGACGGTCTGCGCGTAGGCATCAGCAAATTTCCCATTGTCGGAATCCGGAAAGAAGAACTGCCGCCACTCGTTAGCGAGAAGTTTCACCGCTGAACCAGGTTGATCAAGAGCGTTCTCGACCTCCGAGCGCAAGAAACGGCTGAGGGGGGCGAGATATTGGGCCAAACTGGATGGGTTGTGGGGGACATTGGGGGTCCAGCCGAGAAAATCCCGGAGCAACCTTTCCAAGCCATCGGCATCGTCCTTCTTGACGGCGGCTTTGCCCTTATCGGTCGGATCGTCATGTAGCCGCACAATTGGCTGACTGCCCGGGCGATCGCCTGACCGGTAAAGAGCCCATTCCCTTCCATCGGTGTAAATGAGGTTCGGCAGCCCTTTCAGCTTCGCCCATTGGGTCTTGTTGTGCGCACCCTTTAACTTCGGGGCATCGGCACCAAGGCCGGGGGCTTTTAGTTCGATGTAGCCGCAGATTAGTCCGCCGACATAGATTGCGATGTCGGGCCGAACCTTGTGTTCAGAGAGATGAGTTTCTGTCCGTGTTTCGACTGTCACTCCGTAAGTGCCGCCAGCCCCGGTGAGCAAATCAGCAACCGCTGGCTTCAATTGATCCTCGGGGGAGGCTGAGCCAGGAAGGGCAAACTTGGCCTTCAGCTTGTCAGCAAATACTTCCAGTTCACCCAAATCCATTGACAGTCACCATCCTTCGCATTGATTTCTGAGGAGGTAGCAGGCTTGAATGTTCGTGCCAGCCCCAATCAACTGTGAGCAGATATGAAACCTAAAGGTAAAATCACGGATGCTGATGCTAGCGCCAAAACCGCGTTAGAGATCATGCGCGGATGGGAATGGGGCTTCATCGACTACGATGGGAAGCTGGTGGCTTATGGCAATGCATTGAACGTTGTTGTCAGCAAGTTGGGTATGGCAGGCTTGGCACAGCCGCACGAAGCTGTGCTTTCGCTGCTTTGTCATGGCGATCTGGTTGCGAGAGGTGACTTTCATTGGCAAAAATATGACGGTGGCTCACGGCATCGGCTTCGAAGCGCAGCTAGCATCATTATCCCTCATCAATGGATTACGATCGCGAGCATCATTGAGACTGAACGCAAACAGCTTTCAGAGGGCAAACGGGCCCTGAAGCCTTTAGACCTACCTCGTTTGGGGATGACAAAGTGTCCTGCTTATGACTGGGCTTTCAATGAGAACCGGATTGGCACTGCGTCCCGCTCGGCTGGCGATCCAGAAGTGGACGACAACAACGTCGAAGAGTGGTTCTCGGCTTGGGAAATCGAGGTGTGGCCGCGATCGATCTTCGACGGTGAATCTGAAACACCCTCAGGAGCGGTGCCGAGTCCGCTAAACAAGGGTGGCGCGCCACGCAAATGGGACTGGGATGGCGCCATGTTACATCTTGCCGCATTGGCACATCACGAGGTGGATGGCCTGCTTTGCAGCGATGGCAGAGACCCCAATCAATCGGACATTGCGGGTATCTTGCTAAGTTGGTTTATCGACAATGGCGACAAATCACCCCAAAACAGTCAGCTTCGCCACTACGGAAAGCGCTTTGTTTCAGAACTCAATGCCATAAAAATGCGGGATGCCAGTAACCCCAAGGCGAAGGGGTAATTGGCAGTTATTGGCCGACAAGATGTGGGAAGACGTTGAAGATCAGCCCCGTTCACAACTGAATGGAGAAATCGCAATGGATACCACAAAGATTACCATCGAACCGCTTGCCTACTCTGTAAGCGAAGCTTGCCGCGTCTCGTCGCTTGGCCGCACACGGCTTTACCAGCTTATCGCTGAGGGTCGGCTGGAGGTGCGTAAGATCGGTAAGCGCACTCTTATTCCAGCCGCTTCTCTTCGCGCCCTCATCGATAGTGGGGATTGAGCGAAGACAAAGGTGGTAATGGCCAATGAGTATTTCCGTTATAAAGGAAGTCTTGAAGACCGACTTGCCGGGCACACAGAGAATGGTGTTGATCGCCCTTGCTTCGTTTTTGAGAGAGAAGGACCGATCCGTCGGCTGCTGGCCGTCGATACCCACTCTTGTCGCACGCGCGGGGTTTTCAGATCGCACCATCCAGATCTCACTCCAGAAACTGGAGGCGGCCAAACATATCACTCGCAAAGAGCGTCGAGTAACATCAACTCTCTACCAAGTCCATCCTGTCGTCGTCCCCCGAAGTAACTTCGGAGGTCGACAGCGGGATATTGAAGGTTCGAACGCGCAATTCCCTTACGAAGGTCCTTCACCACCCCCCCGAAGTTTCTTAGGAAAAACCCCCGAAGCGGCTTCCCCCAAACAAGGAGAATCAAAAATAAAAAAAGGCGAATGTCGCCCCACTCCTGTTGATAAGCGTTCTCGTAAAGCTGATTCGGTAGCTGGTCACCTCACTCGCTCTGACGTCCCAATTCTGAGGCGGCTATTTGATGATAGGCACCAGTGAAGCGAATTAACCGACTTGCTGCCCAGCCCGACCGTCAGTTTCAACCATGTAAAAAAGAGCATCAAACGGCCATGAGCGTAAGCCACGCGCGCACGCGCGGAAAGATGGCTTGTCCATGACCATGTTTTGAGGTCAAATTGCCGTGAGAGCGGGATTACAGGCTTGCGGCCTCATGCTCTTGGCGTGTTTGCGGACTCGACGAAAGCGCTTCTCAATATGCCTGCCGTGGGAACCCATGTCTGCAATTGTGTTACCTTGTAGTTGCTCAGCCTAGACGCGTTCGTGGGCTTTCCGCACCGGTTCAAACAGCATGAAATTGCGTGAAGCAAATGACGTCCTTTTCACCCGAATTTTTTGTAAGTGTTGCCACGAGACGGTTTCTCGGTAAGCAGTGGAGTATGAGTTCGACTGATATCATTGAGGGGTCCGACGCAAAGGACGTAGAGGGTTACGAGACTGATAGCGGTGAAGGATGGGGTGACTACCCTCTCGATGCTGTATTTGTGCGCACCGAACAGCGCACTGTGTTCGATGTCGTGAAACGGATTCAGAATGATCGCTATATTCTTGATCCAGATTTTCAGCGCGTCTTCGTCTGGGCCAACGACAAGCAATCGAAGCTTATCGAGAGCTGCGTTATGCGGATTCCGTTACCAGTATTCTATGTAGCGGAAGCTCCGGACGGTCGTATAATCGTGGTCGACGGATTGCAGCGGCTGACTACCTTCGCACGCTTTCTCGATAACCAGTTCAAGTTAACCGGTTTGACCAAGGGCGAATTGTCCGGTTCGCACGAGCTAGAAGGTCGCTATTACGACGATTTGCCGATCAACTTGCAGGAGCGCGTTAGTGATACACAGCTGACGATGTATATTCTAGACTCCAAGGCGCCGGAGCAGGCCCGCCTTGATATCTTCGAACGGGTCAACAGCGGAGCCGTTCTAACTCGTCAGCAGATGCGTAACGCTCTTTACAATGGCCCTGCTACGCAGTGGTTGAAAGCTGCCGCTGAGGGTGATGCCTTCCAAGACGCCACTGCCGGATCACTCGACAGCAAGACAATGCGTGACCGTGAAGCAATCAACCGCTTCGTGGCCTTTTCCCTACTAGGGTGGCAGGATTACACCTCAGGCGATATGGATACGTTTCTCGCCAAGGGGTTAAAACGACTTGCTTGCATGAGCAATGATGAACGCGAGGGACTACGTGAGCGATTCGATGCGGCAATGAAACTGTCTGAGAAGCTATTCGAGCACCACGCATTCCGCAAATCGCTCTCGGCGGACGATTTCGACGGTCGGCGAAGTGTCATTAACATCTCGTTGTTTGAAGTGACTGCATTCGTTTTCGCGCAGTGGAGCGAGCAGCTCGCCGAAGACGTTGATTATGACGCCCTTCGCGAAACGATTGAGGAACTCGTCCAGGAAGAAGTTTTTTCCCGAGCTATCACTTATTCGACGAACTCGACCCAAGCCGTGCGCATCCGTTTTGCAATGATGGAGAGGGCGGTAACTCCGTTTGCGCTATGAGTGAATTGTTGGAGGAGCTCGTGATCGAGCGCTTCAAATGTTTCGAGAACTTGCGCCTGCCGCTCAGGCCGCTCACTCTGCTCACTGGGTTCAATGCTGCAGGTAAATCGACCGCGCTGCAGCCCCTTCTTCTTCTCGCTCAGGCCGCGCGTGTGCGTTCGTGGGATATGGCGAGCGGGGAAGGCAAATTGCCTCTCAACGGTGATATCGTCCGGCTCGGATCGGCCGGCGACGTGTTCCGGACGGGCGCCAGCAGTTCTCCAGCCCTGAAGCTTGTTTTAGGCGACGAGAAGTTGTTTCTTTCTGTGACGGCGAAAGCAGGGGAAAGGGTTCTCCGACCTTGCATAGAAAGCCGCTCTTCCGGATTTGGCAAACTCGCCGAGAGGATTGAGAGACTGGTCCACATCAGCGCCGTTCGCTTGGGACCTGCCGATAGCTTTCCGATCCCCGACCGGTCTTATTCAGGTTTGGCAGATGTTGGCGTCGACGGGCGTTATGCATGCCATTGGTATCACGAACTTTCGGACGAGAAAATACGCGAAGAGGTATGTCGTCCCGATTCCAGCGGCACGACCTTTCGCCGCCAAGTAGATGCTTGGCTGGACTATCTCGCTCCCGGCGCAAATGCGAACGTCCAAGCGATATCCGAAGCCGCAGCCTTAGCTCTACGCTTCCGCCTGTCAGATATCGGTGAATGGAAGCGCCCAGCGAACGTCGGGTATGGCTTGACGTATGCATTTCCGCTGATCGTGGCCCTGCTCGCGGCACAACCGGGCGATGTGCTGAGCATTGACAGTCCGGAAGCTCATCTGCATCCGCAAGCCCAGTCGCGCATGGGAGCGATGCTGGCCAAATTTGCTGCAGCAGGCATACAGCTTTTGGTGGAAACGCATAGCGATCATATCCTTAATGGCGTCCGCTTGGCCGTTGCGAAGCGCGTGCTAACTCCGCAAGACACCGGTCTTACCTTTTTCGCTGGCACTAGTGAAGCAGGGCACGGTGTGTCGCTTCCGCAGATTGACTCCAAAGGGCGCATCAATGTCTGGCCCGACGGGTTCTTCGACCAAGCCGAGACCGATATTGCCGCGCTCACCGGATGGTAGGGATGCGATGGTATGTGAACGAAGCATCGCTGCAGGGACAGTTTGGAGACGTTGAGCAGATCCGCGATACCTTCCGCGAGTTGATCAAGCTACGCGGCCGCAATCGGCAGCTAAAAAATAATCTGCATGTGACACGGATGCTACCTCAAGCACCGGTGACACCCGATACGGACGTGCGAATGCTTGTGGCGCAGGATCGGGATTTGCGAAGCTCTTTAATGCGCTGGCTCGACAGCACCGGCCCATTTGTGGAGGATGACCGGGCAGAAGAGGCAGACGACTACTTCGAATGCCAGGGAATTGAAGTGACTGCATCCGGGCTAGGCGAAGCCGCGCGCCGGATTAAACGCGGTGAAGCCTGCAGCAGCTTCAGCTTCGCAGGCGGCGAAAACGACTTCGCACTGTCGCCATTGGAAGTCCTTCACGGACTGCCCGAAGAGCCTTTGGGTTGGTATGCTATTTGTAATTTATGGCAGATCGCGGAGCTGGAAAGTCACGCGTGTGCAGCGCAAAAGGAGGTCGCCACTTGGCAAGAGTTAACCCAATTGGCGAAGGAACGATTCCAGAATCTTGAAGTGGCCAATCTTCATCTCGACACGCGCTTGGCGCGCGAACCCTTTGAGGCGCCAATTGCCACCTCGGCTTTGGAACTGCTAGCGCTTCTCAACGAATACGTTGGTGATCGCGCAGAGTCTGGGGACGAAGGTCCCCGTTCACGCGAGATTGTCGAACAGTTCTTCAGTGGTGAAAACGCTCGTTTTTCCCCAGAATCCGAAACGAATCGCAAGAAGTTCAAGCAAGCAATGACGTTTGCGCGGGATGATGGCACCGAAGTTCTAGCTGACCATCACGGGAAAATCCGTCGCCGGTTCTTCCGGATGCATTTCGAATGGCCGTTGGAAGGAGGCCGATCAAAGCTAGGCGTTTTCTACCTCGGTCCTAAACTTACTAAGGGTTGATGGCCATCGCCTGATCGAGCTAATCCGGCATCACGTCAACTCGGGTTTGGTGTGTTTCGCGACCGGTAACAGTTCGCGTTATGGGGATGATAGGCAGATCACCGATTCATTCATTGCTCGCAAGGTTCAGCTGGTCTCAAGCACGTTAGCTCAACGGTGGTATGCGGATCATTCTTGGTGCAGCCATCATGACCGGGCCTAGCCAAAGTATTTGGGGGCTAGATTGGGGGCCACTCATCAGTTACTGAAGCAGTAAATCCTACAATTGAGCTATTTTGGGCTCCAAATTAGATTCCCGCTACCCCAATCCGCCACAAGGTGAATTGGGTTATTTGTTTGGCCCTCGAGCGCCGGGCGGCCGCATCCGCTCCCTTGGCTTCCTCGCATAAAATCGGGTGGGCGGTTGGCCTTGCGGAATGCTTCGCATTCCGAGTTCCCGCGTCAGGTTGTAAAGGTCCTCACCGCCATATTATCGATCAGCCGCGTGCCGCCGATGCGCGCGGCGACGAGCAGGCGCATCGGGCGGCGGACCGGCTCTTCCAGTCTCATCAAGCTCTCCGCATCGGCCAGTTCGGCATAATCGACCCGTTCGAACCCGGCCCCGGCCAGCGCATATTGCAGCGATTGCAGCACTGCGCGCACCTCCTGACCATCCTCGATCCGCGCAATTGCCTCGCGCATTTCGCGCGGCAGCGTGGCCGCCGCGGCGCGGTGTTCGGCGGAGAGATAAGCGTTGCGGCTGCTCATCGCCAAACCGTCCGCATCGCGCACCGTGGGTACTCCGACGATATCCTTTGAAGACGGACGCGTCAGGTCGAGATCTCGGGCCATGCGCCGGATCACTGCGAGTTGCTGCCAGTCTTTCTCGCCGAACAATGCCGCGTCCGGGCGAACCTGGTTGAACAGCTTGCAAACCACGGTGGCCACCCCGTCGAAATGGCCGGGACGATCCGCGCCGCACAGATCCTCGCTCACTCCGGCCACCGCAATCGACGTGGCAAAGCCGGCGGGATACATCGCATCTGCCGCTGGTGCCCAAAGCAGCGAAACGCCCTCAGCCTCCAGCAGCGCCGAATCCTGCTCCAGCTGGCGCGGATAGGCATCTAGGTCCTCGCCCTCGCCAAACTGGGTGGGGTTCACGAAGATCGAGGCTGCCACGCGGTCCGCATGCTTCGCCGCCTCCCGAACCAGCGTAAGATGGCCCTCGTGCAGCGCGCCCATCGTCGGCACCAGCGCCAGGGTGGCGCCGCCCCTGCGCAATTCGGTAACGGATTTTCTCAACGCCTTGAGAGTGGTGACGGTTTGCACGGGCGCGGGGCCTCCGATAAGGAATTGTCTTGCAATGCAGGGTGTCATTAGCGCGGCGCGCGCGCACATGACAGTACCCGGCAACGATTTGAAACAGGCTGAAACCACCACCGTGAGCACACAACGCCCCCACCGCATCACTTTCGCCAATGAAAAGGGCGGCACCGGCAAATCCACCACCGCAGTGCATGTCGCCGTGGCGCTGGCCTATCGCGGGGCGAAAGTTGCGGCGATCGATCTCGACCCGCGTCAGCGCACGCTCTACCGCTATTTCGAGAACCGGGCGGAGTTGATGAACAAGCGCGGCATCGATTTGCCGACCGCACAGTTCGACGTGCTGGAAACGGATGATCCGGCGGTGCTGGAGCAGCGGATCGGGAGCCTGGCGGCGGGCTGCGATTTCCTGGTGATAGATACGCCGGGGCGCGACGATCCGATTGCACGCCATGCTTCTACCGAGGCCGACACGCTGGTCACCCCGATGAATGACAGCTTCGTGGATTTCGACTTGATCGGGCAGGTCGATCCGGAAAACTTCAAGGTCCGCCGGCTGTCCTTCTATGCCGAGGCGATCTGGGAAGCGCGCAAGACCCGCGCGATGAATGCCGCAGGCAGCTCCCGCCCGGCGATGGACTGGATCGTGGTTCGCAACCGCACCGGCCATACCGAGGCGCGCAACCAGCAGCGGGTCGAGCGGGCACTGGGCGAATTGTCCAAACGCGCCGGTTTCCGCTCGGCGCAGGGCCTGTCCGAAAGGGTGATCTACCGCGAATTGTTCCCCGCCGGGCTGACCCTGCTGGACAAGGGCCATCTGGGCGAGCTGGGCACCAGCCACCTCGTCGCACGGCAGGAAATGCGCAATCTGCTGATGGCGCTGCGGCTTCCCCCGATCAGCGAGAACCCGGCGGAGACAGCGCGCGAGCTGGAGCCGGCATGATCCGCCTGCTGGTCCTGGTCGCGATCGGCTGCGTGGCCTGCAAGGCGATCCTCGGCAAATGGCCGTGGGAATATCTTCGCACCGCTCCCACCCGCAGCCAGGCTATATTCCAGGCGCGCAAGCTGCTGGGCGTGCCCGCGACCGCCAATCGCAGCGAAATCCGTGCGGCGCACAAGCGGATGTTGGCCATGATCCACCCCGATCGCGGCGGAACCAATGCCCAGGTTCACGAGGCCGATGCCGCGCGCGACCTGCTGCTCGAACAGCTTCCCCCGAGTCTTAACGAAAGCGACCCATCCAAATGAGCCATCAATTCGATCCCACCGTTCTGCGCGAATACGATATTCGCGGCATTATCGGCGAAACGCTGGGGCCGGACGATGCACGGGCGATCGGACGCGGCTTCGCCACGCTATTGCGGCGCGCTGTGGACCCGGATGCGCCCTGCAAGATTGCGGTGGGTTACGATGGCCGGGTCAGCTCCCCCATCCTGGAGCATGCGCTGATCGAAGGCATTACCGCCAGCGGATGCGATGCCGTGCGGATCGGGCTGAGCGCCACGCCGATGCTGTATTACGCCGAAGCGTCAGCCGACGATGTGGATGGCGGCATTCAGATAACCGGCAGCCATAATCCCGCCAATTACAATGGCTTCAAGATGGTATTTCAGGGGCGACCGTTTTTCGGGGCGGATATTCTCGGGCTTGGCAAGATGGCTGCCGCAGGAGATTGGGGCGACGGTGCGGGAGAGGTCGAGACGCGCGATGTGATGGACGCCTATATCGACAGGCTGCTCGGCGCATTGGACGGGCTCGACATGGATGCGCTCGAGGATATGAAGGTCGGCTGGGATGCCGGCAACGGCTCTGCCGGGCCCGCTCTGGAACGGCTCGTCACCCGGCTGCCGGGCGAACATCATGTGCTTTACGCCGATGTCGATGGCGACTTCCCCAATCATCATCCCGATCCAACAGTGGAAGCCAATCTGGAGGATCTGCGCAGCGCGGTCGCAGGCAACAAGCTCGATTTCGGAGTGGCTTTCGACGGTGACGGCGACCGGATCGGCGCGATCGATGGCGAGGGACGCGTTATCTGGGGCGATCAGCTGTTGATGATCTATGCCGAAGATCTTCTGCGCGAACGGCCGAACTCCACCATTATCGCCGATGTTAAGGCCAGCCGCGCATTGTTCGACCATGTCGCGGCGCATGGCGGCAAGCCGGTGATGTGGAAGACCGGCCACAGCCTGATAAAATCCAAAATGAAGGAAACAGGCGCTCCGCTGGCCGGCGAGATGAGCGGCCACGTGTTCTTCGCCGATACCTACTACGGCTATGACGACGCGCTTTATGCCGGGGTCCGCCTGATCGCGGCAGCGGCTCGGCTGGGCAAATCTGTGACGGAGCTGCGTAGCGCGATGCCGCAGATGATCAACACGCCCGAAATGCGCTTCCAGGTCGATGAAAGCCGCAAGTTTGCCGCCATCGACGAGGTCAGCGAACGGCTGGCGAACGCGCCGTCGGACGGGGCACGGGTCGATGCCACCGATGGCGTGCGCGTCACAACCGAAGATGGCTGGTGGCTACTGCGCGCGTCCAACACGCAGGACGTGCTGGTCGCCCGCGCCGAATCGGATAGCGAGGCCGGGCTGGAGCGGCTGATGGCGCAAATCGACGAGCAACTTGCCCTGTCCGGGCTGGAGCGCGGAGAACAGGCAGCGCATTGATACACTTGGCGAGGAGAAAACTCATGACCATCGCAGCGTTTATTGGCCGAGGCGTGATCGGCGCCCTGATCGCATGCGCCCCGCTCCCGGCGATGGCGCAGGATGACGTGGGTGACCCCGAAGGGTCCGAAGAAATCGACAGCGCCCAAATCGACGCAATGATGGGCATGCTGACGGGCATGTTCGGCAGCGAACCCCTCACCCCGCAGCAGGAAGCGCGCATTCCTGCTGCGACAGCGGTGGTTTCCACCATGATGCCCGACGGATTCTACACCGAGATAATGCGCGAGATGCTGGACACGACCCTGCGCCCGATGTTCGAAATGTTCACCGGGCCGAGGTTCGTGATCGCTGAGCGAACCGGAGCCGAGATGGATTTGGTCGAGGGCTTGAGCGAACAGGAGCAAAGGGAAATCGCGCTGCTGCTCGATCCGGCCTACGCCATGCGCTCCGATGCGATGCTGGACGGCATGATGGGGATGATGAACGGCATGTTTGGTGCCGTGGAAGGCCCTATGCGTGAAGGCTTGTCGAAAGCCTATGCCAAGAAGTTCACCGCCGACCAGCTGGCCGACATCGCCGCGTTTTTCGCTACGCCGACCGGCCGCCTTTACGCGACCGAATCGATGAAGCTGTTTGCCGATCCCGAAGTGCTTGGCGCGACGATGCAGGCCATGCCCGCCATGATGGGTAGCCTGGGCGATATGACGCAAACGATGGAGGCGCTGGAAGACAGCCTGCCCGCCAAGGCAACTTTCGCCGATCTGAGCGCGGCGGACCGGGCCCGGATCGCCGACGTGCTCGGCATTACGGTTGCAGGGCTCGAAACCCGGATGGAAGCGGCGGAAGAGGCTGCGGCAGCCGAAGCGGAAGCGAGCGCAGAGATGGCAGCCACGATGGATGCGATGGAGCAGGCGGCGCAAGAAGCTGATTAGACCGCTGAACCCGTCAGCCGCCTTCACGCGTTAGGTCTAGCGTGACCGATGCGCCTATGATTCCGCCCGAGATAGACGCCTGGTTCGCCGCGCGCGACTGGCGTGTAAGGCGGCATCAGGCGGAAATGCTGACTGCCAGCGATAGCGGGCGTCATGCCATGCTGGTGGCCGATACCGGGGCGGGCAAGACCCTGGCCGGGTTCCTGCCGACGCTGGCCGCGTTCACCCCATCGCGGTTGGACGGCGGCGCGGCGCCAGACGGTTTGCACACGCTCTACGTCTCGCCGCTGAAGGCGCTGGCGCATGATGTGCAGCGCAACCTGCTGACGCCGATCGAAGAGATGGGACTGCCGATCAAGGTGGAAACGCGCAGCGGCGATACCCCTTCCGATCGCAAGAAACGCCAGCGCGGCAAACCGCCGCACGTTCTGCTGACCACGCCCGAATCGCTTTCGTTGCTGCTCAGCTATCCCGACAGTTTTCAGATGTTCGCCGGGTTGAAACGGGTGGTGGTGGACGAAGTGCACGCCTTTGCGACCGGCAAGCGAGGCGATCTGCTGGCGCTGGCACTGTCCCGGCTGCAGGCCATCGCGCCCGATCTGCAGCGCGCCGCCTTATCCGCCACAGTCGCGGACCCCGAACGGTTCCGCGCCTGGCTGGCACCGTGGGGCGATATCGATCAGGTCGCGCTGGTGGAGGGGGAGGCTGGCGCGCCTGCCGAGGTAGAAATCCTGTTGCCGGAGGAGCAGCGCGTTCCGTGGGGCGGGCATGCCGCGACGTGGGCGATCCCCCAGCTGATCGAGCGGATCAAGGCAAACAAGACCACGCTCGTATTCACCAACACGCGCTTCCTTGCCGAATATATTTTCCAGCATCTGTGGGATGCGAATGAGGACAATCTGCCCATCGGGATCCATCACGGATCGCTGAGCAAGGAGGCCCGGCGAAAGGTGGAAGGCGCGATGGCGCGGGGCGAGCTGCGCGCGCTGGTAGCGACCGCCAGCCTGGACCTGGGGGTCGATTGGGGGGATATCGACCTGGTGGTGCAGATGGGTGCGCCCAAGGGATCTTCGCGGCTGCTCCAGCGGATCGGGCGCGCCAATCACCGGCTCGACCAGCCCAGCCGCGCATTGCTGGTGCCCGGTAACCGCTTCGAATTTCTGGAGGCGACGGCTGCGAAGGAGGCGGTCGATGAAGGGCAACGCGATGGCGAGGAGTTTCGCCAGGGCGGGCTGGATGTGCTCGCCCAGCACTTGATGGGCTGTGCCTGCGCCGCGCCTTTCCACGAAGATACGATGCTGAAGGAGGTCCGCTCCTGCCTCGCCTATGCCTGGGTCGATGAGGAGACTTTCAAGCGGGCGCTGACCTTTGTTGCGACGGGCGGCTATGCGCTGAAAGCCTATGACAGGTTCAAGCGGATCGTTCGGCTGAAAGATGGAACCTGGCGGCTGACGCACCCCGAGCTGGCAGCGAAGCACCGACTCAATGCCGGGATCATCCTCGACTCCGAAATGCTGACCGTGCGCTTCAGGAATGGCCGCTCGCTTGGCAAGGTGGAGGAGCGCTTTGCCGCGCAGCTCGGCCCCGGCGATACGTTCAGCTTTGCCGGGCTGAGCGTGGAGGTCGAGAAGCTGCAGGATATGGATGTGGTGGTGCGCGCATCGTCAAAATCGGCGATGATCCCCTCCTATGGCGGCGCGCGGATGCCGCTGACCACCCACCTGGCGCACCGCGTACGCTCCATGCTGGTCAACCGGGCGGGCTGGGGCCGGTTTCCGGACGATGTGCGCGAATGGCTGGAAGTACAGGACTGGCGAAGCGAGATGCCCGCGCCGGGCACGCTGCTGGTGGAAAGCTTCCCCCATGCGCAGCGCCATTACACGGTGTATTATACCTTCATCGGCTGGAACGCGAACCAGTCGCTGGGCATGTTGGTGACCAAGCGTATGGAGGATCGCGGGCTGCAACCGCTCGGCTTCAATGCCAATGATTACTGCCTGGCGGTGTGGAGCCTGAAGCCGGTTGCCGATCCCGCGCCGCTTTTGTCGCCCGATATTCTGACCGATGAATTTATCGATTGGGTACAGGATTCGCACCTGCTGCGCCGCGCTTTTCGCGAAGTGGCGGTGATTGGCGGGCTGGTGGAGCGCCAGCAGCCCGGCCGGCGCAAAAGCGGCAAGCAGGTCACCTTCTCGACCGATCTGATCTACGATGTGCTGCGTAAGTACGAACCCGATCATCTGTTGCTGGAGGCCGCCTGGGCCGATGCGCGCGAACGGATGACCGATATCGGACGGCTGGCCGATCTGCTCGACAGTGCAGCCGGAGAGCTGAACCATGTCGAGCTGGACCGGGTCAGCCCGCTGGCCGTGCCGGTGATGGTCCTGATCGGCCGGGAAAACGTGCCCGCCGGAGCTGCCGATGACGAGCTGTTGCTGGAGGCCGAAAGCCTCGCCGATGCGGCGATGCGGGTAGAGGAAGCAGAGCCGCCGGGTTAAGTGCCGGCGTCGAACGTGCGGTATCGCTCGTTACCGACGAAGCCGAAATTGGTCACTCCGCTGGCGCGAACCTGGTTGAGCGTGCGTAGCGAGGCGTTGTAGCTGGCGGCAGGGTCCGGTTCGAAGTGCAATTGTGGCTCCGGCGTGATCCGGGCCGTCTGGTAGAGCAGCGTGGCGAGCTGTCGTTCCGATATCGGCTTTCCATTCCATAACAACTCGTCCTCCGCGGTGAGCACCAGCTTGTTCTTCACCTGGTCGAAAGGAATGTCGGGACAATTTTCGACGCAGGGCCGGGGCAGGTCCATGTCGGTTGAATGGGTCGCGACCGGCACCGTGATGATGATCATGACCAGCAGTACCAGCATCACATCGATGAGCGGGGTGGTGTTCATTTCGCTCAACGCGCCGCCATCCGCTGCCGGGTTCGATATAGCCATGACCGCTCTCCTTGTCTGATACAGTGTAACATAACCGAGATTGACCTGGTGGGCAAGCCGATGGAAATGGACCAGCGTGAATCAGCCATTCTGGGAGGCCGGGATCGGATGCGGCGGTGTCGCGATGGCACAAAAAAAGGGGCGGATTTCTCCGCCCCTTTCCAATTTCGAGAACCTTAGGTTCGCCGTGATCAGCCCACGGGGATCAGCCCACGGGATTGGGCGGTCCGCCCGTTCCGAAGCTGCGATATTTCTCGTTTCCGACGAAACCGAACTTGGTCACGCCCGAACCCTTGATGATATCGAGCACGCGAACCGCAAGATCGTAGCTTGCAGCCGATTCAGGTTCGAATTGCAGTTCCGGTTCGACTTCGAATTGCAGCGAGAGGTTCAGGTTGCGAACCAGCTCGCTGGAATTGATCGGATCGCCGTTCCACAGGATCTGGTCGTCCGGGGTCAGCACGATCTTGTTCTTGATCGGATCGATCGGCTCGTCTGGCGGATCGGTTGCCGCCACGGGAAGATCGATATTGACCGAGTGGGTCGCCACCGGAACGGAAATGATGATCATGATGAGGAGAACGAGCATGACGTCGATGAGCGGCGTCGTGTTCATTTCCATCATCGGCGAACCATCGTCCTTGCCGCCTGACATTGCCATATTGCTTACTCCTGCCTGTCCGGGCGGTTATGACCGACCCGGACTGCCTTTCGTATCAGATACCGGGTTCGACCGGGTTCGAGATGAAGCCGACCGTGGGATAGCCCGCGATCTGCACATTGTAGATAGCACCTGCAATACACCGCCACGGCGCATCGACATCGCCGCGAATGTGGACCTGCGGGATTCGCTCGGGATCTTCCATGATCGCTTCTGGGCCGCCGGCGCGCTGGACGATGGTGTCCAGACGGTTGAAAGCCCGGTCGTAAAGCTCTTCGGAATCCACCGGTGTGATATTGTTGAAATACACCCGGCATTCGCCGTCGCGCGATGCGCCGGTATAGCCTTCTTCACCGGCATTCAGGCCACCGGCATCGGTGGTGCTGACGGTCAAAAGCAGGTTTTCAACCTTGTCTTCCGATTCGATCGTTTCGAGCACCGGAATGTCGAGTTCGTCGATCGTCTGGATAGCGACGGGGATCGCGATCAAGAAAACGATGAGCAACACCAGCATCACGTCCACCAGCGGAGTGGTGTTGATGTCCGACATCGGGGTCTCGCCGCCGCCGTCTCCTCCGGAAATCGCCATGTTTACATCCTATCCTGTTTCAATTTCTGGCCGCGTATAATCCGAGTGCGGCTATCTGAGCGACGCCGGGCGGAAAACGGGTTTCCCGCCCGGACACTCGCGATCAGGATTTCTTGACGGTACCGGCGGGAGCGGCGGTTGCGGGCTTGGCCGGAGCCGTACGCGCAGCCTTGCCAGCCTGCTGGGTGGAAGTCTTGGTCATGATTTCCGGCTTCACATTGCCGCCCGAATTGATGTTGGCGAGCAGGTCGGTCGAGAAACCGCTCAGCATCGCGCCAATCCGCTTGTTGCGGCTCTGCAGCCAGTTATAGGCCATCACGGCCGGAACGGCCACGAGCAGGCCGATGGCGGTCATGATCAGTGCTTCACCAACCGGCCCGGCAACCTTGTCGAGCGACGCGGAGCCTTCGATACCGATGTTGATCAGCGCGCGGTAAATACCGATAACCGTGCCGAGCAGACCGATGAACGGTGCGGTTGCGCCGGTCGTCGCCAGGAACGGCAGACCGCCTGCGAGCTTGGCGTTGATGGCCGCTTCGCTGCGAGCGAGCGAGCCGTGCAGCCAGTCATGCGCTTCCAGATTGTCGGTCATCTTGCCATGCTGCAATTCTGCGGCGTGGGCATCGTCGACCAGCTGGCGCCATGCGCTGTTCTTTTCCAGCTTGGTTGCGCCTTCCTTCAGGTTGGGCGCGCGCCAGAAGCTGGTCTGGACCTGCTTGTACTGGTTCAGGATCTTCTGCTGTTCGAGCCATTTGGTGATCAGGATGTAGAACGAGCCGATGCTCATGATGACCAGCACGGCGAGGATGGACCAGGCAACCGGGCCACCTTCTTCCATGGCCTTCATAAAGCCGAATTCGTTTACCGGTGCGTCGTCACCTGCTGCGGCGAGAATTTGAATCAACATTGCGAGTGGTCCTCTTCAAGAATATTTTTAAACGTTGGCCGGATTACGGTTCCGGATACGGTCATATCATCAGTCGGGCAGAACGTAGCGGATAGCTTCCGTAAGCGTGGACGAGATGGGATTACCAGCTGCGTTCAACGCCGGATCGTAACGGGCGTAACGTTCCATCCCCTTACAAGCCGCATCATCGAGGGTAGAGCTGCCGCTCGATCCGGTAACGCTGCACGCAGCGACCCTGCCGTTGGCTCCCACGGTGATGCTCATCCGCACCGTACCTTCTTCTTCCTGCCGCAAAGCGCGGGACGGATAGTTGTTCGAGATCCGCGCAGCCCAGCTACTGCCGTTCCTCCGCGATGCTCCGCGTGCCTGAGAAGGCGGCGGCGGCGGCGGGGGCGGCGGCGCAACGGTCGCGATCGGCGCCGGCGGCGGTACGCGGACACGTACCGGTGCTGGCGGAGGAATCTGGACCTGCGTTTGGATCGGCGGCGGATTGACCGACACGTTGACCGGCGGCGGCGGCGCCACGATCGGCGGCGGGCTGCTTTCCGGCTGCGGTTCCGGCGGTGGCGGCGGCTCTTCCTCGGGTGGCGGTGGCTCGTCGATATCGACGGTAGTCACCCGCTCCACCACTTCCCTGAAAGCGCTCACCGCGAGCCCGGTTACCAGCAGGTAACCGACCGCTACGTGGATTAGCGCCACGAGGACGATCGCAATAATGCGATTCGAGCTCATCTGTTGGTCAGCGTAAGCCATTCAGTCCCATCTCTCCATCGTCAAAGCCGGTCTGTGAAACCAGCTCTCTTGCCTTGGCACGAATGCTATCGTTGCCACGTCGGCTTTGTAACTGTCCAGTGCGATGTTCGGATTTTCGGTGCGTCCCTGTTGCCAAGTTCGGCGCGAAATTCCGGCCATCGCCAGACGGGGATAGTGCGTCTACCCCTCTTTTGGCGGACCCTTAGACACGATGCCAAAGCCAAGCAATCGCTTTATCGGTTAACAGGCGATTCAGCGTATAGTCACTCGAATGGTTCCTATAACGCACGCTATTTCAGCGCCTGCCGAGCGGCGCAGCACACAGGATTCGACAATGAAACCCCTTTGCAAGACAAGCTTTTACACGCGGCTGATGCCGCTGGCCGTGGTCGCGGCCATTCCGGGCGGGTTTGCTGCACAAGCGAATCAGCCGTTTCCTGCCGGGCAAAGTTCCATGCAAGGCGCCGGAGAGGAGTTCGGGACGATTGGCGGGCCGACCTATGCCGATCTGGCGGACCTCTCCGATGCGGCGCAGATCGTGCTGCGCGCACAAATCCGCAAAGTGGCCGAGCTGGAACCGGAACGCTCGCCAGGCATCGCGCCGGGACATGTGCGTTTATATGTCGAAGCGCGCACCGGCGCGCTGATCGCCGGTTCCGCCCCGATGGGCGAATCGCTGCGCTATCTGGTCGACGTGCCGCGCGATTCGCGCGGCAGGGCTCCGCGTCTCAAGAAACAGGAAGTGCTGCTGTTTGCGCAGACCGTGCCGGGCAGGCCGGGCGAAGTGCAGCTGGTCAGCCCTTCGGCGCAGATGATGTGGAAGCCGGAATTGGAGGCGCGGCTGCGGCCGATCCTGCGCGATCTGGTTGCGCCCGACGCGCCGCCGGTGGTGACGGGAATTCGCGATGCGCTCTCGGTAGAAGGCAACCTTGCCGGCGAATCGGAAACGCAGCTGTTCCTGGCCACACAGGCAGGCGATCCGGTTTCGGTGACGATCGTGCGCAGGCCGGGCCAGGTGCCCATATGGGGCGTTTCGTGGACCGAAATCGTCGATCAGGCCGCCCGTCCGCCGCAGCCGCAGACGCTCGCCTGGTACAGGCTCGCCTGCTTCCTGCCAGCCAGACTGCCCGGCGAAGCAAACCTGTCGCGCGATGCCCAGGCCCGGGCGAGAGCCGAAGCAGATTACGCCTTCGTGATTCAGCAGCTGGGGGCGTGCGAGCGTAATTTGGGGTAGGATTGGACTTCAAGCAGGGCTCCGGGGGTTTGTTTCTCGCTCCCGCTCGAAGCCTTGCCAGCCCTTGGCCTGAGCGAGCAAACCCACACCCCGGCAAACACAAACTTGTTCCCATCCCGGCCCTCGCTTCGCTAGGGCGCCGCCCATGGCGAAGAGTTTCTCTCATTCATTCCGTGTGCGTTATGCCGAGGTCGATCCGCAGGCGGTCGTGTTCAATTCGCGTTATCTCGAATATGCCGACATCCTGGTGACCGAGTGGTTTCGCAAGCTGGATATCGGCATTGCGGGCGAAGACCCGGTGGAATTTCACGTGGCGCGCGCCGTGGTCGAATATCGCAGACCGATTCGCGCGGACGAGCTGATCGAGGGGCGTCTCTCGATCGCCCGCATCGGCAATTCCAGCATGACGACGCGAATCGAACTTTACGGCCAGGGCGAACCTGGCGATCTGCGCGCCGAGATCGAACTGGTGCAGGTCCATGTCGATCTTGCCAGCGGCACATCGCAGCCCCTACCCGCCGCCATCCGCAGCAAAGTGAAGGAATATCTGGTCGATGGCTGAACCGCTCAAACTTGCGCTGGCCGGGCTCGGCACGGTCGGCGTCGGTGTGCTCGACCTGTTGCAGCAGAACCGCGCGCTGATCGAAGCGCGCGCCGGGCGGTCGGTGGAAGTCGTGGCGGTAAGCGCACGCGATCGCAGCCGGGATCGCGGAGTGGATCTGTCACCCTATCGCTGGTGCGGCGATCCGCGCGAACTGGCGGAGGTCGAACATGCCGATATCGTGGTCGAACTGGTCGGCGGATCGGACGGGCCTGCGCTGGAACTGGCGCGCGGTGCGCTTGCCTCGGGCAAGGGACTGGTCACCGCCAACAAGGCGATGATCGCGCATCACGGTATGGAACTGGCCGCCTCTGCCGAACAAGGCGGCCTGCCGTTGAAATTCGAAGCGGCCGTGGCAGGCGGTATTCCGGTGGTGAAGGGCCTGCGCGAAGGGGCGGCGGCCAATGCCATCACGCGAATCTACGGCATCCTCAACGGCACCTGCAATTATATCCTGAGCGAGATGGAAACCACCGGCGCGAATTTTGCCGACGTGCTGGCCGAAGCGCAGGCGAAAGGGTTTGCCGAGGCCGACCCCACTTTCGATATCGAGGGGGTGGATGCTGCGCACAAGCTGGCAATCCTGGCGGCAATAGGCTTCGGTGCGCAGCTCGATTTCGACGGGGTGGCGTGCGAGGGTATCTCGCGCATCCAGTCCGCCGATATCGAACAGGCGCGGGCGCTGGGCTATGTCATCCGCCTGCTCGGTATCGCCGATCTGGACCAGGTGGATGGACATGCAGACCGCTTGCTCCAGCGCGTGCGCCCTTGCCTCGTTCCGCGCGGCCATCCGCTCGCCCATGTCGATGGGGCGACCAATGCCGTCGTGGCGGAAGGCAATTTTTCCGGCCGCCTGCTGTTCCAGGGGGCAGGTGCGGGCGCAGGCCCCACCGCAAGCGCGGTGGTGGCCGATATAGTGGAGATCGCACGCGGCGATACCGGCGCGCCCTTCTCCGTACCCTCGGCCCGGTTGCAAGCGATGGAGCGAGCCGAACTGGGCGCGCGCACCGGGCGCAGCTACATGCGCTTCACCGTGGCAGACCGGCCGGGCGTGCTGGCGGAAATCGCCGCAGCCATGCGCGATGCGGGGGTCAGCATCGAAAGCCTTATCCAGCCCGCCCACCCGCTCGAGAATGGCGGGGCAGATGGCGGCGAGGCGCTGATCGCCATGGTGGCGCATAAGGGCCGCGAGGCCGACGCGGCCAAGGCGCTGAAGCAGCTGGAAGGATCGGACAGCCTGACCGCCAAGCCGTTATTCATGCCGATACTGAGTAATTAGCAGGGTTCTTATGTGAGAGCGTGAGTTGGAGCAGACCTCGAGGCAAAGGCTGGACAGGTTATACCGCCAACCGAACAAACCCGGACCCTAATCGCTCTGCGGCACCCTTGGCTCTCCCTGCTCCTCAGCCACGTCGCCATCCTCCACCACCGGCCCGTCGATTCCGCGCGGAGGGAGGCCTCGTCCTACCCGGTCTGCATCGGACCCCGGCGGGGCCTCGGGAATGGCGGCGAAGTCGATATCGGGCATGACCGGCGTTGGGCAGGGCGGCACGAAGCACATTCCCGACACGGTCGCCTTGCCGCGAAAAATTCCCGGGCCGGCCACGTCGGGCGCTTGCGGATCGCCTTCATACATCGTTTCACGCGCATAGTCGCTTTCCGCGCGGTCTGAGTTGCGAATGCGAAATTCTTCCTGCTCGCGGATCTGGCGGCACACCACGATCTCGCCGGTTATCTGCGCAGCTTCCTGGTCCTCGTCGCATTTATCCACCGGCGGCGGCGGGCCGTATCCGGTATCGGGCCGCTCTGCCGAATGATCGGGTGCCGGACTGCGCGGCTGCTCCGGCGCGGTGGCTGGGACCACAGGGCCGCTGTTGATCTGAGCGAAAGCGGGCGCGGACAGGCCCAGCAAAATCGGGACGGCGCAGGCCAGGTATCTCGACAATCGCGCCCCCATTGATAAAGCGCCCCTACACCACACTTCGAGGACTGAATTGCCCATGAACACTGCCGATAAGAGCCGCCCGGAAAGCCCTCTCGACCGGGTACTCGTGCTCGAGATGGTGCGCGTGACCGAAGCGGCCGCCGTAGCCGCATCCAAGCTGATCGGCCGGGGTGACGAAAAAGCCGCCGACGCAGCCGCGGTAGAGGCCATGCGCAAGGCGTTCGACGAGCTTTATATGGATGGCACGGTGGTGATCGGCGAAGGCGAACGCGACGAAGCGCCGATGCTGTATATCGGCGAAAAGGTCGGCGGCGCTCCCGGCAAGGGGCCGAAGATCGATATCGCGCTCGATCCGCTGGAAGGCACGACCATCACCGCCAAGGCCGGGCCGAATGCACTGGCCGTTCTGGCAGCGGCGGAAGAAGGCAACCTGCTCAACGCGCCGGATGTCTATATGGACAAGCTGGCGGTGGGCCCGGGCTATCCCGACGATGTGATCAGCCTGGAAAAAAGCGTCACCGAAAATGTGGAAGCGGTCGCCAGGGCCAAGGGCGTTCCGGCGAACGAGATCATCGTATGTGTGCTGGACCGGCCGCGCCATTCCGAGATCATCGCCGAATTGCGCAGCCTGGGCTGCGGCGTGGTGCTGATCGGCGACGGCGATGTTGCCGGGGTGATCGCGGTGACCGACGAGGACACCACCATCGACATGTATATGGGGCAGGGCGGTGCGCCGGAAGGCGTGCTGGCGGCAGCGGCGCTGCGCTGCGTCGGCGGCCAGTTCAATGGCCGGCTGGTTTTCCGCAACGACGATGAGCGGGCACGCGCGCGCAAATGGGAAATCGAGGATCTGGACCGCATCTACAAGCTGGAAGATCTGGCCAAGGGCGACTGTATCTTTGCAGCGACAGGGGTCACCGATGGCTCGCTGCTAGACGGGGTAAAGCGCCGGCGCGGCGGCAAGATGACAACCGAGAGCGTGGTGATGCGGGCAAGTTCTGGCACCGTGCGGTGGATCAAGGGTGAGCACCAGGTGGGATAGGGTGGGAAAGAACCCGATCACCAGAATCGCTACGGTCCCCGCACGCAACTTAAGACTCGCGGTGGATCAAGGGTGAGCACCAGATGGACAGAGGCACCTTCGGGATGCCTTGGCAAAGTCTTCGCTCCTCAGCACGAATGTCTCGAAGAAGCCGTTTGTCCCCATCCAACTGCAGACAACACGCCCGCAAAGTTGCAAACACCGGCCCACTTTGCAAACCCGTGAGCCAAGCCCAATCGCAAGGAACTCCACCCGATGAAGATCATGTCCGGCAATTCCAACCTGCCGCTGGCCCGCGCAATTGCCAGCTATCTCGGCCTGCCGCTGACCGATGCGAGCGTGCGCCGCTTCGCCGATGAAGAGATTTTCATCGAAATTCACGAAAATGTGCGCGGCGAGGACGTATTCCTGATCCAGTCGAGCAGCTTCCCCGCAAACGACAATCTCATGGAATTGCTTATCGGTATCGACGCGCTCAAGCGTGCATCCGCGCGGCGGATCACTGCGGTGGTGCCCTATTTCGGCTATGCCAGGCAGGACCGTAAGCCCGGTCCGCGCACGCCGATCTCGGCCAAGCTGGTGGCAAATCTGATCACCAAGGCCGGGGCCGATCGTGTGCTTTCGGTGGATCTGCACGCGGGTCAGATCCAGGGCTTCTTCGATATTCCGACCGACAATCTCTACGCCGCGCCGGTCATGGCGGCCGATATCCAGGCGCGGTATGGCGACCAGGAACTGATGGTGGTCTCCCCCGATGTCGGCGGCGTGGTTCGCGCACGCGCGCTTGCCAAGCGGCTCGACAATGCGCCGCTGGCCATTGTCGATAAACGGCGCGAGCGGGCCGGCGAATCGGAAGTGATGAACATCATCGGCGATGTCGAAGGGCGCGCCTGCATCCTGATCGACGACATCGTCGATTCGGGCGGAACGCTATGCAATGCGGCCGAGGCGCTGCTGGCGCAGGGCGCGAAAAGCGTAGCGGCCTATATCACTCACGGGGTGCTTTCCGGCGGCGCGGTTGCACGGATCGACGGATCGGCGCTGAAGGAACTGGTGATCACCGACACCATTCGCGCAACCGATGCAGCGAATGATTCGAAGGTGATTCGCACGCTGACGATCGCTCCGCTGATCGGGGAAGCGGTACAGCGGATCGCCGATGAAAGCTCGGTCAGCTCGCTGTTCGATTGAGCCCGGCCGAGCGGGCGAGAACGTCCGTTATTCCCAGGGCCGCGGCTCGCCCTCGGCCAATCGCCCGGTCAATTCCAGCCGCCGCGCCTGGCGTGCCTCCAGCGTCATGGTCATCAGTGGCTGCGGCGTGCGCACGAACCGCATCGGGGTCATGCCGAAAAACTCCAGGAAATCGCGGTTGAGGTGGCTCTGGTCGAAATAGCGCAGGGCCAGCTCTTCGGCTTCCTCCCGCTCCGCTACGCCGAGCAGTTCCGCTGCCATGTCGAGCACGCGCGCCCGGCGCATCACCTGTTTCGGCGTGGTCCCGCAATCGCGCCTAACGATCCGCTCCAGCTGGCGCACGGACAGATCGTGCCGGTCGGCGAAGCTCTTGATGGTCTGCGAAGGATCAACAAAGGATGCGCGTTCGAAGGCAGCGATGATCGGATCGGGCGGATGGCTGCCGGCCTCGACGATCAATTGCCGCGTGCAATCCTCCAGCGCATCCATCCATTGCTCGGGCGATTCTTCGTCTTGGAACCGGGCGAGCAGGTCGCGCTCATCCCCGATGGCGTCATATCCCATGATCCGGTCCAGCGTGTCTTCCGCCGACGGCCCGCTAAGCGCGCTGACCGCGCCCGCGGTGAATGCCAGCCCAACGGTGCGAAAACGCCCTTTTACCGCCACGGCCATGCGCTGGGTCTGCGGCCCGAAGAACAGGACGCATTCGCCATACTCTGCATGACCAAAAGCGGTATCCGCCTGCCATTTGCCCTGTTTCAAGACGCGCAGGATCTGGGTGTCGGCCAGAATACCGCAGCTTAGCCAGTTATTATCAGGTGGCTCGCCACTGGTGGCATAAACCCTTGCGACCCAAGCCGAAATGTCTGCCGCGGGTGCCCGGTTCAGCGACAAAGGGAGCCCCGTCCGCGTCGTGGCGGCGGAAGATCGAATGGTCGCAACCCCGGCTTGTTCTGGTTCGTTCATGTGAGCCCCGGACATGCGTAGCATGGTCAACGCGCTTGACCAGTGTGTTAACCACAGCCACCGCGCGGTGATGGATGTCACAGATGATTATAGGCTGGCCCAGCGGCTGGCGGACGCGGCGGGCGCAATTATCCGGCCGCTGTTCCGCGGTGCGTGGCACGATGAACGTAAGGCCGATCGCTCGCCGGTGACCCAGGCCGACCGCGAAGCCGAGGCGGCGATTCGCGCGATTCTGGAGGCCGAGCGTCCCGATGACGGTATTATCGGAGAGGAATACGGCACGCGTAACGAGGGTGCCGGCCGCCAATGGGTGCTCGATCCGATCGACGGGACGATCAGCTTCATGGCTGGACGCCCGATCTTCGGTACGTTGATTGCCCTTATGCAGGATGGCTGGCCGGTTCTGGGCGTAATCGACCAGCCAGTCGCCGGGGAGCGCTGGATCGGACGGATCGGCTCCAAGGAATCGGGAGGGGGCACCACGTTAAATGGCAAGCCCGTGCACACGCGCAGATGCAAATCGCTGACCGATGCGGTTCTCGCCACCAGCAGTCCGCATTATTTCGGGCGCGAGGATGCGGAAAGCTACATGGCGCTGGCGCAAGCGGTCGGTGGGAATGAGCGGCAGGGCATGATCGTCTATGGCGGCGATTGTTACAATTACGGCCTGCTTGCCGATGGGCACCTGGATGTCGTCTGTGAATCCGGTCTCGCAATATACGATTATGCCGCCTTGGTCCCGATCGTGGAAGGCGCAGGCGGGACCATGAGCGATTGGCAAGGCAACCCACTCAATGCCGAATCGGCAAAGGCCGATGGTGGCCGCGTTCTGGCGCTGGGCGATCCGGCCCGGCTGGACGATGTGCTGGATGCGCTGGGCTAGCGAGCCGGGGGATCGGCGCAATAAGCGCGAAACGCTTGCATTGCTGCCCTTTGGCCCTTAAATGCGCGCGCTTCACCGACACGTGATTCATCTGCCTGCCTGGCCGTCAGGGCTGCCAGGGCCGGTTTGACGTGTTTCTGAATATAGGAGACGAAAATGCCCAAACTGAAGACCAAGAGCGGGGTCAAGAAGCGATTCAAGATCACCGCTACCGGCAAGATCAAACACGGTGTGGCTGGCAAACGCCACCGGCTGATCAGCCATAATGCGAAATATATCCGCCAGAACCGCGGTACCGAAGTGCTCGCCAAATGCGACACCAAGGCCGTGAAGAAATGGGCGCCTTACGGGTTGAGCTGATTTAGCTCGCTCACGCTCGTGCGGTGCCAGCCCTCTCCCCCTCCCAACCACCCGATCATCCTAATGGATACCGTATCGGGCGGTTGGGAGGGGGAGAGGGCTGGCACCGCCTCTAACGAAAAGGATATATTACGATGCGCATTAAAAGAGGCGTCACCACTCGCACCAAACACAAGCGGCTGCTGGAACAGGCCAAGGGCTATCGCGGCCGCCGCAAGAACACCATTCGCGTTGCGCGCCAGGCGGTCGAAAAGGCCGGCCAGTACGCCTATCGCGACCGCAAGGTTAAGAAGCGCAACTTCCGCGCTTTGTGGATCCAGCGGATCAATGCTGCGGTTCGCGCCGAGGGCATGACCTATTCGCAATTCATGCATGGCGTTAAGCTGGCCGGGATCGAGCTGGACCGCAAGGTCATGGCCGATCTGGCGATGAACGAAAGCGCTGCCTTTGCGACCATCATCGCGCAGGCGAAGAAGGCTCTGCCCGCTTAATAACCCCGATCTTGGGCGCGCATTACGAGTTGAAGGAGCGCCATCCCCGCACAATGCGGGGGTGGCGCTTTTTCGTGATGCTGACTAACGGATGGCCCCTATGGCGAACGACACCGAACACGATCTCGAAACGACCCTGACGGCTATCGAAGCCGCCCCTGATGCCGACGCGCTGGAGGCAATCCGCGTGGCCGCTCTGGGCAAGAAGGGTTGGGTCAGCGCGCTGCTCAAGACCTTGGGAAAGATGAGCCCGGAGGAACGGCAGGAAAAGGGGCCTGCCATCCAGGCTACCCGTGCGCAGATCGCCGATGCCATCGCGGGCAAGAAGCGCGCCCTCGCCGATGCGGAGCTGGAACGGCGGCTGGCGAGTGAGACGCTCGATTTGACGCTGCCCGCCCCCGAAACGCCGCGCGGCAGTGTCCATCCGGTCAGCCAGGTCATGGACGAGCTGGCCGAGATTTTCGCCGATCTGGGCTTTGCGGTAAAAACCGGGCCAGAAATCGAGGATGACTGGCACAATTTCACCGCGCTCAACATGGCGGAAAGCCACCCTGCGCGGGCGATGCACGACACGTTCTATTTCCCGGACCGGGATGCCGAAGAGCAGCCTGCCTCAAGCAGCGAAGCGGTAGGCAAACAGGAACGTATGTTGCTGCGCACCCACACTTCGCCGGTGCAAATCCGTACGATGAAGGAAGAAGGCGCGCCGTTGCGGATCATCGCGCCGGGCCGTGTCTATCGGTCCGACAGCGATGCTACGCACACGCCAATGTTCCACCAGGTCGAAGGGCTGGTGATCGACAAGGATATCCATCTGGGGCATCTCAAATGGACGCTCGAAACCTTCCTCAAGGCGTTTTTCGAGCGCGAGGATATCGTCCTGCGATTGCGACCGTCCTATTTCCCCTTCACCGAGCCCAGCGTTGAAGTCGATGTCGGCTTCGCCATCGAAAACACACGCCGCGTGCTCGGCGGCAGCGGGGACGATCCCGGGCATGGCTGGATGGAATTGCTCGGCAGCGGCATGGTCAACCGCCGGGTCATCGAATTTGCCGGGCTGGATCCGGATGAATGGCAGGGCTTTGCCTTCGGCGTCGGCGTGGACCGGCTTGCCATGCTGAAATACGGGATGGACGATCTGCGCGCCTTCTTCGATGGCGACTACCGCTGGGCGGCACATTACGGCTTCAGCCCGCTGGCTCAGCCGACGCTTTCGGCCGGCGTGGGAGAGCGGGCATGAAATTCTCCCTCACATGGCTGAAAGACCATCTCGAAACCGACGCCAGCGTCGCCGAGATTGCCGAAAAGCTGAATCAGATCGGCCTCGAAGTCGAAGGCGTGGAAGACCCGGCGGAAAAGCTGGCGGGCTTTACCGTGGCCAAAGTGCTGACTGCCGAAAAGCACCCCGATGCGGACAAGCTCCAAGTTCTTTCGGTGGACACCGGAGCGGGCGATCCGCTGCAAGTTGTTTGCGGTGCGCCGAATGCGCGCGCCGGGATGAAGGGCGTGCTCGGCCAGCCGGGCGCGGTGGTTCCGTCCAACGGAATGGAGCTGCGCAAGAGTGCCATTCGCGGGGTCGAGAGCAACGGCATGATGTGCTCCGTGCGCGAGCTGGAGTTGGGCGACGAGCATGATGGCATCATAGAATTGCCCGCGGATGCGACGGTTGGTCACAGCTTCGCCGATTACCAAGGCTCGTCCCCGGTATTCGATGTGGCGATTACACCCAACCGCCCCGATTGCATGGGCGTGTACGGTATTGCGCGTGATCTGGCGGCAGCTGGCCTCGGTACGCTGAAGCCGATCGCGATGCCTGAATTCGAGGCGAGCGGCGTTTGCGCGACTGAAATCCGCACGGATGATCCGGACGGCTGTCCGGCATTCTATGGTCGCACGATCAAGGGCGTGACCAACGGCGCATCGCCCGACTGGCTGGTCCAGCGTCTGACCTCGGCTGGACAGAAGCCGATCTCGCTGTTGGTCGATCTGACCAACTATTTGATGCTGGCCTATGGCCGTCCGGCTCACGCCTACGATCTCGCCAAGTTGAACGGCGCAGTTGTCGCAAGGCGAGCGAAGAATGGCGAGCAGGTCGTTGCGCTGAACGACAAGACCTACACGCTGGATGACAGCATGACGGTGATCGCGGATGATAGCGGCGTGCACGACATAGCCGGCATCATGGGCGGCATCGACAGTGGCTGCAGCGAGAGCACCACCGATGTGCTGCTGGAGATCGCCTATTTCGATCCTGAGCGGATTGGCATGACCGGGCGCAAACTTGGTCTGGCCACCGATGCGCGCACGCGGTTCGAGCGCGGTGTCGATCCGGCGTTTCTGGATGACGGGCTGGACCTGCTGACCGGCATGATCGTGGAACTGGCCGGCGGAGCTGCGTCCGAAAAGGTGCGCGCTGGATCTCCGCCGAGCGAGCCGCAAATGGTGCAGTTCGACCCCTCGCTGACGCAGCGGCTGGGCGGTGTATCGGTCTCCAAAGACGAACAGCGCCGGATCCTCCAATCGCTCGATTTCGAAGTCGGCGATGATTGGCGGGTAACCGTTCCCTTGCGCCGCCACGATGTGGAAGGCCCCGCCGATCTGGTCGAGGAAGTGGTGCGTATCCATGGTATCGACAATGTCGCCAGCGTGGCCCTGCCACGCGCGGATGGAGTGGCTCGGCCCACCGCCAGCCGCGAGCAGCAAATGGATCGCCGCATTCGCCGGGCCGCAGCCGCGCGCGGGCTGAACGAAGCGATTACCTGGTCGTTCCTGCCGGTTCCCGATGCCGAGCATTTCGCAGCGGACGGGGAGGCTTTGTGGGTGCTCGACAATCCGATCAGTGAGGATATGAAGGCCATGCGGCCCTCAATGATTCCCGGCCTTTTAGCAGCGGCCAAGCGCAATATGGATCGCGGCGCCGCATCGCTGCGACTGTTCGAAGTGGGTCGGCGCTATTTCCGCAAGGGCGATGGTTCCAGCGACGAGAAACCGACGGTGGGCGCGGTGCTGGCGGGCGAAAAGACGCCCCGCGGCTGGTCGACCGGCAAGGCGCGCGGCTTCGATGCGTTCGATGGCAAGGCGGAAGCACTTGCCTTGCTGGCAGAGGCGGGCGCGCCGACGGGCAATCTGATGGTGATGGGCGAGGCGGGGCCGCAGTTCCATCCCGGTCAATCGGCCACCCTGCGCCTCGGCCCGAAGAAAATCCTTGCCCGCTTCGGCGCGCTCCATCCGCGCATACTGGAAGCATTCGATGTTGACGGGCCGGTTGTCGCGGTGGAGATTTTCCTCGATGCGATCCCGGTGCCCAAGGGCAAGCGGGACTTCGCGCGGCCTGCCTATACGCCGCCTGCGCTGCAATCGGTCACGCGCGATTTCGCGTTCCTCGTCGATGCCGATTTGCCAGCGGCCGACCTGCTGCGCGCGGTAAAAGGCGCGGATAAGAAGGCGATCGTCGATGCGCAGATTTTCGACCGGTTTGCCGGACAGGGCGTACCCGAAGGCAAGAAGTCGCTCGCGCTGGAAGTGACGCTGCAACCGGGTGAGAAAAGCTTCACCGATGACGAGTTGAAGGCAATCTCGGACAAGGTGGTGGCCGCTGCGGCAAAGCTGGGCGGCGAATTGCGTGGCTGAATCCAACCCTGCCAATTCGCGCCGCACCTTCGCGATCATCTCGCATCCCGATGCCGGTAAAACGACGCTGACCGAGAAGCTGCTGCTTCAAGGCGGCGCAATTCATTTGGCTGGCGAGGTGAAGGCGCGCGGGCAGGCGCGGCGAGCGCGGTCGGACTGGATGAAGATCGAGCAGCAGCGCGGCATCTCGGTCACTTCCAGCGTGATGACGTTCGAGCGCGACGGGGTGACCTTCAATTTGCTCGATACGCCGGGGCACGAGGATTTTTCCGAAGACACCTACCGCACGCTGACCGCGGTCGATTCAGCGATTATGGTGATCGACGCCGCCAAGGGGATCGAGCCGCAGACGCGCAAGCTGTTCGAGGTCTGCCGCCTGCGCTCGGTCCCGATCATCACCTTCGTCAACAAGGTGGACCGCGAGGGGCGGCCCGTTTTCGAGTTGCTCGACGAAATCGCCGACATGCTGGCGCTGGATGTCAGCCCTCAAATGTTCCCGGTGGGCATGGGCGGCGAGTTCGAGGGGCTGCTCCATTTCGAATCGGGCACGATCGCCCGGCCGGAAGGGCCGTCGAAGGAATTTCTCGGCCAACGCGATACCGAGTTCGAGATCCCGGAGCGGTTTGCAGAAAATGCTGAGCTGGCGCAGATCGGCTATCCCGAATTCGACCTCGACGCCTATCGAGCGGGTGACCTCACCCCTGTTTACTTCGGATCGGCTTTGAAGAATTTCGGTGTGACCGAGCTGATCGAGGCGATCGCCAAATATGCCCCGCCCCCGCGCCCGCAGCCTGCCGGTGAAGAGCAAATTGCGCCCACCCGCGACGAGGTCACTGGCTTCATCTTCAAGGTGCAAGCCAATATGGATCCCAATCACCGTGACCGGATCGCGTTCATGCGGCAGGTCAGCGGCACCTTCAAACGCGGCATGAAGCTGACGCCATCCGGCCTCGGCAAGCCCATCGCGGTGCATTCGCCGATCCTGTTCTTCGCGCAGGACCGTGAGATTGCCGATACCGCGCTGCCGGGCGATATCATCGGGATCCCCAACCACGGCACGCTGCGGGTGGGCGATACGCTGAGCGAAACCAACGACATCCGCTTCACCGGCCTGCCCAATTTCGCGCCCGAAATCCTGCGCCGTGTGGTGCTTAAGGATCCGACCAAGACCAAGCAACTGCGCAAGGCGCTGGACGATCTTTCCGAAGAGGGCGTGATCCAGGTGTTCCACCCCGAACTGGGCGCGCAGGCGATCATCGGGGTGGTCGGCCAGTTGCAGCTCGATGTGTTCGTTTCCCGGCTGGCGGCGGAATACAAGGTAGAGGCTGCGCTGGAGCCCTCGCCATTTGCAACGGCACGCTGGGTCAAAGGCCCGGAAGCGGCATCCAGCCAGTTCGAGGATTTCAACCGGGCCAACTTGGCGCGGGACCGCGATGGCGACCTTGTATTCATGGCGAAGAGTCCGTGGGATGTCGGCTATCAGGAAGAAAAGCATCCGGAGCTGGCGTTCTCGGCGACCAAGGAGCGGTGATCGCGGGGGGCTACCCTGCCAGGCAACCTAAGCACCAACGCTTGAAGCAATTGCCGCATTGCACCATGAAGCGCGCATGAGTTTCATCGGCCCCATATCGCAAAGCTTCTTTTCCCAGCGCCTCCGGCTGCATTATGTCGATTGGGGCAATGCCGACAAACCGCCATTGCTGCTGATCCACGGCGGCAAGGACCATTGCCGCAGCTGGGACTGGACGGCGGAAAAGCTGCGCGAGGACTGGCACGTTATCGCGCTCGATCACCGCGGCCATGGCGATAGCGAGTGGGTCAGCGACGGACATTACGATGCGCAGGACATGGTCTATGATGTCGCGCAACTGGTGCATCAGTTGGAATTGTCCCCGGTCACCATCGTCAGCCATTCGTTGGGCGGAAATGTCTCGCTGCGTTTTGCGGGCATGTTCCCCGAGCAAGTCCGCAAGATCGTCGCGATAGAGGGGCTGGGGCCGTCGCCCGAAACCTATGCCGAGCGGATGGAAACACCCTATCCCCAGCGCGCGCGCGAGTGGATGGAGAAGAAGCGCAAGGCCGCCGGGCGCCAGCTGAAACGGTACGATACGCTTCAGGAAGCGCAGGACCGGATGCAGGAAGCCAACAGCTACCTCACCGACGATCAGGCGCAGCACCTGACCATCCACGGCATCAACCGGAACGAGGATGGCACCTTCAGTTGGAAGTTCGACCCGCATCTTAATGTCTGGCCGTTCGAGGACACGCCGCGCGAGCATATGGCGCAAGTGTGGAATGCGATCACCGCGCCAACGCTGTTGCTCTATGGTGCGGATAGCTGGGCCTCCAATCCCGAGAAGGATGGCCGGATCGAGCATTTCGATAATGCCGAAGTTATCGAGTTCGAACAGGCTGGCCATTGGTTGCATCACGATCAGTTCGACCGGTTCATGGCGACCTTGCAGGAGTTTCTCTGATGGCCGAGTTTTTCGATGCACTGGATGAAAAGCATATCGCCATGCTGGCGGCGCAGCCGGTGTTTTTCGTCGCCACGGCGGCAGCGGATGGCCGGATCAACCTCAGCCCCAAGGGCTATGACGCGTTCCGCATCCTGTCGCCCACGCGGGTGGCCTATCTCGACCTGGCCGGATCGGGCAACGAGACCCACGCGCATCTCGCCGCCGATGGACGGATCACGATCATGGTGTGCAATTTCCAGCAGCCGGCACTGATCCTGCGCATCTATGGCACCGGCCGGGCCGTGTTGCCGCAGGACGCGGACTGGGCCGGGCTGGCGGAGCACTGCACCATGCTTCCGGGCACGCGGCAGATCTTCGATATCGCGGTGGAAAGCGTGCAGACCAGCTGCGGCTGGGGCGTGCCGTTCATGGAGCTGCAGGGCGAACGTGCCACGCTGAAAAAGGCCCATAGCAATGCCGATCCGCGCCAATGGGAAGCGCGCATTGGCACGCAGACCGCCAGTATCGACGGCCTGCCGACGCGCCCCACCGACCGCTATATTGCAGGCAAAACCGATTGAGCAAGCCGGGGCACAATTCGCGCCCGGATGCGTAAGTCTGGCAGGATGCGTCTGAAATTCGCCAGCTATAATATTCACAAGGGTATCGGACTCGATCGGCGCCGCGATCCGGCGCGGATCATCGCAGTGCTGCGCGAAATAGATGCCGATGTGATCGCCTTGCAGGAGGCCGACCGGCGGATCGGCGAGCGTGCCAGCGTCCTCAAACAGGTCGCGCTGGACGATACCAAATGGCGGCCTGCCGATGTTGCCAAGCGGCCGCGTTCGATGGGCTGGCACGGGAATGTCCTGCTGGTCAGGCGCGATATCGACATTGTGACTGCCGAACCGATCGATCTGCCTATGCTGGAGCCGCGCGGGGCGGCCCATGCGGCGCTATGTTGCGAGGGCCGGACTTTCCGAGTGATCGGCACGCATCTGGACCTGTCGGGCCTCCGGCGCAGGGACCAGATCAAGGCCATCGTCGATCACGTGGACCGGGCGGAGGGACATTATCCCACCGTGTTGATGGGCGATTTCAACCAGTGGCGATCGACGATGGGCGCAATGGACGAATTTGCGCCGCACGATCCCGATGGCTGGCAAATCCTCGATCCCGGACGCAGCTTTCCCAGCAGGCAGCCGGTCGCCCGGCTCGACCGCATCGTGGTAACCGAAGAATGGCGCAATCACGCGGCGGGCGTGCATCACAGCAATCTATCGGCGCAGGCATCGGATCATCTGCCCGTCTGGGCCGATCTCGAACTGCCTAAATAACAGACAGCTGCCTATACTCTAGGCAGCGCGTGCGCCTGCAAATATTGCTGCATCTGCGAAATCGGCAGAAACCTGCGGGCCGCGCGAATTGGCACGGCGATTGCAAAACCCCCTCCAGCCGGATGGTCCGGTGCCAACCGAGGGGACTGGCGCAGTGAAATATATCGTCGCAGTCATCAAGCCGTTCAAGCTGGACGAGGTGCGTGAAGCTCTCGCCGCGATGGGCGTTGCCGGGATGACCATTACCGAAGTGAAAGGCCATGGCCGACAAAAAGGCCAGACCGAGATTTATCGCGGGGCCGAATACACCACCAACATGCTTCCCAAGGTGAAGCTGGAAATAGCCTGCGACAATTCCATCGCCGACCAGGTGGTGGAAACGATCGTCTCCGCCGCCGGGACCGATTCCATTGGCGACGGCAAGATTTTCGCCTTCGATCTGGCCGGTGCCACGCGCATCCGCACCGGCGAAACCGGGGAGACGGCGCTGTGATCCGCTCCATTACCAAACCAATGCAAACAGGGAATTTTTCCATGAAACGGACCGTTTCGTATTGCGTCGCGGGGGCGGCGGGCTTGCTTGCCGCTGCACCGGCGCTCGCCGCACCGGTTGCCCCCGATGCCGCTGCAGAGGCGGCCGCAGCCGTGGGTGGCGGCACGGCCTATATTCTGAACACACTGCTGTTTTTGCTCGGCGGTTTCCTCGTCATGTGGATGGCAGCAGGATTTGCCATGCTGGAGGCCGGCCTGGTCCGGTCCAAGAATGTGAGCGTCCAGTGTCTCAAGAATATCGGCCTCTACTCGATTGCAGGCCTGATGTTCTGGGTTATCGGCTATTCCATCGCCTATCCCGGTTTCGAAGGTGGGTTCATCGGTATCGCCGATTTCCCGTATAGCATGCAGGGCGTTGGCGAAGCGGATACGGGCACCGGATATTCGATCGCATCCGACTGGTTCTTCCAGATGGTGTTCTGCGCCACGACCGCATCGATCGTGTCCGGCACCATTGCCGAGCGTGTGAAGATCGTTCCGTTCTTCATTTTCGTGACGATCCTGACCGGCTTCATCTATCCCGTGATTGTTTCGTGGGAATGGGGCGCCGGGTGGCTCGACGCCATGGGCTTCTCCGATTTCGCCGGGTCCACGCTGGTCCACTCGACAGGTGGCTGGGCCGCGCTGACAGGCGCGCTGATCCTGGGGCCGCGTCTTGGCCGATATGGCAAGGACGGCAAGATGACCGTGTTCCCGGGGTCGAGCATTCCGCTCGCGACGCTGGGTACCTTCATCCTGTGGCTCGGCTGGTTCGGCTTCAACGGCGCATCGCAGCTGGCAATGGGGACGATCGGTGATGTTTCCGACGTATCGAAGATTTTCGTGAACACCAATATGGCGGCAGCTGCCGGCGTGGTCGTGGCGATCATCTTTACCCAGCTTCGCTACGGTAAGGCGGACACGACCATGGCGCTGAACGGCGCGCTGGCCGGCCTGGTTGCCATCACTGCGGAACCTTTGACGCCAAGTGTCGGCATGGCAATCGTGATCGGCGGGATCGGTGGCGCGCTGCCGGTTATTTTCGTCCCGATCCTCGACAAGCTGAAGATCGATGACGTCGTCGGCGCGATCCCGGTTCACCTCGTGGCCGGTATCTGGGGCACATTGGCCGTGCCGCTCACCAACTCCGATGTGCCGTTCGTGGCGCAGATCACCGGCGTAATCGCCACAGGCATCTTCGTCGGCATTGCCTCTTCCATCGTCTGGTTCGCCCTGAAGGCAACCATCGGCGTGCGGCCTACCGAAGAGGAAGAGATGGCGGGCCTCGATATCAGCGAGACCGGCATCGAAGCCTATCCCGAATTTGCTCAGGGCAACTGAGCAACACAGATTGGCGGGGCCGAACCACCCTCTCCCGGAACAGTCCCGCCGATAACGTTCCTCCTGCGAACAACAACTGACGGGCCGGCGCTAAAAAGCGCCGGCCCTTTTTTTTGGCTAATGATCAGGCGATATCCGGCATCGTAGAAATGGGGGGACTGGAGTTCGTGATAGCGGCGTTGCCACTCTCCGCTTTCAAGATCGATTTGCTCGATTTCGACCGGGCCGATCCCTCGCTTCTAGTTCGACAGGAGCGGCATTTGTCCGCCATTCAGCGGGGCCAGAGTGGGGCCCGACGCAGGTTCGAATAGTTCACGCCGATAGTGTCGTATTCGACGTTCACCCCAGCGCCTGCTTGACAAACTCCGCGCAGCGTTCGCCGATCATGATGCTCGGCGCGTTGGTGTTGCCGCTGACGATCTTGGGCATCACGCTGGCATCGGCAATCCACAGGCCTTCCACGCCGCGTGCGCGCAGCTTGGTATCGACGACCGAATCCTCGTCCGCGCCCATGCGGCAGGTGCCGACGGGGTGGTAGACCGTGTCGGCACGGTTGCGGATAAGCTCGTCCAGCGCAGCGTCGTCATCGAGGTCGACCTCGTGCCGGTCCTGTGGGTCGTAAGCGGCCAACGGGCCAACTTCGGCGATGCGGTGCGACAGGCGAACCCCTTCGCGCAGGGTCGCAATATCGCGCTCGTCTTCGAGGAAGTTTGGATCGATACGCGGCGCATCCTTTGCGTCGGCACTATTCAGTCGGACGGTCCCGCGGCTTTCGGGGCGCAGGACGCAAGCATGGAGCGAGAAGCCGTGGCCCTTCACCTTCTCGCGTCCGTGATCCTCAAGCATTGCCGGCACGAAATGCCACTGGATATCGGGCGCGGGGGCATCATCCATGACGGTCCAGAACCCGCCCGCCTCGGCATAGGGGGTGGTCATGATCCCGGTACGCTTGCGGCGATGCTCGATGATCGCCCGGGCCATTCGCATAGTGCCCGCTACGCTGTCACCGATCGGGTCCGTGCTGGCCGTCTGCCAGCTTGAAACGTAGTCGATGTGATCCTGCAAATCTGAGCCGACTGCGGGCACATCCCGCAGGACGTCGATCCCCTGCTCTTGCAAATGCGCGCCGGGGCCGATGCCGCTCAGCATCAGGATTTGCGGGCTATTGAAGGCTCCTGCGCTCAGCACCACACCCCCGCGGGCCTTCAGCACTTCCTGCTTGCGGCCCCGCCGGATAGCTACCCCGGTGACCCGCCCTTCCTCGATCACCAGACGTTCCACCAGAGTGCGGGTGCGGATGTCGAGATTGGCCTGCTCGCGCAGCGGCTCGACAAAAGCGCGCGCGGCGGACCAACGCTCACCCTTGCGCTGGGTCACCTGGTATATGCCGAAGCCATCCTGCCGCTCGCCATTGAAATCGTCGTTGCGGCGTAATTGCAGCGATTGGGCGCTTTCCACGAATGCCTGGCTGGTGGGATTCACCCATTTCTGGTCGGAGACGAATAATGGCCCGCCTTCGCCATGAAACGCGTCCTGGCCGCGTTCATTCGCTTCGGATTTCCTGAACCAGGGCAGCACATCGTCATAGGCCCAGCCCTCGCAGCCCATCTCTGCCCAATTGTCGTAATCCCAAGCGTTGCCGCGAATATAGACCATGGCATTGATCGCGCTCGATCCGCCCAGTCCCTTGCCGCGTGGTTGGTACCCGACGCGGCCATTGAGCCCTTTTTGGGGGACCGTATCGAACCGGTAATTGGTGTTCTTGAGGAGGAACGGCATGAAGCCGGGCGTCTTGACCAGCAAGTTGTTGTTGCGCCCGCCCGCCTCGATCAGGCAGACCTGCCGAGTGCCGTCCGCCGCCAACCGGCCCGCCACTGCGCTGCCTGCGCTGCCGCCGCCGATGACGATGATATCATATTCGCTCATATGCTCTCCTCTACCCGGGAAAGCCTATCGGGCCTGAGCTTTACCCGCAATCGAGTTGTCGCCTGCAACCGGTTTATCCGCCTGCCGGGACAACTCCTGACGCGACAAACCCTGCCGCGACAACCAGCGCGCGCGGATCATGTCGGATGTTTCGCGGCTGCCATCATGCGTCCAGCCGGGTTCACGTAGCAGGTAGGACAGCTTGTGCCGCCACGGCGCGCGCCAGATATCCTGCGCCATGCCGATCCATTCATGGAACACCGCCCATAGCAGATTGAAACTGCCCAGCTGCTTGACGATGCCATAGCGAATTTTCTCGCCGCCTTCGGCCTCGGCTATTTCCGGCTCGAACGTACCGAACATCCGGTCCCAGACGATGAACACGCCGGCATAGTTTCGGTCGAGATAGCGCGGATTGGTGGCGTGGTGGACGCGGTGATGGCTCGGCGTGTTCATCACCGCTTCGAACCAGCGCGGCATCCGGCCAATCGCTTCGGTGTGAATCCAGAACTGGTAGATCAGGTTGAAGCCGTGACAGATTGCGATCATCGCCGGGTGGAAGCCCAGCAGCACCATCGGCAGCGCAAATACGAATCCCAGCGTGAAGGCGCCGGTCCAGCTCTGGCGGAGCGCGGTGGACAGGTTGTAATGCTGGCTGGAATGGTGGTTCACATGGCTCGCCCAGAACCAGCGCACGCGGTGGCCGAACCGGTGCCCCCAGTAATAAGCGAGATCGTCGAGCACGAAACAGATCGGCCAGGCCCACCACACCGCCCACCAATGCTCGCCAAAATCGAAAATCCGATATTCGTAAGCGGCCAGGAAGATGAACAGCGCGATCCCGCCAAACAGCGCGCCTGCAACCGTGCTGCCCAGGCCGAACCCCAGGCTGACCAGAGTATCGCGCGATTCGTAGCTTTCGGGCCGCCGCATGCGTGCCCAGATCATCTCGATCAGGACCAGCAGCACGAAGACCGGCACGGCATATTGGGTGGGGTTGAAATCGGGCATGGTAGCTGGCCGGCCTTATAAGGCGCGAATCGCTTTTCCCCAAACTTCGGGGTCTTCGATGTGCAGGCTGACAGGGCCGAATTGCCGCTCCGCCGGGTCGACGATCAACACCGAACCCATAATTCTGGCATCTGCACCGTGCTGCAATATCCGGCCGGCAAAATGCGCTCCATGCGCGCGCAGTACCATGATCCGCCCGGCCGCATCGCGCAGCAAGGCCGCGCGGCCTTCATCGTCCAGCGTGCAGGCCACCGGCTCGAATCCATCCTCCACCTCGCTCGCGGCGCGGCGGGCCTTGTCCTCGCTATCGAGCGGCTGCGCATGACCCATCCCCAACCGGCGCACCAGCCAGGCCAGGGCCAGGATCGCTGCCAGCGAACCGGCAAATTGAAGGGCCTGCCCGGTCATCGCCGCTGCGCGCCTCAGGCAGAGCGGGCGGCGAACATATCCATTGCGGGGCGCACGGGCGAAACATCGTAACCCGCCTGGCTCGCAGCATCGGCGATTTGCTGCGGATCCCGTCCCGAGCGCGCCTGCGCCAGCGCCCAGAGCAGAGTCGAGCGGGTACCGGTGCGGCAATAGCCCAGCACCTGGCCTTCGGTAGCATCGAGTGCCTCTCCCAATGCCGCCACCTGCGGCTCGCTGAAGCCCGCCTGCCCGATCGGGATTGCCAGATAGTCCAGCCCGGCCGTGCGCGCCGCCGCCTCGATTTCAAGGCCCTGCGGTTCGTCCGGCGCTTCGCCGTCGGGGCGGTTGTTGACCACCAGCGTCACCCCCTGGGCGGCGGCATCGGCCAGATCGCCCGGCGTGATTTGCGGACTGGCGAGCATTGTGGGCGAGAGGCGCTTGAAATCTGTCATGACTCTAACCATGCCTTGCCGCCCGCGCCCTTGCAAGCGGACGCGTATCCAGCGCGCGCCAGCCGAAAATTAAGCCTGTTCCATTCGAAAAATGTCACATTGATGCGCCAAAGGGCCTGCGTAGTTTAAAAAATTCGCGCCAGGCGGCATTCTAGGCTATGCAAACCGCTTGACTGGAGGAGCTGCAACTATTCGCAGCGATTCCCCATCTCACCGAAGCGCCTGCTGCCCGCGCTTCTGGCTGTTAGTTTTTAGGGTGGCGAGACGAAGGTACGTTTTGAATTATGGGTTACGATAAAGGGCGTCGAGGCCGCGGCCGCGACAAACGCGATGGGTTCGGTGAAGATAGTTACGATCCCTTCGGCGGCGGCTCCGGCGGTGGTGATTTCGGCGGCGGCGGCGGCGACCGTTTCGGCGGTGGCGGCGACCGGTTTGGTGGCGGCGGTGATCGCGGCGGCTATGGCGGTGGCGGCGGAGGCGGTGACCGCTTCGGCGGCGGCAACCGCGGCGGCGGCGGCGGTGGCGGCGGCTATCGCGGCGGCGGTGGTGGCGGCGGCTTCGGCGGCGGCGGTGGCGGCGGAAACCGCATGCCTCCCCAGGTCGTGGGAACCGGCAAAGGCACCGTGAAGTTTTTCAACGGCCAGAAGGGCTTCGGCTTTGTGGCGCAGGAAGGCGGCGGCGAGGACGTGTTCGTCCATATCTCCGCGGTCGAGCGTGCCGGGCTGAGCGGCCTTGCCGAAGGGCAGGAGCTGGAGTTCAACCTAGTGGATCGCGGCGGCAAGGTGTCGGCGCAGGACCTGCAGATCGTCGGCGACGTCATTCCCGTGACCGAAGGCGGCGGCAGCCGTGACCGCGATGGCGGCGGCGATCGCGGCGGTGCTCCGCAGCGTGAGCTGACCGGTGACAAGGCTACCGGCACGGTCAAGTTCTTCAACTCCATGAAGGGCTTCGGCTTCCTGGTCCGCGACGATGGCCAGCCGGACGCATTCGTGCATATCAGCGCGGTCGAACGCTCCGGTCTCTCGCAGATCAACGAGGGCGAGCGTTACGAGTTCGACCTCGAAGTCGACCGACGCGGAAAATATTCGGCCGTGAACCTGGTCCCCGCCGAATAAGGCGAGACTGGCATTCCCCAGCCGAAAAAGTTAGCTGGCGGTTCCTGCAAGGGAGCCGCCAGTTTTCGTTGCGGCCCCGCTACTCGAATTGGAAAGCAAGTTTTATGTCGATCACCCCGTTGATGCCCGTATATCCCCGGTGCGGTGTCCGCCCGGTGAGCGGCGACCATTGTCACCTGATCGACGAGGACGGCACCCGCTATCTCGATTTCGCCAGCGGTATCGCGGTCAACCTGCTTGGCCACAGCCACAAGGGGCTGATCGGCGCGATCCAGCGGCAGGCCGAGCAGTTGATGCACGTGTCCAACCTGTATGGCAGCCCCCAGGGCGAACATCTGGCGCAGCGGCTGGTGAACCTGACCTTTGCAGATACGGTGTTCTTCACCAATTCGGGCGCCGAGGCGGTTGAGGCCGCGATCAAGACTGCGCGCGCCTATCACCAGCACGAGGATGGCGATGCGAATCGCACCGATCTGATAACCTTCACGATGGCATTTCATGGCCGCACGATGGCCACGATCAGTGCCTCGAATCAGTCGAAGATGCACCAGGGGTTCAAGCCGCTCCTCGAAGGTTTCCAATATTGCGAGTTCGACGATCTGGAAGCGGTCAAGGCGCTGATCGGACCGAAAACCGCCGGTTTCCTGATAGAGCCGATCCAGGGCGAAGGCGGCATTCGCCCCGCCAGCCAGGAATTCATGCAGGGGCTGCGCGCGCTCGCGGACGAGCACGATCTGATGCTGGTGCTGGACGAGGTGCAATGCGGCGTCGCGCGCACCGGGAAGTTCTACGCCCACGAACATTACGGGATCGAGCCCGATATTCTCGCCAGTGCCAAGGGGATCGGCGGCGGCTTTCCGTTCGGCGCTTGCCTGGCAACTGAAAAGGCCGCGCGCGGCATGGGATTCGGCACGCATGGTTCGACCTATGGCGGCAATCCGCTGGCGATGGCCGCGGGCGAGGCCGTGCTGGACGCGGTCGGTAATGACGAATTCCTCGCCGAAGTCACCGAGAAGGGCGAACGGATCCGCTCGCGGCTGGAACAGTTTATCGGCAATTACCCCGACCTGTTCGAACTGGTGCGCGGCACGGGATTGATGCTGGGCATCAAGATGAAGGTGGAAAGCCGCCCCTTTTTCGTCCATTTGCGCGAAAATCACCAGCTGCTCACCGTGGCGGCGGGCGACAACACGTTGCGCGTGCTGCCCCCGCTGGTGGTCGGCGATGCGGAAATCGACGAGTTTTTCGACAAGCTGTCTGCCGGCGCGGCGAGCTACATCGTGCCCGGTCCCGCATGACCGATTTGCGGCATTTCATCGACCTATCCGATGCGGGTGCGGATGGGCTCGCGGCGATCCTCGACGAGGCCTATGCGCGCAAGCAGGCCCGCGCCGGTTGGCCCAAGGGCAAGGTCGATACCGATCGGCCGCTTGACGGCCGGGTGCTCGCGATGATCTTCGAAAAAAGCTCGACCCGCACGCGGGTCAGCTTCGACATGGCGATGCGCCAGCTCGGCGGGAGTGCGCTGATCCTCGATTCGGGAACTACGCAATTGGGCCGCGGCGAAAGCATTGCCGATACGGCGCGCGTGCTCAGCCGGATGGTGGATGCGATCATGATCCGCACGGACGACCATGCAAAGGCGCAGGAGTTGGCGCGCCATGCCAGCGTGCCGGTGATCAACGGGCTGACCGACCGCTCGCATCCATGCCAGATCGCTGCGGATCTGCAGACGATCCTCGAGCAGGGCAAGACGCTCCCCGGGCTGGAGCTTGGCTGGTTTGGCGATGGGAACAACGTCCTGCACTCGGTTCTGGAGGCAGCGGGCCTGTTCAAGTTCAACGTGCGTGTAGCCACGCCCACGGGGTTCGAGCCGGACGCCGAATTCGTCGAGATGGCACGCTCCGGCGGCGCACGGATCACGCTCACCGACAATGCGGCCACGGCTGCGGCCGGGGCCGATGTGCTGGTAACCGATACCTGGGTTTCGATGGGGCAGGAAAACGTCGCTAGCAAACTAGCCGCGATGGAACCATTCCGGGTCGACGAGGCGCTGATGGCGGTGGCCGGGCCGGAGGCGATATTCCTTCATTGCCTGCCCGCACATGTCGGCGACGAGGTGAGCGAGGCGGTATTCGAAGGGCCCCAGTCACGCGTGTTCGACGAAGCGGAAAACCGTATCCATGCGCAAAAGGCCATTCTGCGCTGGTGTTTCGGCCAGATCGGCTGAAGCTTTGCGGGGCTTATCAAGCGCCCCGGCGATCACCATGTTTCCACGATGACCGAGACTACCCAAACCCGCGAGTCTGGCGAAACTGCCGAGACCTACGCCGATAATGTCCTCAGCTTCACCCTGCCCGCACGCAATGCACGCGGCCGGGTGGTGCGGCTGGACCGGTTGGTGGACGAGATCCTGGCGGCGCATGATTACCCGCCCGCCATCACGCATTTGCTGGCCGAAGCACTGGTGCTGGCTGCGCTTCTGGGCAGTTTGCAGAAAGCGGATGGCGCGCAGATGACGATGCAGGCGCAGACCCGGGGTGGCATCGTCAAGCTGCTGGTCTGCGATTACCGCGAGGGAGAGCTGCGCGGCTATGTCGATTTCGACCAAAATCGCTTGGCGGACCTAGGCGCGAACCCGCCGCTCGCCGCCTTGTTCGGGGAAGGTTATCTCGCAATTACCTTCGACCGTGCTGAAAAGGGTGGCCGTTATCAAGGGATCGTGCCGCTCGAGGGCGAAACCCTGGCGGCGGCATGCCAATCCTATTTCATGCAATCGGAGCAAGTGCCGACGCTTATCAGAGTGGCTGTGGCGAGCGGGGATGGAGGATGCCAAGCCGGCGGCCTGCTGGTCCAACACTTGGCCGAAGGCGAAGAAGGCCGTGAGCGGCTGCACACCAAGATCGACCACCCTGAATGGGAACATGTCGCGGTGCTGGCGGGATCAACCAGCCATGACGAGTTGCTGGACAGCGAATTGTCGCTGGAAGCCATCGTATGGCGGCTGTTTCACGAGGAGAATGAGGTCAGGGTTCAGCAGCCAGTCGGCCTGATCAGGGGGTGCCGCTGCACGCTTTCGCATTATGAGGATGTGATTGCCCGCTTCGCGCCTGCCGAACGTGATGAAATGCGCAAGGAAGCGGGTGCCATCGTGGTCGATTGTGCGTTCTGCTCACGCGAATTCACGCTCGCAGCGTGATTTCGGTCACCGACGCAGATTTGTCGCTAGGGGCAAACCGGCCTATATTCCGCCGAGTTTCTTGGGAGTAGCACGATGAAGCCGTACAAACCGAGCATTGTGGGTCTGGCTGCCGTCGCAGCCATAACCGCGCTCGGCGCAGCAACTTTTCCTGTCTTGGCCCAGACCAAGGGGCTGACCATGCTGGATGGGTTAAGCAAGGGCGAGTGGATCGTGCGCGAGCGGGGCAGCGACACCGTGCGCCGTATATGCGTGCGCACAGGGCGCGAATTGATCCAGCTACGCCATCGCCAAAACGGCTGTAACCGCTTCGTCGTAGAGGACGGGGCGAGCGAAGTGACGGTACAATATGCGTGTTCGGGCAACGGTTATGGCCGCACCAGCCTTCGCCGTGAAACTTCCGGGCTGGTGCAAATCCAGAGCCAGGGGATCGCGGATAGTTTGCCATTCGAACTGACGGCGGAAGCGCGCCGGGTCGGAAACTGCCGCTGATTTGACGAACAGGCCATTGCCCTGAAGCATAATCCAGCCTAGCCGAATGGTGATGGCACCAAGCGCGACTACAGACCAGAAGCCGGCGGTCGTGCTGCTTTCGGGCGGTCTCGATTCGATGGTGACTGCCGCCTTGGCGCGCGAACAGGGGTTTGCGCTGCAAGCGCTGACGATCGATTACAACCAGCGGCATCGCCGGGAGCTGACCGCTGCCAACCTCATCGCGGAAAAGCTGGGGGCGGCGCGTCACGTGATCCTGCCGCTCGATCTCTCACGATTCGGCGGATCGGCGCTGACCGACGATATTGCCGTGCCCAAAGGCGGCGTCGGTGACGATATTCCGGTGACGTATGTGCCCGCGCGCAACCTGGTGTTCCTGGCCTTAACCGCCGCTTTTGCCGAGGCCAGCGGATCGAGCGACATTTTCATCGGGGTGAACGCGCTCGATTATTCCGGCTATCCCGATTGCCGCCCCGAGTTCATCGCGAGTTTCGCAGAAACGGCCCGGCTCGGTACCAAGGCGGGTATCGAGGGGGCGCCGTTCACGATCCATGCACCATTGCAGATGCTTGGTAAGGCAGATATTGCGAAGGAAACCATGCGTTTAGGGCTGGATCCATCGTGGAGCTGGTCTTGCTATGACCCCGATCCATCGGGAATAGCTTGCGGCCTGTGCGACAGTTGCCGCTTGCGTCGGCAGGGTTTCGAGGATGCGAATATACAAGATGCCACGCTTTACGCGGCGTAGTTATCGATCAGGGAAGAGATAATCGAGTGACCCAGACCAATTCTGAGCCGCAAGCAGGCGCGAATTCGACGCCGGCGATACCCGATCCGAATGCACCCGTGCCGCGCTACAGCTGGTATGCGCTGAGCGTTCTGGTCGTCATCTACATATTGAACTTCATCGACCGCCAGATCCTGTCGATCTTGGCTAACGATATCAAGGCCGATCTGGGCGTCGATGATGCCTATCTCGGATTCCTTTACGGGACCGCTTTTGCAATCTTCTACGCCTTGTTCGGCATTCCGCTCGGCAAGCTGGCGGATAGCTGGAACCGTGTGCGGCTCATGACGGTGGGCCTTACTGTATGGTCGGCGATGACGGCGTTTTCCGGCTTTGCGCAAAATGCCGCGACCTTGACGGTGGCCCGGATCGGAGTCGGCGTGGGCGAGGCGACCGCCAGCCCTTCAGCCTATTCGCTGATTTCGGACTGGTTCCCTCAGCGGCTGCGCGCCACGGCGCTCGCGATCTATTCTTCGGGCCTGTACATCGGCGGCGGGATATCGCTCGCCATTGGCGGATTGGTGGTCGAGAATTGGAACGAGACATTTCCAGACGGCGGACCGCTCGGTTTGGCCGGTTGGCAGGCGGCATTCATTGCAGTGGGCGTGCCTGGCTTGCTGCTGGCGATCTGGGTTGCCACATTGCGAGAGCCGGTACGCGGGGCAATAGACGGTATCCCCACGCCGGAAGAGCCGCATCCGTTTCGCGGTTTCGTACAGGAACTCTACACTGTAATCCCGCCATTTACCTTCGTTGGCGCGGCGAAGCGTGGACCCGTTGCCTTGGCGATTAATGTGACGGTTTTGCTTGCAGCGATTGGAGTCGCTTTCGGGCTGACGAACCTGCTCGATTCCGGTGAGGGCGTGCTTGTTTCCGCCATTACCGATCAGTGGTTGTTCTTGGCCGTCGGCTATTACGCAGTGTTCTGCTGGGCCAGCGCCTTGCGCAAGCGCGACTATCCAACTTTCGCGCTGACCTGGGGGTCGCCGGCCTTCTTGTGCACGGTTCTGGGATACGGGACCGTGGCCTTCATGGCCTATAGTGCATCCTATTGGGGCGCACCCTATGCAGAGCGGACCTTCGAGATTTCCAAGGCCGATCTGGGTTTCTGGCTGGGTGGCGGCGGCGCGGCGGGCGGCTTCCTTGGCGTCATTCTCGGGGGGCGGATGGCCGATTCGCTGTTTACCCGGTTCAAGTCCGGCCGAATTTGGGTGATCCTGTTCGGGCTGCTCTCGCCAGTGCCCTTCGCGATCGTCCAATACACTACCGAGAGTATCGTGCTGTTCATGATCTTGAACGTCGTGGTTGGTGCACTTGCGGCATCGGCGCTGGGCGCGGCCGCTGCGTCCAGCCAAGCTCTGGTCTTGCCGCGGATGCGCGGGCTTGCGACGGCCACCTTTTTCCTCGGGACCACTTTGGTGGGACTGGCCTTGGGCCCTTACACTGCGGGGTATGTGTCAGCACGGAATGATGCCGATTTGGGGATCGGTGTTCTCTCGACCCTGTGGATCGTGCCGGTCGGTCTCGTATTCCTGATCGCGGCGATCCGGCTGGTGCCACGCGCAATGGATACGCTCATCGAAAGAGCCCGCGCTGCCGGGGAATCGATCGCCTAGCCAGCAGAGTCCGGCAGATTACGTTCGTTTGAGAACACCGCACGCCACGCGCGAACCCGCTGCACCTGCTGGATCGGTGCGGTAGTCGTCCGGGCCTGCATGGATGACCACCGCCGTGCCGTCGGCATCGAACAACCAATCCATCACCTGATCGCGATTATTCTCCTCCAGGTCGATCGTAGCCGAAGCCGTCCCGTTGCTGCCCGCAACCAGATTGGGCAGATCGCCCAAATGCGGGCCTGCCGGGTCGAGTGTGCCGTGGCTCTTTCCGAGAGGGTTGAGATGACCACCGGCAGACTTGAAGTCCGGGGCGGTGCAAGCTCCGCTTGTATGCAGATGAAATCCGTGTGGCCCTTGAGAGAGGCCGGTAACCGCTACGGCCAGGGTCAGACTATCGCCAGATCCCAAGACCTGCACAGTTCCCGCAGGAATACCGTTGGCCAAGTTTAGCCGGGCCGTAGCCAGGCGCTCGGTCGGAAGATCGGCCACGCTCGTGCAGCTTGCCGTAGAGATGCTTGCGAGCAATCCAATCCCGCCCAAAATTCCGACCTTCATATTCGCTTACTCCTGAGGTTTGCAGAACAGGGTCTAAGGTAGCCATCAACCAAGGCCGCGCCAACCATTATGGCGGACACAAAAAAGGGGCCGGATCTCTCCGGCCCCTCTCTTAAGTCTTCGCTTACGCGAAAATTACATGCCCGAACCCGGACCGTAGGTGATTTCCACCCGGCGGTTCTGCAATTCGCGAACACCATCGGCGGTCGGGACGCGCAGTTGCGTTTCGCCGAATGCTTGGCTGGAAATCCGCATATCGGGAATTCCCCGGGCCGTGAGATATTCACGAACCGAAGAGTTACGACGTTCGGCCAAGCCTTCGTTGTAAGCCATCGAGCCCGAAGTATCGGTGTGACCTGCCAGCATGACCGCAGCAGTACCGCACTGAGCGTAAGCCGAGCGAGCATTGTCGAGGATGGTCGCAGCTTCCGGTGTGATATCCGACTGATCCCAGTTGAAGAACACGATGTACGGCCCACGATTGCACGGCGCGGGAGCCGGCGGCGGCGGAGGAGCCTGAACCACTGGCGGCGGCGGAGGTGCTACCGGCGGAGCCACGACAACCGGCGGCGGCGGCGGCGGACCACCGAAGTTGAAGGTCAGCGTACCGAGGATCGAGTGCGTACGCACCTTGTCTTCGATATCGCGGCCAGCGGCGTCGATCAGCTGCACATCGTCATGCGTAAACATGCGATACTTAAGGCCGACATCGATCGTTTCGGTCAGCGGAGCGCGAACACCAGCCAGAACCTGGTAAGCCAGGCCCGTATCCGAATCGTCCAGCGAGCGCGGCGTGGTGGTGTTCACCAACACGTCGTAATCCGTCCGAGCGACACCGATACCAGCACCGACGAAGCCCTGCAGGCCATCATCCGGACCGAAATCGAACAGGCCGTTCAGGAAAAAGCTGAGCGAGTTCGGATCACCATTTGCCGGGATCTGGCCCAGATTGGATGTAACTCCATTGGTGCCGGCCGGAACGCCAGTAGCGCCAGCACGCAGCGTATCCAGTTCCCACTCGCGGTAGCTAGCTTCCGCTTCCAGGCGGAACGCACCGAAGTCGTAACCAACGAGGCCGCCGAAGTCGTAACCGTAGTCCGAATCCAGTTCGAATGTGTCGATATTGTCGCCGTTGGCGTCCTGGATGTCGAAAGTATTATCTTCCGCGATCATTACACCGCCGTCGAGTTCGACATACCATTGACCATCACGAGCGATTGCTGGCGAAGCCAGGGCCGTGGAGGCCATCGCCATTCCTATGACGAGTTTCCGCATTATAAATTTCCCCTTATAGCGAAATTGAGTCACCGATTGGTGGAGTATCTAACTTTTCCCTCCAATGGAGGCAAGCGGGCATTCTCGGGAACTGTTGCATGAAAGCCTCTGTTTGGGAGTGCTTTTGTATTATTGTTTCCGAAAATCCCCTCCTGGTTAGGCGCAAACGTTCCCAACAGGTGTTAGTTCCCATCAAACGGTCGGAAAAATCCCCGCTTTCCTGAGGGTTTCGATCAAAAGTCCGAGTGTCTCGCGAGCTTCGTTGTCTACCGTGGTGCCGGCTGTCGGCAGTTCGGGTGGTTGGGCCGATTGCCAGCTGCCAGCGGCAAAATGCAAAAACTGGCGCGAGGATCGATTGAAAACCCGCATTCCCTCCTGCGCCGCGGTAAAGACCCACACGCCGGCTTGACGACTGGCCAAGGCAAGATCTTGTCCCGCCCAATCACCCGTAGCGTTTGCTGAAACCAACCAAGCCTGACCATCTTGCGGAGCTGCGGGCGCGCTTGCCCGCTCCCCTTCGACCGCCGGATGAAGGAGCGCGTCGGACAGGGCGTGCGCCTGATTGACGTAAAACTCCTTTTGCGTCTGACCGGCGAACAAGAGGGGAAGTCCGAAGCGGGGGGAGGAGGATGTAAAGGTGATCGGCAGGGACATGATTGTTAGCTTTCGTTTATTTGCGAAGAGGCGGTCAGACGATGGTTGTCAGCAGCAGAGCGCGAGATTTGGCGTGACTGCCAACCTGCCGGACCCATAAGGATTGGCCAGAGTGAGCGGCACGAAGCTCGCTCATTTCGTCCGCACCGAGATGCAGCGAAGGCTGGCTGACTTGCCATGATCTCGCGGGGCTCTCGACCGCTCCGAGGCCGACCAAATACGCTTCGGATTGCTCGACCAATGGCGCGTCAACCTCGTCGGGCCAGTCCCATGCACCGCGCGCGCGCCTTGTCCATCGCAGATCGAGGCTGCCGTCATTCAAAGCGCAAGCAAATGGATGCACCGGGGCTAGCGGCCGCAAGGTAGCGCCCGGATCGGCAATCGTGGCGAATACCGGTTCCCTGTCACTATTCCCGATAGCAGCAAGAGTGCTATCCGCCATCGCCGGAACTTCCAGCGGGTCGAGCGGGATCAGGGTGTTGTCGAGCAGCACTGCCCTTTCGCCGATGGGATGGCCTGATTGCGCAAAATACTCTGTACCGCCGCGCCCGCGCAGCAAGCCGGAGAGCCGCCAGCGCAGCGTGTTGGTCTGCGTCGCAACGGCGAATTGCAGAACTTCGCTGCCAATGAGCAAGCGGTTGGCGCCTCTTGCAAGGCCGATCATCGTGGTCGAGGAAAAGCCTGTGTCGGGCGCTGCCACATCTACGCTGATGGATGCGCCAGGATCGAACAGCATGGATGGTGAGGGTGGCAGGGCGTTCGCCAGTTTGCCGAGCGTGCTGCGAACCCGTCCGGTGGTCGTCAGCGGTTGCAACTCGCCGCCGATGTCGGTGAAGATCGATGCGCCATTCCAGCCCGGGCCGCCCGCGCTCGCCGCTGCAAATATTGCCCGCGTATCGCTTGCCCCGATTCCGTCCCAGGGCAATTCGAACGCCTCGAGAAAGGTTTCGCGGGACAGGTCGTCCAGCGGCGGTAGCGCTTGCCCTGCGTCGGCAGATAGCTGCGCGGCCCCGATGGGGGGCAAGCGGTCGAGTTCGAGCTCCACTCCGCGCGTACGCCATTCCCAGCTGGCAATCCGCCAATGGCCGGGAACGCCGGGCACCCTGACTATCGTGCCCGGGCCAAGTGCCGGGTCGAGTTCGGCGAGCCTCCACGAAAGACGCTCGCGCCTCCAGGAAGCGCGCTGGGCCGCTGCGCTTACCAACCCGCGCGCCGAACCGGCGTCGAGAGATCCGGGAAATTCGAGTATTCGGCTGCGGCCGGGCGGATGCCGACCTTCGGCGCGTTGCAGGCCGGGCTGGTAATCCCGGCTGGTATCGTAATAGCGCAGCCCCTGAGGGCGATCCTGCTCGTCGGCGTCGCGTTGGCGATTGCGCCCGCTTGGCCCGCCAAAATCCCCTTCTTCCCAAGCCGAAGCGGCGGGAGGCAACGTAACCGGATCACCGGCATGCTGTCTGGCATCCGAAAGGGTCAGGCGATCCCCACCCGCATCGATAGCCAACGGATAGACCTGATCGATAGTCGCGAGCGACGCGGAAAGCGGCCCGCCATCGAAGCTGAAACCGGTGAGTTCGGGGAAAGCGAGATCACTTTGGCTGTCCCCGATCAACGGGGTCACCATCTGGGCGAGTTCGATGGAACCATCGTCGGCGACCACTTCGAATGTAAGAGCGGGAATACGGTTGCCGAACTCGGCCAATTGCAAATCTTCGAAAACGACATAGGCGCAACCGCGAAAGGCGGGGCAAGTAGCCCCTTCACTTCCAGCGATCAGCGGATCGGGCATTTGATCCCGGCGGCCGGAATGGATGCGCAGCGTCCCGCCAACCTTCAGGTCCCCAGCTTCACCGCGCAGCAGATTGCCATCGGCCCAGATCTGGCGCAGATCGCCGATGGGTCGGCTGGCAAGCGCAACCGCGAAGCTGGTGGAATAGGAGAAGGTGGTGGTCTTCGGCTTGCCCTTGCCGCCGCTGCTTTCGCGGCTTTCGGCTAAATCGGTCGCCCAAATGATAGTCCCCGGCGCGCGGACACGGCCATGATGCCGCGACAGCGGCTGGCCATAGCTGGACGTGGTGATGGCCAGCTCTTTCAGCCGGGGGCCTTCGGCGCTTCCATTGCCGAAAATGGCATTGTCGATCTGGCTACCGGCAAAGGCGCCGATGGCGCTGCCGATCGGTCCGCCGATCGCGGATCCTACCGTGGACAAAATGAGAGTTGCCATGATTATCGCGCTTTCAAAACGATGATTGGTGCCGCCACTGCCGAACAATCGGCCAGCTGGGGTCCAGCCAGGCTGCGACGACTTTGCGCAGCCCGGCATGGGCGTGGATGAAGCCGCCTTGCGGTCCGGCAACAAGTAGATGGAATTGTGCGGGACCAGGGCGGACCATCACGATATCACCAGGTTGCCGAGGCCCCGTTGAGCTACGCAGGCCTGATGCCGGAGCAAACCCCAGATAATGGCCAACATCGGTCGTACGTATCGCGTAACCGCAGGGTGCGCTGACGCGATGGCCGGCCTGTTTCAAAGCCTGCGCCACTAGGCCAATGCAATCCAGGCCGAAACGCGGATCGCGTCCGTGGAGCCGGAAAGGTGTTCCGATCAGGCTTTCGGCCTCTCTGGCGATTGCCAGGCCCGGGGCGCTCATTGCGCTCCCGGGCGGCGGGTCAGCAGATCGTTGCCGGGCAAATACGGCTCGCCCTGGAAGTTCACGCCATTGCCGAACCGATCCCTGCAGGTTGCAAATGTATGGTCGCAGCCCTCGCGCAATTCGGCGCGCATGCCGGGAACCAGCGCAGGATCGAGCACCGGATCCAGCACCAGGCCAGCGGCATCGGCGCTCAGGATATCGAAGCGCAACCCGGCCTGCGGTCCATCGATCCAGCGCAAGGACCCCGCTGCGAAGCGGGCCGGTTGGTCATGTGCGAATTGCACGGCGTTGGCCGAATGATCGATGGCGGTTGCCGCTGCTTCGGAATCGAACGGAACCGGAGACAGGCCGCAGGCAGCATCGCAGAACCTGGCACGGCAAGTTGGGCTGGTGCGCGGGATCGGATCGGCTTGCAGGGCCGCCTTGGCCGAGAGCAGATCGGCGAGAAACGTCTCGCTTTCTTCCGCAACCGTACCGATCGAGCCATTATAGAGGACGGTGCGTTCCAGGTTTTCCCAATCCACCGCGCCGATTTCCACCCGCGCTGCGTCGAACCGCCCGGCAGCCAGATCGCCTGAAGCGATACTGCCATGCGACAACGCGCCCTGCATTTCGGCGCTATCATCGGACAAGTCTGCGGTGCGGCGGATGGCCGAGGGCAGGATCCCAGGGGCGGCGCGGTGCAGCACCCCGTCAAACCACAGGTCGCGGTCATGGCTGGTGAATCCCAAGGTCACCCCGTCGCGGCGATGGATGCGCCAGAAGGTCGCGACGCCTTCCAGTTCCGAGGCGAAGAAGACGCGGTGCGTAGCGGCGCTCATGATGCCTCGCGAATTTCAACGAGCGGAACCGAAGGCGCTTCGCCAACGGCGAATGCGGTGGCGGTAATGTCGAGGCGATCTTCGGCAAAGCGCACCGGCACGTCGAACAGAAACCCGGCGCGAATCTCGGCACCTGCCGCGGGCGGTTCCGTTAAAGTAATCTGACCGCCGGCCGCCGCCGTCCAACCGGTTTCGATCTGACCGCCAACGCTGATCTGGATCGTTTCGGTTCGCGGCCTCGTTATGGGCCGCACCTGCGGATCTTCGCCTGCACCGTAATTCTTCACCAGCTGGAACGTCGCCGCCAGCCCATCGCCAATACCGATCAGCTGGTCGGTGGGAGCGGGCGTGTCGGTCATGCCGGCAGAACTGAAATCGAAGGGATCGGACAGGCGGAAGCCACGCGCGGCCCCGCGGCGAGCGCGGAAGAACTGCAGCAATACGCCCAGCTCGGCCTCGCTGCGTATGCCCGGTCCGACATCGAAGCGCAGCCGGGCATCGGACCACAGCGAATTGCGCCGTTCATGCCCAGATGCGGTGACCGCGACCGAGGTAGAAAATTCCGGACTGACGCCGGCATCGCGGCCCAGCGCGAGAGGGTAGAGAACATCGTCGAAAGCTTGCACCTGATCCTCCTGGGAAGGCGCGAGGCGGGTATAGCCGTCGCGCGAAACTTGGGGCAGCGCCCAGACATATCGTTGGGTGACCCCGCGAGTTGCGGCCTCGTCCAGACCTGCATCGATCAGCGGCCAGTATCTGTCGGCATCCTGCGACCGCAGGACGAAGCCGGAGAGGTAATCCTGCCGCTCGATGGGATAACCCAGCCGTTCGTCGATTTCGGCATAGGCGGCGCGGCGGCGCGCATCGGCACCGTCCGTGAGCCAGTCGTAATCTTCCACCTGCAACCGGTCGAACGCCGGATCGGCCCAGCCGGTAGGCAAATTGGCACGCTTCGATTCGGGCGTGTTCGGGTCGAGTATCGTGGGGGTGAAGGCCAGCAGCATGACCTCGGCCGGACCGCTCGCCGCAGCGCGCACCGACTGCGTCAAGGCAGCCGTCGATGCGGCGAGCAGCGCGCCCGCCTGGTCGAGCAGAACGGTCCGCGCCGGGTCCATATTGCCGCGCAGATCGTCGATGATCGGCGGATTGCCGCCAAATGCCGCGCGGGCGGAGTTGTCATACAAGCAGGGCTTGAAGCTACCGGGGATCGTCCACCACCACGGTTCGCCAATCTGGAACAGAACAGGCAGGCCGGCCTGCTCGATTAGCGTCACAAAATTGCTCGCGACCGCCTGCAGCCAGCCCATCGCCTGGTCGTTGGCAGGCGAGAGCAAGCAGGATGGCGGGATCCAGCCGGTCGTGGCGGGCTCGCCATCGTGGGCCAGCTGCCGCCAATCGTCGGGGCAATGGTCGGCGAACAATTCGTAGGATAGCGAGGCGATCGCATCATATCCCCGCGCCTTGCATTCGGTGAAGAATGCGCGGTGCCACGCTGCTGCCGGGGTGCATAGAGTGCCATCCACCGCCGCCGTCAGGCCCGTGCCCTCGCGCACCAGCCGGAAGAAATGGCTCATCCCAACATAATGCAGCAGTCGTCCGCGATAGCCGAGCCCGCGAATCGCGCGGATCAGCCGGGCGGGCGTCTGGTTGAAGGCATCGTCATAAGCCGTGGCTATCTGTTCGCCATGCGGCGGCAGCATGACATCGCCGATCTCCAGCATGGCGTGCTCGCCCTCGCAGAAGATTTCCGTCAGCTCGGCCCAGCCATCGGCCCGCACCGGCAGCGCAGCCTCGCTTCCCGGCACATAACCGGGGGGCACCAGGCTGATGAACATCCGGTCGATATCGGCGGGATGGACCGACTCGCCGGGCAAGCCATAGCCGGACTGCAAATCGGAAAAGCGCAGTTCGACCGACGCGTCGGTGGGCGTGCCGGTGGCGTAGTTCCACAGCCGGACATACCATGCGCGCGGCTGCCCTGCGGCATCGCGGCCTTCGATCGTCAGCGTCGGCCCATTGGGCTGGTCGAGCGGAATGATCCCGCCCGAGCGCCAGCGGAACCGTAAAACCGTGTGCGAATAATCGCGGTTGGCAGTGTATGCGAGCAGCGGATGATCCAGCGTGTCCTCGCTGTCCCAGATCAGCCCGGCCAGCTCGCCCGCATGGTGGAACTCGAGATCGACCCGGCAAGCATCATACGCTGTGGAAACCACGCTCGCCATCATCGGGCGGGGGAAGTTGACCGTCCAGAACCGGGGGTCGAAGCGCTGGATAAAATCGCTCTCCTGCCCGCGCCGCTGGCGGGTGAGGGTGAATGCCATGGTGATGGTCCTTTGTTGGGTAAGGCGCAGCGGCCGCGCAAAACGGCAGCTGTTATCGTCGAGCGTGCAAGCGTATTACGTCAGCGCCCGCCGCACCGCGCTGGCCAGCTGGCGGTTCGAACGGCGCAGGGCCATCGGTGCGCTGTCCCCCCTCGGTGCGGCCAGGTTGATGTTGACCCGCACATCGCGCGAAACCCCGCCAGCCGAGCCGGTTTCTACGCGGCCCGCGCTGGTCGGAACGAACATCTCCGGGCCACGCTCACCCACCAGATAGGGCCGACCCGGTGACACCGGCCCGCCGGTGGCGCGGCCCGGCAGGCCCAGCGCCGATCCGAATGCCTGGCCGATCAGGCCGAATATCCCGCCGCCACTTCCGCCGCCCGCGCCTGCCTGGCCGGAACCGCCGAACAGCTGATCGAACCCGGCGCTCAACGCACGCGAGGCAATCTGATCGATCACCTGCAAACCGACCCGCTTCAGATCCTCGAACCCCAGGCTACCCTTGCGGATGGCGCTGGACAGGCCGCGCTCCAGAATATCCCCGGCACCGCGAAAACCGTCGATCAGGGTCGAATCGAACGTGCCGCGCATCTCGGCAATATCGGCGGCAAAGCCTTTGGTCCCGGCGCGCACTTCCACCAGCAATTCTTCTACTTCGTCATCCATGGGAATCGCGCTCCATCAGCGTGTTGAGTTCGTCCCGGCCCATCGGGGCTGCGACGGGATCGGCCGGGTCGGCCAGGCTCATCGCCAGTTCGGCCGGGGTGGCAGTCCAGAAATCGTTGGGACGCCAGCCCAGTATACGGGCGGACAATGCGGCCAGCCGGGGAAGGCGGTCGCGGAATTGCTCGCTCACCCGCCGCCCTGCAGGATCTGGCCGAGCAGCGCGCGAAGCGGCTTTGCACATCCGGCGAGCCCAGTCTGGACCACGGCCTGTCCGATATCCTCGCGGGTGATCCCGTCGCGCCGGGCAAGGCAGTGCCAGAACAGCGCCGTCATTTCGGCCAGCTGCAAACGCCCTTCACCCGCCCGTTCGACCAGAGCGAACAGCGAACCGAGTTCCTCCTCGGCAGCGACCAGCGCTGCGAAAGTCGGTCTCAGGATGCGCGGCTCTCCGGCGACCAGAAGCGAGGCTTCGCCCCTCATCGCGGCCGCGTCACCGCATTCGGGCTGGTTCGGCTTCATACGGGCAGCACCGCGCCGGAGCTTTCCAGCTGCAGCGTATAATTACGCTCGCCGTTGAAATCGCCGGCATAATCGAGGCGTTGGACGAGGAAACGGCCCTGCATCTTCGCGCCGTCCTCGAAGCTCAGCTCGTAATCGTCGATCGTTCCAGCAAGGGCATGGGCCCTGATCGCTGCTTCGGCATCGCTGCCGAGAAAGATGCCGCTGGCCGACACCGAAACCGACCGCGTTCCCGCGCCGGATAGCAGCTCGCGCCAACCGCCCGATTCCTTGTGTGTCACGACGACGGTATCGCCATTGACCGACATCTGCGTCGTGCGCAGGCCAGCAACGGTCTGATAGGCTGGCGGTGCAGCGCCGTCGCTGATCTTGAGCAGGAAGGCTGAGCCTTTTTGGGCTGTCATGTGGGTACTCCGAAATTGGAAGGTAAAGGGGGCCGGGCCGGGCCAAGCTGAACGGGGGCGTTCAGCTGGTCAGGACGCGGAAACGGTATTCGAGCAACACCGAGAGCAGATTGCGCGCCCGGTGCTCGGCGCGTGCGCGCAGGAACCGGGCAGTGATCACTGCAAAGCCGGCCTGCATGCGTGGCAAGGCCTGCACCCGCTTGTCGATCTGCCGCACCAATGCGCCATCGCCGGCCGGATCGTCACCGCGCGTATGCAGCTCCAGCGCGATCCGCACTTCGCGGCCCGGTTCGGTCTTGCTGCCCCAATCGGTCGATGCGGAAGCAGCAATGCCGAGCCAGGGAGCAGACGCGCTGACCGGGGCTTCCTCAGTGATGGAATTGAGACTACCGGATATTGCCGGATCGCCCGTCAGCCAATCGAGCAAAGCGGCGCGTAGAAGCGTTTCCATGAGTTCAATCCTTTACCAATAGCGGCCAGAGCAACCCTGCTTGCCGCCACCTCCTGGCGTCGCGGCGCCGGGCAAGAAGGCGGTTTTCCGCATGGGCCAGCGCGATCCGGCGGGCTTTGGCAGCTAGGCGTGCGGCGAGGGTGGATCCCGAAGGCTGAACCTTGGCGCTGAGCAGCTTGCCGCTCACAACAGGCGCATCCGGCGCCATGGTTGCCACAGCGCCGAAATGGCGGCGGGCGGATGGAGGCCGGGATTGCCATCGCGCTCGCGGTAATGATGCGCCGCCAGACGGATGATCCCGTGGCGCATGGAGTTGGGGAGCGCTTCCCAATCGGGTGCAAGCCCGGCGGTGAAACGCACGGCGACACGCCTGGCCTCTACCGGCTTCAGCAGGCGCGCACGTCCGCTGCCATCGGCGGCGATATCGACCATATAGTCTTCCGGGACGAGCGGAGTGCGCACCCCGGTTGCCGTAACCAGAGAGAGCGAGGTGATGCTGCCGACCGGGCGGCTGGACAGCACCTGCCATTCGCCCGACGCGGTCAGCAATTCCTCGGCCTCGATTTCGATCGGCGCGGTGCCGGTAAAGGCCTCGCACATATCCAGCGCAGCGCGCAGCAGCCCGGTCAGCGTGGCGTCTTCGCCCGTGCCCGTAATGGCCAGCCAGCGCTTCAATTCGTCCAATGCGGCGGAAGAGAGCGCCGCAGGCACGATTATAGCCCGCTTCATGGGCAGCCTCCTGTTATGAGAGTTGCGAAAAAGTGCCCGCGCCGCCGAAGGGGAGAGACAGCGGCGCGGGCGGGATAGACGTGGCTATCCGAACTTTCGACTGGACGCGGGGTGGGTGGAATGTCCCGCCCGCAGCGAGCCGGAGACAGCTCTTTAGGCTTCTATTTTCAGCAGCTTGATCGCGTCGCTATCGAGCACTTGTCCGCCGACGCGCTTGGTGGCGTAGAAGTGGACGAAGGGTTTGTTGGTGAACGGATCGCGCAGGATCTGCGTGGCGCTGCGTTCGGCGATGAGGTAGCCGTTGCGGAAATTACCGAACGCGATCGGGAAGGTCCCCGCCGCGACATCGGGCATGTCTTCCGCTTCGACCACCGGATAGCCGAGCAGGCGGTCCGGCTGGCCTTCCACCATGCCAGGCTGCCACAGGAATGCACCATCGGCGGTTTTCAGCTTGCGCACTTCGGCCAAAGTTGCCGAATTCATCACGAAGCTGGCGCCCTGGCGATGGCCGGCCTTCATCGTGTGAATAAGGTCGATCAGCCGTTCCTGCGGACTGGTGCCGAGGTCGAAGCCGTCACCGCTGCCGATATATTGCAGGCTGCCGAAAGCCCGCACGCCGTCTTCCGCGGTGGCGACCGGGGCGTTGAGGAAGCCGGAGGGGCGGTTGATGCCATTGCCATTTACGAAGGCGCTGCCTTCGGCCTGCGCAAATTCCATCGCGATTTCGCTGGCGAGCCAGCTTTCCAGGTCGAAACCGGCATCGTCCAGCATGGCCTGGCTGGCCGCCGGATTGGCATAGAGCTCACCCGTCGGAGGAGCGATCTCGGCGAAGTCGGGCGTATCGGTTTCGGGGCGCGCGGCAGTTTCGCCGACCCAGCCCGATGCGGTACCGCCGGTGCTGACCAGCTTGCGATAGCCGGCACTGCCGGTTTGCACGACTTGGGCGATGCTGCGGATCGGGCTGATTTCGACCAGCTGCCGAGCGATCATCGCATCGATTTCGCGCGGCACGGCATAACCGCCATCGGAGGGAACCTGGCCGGAAATCGACTTGATTTCGGTCTCGCTTCCGCGGCGCAGATAACCATCGACAAAGCCTTTCACTTCGGTCGATGTCTGCGCGCCGGAAATGGCCGGGCGAGCAGCGGCGCGGCCGATCTTATCGACGCGTGCCTTGACTTCATCGACATCGCCGCGAAGCGCCGAGATTGCCTCATCCGCCTTGTCCTGGCGAGCGAGGATGTCGAAGCTGGCATCCAGCGCGGTGTCGGTTTCGGTGGTGTGGGTATTTTCCATAGGGGTATTTACCTTTCTGAATTCAGGTCTTGGGGCATGAAAAAGCCGCCTTGGCGGCGGCCGGGGAAGCGGGATGAAACGCGGCGGAACCAAGCCGGCTCAGGCGACCAGATGGACCCGCGCGCCGTGCTGGAGCGGGTGGGTAACCAGGCTGACTTCGAACAATTCGATCTCAGCCAATTCGCGCCCCTGCGGCGAGGTGCGGTATTTGCGGGCGCGGAAGCCAAAGCTTAGCCCGTCGATCGATCGCTGCTCGAGCAGCCTGCCGGCGCGGCCGGAGGGATTGTCGATCCGCGCGATGACTTTCAGTCCGCGGGCATCCTCTTCGGCGCGTTCGATCCAGCCGATCCGCTGTTCGGGCCGGTGCTGCCAGTAAAGCGGCAGCGGATCGCGCCGCTGCGCTAACGAAGCGATAAAGGCACCGCGCCGGATCGTATCGTGCGAGGCATCCGGAACATCGAACAGAGCGGCATATCCGGCCAGTTTCATCGCAGCATACCGGGCATGCCGAGGCGCACTGCAATGCCGATCAGCAGCAAGGCCAGCGTGCCGCGCACGGCCCATTGAACCGCCGCTTTCCAAGCGCTCGCCTTGGCATCGCGCCAGGCGCTCAGAAGCTCGCGCAATTCGTCGATATCGTGCTGAGCGCGCTCGTCCGACAGGCCGAGCCGGTCGAGTACGCGATTCGCGCCCAGCTCGCTCGATTCCTCCACGATAGCGCGCAGGGTAACCAGTTCGCTGCCCTCGCCTGCCGCTTGCGCGATCAGCCGAGCCAACATGTCTTCTCGGTTCATGATTTGTTCTCCGATTGAATGCCCAACATGGCGCGTTTCTCGTCATCCGAGAGGAAATCGGCGCCGGAAACCTGCTTCCACAGCCGCTCGCGATCCTCGCCCAGCGCCGGGATCCGGTCGAGATCGACGGACAGCGCAGTATCGGCGAACCACGGGTCCAGCCCTTCGGTAATTCCGGACAGAATCTTGCCCGCCAGCGGCAGCAGCGTCTGCCGCCATAAGGCGCGGTTTGCCTCGCGGTAATTGGAATATGTGTTGTCGCCCGGCAGGCCGAGCAGCATTGGCGGAACCCCGAAAGCCAGCGCAATATCACGGGCTGCCGCTGCCTTGAGCGTGGCGAAATCCATATCCGCAGGGCTCATCGACATGGATTGCCAGCTCAGCCCGCCTTCCAGCACCATCGGGCGCCCGGCATTGGCCTGGCCTCGATAGGCAGTCGCCAATTCGGCTTTCAACCGTTCGAACTGGTCGCTGGTCAGGCTTTCGCCATCCTTCGCGCCGTAGACAAGCGCACCTGACGGCCGCGCCGCGTTTTCCAGCAGTGCGCGGTTCCAGCGGCTGGCGGCATTATGGATGGCGACGGCCTGTTCGGCAGCAACCAGGCTGCCTGCACCATAATGGTCATCGGCGGGATGGAACGCCTTGAGGTGGATGATGTTGGGCCAGCCATCCTCATCGTCCAGCGGAATGGTCAGCGTTTGCTCGGCCAGCCGGTATTCGAAGGCTGCGGGCCACCCATCTGCCCCGGGCACGATCTTCACGCGCTCGGGCCGCAGCGCGAACAGCTCGACCGGCTGGCCCGCGCCGTCCTTCGAGATCTGGATGAAGCCGTTGCCATGCAGCAGCAGATGTGCGGCGAGCGTTTCGACCAGCGATTGCCCAGCGCTGGATGCGCCAACCAAGGCTGCGAGGCGGGGTTCGCTATCGCAAAGCGGGGCGCTTCCAACTCCTTCTGCCACGATCCGCACGGCCCGCTGCGCAACGGGGTTCTCGACAAAGGCGCGGCGAACGGAGCTGGTGTAATCGAACCGCGCGCTGCCGGCTTCGAAAGCGGACGCCCAGGGTGAGGCAAAACTGCGCGCCAGCGGCGCACGCTCGCCGCCGCCGCCCTTGAAGGCCGCGGCAAGTGTGTTGAGGAAGGACATGCAAATTCCTTTCGGAGGGGTGGTTCAAACGGCCAGGACGCGCGGTTTGCGGTGCTGGCCCAACATCAATTCGGTCAGTGCCCAGACCAGCGCATCGGCCCGGTCGGGGCTGCGGCCGGGCCCTTCATAAGCGCCGCCGGCGAGGAGGCCGCACATCTCGTCTTCGAGTTTCGCGAACATTCCGCCATGCGTCACGCGCCCGGCTTCATACAGCGCCGCAACGGGTTCGGCCCGGGCCACCTTGCCGCGGCTGGCGTGGACCAGCTTGACCGGCAACGCGATATCGGCAGCGCGCAGCACGCTTTCCACCATCGCTCCGCCCTGATTGGCCTCCGCGATCACCCGGTCGGCGGACCATGCGGCGCTCGCATCTGCCACGGCGCGGGCCCAGCGTTCGGGGCTGGCTTGCTCGACCGAGCAATCGGCCAGCACCCGGGCATTTCCGCTTTCACCTTGCGCCGCCACCACGATCCCGCACGCATCGCCCCTGGCCGAAGCAGGTGGGTCGACGCCGATGACGATGCGGACGGGCGGATCGGCTGGATCGGTGCGGCACGATTCGAGCAGCGAGCGAGTCCACAGCGCGCCCTCGACATCCTCCAGCATCTCTCCGGCAAGCTCCTGCCTGCCCAGAGTGGTGTCGCCGAAATTGCGCCGCATCTCTGCCAGGAAACGTTCCGGCAGGTGCTGCGCATTATCGTAAGTGGACCCGCGTGTAATGGCGACGGCTTGCTCTGCGCGCTGCGCGCTTTCCATCAACCGCCGCATCAACGGGGTCGCGCGCGGCGTGGTCGTGGCCAGCACGTGGGGAGATTCGCCCAGGCGCAACCCCATCAACAGGTTGTCCCAGCAGCTCAGGCCCTTTTCCGGATCCCACTTGGCGATCTCGTCACACCAGCTGTGGCTATGTTGCGGACCGCGCAGGCTTTCTGGTTCGGCTGCGGAATACAGGAAGGCCTGTGCGCCGTTGGGCCAGCTGAGCCGCCGCAGCGAGGGTTCGTAAAAAGGCATCCGGTGCGGCGGGGAGCAGGCGATGATGCCGCTCTCGCCTTCGACCATCACGGCCCGGGCTTCGGCCAGCGAGGCGGCCACCAAGGCGATGCGGGCATCGGGCTGCCATGCCGTGCGGCGCACCCATTCCGCCCCGGCCCGGGTCTTGCCGAACCCGCGGCCGGCGCAGATCAGCCAGGTTGTCCATTCGCCGCCGGGCGGCAGTTGTTCGGGCCGCGCCCATAGGCCCCAGTGATATCTGAATTCCTGGCGCTCCTCGGGCGACAGCTGGGCGAGTTGGATCAGACACTCGTTCCGGTTCATGGCGAGCAGCGATCGCAGCAGCTCAGTCCCCGCCATGCAAATCCTCATTCGTCTTGCCGCCAGGCTGGGTCACGCCGTCTTGCGCTTGCAGCAGTCTCGCGGCCCGGTCGCGCCGACGCATCGTTTCCAGTTTTGCATCGATCGAAGCGAGGATGGCTTCCTCGTCTTCATTCGCGCGGATGGCCTTTACCCGGCCAACTGTCTCGCGATGTGCGGCGAGCAGGCGCAGGGCGACGGCATTATCGAATTTGCGGCGGGCCTTGGTCTTGCTGCCGCCTTCCAGATCGCCTTCGCGCAGCCGCCGCAGCAATTCCATTTCCAGATTGTCATATCCTTCGGCCAGCGCCGCCTGCCAATCTGCGGCAAAGCCGGAATCGGAGCGACGCAGCTTGTAAACCTTGCCGGGATCGACATTCACCATACGTGCTGCGGCGCGTACATTCGACGTTTCTGCCAATGCGGCCAGGAAACCTTCCCGCCACTCGGGGTCGTCCCGCCGTTCCGGCGCCAGGCGCGCGGCTTCGGCGAGTGCAGCTTTCGCCTTGCTCATAAACAATGCTCTCGGTGCAGATAATGAAGGGGTGCGATACCGGAGCAGCAAGCAAAGCGGGCAGGCCGCCCTTCCGACTCGGTCTATCGCGATGTTCCGTTTCTCTAACCAAAGAGTGTCACGATGTCAATATAAAAGTGCCAAATAGGTTATTTCGTGGCGCTTGCGGTCGGGTGTGCTCTCGCCTAAGCGCAGCGGACTTTCGGCTTCGGAGACTGCTTGGCCAATGCTGCGCGCACTTTATGATTGGGTAATGGAGAAGTCGGCCCATCCCAAGGCGGTATGGTGGCTGGCGGCGTTCAGCTTCGTCGAAGCCAGCTTCTTCCCCATCCCGCCGCACCCCTTGCTCGGGCTGATGTGCCTGGCCGAACCGAAAAAGGCGCTGCGGTTTGCCGCAATCGCGACGGCGGCGTCGGTGCTGGGCGGATTGCTGGGCTACATGATCGGCTGGCTGCTATACGATACGCTCGGCATCTGGATGCTGGGCGCGCTTGGGCTGGCCGAAAGTTTCCCCGCAGCGCAATGCACTTTCGAGGAATATGGCGTGGCGGCGGTTATCATCGCGGCGGCGACCCCGGTGCCGTTCAAGCTGCTGACCATCACTGCGGGCTTCATGGAAATGAGCCTCGTTCCGTTCATCCTCGCCTGCATTGCGGGCCGGGCGCTCATATTCATGACGGTGGGCATATTGTTCCGCCTGTTCGGGGCGCCGATCAAGCGGATTATCGACGAATATCTCGGCACGGTTACGACTATTTTCGTGGTGCTGGTAGTCGGCGGTTTCCTGGCTCTCACACAGCTGGGTGGAGGCGATGACGGTGGAGGCGATGACGGTGTAGTCGATCCTTGCGAAGCGAAAGCGCAAGCACGGGCGCAAGGCTGAGCCCGGCGGGTCGGTCAGCCGTCTGCCACCGTGCGCAATGCGGCGCTATTCAGGATCGTGATCTCGCGGTAGCCGCGCTTCACTATGCCTTGGCGTTCGAATTGCCGCAGCACCTTGCTGACCGTCACACGGGTCAGGCCGAGCAATTCGCCTAGTTCTTGCTGACCCATCGTGACGCGCGCCGTATTATTGTCCGCATCCCCGCCGGCCAGATTGGAGAGGAGGCCCGCCAACCGCGTGGCGGAATCCGTGCTGCCGGTGCCTGCCAGCGTGCCGAGCACTTCCTGCAGCTCCTCGCACACTGCGCCCAGCAGCTTGCGCAATTGATCGGGCCGTGCGTCGAGCAGCGCCTCGAACGGGGCAGAGGCGATCCAATGTAGCGCGGCAGGTCCATCGGCGATGGCATCCACCGCGCGGGTATTGCGCGCAAACACACTCAGCTCGCCATAGGAATCGCCCGGACCCAGCAGGGCCAGCGCGCGCAGATCTCCGCTGGTGCGGTACTGTCCGATCGTGACCCGGCCGCTGTCGATCACCCAGAAACCGGTCGATTTATCACCGCGCTGCTGAATGATCTGTCCATCCGTGAACTGTCGCAATGGCGCATCGCGCAGCAATCGTTCGCGCAGATCGGCGTCGATAACCGCGAACATTGTCGGCGCGAGCAATGAACGGCGCTCGGGAAGAGATTGTAAGCTATTTGACATTCTCTAGCGGGGCTAGCGGTTATCGAGGGCGCAATCAATCACCGCAAGGATACCTGCCATGCCCGGTTCGACCATCGCCATCCTGGCCATCTATCTCGGCTTCGCGCTGATCGAGCTGTGGCGCACCAGGCTGTTTTCCAAGCCCGAACAGAATCGCGATGACGGGATCGTGGAAGCAGTCAGCATCGTGGCGCTGCTTGGCTTCACCCAGCCTGCCGTGCTGTTCGGCGCTGGCGCGCTGGCAGGGATGATCGTGCCGCAATGGGAAGGGGCGCTGGCCGAAATCAACCTGTTCGCCGCGATCGCCCTGTTTCTGGTGCTGGACGATATGATGCAATATTGGTGGCACCGCGCTGCGCACACCTTCCCGTGGCTCTACAATCTGCACCGGCCGCACCATAATGCGCGATATATGAGCATCCGGTTGGTCTATCGAAACAACCTGTTTTATTACATGATGATGCCTGGCATCTGGCTTTCGGGGCTGTTGATTTTCCTGGGCCTCGGCTGGGTCTATGCGGGCTATATCGTGGTCAAATTGGCGGTCATCACCGGCGCGCATTCGGACGTCGCCTGGGACCGGCCGCTCTACCGCATAAAATGGCTTTCGCCGGTAATGTGGCTGGTGGAGCGCACCATCTCGACCCCCGCCACGCACCATGCGCATCATGGCCGCCATGCCAGCGACCCTGCGGTGAATTACAAGGGAAATTACGGAAATCTGCTGTTCTTCTGGGACGTGTTGTTCGGCACCGCCAAGATCACCCGGCAATTTCCGCAGAGCTACGGGGTGGAGAACCTGCCCGCCACCAGTCTTGGCGAACAGCTCGCCTGGCCAGTGTTCGGGCGGATACCGGTAGAGCAGGCCGGGGAAGCGGCCCGCTCCCGCGCGCCTGCCGAAACTCCCGCTCCGACCGGCTAGTCCCTATTCGGTTATGTCGAGCGTTATGTCGGCATTCAGCAGCTTGGAGATCGGACAATTGGCCTTGGCATCGCGCGCCAGTTCCTCGAACTTCGCTCGCTCGATATCGGGCACCGAGCCGGTCAGCGTTAGATCGCTGCGCGTGACCTTGAAGCCATCGCCGTCCTTTTCCAGCGTGACCGCCGCATCGGTGGCGAGCGAGCCGGTCTCGAACCCCTCTTTCGCCAATGCGAAGCTGAGCGCCATCGTGAAGCAGCTGGCATGTGCCGCGGCAATCAGCTCTTCGGGATTGGTGCCCGGCTCATCCTCGAACCGCGTGTTGAAGCCGTAGGGCTGCTTGTCGAGCACGCCGGATCCGGTCGAAACCGTTCCCTTGCCGTCCTTGCCGAGGCCTTCGTAAGTTGCACTGCCATTGCGGGTGGTTGCCATGTTGTCGATTTCCTTTGATTGCGGGTCCGTGGGTATGACGGTTCGCCCGCCACGATTGTTCCAAAGTTCCCGAACTTGCGCGCAGGAGCCAATCCGGCAATACCGTGCTTGAACGGTAAGGGGTTGGAAACGCGTGATAACGATTAAACGAGTATTGGCTTCGATTGTAGCGGCGGGAATGGTGGCAAGCTTCAGCGCTCCGGCACAGGCTGGAGCCAGCCAGGATTTCTCAGGCTGCGACGGATTGAAGAAGCCGAAACGCAAGGATGATGGCATGCGCGGCGCGGCGACTTTCACCAGGTTCGCCGGCCGCGATATTTCAGGCGGGGATATCGCTTCATGCAACCGCGCTCTGGCAAGCGACAAGTTGCGCCCCGAGCAAACCCTGCGCCGTGCCCATCTGCTTCGCGCCCGCGCAGCCGCCTATCTCGAAATCGGCAGGATGGATGCCGCGCTTGCCGATATCGAAGCGGCTGAGGCGGCAGCAGCGGAATATGAAGGCAATTTCTTTTTCGAGCGAAGCATGGGTGTCTCGCTCGACCTAATGCGCGCCATCGTGCTCAGCGATGCAGGAGAGCGAGAACAGGCCATCGCACTGGCGCGGCAAGCGGCCGAGGCGCGGCCATACTCGGTGCAGGTCCAGCAGGCGGCTACGGTCATCCAAGATGTGAACATCGCACCGGGCGAGCCCAAGCAGGATATCTGGAAACAGTTTTCGCAAATTAGTCCGGATGCCCGGCTGGTCGCATCGATGCGCGGGAAAAATGAACCCGATTTCGCAGCGATGGTGGCAAAGTCAGGAGATGCGCCTTTAACGTTTCCCAAGGCAGCTGCTCGATTCGAAATGACCGGCAATAATCTGTCGGAAATAATCGGACCGATGCTAGAGCCATACGTACGGGCGGGGCATCTGGCCTATGCCCATGCGGCGCTAGGCCAAAATGACAAGGCACTTGCGCGGCTGGCTGAAATGCGCGGCGGTCTTGATCAGCTGACCCAAGGCTCATCCGATCAGCCGAGCATGTCCCGTATCGTAGAGCTTCTGGCTCCTGCAGTGATCGATCCGGTCGCGAACCTCGTGAAGGCGCGAATTGCAGTATCGCAGGGGGATCTCACGCGCGCGGTCGCTCTGGTAGAGGGAGACGAATTACGCTCTTCACCATTTACCAAAGACCTGTACGCCGCGTTCGAGGAACAGCGTGCTTTGCAAGCGGCTCCTTCCGAAGCCACCGGGTCTTCGGCTGAATCTGCCGAGACCGGCCTGGACGTAGCGGGGCCCAAGCCGGATGGCGACGCGCCCCAGCTTCCCGAACTTGCGATATCAGCCCAGCGCAGCGCGGAAAATTTGGGGCGGATGGCCGGCGATCTGCTGGTGCAACCGGAATCCGAACGGGGGCAGATCGATTACAAGCAATCACGCACAAATATCTTGGCAACTCTGCTCGGCGGCGCGGTCTCTATGGGGACAAGCCTGCTTGGCGGGGTCCAGCGCACCGATGGTTTCCGTTCGACCGAAAATGACGACGGCAGTATGAAGGTAGAATATACCGGCGGCACAACTTCGGGGCCGGTCGTCCAAGAGATGACTCTGCTGCGTGCGGCGGAACTGGCGCAGGAATCCGGCAAAAGCCATTTCGTGATCGAGGACCGGAACGACTATCGGCGCTTCACCGTATCGAGCCAATACAACATCGAGATGTCGCGCGTCTTGTCCGGCTACAAGTCCGAATTGAAGGTGCGCCTACTCGATTCGGCAGAAGACAACGCTCACGCGCTGAATGCTGTCGAAGTGATCGATGCGCTGGGCCCGATCTATTATGGCGACGGCTAACGCTGGTCAGATAATCCCGACCGCCTTGCCCGCGCGCTCGAACATTTCGAGGATCGTGCCGACCTCTTCCTCGCTATGTTCGGCGCAAAGCGAACAGCGCAGCAGGGTCATGTTCGCAGGCGTCGCCGGCGGGCGGGCAAGGTTCACATAAAGCCCTTCGCGCAGCAGCGCCTCCCACATCGTCGCGCCCTGCTCCAGATCGGGCATGATCACCGCGATGATGGCGCTTTCAGGCTCCTGTGTACCCAGCTGGAAGCCCATCTCCTTCAGCCCGCCATGCAGGCGGCGCGAATTTTCCCACAGATGGGCGCGCTTGTTCGATCCGTGCATCAGCTTGCGAATGGAAGTTGCGGCGGTGGCAACCACGCTTGGCGGCAGGCTGGCGGTGAACACATAGGGCCGGCAGACCAGCCGCATGATTTCGAACTTGGGATGGTTGGACACGCAAAAACCGCCGACCGTCCCCACACTCTTCGAGAACGTGCCGATGATGAAATCGACATCGTCCTGCACGCCGGCGGTTTCCACCACGCCGCGGCCGTTTTCGCCGATGAAGCCCATCGAATGTGCCTCGTCCACCAGCACCATCGCGCCGTGTTCTTTGGCGACGCGGACCATTTCCTTCAGCGGCGCGACATCGCCCAGCATGGAATAGACGCCTTCCAGCACCACCAGCTTGCCCGCACCTTCCGGAATGCGCTTCAGGCGCTTTTCCATCGCTTCGATATCGTTGTGCTTGAACGGCACGATTTCGGCATTGCCCATCGCGCAGCCATCCCAGATGCTGGCATGGCTATCGATATCCAGCACGACGTAATCGCCCTTGCCCGCAATGGTGGAAATGATCCCCAGATTTGCCTGGTAGCCGGTGGAAAAGACCATCGCATGGTCCATCGCGTAAAATTCGCGCAGCGCGTCCTCGCACTCCTTATGGCCCTGATAGGTGCCGTTCAGCACGCGGCTGCCGGTGGTGCCGGACCCGAAATCGCGAAGGGCCTGGGTGCCCGCCTCGATCACGTCGGGATCGAAGGTCATGCCCATGTAATTATAGGTGCCCAGCAGGATCGTATCGCGCCCGTTGCAAATCGCCCGCGTAGGCGAGAGTACCTTTTCCATCACCAGATTGAAAGGATCGGTCACCCCGCTATCGAGCAGACCCTGCCGCATCGCGATGAGATCGTCGAACTTGGCGAACAGGTCGCCATGATCTTCCGCTTCCAGGGTTTCGGGCTTGTCCGGCTGGCTGATACCTTCGCTCATTAGGAAGTCGCCGACTTGTGAACCGCGTCCACCAACTGGCCGTAGGTTTCGATCTCGGCCTGCTGGTTCATCGAGATGATGATATCGAACTCGTCTTCGATCGCGGCCACGAAGTCCATTACCGTCAGGCTGTCGAATTCCAGATCGCCCGCGAAAGTGGTGCCTTCTTCGATCTCTACGCCCTTCTTGTTGAACGGTTCGATCTGGGCGCGAATGCGCTTTTCTGTTTCAACGCGGGGGTCGGTTTCGTCACGGGTCATGCGGTAAATCCAATCTGAAATGGGCAGCGCGAAAGGGCTGCCAACGTCTTGCGCAGCGAAAAGCGGGTGGAAGCGGTGCTTGTCAAGCGCGCAAGGCACTGGCAAGCTTTGGATGGGTCGCGCTGTATACCGTGTGAATTGATCGGGCGAACAGGGCGTTAGATGAGCGAAACTGCACCAAAGGGCGAAGCTGCGGCACCCGACATTGTTCGGGCGACACCGTCAAAATTATCACCTTCGGGTTATTCCAACCATGCGATTCACCTGGTCCGTACGGTTCAGAACAACACTTTGGCGCTGTCGCAAATGGCCGATCAGAAGGCCTCCATCCTGATGGGCGCAACATTTCTGGTGTTCTCGATCTCGGTCAGCCGATCGCTGGCGGGCGATCTGCCGTGGTCGCTGGCGCTGCTGGCAGGATTTGCGTTTGCCAGTTCGCTATGCGCGGTGATGGCGGTGTTGCCAGCCATCGGGAAACCCAAGGGGCCGGCTCCCGGAACGGTGCAGCGGCCCAACCCGTTATTCTTCGGCAGCTTTGCGAACCGCGACGAGGATGAATGGCGGGACGAAGTGCTTGAATTGCTGAAAGGCGATGAGGAGGTCTTTTCCACCATGCTGCACGATATCTACCAGAACGGCATGGTGCTGCAGCACAAGAAATACCGTTATCTGACGCTTGCCTATCGGATCTTCATAATCGGCCTGGTGCTGACGATGATCGCCTTCATCATCGAAATGGCGATCACCTATTAAGGGTCAATCGAGCAGCGCCTTCACCGCGCGCATGAACGGCCCGATCGATACCGGCTTGGCGAGGTAATCGGCAGCGCCCGCGCCGCGAATTTTTTCTTCGTCACCCTTTCCCGCATAGGCCGTCACCGCCAGGACCGGCACGCTGGCCAGCGCGGAATCCTGTTTCATCCGGGCAATCAGGTCGATGCCCGACACCCCTGCCAGATTGATATCCATGATCGCCAGATCGGGCGCAAAGGCGCGAGCGGCGTTGATCGCAACCTCTCCATCTGCAACCGGCTCGACCTCGAAACCGCCCGCTTTCAAAACATCGCAGAACAATTTGCGGTTGAGATCGTTATCTTCCACGACCAGTATCTTTTTTGCCAATTGGCCAAACTCCTGCCACGCTCTTGCCCCGCCCTGCCATGTCGCGGTGGCGCTGCCATCTATTCCGAACACGGGACTTACACAATTCTCAAACAACCTCTCTCATCAAAAGCCGAGATCGTGGATAGCGAGGCGCTTGCCCTGTCCGCGCTAGGCTGGATATTGACCGATTCGCAGCGGGCCGAACGCTTGCTCAGCCTGACCGGACTCACGCCCGACCAGCTGCGCGGCGGGCTGGGCGATCCCGGCGTACTGGCATCGGTGCTGGAATTTCTCGCAAATCACGAACCCGACTTGATCCTGGCCGCCGATGCGCTGGAAACAACGCCCGAAGCGCTGATCGCCGCCAGCAGGGAGCTGAACGCATGAGCCGCCCACTCGTCATCTCCGATTGCGATGAAGTGCTGCTGCGTATGGTGGCCCATTTTCACGAGTGGCTGGAGGAAAGCCAGGGGGTCGATTTCCACCTGAAGGGCAATAATTTCGCCACCGCTATGCGCTGGCAATCAACCGGAGAGCCTTTGGCCGAAAAGGATATATGGCGTTTCCTGGGCGGGTTTTTCGATACCGAAATGCACCGGCAGGATCCTATTGCGGGCGCGCTGGAAGGGATCGGGGCACTGCGCGAACATGCCGATGTGGTGGTGCTGACCAACCTCAACGATGCGCGCCAGCAGATGCGCGTGGATCAGCTGAGAACGCACGGCCTGGATGTGCCGGTCTATACCAACACCGGCCCCAAGGGACCTGCGCTGCGGCGGATCCTCGACGAATACCGGCCCAGCCGCGCGATCTTTATCGACGATCTGGCGCAGCATCACGGCTCGGCCAAAACCGATGCGCCCGAATTGCACCGGCTGCATCTATGCGGCGAACCGTCGATCGCACCGCATATCGATTGCGCGTATGAGGCAGGTCATGCCCATGCGCGGATCGACGATTGGCAAGCGGCGCTGCCGTGGATCTTGGAAAGACTGGAAAGGGAACCTGCATGAGCATCGATGCCAGACTGGCCGAACTGGGTATCAAACTGCCCGAAGCGGCGGCCCCCGTGGCCAGCTATGTCCCGGTGGTGGCGCATGGCGGTTTCGCGCATGTTTCGGGCCAATTGCCCTTTATCGATGGTCAGCTGGTGACCGGCCGACTGGGCGAGGATGTCTCGCTCGACCGCGGCATCGCGGCGGCGCGGGCCTGCGGTTTGATGATCCTGGCGCAGCTGAAGAATGCGCGTATCTCGCTCGATTCGGTCGAGCGGATCGTCAAGCTGGGCGCATTCGTCAATTCGGACCCTCATTTCGCGGACCAGCCGAAAGTGGCCAATGGCGCGTCGGAATTGATGTTCGATATTTTCGGCGAGATCGGTCGCCATTCGCGCAGCGCCGTCGGCGTGCCGGTATTGCCGCTGCACGCTGCGGTGGAGGTGGATGCGATCATTGCCATCAGGCCGGACTGAAATGAGTAGCCGCGCGGGCTGGATCCGCGGGCAGATTTTCGCCCATCGCGGGCTGCATTTGGCGGCGGTGCCCGAGAACAGCCCCGCCGCCTTTGAAGCTGCCATCGCGCGCGGTTTGGGTATCGAGTGCGATGTCCAGGCCAGCCGCGACTGGCAGGCGATGGTGTTCCATGATTGGGAACTGGACCGACTGACCGACGAAGCGGGCCCGCTACTCGAACGCGATGCGGCCGAGATTGGCGGGGTGACGCTGTCTGCGAATGGCGAGGCGATCCCGAATTTGCCTCATTTGCTTGAACAAATCGGAGGGCGCGCTGCGCTGCTGATCGAGATCAAGTCGCGGCGCGGGTTTCCGGTCGAGCAGCTGTGCCGTTCCGTAGGCAATGCGTTGGCGGGCTATGACGGCGATGCAGCCGTAATGAGCTTCGACCCGCGTGCGCCGCGCTGGTTCGCCGACCATGCGCCTGACATCGTGCGCGGGCTGGTGGTCACCGAAGAGGGCAAGAAAGGTCCGCGCGGCGCTTGGGAAAGACGCCTGGCGCTGCGCCATTCGCGCGCCGAATTCCTGGCTTACGACATTCGCGACCTGCCAAGCCGCTTCGCAGCCAGGGCCCGCGCGCGCGGATTGCCCGTCGCCAGTTGGACGGTGCGCACGCCGGAATTGCGCGAGCGGGCTGCGCAGCACGCCGACGCCCCGATTGCCGAAGGGGATGGGCTGGCGTGAGCGAGACGCAGCTGACTATCCGCGTCGCCGATTCGGTCGGCGAGCTGCCGCGCGCAAATTGGGATGCGCTGGCGGGGGCGGACAACCCCTTCGTCAGTCACGATTTTCTGACCGCGCTGGAGGATTCGGGCAGCGTCGGCCCCGGTACCGGCTGGCAGAGCGCACCGCTGGTGCTGGAAAGCGGCGGCGTTCTGCTGGCTGCCATGCCAAGTTATGTCAAAGGGCACAGCCAGGGCGAATTTGTGTTCGATCATGCCTGGGCGGATGCCTATGAGCGGGCCGGGGGCAGCTACTATCCCAAGCTGCAGATCGCCGCACCATTCACCCCTGCGACCGGTCCGCGCCTGCTGCTGTCCGATGCCTCGCTGGCGGGGCCGCTGCTGCGCGGCGCAGAGCAGCTTTGCGCGCAAAACGGTTTTTCCTCTGCCCACGCGACTTTCATCGAGCCTGGACAATTACCCCTGTTCGATGATGCCGGCTGGCTGCTGCGGCAGGACATCCAGTTCCACTGGGAAAACCGCGACTATCGCAGTTTCGAGGATTTCCTCGGCGCGCTTGCCAGCCGCAAGCGCAAGGCGGTGCGCAAGGAGCGTGCGGCGGCGCAGGAAGGGTTGCGGATCGAACGGTTGAGCGGTGCACAAATCCGCGCCGAACATTGGGATATTTTCTGGGATTTCTACCAGGATACCGGCGCGCGCAAATGGGGCACGCCCTATCTGACGCGCAGCGCCTTCACCCTGCTGGGCGAGCGTATGGGGGAGAAAATCGTACTGGTGCTGGCGTTCGACGATGACGATCTGCCGATTGCCGGGGCACTCAATTTCGTGGGCAGCGACACGCTCTATGGCCGCTATTGGGGTTGCAGCCGCGATGTGCGCTTCCTGCATTTCGAGCTGTGCTATTATCAGGCGATCGACATCGCCATCGAACGCGGCCTGAGCCGGGTCGAGGCCGGTGCACAAGGCGGACACAAGCTGGCGCGCGGGTACGAACCTTCGGTGACGCATTCCGCCCACTGGATCGCCGATCCCGGCTTTCGCGAGGCCGTATCCGATTTCCTCCAGCGCGAGCGCGATGGGGTGGCGGGGGACCGCCTGTTCCTGAACGAGCGGACGCCCTTCAAGAAGGGCTAACCTGCGGCAGGGCTTGCGTCAGGCTGCCTTGCGCGCTTCGTCTGCAAGCCATTGGCGCGCGCGGCGTTGGGCTTCGGCGATTTCGCGTGCCGTCATCTCTTCCGACACATCGGCGCGGCACCATGCGGCTTCTTCGTGACCGCGCGTTGCGGCCAGGTTGAACCATTTATGGGCTTCCACCAGGTCGCACGTCGCGCCGTGGCTGCCGGTCGAAAAGGCGACGCCCAGATCATATAGAGCAGTCAGCTCGCCCTGCGCCGCAGCGGCCAGGCAATTGGCTATCAGCAGATCGGCGGCCGCATTGTTTTCGGCTTCGATCGGCGTTCCGGTTATGGCTTTCAGTTCCATCCCACTTCCCCTGTTGGCGAATGTATCCAATCCGCTAAGCCGAGTTCAAACGCCTTATGGTCAACAATTGGTTAACGCGGCTGGACAATTCGTTCCTGCCGCTGGGCCACGTGGGGCGCTGTGCGACATGATCGCATCGCTTTTCGTTCCGAATTTACCCGCCATTAAACATGCTGCGAGATCGCCGCTTGTGCCTGCTTCATGGCGCGCCTATAGGCCCGCGCAACGGCTCGAACGGATTGCTGAGAATATTCAGGATCTTTCGGGTTGCGGGCAAGTGGCGGGCAGCCCGGCGACGTGGGAACTTTGGACCAGAGGACCGGATGGCCGCAACGGCACAAGACGAAATCGACATCCTGGAAAAGGCCAAGCGATCGCTGCCGGCGGATTATGTCCCGTCGGACGACGAACGCTATATGAATGAAAAGCAGCAGGATTATTTCCGAATGCTGCTGCTGGAATGGAAAAAGTCCATCCATTCTGCGGCCTCGGCGACGCTGCAATCGTTGCAGGACGGTCCCATTCGGGAAGCGGATCTGAACGACCGCGCCTCCAGTGAAACCGACTGGGGAATCGAGCTGCGCACCCGCGATCGGCAACGCAAGCTGACCTCCAAAATCGATTCCGCCCTGCGCCGCATCGATGCGGGCGAGTACGGCTATTGCGAAGTGAGCGGCGAACCGATTGGCTTGAAACGGCTGATCGCTCGCCCGGTGGCCACTATGACGGTGGAAGCGCAGGAAGCGCATGAGCGCCGCGAGAAAATTTCCCGGGACGATTGAACGGCCTTGTGCGCAATCTTGCTCGATCGCGTTCGAAAGATTCTCGTCCTTAAACCATTGTTAGAAACTTCGTGTCTATGTGAGGTGGCTTGCCGAACAGGCAGGCCCGCATAACGGCACATGGCGAAGGAACGAGCTCAAGAAATGTCCGGTGTTGAAACTCGGAGCCTGTCGCGCGACAGCCTTTTCCTGATGGCCGAATTGCGGCTCAAGGGTCAGGAGGCGTCGGAGCAGGTAAAGGTGCGCAACCTTTCGGCCGGCGGCATGATGGCCGAAGGCGGACCATCCGTATGTGCTGGAATGAAGCTGTCGATCAAGCTGCGCAATATCGACTGGATCGAAGGCGCGGTTGCCTGGGTCCAGGATAACCGTTTCGGCATTGCCTTCGTGCAGGAAATCGACCCGAAGCTACCGCGCGCTCCGGTCGGCACTCACGATTTGGCGGCACCCCGCTTCGTGCGCACCGCAGGGGTCAATTCCGCATATGATCCGTCCCAGAAAAAGAGCCTGCGCAAAATCTAAGCGTTGGCCCGGCGCCTCGTTCGACATTAGCGACATTGCAGGTGCGCTCTTCGCCGCCTAGTCACGGGGCAGCCATGTCCAGACTGTCTCGCCCGATCCTGCTCGCCCTTGGCGCCATGCTGCTGGCGGGCTGCGATGGCGGCGCCGACGACGGCGTGGTCGATGTCGCCTTTATCGGCAACAGCGACAGCCCCTTTGCCAGCGGATTGCGGCTGGGCCCGGCAGCACAGCATGTCCGCGCCGCGACGGCCGAAGGGTTGGTGTCGCTCAACGAACAGGGCGAAATCGTCCCCGGGCTGGCCGAAAGCTGGATCGTTACCGATGACGGGCTGAGCTACATCTTCCGCCTTCGCAATACGCAGTGGCCGGATGGCAGCCGCGTTACCGGCCAATCGGCGCGCGATGCCCTGATCGCCACGCGGCGCCAGCTGATCGGCACATCGCTGGGCCATGATCTGGCGAAGGTCGATGCCGTATTGGCGATGGCTGGGCGGGTGATCGAAATTCGTTTGCAAAGCCCGATGCCCGATTTGCTGCAATTGCTCGCCCAGCCCGAACTGGGCCTGCGCCAGGATGGGGAGGGCATTGGGCCGATGACGATGCGCCGCGAAGGCGATGTGGCGATGCTCGGCGCCTTGCCGCCGTCGCGGCGCGGCCTGCCGGAAAACCCGAATTGGGAAGAGGATTATCGCCAGGTCACGCTCAGGGCGCTGCCGGTGGAACAGGCGCTTGCAGCCTTTGCGCAGGGCAAGGTCGAAGTGGTGCTGGGCGGGACGTTGGCCAATTTGCCGTTGGCCGATACCGGCCCGCTATCGCGCGGGACGGTGCGGCTGGACCCGGCGCTCGGCCTGTTTGGCCTGCGGGTAACCGCCAAAGACGGCATGCTTGCCGATGCGGAGCTGCGCGAGGCGCTGGCCATGGCGATCGATCGCAGCGATCTGCTCGTCCCGTTCAACATTGCCGGGTGGTCGCCTGCCACACGCCTGGCAGCGCCGTCGCAATTGATCGGCGAGCAGATCGGGCCGGAACGCTGGACGAACCAGGCGATCGAGGATCGGCGCGGCGTGGCGCGCAGGCGAATACTTACCTGGCGGGCGGCGAATGATCGGCGAAGTAACGAGCCGCTGCCGCTGACCATCGCCCTGCCGCAGGGGCCGGGCGCGGAATTGCTGCTGCGCGAGCTGAATGCCGATTTCGAAGCGATCGGGATCGTGCTGCAACGCGCCGAGGCCGGCACGCGGCCAGACCTGCGGCTGGTCGACCGGGTGGCCCGGTTTCCGGGCCTGCGCTGGTATCTCAACCAGTTCAATTGCGCGCTCGACAACGGTGCTTGTTCGACCGTGGCCGACGATCTGGTGGCCGAAGCCTCCATGGCATCGGACGCGCAGCAGCGCGCCGCCTTGCTGGCGCAGGCGGAGGCGGCGCTGGTCGATGCCAATGCCTATATTCCGCTGGGGTCACCGGTCCGCTGGTCGTTGGTGCGCGGCCAGATCGACGGGTTTGTCGAGAACCCGTGGAACCTGCATCCCTTGTTCCCCCTTGCCCAGCGCCCCATCTAGACTGAGCAGAAGGAGCAGATAATGGATGATCCCCAAGGGGCGCAGCAACCGGGCCTCCGGCCAATGGGGCTGGAACTGCCCACCGGAACCGATGCGGCCAGCGTGCGCAAGCGGATCGAGGCGATGGAGCATCTGCTCGAACGCAGTTTCACTATTCCCGGCATCAACTATCCGATCGGACTCGATTCGATCGTCGGCCTGGTGCCGGTAATCGGCGATATCGTGACCGCCGCGATGGGCAGTTATCTGATCTGGGAAGCCCGTAATCTGGGCCTGCCGAAATGGAAGTTGTGGCGCATGGCGGGCAATATCGCGGTCGATACCGGGCTGGGCGCGGTGCCTCTGGTGGGCGATGCGTTCGATCTGCTTTATCGTTCGAACACACGCAACCTGCGGATCGTGAAGAAGCACCTCGATAAACATCACCCCGAAACGATGGTGATCGAACAATAGTTTCTCGGCCCCGCCGTTCCTCCTATAGGCTGCGGCCATGTCCGATAGCGTAACCTATTCCTCCTATCTCGATCTGGACCGGATCCTGTCGGCGCAGCACCCGGCCTCCGCCGCGCATGACGAGATGCTGTTCATCATCGTCCACCAGGCGAGTGAATTGTGGCTCAAGCTGTGCCTGCACGAGCTTACCTCGGCACGCGAATGCCTGAAGGACGATACGCTGCGCCCGGCTTTCAAGATGCTGGCGCGGGTGGCGCGGGCGCAGGGACAGCTGATCCAGAGCTGGGATGTGCTGAGCACCATGACCCCGCATGATTATTCGCGGGTTCGTCCGCATCTGGGCAATTCCTCCGGCTTCCAGTCGGCGCAATATCGCTGCATGGAATTCATGCTGGGCGGGCGCAATCCCGATATGGTCACGATGCACGAAGCGACCCCGCAAGTGGCCGAAATGTTGCGCGCGGAACTGGACCGGCCCAGCCTGTATGACGAAGCCGTGCGGCTACTGGCGCGGCGCGGTTTCGCCATCCCGGCCGCGGTGCTGGCGCGCGATACGAACGTTCCGTGGACCGCCTCTGCGCAAGTCGAAGGCGCGTGGGCCGAAATCTATCGCAATCCGCAGGAATATTGGGACCTGTACGAATTGGCGGAAAAGCTGGTCGATCTGGAATATCACTTCCAACGCTGGCGCTTCGGACATCTCAAGACGGTGGAGCGGATCATCGGGTTCAAGAAGGGCACCGGAGGCACGGCAGGCGTGCCCTATCTGGCGAAGGTGCTGGAGCAGACCTTCTTTCCCGAATTGTTGTCGGTAAGGACCGAAATATGAGCAAGGCCACCGCAGATCGCCGGATCTGGGACATCTCGCAGAAACTGCGTCCGGGTCTGCCCGTCTGGCCGGGAGACACGGCGTTTGCGGCGGCCAGGACGTGGCAGATGGAAGATGGCAGCCCGGTCAATGTGTCCGCGCTGACGCTTTCGACCCATAGCGGCGCACATGCCGATGCGCCGCTGCATTATTCGCCCGACGGCGACGATATTGCCAGCGTATCGCTGGAGCCATTTATCGGCGAATGCCTGGTGGTCGATGCGCGCGATGTGACGGGCGAGATCGATGTGGCGGATTTGCCCGATATCGACAGCGCCGACCGCGTGGTGTTCCGCACCTATGAACGCTTTCCCCATGATGAGTGGGACGCCGCGCATATCCCCATTTCGCCAGAGACGATCGAATGGCTGGCGGTACAAGGGGTGAAGCTGGTCGGGATGGACGGCCCCTCGCTCGATCCGCAGGATTCCAAGGATATGTTGGCGCATAAGGCTGTCCTGGCGGCCGATATGCGCGTGCTGGAAGGGCTGGTGCTCGACGATGTGGAGCCGGGCCGATACGAGCTGATCGCGCTGCCGCTGCCGATAGTGGCAGGCGATGCTTCGCCGGTGCGGGCCATCTTGCGAGAGCTGGGATGAGCGTGACGGACGAAGCGAAGCAGCTCGACGCAGCCGATCCGCTGGCCGAATATCGCGGCCGCTTCCACATGCCCGAAGGCGTGATCTACCTCGACGGCAACTCGCTGGGCCCGCTTCCGCAGGCCACTCCGGGGCGGATCGAGGAGGTCATCCGCCAGGAATGGGGCGATGGACTGATCCGCAGCTGGAACGATGCGGATTGGGTGTCCGCCCCCCAGCGCATCGGCGCGAAAATCGCCCCGCTGATCGGTGCGCAGCCGCATGAGGTGATCGCCTGCGATTCGACCTCGGTCAATATCTTCAAGCTGATCGCTGCCGCCTTGCAGATGCGCCCCGATCGCAAAGTGGTGCTGAGCGAGCCAGGCAATTTTCCGACCGATATCTACATGATCGAAGGGCTGGAGGCGCAAGGGCTGGCCCAGCGCCGCCTGGCCGAAGCGGACCAAATCGAAGCGGCACTGGACGGCGATGTTGCGCTACTGATGCTGACCCATGTCCACTACAAGACCGGACGCCTGCACGATATGAAGCGCCTGACCGCCAAGGCGCATGAGGCCGGCGCGCTGGTAATGTGGGATCTCGCGCATACGGCAGGGGCGCTCCCGGTATCGCTGAACGAATGTGTTCCTGATGGCGACGGGGCCGATTTCGCGGTCGGCTGCGGGTATAAATACTTCAATGGCGGCCCCGGCGCGCCTGCTTTCGCCTATGTTGCCGAACGGCATCATGATGATTTGCACCAACCGCTCACCGGCTGGTTCGGCCATGCCCAACCGTTCGCCTTCAGCGACGACTACACACCGGGCGAGGGAGTCGATCGCTTGCAGGCCGGAACCCCGCCTATCCTCGGCCTCGCCGCGCTCGAAGTCGGGGTGGAACTGATTGCGGAAATCGGGGTCGAGCGGCTTTGGAAAAAGTCGCGCGCCCTGTCCGAATTTTTCCTGTGTTGCCTGGAGGAACTGGGGATCGACCTGCCGCTCGTCAGCCCGCCGAACAGCGCCGAACGCGGTAGCCAGCTGTCTTTCCGGCACGAGCACGCCTACGCCATCAGCCAGGCCCTGATCGCACGCGGCATAATCGGCGATTTCCGCGATCCGGACATCCTGCGGCTAGGATTCGCGCCTGCCTATTTGCGGTTTGCGGATGTCGCAGATGCAGCGCGGCAACTCGGCGAGGTGCTAAGCAGCGGCGAGTGGGACCGGCCGGAGTTCCGGGAGCGGGCGGCGGTGACCTAGTGTGTGACGTAGCACCATGGATTGCTTCGCTACGCTCGCAATGACGAGAAAGCTTAAAATTCGTCGTTGCGAGGAGCGTAGCGACGCGGCAACCCATCGCCATGCGCTTCGATTTTCAGCCTGCTGTCTATATTATGGCAAATCATAAGGGCGGCACGATCTACTGCGGTGTGACATCAAATCCGATGCAACGCGCCGCGCAGCATCGCGAAGGTCAGATCGACGGGTTTACGAAGAAGTACGGTTGCAAACGCCTCGTCTGGTTCGAACTGCACTCGACGACGGAGTATGCGATCACGCGTGAGAAGCAGATCAAGGCGGGATCGCGGAAGAGGAAGATCGCACTGATAGAAGCAGAAAACCCAGACTGGCGCGATCTGTATTTCGAAATTGCGACTTGAGAACGATAGACCTCACCCTCCATTTTCGTCATTGCGATGAGCGAAGTGACGCGGCAATCTATGGACGGACCGCTGGTAATGACCTTACCGTCGCTAGAAGGCGCGACGTAGCGCCATGGATTGCTTCGCTACGCTCGCAATGACAAAGTAAGGGTGCGTCACACTTAGAACCCTCAAGCCTCCAGCTCCACATCCCAATACAGCCAGTCCCGCCACGTCTCGTGCAGATAATTCGGCGGGAAAGCTCGCCCACGTTGCTGCAGCTGCCAGCTGGTCGGCCGGATCGGGTCCATCATCACGTGCATCTGTGCTTGCTTGGGTGTGCGGCCGCCTTTCTTCATATTGCAGGGGCCGCAGGCAGTGAGGATGTTTTCCCAAGTCGTCTTGCCGCCGAGACGGCGCGGCACCACGTGGTCGAAGGTGAGGTGGGTACCCCCCGATCCCCCGGCCGCGCCGCAATATTGGCACTGGAAACGATCGCGCAGGAACAGGTTGAAACGGGTGAAGGCGGGAAACTCGCTGGTTTTCACATATTGCCGCAGCGCAATCACGCTGGGCACCGGCATATCGAACGAAGGCGAGTGCACTTCGCGCTCGTAACTCGCCACGATATCCACCCGGTCGAGGAACACCGCCTTGATTGCGGTCTGCCACGGCCACAGGCTGAGCGGGTAATAGGATAACGGCGTGTAATCGGCGTTGAGCACCAGCGACGGGCAGCTCTGCAAGCTGCGCGTTGGATCGTCTTCGCGTTTGCGAAACTGGGCCGTCCGTTCGATCAGATCGGCTTTGAACATTTGCCGCTTCCCCGCTTTTCCGGTTGTCGCCATCGGAGCATTTGCCGATTCGCGAGTCAACATTATGACAGGCGCGACTCGCAAACCCTCCACAGGCGGATCTTGGCAGGTTAGGACAGTGGCAGGATGCCTGCCACTCGCAACATCACGCGTTTCGCCCCCAGCCCCAATGGGCCGCTCCATCTTGGCCATGCTTACTCGGCCATCGTATCGCACGATCTTGCCCGGCAGACGAACGGCGAATTCCTGCTGCGGATCGAGGATATCGACGGGCCGCGCAGCAAGCCCGCACTGGCCGGCGAATTTCGGGCGGATCTTGCCTGGCTAGGACTGGAGTGGCGCGAAACTCCGGCGCAATCGGCCCGGCTGGACAGCTACCGCGCAGCGGCAGAGGTTTTGAAGGCGCGCGGCCTGCTCTATCCGTGTGTCTGTACGCGCAAGGATATCGCTGCGGCGCAGGAGCGGGCCGGGATCACCGATGGCCACTATCCGGGTACTTGCCGGGATAACCGGTCCGGCGGCGCTGGGCCGGCGGCATGGCGGATCGATATTGCCTTGGCAGCGCTGCAGGTGGGCCCGCTGAGCTGGGTGGATGAACTTGCAGGTGAGCAGTGGGTCGATCCCGCCGCGCTCGACGATGCAGTGTTGCTGCGCAAGGATGCGCCCGCCAGCTATCACCTCGCCGCTACGCTGGACGATGCGGCTGATGGGGTAACGCTGGTCACCCGGGGGCGGGACCTGCTGGATTCCACGCCCTATCACCGGATATTGCAAGCGCTGCTCGGCCTCCCAGTACCGATCTGGCATCACCACCGGTTGCTGCTCGACGAAACCGGCGAAAAGCTTGCCAAGCGGCGAGGTTCGGGGATGCGGGGCCGGGGGTTGGCCGATCGGCGCAAGGCGGGCGAGGACGGCTTGCAGGTGGCGGAAATGCTGCGCGCCGGGAACCTACCGGCTGGCATATCGCTTTCCACTACCTAGATAGGCACCATGCAAACATTCCTCATCATCCTCATCGTCATCCTGTCCGTTCTGGTCGTGGTATCGCTGGTCCGCGGAATCGTGGCGTTCCTGAAAAGCACCAAAATCGATCTGGAAACGGGCGAGGGCGAGAATGTCAGCGAGATGCAGGTCTTGCAGAACAAGATGATGTTCAACCGGATCAAGTACCAGGCCCTCGCCATCGTGGCCGTGGCGATCCTGCTGGCGATTTCGCAGTAGCACGTTACTGAGCAGGCCCATGGTCAAGCTCAACAAGATTTACACCCGCACTGGCGACGATGGCACGACCGGATTGGTCGACGGCTCGCGTTGCCCGAAAAACTCCGCCCGCATCGCGGCGGTCGGCGCGGTGGACGAGGCCAATAGCGCCATAGGTCTGGCTGCGGCGGCATTAACAGGCGATAATGCCGCACTGGCCTTCCGCATTCAGAACGACCTGTTCGACCTGGGCGCGGATCTTGCCACGCCCGGCGACGATTTCGAACCCGGAGAGATGACACTGCGGGTGGTTCCGGCCCAATCCGAATGGCTGGAACAACGGATCGATGCGCTGAACGAGCGGCTGGAGCCGCTCACCAGCTTTGTCCTGCCCGGTGGAAGCGAGGCCGCCGCGCGCACTCATGTGGCCCGGGCCGAAGTACGCCGCGCCGAACGCGCAGTGGCTCAGCTAGCTACGCAAGATCCGGTCAACCCGGCTGCGCTGGCTTATATAAACCGCCTGTCGGACCTGCTGTTCGTTCTGGCGAGGGTGCTGAACGACGATGGCAAGTCCGATGTGCAATGGGTGCCCGGCGCCAACCGCTGAGGCTGGATAAGCGCGCCTCCCTTCGCTAGGGCAGCATGAAATTGCTGCATTTGCGAAGAAAGACCACGACATGACGAAAATCGCCGTAATCGGTGCGGGCCAGATGGGTACCGGCATCGCGCAAACCGTCGCCCAGCACGGGATGGACGTGCAGCTGTCCGATATCGATCTGGCCACCGCAGAGGCCGGGCGCGCGAATATCGACAAGGCGCTGGGCAAGCTGGTCGGTCGCGGGAAAATCGATGTCGCCCAGGCCGAGGCGACGCTGGCGCGGATCACGGCAGTGGCCGATTATTCGCCCATGGGAGAGGCCGATCTGATCATCGAAGCGGCAACCGAGAAGGAAGCCGTCAAGCAGGCAATCTTCGAGAAAGCAGGCAAGGTGCTGGCCGCCGATGCGATCATGGCCAGCAACACCAGCTCCATCCCCATCACTCGCATGGCGAATTTTTCGCCCGATCCGGAACGGTTCATCGGATTGCATTTCTTCAATCCGGTGCCGGTAATGGGCCTGATCGAGGTGATTCCGGGCCTCGCCACGGCGCAGCAGACCACGGACCGCACGGTGACCTTTGCCGAAGGTCTGGGCAAGGAAGTGGTATTGTCGCAGGACGAGCCGGGCTTCGTGGTCAACCGCATCCTGTTGCCGATGATCAACGAGGCGGTGTTCCTGCTCGGACAATCGACCGCCGGGATCGAGGATATCGACAAGGGCTGCCGCCTTGGCCTCAACCACCCGATGGGGCCGCTGCAGCTGGCCGATTTCGTCGGGCTGGACACTTGCCTGGACATCATCAACGTCCTCTACCGGACCACCCGCGACACCAAGTACCGGCCCGCGCCGCTGCTGGTAAAATATGTCGAGGCCGGTTGGCTGGGCCGCAAGACCGGGCGAGGCTTCTACGATTACTCGGGCGAGGCGCCCGTTCCAACGAGGTAGGGTTCAGGAGCGTGGGACCGCGGATGCGCGACCGAACCGGCCAAGCACCCGCGCGCGAAACTTCCTAATATACGAACCGCTGGAACCCTCGCGCCCTGCTGCCCGTTGCTCCTTACAAAGGAGAATACCCCCATGTCCCACAAGGAAACCAAGCCCGAAAGCCAGGAAGCCCGTCAGGCAAACCTAGCCCCCGAAACGCATAATGACGAGCAGGACGATCACCGCAGCCAGGCGCAGGAAGTGGCGCAGCAGGCGCGCGGCGTTACCCCTGCGACCGGCAGCCCCACCGAAAGTGAAAAGTCGCAGAATTCATCCGGACTGATAGGCGATTCCACACAGGATACGGTGGATCACATGCGCGACATGGAAAGTTCGGGCCGGGTCGACATGGATGCCTATCGCGGGGAGCCGAACCATGACGACAATGTCGATAAATACGGCAAGGACAAGAAGCCAGATGGGCTTCGCGGCGACGGAACCTGACGCTCAGACGTCGGCCTTGCGCAGCCACCACAATGCCACCACGAGGACCAGTGCAGCTCCCGCCACGAGATAGCTGAGCCAGCGCATGTGCAGGGTCTTGGGCGCCTTGATGTCATGCGGGTTGAGCCTGCTCAGCGTGCCGCAGGCATTGTGCTGGGCGCTCCACGCAACCACGGCACCGATAAGGATGAACCCTGTGGCGATTGCCTTGGCCAGCCATGGCGGGTCGAAATCGCCGAACAATGCGCGGAAGCCCAGACCGATACCAATTGCGGCGAAGGCTGTTCTCAGCCAGCCGGCATAGGTTCGCTCGGTCGCCTGGACGGTCCTGTCTTCGGCCCATTCGGTGCGGTCTTCCGCCCATTCGGTCCGGTCTTCGGCCAGCTCGTTGGAGCTTTTGTCGTTGTGATCGCCCATCAATTTTCGACGATAATCATTCCTTCTTCGGGGGCAAGCACTCTGACAATTTCACCGCCGCCCAGATCGTCGCTGGGGCCGACGCGGCTGGCTGGGCCATCGCTATCCGGGCTGGGTTCCATCGGACTGGGCATATCGGGCGATGGCTCGAACCCGCTGGCCGGATCGATCAAGCTATCACCCGACATGGGCGAGGCTTCGATGGGATCGGAATTGAATTCATCCCAATTCTGATTTTCCGGTTCGTCGGATACACGAACCCGCGGCCCCCGGTCTCCATTGGCACCCAGCTGATCGAGTTCTGCAATATCGCGTTTGAAGCCCTCGCGCTGCTCCGCCACGTCGTCAACTGCTTGAGACAAAAGCCCTTCCTGGTCCTCGCTGCCGATTAGCAGCATGGTGCTTAGTACCGTGCCGATCACAAACAGCAGGGCGGCCTTGGGGTTGCTGAACAAGTATTTCATCATCGCGCGCGCAGCCTATCGCCGCGTTGGTTAAGTTTGGGTGGATTTTGCTGCTAATTTGCTTGGCGTTTAAGATCATAGAGCTTTTCCAACGCTTCGCGCGGGGACAATGCATCGATATCGAGTGCCTCGAGCTGGTCGCGCAGCGGGTCCCGGGCGGGTTCCTCCGCCTGCGCGCTGGCGGCGAATAGTGGCAAGTCGCCAAGCCCGGCTGCCAGCCCGCCGGTTTCCTCGCGGCCCTTCTCCAGCTTCTTCAGTACCGATTTCGCGCGGCGGACCACCTGAGCGGGCACTCCGGCCAGCTTCGCCACCGCGAGGCCATAGCTGCGGTCTGCCGGACCTTCGGCAAGTTCGTGCAGCAGCACCAGATCGCCCTTCCATTCGCGCGCGCGAACATGGTGGAGGCTGAGCGCGTCGCAAGTTTCGGCCAAGCGCGCAAGTTCATGATAATGCGTGGCGAACAGGCAGCGGCAGCGGTTCTTTTCATGCACCGCCTCGGCCACTGCCCAGGCCAGCGCCAGCCCGTCATAGGTCGAGGTTCCGCGCCCGACTTCGTCGAGGATAACGAAGCTGCGCTCGCTCGCCTGCGCAAGGATCGCGGCGGTCTCGACCATTTCGACCATGAAGGTGGAACGGCCGCGCGCCAAATTGTCCGATGCGCCAACCCGGCTGAACAGGCGGTCCACCAGCCCGATCCGCGCGGCATCGGCGGGGACGAAGCCGCCTGCCTGGGCAAGCAGGATGATCAGCGCGTTCTGGCGCAGGAAAGTGGACTTTCCGCCCATGTTCGGCCCGCCGATTAGCCACAGCCGGTCGTCGCTGGACAGCGCGCAATCATTGGCTACGAACCGCTTGCCCTGCTGCGCCAGAGCCGCCTCCACCACAGGGTGACGGCCTGCGGTGATGTCGAGGCAAGGTTCGTCCAGGATCTGGGGCCGGCACCACCCGCCTTCGGCTGCGCGCTGCGCCTGTCCTGTGCCGACATCGATCCGCGCCAGCGCCTGAGCGGTGGCGGCGATGGCTTCCCGCGCTTCGGCAACCACCGATACCAATTCCTCGAAATGTGCCACTTCGGCTGCCAGTGCGCGTCCGCCTGCCTCGCCGATCCGTCCCGCTTCCTCGTGCAGCGCCAGCGAATTGAAGCGCACCGCGCTGGCCATCGTCTGCCGGTGGGTGAAGCCGCTATCGGGGTTCATCAGCGTATCGGCATGCTTGCTCGGCACTTCGATGAAATAGCCGAGCACGCCATTATGCTTGATCTTGAGCGAGGCAATGCCGGTATCCTGGCGATAGCGCGCTTCCATCGCGGCGATTGCGCGGCGGGCATTGCCCGATGTGGCGCGCAGATCGTCCAGCGCGGCGTCGTATCCCTCGGCGATGAAACCGCCCTGGTCGCGGCTGGTGGGCGGTGCAGGAACAAGTGCACGGCGCATCAGGTCGGTCAGCGCGCCGTGTCCGGCCAGCGCGGGCAGCATTCGGTCCAGCAATGGTGGGCGATCAGGCTTGGCGCCCAGCAATTCGTGCAACCGCCGTGCAGCTTCCAGCCCATCGCGCAGCTGGCCGAGATCGCGCGGAGAACCGCGCCCGGCCACCACCCGGCCCAATGCCCGGCCTATATCGGGCAGAGCGCGCAGCGCCTCGCGCAGATCTGCCCGGGTCAGCGGATCGCCGTGCAGCCAGCCCACCAGCGCCAGCCGCTCCATGATCGCCTCACGGCTGAGCAACGGGGCGGAGAGATCCTCCGCCAATTGCCGCGATCCCGCCCCGGTCGAGCAACGATCGATTGCAGCGACCAGACTGCCTACCCGTCCGCCGGATGGGCCACCTTGCTGGCTGGCGAGGATTTCCAGGCTGGTCCGGGTTGCCTCGTCCATCGCCAGATGGTGGTCGCCGGCGCGCGCAATCGGAGGCAGCAGCAAAGGCAGCTTGCCGCGCCCGGCATGGCCCAGATAGGCGATCAGCCCGCCGCCCGCAGCCAGCATCGCGCGCGAGAAATCGCCGAAGCCGTCCAGCGTCGCCGCGGCATGAATCTGCTTCAGCCTGTCCGCCCCGTCATCGCTGGAGAAGCCGGCCTTGTCGCGCAATATGGAATCGGTGGGTGCATCGGGCCAATTGTCGGGCGCGACGATTTCGCTCGCCCCGATTCGCGCCAGCGCCGCGCCCATCGCCTCGGGCGAACATTCCTCCAGTTCCATCCGTCCGGTGGAAATATCGCAGCTCGCTATGCCGATGCGGTCGCGCAGCGGGCATACCGCCGCCAGCATATTGGCCTGGCGCGGTTCCAGCAGCGCCTCCTCGGTCAGCGTTCCCGCCGTGACGAAGCGCACGATGTCGCGCTGCACCAGCGCCTTGGACACCGGCGATCCTTCCGCCTTGGCGCGCAGCTTTGCCTCGTCCGGCGTCTCGACCTGCTCTGCAATCGCGACGCGGCAACCGGCGCGGATCAGCCGGGCGAGGTAGCTTTCGGCCGAATGGACCGGCACGCCGCACATCGGCACCGGCTCCCCCTCATGCTCGCCGCGCGTGGTCAGCGCGATATCGAGCACCGCGGCCGCCTTGCGCGCATCGTCGAAAAACAACTCGAAGAAATCGCCCATTCGGTAGAATAGCAGGCAATCGTCCCCGCCAGCGCAAGCCTCGCGCTTGAGCTGCCAATATTGCGCCATCATCGGGGTGGTTTGTCCGGCCATTGGGCGGACCTAGCCATGCGCGCGCCGATTCGGGAAGGAGCTGGCTTTCGCTTTCCCCTATCGCCTTTCACTACCGGCTGTTATGCGGCTTGCAGATAAGTTACGGTCGCGCACAATCTTTCAGGGGGAACTGCCGGTGGCCGACGATCAATCCAGTACGAATACGGACAATGACCAAACCGTGAGCTTCACGACGCGTGAGGCGCTGTTTTATCACGAGACCGGAAGGCCCGGTAAGGTCGAGATCGTGGCCTCCAAGCCGATGGCGACCCAGCGCGATCTCAGCCTGGCCTATTCGCCCGGCGTGGCGGCTCCGGTGAAGGCGATTGCCGAAAACCCCGCCGATGCCGCGCGCTACACGGCCAAGGCCAATCTGGTCGCGGTGATTTCCAACGGTACCGCCATCCTCGGCCTGGGCAATCTGGGCGCGCTGGCATCGAAGCCGGTGATGGAAGGCAAGGCGGTGCTGTTCAAACGCTTCGCCGATGTCGATTCGATCGATATCGAGCTGGACACCGAAGATCCGGACAAGTTCATCGCCGCGGTCGAGCTGATGGAACCCAGCTTCGGCGGGATCAATCTGGAAGATATCAAGGCGCCCGAATGCTTCATCATCGAGCAGGCGCTGCGTGAGAAGCTGAACATTCCGATCATGCATGACGATCAGCACGGCACGGCGATCATTTCCGCTGCCGGTCTGCTCAACGCGGTTCACATCACCGGGCGCGAGCTGAAGGATGTGAAGATCGTGGTCAACGGCGCGGGCGCGGCGGCAATTGCCTGCACCGCGCTGATCAAGGCGATGGGCGTGCCGCACGAAAACGTCATCATGTGCGACCGGACCGGCCCGATCACGCCAGGCCGCGAAGGGGTGGATCAGTGGAAGAGCGCCCATGCGGTGGAAACCGATGCGACCAGCCTGGAAGAGGCGCTGAAGGGGGCGGACATCTTCCTCGGCCTGTCGGCTGCCGGCGCGCTCAAGCCCGAATGGGTCAAGGACATGGCCGATCAGCCGATCATCTTTGCCATGGCCAACCCCGTGCCCGAAATCCTGCCGACCGAGGCGCAAGCGGTCCGGCCCGACGCGATCGTTGCGACCGGGCGCAGCGATTTTCCCAACCAGGTCAATAACGTGCTGGGCTTCCCCTTCATCTTCCGCGGCGCGCTAGACGTGCAGGCGACCGCCATCAACGAGGAAATGAAGATCGCCGCAGCCCGCGCCATCGCGGAACTGGCGCGCGAGCCGGTTCCGGCCGAGGTTGCCGCCGCTTACGGCAAGAACCACAAGTTCGGTCGCGATTACATTATCCCCGCGCCGTTCGATCCGCGCCTGATGGAAGTCGTTTCATCCGCCGTGGCCAAGGCCGCGATGGATTCGGGCGTGGCGCAGAAGCATATCGAGGATTTCGATGCCTACCGCCATCATCTAAAAGGCCGCCTCAATCCCACGACATCGGTCCTCACCAATGTCTATGCCGAAGTGCGCAACAACCCCAAGCGGATGGTGTTCGCCGAGGCGGAAGAGGACGTGGTGCTGCGCGCCGCGATCCAGTACCGCGATTTCGGCTACGGCACGCCGGTGCTGGTCGGCCGGACGAAGGCGGTTGCCAACAAGATGCACCAGCTGGGCGTGGACAATCCTGCCGATTTCGAAATCCAGAATTCCGCCGATTCCGAACATGTCCCCGCGATGGTGGATTTCCTCTACAAGCGCCTGCAGCGGCGCGGCTATACGGAACGCGACGTGCGCCGCATGGTCAACCAGGAACGCAACGTGTTTGCCGCCCTGCTGGTGGCGCTGGGCCACGGCGACGCGATGATTACCGGCCTGACGCGCACTTTCTCGCAAACCGCGCGCGAAGTGAACATGGTGCTGGATGCCAAGCCGGGTGCGCGCCCGTTCGGCATCCACATGATGATCGGCAAGAACCACACCACCTTCCTGGCCGATACGACCATCAACGAACGTCCCAGCGCGGAAGATCTGGCCCATATCGCGCGCGAAACTGCAGAAGTGGCACGGCGCATGGGGCATGAGCCGCGCGTCGCATTCCTGTCCTACTCCACCTTCGGCAATCCCAGCGGCCGGTGGCTGGAGAATATTCGCGGTGCGGTGGCCATCCTCGACAAGGAGCAGCCCGATTTCGAATATGAAGGCGAAATGGCTCCCGATGCTGCGCTCAACCCGGCGGTAATGAAGCTGTATCCGTTCAGCCGGCTGTCCGGCCTCGCCAATGTGTTGGTGATGCCCGGCCTGCAATCGGCCAATATCTCCGCCAAGCTGCTGCGCGAGCTGGCGGGCGAGCCGACCATCGGCCCGATGATGATCGGAATGGAAAAACCGGTCCAGGTCGCGCCGATGACGGCAACCACGCCCGACCTTCTGACACTCAGCGTGCTGGCTGCGGCGGGTGTCGTGGGCTAGCCGCCGCCGCTCTCGCTCACTCTACCAGCGGCGCCAACAGCTTGTCGGCGACCTCGGCCATTTCGTCATCGCCATCCTGCGCGTTGGAATGGCATTCCTGCAGGCGCTTCGCGTCTTCGGGCAGTTCGAGCACATTGGCCATGCGCGCAAGTATCGCATAGCTGGTCAGCCCGAAATGGGTGAAGCGCTGGAAGTGCAGCAGGATCGCCGCATCGCGCGACTGGTCGTCGTCGAAATCGGCCTCCAAAGCTAAGGCACGCGCTTCCTCGACCAGCGCGGTCATCCCGGGCGCATCGGTGCCATCGCTCTCGCATGCGTGGGAATTGGCAAGGTCGCGCACGATATCCAGCCCGTCGGAAATGCCGCAAACGGCGTTCTCCAGCCCTTCGACCAGCGCATCGTCATGCGCCGCATCGCGCATCGCCTTGGTCGCTTCCAGCGACAGCCGGTCGGCTTCGATCATCGCTGTAAGATGGTCGAGATAGGTCTGTTTCAAATCCATGCTGGCACCTTTTTCGGCTGTTGAGAGTTCAGCGGCTCAACCAAGGCGGGCATGCGCGGTTCCGAAACTGGCGGGCAATCGGGTTCCAGCTTGCCGGCACAGCCGACGTCAGTCCTGGCCAAGCTCGGCCGTTACGGCACCTATCCCTTCGAACTGTGCCGCTTCGGGCTTACCGATGGCCGGCTTGGCATTGACCCACGTGTCGTCGATCATAAAATCCAGCAGGCTCGCGGCGAGATCGGCGTGGCGGCAGCGAAAGCAGCCTTTCGCAAGGCGCTGATCGGCGATCACGGCTTCTCCCGTATAGGGTTCGTCGAGCAGCCAGCCCGGGCGCGCCGCAGTCCAGTCGATGCCTTCATCCTGTGCGAGCATCGTTTCCATGGCCCGCATCTGCTCCAGCACATTGACTAGCGCAGGGCGCGCGGTGAAATCGAACCAGGTCGGTACGCTGGGCTGATGAACGACGAATGCAGCCGAAATCACGGCGATCCGGCGGATATCGGCCTGTTGCATGGCCCGCAAGATGTTGCGCGTGCCATCGGTATAAAGCGGCGGTGGATCGAGCGCGGTGGAGGGGCTGAACGCCACACCCAACGCCGATATTACCGCGCTGCAGCCTTCCAGCTGCTCTGCGAAAGAGTCGGCCAGCACATCGCACTCGAAATAATCGGCGCACGCCACCCTGTCGGCGGGTTCGGGCAAATTATGTTCGAATGCGCGGATTTTCAGTCCGCGGCGATTGGCATGGCGCAGGATTTCCGTCCCGGTTTTGCCGCCTGCCCCGAATATGGCGATGGGTGATGCATGGTTCATATGCTCACAATGCCTGGATCGGCAGTTCGGTCCGGTCGGCGGGTGCCGGACGTATCCGGTACCCGCCAATCCGGTTTCAGCCAGCGCCGTCCTTGCAGGTTGTGTACCCCCAGAATCCGAACTCGTCCTTCGCGCCGGGGGCGGCGACAATCAGCTCCTGCATTTGCAGGCCCGCATTGCCTTCATCGTCAAGCACCCGGGTCTGGATCCGCAGATCGCCGCTGGCGTAGCTGCCGGGGCCGCTGGCGCTGACGGGGATCAGCTTGCCATTGATCTTGATCGCGCCCTGTCCGCTGCGATCATGGACAAAGGACGGATAGGCAATTTCCGTCAGCCGGAACTGGCAGGCACTTTGCGCACCAAGAGCGGCCAGGTCGGCATCGGTCATGGTTTCGGGCAGCATCAGGCCGGGACTGACATTGGCGAGCGCACTGGCGGCGCTTTCGATCGATGCCGCCTCGGCCGGCGGTTCCAGCTGCGCTTCGCGGTCATTGCCGGGTGCTGTGTTGGTGTTGCAGGCGGCGAGCGGCAGCGCGGCCAGCGCCATGAATGCGAACTTGTTCATTGTTGCATCTCCTCTGGCAGGCGTTCTTCGGTGCGGGGGCCGTTCTCCTCGATATCGTCGATCAGAAATTTCATCTCCGCGATTTCGCGGCGCTGGGCGACGATGATCGCCTTGGCCAACTCGCGCACGCGCGGGTCTTTCAGGCTGGCGCGTTCGCTGGTCATGATCGCAATCGAATGGTGCGGAATCATGGCGGACATGTATTCGGTATCGTCCACCGTCGTCTGGCTGCGGACCAGCCACAGTGCCAGCGCCATGGTGACCACGCCGACCCCTAGGATGATGAAGTTCTTGGTGCGGTCCTTGTACATGCCCCACATGAAAAGCAGCATGACGATCATCATCATGCCGCCCATCACGAACATCATCCAGAAGCGCGTTTCGCTCCAGAAAATGTCATCGGCATCGAACGTGTTGGCGTACATCAGGAAGAACATGATGACGGTCGAAGTCGATACCATGGCCATGAAGCGCCAGTAATTACCGCCTCCGCCATTTTTCGAATGATCTTTGTTCGTCACGTAATGTCTCCTTTTGTCGTTATTTTCCAGAATAGCTGCGCCGAACAGCTGATAAGGGCGAAACCCGTCAGCGCCTGAATGCCCGTGACCGAGCGCAAATGGCCGGTGGGGTAAATGTCGCCGAGGCCCAGAGTGGTCATGTTGATCAGCGAGAAATAGAAATAATCCATCCAGTCCATCGATGAGACTTCCTTGAACCCGCCAAGGTTCCAATCATTGCCGAGCCAGAAGCCGACCGCGAAATAGATCGCCACCAGCAGGTGCGACGCCAGGAACAGCAGCACGGCGAGCAGGAGCGCGGCGATCATCTATGCACCGTGGCGCAGTTGGTGGGATTGTTGCCGCACATACTCAAGCTCAGCCGTAATGCGGCCACACGCGAAAAGCCGGTCGATTCTGCGGTGCCCCTTGGCCTGGCGTGACTGTGTTCCTGCATATCTGCCCCCTGTCGGTAGCATCTTGCCCGAGACCCTTCATGTCCACCGATACGGACAACATGACCGCAGCCCTCAAGATTTTTGAGGGTTTGGACCCCTTGATGCGTATAGAGCCCATGCAACCAACAGGAGCGATGGATGGCTGACGATCAGACACTCGATGCGATGCTTGGCAAGCTGGCCTCGCACGATGTCCGCGCTATGCCGGATGATTTCATGAACGGCGTATGGCAGCGTGCTGGCCAGCTTGGCGAGATTGCCGAACGCCGCCGGCGCATGGCGCTGTTCGCCGGGTTGTTCGTGGTCGGGCTGGGTGCAGGGGCCGGAACGGTCGGGTGGCCGGGCTATTATGGCCCGCCGCAACAGGCCGAAGGCAGCCTGACCGGATCGGAGCAACTGTCACCCGCTGCGCTGCTTCATGTGGGGCGCTAGATCGTGAAAAGATGGCATATCGCTCTGGCCGTTCTATTGGCTGCGCTCGCCGGAAGTCTGGGTGCGCTGGGGGCCGATCGCTGGGCCGATGGAGGCTCCGATCGAAGCCTGCATGCATTTGTGCATGACGAGCTATCGCTGACCGCCGATCAGGAACAGCGCCTGGAAACCCTCGAAGCAAATTTCGCGGTGGAACAGGCGCGGCTGGAGGCTTCCGCCCGCGCAGCCAATGCCCGCCTGGCTCAGGCGATGGAGGCCGAGCATGAATATGGCCCCGAAGTCGGGGCTGCCATCGACGAGGTTCACGAACGGATGGGCGCTCTGCAGAAGGCGACCGTGCGCCACGTCTTCGCCATGCGCGAGATCCTCGATCCCGACCAGCAGCGCCGGTTCGACCGGCAGGTTTCTGCGGCGCTGACGCAATCCCCGCGCGACTGATCCCGCGTGGCGGCGGTGGGCGAAATTGCAGAACGGGAAGGTATCGAACGGGCGCGAGCGGGAAGCCGAGCGGCCTTCGCGGCGCTGGTCCAGCCGCACACGCGGCGGCTGATCGTGCTGGCGACCAGAATGCTGCGCTCTTCCGCTCAGGCCGAAGACGCCGTGCAGGACAGCCTGGCTTCGCTGTGGCTTTCTCGCCAGCGTCTCGATAGCGCCAAGCCCATCGGCCCCTACCTGACGACCATCGTACTGAACCGTTGCCGCGACCGCCTGCGAAAGAGGAAGTTGGCAGGGTTTTTCGGCCTGTCTGGTTCGCGCGAGGTGCCGGACATCGCCGATGACGCGCCCACTCCCGAAACCCGCGTAGAGGCGCGCGAAAGGCTGCGGCTGGTGGAAGCGGAGATTGCCCGGCTTCCCCTTCGCCTGCGCGAGGCGCTCATCCTCGTAAGCATCGAAGGCCATAGCCAGGCCGAGGCCGCACAGTTACTCGGCACGAGCGAAAAGGCGATCGAGACGCGGATATATCGGGCGCGTGGCCGGTTGAGGGAGCGGCTGGAAATCTTTGAGGGGTAGGCCCGCCGCAAGCGTAAAACCCAATGACCAACATTTCGGGAAGCGAAAAATCATGATCCGCGTCAATCGGCGAAAATTCTTGAACGCGAGTGCCGGCGGCATCGGGCTGCTTGGCCTGGCCGGTGCGGTGCCGGCCTGGGCGCGCGGCGGCGATCTGCATGGCGGGATCGCCCGCAAGGGTATCGACGAGGCGCGCGGACCGAAAATCGACCTCACCGTCGCGCGGTCCGCTTTTTCCTCGGGCAATCGGCGCGGCCACGCCGTTGCGGTCAATGGCAGCATTCCCGGCCCGCTATTGCGCCTGAAAGAGGGCACCACCGTGCAGCTTAACGTCCACAACCAGCTGGACGAGGATACCTCGATCCATTGGCACGGGCTGCTGGTTCCGTTCGAGCTTGACGGCGTACCCGGGGTCAGCTTCCCGGGGGTCAAACCGGGGCAGACCTTCACCGCCGAATTTCCCGTGCGGCAATCGGGCACATATTGGTGGCATTCGCATAGCGGGCTGCAGGAACAGGCGGGACATTACGGCCCGATCGTGGTCGATCCGGCGGGCCCCGATCCGGTTCGGGTGGACCGCGATTACGTCATTGTCCTGAGCGAATTCAGCGACATGCACCCGCACACGATTTTCGATAAGCTTAAGAAGGGCGAAGGCTACTTCAACTATAATCAGAACAGCTGGACCGACGATTACCCGCTCTCCGGCGAAGATCGCCGGATGTGGGCGAAGATGCGCATGATGCCGACCGATATTCTTGATGTATCGGCCGCCACCTACACCTATCTGCTCAACGGTCACGGACCGCTCGACGGGCTGGAGTATCTGTTCCGTCCGGGCGAGCGGGTGCGGCTGCGCTTCATCAACGCCGGGGCGATGAGCTTTTTCAACATCCGCATTCCCGGCCTGCCGATGACGGTGGTTCAGGCCGATGGACAAAATGTCGACCCGGTCGAGGTGGATGAGTTCCAGATCGGCGTGGCGGAAACCTACGATGTCGTGGTGACCCCCGGTGACAAGCCCGCCTATACGCTTGTGGCCGAATCGATGGATCGATCAGGCATGGGTATCGCTACGCTGGCCAGCGCGCCGGGTGCGCGCGCGCCGATACCTCCTCTGCGCGATCCGCCGCTGCTGACGATGGCCGATATGGGCATGGGGGGGATGGACCACGGATCGGGCGGCGGTGGCGACACGTGCGGCATGAATCATGGGGCGGGGCATGGTACCGGTCATGCTGCCGGTCATACCGGTGATCACGGGCCAAGCCAAAATGCGGGCGATATGTCGGGCGGTACCGATATGGACGGCATGGCGAGCATGGCCGGGATGGATATGCGCGATACTTCGCTGCTGCCGCCGGATGTGAAGGTTGGCCCCGGCCTCGATATGGTGGCGATGAACCCGGCGGACCGGATGGGCGATCCCGGACTGGGGCTGGACGATGTGCCGCATCGCACGCTGAATTATCGCAAGCTGCGTTCGCTCGCCCCTCATGCTCAAGTCCGGCGCCCGTCACGGCGAATGGAATTGCATCTTACCGGCAATATGGAACGCTACATGTGGTCGTTCGACGGCAAGAAATTTTCCGCCGTCTCGGACGAGCCGATCCGCTTCGCCTATGATGAGCGGGTGCGGGTGAAGCTGGTCAACGATACGATGATGGCGCATCCGATCCACCTTCACGGCCATTTTTTCGAACTGGTCAATGGTGCGTCCGCCGACCGGCAGCCATTCAAGCATACCGTCATCGTGCAGCCGGGCGGCAGCGCGCAATTCGACCTGACCGCCGACGAACCGGGGGACTGGGCGTTCCATTGTCACTTGCTCTATCACATGCATGCCGGGATGTTTCAGATCGTGACGGTTGCCAATCCGAATGGGAGCGAAGCGTGAAGCGGCCGGCCACAAGGCTGCTCGCCGCGCTCGCTGCCGGGACGATGATCGCGCTGCCGGTATCGGCGCAGCATGCCGGACATGGGGCCGGACATGGGGCCGGCCATGGAGCCAGCGATAGCCCGCCCGCCGCGCCGCGGGATGCCGCCGCGAAATGTGCCGAAGAGGCCGAGCGCCACCGCGCAATGGGCCATGCGGTTGCGCATGGCGCGTGCAAACCCGAACCAAGCGGCGGTCCGGCCATGGACGACGGCGCGATGGATCACGGCCAGATGCACCATAGCCAGATGAACCACGGCCAGGCGGCCGATGCACCACCGGATCACAGCCGGATGGACCACGGGGCTGAACCCGCCCCAACCGCTCAGCCGATGGATCATTCGGCAATGCAGATGGGCGCGGACGATGCGATCCCCCTCCTGCCACCTCCGCCCGAAGCCGGTAGCGGACCGGCCCGCGCGGCGATCGCCATCTGGGGCGAGGATGCCATGCAGCAGGCTCGCCGCGAATTGATCCGCGACACCGATGGAGGCCTGCGCTTGTGGTTTCAGGGCGACCGGCTGGAATACCGCCTGCGCGAAGGATCCGACGGTTATCTGTGGGATATTCAGGGCTATTATGGCGGCGATTTGAACAAGTTCTGGTTCAAGTCGGAAGGCGAAGGAGGCTTCGGCGAAGCTGTCGAAGAAGCCGAAGTGCAGGCGCTCTACAGCCGGGCAGTCGCGCCGTTTTTCGATTTGCAGGTCGGTGTGCGCCAGGATCTGACCGGACCCGAGCGTACCCATGCGGTGATCGGCGTGCAGGGCATCGCGCCCTATCACTTCGAAATCGATGCAGCGGCATTCCTCTCCACCAAGGGCGATATCACCGCTAGCATAGAGGCCGAGCTCGACCAGCGCATCACCCAGCGATTGATCCTTCAGCCGCGCGCAGAAATTGCCCTCGCAGCGCAGGATATTCCCGAATTGGGGATCGGTGCGGGGATCGATACTCTCGAGGCGGGGCTTCGGCTGCGTTACGAAATCGCCCGTGAATTCGCGCCCTATATCGGCGTCGACCAGGAATGGAAGATCGGCACCAGCCGCGACTTCGCCCGTGCCGAAGGAGAGGATTTAAGCGTAACCAACTATGTGGTCGGGCTGCGCTTCTGGTTTTAGAATGGGCAAGTCGCACGCGAACCACCAGCGAAGCTAAGGTCCTTACCATGAAGCTATTTTCAATTCTGGCGCTATTTTGCGCGGCCCTTGTATGGACCGGGCCGCTGGCAGCGCATGGCGATGAACAGCATGGCAAGCCGCCGGCCCAGCTCCAAACAGCTGGCGAAAACTCGGGTACCGTCGGCGCCGCCGGCAACACCGCCGCCGCCGAAACCAGTTCCGATGAAGCTGCGGCAGGTGGCCATCAGGCAAGCGGCGCCGATGCGGCAGATGCGGGCGGCAGGCTGGAATTTCTTGAAAACCTTCACCCTGCCACCGTGCATTTCCCGATCGCCCTGTTCTTCATGGCCGCACTGACGGAATTGTTTGTGATGAGGCGCACTGGCGGACAGCTCGAGCTTGCCGTGTGCGTGCTTGTCTATGGCGGAGCGGCCGGGGCTGTGATCGCTGCTCTGTTCGGCTGGATCCACACGGGCCTATGGTTCGGCGGCGATACTTCCATGCAACTTCACCGATGGATCGGCATGGCAATCGCCTTCATCGGGATCGTCCTGGCGTTTCTGGTGAGCCGCGCTGCGCACAGCAGGACATCGCTACGATTTGGATTGTTCCTGATGGCCGTTATGGTGCTGGTTCAGGGATACCTGGGGGGCGAGCTTGCACACGGTCCCGGCCATTTGGGGATTACATGGCTGTAACCGCCCCAGCCAGCCACGCGAAGGGGTGACACGATGAAGATCGACAAGCCGGAAACGTGATTGGCGATAGAATATATCGCCCTGCGCGTGCAGTGGGGGTGGGAATATTCCGATCGGATGCCGACCATATTGGGGTTCGGGCTGGTGCCTATCGTGATGTGGATCTTGGTTCCCTTGGCGGCGTTGGGATTGGCCAGGCGCTCCTCGCGCAAGCTTGTCCAACAGTGAATGGGGACTGCTGGTCCGAACGTTTATTCAGATAAGCCCGCGGGCGATATCGTCGGGCAAAGGAGGGTGCCCATTATCCTGCGACAATTCGCGGAAAGCGCGGTTTTGCGATAGAAACACGCGCCCGCCTAGCTCATTGAGGAAGTCGGTTCGCTTGAGGCGGTCCATCACCGGCCCCTTCACTTCGGACAGATGTAGTTCGATCCCGCTATCGGCGAGGCGGTGATTGATCGCCTCGAGGCTTTCCAGACCCGACGCATCCACTTCGTTAACTGCACTGCACATCAGGATCACGTGGCGCACCTCCGGCTGGTCCGCGACGCGTTCGAGGATATATTCCTCCAGCCAGCGCGCATTGAGATAGGTCAGGCTTTCATCGATACGGATCGACAGGACATGCGCGACGGTAAAGACATCATGCCGCTCCACATTGCGGAAATGTTCGGTTTCCGGAACGCGCCCGACGATGGCCGCGTGCGGCCGCGATGCGCGCCACAGATACAGCAGAAGGCCAACGACGACACCGGCAATCACGCCCAGTTCCACGCCTGCCAGCAGCGTGATAACTATCGTCGCCAGATGCGCCGCGAAATCCGCCTTGGAATAGCGCCATAGCTGGCCGGGCGTCTTCACATCGACCAGGCTCAGCACCGCAGCGATAATCGTGCCAGCCAGGGCGGCGATAGGCAGGCTGAACAACAGCGGCGTGAGGAACAGCGAGGCCAGCGCAATCCCGACGGCCGTATAGGCGCCGGCAGCCGGCGTTTGTGCGCCGGCATCGAAGTTTACCGCCGAGCGGGCGAACCCGCCCGTCACCGGGTAGCCGCCCGAAAATGCACTTGCGATATTCGATGCGCCCAAGCCGATCAGCTCCTGGTCGGGCGCAATACGCTGACGCCTCTTGGCGGCCAAGGTCTGCGCGACCGAGACGCTCTCCACGAACCCGATCACCGAGATCAACAGCGCGGGTACCCATAGCTGCGCGATCAGGTCCATGTCGGTCGACGGGGTGGCGAAAGGCGGCAACCCCTGCGGAATGGCCCCGACCAGATCGACGCCCTTTTCCGCAAGATCGAGCATAACCACCGCCAGAATGGTCAGCGCCACCGCGATTACCGGCCCCGCCTTCGCAGCGATATCGGCTGCGCGCGGTTTCAGGCCGATCCTCGAGAGGGCCGGTTTGAGTCCGCTCCTGACCCAGAACAGGAACATCGTCGCCGGGATACCGATCGCCAGCGTCCACGGATTGGTCAGGCCTATATTGGACGCGAGCGATCCCAGCATCTCCGGCCAATTGTCGCCGCCGCCCGGAATCCCGAGAATATGCTTGATCTGGCTGGTGGCGATCAGAATGCCGCTGGCCGTGATGAAACCGCTGATCACCGGATGCGAGAGGAGATTGGCGAGAAAGCCCAGCCGAAGAAAGCCCAGCACAGCCAGCATGATGCCCGACAGAGCGGCCAGCGTGATCGCCGCTTCGAGATATTCGGCCGTACCCTGCGCAGCCACAGCACCGGCGGCCGATGCGGTCATCAGCGACAGGACCGCGACCGGACCCACCGCCAGCGTCCGGCTCGTCCCGAACAGCGCATAGGCCACCAGCGGCAGGATCGAGGCATATAGGCCGACGACCGGTGGCAGCCCGGCGAGCAAGGCGTAAGCCAGGCTTTGCGGGATCAGCATGATCGTGACGATCACCGCCGCCACCAGATCGTTCGTCAGTACAGAAGCGTTATAGGTGCGCCCCCATTGCAGAATGGGGAAGTAGCGTGCCAGCAAGGTGGGCTCGGCCATGGCTTCGACTGCTCCGGCGACGCTTCAGCGTTGCTGCTCGAACAAGCGGACGATCAGCATTCCGCCCAGCATCGCCGCGACGAAAGCCGCTGCCTTGGCGGGTTCGATTACCAGCGCGGCGAAGCCCGGTCCGGGACACAGGCCGGCAATTCCCCAACCGGTGCCGAACAGCGCCGCGCCGCCGATCAGGCGGGGGGTCAGGTCGGTCCGGTCGGGAAGAGCGAACGCCGCGCCGATCAAGGGCTGCGCCATGCGTGGCTGAATCCGCCAGGCAATCGCCATCACAATCACCGCGCCGCCCATCACGAAGGCCAGGGTGGGGTCCCAATCCCCGAAAATGTCGAGGAAGCCGCGTACACGTGCCGGGTCGACCATTCCGCCCAGCGCCAGCCCGCCGCCGAACAATGTCCCCGACAGGAGTGTCACCAGCCAGGAACGCGTCATGACAGCACCTCCAGCCCAAGGGCATTCATGATGGCGAAGGTCGCGATCCCGGCGGCCATGAAGGTCGCCGTGGCGACGAGCGAGCGCTGCGACAACCGGCTGACGCCGCAAACGCCGTGGCCGCTGGTGCAGCCGCTGCCGATGCGCGTGCCGATGCCGACCAGCAGACCCGCCGCGATCAGCGGCACGTAACCGGCAAAACTGGCCTCTATCCCGCCGGTAATCCAGGCAACCAGCAATGCACCAATCGGCAGGCCCAGGACAAACGCCCACGCGCCGGATCTGGGCATACCATCTCCGCTGATACCGAAGGCGCGGGCGGCGATGCCGGACACGCCGGCAATTCGCCCTGCGCCCAGCAGCATCAGCGCCGCTGCTAGGCCGATCAGCACGCCGCCGAGCAATCCTGCCAGCGGAGCGGCATCGGGAAATCCGGGCAGCATCACAGCTTGTTCACCGGCATCTTGAGGTAGGACGTGCCGTCATCTTCCGGCGGCGGCAGATGTCCACCGCGCATGTTCACCTGGATGGCGGGCAGGATCAGGCGCGGCATCTCCAGCGTCGCATCGCGCTGCGTGCGCATTTCCACGAACTGATCCTCATCCACATCTTCGTGAAGATGCACATTGGCTGTGCGCTGTGCGAGCATGGTGGTCTCCCACACGAATTCGGTGCGATTGGGTGCTTTGTAATCGTGGCACAGGAACACCCGCGTCTTGTCCGGCAGGCGCATCAGTCGCCGGACCGAGCGATAGAGGTTGCGCGCATTGCCGCCGGGAAAATCGGCCCGCGCAGAGCCATAATCGGGCATGAACATCGTATCGCCGATAAAGGCCGCATCGCCCACGATATAGGCCATGTCGGCCGGGGTATGGCCGGGAACATGGAGCGCGATCAGCGGAATTTCGCCGATCATCAACGCGTCGCCATCCTCCAGCAGCCGGTCGAATTGCGATCCGTCGCGTTCGAACTCGGTGCCTTCGTTGAACACCTTGCCGAACACGCCCTGGACGGTCACGATCTCGCGGCCGATGGCCATTTCGCCGCCCAGCTTTTCCTGCAGATAGGGCGCGGCCGACAGGTGATCGGCATGGGCGTGGGTTTCCAGGATCCAATCGACGGTCAGGCCTGCCTCGCGCACATAATCGATTATTGCGTCCGCCGCTTCCAGGCTGGTGCGGCCCGAAGGCTGATCGAAATCCCAGACGCTGTCGATGATGGCGGCGCGCTTGGCCTCATCGTCGCTGACGACATAGGTCGCGGTAAAGGTCGGCTCATGGAAGAACGCTTTGACGTGCGGCGCTCGCGGATTGCCGGCAAGGACGTCGTTCACCTGTGCAATGGCTTGGTCGATATGCGTGTCGTCACTCATACTGTCTCTCCGATGTCGTCGCTCGGCTGGGGGGATTGGCCGAGCTCGGGGCAAAAAATGTCATGCAGCAGTTCCAGAACACGCTGCGCATTGGGGTCGCGGACCCGGTAGAATACCGACTGGGCCTCCTTGCGGGTGGCGACCAGATCGTCCTCACGCAGTTTTCCGAGGTGCTGCGAAAGGGCGGACTGGCTCAACCCGACCCGCTGCGCCAGATCGCCGGCAGACAGCTCGCCTTCCTCGGCCAGGAAGCAGAGCACCAGCAGGCGCGATTCATTGCCCATCATTTTCAACAAGCGGCTGGCCTCGCCGGCCTGGCGCGTGAAATCGGTGGGAGAATCGGTAGTGCTCATCGCTGCCTCTTTTAGAAAATACTAATTTAGCAAAATCTAAATCAAATTCAAGAGGGGTATTGCGAGTTTCTCGAGCGAAGCGCCGCTAGCGCCTCCGATATCTGAAATACCACACCTCGTGCCCCTTGCGGTGGGCCTTGGCCTCGTAGCGGGTTTCGCTCCAGCCACCGGGGCGGTTCTGCCAGCTTTGCGGGCCCTCGGTAAGCCAGTCGAAACTGCCCGTTCCAGGCGCGGTATGCCGGTGCATCACCATCAGCGCGTGGCGTAGATAGACGGGATGATCGGTGCCGAACCTAAACTCACCGCCCGGTTTCAGCTTGGCTGCGATCAGATCGAGCGGGCCGTCATTCATCATCCGCCGCTTGGCATGGCGCGCCTTGGGCCAGGGATCGGGGTGGAGGAGATAGACGAAACTGAGCGCACCGTCGGGAACCCGCGCCAGCACTTCAAGCGCATCGCCATGGTGCAAGCGGATATTGGGCAGGCCGCGATCCGAAATATGGACCAGCGCAGCGGCCACACCGTTGAGGAACGGTTCGGCCCCAATAAATCCGTGATCGGGCAACATATCGGCGCGCTCGGCCATGTGTTCGCCCGAACCGAAGCCGATCTCGAAATGCAGCGGTCGGTCGCTGCCGAACAGCGTTTCGGCTGTAACTTCGCCTTCGGCAGGTACCGCGATCCGGGGGAGCAGCGTATCGACGAGTGACTGCTGTCCCGCACGCAAGGGCTTGCCCACGCTGCGGCCATACAGCCGGTTGAGGGTGGTCGGATCGCCAGGCTTGTTCGCACTCATTGCCGCCCCATAAGAAAACGCCCGGGGTGTTTCCACCCCGGGCGTTTAATTCCGAACCAGATCGGGAGTAGTTTGGTTGGCTTGGCCAGCGTGCGACCCCCCGGCAATCAAGCCGCCGGTCGCTGGCCCCGTCACCAATGTTGCCGAGCGGACTTACGCAGCTTCGGCTTGCTCGTCCGGATCGCGCAGCACATAGCCGCGGCCCCAGACGGTTTCGATGTAATTCTCGCCATCGCATGCGTGGCTGAGCTTCTTGCGCAGCTTGCAGATGAACACGTCGATAATTTTCAGTTCCGGCTCGTCCATTCCGCCATATAGGTGGTTGAGGAACATTTCCTTGGTCAGCGTGGTGCCCTTGCGCAGCGAAAGCAGCTCCAGCATGGCATATTCCTTGCCGGTCAGGTGGACCCGCGCGCCATCGACTTCGACCGTCTTGGCATCGAGGTTGACGGCCAGCTTGCCGGTACGGATGATCGACTGGCTGTGGCCCTTCGAACGGCGCACGACTGCGTGAATTCGGGCGACCAGCTCTTCACGGTGGAACGGCTTGGTGACATAATCGTCGGCTCCGAAACCGAAGCTGCGGATCTTGGAATCCATCTCGGCAATGCCGGACAGGATCAGCACCGGCGTTTGCACTTTCGCGACGCGCAGTTTCTTCAGCACATCGTAACCGTGCATATCGGGCAGGTTGAGATCCAGCAGGATAATGTCGTAATCATACAGCTTGCCCAGATCGAGGCCTTCTTCGCCAAGATCGGTGCTGTAGACATTGAAGCCTTCTGTAGTGAGCATCAGCTCGATCGCTTTTGCAGTCGTCGGCTCGTCTTCGATCAGCAGTACACGCATAGTCAGGTTCCCCTGTTCCCGAATTCCGGTGCGGCAACACCCCGTTAAGAGGTATTGCACTGGATTAACCACAAAAGGTCTGAAGGGAAAAGGTTAATATGGCGTAAACCGTTATTATCCGGCGAGTCGTTTTGTTTGGCCTTCAGACGCTGTGCGGTCGCATCCGCTCCTTTGGCCCCGCGCCATCAAGCCGAAGCTTTGCCAGCGAGCCCTTAAATCGCCGCCAGTTTCTTTGCCCGCCGGCGTTGCACGCTGCTACCGATCCCCATGGCCTCGCGATATTTTGCCACGGTGCGCCGAGCGATGTCGAAGCCTTCGGCCTTGAGCAGTTCGACCAGCTTGTCGTCGCTGAGCACTTTTTTAGGTTCTTCCGCATCGGTCAGCGCCTTGATCCGGGCCTTGACCGCTTCGCTGCTGGCACCCTCGCCATCCGCGCCGCCACCGACCCTGCCAACGCCGCTTGTGAAGAAATATTTGAGTTCGAACGTGCCCAGCGGACAATGGAGATATTTGTTCGAGGTCACCCGGCTGACGGTGCTTTCGTGCATGTCGATCGCATCGGCCACGGCGCGCAGCGTCAGCGGCTTGAGTTCGGCCACCCCGCGCCGGAAAAATCCATCCTGCCGCTTCACCACCTCTGCGGCGACTTTCAGGATGGTCTTCTGCCGCTGGTCCAGCGCCTTGATCAGCCAGTTCGCATCGGCCAGTTTTTCGCGCAGCCAGCCGCGGCTTTCCTTGTCGGCCGAGCCGTCGCGCAGTTCGAGGAAATAGGAACGGTTGACCACCAGCCGGGGCAAAGTCGCCTCGTTCAGCCTGATCTTCCAACTCTTATCCCGTGCGGTGGACAGCAGGATATCGGGCACCACCGCAGCTGCCGCCGCCTCGCCATATTGCAGGCCCGGCTTGGGATCGTAACCGCGCAGTTCTGCCAGCATATCGGCGAAATCTTCGTCGTCGACATCGCACATGCGTTTCAGCCGCGCGAAATCGCCCTTGGCGATCAGATCGAGATTGTCGATCAGTCTCGCCATGCACGGATCGTAGCGATCCGCCTCGCGCGCTTGCAACGCCAGACATTCGGACAGGCTGCGCGCACCGACACCTGTCGGTTCCAGCGACTGCACCAGTTTGAGCGCCCGCTCTGCCTCTGCCAAGGGAACGCCCAGCGCATCGGCCGCTTCCCGCAGATCGCCGACCAGATAGCCGGACTCGTCGAGCTGTCCGACCAGGTAGGCGGCGACGAATCGCTCGCGTGGATCGCGGGCAGCAGCGCCCAATTGTTCCCGCAAATGGTCGGCCAGCGATGCTTCGCCGCCGCCGCGCTCCTCGATCGAAGGGGCATCCAGCATCCCGCCACCCGAGACCGCGCCGCCCCATTCGCCATTGTCGCCGCCATCGCCGGTATCGCGGTCGCGGTCGATCGACGCAGGATCGATATCGAGCGGCGCATCGTCCGTCGCCGGCGCATCGGAGGCCGGCTCGCTATCCGGCAGGTCGGGCTTGCTTTCATCGTCGCGGCTTACTTCGCCCGCTTCCAGCAGCGGGTTCGACTCCAGCGCGTCGCCGATGAAGCTCTCGATTTCCAGATTGGACAGCGCCAGCAGCTTGATCGCCTGCTGCAATTGCGGCGTCATCACCAGCGATTGCGACTGGCGCAGGTCGAGGCGCGGGGCAAGGGTCATGGGGCTGGTCGCTCGTCCGAGCTCGAGGGAACCGGCGACAACAGAACCATCGCCGCCAGATAATGAAGCCCGGACAACTTATACCGCGCTGGTACCCGAACCCAGCCATATGGCTGGCGGAACATCATCACATCGACATCCGCCCGGCATTCACAGCGTAAACCCTTCGCCGAGGTAGAGCCGCTGGACGTTTTCATCCGCCACCAGTGCTTCGGGGGTTCCGGCGAACAGGACTTCGCCGCCATAGATGATGCAGGCCCTGTCCACGATTTCCAACGTCTCGCGGACATTGTGGTCGGTAATCAGCACGCCGATCCCGCGCGTCTTCAGATCGGCAACCAGATCGCGAATATCGCTGATCGACAGCGGATCGATCCCGGCAAACGGTTCGTCCAGCAGCATGATCGACGGTTTCGCCGCCAGTGCCCGTGCGATTTCGCACCGTCGCCGCTCACCACCCGAAAGCGCCATGGCCGGGCTGGAACGCAGCCGGGCAAGGCCGAATTCATCCAGCAGTCGCTCCAGCTCCGCCGCGCGCGTTTCGGCGCCCGGTTCGACCAGTTCGAGCACGCAATTGATGTTCTGTTCCACGGTCATGCCGCGAAAAATGCTGGTCTCCTGCGGGAGATATCCCAGGCCCAGGATCGCGCGGCGATACATCGGCAGGCTGGTGACATCCTCACCATCCATCAGGATGCGGCCGGAATCGGGCTTCACCAGACCCATGATCGAATAGAAACAGGTCGTCTTGCCCGCGCCGTTCGGGCCCAGCAGGCCGAGCACTTCGCCCTTGGCGACTTCCAGCGAGATATCGGTCAGCACGGCGCGCTTGTCGTAACTCTTGGCAATCGAGATAACTTCCAGCCCGCCTGCCGATTCGAGCAGCGGGCTGTGAACGGCATCGGGCACGCCGTCGGGCGAAGCAGTGTCGGTCTGATCAAGCATTGCCGCCTTGATAGCAGCGCGGCCCGCGCAGGAAACCCCGATTTTTGCTCAATCCCTCCGATCTGGCAGGGTTCGTGCATGTTTGGCGATGAACCGTTGTAATCTGCCGCCTCGGCGCGCGCGACCGGGCCGAATGGTTAGCGCTCTTGTCATAAACGGTCCGAAGTGGTCTATTTACCGGCGGGAAGAGGAGTGAGACGCATATGGCAAGGGCGCTCGACACAGAGAATGGGTCCGCAGGCGGGCATGGCGGTCACGGCGACCCCGCGATCGACTGGCGCAAGGGCATGAGCAACAATGTCGCCTATGCGTTGCTGGTCTATACCGGCTTGCATATTTTCGTGACGGTAAAGGCGATGGCGGATGGTACCGGATCGCTGCTGCCCTATCTGGCGTTGGTCGCCCTGATCGCCTTGATCATTCCTGCCTGCCGCGCGTTCGAGCGGCGCTGGGTACGGATCAGCGATGACAAGGCGCATGACCCCTCGTTGAGGGGTGCCTATCGCCGCGACCAAGCCGTCCTGTGGACTTTCGCAATCGGCTTGCCGCTGCTGTTGACCGCAATGTTCAAAGCTTTGCTCGGCTGAATGGCAACCAGCCGTAGGGTACTGCCTTCGGGGAACCGATCGTACTGCTGCGACGCTTTGACTGCCAGGGCGCTTTCGTGCCGCAGAACAGGGTGACGACGGCGTGAGCAGGGCGATAATCGAACGAACATGGCTTACAGGCGTAGCGGCATGGCTGGCTGCGCTGGCCGCATTCACGCTTGCCGTACCCGCGGCGGCGCTGTTGCCGGCGGCCGACGCCCCCACGCCAGAGGCGGAAGCGACCGCCGAAACCGGCCCGATCGGCGATACGCAGGATTCCGGAGCCGATGCGCGCATTCGTCAGCGCATCGCAGATATTTTCGGTCAGATCCCGGCGCTGGCCAAGATCGATGTGGCCGTGAATGAGGGGGTAGTGTCGCTGTCTGGCATAGTTCCGGCAGACACCGATATCGAGCGGGCCAATACGATCGCCAGCCGGATCGAAGGCGTGGTCACGGTCGAGAATTCCCTGGAACGCGATGTGTCGGTGGGCGAGGGGCTGACTATTTTCGAGCGGCTGGGCGAGCGTGCCAGCGATCTGGTCGCGCTGCTGCCCTTGTTGCTGCTGTCGGTGATGGTCGGGCTGGCCATCGCGGTGGTGGGTTACGTAATCGCCGGCTTTGGCGCGCTATGGCGACGGATCGCGCCCAATGCCTTTCTGGCCGAACTGATCCAGAGCGCCATTCGCTTCGCCTTCATCATTGGCGGGCTGGTGATCGCGCTCGACATTCTGGGGGCGACCGCGCTGCTCGGTGCGGTGCTTGGCGGGGCGGGGGTCATCGGCCTCGCGCTGGGCTTCGCCATGCGCGACACGGTGGAAAATTACGTCGCATCGCTGATGCTCAGCCTGCGCCAGCCGTTCCGGGCCAACGATCACGTGCTGATCGACGATATGGAAGGCCGTGTCATCCGCCTGACCAGCCGCGCCACGGTGCTGATGACGCTGGATGGCAACCACCTTCGCATTCCCAATTCCACCGTGTTCAAGGCAATTATCCTCAATTACACCCGCAATCCGCAGCGGCGCTTCGAATTCGACCTGGGTATCGATGCCGATGACGATCCCAATGCCGCACGCCAGCTGGGCCGTGCCAAGCTGAAGGAGCTGGATTTCGTGCTCGACGATCCGGGGCCGGAAGCCCGCACGCTGGAGGTTGGCGATTCCAATATTGTGATCCGTTTCCTTGGCTGGATCGACCAGAGCGAGGCCGATTGGCACCGCGCGCGCAGCCGCGCCATCGCGGTGGTCAAGGCTGCGCTGGAAGATGCTGGCTTTGCCTTGCCGGAACCGATTTACCGCCTGCGCTTCGATTCGCGCACCGATGCGCTGCCTTTCGCCCAAGTCGAGGCGCAGCCATCCGAAAAGCCTGCGCCAAAACCGGCGGCGGCAGCAGCGACTATCGCGCCTATCGATGACGAGGAAGACGTGACCCCGCAGGTTGAAATTGCGCGAATGGTCGCTTCAGAGCGCGCCTCGCAGGCGGAGGAGAAGGACTTGCTCGACCCCTCCCGCCCGGTAGAATAGCGCCGCTAACCTAACCCGTTACTTGGCCGCTTCCTGGCTCGCTCTCTCGATCGCTTCGATGACGATCTGACGCGCTTCGGCGCGGTCGCCCCACTTGCCGATCCGGACCCATTTCTCTGCTTCCAGATCCTTGTAGTGCGTGAAGAAGTGCTCGATCTGCTGGAAGATGATGCTGGGCAAATCCTTGGTTTCGCCGACATCCGAATAATACGGGAAAGTCGTGTCCACCGGCACGCAGATCAGCTTTTCATCGCCGCCATGCTCGTCTTCCAGATTGAGCACGCCGATGGGGCGCGCGCGCACGACGCAGCCGGCCATGAACGGGCTGCGCGCGATGACCAGCGCATCCAGCGGGTCGCCATCGGGTGACAATGTGTGCGGCACGAAACCGTAATTGGCCGGATAGCGCATCGGCGTGTGCAGGATGCGGTCCACGAACAGGGCGCCGCTGGCCTTGTCGAATTCGTATTTAACCGGCTCGCCCCCGGTCGGAACTTCGATGATGACGTTGAGATCGTCGGGGGGGCTTTCGCCGGTTGGAATCTTGTCGATGCGCATGGAATTTTCTCGTCTGTTCGTTGGCGGCTCCTCCCCCAAAGAGCGTTGGCGCGCGCCCTAGCGGTTGGCGAACCATTGCGAAAGGCCTGCTGTCGCCCTAATCGGCGCTCATGTCCAAAACTCCCCAAGCCATTCGCGGCACGCAGGATATTTTCGGCGCGCAAGCCGAGGCTTTCGCGCATGTGGTCGAGACTTTCGAGCGGGTGCGCAAGCTCTACCGCTTTCGCCGCGTAGAAATGCCGGTATTCGAGAAAACCGAAGTGTTCGCGCGCTCGATCGGCGAGACGACCGATATCGTCTCGAAGGAAATGTACAGCTTCGAGGATCGCGGAGGCGAATCGCTGACACTTCGCCCCGAATTCACTGCCGGTATCGCGCGCGCTTACCTCACCAATGGCTGGCAGCAGCACGCCCCGCTAAAGGTCGCTACGCACGGGCCGTTGTTCCGTTACGAGCGCCCGCAAAAGGGCCGTTATCGCCAGTTCCACCAGATCGATGCCGAGATTATCGGCGCGGCCGAGCCGCAGGCCGATGTGGAGCTGCTCGCCATGGCCGACCAGCTGCTGCGCGAGCTGGGGATCGAAGGTGTGACCTTGCAGCTCAACACGCTGGGCGATGCAGATAGCCGCGATGCGTGGCGCGCCGCTCTGGTCGAACATTTTCGCGCCGTGAAAGGCGATTTGAGCGAGGATTCGCAGGAGCGGCTGGAGAAAAACCCGCTGAGGATTCTCGATTCGAAAGATCGCCGCGACTGCCCATTCGTGGCCGATGCGCCCAAGATCGACGCGTTCCTGTCGGACGATGCGCTGGCGTTTTTCGATGCGGTGACCAGCGGGCTGGATGCAGCAGACGTCAAATGGAACCGCGCCGAAAGCCTGGTGCGCGGGCTCGACTATTACCGCCACACCGCCTTCGAATTTGTCCCGGACGAAGGCTCTGCGGCGGCGGATGCGCTGGGCAGCCAGAGCACGGTGCTGGGCGGCGGGCGCTATGATGGCTTAATGGAAAGCCTCGGCGGGCCGCAAACGCCTGCGGTCGGCTGGGCGGCCGGCATCGAGCGGTTGGCGATGTTGGTCGGGGAGCGCGAGCAAGAGGTTGCCGACCTCATTATTGTTGTTGAAGATGATGCTCGGCGCGATGAGGCGATTGCCGCGATCAAATCGGTTCGCGACGCTGGTTTGACTGCCGAACTTATCGCGGAAGGCTCGCCGCGCAAGCGTTTCGACAAGGCTGTAAAACGCGGAGCGGGCGCAATCATATCCTTGCAGCGCGACATGGGGAACAGACTGAAAGGCGACGATGCCACCGATCCGCGTGTGGCAACGACACTCCCCCAATACTGCAAATGATTATCCCCGAAGACCGGCTGCGCCAGATCGCCAACCGCTTCGCCGAACTCGAAGCGCGGATGGCGTCGGGCACGTTGGAGGGCGATGAATTCGTTGCTGCCAGTCGCGATTATGCAGAGCTCGAGCCGGTCGCCCAGACTGCGCGCGAAGTGCTGGCCATGCGCGAGGAACTGGCGGGGCTGGCCGAGATGCTGGACGATCCCGAAATGCGTGCCATCGCGCTGGAAGAGCAGGCTAGTATCGAGGCGGCGCTGCCCGAGAAGGAGCGCGCGCTCGCCATCGCAATGCTGCCGCGTGATAGCGCCGATGCGCGCCCGGCAATGCTCGAAATCCGCGCCGGGACCGGCGGCGATGAAGCGGCCTTGTTTGCGGGCGATCTCTACCGGATGTACGAGAAATTCGCCGCCGAGCAGGGCTGGAAGGTCGAGCCTGTTTCCATGAGCGCCTCTGATGTCGGCGGCTTCAAGGAAATTGTCGCCGATGTGCGCGGGCAGGGTGTGTTCGCCAAGCTGAAATTCGAAAGCGGTGTTCACCGGGTGCAGCGCGTGCCGGTTACCGAGAGCGGCGGCCGCATTCATACCAGCGCCGCGACCGTGGCGGTGCTGCCCGAACCCGGCGAGGTCGATGTCCAGATCGATCCCGGCGACCTCAAGATCGACACCTACCGCGCCAGCGGGGCAGGCGGGCAGCACGTCAATACCACCGACAGCGCCATCCGTATCACCCACTTGCCGACCGATACCGTGGTCACCTGCCAGGACGGGCGCAGCCAGCACAAGAACCGCGAAAAGGCGATGCAGGTGCTGCGCGCCCGCCTCTACGAACAGCAGCGCGAGGCGGCCCAGGGCGCCGAGGCCGAGGCGCGCAAGGCGATGGTCGGCAGCGGCGACCGCAGCGAACGTATTCGCACCTATAATTTCCCGCAGGGCCGCGTGACCGATCATCGCATCGGCCTGACCTTGCAGAAGCTGGACCAGATATTGGCCGGACCGGGGCTGACGGAAGTGATCGATGCGCTGATCGCGGAGGACGAGGCGAAGCGCCTTGCCGCGATGGCCGAATGAGGATCGCGGCCGCCCTGCGCAGTGCCGCGGCGGCCTTGTCCCAAGCGAGCGAGACTGCCCGGCTCGACGCCGAATTGCTGATGGCGCACGCTCTGGGAATATCACGGTCCGACCTGTTGCTGCGCCATCTGCAGGACGAGGTGCCTGCCGGCTTCGCCGAATTGCTGGCCCGCCGTTTGCGCAGCGAGCCGGTCGCCTACATCACGGGTTTCCAGGAGTTTTACGGGCGCAGCTTCTTCGTCACGCCCGAAGTGTTGATCCCGCGCGGCGATAGCGAGACGATCGTCGATGCCGCACTGCCGCTGGCGAGCGGCGATGCGCGAATTCTCGATTGCGGGACGGGCTCGGGCGCATTGCTGCTCACCGTGTTGGCGGACCGGCCTGAAGCAAGTGGGGTAGGGATCGATGCCTCGCTTGGCGCGCTGGCGGTGGCGGCGGCCAATGCGGCACGCCTCGGCCTCGCGAATCGAACGCGAATGCTGCGGCGCGATTGGCGCGAGCCCGATTGGCGCAGCGATCTGGGCTATTTCGACCTGCTTATCGCCAACCCACCCTATGTCGAGACGAATGCCCGGCTGGCGCGCGATGTGATTGGCTGGGAACCGGGTTCGGCTCTGTTCGCCGGGGCCGACGGGCTGGACGACTACCGTATTCTGGTCCCGCAACTGGCCGATTTGCTCGCGCCGGGCGGGGCGGCAGTGCTGGAAATCGGCGCTGGACAGGCCGATTCGGTAGAAAGCATCGCCCGCTTGGCAGGGTTTTCCTGCCACCGGCACCGCGACCTTGGCGGCCATGAGCGAGCGCTTGTCCTCAAGCGAAACGCATAGGGGCTTGGCAAGCGCGCCGCGAGTGGCTACCTAAAGATCAGGACCGGCGGTTCGCGACATGTTCGCCTCCCGCTCGTCCAGCTCCGACATTTGCGACAGGAAAGGCCGATCAGGGCAAAACTATATGCAAGTGGAGCACCGTGCGCCCGCGAAGTTGCGGCGCCGGGGAGGAAGCTCCGGCACGCTGAGGATAGCCCGTATGGGACCTCGGGGGTTTTTCGTTGCCGGACCACATACGAGGATGGATTTCCTTTTGAATAATCAACGCAATAATAACCGTCGCCGTGGACGCCAGGGCAATCGTGGAAGCCAGGGCGGCCAGAATTCGGCCAATCGGATCGATAGCCGTTCGCGCGGCAATGCTCCGCAGCTGCTCGACAAGTACAAGAAGCTGGCGCAGGACGCGCACCACAATGGCGACCGGGTACAGCAGGAATATTACCTGCAATTCGCCGACCATTACTTCCGTGTGATCGCCGACAACAAGGCTCGCCAGGAAGAGGCACGCTCGAAGCGTCAGGATGGGCGGGGCTCCGACGATTCGGACGATGATGCGGATGGCGACGACAATCGCCGGGGCAATCGCCGCACGCGCGGCCCCCGCAATGATCAGCGCGGCGACAACCGCGACGACCAGCGTAATAACGGTCGCGGCAACAATCGCGGCGATGACGGTGATGACCGGGACGACCGCGATGACGACTATGGCGACGATCAGCCGGAAGAAGAGCGCAAGCCGCGCCGCCGCAAGGCTCGTCAGGACGACCAGCGCGATGGCGAAGATACTCGCGGATCGCGCGATGAGGGCGATGGTGACGAACCGCGCGCCCCGCGTCCTCGCCGCACCCGCAAACCCGCCAATGGCGCGGACAGTTCGGATGGCAGCGCAGAGATCGATGCCGCAGTGCTACCGCCATCCTTCAGCGATGGTGACGGGGCGGAGGCGAAGCCCAAGCGCACCGTGCGCCGCCGCAAGCCCAAAGCCGATGATGGCGATAGCGACGGGGCTGCGCGCGAAGCCGTCGGCTGACGTGCTGCGCCGGTACGGTCTGCTCAGCTCGGCAAGCCCTTCATGACCTCTGCGACCGAATTGCTCGCCAGATATCCGCGGCTCGCTGCGCTGGCGCTCGGCGTGGTTGCGGCCACCGGCTTCCCGCCGCTCAATCTGTGGCCGCTGACACTCCTGTCGCTGGCGGCGACCATCCCGCTGATCCGCTCCGCCGATAGCTGGCGCGGCGTGTTCCTGCACGGCTGGCTTTTCGGTGTAGGCCATTTTACCTTGGCGAATAACTGGATCGCGACTGCGTTTACCTACCAGGCCGAGATGCCTTCCTTCCTCGGCTGGATTGCCGTGCCGCTGCTGGCTCTGTATCTTGCCATCTATCCCGCGCTGGCTTTTCTGGCAGCCTGGCTCGTCGCAAGGCGCGGCCCTCCGCTCGCCATGATCGCGGCGTTTGGTGCCAGCTGGATCGTCTCCGAGTGGCTGCGCAGCTGGGTGTTTACCGGCTATGCTTGGGATCCGCTGGGTCTGGCGCTGCTTGGCCCGTGGGACAGACCAGGGTTGGCGGCAGTGCTGCCATGGATCGGGACTTATGCGCTGTCCGGACTGCTCGTATTGCTGGCGGGTACCTTGTGGCTGTTGGTGCAGGAACAGCGCTGGCTGCCGCTCGGGATTGTTTCGGCATTGCTGGCTGCCGGGATGTATCTTCCAGCTGGCGAGGCGCAGCAGGGAAGCGTTCGCTTCACTTTGGTCCAGCCCGATCTTCGCCAGCCCGAACTGGACGATGCCAGCAAGTTCGAGGAACAATTCGCCCGGATCACCGACCTCACCGCGCGGCGCAATGTGGATGGCGAGCGACTGGTGCTGTGGCCCGAATCGGGCGTGCCCGATTATCTCGAGGATGGATATCCGCAGCGTTACTACGACCGCATGACGGCGGGCGGCGACCCCGAATTTGCCCGCGCGCGGATCGCCCAGGTGATCGGGCCGCAGGCAATGCTGCTGACCGGGGCCGTCAATCTCGATATCGAGAACGGCCGTGCGGTGAGCGCGCGCAATTCGGTGCTGGCAATCGATGGTAACGGCGCGATCACGCAAAGCTACGCCAAGGCGCATCTGGTGCCCTATGGCGAATATCTGGCGCTACGCTGGCTGCTCGAACCGCTTGGTGCAACGAGGCTGGTAGCAGGAACGATCGATTTCGAACCCGGCCCCGGCCCCCGCTCGCTGACGCTGGGCCGATATGGCATGGCGGGAATCCAGATCTGTTACGAGATCGTGTTTTCCGGGCAGGTCGTCGACCGGGCGAATCGCCCCGACTATATTTTCAACCCTTCCAACGATGGCTGGTTCGGCCGGTTCGGCCCGCCGCAGCATCTGGCCCAGGCACGGATGCGCGCGATCGAGGAGGGGCTGCCCGTATTGCGCTCCACCACTACCGGGATCAGCGCGGTTATCGATGCGCGCGGCGTGGTGCGCCAGCATATCGGGATGCACCGGGCCGATTATATCGACGGGACCATCCCGCCTGCCCGTGCGCCGACGCTGTTCGCGCGGGCCGGAAACTTGCTGCCGCTGGGTTGGGCATTGCTGCTGCTGGTGCTGTCGCTGGTTGCCAGCCGCCGCAAGCATGGCTAACACGCGCGGCAACACATAAAGTTTTCTTTATATCGGCATTTCCACACAGAGCAGAGGCCCCATGCGCAGCGACTATCTCTTCACTTCCGAAAGTGTTTCCGAAGGTCATCCGGACAAGGTTTCGGACCAGATTTCCGACGCCATCGTCGATTTCATGCTCCGCCATGACAGCGAGGCGCGGGTCGCCTGCGAAACGCTGACCACGACGCAGCGCGTGGTGCTGGCTGGCGAGATTCGCGCGCGCGGTGTTTATGAAAACGGTGCCTGGGTTTCGGGTAAGCAGGACGAGATCGAGGCGTTGGTGCGCCAGACGGTCAAGGAGATCGGCTATGCCCAGGACGGGTTTCACTACGAGACCCTGACGTTCGAAAATCACCTTCACGGCCAGTCCAGCGAAATTGCGCAGGGCGTGGATGCGGGCGAGGATGGTTCGAACAAGGACGAAGGTGCCGGTGACCAGGGCATCATGTTCGGCTTCGCCTGCGACGAGACGCCCGACCTGATGCCGGCCGCGCTCGATTACAGCCACAAGATCCTCCAGCGCATGGCAGCCGACCGCAAGAGCGGTGCCGCTCCGTTCCTGGAACCCGATTCAAAGAGCCAGGTCACGCTGCATTTCCGCGACGGCAAACCGGTTTTCTGCCCCGCCGTGGTGGTCAGCACCCAGCACGCCAAGGGTTATCACGAAGGCGACAAGGAAGCCGAGCTCAAGGCCTATGTGAAGGGCGTGGTTGGCGATATCCTCCCGGACGGGCTGCTGAACGGCGAGACCAATTGGCACATCAACCCCACCGGCGCGTTCGAAATCGGCGGACCGGATGGCGACGCAGGACTGACCGGGCGCAAGATCATCGTCGATACCTATGGCGGTGCGGCTCCGCATGGCGGGGGCGCGTTCTCGGGCAAGGATCCGACCAAGGTCGACCGCAGCGCAGCCTATATCACCCGCTACCTCGCCAAGAATATCGTGGCCGCCGACCTTGCCAAACGCTGCACCATCCAGCTGGCCTATGCCATTGGCGTGAGCGAGCCGCTGTCGCTCTACGTCGATACGCACGGCACCGGCTCGCATGACGATGCGGCGATGGAAAAGGCGATCAAGAGCATTGCCAAGCTGGGCGGCCTGACCCCGCGCGGGATCCGCACCCATCTGGGGCTCAATAAGCCGATCTACCGCAAGAGCGCCGCCTACGGCCATTTCGGTCGCAAGGCGGAAGGCGACCACTTCCCATGGGAACGCACCGATCTGGTGGACGATCTGAAAACCGCCTTGGGCTGAAGTTCACGCGAACGACAAAAAGGGGCCGCGCGGCGAGCGCGGCCCCCTTTTTAATGAGCGCGGCGGGTTTAGCCAGCCCGGCTGTAGCGCGCATTCTCGTGGATCCAGTCACCGACTTTGCGCCCGAACCGCGCGATGGCGTGCATATTGAAGAAATGCATGCCGCCCAGCACGAGCACGGCGAGCCCGACCTTGGATGCCACGAAGCGGATCGCATCGGGCACGGTATCCGGCACGGCCCCGAAACGCAGAGCCATCAGGATGAAGCCGATATTGACGAGGTAGAACCCCACCACCAGCAGATGATTGGTGGAGCGAGCGAGGGCTGCGTCATGTCCGAAGCAATCGATCAGGAAAATCTCGCCATTCTTGGACAGGGTGCGCGCGACCCACACGGTCATTCCGATCGCGGCGATCAGGTACAGGGCATAGGACAGTTCGATAAGCATCATATTCTCCTGTTATTTCGGTAATTACAGAAATCTGTTCATGTGAGTTTGCGGTTGGGTGTTTGGTGCGGTGTCTCCTTGGTGGTTACTATGGGGGGTGTCCTGCGCGCCAGAGCGCGTCAGGGTGTCTCGGGCTTCTTGCCCGGCAGGAAGCGGGCGACTTTTGAACCCAGCTTCATCAGCGTGACCAGCGTCGGCTTGGGCAGGCGGCGGACATCGTCGTACCAATGGCCAAGCGTGCCCATGAATTCATGCATCCGCCCGATGCGCTCGCGAATATGGGCGGGCACATCATCGCGGCCTTCCAGCTGTGCAGATAGCGCGTTGAGATGCGCGATGGTCGGATCGATCTCACGCTTCTTGCGCTCGACAGTGATCGCCATCAGCATGGTCCACAGATCGGTCTCGGCCACGAAATGGTCGCGCCGGTCGCCGCTCACATGGGTACGCCGCACGATCTGATAGGACTGCAGTTCCTTCAGCGCGGTCGACACGTTCGAACGGGCAAGGCCCAGAGTGTCGCAGATCTCCTCGGCATGAAGCGGGCGGTCGGACAGATAGAGCAGCGCATGAACCTGGCTGACCGAGCGGTTCACCCCCCAATGCGAACCCATTTCCCCCCAATGGAGGATAAAGGCTTCGGCCTCGGGAATATCGGTAACCGCCATGACTCACCTCTCATTTCTGTAACTTCAGAAATACAGGAAACCGCCGCTCGAGCAATGCAATTTTTCGCAACGCTTACTGCATTTCAGGAAATACCGTGCTGGCCCTTGCTCGGCGACGGGGCGCCCAGCGCTAGTTCCGCTTCGGAAAAACGAAACGGGCTGCGCAGTCCCGGCACGCCATCCGGCGCTATCCGCATGCCCCTCGCAGCGATCTGTGGATCGGCGAGGACCTGATCGAGATCGTTGATGGGTCCGGCCGGAACGCCAACCTTGGCGCATTCTGCCAGCAGGCAGGCTTGCTCCCAGCCCCTCGTTTCCTCGGAAATGATTGCGTCGATCGTGTCTCTGTCGGCAATCCGGTCTGCGTTGGTCGCAAATCGCTCGTCTTCCAGCAAATCGCTGCGTCCAAGCAGAGCGAGCAGCTTGCGGAACAGCGCATCGTTGGCCGGCGCGAGGACCACCGGACCGTTCTGTGTTGGAAACACACCATACGCGCTGACCTGGGCATGCGCATTGCCCATGCGGGGCGGATTGTTGCCGGTGACCAGGTAGGACATGGCCTGGTTGGCCAGCATGGCGACCGAGCAATCCAGCAGGCTCATATCGATCCATTGGCCGGTTCCGGTGCGGTAACGCATCAGAAGCGCGGCCTGGATCGCATTGGCGGCGTATAGCCCGCAGCTCAGGTCGCTGATCGACAGGCCGTGTTTCATCGGTTCGCCCTCTGGCTCGCCGGTCAGGCTCATCATTCCGCTCATCGCCTGGATCACGAAATCATAGCCCGGCTCGTCGCGGCGCGGGCCGGTCTGACCGAAACCGGTAACGGAGCAGGTGATCAGGGCCGGGTTGGCGGCGCTCAGGCTTTCGTGGTCGAGCCCGAATTTCGCCAGCGCGCCGGGCTTGAAATTCTCGATCACCACATCGGCCTCGGCAGCGAGCGCCTTGACCCGCGCTAATTGCTCCGTCTCGCGAAAATCCGCGACAATTCCGCGTTTTCCGCGATTGCAGGCATGGTAGTAGGCGGATGTCTTCTCGCCGCCATGCTCGACCCAGGGCGGCCCCCAGGCGCGCGTATTGTCGCCCTCGGGACTTTCCACCTTGATCACATCGGCGCCCAGATCGGCGAGCATCTGTCCCGCCCACGGCCCCGCCAGCACCCGCGCCAGCTCGAGCACCTTCAGCCCGGCCAGCGGACTGTTCGGACTGCGGGGTTGGTCGAGCCACATGGCGCTTCAGCCGTCCAGCGCGACCTCGTAATGTGCGGACGTGCTCGCGGCGATCTGCTCTTCGCTCACCCCCGGCGCAAGTTCGATCAGCCGGAACGGGCTGTCATGGTTCGCGCGGTGGAACACGCCCAGATTGGTGATGATCATATCGACCACATTGGTGCCGGTCAGCGGCAGGCTGCATTCGGGGATGAACTTCGGATCGCCCGCCTTGCTGGTGTGGTCCATCACCACGATGATCTTCTTCACACCTGCGACCAGATCCATCGCGCCGCCCATCCCCTTGATCATCTTGCCGGGGATCATCCAGTTGGCGATGTCGCCATTTTCGGCCACTTCCATCGCGCCTAGCACGGTCAGGTCGATATGCCCGCCACGGATCATGGAAAAGCTGGTGGCACTGTCGAAATAGGCGCTGTGCGGCAATTCGCTGATGGTCTGCTTGCCCGCATTGATCAGATCGGGATCGACCTCGTCATCATAGGGGAACGGGCCGATGCCGAGCATTCCGTTTTCGCTTTGCAGCGTGACATGCATCCCTTCGGGAATGTGGTTGGCAACCAGAGTGGGGATGCCGATGCCCAGATTGACATAATACCCGTCCCGCAATTCCTGCGCAGCGCGGGCGGCCATCTGGTCGCGGCTCCAGCCGGTTTTTTCGGCAGTTTCAGTGGCCATGGATCAATCGTCTTTCGAAATAAGGGCGGGGGGAATGAGGAACCAGCCTTTGCCGATCAGCGGTTCCAGCGCGGCAGCGGCTTCGGGGTTCTTGAGATAGGCGTAAAGCTCGTCGAAATCGCGGCGCCGATCGCCGGCGATGGCGATCAGGCAATGCGTCGCGCCGACCGCGCGGCGGCGGACCTGCTTGCGATCGTCGGGATAGCGCATCAGCACGAGTTCGTCCGCGCCCTCGGGGTCGAGCTCTGCTTCGGCCAGCCGGCTCCGGATGGCTCCGGCGAAAGCGGCAGAATTGCCCGAAATCCAGTGGACCGAAACGTTCTCTGCGCGCAGTTTCGCAAGCGCCTCCGAAAGCTGAGGATTGGGCGCGAAGCGGGCTGTGGGATCGAGCAGCTCATCACCCGGATCCAGATCGATCAGCACGGCGGGCTGCGACACGCTGCAGGCAGCGGTATCGGGTTGCAAAGCCCCCGGCGCAGTTAGCAGCACCGAATCGCGCGGCTTGCGAGAGGCAGGGCGCGGGGCGTTGGCCAGCGCATAATCCTGCAATGCCCTGTATGGACCCGGCCCGGCAGCCATGATCGCGGAGCCCGCGTTCGGAGCCATTGCAACCGCCCCGACGGCCTCGCTCCCGCTCACTTCTACGCGCGTGCCATCGGGCAGCGTCAGCGCGACGGGCGGCATCGCGCCAACCGCCAGCTGCGATCGCGCGGGCCCGGCCTGCGCGGTTGCAGGCTGCGGGGCCAGTTCATCTGCAGCAGGTTCGGCCACTACTGGCGTCGCTGGCGCGGCAAGCGCCACTGGCTGAGGAGTCGGCGATAGCGCAGTGGCAGGAGCAAATACGGGCGGAGCAGCACGGGCACTTGCACGGGCCGAATCGAATGGTGGGCGAGGGATGCTGGCATTTTCGGAGCTGTCACTGCCGCCACCCGCCACCCGGCTGCCGACGACGCCGCCGCCGGCCAGGACGGGGATAGCCGCCACTGCGGCGATACATCCGCTCAGCGAAAGACCAAGTCCGGCAAGCACTGCCGCTCGTGCCAATTGGCGAATCATGTCCGTCCCCTTGCTCATGCTGCGGCACTCAAGTCGCCGCATCCGCATCCATCCTAGGCCGTTTCGCGGTCCCGCGTGGTGCGAAACTCGATTTGCTTATAATACGGTGCGCCTACGATCATCCGCTGCACGAACACGCCGGGCAGATGGATGCAATCGGGATCGAGCGATCCGGCAGGGACCACCTCCTCCACCTCGGCCACACAGGCGCGGCCGCACGTAGCTGCAGGCTGGTTGAAATTACGCGCCGTCTTGCGGAAGACCAGATTGCCGGTTTCATCCGCTTTCCATGCCTTTACGATCGCGAGATCGGCGAAAATTCCGTGTTCGAGGATATAGTCCTCCTCTCCGCCTGGAGTGGTGAAGGTCTTGACCTCCTTGCCCTCCGCCACCTGAGTGCCGACGCCAGTCTTGGTGTAGAAGCCGGGAATGCCTGCGCCGCCCGCGCGCATGCGTTCGGCCAGCGTTCCCTGCGGGCAGAATTCCACTTCCAGCTCGCCAGCCAGGAATTGGCGTTCGAATTCCTTGTTCTCCCCGACATAGCTGGAGATCATCTTTTTCACCTGCCGGGTGCGTAGCAATTTGCCGATGCCTTGATTGTCGACCCCGGCATTGTTGCTGGCGAAAGTGAGCCCCTGTACGCCGCTGTCGCGAATGGCATCCAGCAGCCGTTCGGGAATGCCGCACAGGCCGAAACCCCCGGCTGCGATAATCATGTTGTCCGTCAGCAAGCCATCCAGTGCGGCGGCGGCATCGGGGTAGAGCTTGTCCATAAATCCTCCGGTGGTCGGGCGGGTTTCTAGGCGGAAGGACGGAGCCTGTCACCCCGCAAGCGCGGCTCGCCAAAAGCAGGTTTGTTGCGCTTCATGCAACAAACCATGACTATTTCGCACTTGCACAAAATGCCGCAGCGCAGCATATGTCTCCCTGCCTTTACAGGCATCCTCTCCCAAGACTTTTTCGGCCCGGTTGGTTCTTCCAGCCGGGCCTTTTTTCTTGGGAGCCGCTGACCGCGAAGGAAGCGATCCTCCTAAAATCTGATAATCGATCGGCACCGATCTGCGCGGCGGCCGTTTGACTCCTTGCAACTCCTTCCTAGTTGGAGGCGGCAATATGAGAAATACCAGACAGGAGTGAGATGCCGATGGCCGATGCCGACGCCGCGACCAAGGAACGACAAGTCAGGCTGCAAGTGGCAGCGGCACGGCAAGAGGAAAGCGGCCAGGGCATCGCCCGCATGCCGCGTTCGGCCTTCCAGGCGCTTGGTATTACCGAAGGCGACGTGGTCGAGATCGAGGGCAAGCGGACCACCGTTGCCGTCGCAATGTCCGCCTATGCGGAAGACGAATCGCTCGAAGTCGTTCGGCTGGACGGCCTGCAGCGCGGCAATGCCGAGGCAGGCTCCGGTGAACATGTGAAGATCAGGTCGGCCAAATCGCAGCCTGCCGTACGGGTGGTGTTCGCACCGGCCGCCCGCGAAATGCGGTTGCAGGGACCGACCCAGGCGCTCAAGCGCAATTTCTTCCGCAAGCCGTTGACGGCGGGCGACCTGGTGGCAACTACCGGTCAGCAGCCGGTCCAGAACATGCCGCCCGACGTGCGCCGCATGTTCAACGCGCCCGCTTATGCCCTGACCCAGATACGGCTGCAGGTGGCCTCCACCACGCCCAAGGGAATCGTCCATATCGACGAGAATACCGAGGTCGAATTGCGCGCCGAATTCGAAGAGCCGCGCGATGGGCGGGCAGTCGTCAATTATGACGATGTCGGCGGTATGCAGGACACTATCCAGCAATTGCGCGAAATGGTGGAATTGCCGCTGCGCTATCCCGAATTATTCACCCGGCTGGGTGTCGATCCGCCCAAGGGTGTGCTGCTGCATGGCCCGCCGGGGACCGGCAAGACCCGGCTGGCACAGGCGGTCGCGAACGAATCCGATGCGGAGTTTTTCACCATCAATGGTCCCGAAATCATGGGGTCCGGCTATGGCGAAAGCGAAAAGGCGCTGCGCGAGGTGTTCGAAAACGCCACCAAGTCATCCCCCGCGATCATTTTCATCGATGAAATAGACTCCATCGCGCCCAAGCGGGACAAGGTGCCGGGCGAAGCGGAAAAGCGGCTGGTTGCGCAGCTGCTCACGCTGATGGACGGGCTCGAAGCACGCTCCAACCTGGTAGTGATTGCGGCGACCAACCGTCCCGACGCCATCGACGAGGCGCTGCGCCGTCCCGGCCGGTTCGATCGGGAAATCGTGATCGGAGTGCCCGATGAAAGCGCCCGGCGCGAAATTCTGGCAATCCACACGCGCGGCATGCCGCTGGGCGACAAGGTCGAATTGAACGAGCTGGCACGCACCACCCACGGCTTCGTAGGTGCAGATATCGCGGCACTGGCGCGTGAGGCGGCGATCGAGGCGGTGCGGCGGATCATGCCGAAAATCGACTTGGACGAACGCACGATCCCGCCCGAAGTGCTGGAAGAGCTATGCGTGACGCGCGAGGATTTCCTCGCTGCGCTCAAGCGAGTTCAGCCTTCCGCCATGCGCGAGGTCATGGTGCAGGTGCCCAAGGTGGGCTGGGAAGATCTGGGCGGCGTGCAGGATGCGATCGACCAGCTGCGCGAAGGCATCGAGTTGCCGCTGAAACATCCCGAGGCATTCGACCGGCTCGGCATCCGCCCGGCCAAGGGCTTCCTGCTCTATGGTCCTCCGGGAACCGGCAAGACCTTGCTTGCCAAGGCGACCGCCAAGGAAGCGGAGGCCAATTTCATCTCCATGAAAAGTTCTGACCTGCTGTCCAAATGGTATGGCGAAAGCGAGCAACAGATAGCCCGGCTGTTCGCCCGCGCGCGCTCGGTCGCACCGTGCGTTGTATTTATCGACGAGATCGACTCGCTGGTCCCCGCGCGCGGCTCCGGTCAGGGCGAACCGCAGGTCACCGGGCGAGTGGTCAACACGATCCTGGCCGAAATGGACGGGATGGAAGAGTTGCAATCGGTGGTCGTGATCGGCGCAACCAACCGCCCGACTTTGGTCGATCCAGCTCTACTTCGCCCCGGCCGGTTCGACGAGCTGGTCTATGTCGGTACGCCCGATGAAAAGGGCCGCGAGCACATCCTCAACATCCACGCACGTGAAATGCCGCTGGCAGATGGGGTAACGCTCAAGGATATCGCAGCCAAGACCGAACGCTTTACGGGTGCCGATCTGGAAGACGTCGTACGCCGCGCGGGTCTCAATGCACTTCGCCGGGCCGGAGAGGATGTGAGCGAGGTAACGCAGGAAGATTTCACCGAAGCGCTGAAAGATTCGCGCGCCACGGTGACTCAGAAGATGGAAGCCGAGTACAAGAAAATGCGCGGCGAATTGAAAAAGCGCGCTGCGGAAAAGGGCACGATCGGGTTCATTTCGGAAGGCATGCTGGAGCCTACGCGGGATAAGAAGCATGGGTGATTGGCTCGGCGCTCTTGCAAGACGCTCAGGCCGAGCCCCCGCTCGTCAGGACGAACGGTCAGGGCTGAGCTTGCCACTCCCTTGATCCATCTGTCCTGAATGTCTCGAGGGATCGCAGCGCCCTACCCCTTCACGCGCTCATTCGCGGCATCGACTTCCAGTCGGTGGCGGATCAGCGCATCGGGCATTTCGGATTGTAGCCAGGCGACCATGTGTTCGCGAACGGCGCAGCGCAGGTTCCACAGCTCGCCGATTGTCTCGGCGGACACTGTCATGCGCAGTTCCAGGCTTTCCGGATAGGCCTCCGTCATCAGCAAGGCCTGGTTGCGGCCATCCCACAAAGCGTTGGTGGCGATGTACCGCTCGAATTCCGCGCGCACCCGGGCGACATCGGATGCCGGATCGAGATGCAGGAACACCGGCCCGGTCAGCGACTCATTGGTGCGGGACCAGTTTTCGAAACTATCGTCGAGGAAGGTCGAGGTCGGCACCACGATGGCGCGTTCATCCCAGGTGCGCACGATCACGAAGCTCATGGTGATTTCCTCCACCCGGCCGGTATGGCCATCGACCACCACCATGTCACCGATCCGCAGCGGCTCGGTAATCGCCATCTGGATTCCCGCGATCAGCGATTTCAGCGCAGGCTGGGCGGCAGCGCCCACCGCCAGCGCGGCCAGGCCGGCAGAGGCGAGCAGCCCGGTCCCGACATCGCGCACGGCGGGAATGCCGAGCAGGATCAGGCCGATGGTAATGATGATGATGATCGCGGAAACCGCGCGCGAGATCAGCAGGATGCGCGTCTTGCGGCTGCGCGCAGCGACCGGATCGACCCGCTCTTCGGTGCGCTTGTGCAGCGCCGCGGCAAAACCGCGCACCACGCCCAGCGCCAGCAGCCCCAGAACGGCAGGGATGACAAACGCATCGATTGCGGACCAGAAGCGCGCAATATGGGCATCGGCGTTAGACGCCATTCCCGCCGCAATCGCCAGCATCAGCCACATCACCGGCTTGCGCAGATAGCTCAACGCAACCTCGTCGCCCTCGGTATGCGACAGCCGGGTCAGTCGGCGCAGGAGGAAGAACACGACGCGGTGCAGCACCAGCGCCCCGATCACGGCAATACCCAGGGTCAGGGCGGCGCGTGCCGCCTCATCCCAGGCGATGGTCCAGTTGGCAAAATCCAGCATGCGCGCCACCTAGAGGCGCAGGGGGCTCGCTTCAAGCCTAGTGCGCCGCATCCCAGCTTGCGCCAGTGCCGATCTCGATCCCCAGCGGCACGTCGAGCGTAACGGCAGGTTCGGCGGCTTCGGCCATCACTCGCTCGATCATCGGGCTGGCCGCCGCCACATCGCCTTCGGGCAATTCGAACACGAGTTCATCGTGCACCTGAAGCAACATCCGCACATCGCCCAGACCCGCATCGTGCAGCTCGGGCATCATGCGGGCCATCGCGCGTTTGATGATATCCGCACTGGTGCCCTGGATCGGCGCATTGATGGCCGCGCGTTCGGAGCCCTGGCGCTCGTTCTGGTTCTTCGATCCGATCCGCGGAAACCACGTCTTGCGGCCGAACAGCGTCTGTGAATATCCGCGCTCGCGCACTTTCACGAGCGTTTCGTGCATGAAATTGCGGATGCCGGGGAAGCGATCGAAATAAGTGTCGATCAGGTCTTGCGCCTCGTCCGGTTCTACTCCCAGCCGCCCGGCCAGGCCCCAGCGCGAGATGCCGTAAAGAATGGCGAAATTGATCGTCTTGGCCTGTGCACGGGTGTCGCGGGTAACCTCGCCGAACATCTCTTGCGCCGTGCGATTGTGGATGTCCTGCCCCTCGGCAAAGGCCTGCTTCAACTCGGGCACATCGGCCATATGGGCCGCCAATCGCAGCTCGATCTGGCTGTAATCCGCTGCCAACAGGACATTGCCTGCTTCGGGCACGAATGCCTCGCGGATTTGCCTGCCGATGGCGGTTCGGATGGGGATGTTCTGCAGGTTGGGATCGGTCGAGGAGAGCCGCCCGGTTTGCGCACCGACCAGCGAATAGGAGGTATGCACCCGGCCGGTAGCGGGATTGATCGCCTGTTGCAGCGCATCGGTATAAGTCGATTTCAGCTTGTTGAGATGGCGCCATTCGAGCACCTTGCTGGCGATGGGCGCACCGGTATTGTCGAGCTTTTCCAGCACCGACTGGTCGGTGGAATATTGCCCGCTCTTGCCCTTTTTGCCGCCCTTGTAACCCATTTTCTCGAACAACACTTCGCCCAGTTGCTTTGGGCTGCCGACCGAGAATTCCTGGCCTGCAATTTCGTGGATTTCGCCTTCCAGCCGCGCGGTTTCCTTGGCGAATTCCTCGGACAGGCGGGACAGGGCGGCGCGGTCGACCTTGATGCCCTCGCGCTCCATCGCCGCGACTACCGGGATCAGCGGGCGGTCCACACGCTCATAGACCTTGGTGCCGCCTTCGACCGCCAGGCGTGGTTTCAGATGCTGGTAGAGCCGCCAGGTGACATCGGCATCCTCGGCGGCATATTCGGTGGCCTTGTCCAGCGGTACTTCGCCGAAGGGTATCGCCTTCTTGCCGGTGCCGCACACCTCTTTGAACGCCACAGGCTGGTGGCCGAGATGGCGGCTGGATAGTTCGTCCATCCCGTGCCCGCCGCCGATGCCTTGCTCGCCGCGGCCTGCATCCAGCGCGAAGCTGACGATCATCGTATCTTCTAGCGGAGCGACCGCGATGCCGTAACGCGCCAGCACGTTGACATCATATTTGATGTTCTGCCCGATCTTCACCACCGCGTCCGATTCCAGCAAAGGTTTGAGCGCTGTCAAAGCCTCGCTGCGGTCCACCTGATCGGGATTATCGCTGAGCAGATCGGTCCCGCCATGGGCCACCGGTATGTAACAGGCATCGTTCGCCCCGAGCGCCAGCGACACGCCCACCAGCTCCGCCTGCATCGCATCGAGCGAGCTGGTTTCCGTATCAACCGCGACTTCGCGCGATGCGAAAGCCCGTTCGATCCAGTGATCGAGTCGCTCGCGCGTCTGGACGCATTCATAGCTGCCGCGATCGACTTCCGGCATGTCGGGCAGCGGCTGGCGCATTCCGCCCGCCGAACTCTGCGCACTTTCGGTCTCGCGCTTGTTATTGTCGAGATTGTTGCGGCGCTCCGGCGAACCGCTGCCCGCATCGAGCCGCCGCAACAAGCTGGTGAAACCATGCTTTTCCAGAAACGCTGCCAAGGGTTCGGGCGCCAGGCCGTCCAGCTTGAATTCCTCCAGCGGCTGGGGAAGCTCGCAATCCTCTTTCAGCGTCACCAGCACGCGGCTGAGTTCGGCCTGCTCGCGCCCTTCCAGCAAGCGTTCTTTCAGCTTGCTCTTCTTCATATCCGGCGCGTGGTCGAGTGCGGCGGTCAGGCTGCCATGTTCGGCGATCAGCTTGGATGCGGTTTTGGGACCGATGCCGTAAATGCCCGGAATATTGTCCACGCTATCGCCCATCAGCGCCAACACATCGCCGACAAGTTCGGGCGGTACGCCGAATTTCTCCTCGACCTGCGCCGGGCCGATGCGCGCGCTCTTCATCGTGTCGAGCATGTCGATCTTGCCGCAACCGGGATCTTCACCGACCAGTTGCATCAGGTCCTTGTCGCTGGATACGATGGTCACATCCCAGCATTCCTTTGCCGCAGCGCGGGCATAGCTGGCGATCAGATCGTCGGCCTCCAGCCCCTGCTCCTCGATACAAGGCAGGCTGAAGGCGCGGGTGGCATCGCGGATCAGGGGGAATTGGGGCACCAGATCGTCGGGCGGGGGAGGGCGGTTGGCCTTGTATTCGGGGTAGATATCGTTGCGGAAACTCTTCGAATCCTTGTCGAGAATAACCGCCAGGTGCGTGGGCCCATCGGCCTCATCCAGATCCGCCGCCAATTTCCACAGCATCGTGGTATAGCCGTAGACCGCCCCGACCGGAGTTCCTTCCGGATCGGTCAGCGGGGGCAGGCGGTGATAGGCGCGGAAAATATAGGCGCTGCCATCGACAAGGTAGAGATGCGGCTTCTGGCCGGGCGCGAGCGGGGCGGATTCGGGCATGCCGGCGGTGGTAGCATTGCGGCCCTGCTTTACAATCGGCTGCCGCAAAAGCATGGCAAAATCAGGCGAATATGGTTAACCGAACCTAAATGAATCGTGGCGAAACAAAGGCTTGCCATATTTAGGCCATTTTTCCACTTGCGCGGTCACATTCCCGCCATTATTTGACATCGCAGAGGACAGCACCACTCGCTGGCTTCCGATGATCACCCCGATCTGGGGCCAATCGTCCGACATAATCGCTTTTCAAGGAATTGATCCTATGCGTAAATTCGTACTCGCCGGCGCCGTTGCCGCCGCCGCACTGACCCTCTCGGCTTGCTCGGAAGGCACCGAAGAATCCGCTGAAACAACCGTCGAAGGTGCTGCAGCCGATACCGAAGCCAATGCCGATGCCATGACCGACGAAGTCGCCGAAGGCGCTGTCGCTGTCGAAGGCGAAATGGAAGAAGCCGGCGCCGAAATGGAAGCCGAAATGGAAGAAGCCGAAGCCGAAATGTAAGCTTCGCTCCATTGAGCAAAAAAAAAGGGCGGTGCCGTAAGGCGCCGCCCTTTTTTTTACCAGCCCGCAACCGGGTCTAGCAATTGCCCATCAGGCGATTTTCATTGCCCGCCATAGGTGGCATTGACCCACGTCCGGCCGCTTCCGCCAGGATTGCTGAAACCATTGTACAGTTCCCGGGTGATGGAAGAAATGCGCGCATCGCGCAGTCGGCGCGCTTGCAGCTTTTCGCCGCGATTGCCGTTTTCCACCGCCATGGAGACGCTTTGACCGGTTACGTAGATTGCGGCGGCAATCGGCCGGCCATCGGCCGTGTAGAAAATACCGATATCGCTCGCCGTGCGGCTCAACGTGCCGGTTTTATGGGCAAGCCGCGCACTGTCCGGCAGGGCTGCGGGCATCCGTTTTTTGCCAGTGGTTGTTTGGGCCATCGCACCGAGCAATACTTGCCGCGAACTGGGGCTGAGCCATTCTCCCCGATAAATTCCCGCCAGAAACTGTCCCATCGCGCGCGGAGTGGCGCTGTCCTGCCGGTCGATCCTGGTGGCGGGATCTATCTTGCCATCATCGCGGATCAAAGAAGCGATGTCGCGCGTCAGCTCGAAATCGGAAATACCAGCCCGCCGCATCCATTCGTTGACCGCTTGCGGCCCGCCAACGGCGTTGAGCATGGCATCGGTGCAGGCGTTGCAGCTCTTGCTGATCATCAGTTCGATGTGACGCTGCGCAGTCATATACGCGCCATTGCGGCGCGGCAGCCGCCATTCGCTGGTCAGGGTCCAGCGGCCCTGATCCACCCCGGCCAGATATGCCGCAGCGATTGCAACCTTGCTGGTGCTGGCCATCGGAAAACGCTGGTCGGCAAGCACGCCGATTTCCTCGCCGGTGGTCAGATCGATCGCGTAAACGCCGATCCGGCCATTATCGCCGTCGGCCAATTGCGCGACGCGGCGTTCCAGCGGAGTGTCGTAAACCGCATTGTAGGTCTGGGGGCTACGAAGCTGGGTGCCCAATGCACTGTCGAACGCCGCTTCGAGATTAAGCGCGGACCCCGGGCCCTGCGCTATCGCCGGAGCGCCCATCGCCAGGCCGGAAACAAGCGCCATCGATGCGGCGACGTTACGTAATGTTCGCAAAATCATGCTGTCAGAAATACCCTACCCATCGTTAGCAAGGACTTAACCGCCGGAATTTCCGGCGGCCAAGTGTGTCCGCGACGAGATGTGTCGCTGATGCGACCGGATATTGCGCTGGGTGGGTATTTGCCCGGTGGGGAGATACTCCCGCCTTATTCATCCGCGATGGCCTTGGCGATGCGGTCGCTGTTTTCGCCGGTCAGGGTCTTGGCGATTTCACCGGTCAGGCGCTTCTCCAGTTCCGAGTGATAATGGCGGCGCATCTCGCCCAGCGTCTTGGGGTCCGCGATTACCAGCAGATCGTCATATTCCCCGGCAATGGCTTTCTGATTGAGCCATTCGGAGGCTGCGGCGGCATGGGCCAGCTCGTTCAGATCGGTCGATCCGGTCTGTTGGCCGGCATCGTCCTGATGCTTCACGCCGGCGCTGAAATTGGTGGCATTGAGATCGGGCTTGTGGGCCTTTTCCAGTTTGGGCTCGAAGATCTGGCCGGTGTTGCGCATGGTCACGAAATTTTCGCCATCGACGACTGCGACGAGGGCGTTGTTGGGCAATTTCATTCGGGAAGCTCCGGTGGTTCGTGTTAGCGTTCTGATCAGGACAACGACCGACGGCGCAATAGGTTGCGAACGCCGGATATGGGGGATTGCCTAAGTGAGCGACGAGAGCGAACTTGCCGCAGGTTTGGCGAGGGCATTGCAGCGTGCCGGCCTGCCCGAACCGGAGCGTCTTTCGCGGCTGACCGGCGGTGCCACGATGGAAAGCTGGCTGTTTTCCTGCGGCGAGAGGCAATTTGTCCTGCGCCGCGCACCAAGCCTTTCGATGATGGTGGACCGGCCGTTTGGCCATGCAGCCGAGGCAGCGATTATCCGTGCTGCGCGCGCGAGCGGAGTAACCGCCCCCGAAGTTGTGGCGGAACTGGAGACCGAGGACGGCATCGGCAGCGGCTTCGTGATGCACGCTCTGCCCGGCACGCCGAGCCCGAAGGACATCCTGGCAATGGACAGGCCAGACCGGTTGCTGGCAGAAGTCGCGCGGGACCTGGCGCGGATCCATGCCATTCGCCCCGACGAATTGCCGACCGACGTGCCGGAGATGGATTACCGGGAGGCAGTCGGCGATTTGCGCCAGCAATTCGACGAAGCGGGCGGCGACCGTCCGATTATCGCGCTGGGTCTGAAATGGCTGGCGGACAATCTGCCGGGCACGATCGCGCCGGTGCTTGTTCACGGCGACTACCGGCTCGGCAATATCCTGGTGGACAATTCCCGGCTGACCGGGGTGCTCGATTGGGAATTGGCACATTTCGGCGATTATCACGAGGATCTGGCGTTTGGTTGCATGACCGTATGGCGCTTCGCCCGGCCCGACCGACCTGCGCTGGGGCTGGGCACGCTGGACGATTATTTCGCGGCCTATGAAGCCGAGAGCGGGCGGAGCGTCGATCGCGGCCGGTTCCGCTATTGGCTGGTCTATCGCACCGTTTGGTGGGCACTGGGCTGCCTGAACATGGCGAAGATCTGGCGCGAGGGGCAGGACCGGATGCTAGAGCGCGTAGTCATTTCCAGGCGCACCAGCGAGCAGGAACTCGATCTGCTGATGCTGCTGGAAGAGGATGCGCCGGAGCAGGAACGCCTACGCCCGCTTTCCCAACCCGAAAAGCGCCCCGATCGCTCCGGCGAGGCGGGTGATGGAGAGATCGCCCTGGCTGTTTCCGAATGGCTCGCGGCGATCAAGGACAAGGTGAGCGGTCATGACCGGTTCCAGCTGGCGGTGGCGCGCAATGCGCTCGGGATGATTGCGCGGGCAGACGATGCGATGACTGCCAACCGCAACGCCGATTGTGCGGACCTCTCGCGCGAAATTCTGGCTGGCAGCAAGAGTTTGGCCACTCCCGAACTGTTGGCTACTTTGCGCTTCCACGCGCTCGAAAAGCTCGGCGCAGATGTTCCCAAATACCCTGCGCTCGCCGCCGCCCGCCATAAATGGCTTGGAGAGAATTGATGGATTTTGCCGTACCGCAGGAACTGGAAGACTATTACGCCGAGCTAGTGGCGTTCATCGACGCGGAGATCACGCCGCTCCAGCACGAGGGGGACAATAACCGCTTCTTCGATCACCGGCGCGAGGATGCGCGCACGGATTGGGACCGGGGCGGTCTGCCCAACGAGGAATGGGAAGATCTGCTGCGCGAGGCCTCCCGCCGCGCGGATGCGGCGGGGCATTGGCGCTTCTCCGCGCCGAAAGAATATGGCGGGAAGGACGGATCGAACCTGTGGATGGCGGTAATCCGCGCCCGCTTCGCCCAGCGCGGGCTGGGGCTGCATAACGATCTGCAAAACGAGCACTCGATTGTCGGCAACTTCCCCTTCGTCGCCATGTTCGACCAGTTCGGGACGGAAGACCAGAAGCGCGAATTCATCACCGGAGGGTTCGAGCGCACCAGGCGCGTAGCCTTCGGGCTGACCGAGCCCGATCATGGCTCCGACGCGACGCATATGGACACGCGCGCCGTGCGCGAAAACCGCGATGGGCAAGGTGGCTGGCGGATCGATGGGGCCAAGATGTGGATCACCGGGATGCACCACGCGACCCATTGCGCGGTCTTCGCGCGGACATCGGGTGAAGATGGCGATGCGAAAGGTATCACCTGCCTGCTGGTCCCCGTCCCCAGCGACGGGCTGAAAATCGACGACTTCGTGTGGACCTTCAACATGCCGAGCGACCATGCGCGCTTCTTTCTCAAAGGAGTGTGGGTGCCCGATAGCGCGGTGTTGGGGGAGGAAGGCCGGGGCCTCGCGCTGGCGCAGTCCTTCGTCCACCAGAACCGTATCCGGCAGGCGGCCAGCAGTCTGGGTGCCGCGCAATTCTGCATCGAGGAATCGATCCGCTATGCCCGCCAACGCAAACCCTTTGGCGAGGAGCTGGCGAAGAACCAGGCGATCCAGTTCCCCATCGTGGAACTCGCCACCCAGTGCGAGATGCTGCGCCTGCTGATCTACAAGACCGCGTGGGACATGGACCGCATCCCGCACAAGCAGATCGAGCGTGAGCTGTCGGACAAGGTTTCGATGTGCAATTACTGGGCGAACCGGCTGGTATGCGAAGCGGCGGACCGGGCGATGCAGGTGCATGGCGGCATCGGCTATTCCCGCGAAAAGCCGTTCGAGCATATCTATCGCCACCACCGCCGTTACCGCATCACCGAAGGGGCGGAGGAAATCCAGATGCGCAAGGTGGCGGCCTATTTGTTCGGCTATCTCGGCCCGCGCCGGGAGGAACTTTCCGAAGTCGGATAACGGCATCTGAAGGGGCTGCGATTGCGGCTCGTCGATTTGGCGCTTGACCCAAGGCCATGCGGCCTATCTGTTGGGCGCAACTAACTACGGGGACTCGCATCATGACATCTATCGGCCTGCGCACTTTCGGCGCGACCTTGCTCCTATCCACCTCCGCCGCCGCATTCGCCAGCGACACGCCGATCATATTGCCGGGTGCGCCGGGCGAAGCATCGCGCGTGATCGCTGCCGAAGAGGCTACGCGCCTGTCCGATACCAGCTATGCGCCGGGCGACGTGACGTTCATGCAGGGCATGATCGTCCACCACCAGCAAGCGGTGGAGCTGGCCGAGCTGGTTGCGGACCGCACCAATAATGAAGACCTCGTCGCAGTGGCCGGACGGATCGATGCCAGCCAGAAGGACGAGATGGATTTCATGCGCGGCTGGCTGTCCGACCGCAGCCTGGCGTTGTCTGCCGAAGGGATGGGCCATGCGCATCACGCGATGAAAGGCATGGCCAGCCCCGAACAGCTGGCCGATTTGCGCGCTGCAAACGGCACCGCATTCGACCGACTGTTCCTGCAATTGATGATCGCGCATCACCAAGGCGCGCTCGACATGGTGGAAGAGCTGCACGACCAGCCGGGCACCGCCTATGATCCAGTGATGTTCGAGTTCACCAATGATGTGGTGAGCGACCAGAAGACCGAGATCGAGCGCATGAACGCGCTGCTGGCGGGTCTCTCCACCGATCCGCGCGCCACGCTGGCAGCGGGCTTCCGCGACGCCGAACAGGCGATCAGCAATATGCGCCTGGTCACCGCCATGCCCAAGCCTGCCGGGTTCTTCGACCCGGCCAACCCAGCCGGCCTGCAGCCCCTGATCGAAGATGACGAGGATGAGGACGAGGCGGCGGAAACAGAAGAAGATGTGTCCGAAGATACTGGCGAGGAGGATGCAAGCGGCTCCGACAGCGATAGCGAAGATGACGAAGATGAACCGCGCTTCGGCAAGCGCGGATCGCTGCTCAGCTTTGCCAACACCGACATGGCCTTTTCCGGCGATATGCTGGTGGCGGGCAATTATCACGGCTTCAACGCCTACCGCCTGGGCGAGGATGGCGTACCGCAGCTGGTCAGCTCGACCGTCTGCCCCGGCGGTCAGGGCGATGTCTCGATCGTCGGCGACCTGCTGGTGATGAGCGTGCAGGACAGCCGCGCACGCGTCGATTGCGGACTGGGCGGCGTCGGCGACCGGATCAGCGAGGAACGCTTCCGCGGAATCCGTATATTCGATATTTCGGACATCACGCGCCCGGTTCAGATCGGCCAGGTGCAGACCTGCCGTGGCAGCCACACCCATTCGGTCGTCAGCGCGGACGACAGCTCCATCGTGGTCTATAATTCGGGCACATCCTATGTCCGCGACGAAGACGAGCTGGCAGGCTGCACCGATGCACCCGGCGATGATCGCACCGCCCTGTTCAGCATCGACGTGATCGAAATACCCGTGGCCGATCCGTCCGCGGCCCGCATCGTCGATCGTCCACGCATTTTTGCAGCTGACGGGCAGATTGGTGGATTGTGGCGCGGCGGCGATCATGGGGAAGGCACGCAGGACACCACCCGCACCGATATGTGCCACGATATTACTGTATTCCCGGCCAAGAACCTGGCTGCCGGGGCGTGTTCGGGCAACGGCATCATCCTCGATATTTCCGACCCGATGAAGCCTGTGCGTATCGACGATGTGACCGATAAGGGGTTCGCCTATTGGCACTCCGCCACATTCAACAACGATGGTACCAAGGTGCTGTTCACCGATGAATGGGGCGGCGGCGGCAGGCCGCGTTGCCAGGCTGGCGATCCGAAAAACTGGGGCGCCAACGCATTCTATGCCATCGAAGACCGCAAGCTGGAGTTTCGCAGCCTCTACAAACTGCCCGCACCGCAGGGCGACAAGGAAAACTGCGTCGCCCATAATGGCTCGATCATCCCTGTGCCGGGCCGCGATATTTTCGTGCAGGCCTGGTATCAGGGCGGCATAAGCGTGATCGATTTCACCGATGCGGCCAATCCGTTCGAGATCGCCTATTTCGATCGTGGTCCGGTGAATGAAGACCAGTTGATCACCGGCGGTTACTGGTCCGCATATTGGTACAACGGCCGCATCTACGCGACCGAGATCGCACGCGGGCTGGACGTGTTCGCGCTGGAACCGAGCGAATTCCTCACTGCCGAGGAAATCGCCGCTGCCGAGGCCGCGCAGTATGAGGGCAATCTGTTCAACCCGCAGACGCAGACGCAGGTGGTCTGGCCGGATGATGTAGTCAGCCGGGTCGAGGAAAGCCGCAAGGGCGGATAACACTCCCTTCGGAACCGGAGGCCCGGCCATAGGTTGAACGGCACATCAGGGGGATGGATTATGGCGAAGCTTACGGTTCTTGGAAAAATACTGCTGGCGCTGGCGGCGCTGTTGTTGCTGCTGACGCTGATATCGCTCGTACCATCGAACCGTGGGTTCATCCGGATGCTCGACTTCGTGCGGGAGCCGGCGATTTTCCTGTCGGCGGGGCTGATCGTGGCTGCGCTGTTTTTTGCGCGCCCCCGGCGATTGCTGGTCATCGGTGTGCTGGCGCTGGCCATCGCGATCAACCTGTTCCGACTATGGCCCTACAGCTTCCTTGCGCCAACTCAGATTGCGCTGCCCGACGATGTCGATGGCATGTCCTGCATGCGCGTGCTGTCGCTCAACGTGCTCCAGCCCAACGATCAATATGGCCGCGTGGCGCGGCTGATCGAAAGCCAGGCACCCGACACGCTGCTGTTGATGGAAACCGACGCCAAGTGGATCGCCGCGCTGGAGCCGCAATTATCGGCCTTCGGTTACCGGCTGGAAGAACCGCTGGATAACAAATATGGGATGGCCTTTGCCACCAATCTTCAGGTCGACCGGGCAGAGATGGTGTCCAACACCAATGCCAATACGCCGACCCTCTACGCAACCATGCGCACCGATGACGGCGCGCGCTTCGAAATGATCGGCTTGCATCCCCGGCCGCCGCTTCCCGGCGAAAGCACCGAATCGCGCGATGCGAATATCGCCCGCGCCGGCGCGCGCACGCCAGATGATCTGGGCAATGTGCTGGCAATCGGCGATTTCAACGATGTGCCCTGGTCGCGCACCACCCAGCGTTTCGTGGCCGAGGGTGGCTATCTCGACCCCCGGATCGGCCGCGGTACCTTCGCGACATTCCCGGCGGATTATGCCGCGATAGGCTGGCCGCTGGACCAGCTGTTCGTTCGCGACGGTGTCCGGATCGAATCGTTCAAGGTGCTGGACGATGTGGGGTCCGATCACCGGGCGCTGGCAGCCGATGTCTGCGTGCAGCCCCGAGGAACCCAGCCGTCGGCCCCCGCTTTACTCGATACCGACTCCTGATCCGAACGCAGACCTGGAGCCGGCGGACGTAGCATTCGGACTCAGGCAGGCTCGAGTACGCTGAGCAAAGCCTTGTTGATCGCTTCTTCGGTATAGGGTTTGGTCACCAGGGGAATATCCGCCAGTTTCTTCGGAATGGATTCCCCGCCGCCATAACCACTCGCCAGGATGAAGGGGATGCCCTTCTGGATCAGTGCATCCGCAATGGGTTCGCTGGTTTCGCTGCCAAGATTGAAATCGAGCATTGCACAATCGACCTGCTCGCTTTCGATGATCTTCATCGCTGCACCGATGCTGGATGCCAGATGTACGTGGGCCGCGCCCTGTTCGGTCAGCATATCTTCTGCATCCAGCGCGATGATCATGTTGTCCTCAACCAGCAGGATGTGGCGATCTGCAAGCGACAATGCCGCCATGTTTTCGGGGATCTTGCTTCCGGGATCGGGCGCCGAACTGCTTAGGTCGACATATCGCGACGGTATGCTGAAATGCGCGCGAAGGCCTGCGGTGCGATAATCGACCTGTGCGCTCCCGCCCAATTCATGGGGGATCGACGTTTCGATGACCGTGGTGCCGAAACCGCGGCGTTCGGGCGCTTGCACCGCCGGACCACCAGATTCGCGCCATTCGATGTCCAAATCGCCAGCATCGTCCAGCGACCAGCCAATATCGACATTGCCGCTATCGCTCAACGCCCCGTATTTTGCCGCGTTGGTGGTCATCTCGTGGATCACCAGCGCCATGATAGTGAACGCCTCGGGTACGATGGCAACCGGCGGGCCGCTCAGCGTCAGACGCTTGCCGTCTTGACCGATATAGGCGGAAAATTCGGTTTCGATCAGGCCGGCCAGATCAGCCGGGGCCCAATTATCGGCAGTAAGCTGGTCATGCGCATTCGCCAGCGCCTGGACACGGTGGTCCAGCGTCTTGATCACATCCTTGGTGGAACCCTTCTCACGTTTGGTCTGGTTCATCAGCGCGCGGATCAATGCGAGGATATTGCGAACCCTGTGATTCAGCTCGCCGATCAGCAATTGCTGCTGCTCGCTTGCCCTGCGCTTTTCCTGTGCAGCGGCTTCCGACAGCTGGAGGACGACTTCCAGCAGGGTGGTACGCAGCGCGTCGGCGATTTTCAGCTGGGTGGAGGTGAACGGTTCGGCAGTGGCGCGCACTTGCTGCGTCCACGTATCGAAAGATTTGCGCGGGCTCAGGCGGATTTCGCCATTTCCCTCGGTGCGTTCCTTTTCCTGTTTTCCGCCCCAGCGCACGGTCTGCAGCTTTTCTTTGCGAAACAGGATAACGTAATCGCGCGGCGAGTGGGAGATCGGGATGGCGATCAGGCCGGCGGCCCGGTCGGCGTATTCTTCCGCACCGGGCACGAAATCGGTGATGCGCGACGAATGATAAATTTGCTGCGCTGCCTGAGCGTTCAGGGCTTTGAGAATTTTGCCGAAATCTTCCGGGTCCGGACGGCTTCCGCTAAAGGCGGTTTCGCCCTCGATAAATACGCCGACGCCGTCGCACGGAATGGAATCGGACACCAGATCGCCCAGCCATTCAGCGTCTTTCAGCAGTGACTGGTCCTGCGCGGCGGAAGCCATCAGGCGGTTGGAAATGCGCCTTGCGCCAGACTCGTAATCGCTTTCTTTCGCCCGCAAGGCTCGCTCCAGTTCGAGCGAGAACAGGCGGCCGAACAGTTCGGCTGTGCTGCGTTCACCGAAATTCGGCATTCGGGGGCTGTGATGATGGCACGCGATCAATCCCCAGAAGCGACCTTCAATGATGATCGAAACAGAGAGCGATGCGCGCACGCCCATATTGCGCAGATATTCAAGGTGGATCGGTGAAACCGCGCGGAACAATGCCATCGACAGGTCGAGCGGTTCGTCGCCCGATAGCTGCACGATCGGGGCTGGCTCGCGGTTTACATCGCCGACGATACGGAACGTGTTGCGTACGTACAGGGCGCGGGCCTGCTGCGGGATGTCGGTTGCCGGGAAATGCAGCCCCATGAAGGAATCGATGCCGCTGGACAGCGCCTGCGCGACGACTTCGCCGCTGCCATCGTCGGCAAAGCGATAGATCATCACCCGGTCGAAACCGACCAGCGCGCGGAACTGGCGCGCGCCTTCCTTCAGCAGCGCGTCCACGCCGTCGGTTGCGGCGAATCGGCCGATCGTGTTGCGCACAAAGCTGGACACGTCGATATCGTCGCCCTGCGAGGGTTCGCATTCGATCACGATGGAATTGCCGGAAAAATGCACCGCCAAATCGTAGGAGGCACCATCCTCCATCAACGGCAACGCCATTATCCGTTCCATCGCATCGGGGCCACGCAGCGATGAAATGCGCGTGCGCAGCTGCGCCAACGCCTTTGGCGTAAACACGGTCTTGAGTGGCTGGCCCAATAAGGATTCGGGTGCGCGTCCGGTAAACTGCTCGGTGTTGGCTGCGCGGCTGATCAGCCAGTCGGCGGTAATCGCAATCAGAAACCCGATCGGCTGGATGCCGCCGGGAATATGGATCGGCTCACGGTCGCAATTGGTTAAATCCACCTTGGTTCCAACGGGCAGTAATTCGGTCACGCAGCGACCCTTTCGGTGGTTTGGGCAGTGGTTTGGGCAGTGTTTTGGGCGGCGGCTTGGGCGGCGGCCTGGAAAATCATGAAGGCCTTTTTCGCGCCGGTGACGGCGTCTTGCAACCATTCTTCCCGGAGATCGCCCACAGCCTCTGCCGCGCACTCCATCGCCTCGACGAATCGTCGCCAAGTTGCGGTGCTGTCCGGCTCGTTCAAATAGCGGGTCGGAAGCCCCGGCTGCACCCGTCGGCACAGCATTTGTCCGCCCAGCCGCGAGCCTTCCAGCACATATTGCGCGCCCCAGATATGGGCATCGGCAGGAAAGTCCGCTGGCGTTGCGGGGGACATCAAGATGGCCGCGTCCAGATCGGCCAGATCCAGCTCCAATTGCGGCATACGCGATTGCCACCGGGTCCAGCCACCGCCGGCCAGGGCCGGTTCGATAATCGCCAGCGAGCGCACCTGAATGCGCAGAAATTCGGTATAATGTGCGGGCTTTTCGATCGAGAGATGGGCGAGCGCGTGCTCGGTGGCATCATGCTCGGCGCGCGTGGCCGATCGCAGCACGAAACGCGCGCTGTTGGCTGCAGATTTACGATCTTCCATCATCGCGCGATGCGATTCCCCCCGGTATGAAGGTTCCAAACGCGCAAACTACCCATTTGTGCCGCAAACCGCCAAGATTTCTTGGCACCCTGGACGCAGGATAAAAAAGGCCCCGAAGGATCGCTCCTCCGGGGCCGTCTTTTTCGCGTCGGTCGGATGCCGGGCTTAGAAGCCCATGCCTCCGCCCATGCCGCCCATACCGCCCATATCGGGCATTGCCGGGGCTGCGGACTTGTCTTCCGGCTTTTCAGCGATCGCCGCTTCGGTGGTGATCAGCAGACCGGCCACGCTGGCTGCATCCTGCAGCGCGGTGCGCACGACCTTGGTCGGGTCGATCACGCCGGCATTTACGAGGTTTTCGTAAGTGTCGGTGGCCGCGTTAAAGCCCATGCCTTCGTCGTTGCCGTCGATCAGCTTGCCGGCAACCACGGCGCCGTCATGGCCCGCATTTTCGGCAATCTGGCGAACCGGAGCTTGCAGCGCACGGCGCACGATATCGACGCCGCGCGTCTGGTCGTCATTCTCGCCTTCGAGACCCTGCAGCGCCTTGGTGGCGTAAAGCAGCGCGGTACCGCCGCCCGGGACGATGCCTTCTTCGACGGCTGCGCGCGTGGCGTGCAGAGCGTCGTCGACGCGGTCCTTGCGTTCCTTCACTTCGACTTCGGTGGCTCCGCCGACCTTGATCACTGCAACGCCGCCGGCGAGCTTCGCCAGACGTTCCTGCAGCTTTTCCTTGTCGTAATCGGAGCTGGTGTTGTCGATCTGCGTACGGATTTCGGACACGCGTGCCTTGATGTCGTCAGCCGAACCGGACCCGTCCACGATGGTGGTGTTGTCCTTGTCGATGGTAACGCGCTTGGCTTCGCCGAGCATGCCCAGCGTGACGTTTTCAAGCTTGATGCCGAGATCTTCGGAAATCATCTCGCCCTGTGTCAGGATAGCGATATCCTGCAGCATCGCCTTGCGGCGATCGCCGAAGCCGGGTGCCTTGACCGCTGCAACCTTCAGGCCGCCGCGCAGCTTGTTGACCACCAGGGTGGCCAGCGCTTCGCCTTCGATGTCTTCTGCAATGATCAGCAGCGGACGCCCGCTCTGCATTGCAGCTTCGAGTACCGGCAGCATCGACTGCAGGTTAGAAAGCTTCTTCTCGTGGATGAGAATATAGGGGTTTTCCAGCTCGACCGTCATCTTGTCCGGGTTGGTGATGAAGTAAGGCGACAGATAGCCGCGATCGAACTGCATGCCTTCGACGGTTTCGAGCTCGAATTCGAGGCCCTTGCTCTCATCGACGGTGATCACGCCTTCCTTGCCGACCTTTTCCATGGCTTCGGCGATTTTTTCGCCGACTTCACGGTCGCCATTGGCGGAAATCACGCCGACCTGGCTGATTTCCTCGCTGCCGGAGACGTCCTTCGAACGGCTCTGCAGGTTCTCGGTCACGCGGGTCACAGCGAGGTCGATGCCGCGCTTGAGGTCCATCGGGTTCATGCCGGCCGCAACCGACTTCATGCCTTCGCGCACAATGCTCTGCGCGAGCACGGTGGCCGTGGTGGTGCCGTCACCGGCGGCGTCGTTCGCCTTCGATGCGACTTCGCGAAGCATCTGCGCGCCCATGTTCTCGAACTTGTCGGACAGTTCGATTTCCTTGGCGACGGTAACGCCGTCCTTGGTGATGCGCGGTGCGCCGAAGCTCTTGTCGATCACGACGTTACGGCCCTTGGGACCGAGCGTGACCTTCACTGCGTTTGCGAGCGTATCCACGCCCCTGAGGATGCCTTCGCGTGCGTCACGCGAGAACTTTACGTCCTTGGCTGCCATGTTGGTTTCTCCTGAAAATTAGGTTGGTTGAAAGGAAGCGTATGGGTGGGCGTTCAGCCCATGATCCCCATGATGTCGCTTTCCTTCATGATCAGCAGGTCTTCGCCGTCGATCTTGACTTCGGTGCCGCCCCATTTGCCGAACAGAACGCGGTCGCCCGCCTTCACGTCGAGCGGAGTGACGGTGCCGTCTTCGGCGCGCGAACCGGTGCCTACGGAAACGACTTCGCCTTCGCTTGGCTTTTCCTGTGCGCTATCGGGAATGATGATGCCGCCAGCGGTCTTCTGGTCGGCTTCGATGCGGCGGACCAATACGCGGTCGTGCAACGGACGAAATGCCATGTGTTGGGACCTTTCTGTTAGAGTGTCTGAAAGTATGGTTGGCACTCTCAGGCCGAGAGTGCCAGCAGGGCGCATATGTGAATGCCTGTTCAGGGAGTCAACGGCTTGGCATGCAAAAAAGTTGCGCGCTGTTCGCCGGGCCGTGGCTGATGGTGGCTGGTTGGATGGGCGGCCGCACCAAACAGATACGCCGGTTCAAGGCGCATCGCACCTGATCCGGAAAATTACGCCCCGCGCCGGGTCAGGCCCAATCTCTCGCGCATCATCCAGCGGCGCAGCAGCAGGATAGCGGCCACCGTCAGTCCGGTGGCGAGGCCGATCCACACTCCTACCCCTTGTAGCGGAGTGGCGAAACCAAGCACCAGGGCGGTACCGATACCGGGAACCCAATAGGCGAAGATCGCGATCCACATCGGGATGCGCGTATCCTGCAAGCCGCGCAGCGAGCCCATGGCGACGGCCTGGATCCCGTCGACCAGCTGGAACGCGGCCGCCAGCTTGATATAGCGCAGGGCAAACGCCACCATCGCCGCATTGGCGGGGGCCCATGGATCGATATAGATCGCCAGCAGCGGCTTGGGGATGAGGATCATTGCCCCCGCGGTCAGCGCCATGAAACCGGTGCCCAGCGCAATTGCGGCCCAACCCGCGCGCGCCATCCCGTCCGCATCGCGCGCGCCGTAGAAATAGCCGACCCGGATGGTGGCCGCCTGACCGACACCGAACGGCACCTGGAATGCCAGTGCGGCAATTTGCAGGGCAACCACATGCGCGGCCAGCTGGGTTGCGCCGATCCCCCCCATCAGGAATGCCGCCGCGCCGAAGATACCCGCCTCCGCCGTGATGGTGAGGCCGATCGGGGTGCCGATGCGAATAATCTGCCACAACCGCGCCCAGTCCGGTGCCCACCAGCGGCCCAAGATGCGATAACGATGCAGGCGCGGGTCGAGCCGGATCACCAGCAGGTAAGCCATCATGGTGACCGTCGCCGTGATGATGGTCGCGATCGCCGCGCCGGTCAGCCCGAGCTCCGGCGCCCCCAGATTGCCGAAGATGAAAGCGTAATTCGCCAGCGCATTCACGCCGATACCCGCCGCCGTCAGCATGGTCGCGATGATCGGTCGGTCCAGCGCGGATACGAAGCTGCGCAGCACGTTGTTGATCACCATCGGCAGCATCGAGAAAACGATCACGATATTGTATTCATTGGCGAGGCCTATGATCTGCGGTTCCTGCCCGGTCGCGCGCATGATCGGATCGAGCAGCAGGCACAGCCCCATGCCCGCCGTGCTGCTCGCCACGGCCAGCCACAGCGCCATGCGCGTGGCGCGCCGTACCGGGCGTAGCGCCGGTGCCCGCTCGCCAAGTTCGGCGGCAATGACCGGCGCCACCGCTCCGGTCAGCCCGCTCAACGCCCACAATACCAGCCCGAACAAAGCGACCACCAATGCCGATGCAGCCAGCTGTGTTTCGCCCAGCCGCGCAATGAAGATCACGTCGATCGCGTAAGTCAGCATCTGCAGCAGATTGGCGAGTGCCAGCGGCCAGCTCAGCCGCAAGGTGGCGAGCATTTCAGTGCGCCAAGGCGTGTCGCGCGATATCGAGGCTGGGGCGTCGGTCGTGGCTCTGTCCTGTCGGCTGAATGCAGCCGGTCCGGCTAAGCGATAGCAGCCATCCCGGCCAGAGAAATAACCGGCCGGAAATATAAAAGGGCGGCACCTCGCGGCACCGCCCCCTTGCAAGTCACATGGCGGCCGGGGCCGCTGGAACGAGCTTATTCGGCGCCCATCCCGGCGAGATCGGCCCCGATGGTCTTGGCGACGTCTGCGCGCACCGCATCATTATGCTCGGCAACGGTCATCACGACTTCGCCATCCTTGTCGAGCAGCAAGGCTTCCTGGCCCGAGCCGAGCGGGGCCAGCTGCACGATCAGCGGACGCGGGTAGAGCCGGTTGCTTGCGCCATTGCCGCCATCGACGACTGCACCGATGCCGCCGCCCAGCAGGATGTTGCCGAAGGTGGAGCCGCCCAGCTTGGACTGGATCAGCACATAGGTGGGCTCATGCCCTTCCAGCGTGATATCGGCGCGAGTGTCGGACTTGCGGCGCATCTCCAATTCGCACGGGGTGGTGCATTCCAGGCCGTTGAGGAAAACGACGCGCGCGCCATCCGGGTTGGTCTGGGTCATATAGTCGGTGTTGGTGCCGTTCATCACAGTGGCGCAGCCGCCAAGACCCAGGCCGAGCGATGCGGCCAACATTACTTTGAACAATTTCATTTGATTACCCCCTATTAGTAACTGGCATGACCGTGCCGCCATGAGCCACCAGGGGCAACAAAAAAGCGCAGGCACCAAATTCCTGCGCCAATTCTGCCGGCGATGTGATCGAAATGCCTCAGCCTCAGCGGTGCTTCGCAAGGACGAACGAAAACGGGCGGCGCGCTCCTCGAAAAAGGAGCGCGCCGCCCGCTGCGCTTCAGCAATTAAGCCAGATTACGCTTCCTGGATGTTCACCGCGGACATCTTGCCCTTGCGGTCTTCTTCCAGATCGTAGGAGACCTTCTGGTCCTTATCGAGCGTGCTCATGCCCGAACGCTCCAGCGAGGAGATGTGGACGAAGGCATCGTCGCCGCCATCTTCGGGCGCGATGAAACCATAGCCCTTGTCGGGGTTGAAGAATTTTACTGTACCGATTGTCATTGGAAAAACCTTGCTTCCATAAGTGTCGGGAAGCGCCAACATGGTGCGTCCCGGCTGTCAGAGGCTAAACAGGCAGGAAGCATGGCTGCGCCCCGAATATCCGTCGCATGTGACGTAAGCTTGGCCGATATAGGCATGGTCCGCGCAAATTGCACGTGATTCATGCAAAAAGGGCGACGTCCTTGCGAACGCCGCCCTTCCGATTGCAGGCGCTTCAAGACACCCGCAAAACTTGCAATCGTCATCTCGCGCCTGCCGGGAGGTTGCTCCCGGTTCCACGAGATCCCCGCCTGCGCGGAGATAACGGCGGGAGTCTTCGCCCCCTGTCCGTTACTTGAGCTCGACCGTGCCGCCTGCGGCTTCGATCTTGCCCTTGATTTCTTCGGCTTCCGCCTTGTTCACGCCTTCCTTGACGGCCTTCGGCGCGCCTTCGACGAGTGCCTTGGCTTCGCCCAGGCCCAGACCGGTGATGGCACGGACTTCCTTGATCACCTGGATCTTCTTGCCGCCGTCGCCGGTCAGGACAACGTCGAATTCGTCCTTTTCTTCGGCTGCTGCTTCGCCGGCACCGCCGGCGGGGCCGGCCACTGCGACTGCTGCTGCGGCGCTGACGCCCCATTCGTCTTCCAGCGCGGTGGCCAGTTCGGCCGCCTCGAGGACGGTCAGCTTGCTAAGTTCTTCAACCAGTTTGGCGATATCTGCCATGATGTCTTACTCCGATAAAATATGTGGCCGGGTGGCGGATTGCCGCCCGGATTATTCGCTGTGTGTAATAACCGCTTACGCTGCCTCTTTGGCGCCATAGGCACCGAAGACACGGGCCAGCTTGTTTGCCGGTGCATTGACGACCTGCGCGATTTTCGTCGCAGGTGCGTTGACCAGGCCGACCAGCTTGCCGCGAAGCTCGTCGAGGCTGGGCATGGAGGCAAGCGCCCTCACACCGGCTTCGTCGAGCAGCTGCGCGCCCATCGATCCACCAACGATTTCCAGTCGGTCGTTCGCCTTGGCGAACTCCACGGCGATCTTCGCAGCGGCAACCGGATCTTCGCTGTAAGCGAGAGCGGTCGGGCCGGTGAGATGTTCGCCGATACCTTCGTAATCGGTGTCTTTCAGGGCGAGCTTGGCGAGGCGGTTCTTCGCAACCTTGTAGGACGCACCGGCTTCGCGCATGTTCTGCCTGAGCTGGGTGGATTGTTCCACCGTCAGACCAAGGTTGCGGGTGACAACCACCACGCCAGCCTCGTTGAACACTGCGTTGAGCTGGGCGACCGCGTCGGATTTTTGCGAACGATCCATGCCGTACTCCTTCTCATATGGCCGCGAAGGAACGATGTCCCGCACGGCCGGCTCATATTCGTCCATGCCGGGTGTCGGCACGAACAAGTCCATCGAATGGGGAAGGAGGGTGCACCACATATCGGTGCGGCCCGGTGGCACAAGGCCACCTGAAATTCTCGTTTCCCCGCCTAGGCTGGAAATTAAGATGGCCAAAGCGCCATCACCAACTGTCTCGGACGGATGACCTTGCAGGCAATGCCCGCAGGGCCGGCGGCGCATTTACCCGCTGGACGCTGCAAGTCAAGCGAAAGCAGGGGCGCAGTGGTAGTCCACCCGGCGTTCGCGCGACAAACCGGCGCTGCCAACAAAAAGCCGGGCGCGGATTGCTCCGGCCCGGCTCGATGTGTGCTCGACCCGTCTGAACGGGGCGGCTGGCAGACTTAGATATCGTCGGCCGTGTCTTCCAGTTCCTCGGCCTGCTGCTCGAGAGCGGCGGCTTCGCCGACGGCACCGGCTTCTTCGGCCATGTCGGACTGGGCGTCGAGGACTTCGGCTTTTTCGTCCATCACTTCGGCCTGCGCCTCGGTGACATCGTCCATTTCCTCGCCGAGTTCTTCGGCCGGGCCGTCGCAGGCGCTGATGGCGAAGGCGATGGGCAGTGCGGCGTAAGCAAATTTCTTCATGGTTATTTCCCCTGTTGATTCGCCCGCCAACGAGTGAAGTCGGCAGACGGTTCCCCTTAATTGGACGGTTCGTATGCCAGCAGGTCGCCGGGCTGGCAATCCAACTCTCGGCAGATGGCCGCCAGGGTGGAGAATCGGACCGCCTTGGCCTTGCCGGTCTTGAGGATCGACAGGTTGGCGAGGGTGAGGCCCACGCGCTCTGCCAGTTCGGTCAGCGTCATGCGCCGTTCGTGCAGCAGGTCGTCCAACTTGACCATGATGGTTGCTCCTTCTTCTTCGGTTGGCATCAGACGGTCCCTTCCAGGTCGTCGCGCAGGCGGGTGCCGTGGCGGAAAATACGGGCCAGGATGAAGAGCAGGATGACGAGCAGGATACCGCTCATATCCATTCCCGCATCGACCGACACGTTCGTATCCTCGAACTGGTCGGCGAATTTGAGCAGGTAAATGCCGAATGCTGCAGCCGGTATGGTGAGCAATTGCACGCCCAGCATCAACCATGCCATCGCGCTGAGGCGTTTGGCGTTCTGATCCACGAATGGATCGCCTTCGCCGACCGTGCCGATGATCCGGCGTAGCTTGTCGAAGAACACGAACAGCATGGCGACCATTGCCAAGCCGATCAGCAGCACACCGATGAGCGGAAGCAGGGGCAGGCTGACACTGGGATCGGCCAGTTCGGCGCGCAGTTCAGCATTGATCGCGCCTTGTGCAAACGGAATGGCGACAAGAACGCCCACCAGGGCGATGGCGCCGAAGGCCATCGCGGCCTGCATGAAGATGGCTGCTATCTTGCCGATCAGCAGCAACGGATCATTGAAAGCACGTGGCATGGTATGTCTCCCTGTTAGGTCTGCAATCAGGCGATCAGCGGGGCGGCGACGATCATCGATGCGGCGGCGGGCGGCACGTCGATCACGGCAGTGAAGCTGATGAAGGCAATCGCGACGGCGGCGAAAGCGGCGGGAATCTTGGTGCGAAGGCTGGTCATTTATCGATCTCCTTGATTTGCGATATCGATAAACAACAATATTCCCGCCTTATTGTCAATCGATAAATATCGAAAAACGATAATGTGCTGATCGGAAAGCGATAATTCTGGGCATATCGATTGTCGATATCGCTCGGTTGCGCCCATATGGTGGGCGAGCTGTCCGAATCATCGTGCGAGTCGCGCCACGCTGGCGCGCTCAACCTGACCTGGGTGCCGCTTGACCTTTCGGCGGCGTTTTCCTACATGGCTGGCAACCGCACGCTTCGGGATGGCCTCGCTCTGGCGCGGGAGTTTGGCCAAGAATAGAAGCGGCTTTCCATACTCGCGAGCGCAAGATGCTGCAGCAGCGGCCCGGCAGGGCTCGCTTTTCTGCGGCTTTCTTTCGTTTGCGTGTCTGGTGGCAAACCGCCGCGCCGCATCCAATCCAGCACCTCGCCAAGGCGCGGTGCCCAGATAAAGAAGCGAATCACCCCCTATGGCGACCAAGGCTCCAGCAGCGACACCCGCACGCCCCGCGCGTAAAGAATCGGGCACCGCGAAGAAGCGTATCCGCAAGATTTTCGGCGACATCCACGAAGTGGTGCAAATGCCTAACCTGATCGAGGTGCAGCGCGAAAGCTACGAGCAGTTCCTGCGTTCCGATCCCAGCATCGATTACGTCTCCGGCCTGGAAAAGACGCTGCGCAGCGTCTTCCCGATCCGCGATTTCGCGGGCACGGCCGAGCTGGACTTCGTGAATTACGAACTTGAGCCGCCCAAATACGACACCACCGAATGCCGCCAGCGCGGCATCACCTATGCCGCCCCGATGAAGGTCACGCTTCGCCTCATCGTGTTCGAGGTGGATCAGGAAACCGAAACCCGTTCCGTTCTCGATATCAAGGAGCAGGACGTTTACATGGGCGACATGCCCCTGATGACGGGCAACGGTACCTTTATCATCAACGGCACCGAACGCGTGATCGTCAGCCAGATGCACCGTTCGCCCGGTGTGCTGTTCGACCATGATCGCGGGAAGACCCATTCTTCCGGCAAGTTGCTGTTCGCCGCGCGCGTGATCCCGTATCGCGGCAGCTGGCTCGATTTCGAATTCGACGCGAAAGACATCGTCAATGTCCGTATCGACCGCAAGCGCAAGCTGCCGGTCACCGCGCTGCTTTATGCCCTCGGTCTCGACACCGAAGAAATCCTCGACACCTTTTACAACACGGTCACCTGGGAACGCGTTGGCGGCAAGGGCGGCGAAGAAGGCGGCTGGAAGATGCCGTTCGACCCCGAAGCATGGCGCGGCCAGAAGCCGGCCTTCGCGCTGGTCGATTCCGACACTGGCGAGGAAGTATTCCCTGCCAATCAGAAGATCAGCCCGCGTGCCGCCAACAAGGCATCCAAGGACGGTCTGAAGAACCTGCTGATCCCGACCGAAGAAGTGTTTGCCCGCTATGCCGCGCGCGACATGATCGACGAGAAGACCGGCCGCATCTACATCGAAGCGGGCGACGAAGTGACGCCCGACAATCTCGAAGTGCTCGACAACGCCGGTATCGACCGGCTGGAACTGCTCGATATCGACGAGATCAATACCGGGCCGTGGATCCGCAACACGCTGCAGGTCGACAAGGCCGAAAACCGCGATGAAGGTCTGGAAGCGATCTACAAGGTGATGCGTCCGGGCGAACCGCCGACCAAGGAAACCGCCGAAGCCCTGTTCGAAGGCCTGTTCTTCGATGGCGAACGCTACGATCTTTCCGCAGTTGGCCGGGTCAAGCTCAACATGCGCCTTGGCCTCGACGCAGAAGACACGGTGACTACCCTGCGCCGGGAAGATATCCTCGCCGTGGTCAAGGAAATGGTCGATCTCAAGGACGGCAAGGGCGAAGTCGACGATATCGACAATCTCGGCAATCGCCGCGTCCGCTCTGTCGGTGAGCTGCTGGAAAACCAGTACCGCGTCGGCCTGCTGCGGATGGAGCGCGCCGTGAAGGAGCGCATGAGCAGCGTGGACGTGTCCACCGTGATGCCGAACGATTTGATCAACGCGAAGCCCGCCGTGGCTGCGGTGCGTGAGTTCTTCGGTTCATCGCAGCTGTCGCAGTTCATGGACCAGACCAACCCGCTTTCCGAAGTGACGCATAAGCGCCGCGTTTCGGCTCTCGGGCCGGGCGGTCTTACGCGTGAGCGCGCAGGCTTCGAAGTCCGCGACGTTCATCCGACCCACTATGGCCGTATCTGTCCGATCGAGACGCCCGAAGGCCCGAATATCGGCCTGATCAACAGCCTCGCATCGTTCAGCCGGGTCAACAAATACGGCTTCATCGAAACGCCTTACCGGAAGGTCAAGGACGGCAAGGTTTCGGGCGACGTGCAGTATCTCTCCGCCATGGAAGAGCAGAAGCACGCCGTGGCGCAGGCCTCGGCCGCGCTCAATGCGGACGGTACGTTCGTCGAAAGCCTCGTCTCGGCGCGTGAGAGCGGTGAGTTCGTGATGATCAACCCGGAAAACGTCACGCTGATGGACGTTTCGCCCAAGCAGCTCGTCTCGGTCGCCGCATCGCTTATTCCGTTCCTGGAAAACGATGACGCCAACCGCGCGTTGATGGGATCGAACATGCAGCGCCAAGCCGTGCCCTTGGTGAAGGCCGAAGCGCCGTTCGTCGGCACCGGCATGGAAGAAACCGTGGCACGCGATTCGGGCGCCGCGATCACCGCGACGCGCGGCGGCGTGGTCGACCAGGTGGATGCCACCCGTATCGTGATCCGCGCGATCGGCGATGTCGAGCCGGGCCAGTCCGGCGTGGACATTTACAGCCTGCAGAAATTCCAGCGCTCCAACCAGAACACCTGCATCAACCAGCGTCCGCTGGTGAAGGTGAACGACGTGATCGAGCCGGGCGACATTATCGCCGATGGTCCGTCCACCGATCTGGGCGAGCTGGCACTGGGCAAGAACACGCTGGTCGCGTTCATGCCCTGGAATGGCTACAATTACGAAGACTCGATCCTGATCAGCGAGCGCATCGTGAAGGACGATGTGTTCACCTCGATCCATATCGATGAGTTCGAAGTGATGGCCCGCGATACCAAGCTGGGCCCCGAAGACATTACCCGCGACATTCCCAATGTCGGCGAAGAGGCTCTGCGCAGCCTCGACGAGGCGGGCATCGTCTATATCGGCGCGGAAGTGCATCCGGGCGATATTCTGGTCGGCAAGATCACGCCCAAGGGCGAAAGCCCGATGACGCCGGAAGAAAAGCTGCTCCGCGCCATCTTCGGCGAAAAGGCCAGCGACGTGCGCGACACTTCGCTCCGCCTGCCGCCGGGTGTGGCCGGAACGGTCGTGGAAGTCCGCGTCTTCAACCGTCACGGTATCGAGATCGACGATCGTACGCGCGCCATCCAGAACGAGGAAATCGAACGCCTCAAGAAGGATAGCCAGGACGAACGCGCGATCCTCAACCGCGCGACCTATAACCGCCTGCGCGATATGCTGGTCGGCCAGACTGCCTCTGCGGCGCCCAAGGGCACCAAGAAGGGTACGACGATCGACGAGGCGCTGCTCGAAGATATCGAGAAGCACGAATGGTTCAAATTCGCGGTTGCCGACGATAATCGCCAGGCGCAGATCGAAGCCGTCAAAACGCAGTATGACGAGAGCGCCAAGGCGATCGACGACAAGTTCGAGGACCGTAAGGAAAAGCTGGAGCGCGGCGACGAGCTGGCTCCGGGTGTGCTGAAGATGGTCAAGGTCTTCGTGGCGGTGAAGCGCAAGCTGCAGCCGGGCGACAAGATGGCCGGACGCCACGGCAACAAGGGTGTGATTTCGCGCATCCTGCCGGCCGAAGACATGCCCTTCCTCGAAGACGGTTCTCCGGTCGATATCGTGCTCAACCCGCTGGGCGTGCCCAGCCGGATGAACGTGGGACAGATCTTCGAAACCCACCTGGGCATGGCCGCGCGCGGCCTTGGCCAGCAGGTGACCGAGGAGCTGGAGAACTGGAAGCTCGCCAATCCGAACGCGGCTGAAGATTACGCGAAGGCCAAGCCCCCCGAAGCGGTCGTGGACCGTCTGAAGGAAGTATATGGCGAGCAGTATCACGAAGCGATCGAGAAGCGTTCGACCGAAGAAGTGGTCGAACTGGCCGGCAATCTGCGCCACGGCGTCCCGATGGGCACTCCGGTGTTCGACGGTGCGCGCGAGAGCGACGTGACCGAGGCTTTGCTGCAGGCGAACCTGCCCAGCTCCGGCCAGGTGAAGCTGTTCGACGGGCGCACTGGCGACAAGTTCGACCGCGATGTGACCGTTGGCTACATCTACATGCTCAAGCTGCATCACTTGGTGGACGACAAGATCCATGCTCGCTCGATCGGCCCCTACAGCCTCGTCACTCAGCAGCCGCTGGGCGGTAAGGCGCAGTTCGGCGGACAGCGTTTCGGTGAAATGGAAGTCTGGGCACTGCAAGCCTACGGCGCCGCTTACACGTTGCAGGAAATGCTCACCGTGAAGTCGGACGACGTGATCGGCCGGACGAAGGTCTACGAAGCCATCGTCAAGGGCGACGACACGTTCGAGGCGGGCATTCCGGAAAGCTTCAACGTGCTCGTCAAGGAAATGCGCTCGCTCGGCCTGAATGTCGAACTCCACTCGCTGGCCGACGGCGATGACGAGGACGATGACGGCATGAAGATCGCTGCCGAATAATCAGGGGTAGGGCGGCCGCGCCGGTCGCCCCCCTCCACCGCCCCTAGATTTCTCCCCCAAGGGAATGACAAAATGAACGAACTGACCAAATTCACCAACCAGCTGGCCAAGCCGGAAACCTTCGACCAGATTCAGATCGGTCTGGCTTCGCCGGAGCGTATCCGCAGCTGGTCCTTCGGCGAAATCAAGAAGCCCGAAACCATCAATTACCGCACGTTCAAGCCCGAGCGTGACGGCCTGTTCTGCGCGCGCATCTTCGGTCCGGTGAAGGATTACGAATGCCTGTGCGGCAAGTACAAGCGCATGAAGTACAAGGGCGTCGTCTGCGAGAAGTGCGGCGTCGAAGTAACCGTGACCAAGGTCCGGCGCGAGAGGATGGGCCACATCGAACTGGCCGCGCCGGTTGCGCATATCTGGTTCCTGAAATCGCTCCCCAGCCGCATCGGCCTGCTGCTCGACATGCAGCTCAAGCAGCTGGAGCGCGTGCTCTATTTCGAAAGCTACATCGTCACCGAGCCGGGCCTGACCCCGCTGGAGAAATTCCAGCTGATGACGGAAGACGAACTGCTCGAAGCGCAGGACGAGTATGGCGAAGACGCCTTCACCGCCGGGATCGGCGCCGAAGCAGTCAAGATCATGCTGATGGACCTGGATCTTGAGCAGGAGCGCGACGACCTCATGGAGGAACTCGCCACCACCAAGTCGAAGCTCAAGCCCGCCAAGATCATCAAGCGTTTGAAGGTCGTGGAAAGCTTCATCGGTTCGGGCAACCGCCCCGAATGGATGATCCTCGAAGTCGTCCCCGTGATCCCGCCCGAACTGCGCCCGCTGGTGCCGCTCGACGGCGGCCGCTTCGCGACGTCCGATCTCAACGATCTCTATCGCCGCGTGATCAACCGCAACAACCGCTTGAAGCGCCTGATCGAATTGCGCGCGCCCGATATCATCGTGCGTAACGAGAAGCGCATGCTGCAAGAGGCTGTCGACGCGCTGTTCGACAATGGCCGCCGCGGCCGCGTGATCACGGGTGCCAACAAGCGCCCGCTCAAATCGCTGTCCGATATGCTCAAGGGCAAGCAGGGCCGTTTCCGGCAGAACCTGCTCGGCAAGCGCGTCGATTATTCCGGCCGTTCGGTCATCGTGACCGGCCCGGAATTGAAGCTGCACCAATGCGGCCTGCCCAAGAAGATGGCGCTCGAACTGTTCAAGCCGTTCATCTATGCGCGCCTCGATGCCAAGGGTCTGTCGATGACCCTGAAGCAGGCGAAGAAGTGGGTCGAGAAGGAGCGCAAGGAAGTCTGGGATATCCTCGACGAGGTTATTCGCGAGCATCCCGTGCTGCTGAACCGCGCACCGACGCTTCACCGTCTCGGCATCCAGGCGTTCGAACCGGTACTGATCGAGGGCAAGGCGATCCAGCTTCACCCGCTGGTCTGCTCCGCTTTCAACGCCGACTTCGACGGTGACCAGATGGCCGTCCACGTCCCGCTTTCGCTGGAAGCCCAGCTGGAAGCGCGCGTGCTGATGATGTCCACCAACAACATCCTCAGCCCTGCAAATGGCAAGCCGATCATCGTCCCTTCGCAGGACATGGTGCTCGGCATCTATTATCTCTCGATGGACCGCGAAGGCGAGCCGGGCGAGGGCCGGATGCTGACCGATATGGCCGAAATCCACCATGCTCTGGAAGTGGGTGCGGTGACGCTCCACTCCAAGATCCACACCCGCGTCCCGCAAGCGGGCGAAGATGGCAAGATCGCACTCAAGCGGTTCGAAACCACGCCGGGCCGGATGCTGATCGGCGAATGTCTGCCGAAGAACCACAAGGTTCCATTCGACATCGTCAACCGCCTTCTGACCAAGAAGGAAATCGGCGACGTGATCGATCAGGTCTATCGCCACACCGGCCAGAAGGACACGGTGCTGTTCGCCGATGCGATCATGTCGCTCGGCTTCCGCCACGCGTTCAAGGCCGGTATTTCGTTCGGCAAGGACGATATGATCATCCCCGACAGCAAGGATGGCATGATCGAAGAGGCCAAGAAGCTGGTTGCCGATTACGAGCAGCAATATCAGGATGGCCTGATCACCCAGCAGGAAAAATATAACAAGGTGATCGATGCCTGGTCGCGCACCGGCGACCAGGTTGCCGACGCCATGATGGACGAGATCAAGGCGCGTCCCAAGGACAAGGACGGCCGCGAGGCAGAGATCAACTCAATCTACATGATGAGCCATTCGGGCGCGCGTGGTTCGCCGGCGCAGATGAAGCAGCTTGCCGGGATGCGCGGACTGATGGCCAAGCCTTCGGGCGAGATCATCGAAACGCCGATCATCTCGAACTTCAAGGAAGGTCTGACCGTCCTCGAATACTTCAACTCCACCCACGGTGCCCGCAAGGGCCTTGCGGATACGGCGTTGAAGACCGCGAACTCGGGCTATCTGACGCGCCGCCTGGTCGATGTGTCGCAGGATTGCACCATCGTGGTGGAGGATTGCAAAACCTCCAACGCGCTGGAAATGCGTGCCATCGTGCAGGGCGGCTCGGTCATCGCGTCGCTTGGCGAGCGTATCCTGGGTCGGACTACGGCGGAAGACCTGGTGAATGCCAAGACCGACGAAGTGATCGTCAAGAAGGGCACGCTGGTCGACGAGGCGATGGTCAAGGAAATCGAGGCTGCCGAAGTGCAGTCCGCGAAAATCCGCTCGCCGCTGGTCTGCGAGGCCGACATGGGCGTGTGCGGCAAGTGCTACGGACGTGATCTTGCCCGCGGCACGCCGGTCAATATCGGTGAGGCCGTCGGCGTGATCGCCGCGCAGTCTATCGGCGAACCCGGCACGCAGTTGACCATGCGGACCTTCCACATTGGCGGCGCTGCGCAGGTGAACGAAACCAGCCATCTGGAATCGATCTCCGACGGTACCGTGTCCTACCGCGATATGCCGACCATTACCGACAAGAAGGGCCGTGTGCTCTCGCTTGCACGGAACGGCGAAATCGTGGTGACCGATGCCGAGGGGCGCGAGCGTGAAATGCACAAGGTGCCTTATGGTACGGTGCTGCTCAACAAGGATGGTGCCAAGATCGAAGAAGGCGACCGTTTGGCGGAATGGGATCCGTTCACCCTGCCGATCATCACCGAGCAATCGGGCAGCGTGCGCTTCCAGGATCTGCTGGACGGGACCACCATGGAAGAACGCGCCGACGATGCGACCGGTATCACCCAGCGCGTTGTCACCGAGAACCGGGCAACCGGGCGCAAGAAGAAGGAAGACCTTCGTCCGCGCCTGACGCTGCTTGGCGAAGGCCAGAAGCTGGACGACGATGGCGAGACCGAGGCGCAGCGTTACATGCTGGCACCGGGCACCGTGCTGTCGGTCGAGGATGGCCAGCAGGTCGAAGCGGGCGACATTTTGGCCCGTGCCAGCCGCGAAGCGTCCAAGACGCGCGACATCACCGGCGGTCTGCCGCGTGTTGCCGAGCTGTTCGAAGCGCGTATCCCGAAGGACAATGCGATCATCGCCAAGATCGATGGCCGCATCGAATTCGTCCGCGAATACAAGGCGAAGCGCAAGATCGCCATCGTTCCCGAGGAAGGCGAACAGGTCGATTACCTGATTGCCAAGACCAAGGTGATCGATGTGCAGGAAGGCGACATGGTCAAGAAGGGCGACACGCTGGTTTCGGGCAGCCCGAACCCGCATGACATCCTCGACGTCATGGGCGTGGAAGCGCTGGCCGAGTATCTCGTCGACGAGATCCAGGAAGTGTACCGACTCCAGGGCGTGAAGATCAACGACAAGCACATCGAAACGATCGTTCGCCAGATGCTGCAGAAGGTCGAGATCACCGATGGCGGCGATACCACGCTGTTGCCGGGCGAGCAGGTCGATCGTGCGGAAATGGACGAGAACAACGCCAAGCTGACCTCGCGCAAGAAAAAGGCGCAAGGCAAGCCGATCCTGCTCGGGATCACCAAGGCCTCGCTCCAGACCCGCAGCTTCATCTCCGCCGCATCCTTCCAGGAAACCACCCGCGTGCTGACGCAGGCGGCGGTCGAAGGGAAGCAGGATACGCTGGTCGGCCTGAAGGAAAACGTGATCGTGGGCCGTCTCATCCCCGCCGGTACCGGCGCGGGCATGAACCGGATGCGCGTCACCGCTTCCAGCCGCGATGCCGCCTTGCGCGCGCAGTGGAAGAAGGCCCAGGAAGCGATCATCGCCGCCAATACGGCTGCCGAAGAGCACGAGGCCGAACTGGCCCAGGGCTCCGAAGCAGCGATCGGCGACGATCCGCTGGCGGCGGTCGAGGGTGAAACCCACGGCACCGACGCAGATGCGGGCGATTACCTGACCGAGGAAGCCAAGGAAGGCGGCCCGGCCGCCTCCGACGAACCGACGCAGGAACCGACGACGGAAGAAACTTCCGAAGACGAATAGGCGTCCGCCGCGAAAATCCGCGTAACCATGCGGGTTTGAGCACCTGACAAACAGCCCCGCCGGAGCGATCCGGCGGGGCTTTTTGTGTCCGCGCCCCTCGTCAAGGCAGCGGCGACAGGCTAATCGATTTGCATGAATACCATCACTCGTTTCGCCCCGTCGCCCACGGGCAATCTCCATGTGGGGAATATCCGCACCGCGCTGCATAATTGGCTGCTGGCGCGCAAGGCCGGGGGCAAATTCCTGCTGCGGATCGACGACACCGATGCCGCGCGCAGCGAGGAGCGGTTCGTCGACTCGATCCGCGCCGATCTGGCATGGCTCGGCATTGCGCCCGATGGCGAGGAACGTCAGTCCGATCGGCTGGCGCTGTACGATGCCGCGTTCGAACGGCTGAAGGATGCGGGGCGGGTCTATCCTGCCTACGAGACCGCGCAGGAGCTGGAATTGAAGCGCAAGATCGCGCTAGGCCGGGGCAAGCCGCCGCTCTACGACCGCGCGGCGCTGGCAATGAGCGATGCCGACCGCACTGCCAGGGAGGCCGAAGGCACCGCGCCGCATTGGCGCTTCAAGCTCGACCATGCCGAGCCGATAGCTTGGGAAGATGGCGTGCGCGGCCAGCAAAAATTCGATCCGGCCGATCTGTCGGACCCGGTAATCCGCCGCGCCGATGGCAGCTGGCTCTACATGCTGCCCAGCGCCGTGGATGATATCGATATGGGTATCACCCACGTGCTACGCGGAGAGGATCACGTATCCAATACTGCCGTGCAAATACAAATGTTTACCGCACTTCATGCTGCGCAGCATGAGGTGCAGCATAGCCTCCCCGAATTCGCTCATGAGGCGCTGTTGGTCGGGCGCGAGGGCAAGCTGTCCAAGCGGCTCGGCTCGCTCGGCGTCGAATCCTTTCGCGAGCGCGGGATCGAACCCGAGGCACTGGTCGCACTGCTCGCCCGGCTCGGCACGAGCCAGCCGGTGGAACCCATCGCCGATATCGATATCATTACCAAGACGTTCGACCTGTCCACCTTCGGCCGCGCCCCGGCGAAGTTCGACGATGTCGAGCTGGAGCGGGTCAACACCGCGATCGTCCACCAGATGGATCATGCCGAGGTCGCGCACCGTCTGCCCGAAGGCATGGACGAAGCGGGCTGGCACGCGGTCCGTCCGAATTTGGAGCGGGTAAGCGATGCTGCCGATTATTGGCAGATCGTCACCGGACCGGTCGACGCGCCGGAATTGTCGGAGGAGGACCAGGCCTATGTTCAGCAGGCCGCAGACGCGCTCGAATGGGGCGAGGATCCCTGGCACGCGCTGACAGCGAAGATGAAGGCGCAAACGGGCCGCAAGGGCAAGGCGCTGTTCCTGCCGCTGCGTCTGGCGCTGACCGGCCGCGGGTCAGGGCCGGATATGGGCGAATTACTGCCGCTGATCGGCGAGGATCGTGCGAGGGCTCGTTTGAAGGCTGCCTCCGCCCGGGGTGCCTGACCCGATCCAGATCGAATGAACGCCGCCTACGCTCGCCTCGTCGTTTATTGCTAAATATCTGTAACGACAGAGTTTTTAGCGAGTTCTTTGGGTGCCGCACGTCTTTCTGGCGTGTCGGTATCAAAAGGAGGTCGCACTCATGACACTGAAATCGCTTTTCCTCGCCGCTGCTGCCGGTGCTCTGGCTGTTACGCCGCTTGCTGCCCAATCGACATTCGTCGATCGCGCGCCAACACCGGCTACGAACACGTCCAACCTTGGCGGCGATAGCGAGGTCGCTCCGGCGATCATTATCGCACTTCTGGCAGCTGCGGGCATGGCCGCGCTGCTTATCGTTGAAGACGATGATAACGAGAACGCACTGAGCCGGTAAGACGGATCACACGATCTGAACATCAGGAAGGGCGGCCCGAGTGCCGCTCTTTTTATTTTTGAAACCGATTACTCGAACAGGTTCTAATCGCTGCGCCCGTCCAGTTCGTCGCCCGTCAACGTTACAACGTGGAGCAGATTGGTGCTGCCCGGCGTGCCGAAGGGAACGCCGGCGAGCGCGATCAGCTTGGCACCGGCCGCGCCCAGCCCGTGGCGCAATGCCATGCGCTTGCCCTTGGCGATCATCTCCTCGAAACTGCCAATATCGCGGGTCGCCACGGCATGTGCGCCCCACAGCAGCGCCATGCGCCGGGCCGTCGCCCGCGAAGGCGTCAGCACTAGGACCGGGACGCTGGGCCTTTCGCGCGCCACGCGCCGGGCGGTCGAACCGGACATGGTGAATACGGTTATGGCGCTGACCGTCACGGTGTCGGCAATGGTCATGCAAGCATGCGACAGCGCGTCGGCAGTGGTCCGGTCGGGCGGGGTATCAAGGAAGCGAACGCGGCCAAGATAGGCCTCGTCGCGCTCCACTTGCCCGGCGATCCGGTCCATGATCGCGACCGCTTCTTCGGGCCAGTCGCCTGCAGCGGTTTCGGCGCTGAGCATGACCGCATCGGCTCCGTCATAGACCGCATTGGCCACGTCCGACACTTCTGCCCGCGTAGGCGTGGGGCTCTCTATCATCGATTCCAGCATCTGCGTGGCGACGATGACGGGTTTGCCGGAGATGCGCGCGGCATTGACGATGCGTTTTTGCAGCGGCGGCACCTCTTCGGGATCCAGTTCCACCCCCAGATCGCCGCGCGCCACCATGATGCCGTCGCTCTGCTCTATAATCTCGTCCAGCCGGTGAACCGCCATCGGCTTTTCGATCTTGGCACACAGCGCCGGGCCGCCCTTGCTTATGGGTCCCATCAACCGCCGCGCTTCTGCGAGATCTTCCGGACGCTGGACAAAGCTTAGCCCGATCCAGTCGGCACCCTGATCGACGGCGAAGGCAAGGTCCTTGCGGTCCTTGGCCGTCAGTGCCGGAATGGGAATTTCCGCATCGGGCACGTTCACGCCCTTGCGGTCAGAAATCACGCCGCCGACTTCCGCCGAACACAGGATCTCGTCCTCGCCGGCGCGGATCACGCGCAGGCGGATCTTGCCATCGTTGATCAGCAGCCGCTGGCCCTTCTGCAGCAGTCCGAACAATTCGGGATGCGGCAGTTCTACCCGCGTTTCGTCGCCCGGCTGGGGATTGCGGTCGAGGGTGAAATGACCCGAATGGCGGATCACCGCCTGGCCGTCCTTGAACTTGCCGACCCGCAGCTTGGGTCCTTGCAGATCGCAGAACACGGCCAAAGGACGGCGTAATTTCGCCTCCAATTCGCGGATCGCGGCGATGGTGGATGCATGCACTTCGTGCTCGCCATGGCTCATATTCACGCGGAACGCGTCCGCCCCGGCCTTGACCAATCGCTCCAGCATTTCAGGATCGCGTGTGGCGGGCCCGGTGGTGGCGAGTATCTTGACCTTGCGCCCGCGCGGGTCGAGGCGTTGTTCATCGAGCTTTGTCATGGCACCGCCTATGTCAGAGCATCATGACAATACAAGGATGGAAACGATCATGACCGACCGTCTGGACGAACTCGACGACAAGGTGGCCGCGCAGGCCTTCCGCCGCCTGGTCCGCCATTTACAGCATCGCCACGATGCGCAGAATATCGATCTGATGGGCCTGTCGGGCTTCTGCCGCAATTGCCTGGCCGACTGGATTCGCGATGCCGGGTACGAGGGCGACAAGGCCGCCGCGCGGGAGTTGATCCACGGCATGCCGATGGATGAATGGAAAGCCACCCGGCAAACGGCTGCGAGTGAGGCGCAGATCAAGGCGATGGAAGAGAGCCTGACTCGAAATAAGCCCGACTTGCGTTAGGGTTTGTAAGAGTTTTGTTTGGTCTGGTGGGGACATCCGCCGCTCTCCCCAAGGCAATGGCTGGGTAGCGGACAAACTCGCATGGGGTCTTCGGCCTCTGCCCAAACAAAAACTCACGGCCATCTTCACCCGCGCCGGTCCCGCCGCTATCAGCCTGCCAACCGATTCTCAAAACACTGGAGCTTACCTTAAATGGCCGATGCCACCGACGACCGCCTGCGCCTCCTGATCGAGCGGATCGAACGTCTCGAAGAAGAAAAGAAGGGCATCGCCGACGATATTCGCGATGTTTATGCAGAAGCCAAGGCGGTCGGTTATGATCCCAAGATCATGCGCCAGATCGTGCGCCTGCGCAAAATGAAGCCCGATGATCGCAGCGAGATGGAAACCATCCTGGAAACCTATAAGAACGCATTGGGCCTGGAATAGTGGGACTTGAATAGGCAGGCCCCGGACAGGAACGCATAAGGAGCAGGAAAGATGGCAGGACCCTGGAAAGACGCGCGCGGCATTACCGTGACCACCACGCCCACGATCGAGGGACGGCCGATCCAGGATTATCTCGGCATCGTGACCGGCGAAGTGATCGTCGGCGCTAACCTGTTCCGCGACCTGTTCGCCAATATCCGCGATATCGTCGGCGGTCGCTCGGGCAGTTACGAGCGCATCCTGCGCGATGCGCGCGAACAGGCGATTGCGGAATTACAGGCCGAATGCGGCTCGCTTGGCGGTAATGCCGTGGTCGGCGTGGATCTCGATTACGAGGTCATCGGCGACACCGGTTCGATGCTGATGGTGAGCGCCAGCGGCACGGCGGTGAAGGTTTAGGCGAAGGTCTAGCCCCCGACCGCCCCTTGGGCTATCTGCCCGTCACATCCAATTTCACAGACTTAGCGGACACCCATGGCAGGCCATTCCAAATTCAAGAATATCATGCACCGCAAGGGTGCGCAGGACAAGAAACGGTCCAACCTGTTTTCCAAGCTCAGCCGCGAAATTACCGTCGCGGCGAAGATGGGCACGCCCGATCCGGACATGAACCCGCGACTGCGCCTGGCGGTCAACACGGCCAAGGCGCAGTCCATGCCCAAGGACAATATCCAGCGCGCCATCGACAAGGCGAGCGCAGGTGACGACGAGAATTACGAGGAAGTCCGCTATGAAGGCTATGGCCCCGGCGGTAGCGCGATCATCGTCGAAACGCTGACCGACAACCGCAACCGCACTGCCACTGCCGTGCGCACTGCCTTTTCGAAACATGGCGGAAATCTCGGCACCGAAGGCAGCGTTGCGCATGGTTTCGAACGGCTCGGCTATATCGAATATGGCGCGGAAGCGGGCGACGAGGAAAAGGTCCTCGAAGCCGCTCTGGAGGCGGGCGCGGAGGATATCCAGTCATCCGGCGACGGGCACGAAATCTGGACCGCGGCGGAAGATCTTCACGGCGTTGCCAACGAACTGGAAAAGTCGCTGGGGGAGGCCAAGGAAGTCAAGCTGGCATGGAAGCCCAACATCACCGTCGACATGGACGAAAAGGGCGCATCCACGTTGCTGAAGCTGATCGATGTGCTGGACGATGACGACGATGTGCAGACCGTGTGGGGCAATTACGACATCTCCGACGAGGTGATGGACAAGCTCGACTCCTGATCGGGGGCGTGCCTCACCAGACCGGGTCAAGCCTGCCTCATAATGGGGCAGGTCTTGCCGCGCCGGCGCGTAATATCGTTAACTCCTTTTAAACCATCGAAACTCCCGCTATTGCTGCGCCATACGTAAAGGGGCGCACGCAATGGCAAGCAAGACTTTCGATCCAGCCAAACCCGCCGATCCGGCTTCTTTGCAGGAGCGGGTCGATGCCCCGCTGACCCCCTCGGGGAAAAGCTCGGCAGCTGAATCCGACCTCATCCTTGCCCGCGCGCCGGGCAGCGAGGCAGAGCTTGTGCCCGTTCCGATGGGGGTGATTGTCGATGGACAGCGTTCGGCGGCGGAGAAGCGCGAATATCTGATCTACACCTCGTTCAAGAATGGCGGGACGCTGGCGGCGCTGATCTGGATCGCCACGATGGGCACCAGCTGGGTGGAATGGACCGGATTTGCGCTGTTCTATGTGCTCAACCTGCTGGGCCACAACATGGCGCATCATCGCTATTTCGGGCACGGCGCGTTCAAGACATCGAAGCCGATGCGGTATGCGCTGGCAATTCTGGCGCAATGCGGCGGCTATGGATCGGCGCTGTACTGGGTCGCCAACCACCGCCGTCATCACGCACATACGGACCGGCCGGGCGATCTCCACAGCCCCTATTTTGACGGCCAGGGACGCCCGTTGGAAAGCGCGAAGAAGGGCTTCGCGCACAGCCACATCAAATGGGCGTTCGACAATACCGAAACCGATATGGAAGTTTTCGGCAAGGGTTTGCTGGCCGATCCGGCACTGGTGTTCGCGCACAAGACGCGCTGGGTCTGGTTCTGGACCAGCGGCATCATCGCCCCCGCCATATGGGGCTTCGCCTTTGGCGGCACGTGGCAGGCGGCACTCGGCACGGTGCTGATTGCGGGCGCGATGCGGATGATGCTGGCGCTGCACGCGGTCGGCATGATCAATTCGGTGTGTCACCTGTGGGGCAGCCAGCGTTTCGAGGGACATGGCAAGGCGAAGAACAACTGGTTCGTTGCGCTGGTTTCGCTGGGTGAGGGGTGGCACAATAATCACCACGCCCACCCCCGTTCGGCCTCCAATTCCACGCGCTGGTGGGAAGTGGATATGACCTTCTGGTTCATCCGCGCGCTGGAGGCTGTGGGGCTGGTATGGGATGTGAAGCGCATGCCCAAGGCGGGCACCATGCAGGCGAAACGGGTTGTGCGCAGCCGCTGATACGGCCTAGGGCGAGCGGACCATGCCGATCCGCCAATGTTGATACTGGGCCTCGACCCGTCGCTCAGCTGCACCGGCTGGGGCGTCATCCGCGCTCAGGGTAGCCGCCTTGCGCATATCGCCAACGGCCAGATCAAGACGCAGCCCAAGGCCCCGATGGCCGAGCGGCTCGCACAGATACAGCGCGATCTGGCAGAGGCCATCGCGGCCCACGGCCCGGACCGCGCGGCGGCAGAGGAAGTGTTCCTCAACAAGAACCCGCAAAGCACGCTGAAACTGGCGCAGGCGCGCGGCGCGGTGCTGGCCGCTTGCGGTGCGGCAGGCCTTGCGGTGAACGAACATTCGGCGCGGGCGGTCAAGAAATCGGTGGTCGGAACGGGCGCGGCGGACAAGACGCAGGTGCAGGCGATGCTGAAGGTCCTGCTGCCCGGCGCGCAGGTCGCCGGGGCGGATGCGGCAGACGCCCTGGCAGTCGCGATTGCCGATGCGCATCTGGGCCATCGCTGATGTATCTGGCGGTGTTCCGCAACCGCAAGCGGCCCGGTTACGATGCGCAGGCCTATGCACGAGATGCCGCCGCGATGGAACGGTTCGCCCGCGCGCAGGCCGGCTTCATCTCGTTCAAAAGCTATACCGCAGACGATGGAGAGGTGGTCGCGCTGTCGGAATGGGAAAACCGCGAGGCAGCGCTCGCCTGGGGCCGCCATCCGGATCACTCCCGCGTCCAGTCGCGCGGTCGGCAGCTATATTATTCCGACTACACGCTGTTCGCCTGCGACAACCCGCGCATCACCCGTTTTCCGGGAGATACCGGCCCATGACAAGTTATCTTCCTGGCATTCCCGGCTACGAGCGATCAGCAATGGCTTTAGACTCACAAGAACGGATAACAGCTGCTTTTGGTGAGATACCGCTTGCGGTCGAGTGTTCCATATTGGGGTGGAAAGCAGACTTCGGGCCGTCGCCGAACCATGTTCTAGGCATCACGAAACGATGAGTAAGTTCCCATGGCAAAAGCAAGCACACCAAAACCGTTAATGAGAATTGCGACTATCCAGTGCGCCTCCGACGCATAGGATGCTGGGCCGAGACTTATATGCTTTAGCACACCGCCAACGAACAGGACGATCACGACGATCGGTGACAGGACCTTGTAGATCGTCATTCGCCCAAATAGCCCGAGCAATGTCACAGCGCCAAAGATCACAACCGCAACCATCGCTGATTGTGTAGTGGCGGCATCACCTGCAAACCCTGCGTGACCGTTCGAAATCGCTAGTAGACTTAGGAAATTATAGCCGCTGGCCAGAATCACCCAGACGATTTGCGCGTATAGAGCGCGTCTGAGCCAGCTCATCGGTCGGAACACGTGGTTCCTACGCTGCCACCCGACAAAACAATGCCGGCAAATTTCTGTGCGTCCTGTGTCGATTGCAACAATCCCTCGTTGTGGTTCGCGCCATCATAGGTGGTGGCGGAAATGCTGACACCCGCCGCGCAAGCGTCTGCAATGAACTCCTGCTGCATCCAAAAGGGTGTAATCTCGTCTTCTGTTCCGGACCCGGCAAAGACCGGCGTTTTGAAGCCCATGTCAGGAACATCCGTGCGCGAAAACACTTTGAGCAACCCAAACTCTGGACGACTTTCAAATGTATTGCCTGACGTAAGTCCTGCGCTTTGCGAGGCTTCAATAAAGTCGAATACGCAAGTTTCGTTGATCTTGCTGACAACGGGCTTTGCCTTGTCCGACAGGATTTCCGCCATCCGGAAATCTGGATCCAGCATCTCAGTGAATGTCAGCATGTAAAGCGTTAAAGGCACCGAAGCCGACACCGTGTCTGGATCGCCGTTTGAGACGAGGTTCCAGATAACGCTGGGTGAAAAATGCGGGATACCGGTCGCTATGACACCGCCCAGATTCACATCGGGAGCGTAGGCCGCGGCATGACTTGCAGTCGCTAGCGCTCCGGTGGCGCCTTGCGATTGGCCCGCAATGACCACCTTGTCGCTAAGCGGGAAATCCGACGACTGGACCGCTCGGATGAGGTCCAGATTGTTAAAGGCCATCGTCCGCGCATCCATGTACGGGTGTGTGCCGGGTGTACCAAGCCCCTGATAATCCGAGGCCGCAATCGCATAGCCTTTTTCAAGCCACGGATTTAGGTATTTGGGGTCACGTTCGCCGCGCCCATCATAGGATGGCGCGCATATATCGCCAATACCGACCGTACCATGCGACCACACCAACAATGGCCAACCTCCCTCAGGTGCATCACCTTCAGGCAAATAGAGCGCGCCGGAAATGACGTTCCTCGCCTCGCCGCCAAGACCTTCGGTGGAACTGTAAAGGATCCGCAGATTGGTCCCCGCGCTTTCTAGGACGGGCGCACCTTCAATTTCCTCCTGACGGATCAAGATGCCTGGATCATCGGGCAAAGTCGCTGGCGGCAAGTAAAAATCGCTAAGGACTGTGTCACCGCGTGCAGGAACAGAGGATTCCTCCATGTTCTCCGGCACGTTAATGTTGCTCCAGACCCAAGCCGAAAGCGCAAGAAGTACCACCAACAAGACGACCAATGTGATGCCGCCTATCTTAACAACTTTCACATCTCTCTCCCGGATCCAGTCTTCCGTCAAATCGCAGAGAATGCACCTGCCCTAACGGTCGGCCATCAGCAACCCAACATGATTGCAAGCAAACGCCACGCCTTTATCGATTGGGAATGAGTTCCGCGCTGGAAATCCTCCCATTCCTAACGTCCGCAATTGGGTCGTAAGCATACAGTCCGCTTTTTTCTAAAGAGACGCACAGCAGCCTTTGTTTTATGGCAGCTGTACTAACGATCGTTGTAAACAAGAAAACCGAGGAAAATTAGGTGTCTATGGTTCATATGTATGGCATTCCGAATTGCGATACCGTGCGCAAGGCGCGCAAGTGGATGGATGCGAGCGGCCTCGATTACGCTTACCACGATTACAAGAAGGAAGGCGTGGAAGAAGGCGATCTGGCGCGCTGGGCGGATCGCTGTGGCTGGGAAGTCCTGCTCAACCGCAGGGGCACAACTTTCCGCAAGCTGGCCGATGCTGACAAGGCGGATATGACCCGCGCCAAGGCGATTGCCTTGATGCTGCAACATCCATCCATGATCAAACGCCCGGTGCTGGAAACCGACGATGGCGCACGGGTGCTGGTGGGCTTCGCCGAATCCGAATGGGAGAACTTGCTTTGCTGAACCGTCTTGCCGCGCTGATACTCGCGATGGGAGCTGTCATGCCGATGCCGGTCCACGCGGATGATCATGGCGATAGGGATATGTTGGTGATCGCCCATCGCGGCGCCAGCGGGGAGCGGCCCGAACACACGCTGGCTGCCTATGAACGCGCGATCGACCAGGGGACAGACTATATCGAGGTCGATCTGGTGGTAACCAGGGATTTCCGGCTGGTCGCGCGGCACGATACCGAAATCGGCGAAACAACCGATGTCGGCCAGCGTCCCGAATTTGCCGATCGCCGCAAGACCGTGGAGCTGGAAGGCCAGCGCATTACTGGCTGGTTCGCCGAGGATTTCACGCTGGACGAGCTGCGCACGCTGCGTGTGAAGGAGCGCCTGCCCGGACTGCGCCCCGCCAACGCCCGCTTCGATGGCCTGTATCCAATCCCGACTTTCGAGGAGATCGTCACTTTGCTGCGCGCGAAGGAGGCCGAGACGGGCCGCCGCATAGGTATCTATCCCGAGCTCAAGCACCCGACCTGGCTGCTGCAGGAAACCGGTATCGACACGGTCGACCTGCTGGTCACCGCTTTGCGCAAGGCCGATCTGGACGGCGCGGAGGCAAAGGTCTTCGTGCAGATTTTCGAAGTCGGTCCGCTGCGGCGGCTGGACCAGATGATCGACGCGCCGCTGGTCATGCTGATCGGCACCGATGGCGGCCCGTATGACGAGCCCGGCATGCGCTGGGCCGATATGCTCAGCCCCGCCGGGCTGGCCGATATCGCCGCTTACGCCGATGCGATCGGCCCGCATATCGGCCATGTCCTGAGCCCGGATGGCACGGCGGGTGCGGTAGTGGCCGATGCCCATGCGGCGGGGCTGCGAGTGCATCCCTGGACGCTGCGCAAGGAGAACGCGTTTCTCCCGCCACCTTTGCGCAGCACCGGGGGCGAGGCCGAGGTCGGCGATGCGGCAGGGCTGGTCGCGCTGCTGCGCGCAGCGGAGGTGGACGGCGTGTTTACCGACGATCCGGCGCTGGTGGTGGAAGCCCTTCGCGCTGCGCGCTGAGGCGCAAACTCTATGCCCGCGTGGCGGTAAGAATGTAGTTGAGCGAAGTATCGTCGGAGAGGTGCAGCCCCTTGCTCGGCGAGAATGCCACGCCTTCCATCCGGCCAACCATCAGCCCGGCAGCCGATAGCAGCTCTTCCAACTCCTCAGGCGTGACGAAATCGTTCCAGTCATGCGTGCCGCGCGGTACCATTCCCAGCCGCTCCGCCGCGCCGACCATCAGCAAGCGCGAGCGAGCCGTGCGGTTGGGGGTGGAGAGGATCATCAGCCCGCCCGGCGCTAGGTGCGCGGCCAGCTGGGTGATGAATTCGGGCTTGTCGGCGACATGTTCGATCACTTCCAGGCAGGTAACCAGGTCGAACCGGCCCAGCCCAAGCTCGCCCAGCTCGCCCGCGCGGTAATCGATATCCAGGCCGCCGCCTTCGGCATGGGCCATGGCCGCCGCGATATTCTCGAAACTGGCATCCACCCCGGTCACTTGCGCGCCCAGCCGGGCCAGCGGTTCGCACAGCAAACCCGCGCCGCAGCCGACATCCAGCGCGCGCTTGCCACCGAGTGGCTGGTGATCGTCCACCGCCGCCCCCCAATGCAGGTCGATGGTCGAGCGAATAAACCCCAGCCGCACCGGGTTGAGCCGGTGAAGCATGGCGGAAGAGCCGCCGGGATCCCACCATTCGGCCGCCAGCTTGCCGAAATGCGCGGCCTCCGATGGCCTGATGGTGGGCGAACTGGTTGCGGTTGATACAGTTGCATCGCTCATGGCCGCACCGTAACAGCGCAGCCCAAACCGCGCCAGCAAACTTGGATTTAAAGGGAACAGGCGAATTGGCCCGTATCGTGATGAAATTTGGCGGCACTTCGATGGCCGGGACGGAGCGTATTCGCCGTGTCGCGCAGATCGTGCGCAAGCAGGCTGCACCCGGCCCGGACGGAAAGCCCAACCAGGTTGCCGTGGTCGTCAGCGCGATGGCGGGCGAGACCGATCGGCTGGTGAATTTCTGCCGCGAGGCCAATGCGCTTTACGATCCTGCGGAATATGACGTGGTCGTCGCCAGCGGCGAACAGGTAACCTCCGGCCTGCTGGCGCTCACCTTGCAATCGCTCGGGTCGAAAGCGCGCAGCTGGCTCGGCTGGCAATTGCCGGTGAAAACGATGGAAAGCCATGCCAAGGCGCGGATCGATACGATCGATGCGCCGGGGCTGATCGCAGCGATGGAAGCGGGCGAGATTGCGGTCATCCCCGGCTTTCAGGGCGTCTCGGAAGAGGGGCGGATCACCACCATGGGGCGCGGTGGTTCCGATACTTCGGCCGTGGCGATTGCCGCGGCGGTAAAGGCGGATCGCTGCGACATCTACACCGACGTGGACGGCGTTTATACCACCGATCCGCGCATCGTGGCCAAGGCACGCAAGCTGAAGGCCGTGACCTATGAAGAAATGCTGGAGCTGGCATCGGTCGGCGCGAAAGTGCTCCAGACCCGCTCGGTCGGGCTGGCCATGAAGGCCGGCGTGCGCGTGCAGGTATTGTCCAGCTTTACCGGCGAGGATGCCGCCGCCGCAGATACGATCCCCGGCACGCTGATCGTGTCGGAGGAAGAAATGGACCAACTGATCGAAAGGGGCGAAATGGAACGCCAGCATGTCACCGGAATCGCGCATGACAAGAACGAGGCAAAGATCATCCTCACCCGCGTGCCCGACCGGCCCGGCAGCGTGGCCGAAATCTTCGAACCGCTCGCCGCCGCCAGCATCAATGTGGATATGATCATCCAGAACGTCGGCCGCGACAAGGGGGAGACGGACGTCACCTTCACCGTGCCGCAGACCGACCTTCCGCGCGCGCAGGCGCTGCTGGAGGATCGCCGAGATTCGATCGGCTTCGGGCGGGTCATCACCGACAGCAACATCGCCAAGATCAGCGTCGTCGGCGTGGGGATGAAAAGCCATGCGGGTGTTGCCAGCACCATGTTCCGCGCGCTGTCCGATCGCGGGATCAACGTGCAGGCGATCTCCACCAGCGAGATCAAGGTCAGCGTGATGATCGACGAGGACGAAACCGAGCTCGCCGTGCGCGTACTCCACACGGCCTATGGCTTGGACGAGGTGGATGAAGTAGCGTGAGCCGGATTGCCAAAGCTGCCCTGCTGGTGGTTCTGACTTTGGACTGCAGCTATTGCGCCTACAAAGCGGCCTTCACAATCAGCTTTACAGGGGCGGCAACCGGGTAAGATGAGCTATACCGCCAAGATTCTCCTGCTCGGCTCGGGCGAACTGGGCCGCGAATTTACCATTTCGGCCAAGCGGCTGGGTGCATTCGTGGTGGCCTGCGACAGTTACGACGGTGCGCCCGCCATGCAGATGGCCGATGCGCGCGAAGTGTTCTCGATGCTGGATGGCGAAGCGCTGCGAGCCGCGGTGGAGAAACACGCACCGGACTATGTCGTGCCCGAAGTGGAGGCGATCCGCACCGAAGTGCTGGCCGAGCTGGAGGCGCAGGGGGTCCGCATCGTCCCCTCTGCCCGCGCCACGCAGCTGACGATGAACCGCGATGCCATTCGCGATCTGGCAGCGCAGGAATTGGGTCTGACGACTTCGCTCTATCGCTATGCGGAAAGCCTGGACGAAGTCCGCGCGGCGGCTGGGGTCACCGGGTTTCCCTGCGTGATCAAGCCGGTCATGTCGTCCAGCGGCAAGGGCCAGAGCACCGTGCGCAGTGCGGAGGAGCTTGCAGCCGCATGGGACTACGCCTGTGCCGGAATGCGCGGTGACCGCGCGCGGGTGATCGTGGAGCAGTTTGTCGATTTCGATTACGAGATCACCTTGCTGACCGTCCGCCATGCGGGCGGCATCGCTTTTTGCCCGCCCATCGGCCACCGTCAGGAACGCGGCGATTACCGCGAGAGCTGGCAGCCTGCCGCAATGTCCGACAACGCGATTGCCGCCGCGCAGGACATGGCCGCCAAGGTGGTGGACGAACTGGCTGGTGATGGGGAGGGGTACGGGCTGTTCGGCGCCGAGTTCTTCGTGAAGGGCGAAACCGTGATCTTTTCCGAATTGTCGCCCCGCCCGCACGATACCGGCATGGTCACCTCGGTCAGCCAGAATCTGAGCGAATTCGACCTGCATGCCCGCGCAATCATGGGTCTGCACATCCCCGATATCATTCGCGCCCGCCCGGCGGCCTCTGCCGTGATCCTCGCCGACCGCGAGAGCGACATCGTCGGCTACTCCGGTCTGGCACAAGCGATGGAGGGCGGCGCGGATATTCGTATCTTCGGCAAGCCCGTCACCCGGGCCTGGCGCCGCATGGGCGTGGCGCTGGCGGCCGCCGGGACCACCGACGAAGCTCGCCGCCTGGCAGTGGAGGCGGCAGGCAAGGTCACGCTGTCCTACGGCTAACCCTCACCAGAGCAGCATCACGTTCATCAACCGGCCGGGCAGGGCGAAGGCGACGATGCCGGGAATCATCAGCGCCGTCATATAGGTGACAACGAGGTGTTTCTTGTGCCCGGCAATATCGCCCTTGCGCGCCGTGGCGATGGTCTTCCATGCCGCGTGGAAAGTGATCGGCACGAAAATATGGATGAAACTCAGCCCGCCGGATGTCTGGATGAAAATAGCACTGGTCGCGGTGACCAGCATCAGCGCAAGCCAGATCTTGCCGAGCAGCCGATGGCGCGGCGTGCCCTTTCTGGCCAGCAACACATAGGCCCCAAGCGGCACTGCGGGCAGCACGCTGGCGACGTGGATGATCACAGCGATATTCTTGAGATGGGGCAGTTCGGGCGTCAGCCCCAGCACTCCGCGCGCAACCGCGAACAGGCTGAGGAATGTCATCGTGAAGCCGGCAATTCCGATAGCGGTTCTGGCCACTGGTCCCAGTTGGAAGTCTCTCTTCTGCGCAGGCCGGGCGGGGCCGGAATTCAGCCGGTCGGACAGGTAGGGAATAGGTAACGCGGTCATATCGGTGCTCCATTTGGCAGGCTGCTTTCGATGTGGTGCCACCATGGCGGCGGGCCGTTTGCGGGCAACCGGAGCTGCGCGAATTGGCGCGGCCATTCGCGAAACCGCCGCAAATCAGGGTGCTTGCCACTTTACGAAGCGCGAATGGGCGCTAGGTTTCGGGCCATGAGCGAATTGGCATCAGCCCCTGTCCGCCCCATCCGCCGCAATTTTGCGCGCAAATTGATGATCGACCTTTCGATCATGACGGTGATCGGCGTGGTGCTGGCGTGGATCGGCCCCTTCGGCAGCGCCAGCGCACCCTTCGCGCTGCGGCTGATCAGCTGGGTTGGGCTGTGCTATGTCGGCTATGCGATCTACAATCCGGTCGGCTGGTTCGTGGAGTATTTCCACCGCACGCTGCACTTGCCGAAAGGCGGGCTGTGGATCGGTCTGGTCCTGCTGGCGACCATTCCCGCGAGTGTGGCGATCTGGATCGCGAACTTTCTGCCGAACGCCCCCGTCATGCCCTCTGCGGACGAAGCGCTTTCAGCCTATCTCAACGTGCTGGTAATCGGGGCGAGCATTACCGTGCTGTTCGTGCTGATCGAACGAGCCAATGGGAGCGATGCCGCGCCTCCGCCGATGTCTTTGTCTCAGCAGGACGATCCTGCGGATACCTTGGCCGCCGCGCCTAGGCCGTCCTTCCTCGATCGGCTGCCGGCGGAGCTTGGCTCCGATCTGATCGCGCTGGAAATGGAAGATCATTATGTACGCGCACATACTGCGCTGGGCAGCGATCTGGTACTGATGCGGATGCGCGATGCGGTTGGCGAATTGGATGGGTTGGAAGGGATCGACGGGGCGCAGGTGCATCGCAGCTGGTGGGTCGCACGCGGTGCGGTCGAGGATGTGCGCCGCGAGGGGCGCAATATCCGGCTGATCCTGCCCAGCGGTCTGGAGGCGCCCGTATCGCGCAGCATGGCGCCCCGGCTCAAATCGGACGGCTGGTGGTGAGACCATGAACACAGCCATGATCGCCGGCCTCGCGATTGTCGCAGGTTTTGCTGCCATTCATGTGTTCATCGGCCGGCTGCGCAAGCTGGATGTCGAACCGCGCAGCGGCTGGCTGTCCTTCGCAGGCGGCACGGCTGTCGCCTATGTATTCCTCCACGTCCTGCCCGAACTTGCCGAACATCAGCAGGAATACCAATCGGCCGTCATGCTGGGCGGTGCGAATGTCGAGGTCTGGATCTATGCGCTGTCGATGCTGGGTCTGGCGGTCTATTACGGGGTGGAGCGCTGGGCGAAACTGACGATGGCCAAGGCGGATGCTGCGCCCAGCGATGGTGCAAGCGAGGCAGCTGCACATAACGAGCTGTTGTGGGTCCATACGGGCAGCTTCGCGATCTACAATCTGCTGATCGGCTATCTGCTGTTCCAAGGGGAATTGGAAGGCGGGTGGCCGCTGGCGCTGTATGCCATCGCGATGGGGCTGCATTTTCTGACCACCGATCACGGGATGCGGCAGCACCATCCCGGCGCCTACGACCGGGTCAGCCGTTGGGTATTGGCTGCCGCCGTTTTCGCTGGCTGGCTGCTGGGGATGGCCTACGCCCTGCCGCCGCTGGTGATCGGCTGCCTGTTCGCTTTCCTGGCCGGGGGCGTGGTGCTGAACGTGATGAAAGAGGAATTGCCCGAAGAACGCGAGAGCCGCTTCGGTCCTTTCCTGGGCGGCGCGGTTTTCTACGCTGCATTGCTGGTGGCCGAGGGTGTCTTGGGCTGAGATAGCCGCCCGCCAGCCCGCCAAAAGAAAACCTCCCCACCAGCCGAAGCGGATGAGGAGGCTCCCTGCGACCCTTACGGGCTCAACTTGCAGCCAGCTTACTTCACATCGAAGCGTCCGGCATTCATCACCTTGGTCCATGCAGACACGAAGTCGTTCACGAACTTCTCTTCGTGTCCGTTCTCGGCATAGACTTCCGACACGGCGCGCAGCTGCGAGTTGGAGCCGAACACCAGATCGGTGCGCGTTGCAGTCCATTTGTCCTCGCCGGTTTCGCGGCAGGTGCCGACGAATTCCTCGTCGCCACTTTCATCGACCACTTCCCAGATCGTGCCCATGGAGAGCAGGTTGGTGAAGAAGTCGTTGGTCAGCTGGCCCTTGCGATCGGTGAACACGCCGTGCTCCGAATTGCCGCTATTGGCGCCCAGCACGCGCAATCCGCCGACCAGTACGGTCATCTCGGGGATCGAGAGACCCAGCAAGCTGGCACGGTCGACCAGGATATCCTCGGTCTTCACGCTGGCCTTGGTGCGCAGATAGTTGCGGAAACCATCGGCAAACGGCTCGAGCGGCTCGAAGCTTTCCGCATCGGTCTGTTCGTCGCTGGCATCGCCGCGGCCGCCGGTGAACGGTACGCTCACATCATGGCCGGCATCCTTGGCTGCCTTCTCGACCGCTGCCGTGCCTGCCAGCACGATCGCATCGGCCATGCTCAGATCGCCGCGCAATTCGTCGATCTTGGACAGGACCTTCGACAGTTCCTGCGGATCGTTGACTTCCCAATCCTTTTGCGGAGCCAGCCGGACACGCGCGCCATTGGCACCGCCACGGTGGTCGGATTTGCGATAGGTACTGGCGGAAGCCCAAGCGGCCTTGACCAGTTGCGTTACGCTCAGCCCGCTATCGAGGATTTTCGATTTGAACTGCGAAACTGCGCCGTCGGACGGCATCGTGCCTTCGGGCACGGGATCCTGCCAGATCAGGTCTTCTTCGGGCACTTCGGGGCCGAGATAGCGAACCTTTGGTCCCATATCGCGGTGGCACAGCTTGAACCATGCGCGGGCGAAAGCGTCGTCCAGCGACGCCTGATCGTCGCGGAAGCGTTCGGAAATCTTGCGATAATCCGGGTCACGCTTCAGCGCCATATCGGCGGTGGTCATCATGGTCGGCACCTTCTTGGAAGGGTCACGCGCGTCGGGCGCCATGTCTTCCGGATCGGGATCGATCGGCTGCCACTGGTTGGCACCGGCGGGCGACTGGACCAGTTCGTATTCATATTTGAACAACAGCCGGAAGTAATCGCCGCCCCACTGGGTCGGATTGGGCGTCCATGCGCCTTCGATACCGGAAGTGGTGATGTGGCCCTTGCCGATCTCTTCCGGGTCGGTCAGCCAGCCGAAGCCCATCCGGTGCATGCCTTCGCCTTCGGGAGCCTGTCCGAACGTGTCGGAAGGTTTCGCACCGTGCGCCTTGCCGAAAGCATGGCCGCCAGCGGTGAGCGCCACGGTTTCCTCGTCATTCATGGCCATGCGAGCGAAGGTTTCCTTCATGTCGCGGGCCATGCCTTCGGGATCGTGCGGATTGCCGCCCGGCCCTTCGGGATTGACGTAGATCAGGCCCATCTGGATCGCCGCGAGCGGGTTTTCCAGCGCCTTGCCTTCATCGGGAATGATGCGCGTTTCCACGCCTTCATCGACCCATTGTTCCTCGCTGCCCCAATAGACATCGGTTTCCGGAGCGAACACGTCCTTGCGGCCGCCGCCGAAGCCGAAGACCGGGCCGCCCATCGATTCGATGGCGACATTTCCGGTCAGGATGAACAGGTCGGCCCAGCTGATGTTGCGGCCATATTTCTGTTTGATCGGCCAGAGCAGGCGGCGCGCCTTGTCGAGATTGCCATTATCGGGCCAGCTGTTGAGCGGGGCAAAACGCTGCTGCCCGCTGGAGGAACCGCCGCGACCGTCGCCGGTGCGATAGGTGCCTGCCGCGTGCCATGCCATGCGGATGAAGAACGGGCCGTAATGTCCGTAATCGGCCGGCCACCAGGGCTGGCTGTCGGTCATCAGTGCGGTCAGATCTGCCTTTAGCGCGTTGTAATCGAGCGTGTTGAACGCCTCGGCATAGTCGAAATCTTCGCCCATCGGGTCGGGGGAGGCCCCGTTCTGGGTGAGGATTTCCAGTTGCAGTGCATCGGGCCACCAATCCTTGTTGGTGCGGCCCAGCAGGCTGCGAACCCCGCCATCGCCGCCGAAGGGGCATCCGCTCGAGTCGATCGATCCAGTTGCTGCGTCCATGATATGTTTTCCTCTCGGCAATTGTGTTCGGTGAACTAACGCACAAACTACACATTGGGTTCAATCGATCAAAACGCTTAACTCCTGTTACCTTGATCGTTTTTCCCGATCAGCGAGTCGCATTGCGGGACCGCGCGATAACGCGCGCAGACTTCGGGCGACTGCCACTGCGGGGCTTGCTGCGTTCAGGCGCGCACTCTAAGCGCGCGGCCATGAGCCACTATAACAGAAGCCATGCGCTGATGCAGCGCGGAACCGACTTTCTCGGCAGCGAACATGCAATCCTGTGCGGAGCGATGAGCTGGGTGTCGGAGCGCAATCTTGTCAGCGCGATCAGCAATGCCGGGGGCTTCGGCGTAATTGCCTGCGGGGCGATGACGCCCGATCTGCTCGATGGCGAAATCGCCGCGACAAGGGCGCTGACGGACAAGCCCTTCGGCGTGAACCTGATTACCATGCACCCCAATCTGTTCGAGCTGATCGAGATATGCGGCAAGCACGGGGTCACCCACGTGGTTCTGGCCGGCGGTATCCCGCCCAAGGGCAGCGTAGAGGCTATCAAGGCTTTCGGCGCAAAAGTGATCGTCTTTGCGCCCACGCTGGCATTGGCGAAGAAATTGCTGCGCAGTGGCGGGGATGCGCTGGTGATCGAGGGGATGGAAGCGGGCGGCCATATCGGCCCGGTTTCCACCAGCGTGCTGGCGCAGGAATTCCTGCCGGTCCTGGCCGAGGAACACCTGGTGTTCGTGGCGGGCGGCATCGGACGGGGCGAGGCCATTGCAGGCTATCTGGAGATGGGCGCAGTCGGCGTGCAGCTTGGCACGCGCTTCGCCTGCGCGACCGAGAGCATCGCGCATGAGAACTTCAAAAAGGCGTTCTTCCGCGCCAATGCCCGTGATGCGGTGGCCAGCGTGCAAGTCGATCCGCGGTTGCCGGTGATCCCGGTGCGCGCGCTGAAGAACAAGGGCACCGAGGAATTTACCGCCAAGCAGCGCGAGGTTGCCGGGCTGGTCGATTCCGAAGGGCTGGCGATGATGGAGGCGCAGCTCCAGATCGAACATTACTGGGCTGGCGCGCTGCGCCGCGCGGTCGTGGATGGCGATGTGGAGAACGGATCGCTGATGGCCGGGCAAAGCGTCGGCATGGTCAAGGCGGAAGAGCCGGTGGCCGATATCGTCGCATCGCTGATGGAAGAATGCGAAGCGGCGCTTGGCCACAGGCCGGTTGCCGCTTAACTTTTGACCGCTTCGGATATTTTTCGCCGTTCGTTCGCTTGTCCGGGCAGGAGGCGCGAATGAACGACACGAACCCGATCTGGTTTTCCGACTGGTCGCGGCTGGGCGAAATCGCCCTGACCTCGTTGCTATTTTATCTGCTGATCGTGGTGCTGACCCGCCTATCGGGCAAGCGGACCACCAGCCAGATGAACAATTTCGACTGGATCATCACCGTGGCGGTGGGCAGCCTCGCGGCCAGCGGTATCCTGCTGAAAAACGTGCCGGTCGTCGATGCGCTGGCGGCGATCGTCGTGCTGGGCATATGCCAATATGCCATCACCTGGACGCTCGTGAGATCGAAACGGGTCGCCAATATTGTGAAAGCGCAGCCGACCTTGCTGACTCACAAAGGCGAATATCTGGACGATGCGATGAAATATACCCGCGTCACCCGGGCCGAAATCAATGCCGCCCTGCGCGAAAACGGCATCGCCGAACCCGCGGGAGCCAATTGGGTGATCCTGGAGACCGATGGCACGCTGTCGGTCATCCCCAAGCAGGATGTCGAATGGAGCGAGGCCAAAACGCTGCGAGGCGTGATGGCGCCCGAAAAGATCGGCTAGCGAAGCGGCTAGCGCGCCGCGACCTTCTTGTTTTCCATCGCCTTGTCCTGATTGGCCCGGAAGATCACATATTCGCGGATCTGCTGCATCTCTTCCTTGCTGAGCGAGTCCGAGAAGCTGGCCATCCCGTTATCCTGCAATGCTCCATCATGAACCACTGCCAGCCAGGCGACCGGGTTGGCGAGCGCACCGCTGCGGCGCAGATCGGGCAGCAAGGTCGATCCAACCGCGCCCGGCGCGTGGCAGACCGCGCAATAGCGGGCATAGTTCTTGGCACCTGCTGCAATCGTAGCGGCCGACGCACGGCTGGGCGGCGGGTCGAGCGGCAATGCCGCCAGCTCGGGCTCTTCCGGCAGGGTGCCGTCCGCGCCAAGCTTGAACACCAGCAGACGCGAGATGTTGCGAACCGGGCCCTTATCGGCGATGATCCCGCCATCGACCGACAGAGCGAACGCGCCGCCCCAGCCAGCCAGAACGGCGACATATTGCTCGCCATCGACCTCGTAAGTGATCGGCGGTGCGACCACCCCGGTCTGCGCCGGGAAGCTCCATAATTTGTCCCCATTTGCAGCGTTATAGGCAATGAATTCGCTGCCCGCCGTACCCTGGAACACCAGCCCCCCGGCAGTGGCCAGCAGGCCGCCGTTCCACGGGCCGGGATACTCCACTGTCCAGCGCGGTTCCTGCGCGACCGGGTCCCACGCGATCAGCTTGCCCGAAATGGTGCCGGCAACCTCGCGCCGAATGCCTTCGTCGGGGGGCAGATCGCCTGCCCCCAAATCGAAACCGACATTGAACCCGCGTGCCCGGTCGGGCTTCCAATCGGCTTGCGGCGCATAGAGCATCGCCGCTTCGAATGCGGGAATATAGACCAGCCCTTCCCCGGGGTGGAATGCCATCGGATGCCAATTATGGCCGCCCAGTGCACCCGGCGTAACCAGCGCCGGCCGGCCGGTCTTGTCGATCCGGGTTTCGGGATTTTCGATCGGCCGGCCCGTATCGGGGTCGATGCCGGTCGCCCAGTTTACCGCGACGTAAGGCTCGCCCGACAGGAACTCGCCCGTCGCCCGGTCGAGCACGTAGAAAAACCCGTTCTTGGGTGCCTGCATCAACACCTGCCGCTGCTCGCCATCTATTTCCAGGTCGGCCAGCATGATGTGCTGCGTGGCGGTGAAATCCCACGTTTCGCCCGGCGTTGTCTGGTAGTGCCAGACATATTCGCCGGTTTCAGGCCGGATGGCGACGATACTGGAAAGGTAGAGATTATCCCCTTCTCCGGTCCCATCCTCGCCGGGGCTGCGATAGGCGCGGTTCCACGGGCTGCCATTGCCAACGCCGATATAGAGCAGGTCCAGCTCTGGATCGTAGGCCATCGCGTCCCACACGGTGCCGCCACCGCCAATATCGTTATCGCTGCCGATAATATCGCCCGACCAGGTTTGCGCCGCTGCCTTCAGATAGTCGGCTTCGTCCGCCTCATCGCCGCCCGGGACGGTGTAAAACCGCCACAATTCGTCTCCGGTGGCCGCATCATACGCGCCGATATAGCCGCGCACGCCGAATTCCGCGCCGCCATTGCCGATCAACACCTTCCCATCGATCACGCGCGGTGCGCCGGTGATGGTGTAGGATTTGTCCTGATCGACCGTCACCTTCTCCCACTTCACCGCCCCTGTATCGCGATCCAGCGCCACCAGCCGACCGTCCAGTGTGCCGAGAAACAGCGTATCACCCCAGGCGGCCAGCCCGCGATTGACCACGTCGCAGCACGCCTTCACCGCGGTTTCGCCCGGCACTTGCGGGTCGTAGCTCCACAAGGCTTCGCCCGTGGCTGCATCGAATGCGCGCACCTTGCTCCATGCGGTGGTGAGGTACAGCTTGCCATCCATCACCAGCGGCGTGGCTTCCTGCCCGCGCGCAGTGTCCATATCCGCATGCCAGGCCAGCCCCAGCCCGGCCACATTTTCGGTGTTTACCGCATCCAATGGGGAGAAACGCTGTTCCTCGTAATTGCGGCCATAGGTGATCCAGTTGGCCCCGTCCGCCTGCGCATTCTCCAGCGCGGCCGCATCGACGGACCCTGCTGCGGTGAACGATGTGGGCAGGGCATCGCATGCCGCCAGCCCCACGGTCAGCCCGATTGCCAGTGCGGCTGCGCCGATCGATCGCACACCAAGCCTTGCCATACCCAAACTCTCCCCAATCACTCCCGCGCCGGATTGAACAACCGGTCGCAATTCGAAACGCATCCTGCCCGCAAGATGCGGCCTTGTCCATCGTTCGCCCCGCCCTTACGCTGCGCGCTACCACCGGCGAAGGAGTCCCCCCGATATGTGCGACGAAGAGAAGCTGGCCCGCTGGGCAAGGGAAGGGCTGAGCCGCCGCCAATTTGGCGCGCTCGGCGGGATGGCGGCGCTGGCTGCCTGTGCGCCCAATGCTGGCGGAGACGGCACCGCTGCCGATACGCCGGAGGGCATGATGACGCTGCCCGCGATGAGCGAGCGGCACGTTTCCTTCGCGACTGCCGACGGGACGATGGACGGCTTCTTCGTCGAGCCTGCAACGAATCCGGTCCCCGGAGTGATCCTGTGGCCGGATATTGCGGGCCTTCGCGAATCCAAGCGCGACATGGCGCGGCGGCTGGCGGGACGCGGCTATGCCGTGCTGGTGGTCAATCCGTATTACCGCGACGTGGAGGGGGAGCAATTTGCCAGCTTCGCCGAATTCGCCGCGAATGACGGGTTTGCCAAGGTCCGCCCGTGGCGTGACAAGCTCAGATCTTTCGCCGTGCAGCGCGATGCCTCCGCCATCGTGGACTGGCTCGATGCTCAGGATTCGGTCGATACCGCCCGGCAAATCGGCACGCAGGGTTACTGCATGGGCGGCCCGTTCACCGTCTATACCGCCCATGCCGAGCCGGAGCGGATCGGTGCGGCGGCCAGCTTCCACGGCGGCGGGCTGGTGCGTGATGACGATCAGAGCCCGCACCGCCTGCTTGCCGAGACCGAGGCGAAGTACCTGTTCGCCATCGCGCAGGATGACGACGCCGAAGCGCCCGCTGCCAAGACCGCCTTGCGCCAAGCCGCCGAGGCTGCCGGGCGCCCCGCGGTGGTGGAGGTGTTCGCTGGCGACCACGGCTGGACCGTGCCGGATTCGCCTGCTTATACCGAGGCTGCTGCCGAGCGGGCTTGGAACGCGCTGCTGGAACTGTATGAGGGCGCGCTCTGACAGACTTTCCGGCGGGCTGCGGCACTTTGCCGGTTTCCCTTTCCAGCAGAGGCCCCGCGCGCTAGCCTGCGCTCCACGATATTGCAGGCGGAGCGACCAATGGCTGAACTGACTATCCTGGTACTGATCATCGCGGTGGTGGTGATCCTGCTGCTGACCACGATCCGCGTGGTCAAGCAGGGCTTCGTCTATACGATCGAACGGCTGGGCAAATACACCAAACCGGCCGAGCCGGGCCTGCATGTGCTGGTGCCGTTCATCGACCGCGTCGGCCACAAGATCAACATGATGGAACAGGTGCTGGATATCCCGGGCCAGGAAATCATCACCAAGGATAACGCCATGGTCGGCGTGGATGCGGTGGTGTTTTTCCAGGTGCTGGATGCGGGCAAGGCGGCCTATGAGGTGTCCAGCCTGAACAATGCGATCCTTGCGCTGACCACCACCAATCTGCGCACGGTGATGGGCAGCATGGATCTCGATGAAACGCTGTCGAAGCGGGACGAGATCAATGCGCGGCTGCTATCGGTGGTCGATCATGCAACCTCGCCCTGGGGGATCAAGATCACCCGGGTCGAGATCAAGGATATCCGCCCGCCGCTCGATATTTCCGAAGCGATGGCCCGGCAGATGAAGGCCGAGCGTCTCAAGCGCGCCGAAATTCTCGAGGCGGAGGGTGATCGGGCGAGCAAGATCCTGCGCTCCGAAGGGGAAAAGCAGTCCGCCATCCTGACCGCCGAAGGCAAGCGCGAAGCCGCTTTCCGCGACGCCGAAGCGCGCGAGCGTGCAGCAGAAGCGGAAGCCAAGGCAACCCAGCTGGTGTCCGATGCCATCGCCAATTCGGGCAACCAGGCAATCAACTATTTCATTGCGCAGGAATACACCAAGGCAGTCGGGAAATTCGCCGATAGTCCCAACGCCAAGACCATCCTGTTCCCGGTGGAGGCGACCCAGCTGATCGGTTCGCTCGGCGGGATCGGAGAATTGCTGCGCGATGCCATCGGTCCGGTCGAGGGTGCCGTAACCACCGGCGATCTGCGCGGCGCATCGGGCACCCCGCTTCCCAAAAGCCGCGCCCGCGCCAGCGTACCGCGCACGGATTCGAAATAGGCGGGAGATAGAGGCACATCATGGACGATCTGTTCGGTTTCGATGCGGCGTGGGTCTGGGCGGCGGTTGGGCTGCTGCTTGCGGCGCTCGAGATGATCGTGCCCGGCGTGTATCTGATCTGGCTGGCGGTGGCGGCGCTGATCACCGCGATCCTGACCTATACGCTCGACCTCAGCATCGCGATGCAGGTCATCGATTTCGTATTCCTCTCGCTGATCGCGGTGTTCAGCGCCAAGCGTTTTCTGCGCGACAAGCCGATCATCTCGTCCGATCCGCTGCTCAATAACAAGGGCGGCCGGTTGACAGGAGAAATTGCAGTCGTAACCGATCCGATCGAACACGGTTCGGGCCGTGTCCATCTGGGCGATAGCGAATGGATCGCCCGCGGGGTCGACGCAAAACGCGGTGAACGGGTGCGCGTGACGGGCACCGATGGCGCGATCCTGCTGGTTGAGCCTGCTGCACTGCTATCGGACGACAGCAAGGCCCTGCCCGAGACTTGAACGAGGTTTAGTCGCGCGCCTGTTCCTCGGGCGTGCGATAATCCTGCGCGAACTCCGTACGGTCGGTGAACCGGCCATGGCGGCGCATCGGGGTCATCCAGCGTTCCAGGAACAGGTCGAGCGGGCGAGGGGTGATGCCAAGCTTCTCGATACCGGGATTGCTGCCATCGGCAACGCTGCCGCGTTCCAGCAGCTTCCACTGATCCAGGCTCAGCGGCGCGAATGGCAGCCAGCCGGTCGCCTTGGCGAAGGTGCGACTGACGAAGTCCGGCAGATCGATAAACGCCCGCTCGCGGCCTTGCGCCTGCGCGATCTTGCGGTTGATCTGCCCCATCGTCAGCACTTGCGGCCCGGCAATGTCGTAGGTTTTCCCACCATGCTTGCCCGGATCGGCCAAAGCGGCAACCACACCAGCAGCGGCATCGTCCACATTGACCAGCTGCAGCTCGGCATCGGGCCCGAACACCGGCAGCACGGGGAACAGACGGATCAGCTGGCCGAACATGTTGAGGAAATTATCGTCGGAGCCGAATATGATCGACGGCCGGATGATAGTCGCTTCGGGAAACGCGGCCAGGACGTTCCGCTCGCCGCGCGCCTTGGTTCGCGAATAGGGCACATCGGATTCGGGATCGACCCCGATTGCGCTGATGAAGGCAAAGCTTTTCGCGCCCTGTTCCTTGGCAATCCGCGCCGCATTGCCCGGCGCGCGCTCCATCAATGCTTCCAGGTCGCCCTCGAATGCACCCGCCAGGAAAACCGCCGCATCCGCGCCTGCCAGTGCCTGCTCCAGGCTGCCGGGCTGTGTCACGTCGCAGCGAACCAGCTGCATCTGCCCCAGATTGGCGAGCGGCTTGAGCTTGAACGCCGGAGCCGGATCGCGGCTCGCAATCCGCAGCCTCGCGCCGCGCTCCAGCAGGTCCTGCGCAATGTGATGGCCGAAAAACCCGCTGCCGCCCAGCAGCACCACCAGTTTCCCGTCGAGAGGGTCTTTCTTCGCCATTTTTTGCTTTTTCCGTATCTGAACCTGTCCGCGCCGCCCTAAAGCCAACCCCTATCCTCCCGCAACCGTTCCTTGGGGACAATCGCCGGGCCGCAAGCAGTTTCATCCGATTATAGGGCCGATCATTCGCCCCCACGCACCGCCTTGGCGATTACCGGCGAATTTGCCGACGTGTTTCGATTGACAGGCATACGCCGCCTTCGCTAATGGCCCGCACCTACCCGCGAGCAGGCTAGCCCTAGGGCGACCGACGACCCGCTCGCATGTGTGCCCAGATGGCGGAATTGGTAGACGCGCATGCTTCAGGTGCATGTATCCGCGAGGGTGTGGAGGTTCGAGTCCTCTTCTGGGCACCATTTTCCTGTTTCTCAATACTCCCCAAAGTATCGACAAACCGTCGGAAATCTGCCATTTACTGAGCCTCGGTGTCGCCTATTGTCGGCTGGCGCTTCTGGCAAAACCACGATTTTTGGGGGCATGGCTGGGGGCATATAGCGCAATTCGCGACAAAACAGCGAAAGGCCGTGCCCCCAAATGCCGCTTAAAGACCCAGAAATCCGTGCTTTCAAGCCGCTCGATAAGCCTTTCAAACGGGCCGACGCGAAAGGCTTGTATGTCGAAGTTTTTCCGAATGGCTCCAAGCTTTGGCGGTTTAAGTATCGGATAGCCGGGAAGGAAAAACGGCTGGCATTGGGGGCATACCCTGAAGTCAGTTTGGCAGAGGCGCGCAAGCGTCGCGATGAAGCACGGTCTAAAGTAGATGCCGATAGAGATCCCGCGTTGGAGCGAAAACGCCGCAAGGCATTGGCGAAAGTTAGTGCCAATGACAGCTTCGAGCGGATCGCCGAAGAATACATTGCCAAGATGGCGAAAGAGGGCAGGGCGGACAGCACACTGCTGAAAGCGCGATGGTTCCTTTCTCTGTTAGCCCCGGCAATCGGAAAGATGGCCATTAGCGAGGTCGATCCGCAGCTATTGCTCGCAGCGCTGAAAAAGCTGGAAGCCAAAGGAAATTACGAAACTGCGAAGAAGACTAGGAGCTTCGCCAGCCGCGTATTCCGCTTTGCGGTTGCAACAGGACGCGCGAAAGCCGATCCGGCGATGTTGCTGCAAGGCGCGCTTATCAGCCCGAAGGCCAAACACTACGCGGCAATCCTGGAGCCTGCCAAGCTAGGCGAGCTGTTGCATGCGATAGAGGATTATTCGGGCAGTCCGATTTGCAAGCTTGCATTGCAGATTGCCCCGCATGTCTTTGTCAGGCCGGGGATGCTCCGCCATGCCGATTGGAGCGAAATCGATCTGGGCGAAAAGGTCTGGCGAATCCCAGCGGGAAAAATGAAAGCACGAAAGCCGCATTCGGTGCCGCTATCGAATCAGGTGGTGGCGCTACTTGTCGAGCTTAGAGCGCTGACTGGACCGAAAGGGTTTGCGTTACCAGCCGTTCACACTTCGCTTCGCCCTATGAGCGAAAATACATTGAACGCCGCGTTTCGCCGCATGGGATTCACGAAAGAGGAAATCAGTGCGCACGGCCTGCGGTCCACAGCCTCCACCCTCCTTAATGAAAGCGGGCAGTGGAACCCCGATGCTATCGAAAGAGCGCTTGCACATGGTTTCAGTGACGCGGTGCGGGGTGCATATCATCGCGGCGAACACTGGCCAGAGCGGGTCAAAATGGCGCAATGGTGGAGCGACTACTTAGACCAAATTCGAAAAGGTGGTGCGGTTGTTTCGCTAGAGCTGGAACGCACAAAGGCTGCCGTCTAACTGTTATTCCCAGTTTATCCCCAGCGGTGCAACAAATTGACCTTCGCATAGCGCTCAGCGGCGCTACGAAAGGTGCAGGAACAAACTGGCATCGCACGGTGCAATAAAACACCCAATGGGGGATTCACTTTCTCTGGAGAGTGTGTAGCCAGTTAGCAGGGCATCGGCTTTGCGGTGTTCCGTAACCAGAAGGTAAAACACGAATGGCAGCACTTCGCTATATCGCTAATACAGTTTTTCGCCCGCGCGCGCGTAAGCGAGGTTTGTTCAAACTGGGAAAACCGAAACTTGCCTAATGATTTAGGAAAATGTTGGCGGCTGTGAAGCATGACGGTAAGCCTCAGCCCGTGACTGATCCAACACTCTTCGCGGCTGGCTCGCTTTTCACTCAGGACTATCTGCAAGACGGTGTTCGCAACGCAGCGGCGTATAAGGCGGTCGATGTTGCTGAACTGCGCGAGCGTCTGGACCGGATCGCGTCGGACCTGCCAGATGATCGCAATCCCAATGAAGCAACAACTGAGAAAGACTTCATCTGGCCGGTGCTCGAAGCACTCGGCTGGACCGAATATCTGACCCAGCAAAACCTGTCCGGCAAAGGGCGCGTTGATGTCCCAGATGGACTGTTGTTCATTGATGAGGCGGCCAAATCCGGCGCAAATACTCTCAGCGAGGTAGAGCGCTATGGGCACGGCGCTGCTGTTCTTGAAAGCAAACGCTGGGGCCGCCCGCTGGACCGCGCAGAGGGCAAGACAGGTGACGCCAAAGATACACCCTCTACCCAATTGCTTCGCTATCTGCGCCGCATCGATGACCTAACGACAGGGAATCTCCGCTGGGGCATTTTGACCAACGGCGCGAAGTGGCGGTTGTATTTCGCGGGCGCGCGTTCGGTAATCGATGATTATCTGGAGCTGGATTTATCGCGCATCCTGCGACTGGATGATGATTTGCTCGATACCGGAATTTCAGATGAGGATCGCGACCACTGGCTGGCTGTTTTTGCGGCCATGTTCAGCCGGGTTGCATTCGAGCGCGACAAGGCAAGCGGCAGCACTTTTCATGACCACGCGCGGGCCGATGCCGCCCTTTATGAAGAACGGGTAGCGGCCAGCCTGTCCGATCTGGTTTTCAAGCGGCTCTATCCTGAATTGGGTAAGGCGGTTGCCGATGCTGCGCCGGACGAAACGCCATTGGAGGAGGTGCGGCAGGCGACGCTGATCCTGCTCTATCGGCTGCTATTTGTCCTATATGCCGAGGATCGCGGCTTGCTACCCGTGCGGGACAAGCGGTTTGACGATTACGCGCTGCGCGTGAAGCGGCTAGATGTGGGCAAGCGCAAGGGTGATGGCGACACCTTCTCCGATACCGCCCCCAATCTTTGGAACTACTTCTCTACGCTTACGACTATCATCGACAAGGGCGACCCTACCCTAGGAGTCCCGCCCTATAATGGCGGGCTGTTCAGCGAAACACAGACCCCCCTGCTCAACCAAATAAGGTTGGGTGACGCGGTGATGGCCGAGGCGCTGGATATCCTTTCGTTCGAGCAGCGCGATGGTAATAGGCGGTATATCAATTACCGCGATTTGTCGGTGCAGCAACTCGGCTCTATCTACGAACGGCTGCTGGAATTCGAACTAACCCGCCATGGTGGGGGCGCGGTCGATATTCGCCCGAATATCTTCGCGCGCAAAAACTCAGGCAGCTACTACACGCCGGACGAGCTGGTGCTGCTGATCCTGGACGAAACGCTGGAGCCGCTGATTGGCGATGCGATGGAGGCGTTCAAAAAGGCGTTGGGAGAACGCGATGCGAAGCGTCCAGCCGATCAGCAAAGTGTACGGCTGCAAAAGGATGATCCGGCCGCGGCGATTACGCGGCTGCGGATATGCGACCCGGCGATGGGTTCTGGCCATTTTCTTGTTTCGCTGGTCGATAGGCTGACCAACCATGCGCTCGATGCCATTGCAGAGGCAGCGGTGCTCGCCAAGACGGCTGGGCTTGAGGAGTACGAAAGCCCGATTGCTGAGGACATTCGTAAAATTCGCGCTACCATCCAGCATAATGCAGAGGATCAGGGCTGGGCGGTTAGCGATGAACAGCTGGACGATCCCCAGCTTGTAAAGCGTATGGTGCTCAAGCGCTGCGTTTACGGGGCTGACAAGAACCCGATGGCGGTGGAACTGGCCAAGGTTTCGCTGTGGCTGCACACATTCACGGTCGGCGCACCGCTGAGCTTTATCGATCACCATCTGGCGGCTGGGGACAGCCTGTTCGGCCTGTGGGTGCGCGATGCGATGGACAAGGCGGGTGAAGGCGGCGGATTGTTCCTGCATGAACCGCTCGCCAATGCGCAGCGGCAGGCGGCGGCGATGAAAACCATCGAAGCGCTGACCGATGCGGAGATTGCGGAGGCGCATCGCAGTGCAGAGATGTGGCGCGATGTAGAGGCGCAGACAGGACCGCTGGATGGCTTTGTCAGCTTCATGCACGCGCTCGATTGGCTGGCGGCGGGCAAGCGCGGCGATGATCTGCGCGAACAACGCAAGCTGAAAAGCCTGTGGCTGGATGGCCGGTTCGGTGAACCGATCCCGATTGCTCGCGGGAAAGCTCCGCCCGATGAAGGCAAGGCCAAGTCGGAGGAGGTGGAGGCTTTCACCGAAATTTGGCACGCGGCGCGGGATTTGATCGAGGAAGAGCGGTTCCTCAACTGGCAAGTGACCTTCCCTGGTGTTTGGGAGAACTGGGGTAGCGCTGCACGCGAAGGCGGGTTTGACGCGGTGGTTGGCAATCCGCCTTGGGATCGGATCAAGCTGCAACAGGTTGAATGGTTCGCCGCGCGCAGGCCAGAGATTGCAAAGGCCCAGCGGGCTTCTGATCGTAAGAAAATGATCGCTGCGCTGAAGGCGGATGGTGACCCGCTATTCGATGATTACCAAAAGGCAGATCGCCGCGCGGCGGACACGCTGACAATCGCCCGCAAAGGCGGCGAATATCCGCTTCTTGGGCGGGGTGATATCAACCTCTACAGCCTGTTTGTGGAGCGCGCGCATTCGCTGGTGAAGCCAACCGGCCTGGTGGGCTTGCTAACGCCCAGCGGGATTGCGAGCGATCTCTCGGCGAGTGAATTTTTCCGTAAAATCGCAACCGGCGGGCATTTGAAGTCGCTCTATGATTTCGAGAACCGGCGAACGCGCTACAAGTTGGAGCCGTTCTTCCCGGATGTAGATAGCCGGTTCAAGTTTGCCGCGATGATGTCCAGTCCTCAGCGGAAATTCGACGCGTCCCATTGCGGGTTTTTCCTGCAGGCGGTGAGTGAAACATCTAATCCGGAGCAGGCGTTCGAAGTGACGGCTACTGACTTCGCGCGGGTAAATCCGAACACCGGAACAGCGCCTATATTCCGCACAAAGCGAGACATGGAATTGACCACCGGGATTTATGCACGGGTGCCCGTATTAATGAACCATTCCGGTAAAAAGTCAGAAGCCGTATGGCCTGTAAAATACGCGACAATGCTGCACATGGCGAACGATAGCCAGCTGTTCAGAACCAAGGAAGAGCTCGAAAACGAAGAATGCGCTTGGCAATCCTCTGACGGTACTTGGCAATCGAAAAATGGCGCTTGGCTTTCGCTGTTTGAAGGAAAACTTGTCCAAGCGTTCGATCATCGCGCGAGCGACATAACAATCAATCTAGAAAATCTGTCTCGTCCCGGCCAACAAACGGCCCTTACTGATGAGCAACACGCCGATCCAGACAGGCTGGGAGCGTCACGCTATTGGGTGAACGAGGCCGAAGTCGCGCCAGCTCTATCTTGGGCGCTTTCGTTCAAGGATGTTACCGCATCTACCAATGTTCGAACTGTGATCGCCGCTATGATCCCGAGTACTGCCGCTGGCCATACACTGCCGTTGCTCCTTCCTGCTGAAGGCACGCAGCTTTCAGCGACAGCGGCAAGCGCCTTTTTAGCCAATTTGAACAACGTGGTTTTTGACTACCTTGCGCGGCAAAAGGTCCAGACCAATCATTTGGCTTGGTATACTCTAGAACAACTCCCCGTCATCCCGCCCTCCGCCTACACCCGCAAATTTGGCCCAAAGACCGCCGCCGAGATTGTGCAGGAGGCGGTGCTGGAGCTGACCTATACCGCGCATGATATGGCCCCCTTCGCGCGCGATATGGGATATGTCGATAAGACGGGCGAAATGAAAACGCCCTTCATCTGGGACGAGGAACGCCGCCTGCATCTGCGCGCCAAGCTGGATGCGCTTTATTTCATTCTTTACGGCGTATTCGATCCAGCCGACCCTGCGCAAAGCCGCGATGATATCCGCTATATCTATTCCACCTTCCCGATTGTCGAACGGCAGGAAAAGGCCGCCTATGATGGCAGCTATCGCAGCCGCGATCTATGCCTGAACTACATAAACGCGCTTATGGGTGGCCAGCCGGATGCAGAGGTGGAGGGGTAGGAATGCGTACTGGTAAAGGTCGATCGATCGAGCTGTTCTTCGTTAGCGGCGATCCAGACGGAATCGTTACGGCAACCATCCCCTTCCAGTGGACCGGAAACGTGCTTGTGGCGCGGCGGACGCAGCTTGACGAAGCACTGGACAGGGAAGAGGTCGCGCGTCCCGGCGCATATCTTCTTTTGGGTGAGATCGACGGAAAATCCAGCCTTTATGTTGGCGAAACTGATGTGATAAAAGACCGCATCAAATCGCACGCCCGCGAAAAAGACTGGTGGGATCAGACAGTCCTGATCACGTCCAATGGCGAACCGTTAAATAAGGCGCATGTACGTTACCTAGAGAACCGTCTCTTTGAAGAGGCGCGAAGAATAGGCAAAATTGCGGTCGATTATGGGCGGTCCCCCTCCGCCAGTCAGCTGAGTGAGGCGGCCCGTGCCCATATGGATGACTTCATGGATAATCTGCTGCTGGTTCTGCCAGCGCTTGGATTCGATTTCTACAGCGAGGATGCAACCGAGCCTGAGCAGAAAGTTACGCATGATCTCGCGGATGGCTCATTTAGGTTCGCTTTTGAAATTCAACGAGAAGGGATAGCAGCACGTGCGAGGCTGAAAGGTGGCCGCTTCGTAGTAGAAAAAGGCTCGCTCGCACGTAAGGAATGGGTGGGTAGGGGAAGTGAAAGCAGTACCTATGGTAAATTGCATGGCGAGCTTATCGGCCAAGGTGTTTTATTGGAACATGGATCTCATCGTATTTTCGATAAGGATTACGCCTTTAAAAGTACAAGTGCGGCGGCTGCGGTAGTGAGTGGGCGGCCAGCATCCGGGCCTCAGAGCTGGAATCTTGAAGGGACTACGAAGAGCTATTCTGAATGGGAATCTGAAAGACTATAATGGGCGGCTGGGGATCAGGAAGACAGCATGGCAAGCCGCTGGCGGAAACCGCCATGCGTATCGATCTGAGGTGGATGGTGCGCACGGGTAAGGCGCGTCCCGGCGAAATCATGATGGGCACACTGTATTGGACGAACAACGGCAAGCCGTCCGGCAATATCAGTTATACCTGCGATATGCGCGACGCAATAAACGCGCGGCTGGAGCTGCGCTTCCATGTGACCGATCATTATGATGGAAAGCGGCACGAATATGTTCAGCCGATCCGCCTGTCTTTCACAGAGCCGCATTTTGGCGGCAAACGGTGGTGGATGCACTGCCCGGCCAATGGCAGCCGCGCGGGCAAGCTCTATTGCCCCAGGGGTGCCCACACCTTCGCCAGCCGCACGGCTTATCGCATCGGATATAAGTCGCAGCGCGTGGCAGGCCGCGACAAGCCCTTTGAGGCGCTGTTCCGTCCTAGACTGCGAAGAAGGCTGGGAGCGGCCCATACGCCGCCCCAAGGGTATGTGGGGGCGAACCTATGCACGGCTGGAGCGGGAATACTGGAAGCTGGATCAACAATGTGGAGCGGAGATGGCAAGCATGATGTCGCGCCTCAGAGCATAAAATTTTCCCCAGCTATCCCAATGTGGGGGCATATTTGGGGGCATATCTGAGGTGATCTCCAATAAGTAAGCCTATTATCAGAGTGCTAGATCGTAGATTCGATGCCTCTTCTGGCACTAATTTTCATTTACGGATAGAGACACGCAGACTCAAAATAGCAAACGGGTCAAAGCTGGGCTCTAATGTCGCTTTCGGGGCCGGAAGCAGTCGGTCTACTCTTAGGGTTACCATGGGTAAGATATGACGTTTCTATGCTCGAAGAGTAACTTGTGTGGAGCTGATCATGCGCAATTGAGCGCGACCCTTTCCCCCAGCATGACGGCGCCGATCAATCCAGATTTGTCCTGGAGGCCCGGCCGCACTATCGAATGCCGCCTGCCGCCGGGGAAGTAGCCGGCATCCAACTGCTTGGACACATCTCGCACGCGCTGTAGCAAGCCGGGGGTTTTCATGACGCCTCCGCCCAAGACGATCGTCTCGGCCGCAGTCATTGCAAATACCGAATGACACAACTGGCCTAGATAGGATGCAATCACGTCCAGCGCCTCGCGATTATCAGGAAGCTCGGACAGGGACTTGCCCCAGCGCTCGATAATCGCCGGGCCGCATGCCAGTCCTTCGAGGCAATCGCCGTGGGCAGGACAGCTTCCAGCAAAGCTTTTGTCTGAGGCGTGGCGTCTGGGAAAGATGTGGCCCATTTCAGGGTGGGCGGCGCCGTGGACAGGCTGGCCGTCGATAACGATCCCGCCGCCAATGCCGGTTCCCACGGTGACATATACAAGCGAACTTGCGTCCCTGCCCGCGCCAAAGCTATCCTCGGCAAGTGCAGCGCCATTTACATCGGTATCGAAACCCACGGGAACGTCGAATTCGTTTTTGAAGTAACCTGCCAGGTCGAAATTCGACCATTGCGGCTTCGGCGTAGCTCCGATCCGGCCCCAGTGCTCATGAGCTGGATCGATGACCGCCGGGCCGAAAGAAGCAATTCCGATTGCACAGACCGGTGGTTGGCCGCGAAACCAGGCGGTAATTTCTGCCAATGTGTCGTCGGGTGACCGCGTTGGCACTTCGTGCCGTGCGAGGATTTCCGCTGGCGAGGATGCGACCGCGAGGACGAATTTGGTCCCACCGGCTTCGATCCCGCCAATCATCGGGGAATTTTCCATCAAGCGGTCTCCATTTGCACCAGTTCGCAGCAATCCCCGTCAATTTTTAGCTGTAGCAACGGTGCCGGAACTCCGCCGAATTTCCGATCCATGTCTTCTGGGTCGTGATGCGCAGGCACGTCACTAAGTCCCCAGAAATCAATAAAGCTCGATACGAGTAATTCGCGTGAGACAAACCAGCTATATGCCTGCAACGGCTCATCCTGCGGGTTGGCAAGTACCAAGCCGGATCCGTTCAGCGGACTGTATTCGCCCGTGATACTGTCCGATACCATACCATAAAGACCGTTCGGCGCATCGCGTAAACCCGGGGCGAAGGTGCTGCTCTGGGTTACCCAAAAAGCGTAATATCGCCCTTCATGGAAAACGACGTGAGCGCGTTCGAGTTCGTTATTAACGCCGTCGGCATGAATGATGGGCGGCAGGAGAGCCCAGCCATTCTCCTCGCGCCGGGCTATGCCCGCGGCACCGTTGAAATCGGTTTGCGCATCGGCCAGCGAGGCTGTGAAGATGAGATATTCACAGCCATCCGCAGGATCGCGGAAGAAAGCGGGATCGCGAAACGCCTTTATCTTGCCCGCCTCGCCTTCATGTACGTCGGCTGCGTCATAGAGCGGTGAATGTCCCGCGATCGAGGGGGCTGGATCGGCCCAATCAGTCGGCAACCCATCGTCGCTGAGAATGGCGTGCGCCTCGAACAGTTTTTGCTGATAACCTCCGCCACGCTCTGCTGTACCTGCAGCGGTGAAGTACAGGCTTACCCGGTTGTCTTGCTTCACGGCAGATCCCGCCCATTCCCGTTCGTACGGGACCGGCTCGTTTGGCAAGACATCTCCGAGATCATGCCATGATCCGTCGAGGCGCTCCAACAAGCGGATCTTCGCTTCAAAATGTCGGAGCGAAGGGTCGCCGCGATCGGGCGCTGTGAGCGCCATCCACAATTCGCGGCCGCGGCAGTTCGCGATGCGCCCATCCTGATTCTGGATCGGCCACATGTCCCAATAAACCCGGCCGTCCTGAAGACCGCCGCGCTTGGCCTCGGTAATGATGGGAACACGGTCGACCCGGTTGAGATCGATCGTGCCGACCTGCTCGGCAGTCCAAACACTTGTCATCGAACAATCCAAAATAGAGGGAGGAGAAAATGGGGCCGGTCGGGGAAGAAATTCCGGGCCGGCCCCAATCCCGCACTCTGGTCAGAAGTCGATACGGACCGATGCGGTCAGGCTGCGCCCTTCGATGGAGCGGGCGCGAACCAGGCCGTTGCCCGGAATCGACCCCTCTTCGGCCTCGGTATAACCAAAGGCATCGAACAGGTTGTTGGCGTTGATCGCCAGTTCCAGCCGTTCAAGTGGGCGCACCGCGATGAAGGCATTGACCTGCGTATAGCCGGGCAGTTCGAGCTGATTGCTGTCCTGCGTGAAGCTCTCAGTGGTGCCGATCGCATTCAGACCAGCGGTGAAGAAATCATCTTCATACTGAGCGGTACCTTGGAAAACGAAATCTGCCTGGCGGCGCGGCGTGTTGCCGATCACCCCAGCGTTGAGCGATTCCTTTATTTCGGCATCGGTCCAGGTTGCCCCGGCCGAAACCGAAAAAGGCCCCACCGAATAGCTGCCTTCGAGTTCGATACCCAACGCTTCATACTGGGTATCCGTCAGCAGCAGAGGAGCGATCTCGACATTCGTTTCCGACGTTTCGGCGTAGAACGCGGTGGCGTAGATGTTCAGGCCATTGCCCTGATATTTCACACCGCCTTCAAGTTGGTCGACATTGGCGATCACACCATCATCGTCACCGCCCGGAAGGCTACCGTCGAGCGTGCTGACCGCTGGCGAGAACAGGCTCCGGTCGGCAGTGTGACGGCCGCCTTGGCTGTACCGGGCGAAGACCGACAGATCGTCCGTCAGCAGGTAATTCGCACCGATCGAGAACGAAAAGTAGTTGTAATCGTAATTGACCGGCCGGGCATTGCCGAGCGGAAGAACGCTGGTCTGGGCCTCGGCAGGGTTGATATTACCGTCATTGTCGAAATCGAAGGCGGTAACACCGTTGCCGAAGCCGCTATCGGAACCGGTGATAGTTCCGTCCGCACTACCGAAATCGTAGCGGATGCTGGCATCGAGCGTCAGGCGATCGAAATCCAGCGCTAGCGAAGCGAAGGGTGCGTAAGTGTCATACTTCACATCATAATTGCGACGGCAGCAATTGCCAAAAAAGCTGGCGCCGTATCCGACCACACCGCCATCGGTGATCTGGTTTCCACCAGCATCGAAGACATCGACCAGAACCGAATTGCCGTCACCTTCGACGGTCTGGACATAAGAAGTCCAGACCCAATCGGTATCGACGTTCTGGCGGCTACCATAGAAGCCGCCAGTGAATGTCGCCGTACCCCCGCCCATATCGAAGTCTTTCGAGACGCGCAGATCGTTGGCGATCAGACCGAGATCGTTGAGGCGGACGTTGAACAAGACAACGTTGGTCAGCAGCCCGTTTCCGCCCAAGCTCGATGGGTTGGTTACCGTCTGGCCAGCATTTGGACCGCTGGCGAGCACAATGGTGGAACCGGCTCCGCCGATACCATCGGCTACTGACTGCGCATCACCGACGCTAGCGGGGAATGGGGAGACGAAGCTTCCGCTATTGTCGGAATAGCGGAACCGGTTGGTCAGGGTCCAGCCCGGAGCAAAATCAACTTCGGCCTCGATGCCGAATGCCTTGCTTTGAACCGACAAGCCATCGTGGATGTCGTAAGTGGTGGGATTGTTGCCACCGTCGAGCGTCAGCGCGGTGGTAATATAGCGGCTATACAGAGAATCCGTGCGCGGGTCGAAATTGGCGATCGCGTTGTAGTCGGGGTTACTGTCGCTTCCAGCAACAGCAACCGGTTGTGGCAGGATCGTCGGCGTGCTGTCGTCCAGGAACTTGCCGTGGAAGCGAATGAAGCCGCCATCGAATTCCTGAGTGAAGCTGGCCTTCACCTGGCCACCATTTTTGGCATTAAATCCCACGTCGCGAACACCTTCGCCGGTGCGGTAGAAGCCTCCAACATGGAAATAGCTATTGTCGCTGACCGAGCCTCCATAGTTGAAATCAAGGCGATAGGTTTCATGGTCCAGCTCGATAGTCCCAGCAACTGCGCCGCCTTCCTGCTGGCCGGTCTTGGAGATAAAGTTCACGACGCCGCCCGGTGAGTTGGATGCGAAGGTCGATGCCGAACCACCGCGAACCGCCTCGACCCGGCCGACATTGCGATCGGCTCGCACAAAATTATCGGCATTGCCAAAGATGATGTCGCCGAATTCGAGAACCGGCAGACCGTCTTCCTGCAATTGGATATAGCGCGCACCGCCGGTCGAAACGGGGATGCCGCGAACTGCGATGTTGGCATTGCCCTCACCACCTGAGGCTTCCGAACGGATACCCGGGATCTGGCGGATCAGATCGGCCGACGAGCTAGGGTTGAGATCTGCAATGGACTCGGAATCAATCGAGCTGACCGAGACCGAAGTTTCCAAGCGGTTCTTACCGCCGGCAACCGCTGTAACGACGATAACATCATCGGCCAGGGTAGGATCGCCATCAGCCGCAGGAGTGTCATCCTGGGCGAAAGCGGGGCTGCAAATGGCCGACAGGGCAACCCCTGCAATAAGGGCGTGACGAAGCTGCATTGATTCTCTCCCAAAGTGAATTCTTATCGATTCGCTTTTTAGGCATAAGTCGAATGCAAACGTTTGCAACCGCTAAATTGCAAACGTTTGCAATCAGGTGTTTTGTGTGACACCTAGTCCTTGCAAACTGTCGAAAAGACGGGGCTTGGAGAGGGTATTTTAAGATGCAAACCGCCACAAAACCGCGGCTTTCGCTGCTCCGAATCATCGAAATGAACATCGGCTTTTTCGGGCTGCAGTTCAGTTTCGGACTCCAGCAAGCCAACATGGGGCCGATCTACGGTTTCCTGGGCGCGGAAGAATCCACCATGCCCCTATTGTGGCTGGCCGGTCCGATGACCGGCCTGATCGTTCAGCCGATCATTGGCGCGATGAGCGACCGGACCAACACCCGTTACGGCAGGCGCACGCCGTATTTTCTGATCGGTGCTATCATCTGCTCGCTCAGCCTGCTGGCGATGCCCTACTCGAGCACGCTCTGGATGGCGGCGAGCCTGCTATGGATCCTCGATGCGGGCAACAATATCACGATGGAACCATATCGCGCCTATGTCGCCGATCGGCTGGTTCCAGATCAACGGTCGATTGGCTTCCTTACGCAAAGTGCGTTCACCGGCCTCGCCCAGACGCTTTCCTATCTGGCGCCGACGTTGCTAACCGCATTCGTCGCCAAGGATGTGCTCGATGAAAACGGTATCCCGGTGATCGTCAAGATGGCCTTCATTATCGGGGCGATCCTTTCGATCAGCACTATCGTGTGGTCCGTATGGCGCGTTCCCGAAATTCCCATGACCGAGGTGGAAAAGGCAGAACTCGACACGAAACCCATGACTATTTCGGCCACTGCAGCCGAAATAGTCAGCGCCATCCACGAAATGCCGAAGGCGATGCGCCAGCTCTCGCTGGCCATGCTCTGCCAGTGGTACGCGATGTTCGCCTATTGGCAGTATATCACCTTCGCAGTCGGCCGGTCGCTGTACGATACGTCCGATCCCTCGAGCGCCGCCTTTCGCGAAGCCACGCTGACGACGCAGCAGGCGGGTGCACTGTATAATTTCATTGCCTTCCTCGGCGCGCTGCTATTGATCCCGATCGTGCGAAAGCTGGGCGCGCGGCTGGTCCATGCCGTCTGCCTCACGGCTTCCGGGACCGCGATGCTCATGATCCCCGGCGTGGAAACCACCGCTGCGCTGTTTGTGCTGATGCTGGGGATCGGGATTGGCTGGGCCGGCATGATGGGTAACACCTATGTCATGCTGGCCGACGTGATCCCGCCGGAACGCAACGGAATCTACATGGGCATCTTCAACATGTTCATTGTTATACCGATGCTCATCCAGACGCTCACCATGCCGCTATTCTACGAACCGCTATTAGGCGGTGATCCGCGCAATGTCCTGTTGCTGGGTGGCGCGCTGATGATAGTGGGGGCGATCGCGACGATGTTTGTCGAAGCCGGAAAGCCAGTGCCGAAAGCGATGCAACCGCAGGCGAGCTAGGATAACATGCCGAAACTGCCAGAAGACGAACGGTCCGCTGACCAGCCTGTGCGTGTGCGGACTATTACCGATTTGGCGAAGCTGGCCGGCGTGTCGCCGGGCACGGTATCCAGGGCGCTTGCGGGCAAGAGCCTGGTCAATGCAAAAACCCGCGAGAAAATCGAGACTCTCGCGCGCGATCACGATTTTCGCCTCAACCAAATGGCGAGTCGCTTCCGCCGCCAGAAAACCGGGGTTATCGGGGTTGTGATTCCCTTGGGTCACGATCGGCGCCAGCAGATTTCCGACACGTTCTTCATGACCTTGCTCGGCTATCTGGCGGACGAACTGACCGATCGCGGCTATGACCTCATGTTGCGCCGCGTCATTCCCGACAAAGACGAAGACTGGCTCGACAGGTTCATCGGATCGGGCATGGTGGAGGGCACCATTGTAATCGGGCAGTCGGACCAGTTCGAGCGGATAGAGGACGCGGCCGATGGCTATCAGCCAATGGTCGTCTGGGGCAACCATCAGGAAGGCCAACGCCATTGTGTTGTCGGCACCGACAACCGTCTCGGCGGAAAGCTGGCGGCCGAACGATTGATCGCTGCCGGGGCGAAGAATATTGCGTTCTTGGGATCGACCGAACCGATAGAATTTGCTGCGCGCTTTGCCGGTGCCAAGGCTGTGGCCGAACGGATGGGAGTTTCCATTGGCGTGCTTCCCACGCACCTCAATCCGGACCGGGCAGCGGACGAGATTGCCGAGCATTTCGCGAGGCAGGATCATGCTTTCGATGGAATTTTCGCCGCCACGGACTTGTTGGCTGTCACTTGCCTCAAGGAACTGCAGAGGCTGAATATTCCTGTTCCCGAAAGCATGAAGCTGGTCGGTTTCGACGATCTCCCGATAGCATCGCAAACTCAGCCCGCTCTTACCACGGTAAAACAAGACATCGCAGCCGGAGCAAGATGCCTCGCTGAGTTGTTATTGCGGCGCATGGAGGGCGAAAACACAGAAAGCCTGATCCTGCCACCCAAACTGGTCGCCCGCCAAACGGCGTGATTGCTCTGATGGCTTGTGGCTAGATCGTTGCTAGCTTTTCATACGCGGCCGGCCATTTTCATAGATCCCGCAACATGTCCGCTCACAGGCATTTCAAGCTCTCGCTCGATTGTCCGAAAATGGGGCGCAAAGCTGCCGTAGCTAAGGCAGGACGAGTTGAATTTTCCAATGTTTTGAGTGCCCATCTTCGTCCTCTTTGGGGCACCACTGCTGGTCGAAGATGGGAACACTCCCCTCGGGGCGTGGCAGGCCCTTCGCCAACCCGCGTTCAAGCACCGTCTTGGAACCGGAAATGATCACCTTCTGGTCTGACACCTCGACCTTCGACACCAGCATTCGCAGATAGGCGCTGCGAAGCGAACTGTCTTCGTCGCGCAGTTTTTCGGATAGCTGCTTCGGTAACTTGTCGAGGACGGCAGGTTTTATTCTGCGCAAGCCACGAGCGAGCTGGCTCTCAAGGACATCGATCCTTGAAGTAATAGCGGTTACAGCCGTGCGGTTGTCGCTCAATCTTGCTGCAAATTCTGGGTCGCTTGGCTTCATGATGCCCTCCTCAATAAGTCCGAGAAGACGATCAATAGAGGTTCGCCGCCTTGTACGCTCGGCGTTGGCTTGGATCAGCTCCTGCTCCAGTTCCTGACGCTTTCCGTCGGATAGATCGATCACTCCTTTGAGGAGCTTCTCCAATCTGCCCGGTCCGAGTATCCGCTTTTCCACTGCGCTGAAGACTGCGGCATCGAGCTTTTCTCGTCTGACGTTTGGACATCTGCAACGCTGACCGATGTTGGTCCGTTCGTTGCATTTGTAGTAGAAATGTTTTTTTCCTGGATCGGGATGTTCCTGACCCAATGGTCATTCCGGCACTGCATCCAGGCATTCCGCATTTTGCTAGTCCTGACAAAAGCGTGGTGCCAGCAGCTTCATGCGGTGCCATCTGCCTAGGACTTCGCGATACCCGCAAAGCGGCGACACGCTCGAACTGGTCGCGATCGATGATCTGGGGGCAGGGGACCTCAATCCAGTCGTCACGCTCCGGCACGCTGCCATCATCCTCTGCCGTCTTATCAAAATACCGACCTGTATACGCCTCTCGGCCAATGATACCGGCTAGATTACCATTGGTGAACTTTGCGCCGCGCAGGGTAATTCCGCGATCATTGAGCGTTTTGACGATCGAGCGCCCGCCGCGCCCTTGCTCTGCCCAATCGAAGACCTTTTCCACCACGGCCGCCTCATCTGGCACGAGCTTCAGCTTCATGCGTTGTTTCTTGCCGTCAGTGTGAGCGGCATAGGTCTGATAGCCGAATGCCACTGGGCCACCGTTGTAATAGCCTTTGCGCGCGTTCGTGCGGCGGCTCTTCCGAGTGTAGGTCGCATTATCGATTGCGCGTTGTTCATCGACCATAGCGGTGATGGTCTGACCCATCCGTTTGGTGCGACCTTCGCCGAAGTTCTCGGTTACCGAGACCATTCGACATCACATTCAGCAAGGGTGTGAATGGGGTTGATAAACAGGTGCATATTACGAGCGAACCGAGCCTGGCGATAAATAAGTACAATCTGCACAGGGCGGCCCTCACCCGTCGCGCTCTCGATCATCTGCGTGAACTGTGGACGCTTGCTCAGCGTTCCACTCAATCCGCTATCGACCCACTCGCGCACGATGTCGATGTTATTGCGCGAAGCATACTCGTGAGCGGCAAAGCGCTGAGCCTCGATGGATAGAGCATTGCCATCTTCCTTATCGACGGAGAGCCGTAGATAGAGGTAAAGCCTTGGTCCTCATGGGTTCGGGTTTGGGCTTCAAACGCATTATTCCTCCTCATCGAACAGCACCGCGATCTCCGGAGCCAGCGCCTCCAGGACCATAAGAATCTCCTTCTGTATAATTGGCAAGTCCATTGGCAGATCGTTTGATACCGGCAAACGACGTAAGGCGTTCCGCCGCACTGATGCGAGCGAAACGCCGTTGCTGTCTGACCGACTGGATTTGCCGGATGCCATCGGTATCCCGCTTGCCGTTCAGAGCTTACTCAGATGCATCCAGTTCAAAATAGCTCCGGATCTGCGCGATGAACGCAGTTGCAGCGACTTCCCGCTGGTCTGGTGTCATGGAGGTAGGATTAGGGAGCCGTATGCGCATTACGTCATCTGCGAGCATTTCCATGGCTCCGACAGGTTGGTCATCGTCGCCAAAAATATCCACGCTATTAACCGGCACGAGCGGATCCGGCCTACCTTGTCCAGACGCGTTACTTTGGGTTTCCACGCCGATGGCTCCCAAGAGGGTCGAATTTGTGAGCGGGACAAATTCGCTGTCGTTCTCCGCTGCTTCTTCGAGAAGCTGGGTTTTTTCGAGAACCTCTTGCTTCTCCTCATTTGAGGCTGTCTTCATGAACTGTGCGAGTTTTACGCCGAGGTCGATTGAGACACGGTCCGGATCCTTCAACAAGCCGAACGCCGCCGAATACGCCTCGACCATCCTCACAGCGATCGTCATCCCGCTTACATGATCCTTCTTGAGAGCCGGGAATCGTTCGGCAATGGCCTTCTGCGTAATGCCTGCGGCTTTTTGAATGTTACAAACAGCGCGCGCGTTCTGGATCGCAGTCCTGGGTTCGGATCCTAAGGCCCGACTGCATGTGTTTTCGACGGCATCAATCTCGGTGCCAGCGTATACGACGCAGCGCACTTCGGCCGAGCTGTCATCACCGTGCCGAGCCTGCAACGCCAATAGACGCCGCCTGCCGTCAATTACCTCATATGTTCCATTGTCGTTGGACAGCACCTCCATTGGCGCCAGCATTTGTGGGTCGGCTGCACTGGCAAGAAGGCCCCCCAAGCTGTTACCCATCGAGCGCGAACCAGAGCATGGGTGGTACGCCCACTCACCCAGGTTGCTTAGAGGAAGCATGACTTCACCCGAGACCGCGGCAGGCGGCGAAAATTCTTCCCGCTCGGCGCCGAAATCATCCTCAGCGAGAATGCCGTGATTATCCTCCGCGTGCTGCTCTGAATGTTCCGAAGTATATTCCGCTACTTCCGGCGTATCGACGTTAGTGTCAGTGCCAAATGTTCTGACGACGGACAATAGGCCTTGGCTTCGTCCTCTTTTCCCTCTTCGATCAGGGTGGCAGCCGCCCCGCGCACCCCGTCCCAATCGGCGCGAAGCGGTTCCATGATCGTGGGGCCGATCAGCCGCTCGACATAGGCACGCGGGGTGTAATGCGCGCCCAGCTTGGCCCGTTCTTTGGGGTTGAGCGCGTGTTCGAGCAGGGTGCCGAAGATGGCCGGCTCCACTTCGGTCCAGACGTGTTCGCCCGCCTTGATCAGGACTTCCAGCTCTTCTGCATCCAGCGGGATCGCGGTGCGTTCCTTGAACAGATAGCCGTTGAACTTCTTCAGCGGCACGCCCAGCGCTGGCGAGAACTCGCCCTTGTCTATCGCCGCCCACAGCGCAGAGAGTTGGGCTTCCAGATGCTCGGGCGCGGCGCGCTGGTTCTTCAGCGGGTTGGTGAAGCTCTTTTCCGGCATCAGTCTGTTGTCTTCCGCGAACATTGTGAACAACACCCGCATCAGGAAACCGCTGGTGGTCTCGGCGTTATAGCCGCGCTTCTCGAGGCGTCGGGCAACCGTGGCGAGGAGATCAGCGATGTCACGGGTGACACGGGCGGCACGGGCAGCTGGGTCGAGGCTCTTGGGATCGGTCCAGATGGCGCGGAGCCGCTCTCGCACGTCTTCGTCGTGCAAATCCTCCAGCATGATCCGGTAGCGCGCCCGGTCTGGGAACTGCGCATAGGCTTTGCCGGTCCCGGTGAAGTCGGCATAGACTTCGATGCAATAGCCGATGTCGGTAACGAGAAGGGTCGGCGGCCAGCCATGATCGACAGGAAGGGCCTTGGCATAGCGTTCGGCCTGGCCCTTGGCCTGCACCATGGCCTTGACCCATCCCGGCGTGCCGCGCCGGGCGGTGCCGCGCTTGACGCGGGCGCGGGCCGTCTGGCCGAAGATATGGAGATCGTCTTCGCCTTTGTCGGGCTCCGCCCGGTCAGCCTCGCTGCCCTGCTTGGCTTCGAGGATGAAACAGCCGCGCTTATAGCAATCGATACGGCCGAAGCTCTGTGTGCCGTCGCCATTGTGCTGAAAGACGCGGCGTTCGAAGACAAAGTCGTTATGCTCGTCGTCAGTGCGGCTGCCGGTGGGCGGTTCTACCTCTAGCAGATCGCAGAGGCCGTTGATGAAGCTCTGCGTATTGGCGAGCTCACTGCCGCCGGTATCGCGCTATTGGGCAATGAATTTGTCGATATCGGCAGGGCTATTTATCGGGAACACGATAAAGCACAGCCGCCCCGCAACGGCAACGCGACTTCTTTAGCGATGACAATTATCGATCTAATTGAAAGCCGACAAGTTCATCCCGTCTAGCAGGCTCAATTCGAATTGCTGGTCCGATGGACTGACCGGCTCCTTAGGCCAGAGATTCTTTGGCGTTTATCTGGCTCCGACGAAAGAACGACATCTATCCCGCGATTGCTGATTGGAAGCCGTCTGTCTGTTACCGGCCCAGGGCCGGCCATCCACGTGTGGCAAACCTGCACAAACGAAGGACTGTTTCCGCTAATCGATCCGGGGCCGCTCAAGTCAAAAATGTGAACGCCTATTCTAAGAACCGGCGTTTTGGCGGGGTTACGTTGATCTGGGCCTTGCGGGCATCCCGCATGGTTTTCCAGGCGAGATAGACCTCCTCATTATCGAAGTCAGGAGCATTTTCACTAAAGTCGGTGAGTTCGTCACAGCTACGGCAATGATACATCTGAGATGCGTTCTGGAAAGCCATCCCGCACATGCACCCGAAAAATGGGCAGCATTCCTCGATATCTAGATCGCCCCAGTCCCATACTCCCATGTATTCCGGCACAGCGTCTCGATCGTAGCCAATCACCTCGAACGCATCGGTATTCTTGGCGACAAAGCCGTCGATGCCAGCTGCCTGCAGATCTTCCAGTATGTCTACCGGTTGCAAATTGAACCATTCTCCGCCGACATTGGCGCTGCTGTATTTCTTGTGCAGAGCACGTTGCCTCAAGTGATCGTTTTCTGAGACGATCCATCCCACAATCTTGAGTTCTTTGGGGTTGCCAGTCTGGAGCTGCCTCAGCCTCCGGCGCATATCTTTCGCGCGGCCTATTTTCATCAGCCAGTTACCGCGCTCATCTTGGTGAATGAAGTAGATCGACATGTCCTACCCTTCTCCTCACCCACATCCTTTGCATATTTCGGCCTTTTCTCATAAACTATTGAGCTGATTGGCAGCGCGGCGTCCTTCAATCAGATAGCAGAGGGCAGTCCGGATTGGCGGGTTGACTACATTGATCGTGCGAAGCCGCTGCGTGAGGCGCTGGCAACCGGAAATGCAATGCAGTTTCTTGGCCGTTGAGAGTAACCCAATTGGAAAGCGTATGGCATCTGCTCGGTGCGCCTTCCCCCAAATTTTTGCGCATTCCAGATCGTTCAGGGCCCGCTTGATATCGGCCCCCGGGTGATCAGCAAACGCAGATGAATGGATGACTGCGTTCGGTAACGGCTGAAGCAGCCCGGAATGGCCGCTTTGTCAGCGGTTGCTAACTGAGCCGTTTGCTTGCTTGATTGTCAGCTATCGACGATTCTCTGCCTCAAACCGGACAGCCCGCTAGCGGCCCAGAAACGGAGCTCGAAAAATTGACAGAAACTCTCTATGATCAAGTGATGTCAAAGCAATTCGAGGACTTTCTCACTCAGGCCATTGTCAAGCATCGTCTCCCTCGTCCGGATGTCACGCATCAGCTTAAATTATCCTTTCTGACCTACCTTCATGCCTGCGGGATCGAATATACGAACTATGGAGCATTTCAGGTCGAGAACGGTAAAGCCGGCAAAGCCTATTTTGCCGACACCAACTTTCGGGAGAGCTGGATCGAGGAGTATTTCGCTGAAGGCTATACGCCGCATGACTATGTACTCGGACGCGCCAAGGAACTCGATACCGACCAAACGTTTCATTTCGCGCTCGGTGAATGGTTATCGAGCCGTGTGAGAGAAGACGCTCCACAGACAGCTCAGGTTCTTCGCGGTGCTGGTGATGCCGGCATGCGTGACGGTTTCGGTCTAATCGGCCGCAAGCGGAGCGCGGAGCCGGGTGGAGACAAAGAACTACGGTGGAGTTTCGGTTTTGGCGGCGAGATGGGCGTCGGCGCTCATATCGAACGCCAGATCTCCGAACTTACGATCGCATCTGCGCTGCTGATCGATCTTCTCATGCCCGAAATCAATGCGAACCTCGATCGTATTCTGAAACCTCTATCCCCTCGCGAACGGGACGTGCTGGCCTGTTTCGCGAACGGGCTTCAGCGCGATCGCGCTGCCTATGCACTCAAGACATCAGTGCATACGATCGATTTTCACTGTCGGAATCTGCGCAAGAAGTTGCGAGCCTCGACTATGGCTGAAGCTGTGGCGAAGGGCTATCGCTACGGACAGTTGTAGGCCGGGCACCTACAAACATTCGTAGGTCGCGCCCGGTTCCAGCAGATTCTATGCACAAGCCATGTTCATAGCTTCCACTTCTCGAACCTCAAACACCGACTTGTCTAGCAGCTTGTTGAACGTCACATCGAACCCGCCTGCGAGCTTAATGAGGTTGAACAGACCGATATTACGCTCGCTGCGCTCGATGGATCCGATGAATCCGATGAAGTTGCGATGCACATCGCTCAGATCGGCAAGTGCTTCCTGCGAAAGCCCCTTGGCTTTGCGGAGAGCCCTTACGTGCTTACCAAGCAGAGTGAAATTTCCGTGCGCCATTGCACTCAGAACGGTGCGCCGGAACACTCGCGCAATCTGCACGCCAAACGTAGCATCTGAGAACAGGAGTTAGGCTATGGGATTGTCTGAAGAAGAACGGCGGCGTGAATCGGAACGCACACGCATCCAGAACGAAACGACTATCAAAACGGCGTGGGGCATCTACAAGAAATTTTTGCTGATTGGCTGCGCCATTCCTCTCGGAATTATCTTTCTGCTTATGCTCGTTGGCCTAGCGGCATAGGGGGCGACGATGAAGAACAGGCTCGCAGTCACGTTGGGCTCCGCCCTGGTGTTTGTCTCGTGCAGCGATGCGCCGGTACCCTAACTGAACGAAGGTCTGCTTTTCGAGTCGTGCGATTTCGAAGCCGACCGACAACAACCGGCCCCACCATTTATTGCAGGAGTATTGGGCCGATATAGGCAAGCCAAAGGAAAAAGCCGGCCACCGTACCTGTGATGAGGCAAGCCCAATTCTGCCACTTACCAGCCTCCGGCAACGCGCGATGAACTTTGCGACCGGCCCAGATCAGGAATAGCAATTCTGCAAGCAGCAGCGGCCAGACGGGCAGATTAATTGCCGACATCACTGTGTGCTCATCGAACGAAGGCGAAGGTGGAGGCAGGCCGACAAGGGCGCGATAGACCAGAAAGCCGAGATAGCCGGCTGAAAAGACAAATCGCGCTGGCGCTGCAACCGCGAGCGCGGCGCCAACGGTCCAGTGTCGGTTCAACAGCGCAATTCCAATCAAAGTCAGAAGAACGCTCACAACCGGACCAAGCCCGGTTTGAACCAAACGTTGTACAGGCGGGTAACTGCTGGTTGGTGTATCCGAGATGACACTCGATGCAGTCATCCGGACCTCTTCGCCATAGGCCAGCCCCCCGACGTAATGACCTAGCTCATGCAGAAATATCGCTGGGCCGGCAAAGGCTAGAGCCAAAGCGAAAAGCAGCGCAGAGGTTGGTATCTTTAATCCTTTTAGTCTGGGCCCCTCGCGGTGTTCTTCCATCATTGGCTCCGTAGTGTTCGTTTGTGAGTAAGCGGCTGCCCTGGCAGAAAGCCCATCAGTCGCGCACGCGATTGATGGCATCGACCAAGATGGGAACCTCGGAAATTTGCACCTGCCATACTTGCAGCAACCCCGCTTCGCCGCGATTCACCGGCCGATCCGAAGTGAAGACCAGCGTTTTGCCGTCAGGAGTGATCCGCCCCGCAAAATCGGAATGACGCGAGTTAACGGCTTGTCCAAGCTTCCGCGGTGTAGTCCATACCCCATCTTCGAACGTCGAAACATGCAAATTGGCCGGTTCCTGGCTGCCGCGCGGGCTAGTCGTGAGCAGCATCAGCCGACCATCGGGTGAAACCCACGACCCATCGTTCTCGCCGTCATTGTTAATCGGCGCTGGCAGAATTTTCGGTCGAAGGAAGCCGCCCGACCCATCCGAACGAGCCACGTAGATGTCGCGCAGCCCTGCACCATCGAGCCTCTCGGACCAAAAATACAAATCTCCAGCAATCGTCACGACCGGTGCGGTCTCATTGTTCACAAATCGGGTCTTGCGGATTTCCCCTCCGCGAATGCGATTGATGTCAGGTTCGTCGATTGCTTCAGGCACGGCTTTCGGATCGGTCAAGTCGAGCTTGAAGAGATCGAAGTCCTCATACACATTTTGGCCTGCATGCCGCGCACGTTTAGCTGCCCAAGAAAAGTACAGCGTGCGGCCGTCTGGCGATACGCTGGGCCAATCGACCCTCGACTTTTGAGGCAGTTCAACGGCTTCGGGCCTCGACCAGCCTGTGTCTGTGCGCGAAGATCGCATGAGCAGCTGGGGACAGTTCCATATTCGTTCGCAATCCGCCTGAGCGAAATAGATGGTGTTGCCATCCGGTGAGAATGCAGGGGAAAGGGTTATGCGGCCTGTCTGTCGCAGATCTTCGGGTGCGAACAGTGTAGCCTCTCGCGCTTCGCCATCAGTAAGCGAGGGGCGCTCGTGAGCCGCGGCCTCAATAAAGCCGAGAAGAGCCAACAGACTAAAAATGAACTGAGTGGACGTAATCATGTGAAAAGAAAGCCCTGCAACGCGTCGTGATTCCGCTCCGAGTTCTAACAGCAACTCACGAACGTCAGCGCGCTATTTTGGTCATGGATTGGTCGGGCACGATCGTTTAATCGATGAAAATGATCAAAAAAAATCAACACTCGCTCGATGCATGCGACCGGCGGATTCTAACCGAGATCCAGCGCGACCTGCGCCGTTCGCCCGAAGAGATAGCTGAAGCGGCGGGAATTTCAGTCTCGAGCTATCGTCGCCGACTTAAACGATTGCGCGAGTCCGGGATCATCGAGCGCGAAGTGGCTTTAGTAAATACGGGCCGCATGGGCATCGAAGTCATCGTGATGGTCAGCCTATACGAAGAACGAGGCGCAGAATATGACAGGCTCAAGCGCGCGTATCGCGCGTCACCGCAAGTCACGCAGTGCTACAGCGTCACAGGAGACGCTGACCTGATATTGCACGTCCAGATGCCTGACATGGCCAGTTTCGAGAAATGGATCGAAGCGAATATCATCGAAGATCCGGCGGTCAAACGCTGCACAAGCCATGTCGTATATTCCCGCGTCAAGTTCGACACCTCAGTCATGCTTTAACATGCGTAGCCTGCGGTAGGGTTGTGGGTACACCACACATATTTGTCGCTAGCCTGACATTCCGCGTCTAACTGTGGTGGATACGTGGGAGGCCGCCGCCACTCCCAGAATGCTACGTCTCACGAACGCTTGAAGTGGGTCGTTAGATAGATGAAATCCACGCTTCTCTCACTTTTGTAGGCGTTCCTACATCTAGATCTATATGATAGGATTGGTGTTTCGAATGGCCTCCCAGCCAGTTGAAACCCTAATAAAGGTGATATGTTGTTCGACACAGTTATTGTGGTGGAGTGGATCTGATGCAAGTTGTCGCCTATCTCATGTATGAGGATGAGGAAGCAGCAGCCAGTAACATTCTGCGGGATTTTCAGCGTACTGACTCATTCCTTGTCGGCGAGATCGATGAGATGGATCTTGACAGTCTGCGTGAGACCGGCGTTTTCGTTCAGGAAATTGTAGACACTGCACCCGAGCCTCTGGATGAACTTTTAGCACGAAACCAGAACCTAGCTGTCCCTCGCGCCGCATTCGAGCGCGCAGAGGGCTTCCCCCTTCACGACACCACCTATTTTACTGCGCAGCTTTCCGGGCCGCTCATTGAGGAATGGCGAACAACTCTGAAGAAGGAAGGCGTAGAAGTGTTGGAGGCCTCAGGGCCCAACCGGTATACCGTTCGGATCGCTCCGGATGCCTCCTCTGCGATCATGAATCTAGGCTTTGCGCAGCGATTGCGACCTTACTCTAACAATCACGCTGAACCGGAGCTTTGCGAGGCCGTTTGAGACGGAACCGGTCCGCGATGTCCGCGAGATGCAGGCTTTCGATATCAAGCTCCATCGCTCTGAGGATGCCAGCCGCGTCCTGCGATGGCTCGAAGGACACAGTATTGCGATTGCCGGTCGCTCGCAGCGGAAGGTGCGTGTGCATCTCTTTTCTGACGCACCTAAATTTCAGGAATTGCGACGACTTCCCGAAGTCGCCGGAATGAGGAGTTTATCACTCCGAAACTTTCCAACTCGCGCGCGCGATCAATCATGGGGATCGATTTTGCGCTTGGTCAGCTGTCAGTAACGCAACTGGTCGAAACTAGATATTTGCAGTCGCGGATACGGGCCTCGATGATACGCATCCCGATTTTCACGGGCGGGTCATTGGATTGATCGCTCTTGGCCGCCCGAACGACCCATCCGACGCAAATGGCCATGGCACTCACGTGGCTGGTTCGGCTGTCGGCAATGGCTTTTCCTCAAATGGCGAGCTTCGGGGCACCGCACCCGATGCTAGTCTCTTCTTCCAGTCAATCATGGATTAAGGCGGAAAGCTCAGCGGTCTGCCGCTCAACCCGAACGACCTTCGAAGAGGCCTACCAAGCTGGTGCCCGTAACAACAACAATAGCTGGGGAGCCGATGTGGCGGCGCGCTACACCTTCTCCACCATCGAGGTGGACGAGTTCGTCGATGAGCATCCCCACATGACCGTCGTCATTGCTTCAGGCAATGACGGATCGGCGCACCAGCCGGTAATTTCTGCTGCCGGTGACGTCGACTGGCTTTCGGTCGGCGCACCGGCGACCTCGAAGAACGCTATAACAGTCGGCGCAAGCAGGTCCGACCGGACGCAAGGGGGATATTCGGATCATCTCGCCAGCTTTGGAACGGAGATCGGAGACCGAGAACATCGTCAGAGGTTACCGCGTCCGTTCCAAGGCGCGTTCATCCATACTGCTCCGAGAGAAAATTTCAGCAGCATTTTCCAACCCGGAATAGCTGGATTTTTTGGGGAGATTGGCAACAGGTGTGTGCGTTATTGCGATTGTGGTGACCGGACTGATGCTGTCCGGTCGGCTTCGTCGATCCAGTGACTGAGCTAGGTTGTTCAATTAAGGGCATGCAAACGGTTCTAAGCCGGAGTTTGCGAAGTCTTTACTCCGGTTCGATGACCGGGTCTCCGTGTATAAATTCACCTGAGTAGAAGAAAAGAAGCAATAGGATAACAGCGACGGCCAAGATTCTGGTCGCAGCGCATTTTACCACATTGTATGAAGCCAACAATATCGGCTAAAGTCTGCCTTGAATTTGCGCCGGCAGAAGTCTAGGTCTCTTTTATCTTGGAGTATTAAACAACATAAAGCATGATCCTGCCATTTATAAACTTGATATATCGCCGACATAAATGCCGGTTCTCTTCGAATAAAGGGTGCTTCATTTGATTGTTCCTGACATAGCTAAGCCAGGCGAAAGCAATGCGATGCAGCACAATCTCCCATAATAAAACTACGGCCCTTGATTTTATTTTTAGGCCGGCCTAACGAGCAGGGCGAAGGGGTTCCTAATTTATGAAGTGCAAATGGCTATATGCTAGCTCCTCTTTAGTGTCCCTTTGCGTGGGCTGCGTAGTGAGTGCTCAGCAGAGCACGCAGGCTTACACATATGATGCGCTTGGACGGCTGGTTCAAGTCGAGGTCGCTGGCGGTCAGAATAACAGTGATGCGCGAGCGATTTGTTATGATGACGCCGGGAATCGCATTTCATATATTGCGGCATCCGGGTCGACAGGCGCAGGATGCACTGGAACTCCTCCTCCTCCGCCACCTCCTCCTCCTGCTCCTCCTCCACCTCCTCCACCTCCTCCACCTCCTCCACCTCCTCCACCTCCTCCACCTCCTCCACCTCCTCCACCTCCTCCTCCGCCGCCAGCAAACACGGCGCCCCAAACTGCGCCGGATTTTGTTTCGGGCCCGTGTTTAGTGGATCTGGTTGTGAATTTGACATCCAATGATAGCGACGCGGAAGGCAATTACCCTTTAACTCTAGTTTCGATTTCGCCTTCCCATCCGACCGGGCAGGCTGACGCGTCAATTGTATCGGCGAGCTCGGTTCTAGTGTCTTTTGGGACTGCGGGTGATTTCACGGTGTTCACATACACGGTGCAAGACTCATTGGGGGCAACGTCAACCGGCGAATTAAACGCACAAACGGGGTTATCGTGCGGCGGTGGGCTTCCACCTTGGTGAAGATATCTACTCGAGAGCATAGGGGATCGTTCGTGAAATCGGTTTTTCTTCTTGGGCTTACAGCTTCGGCATCATTCGCATTTTTAGCGTCTGCGGCGGAATCTCAAGAGGTGCGCCAAGGCAAATCCGACCGTGCCATTTGCATGTCGCGCACTCTAACTAATGGGACAGATTTCAATATCATACTACCGCGATCCAATAGTCGCGCGATGGAGGCCTCAGGATTTAGAAGGCTGCGATGCGACAGGGCGTTTCCGACTAAGCTTAGGCTGGATACGTTTAGGGACTCGGTTTGTTCGGCTGCGGCAATCCCGGATGACGAAGTGCAAAGGTCTTATGCCCGTGAATACGGCCAAAGGCCCTCTGTATTTTGCGGCATGGCAGAACAAGTGACTGGTCAATGGAAAGATAGGAGGCGTCGCAGTAAAAGTCGCGGCGAGTGAAGTTAGGCTTGAGGTTCTAGGTAGGTGAGATCTTATTAATGAAAAAGATACCATTTTATATAACGACACATTTGGTGTCAGCATTTTGCTTCGCATTTCCAATTTCACAAGCCAATGCGCAGGTCTCAGATACGGAAGTTAATCAAGAAGCGATAGACGAGTTTGGCTTGGATAGAAAAACTGGACGTTTTTCGTGGTCCTCTGGTGATATAATCGCGATCGGCGGCGACAGTAGCCGCATAAGTATGTCGGTAACTGGTGTGAGAAATCCAGCGAGAGCGACCAGAATTTGGCCCTTAGAAAGCTACCTTCTACAGCTGAACCAGCCTCGCCTGCTGTCCGAGCCAAAGCCAGACCGCAACTCGCCAATTCCTGGCGCAATCATATTGAACGCCTTTGATCATACGGTGGAGACGCCATTTGGTAGTGAAACTTTCACTTGCGGAACTAGCTGCGGATCAGAGTACTTCACAGATAGTACCCTAGCCGAAACAGCAACAGGTCATCTCTACACTAGCCCAGGCGGAGTAGAGGTTCATTTTGAGGAATATTCTACTCATGTCCGGCATCCCGATGGTCGAGAAACCACTTACAGAACGGGGCGATATCAAAAAAACAACTTCGGTTTCATGATTAAACATTCAGCCGGAGGATTTCAAGCCGTGAATCTGGCGGTAGATTATTGCAATCCAGATGCTGCCGCATCCTGCACCGGACTCGATCAAATCCGAACCGCCAATTTTGAAGCACCTTCTATTGGCGTTCGGCATATCGTGGATTCTGCCGGGCAAATCACGAAATTGCGCTGGGATGACAAATCGGCCAAACTGTATAAGCGGCCCCAGGGCGCGCCAGCCTCACTCTGGATAGAGTCGGTAGAAGAACGATATCCGACCGGGATCACGCTGCCAGGCAGTACGTCCGAAGATATCACAATTAATTATCACCCAATCGATCCTTCACTCAACACTCATGACGACATCGTGGTTAGCTCCATAAAAAAAAGCGGTGTTACTGCAACCTACGAGTACACTCGTTTTTTCCCGTATGGTGTTGCTGAACACCAACCATCTGCTTCCGAGACGCTAGAGAATATGACGGGTACAGGTAGCTTGATATACACAGCGCAGCTAGATTGTGTCAGCGGCGATGCATTCGCCTGCAATGACCTCGATGAAATGCTTGCCGTAATCCAGTATCTGCAATCCATGGCTGAGTTGGAAGCCTCCTTGATGCCAACGCCTCCAGAATTACTGGAACCCTTCGAAAGCGGTAGTCTCGGCCCGAATACGTACGAGCTTACGATTGCGAGAAGTATTGCAGGCCAGCCCGCCGGCACATCATTCACGATCAAGCCATTGGGAACGTACGGGCAGAAACGCCGAAGGCTGGTTCACATGATTGATGAGCTCGGTCAAAAAACCGAATACCATCATAATATTTATGAAGAACTTGCAGGGATCATATACCCCGAGGGTAATAGCGTGCTGAACGGTTATGGTGCGCGAGCGAACCTAACAAGCTCTGCTATTATCCCGAAGGATGGCTTGGCCAATCCGATTCTTGAGACGACGTACACCTACCCACTAACTTGCGATAACATCCCTAAGGCACGGTGCAACAAGCCGCTGACAATGACTGACCCGAACGGCAATGTCACCGAGTACACCTATAACGATCGCGGACAGGTTTTGACGGAAACTAGGCCAGCACCCACGCCTGGCGCTGCGCGGCCGACTTTGATCCAAACTTATGCAATGCGAACAGCATACATCAAAAATCCCAGTGGGAGTCCGGTGCCTGCCGGACCACCGATTTCGCTGTTGACCAGCTCCTATACCTGCATCTCATCGGTAATTTGCTCGGTTTCAACGCCGGCGGTCGATAAAGTTGTGACGCAGTATGATTACGGCCCAACTTCAGGTCTTAACAATTTGCTTCTTCGAGGTTTTACGGTAACAGCGGCAAACGAACTTGGTCAGATTGAAACCTTAAGGACGTGCTACCAATACAACTATTTCGGTGAGAAGATCGCTGAAACACAGCCCAAAGCCGGGCTGACGAGCTGTCCGGGATGATGCTGATGATCAAACGCTTCTCTCTCGCCTTTTCCGCTCTGGCTGTGGCAGTACTACCGTCGTTAGTTCTCGCGCAGTCCACGCCTACGGATTATACATCGGTATTCCGATATGATGAGGCTGGCCGTGCTATCGGAACGATTGCCCCGGATCCCGATGGCTCAGGCCCACTGAAATTCGCTGCTACACGGACGACCATCGATGCGCGTGGCCTAGTGACGAAAGTCGAAACTGGAGAGTTAACCAGCTGGCAGAGCGAGAACGTGCTGCCTAAAAACTGGTCTGGATTTACCGCTCTATCGAGCATTGAAACGGTTTATGATACTAATCGTCGTAAAATCATTGAAGTTGCCAAGGGGTCGAACGGAGTCTCCTTTGGACTGACCCAGTATAGCTATGACAATCGTGGGCGCCTCGAGTGCACAGCAGTGCGCATGAATTCAGCAAGGTGGGATGCAGGCGAACTTCCTGCGAGTGCCTGTATATTGGGCATCGAAGGTAGTGACGGCCCGGACCGCATTACTAAAACGATCTACAATAGTGCGGGCCAGGTTCTACAAGTTCGTAAAGCAGTTGGGACTAACGTTGAGATATCAGAGGTTACCTATAGCTACACGCAGAACGGGCAGGTTGAGAATGTCGTCGATGCCAATGGTAACCGCGCAAAATATCAATACGATGGGTACGATAGGCTTGAGATCTGGTACTTCCCCAGCAAAGCAGGTCCCCCTGCCAGCTGGAATGCCGCAGATCCGGTCGTCGCAACTATGGGTGCGGGCGTGCCGAACTTGGAAGACAATGAACTGTATTCCTACGATGCAAATGGTAACCGCACTTCGCTGAGAAAACGCGATAGGTCGGTGCTGACTTACGAGTATGACGCGCTAAACCGGATGACGCGCAAGCGAGTGCCTGCCCGCGCAGGTCTTGCCTCTACACATACTCAGGATGTTTTCTACAGCTATGATCTGCGTGGGATGCAAACAGGTGCCCGGCACGTATGGGCCGGAGGCCGTGGGATTTTAACCCAATGGGACGGCTTTGGCCGCCAAGCGAGCACCACTTCTACCCTGGATGGCATGAATAAGACAATATCTTATCAATACGACCGCAACAGTAATCGTAAGCGGATTGTTCATCCCGACGGCGCATTTTGGACGTATGAATATGATGGGCTAAACCGAGTGTCCGCGCTGAAAGATCAGTCGGGTACCAGCTTGCTCTCGCCGATCTATAATGCGCGCGGTCTTGTGGGGTCGATGGCCCGCATGGCTGCCGCTCCGGACAATAGCTTTGCATATGACCCTGTAGGCCGCTTGGCGTCGCTCGCGATTGCGAACGGTAACAGCTCGAGTGATGTGACTTGGGGCTTCACTCGCAACCCGGCCTCGCAAATCCTTGTCGAAAGCCAGAATAACGACGCATACTCTTGGGACGGCCATGTCAATCTGACCCGGAGCTACACGGCCAATGGCCTCAACCAGTATGAAAGCGCTGGAAGCGCCAATTTTTGCTACGATGCCAATGGCAACCTGACAGCAGACGGCACTAGCGCCTATCTCTACGACGTAGAGAACCGCTTGGTCGAGAAGCGCGCCCAGGCCAACACGGATTGCGCCGCGCTATCTTATGGCGGCACCTTGCAAGCCGAGCTTCGATACGATCCGCTCGGGCGCCTCTATTATTTGATGGACTATGTGGGCACAAACCATCGCACACTGTTCATTTATGACGGCGAAGCAATGGTGGGCGAATATAACTGGGCCCACAATTTGAAGCGCCGCTACGTTCACGGCACCAATGCCGATGCTGACGATCCGCTGGTTTGGTATGAGGGGAGCAGCATCGCTTCTGCCGATGTGCGCCACCTTTACGGTGATCTCAGGGGTTCCATCGTACTGGTCGCGGACGCAGCAGGCGCTGCGGTGGTGACGAATACCTATGACGAATATGGGATCAACGGCTCCACCAATGACGGTCGCTTCCAATATACCGGGCAGATGTGGCTCGGAGAGCTGGGCATGTATTATTACAAGGCGCGGATATACTCACCCACGTTGGGGAGATTTTTGCAAACCGATCCGATTGGGTATGAGGACCAGTTCAACCTCTATGCCTATGTCGCAAACGATCCGGTGAATGGGGTCGATCCAAGTGGATTATGGACATGCGGTGCTACGGAAAAGCAGTGCGATTCTATCGAAAAGGGAATCGCTAAAATTGGTGAAGCCGCCGGGAATTTGAAAGAAGCCTCCGCAGAGCAGAAATATCTTCAATCGATTGTCACTATGTATGGCGATCGAGGGGATGATAATGGAATATCAATATCGGTTGCCAGTCTTGATAAGGGCACTCTCGGAGACACCAGCAGCGACGGAAACGGCGGCGTCTCCGTTAGGCTTGATTTCAACCAAATCAATAAAGCCGGTGGGCTCAACCAGGGGGCTGTCATTCTTGCTCACGAAGGCTACCATGCAAGCCGACACCTTGATCCGAACGGCCCGCCGCCACCCGGTATGGACCAGTATGCTCGGCTTAAACAAGAAAGACTGGCTTATATCGCTGGCGCTGCTGTCAGCCGAGGTCTTAACTGGAGAAATCCGGCTGGACCAAACTGGGGGGACCGCGATTTCAATAAACAGTTGGATCGGGCAGCTTACGGCAGTTGCTTTGCGGCGATTTTCGATTATCAAAAAAAGAACAATGTGAATCTAGGAGGGCCATGTTCTTGATGAAGTCTGCCCCCATTATAGCGACATTACTAATACTTCTTGGCTGCCAAAAAGCCGAATCGCTTGAAAAATTCCAGAGTGAAAGGGCTGTCATCATGCATTCAGAAAGCAGCCAAAGCTATATCATAGTCAATCAGAACAGCTTTTTGATCGCCGCCCTTCCTTCGGGTTCAAGCGAACAGTTCGAGAAACTCGAAAGTCAACAGGCACTAGGCGAATGTATACTGACGCCATTTTTTGCCAAAGTCGAGGGAGTGTATCTCGACAAAGCGCGAGCTAGGATTGATGAGCTATCGGTATTGGGGCGCGCCTCGCGGAGTTCTATTGAAGGATCAGACTTTACGTTCCGACGAGACTATATATGCGACTCTGCGACTTGATTGCAGGATCAATAACGAGGCTGGCGATGCCCGCCGCTCCGCTGGAATCTATCTACTTCCTCAACGGCATGTTCCATCGATTGTTGGTCCTTAAGTTCCTTTATCAAGTTTTACAGATGCGGCGACTTACTGTGACTTACTGTATTGCCACCCCTGCCTCCCGCCGCACCTCATCCATCGCCCCGACCTGCGCGCCATCACGTAGCCCGAGCGCTTCGGTGAGCCTGGCGCGGCTATCGGTGTAGAGCGCGACCGCATCTTTGGCGCGGGATATCGCGACATAGACCGCTGGCGCATCGACGGTGTTGGCGCAGAAGCTCTCCAGATGGGCCATGACCCGCTCGGCGGTTGCGCCCTGGGCGGAGTGGATGGTGCGGACCCAGCCTGGTCGGATATGCCGATCGGCCAGGCGGGACAGGTCGAGCGGTCTTGCTTGCCATCCTCACGCTCGACCATGATGCCGCCGCGCTGCGGATCGATCCCGGCCACGCTGGCGAAAAGCGCCTGCAAACCAACGCCGACTGCTACGCGCTGAGCTATAAGGGCGCGCTCGATGCCAAGCTGCATTTCGATCCGCTCGGGCGGCTTTACCGAATCGAGGGCTATAATAGCGGCGTATCGCAGGGTGCGGTCCGTATGCTGTATGACGGCGATGCGATGGCGGCCGAATACAACGGCGCTGGCACGATGCTGCGCCGCTACGTCCACGGGACCAACGCCGATGCCGACGATCCGCTGATCTGGTAAGAGGGCGCAGCCGTCACCGCCTCCGGCGGCCGATACCTGCTCGCCAACCACCTTCTCAGCGCTCGCTTTGGGTTTTGAGGATTTGGATCTCATCTTCGTTTCTTCGTCACTAAGACGAAACCCAAATCCTCCTTAGATCACAACCTCAAATCTGTGCCATAAGTGCTGACGGGGAACAGTAGCTATTTTGCATCGGCTTGCCCGGCGCGATGTAATGCCACTCCACCTGCATCTCCCCACACCATGCCAGCACCGCATTTCTGGTGAGCTCCGTCCCATTGTCACTGACGATCATGCCCGGCTTGCCCTGCCGAGCGATCAGCTCGGTCAGTTCACGCACCACGCGTCGACCGGAGATCAAGGTATCCGGCACCGCTGCCAGACACTCTCTGGTCACATCATCGACCACGTTCAGGACCCGGAACCGCTTGCCTGGCGCCATCTGGTCGTGAACGAAATCCAGGCTCCAGCGCTAGTTCGGCAAGGCGAGCACCTGAGCAGATGCTCTTGTGCCGACAGCGCGCCCGCGGCTTCGTCCTCGCCTGACCGTCAAGCCTTCCTCCTTGTGGAGCCTTCGGGTCTTCTTCCGGTTTATCATGATCCCCTCCCGGTGCATTAGGATGTGCAGACGAAGATAGCGGAACCGCCGACGCTGGTTGGCCAGTTCGGGCAGCTTCTCGCGCAGACCAGCATCATCGTCCCGGGTAAAACGGTAATGCACGCTCTTGCGATCTGCATCGATGAACCTGCACGCTCGCCGCTCGGTCATCCCGTGACATGCGTGAAGATGAGCGACAGAGCCTCGCTTGGAGGCGGATGTCAGCACTATTTTGCAAGAAGATACTTCAGCGCAGCCTTGTCCAGCATCGGATCGGCCAGCAACCGTTTGAGCTTCGCGTTCTCGCTCTCCAGCACTTTGAGCCGCTGGGCTAGGTCAGCGGTCTTCGCGCCCGCCTCCGCTTCCTTCAGCACCCCGATCATCTCCTCTTCTGAAAACCTCGTTCTCTTCATCTCGTCCGTCCTAATCTTAGGGCCGAACTCTAATCGCTCTTGGAGGCAAACCAGGGGTCACGTCACATGACCACGACAACAGAATTGATGGCAGGATAATCGTTCTCCGTCCATCTGCCAACTCCAGTTGGTCTCTTGATAAGAGTGCGAACCGATTGTCACTACCTGTGGGCAAAGAGCGCAGTTCCTGCTGTATATAGGACGATCATTGCACCCAAGACCAAATTTCGGTTGACATCAAACAAATTACTGGCAGATTAACAGTATGGATTGAGTCGCTACAAATAGATACCGGACTTCCCGCCTACTGTTCAGGAGAACTGGTCGTTCGTCTGATTTCAGTAAGGCAGAATAGTACTTGTCGAACGACGTCGGGTTAATGCTCGGTTTCGTACGCTGGCACGCTCGTGTTGGCGTGAGAGGGATGAAGAAGGGGCTGAGTTACTCTTTGAAATCCCAGAAGATCTGCTCGCTGCTTTGTTGATCGGAGCAGTTTAGCTCGAGTGCCTGCCTAGTGACCTTTGCTTGGATTTCCAAACTTGGATCCATGATGGAAGTTCGCTTCGCAAGCGCGCAAGTGAAGGGCAGGTGTAAACAGGAGTAAGTCAAAATGACTGATGTGACTACAAAAAGGCGAGTATCGTTTCACTGCTCAAGTGAAAGCAGTCCAGGGATTGTTTTCGGTCGAAAAGGTCACGGGATGGCGGTGACTGCCGGTCGTTGCTCAAGCTCGAGTTCGAGCTCGTGCACGAGTTGTGCTGTACCGGTCTAGCGTAAACCTCAACCACCCGAATGCGGGGACTTCACTGCCGCAAGTGCACTTTTGAAGGATTAGATCGATTTGCTCGACTTCCAAAAGCGCGCGTTTCGTGCGGCTACTAAGTAAGGCCTCGAGTTATGTCGGGATAATTGGAGTGAACGATATGCAAAAACAAAAAAGGAAGAGTCGGCTTTCATTTCACTGTTCGAGTGAAAGCAGTTCCGGTGCCATATTTGGCCGAAAAGGCCATGGAATGGCGGTAACTGCTGGGCGCTGCTCGAGCTCGAGCTCGAGCTCATGCACCTGCGCCGTACCAGTGTAGGCTGATAACGGAGTGGCGCCGCGAGGCGTCACTCTTGCTTTAGCGTTGGGCGTCCGACCCTGAATTTGGGAGCATCGACTATGACGGGGCTTGAGTTGCATCCGGCTGTGAACTGGACAAAAACACCCGGAGGTCATCTGCAGTTGCGTTTGCCGACCGGAAATCACATCACAGTCGACGAGAACGTGAGTGAAGCAGCACGTGTGCTATCCGATCTCCGTTCGAAGGATAGGTTATGCGACGCAAATGCTGCCGAACCGGATGCCTTCGAAGCCGAGTTTATCGACATCCTAATGCGTCTGAATGCGGTTCGTGTTGAGTCACGAGGCGCGCTGCGCGGTACGTTCCAACAGTTCGCAGACTATCACGCCGGCGTAATCGCGTCCCGATTGAGTAGGGAACTGGAGCTTGCCACCGGTAACATCACGGTTCTGGGCGATGGGAGTATCGCATCGACTGTTCGGGATGCGATCAAAGAACTTGAACTAGTCGCCCCGCCAGAACTACGAATCGTGTGCGCCGATTTTGAGGATGTCGACCTTTTCATGTCCGAAAACCAGCGCGCTCTCTCAGACGAAGTACCAGCGACGTTTCTGCGTTGGTCGCGGGAAAAAATGATCGTTGGACCTCTTGTTCTGACAACCAACGGGCCGTGCTATGCGTGCTACAACCGGCGTATCACCGCGTCGGCCATGCATGTCGATGAAATCCAGGCACAATTCGAGGGCTGCAATGCCCTTGCAATAGATCTAGATGCGACTTTCCGAAGCTTTGTGCGGTTTGTTACATCACGCCATGTCAGTTTCGTAGCGGCTGGTGCCTTTCACCTAGCCCGTGCCGGTCATGTCGAACGCTGGGATCCTTTCACCTTGTCTGTTGTGGATGTGGCACCGCTTAGCCGAGTGCCGCGCTGCGAACACTGCGGTCTATCCAGAGCGCACGATCCCGTCCGCGCGGTACGAGACCTCATCTAGCAACGCAAGGCAAGGCAATGACCACCGCACCCGTCTCTTTGACCCAGTTCGATCTGATGAGCCGCGCACTCGATACGGAGTTCGGAATCATTGAACAGGTTTCGCGCATGGGTCTACAGCCCGGAGAGTCCCACCTCCACTATGCGGTTGCAGTATCGCAGAATCCATCCGCCATTTCGCCACACAGCCGCGATATGCCATTGCCCAGAGCGGACCGGCAAGCGGCGGGTGCAGGCATGGGCTGGGATGCAGCCCTATGGTCCACTCTCGGAGAATCGCTTGAACGCTATTCTGCTTCGATCATCGAACCCGACAGCGTCACAATTGCGCGCGGTGAAGCCCTTGAGGGACCAGTACTGTCTCCGCTCTCGTTCATCTTATTCAGCGAGGAACAGTACGCCTGCGAGAGTTTCCCATACTTGAAGTGGACACCGCAAGAAGTATTTGCCTGGACCAAGACCATGCGGTTTGCCACAGGCGAAGAGTATTGGGTTCCGGCCGACTTTGTCTATCTGGCGCATGCGGGCGGCAATCCAAAACGGCTCGACAAGGGATACAGCACGGGGCTTGGCGCGCATCGCACACCAGCTTTGGCAGCCACGACGGCGATCAAGGAACTGGTTGAGCGGGACGCCTATATCGGGCGTTTCTTGGTCGGTGCGAAGCCGCCACGGGTACCGCAATCGATATTGCGCAGGGTCGCGGGCCAAGTCGTAGAGCGTCTCGAGCAAAACGGCTTAGAATTGCTTTGCTTCGACCTCACCAGCGATGTCGGCCTCCCCACGGCGCTGTGCCATATTATCTTGCCCGATGGCCTCGGGATCGCGTCCGGCGCTAGCTGTCAAGTGTCACCCCAAGCTGCTCTAAAAAAAGCGGCGACCGAGTGCCTTCACACTTTTAACTGGCTAATCGACATGAACCGCTGGCCGGTGGAGACGACGCTGGAGGATATTCATGATTTCGTTGATCATGTAACCTATCACCGCCGACCGGAGGCCGTTGCCCAATATTCGCTTTTTCTCGAAGGTCCGGAAGGTGCACCGATGATGGATGTAGCCCCCTTCGAAGGTTCACCGAGAGAAGAACTCGATCATATCGTGGCCGCTGTCGAAGGTGCCGGTCATCCAATCTACCTCTCCGACGTCACGTCGAGCGATATTGCCGACCTTGATTTCACAGTCTTCCGCGCAATCGCACCGACGTTGCAACCGATGTACGCAGGCGGAGATGCGCAGCATCTCGATCGCCGGCGATTGCGACAAGTTGCCGAGTTCAATGGGCTGGAGTGGAGCGAAAGTCTGATCAATACCAATCCCCATCCCTTCCCGTGAGGCTGCGATGACCCATTACCCAGAAAACAAGCTCGTCAATCCCGGCATTCAACCGATCGGCCTCGATGAAGTGACTGACTTTCATGAAACGACCAAAGGAACGGTCGAGAGCGACTATCTCTTCGCTGAAAACGTTTACCAGTATCTGTTCGAGTACCGCGGAAAAATGGAGACGTCTGCAAACCGCAAGAGCTACTTCGCTTTCCCTCGTATCGAACTGCCTCAAGTCGCATTGCCTGATATTCCCTATTCCGAGGTCATTGCAAGGCGGGTTTCGCAGCGCGATTTCACCGGGGCACCTCTATCATTGAAGAGCCTTTCGCAGTTGCTGACGCCGTTCCGCAGTACGCGTGAAACCGTTGTTGACGAAGACTTCGATATTCGGCTAAATTTGCGGCCCTATGCATCCCCTGGAGGATTGTATCCGTGTGAATTGTACGTCGCGCTTCTGGCGGTGGAAGATCAGTTACCGACCATCTGCCATTACAATCCGCGCGAACACACGCTGACACCGATTTCCAAGATTGATCCGAAGACCTTCTGGGCAGCGTTGGGAGAGCGCGGCAATGCCGGCCTTGCGGGCAGCGGAGCTTGTTTTCTGATTTCCTCGATGTTCGAACGTACGGTCGCGAAATACGGACCTTTGGGTTACAGATTTGCGATGATCGAAAGCGGTATAATGGCTCATCATCTCACGCTGTCGGCCGCTGCATGCAAGCTGGGTTCGCTGGTCTGGGGCGGATATTTCGATGAAGAAGCGAACGCCCTATTCGATGCAGACGGTTTCTCCGAAACCATAGTGAATTGTGTCTTCGTCGGCCACTCAAGCAACCCGACGGTCCCGTCTTATGGGTAGGATTTCACCCTTCGCCGAGTTCGTCGCCGGCGCTGCCAATGGGCAGGGCACCGGGCAGCTTGAAGCGATTGCCCCGTTTCTCAGCGCTTCTCATCACGCGTGCATGCTGGGACGCGTCGAACTGGAGGGCGTCGCCGGAGGCGGTGATCAACCCATTTATTGGTTCAGGGGTGAGGAGCCGGACCCTGAGACGAAAAAAACGTTACGCGAGGCCTACGAATTTGCTTCAAAGCTTTTGTCGGCGCGGCCAACTGTGCTCATTTCGATTTCGCCGCAGGGTTTGAAATCGCGACCGGAGTGTGTTCGGTTGGCCGACGATTTCGGTTGTGCGCTTATCCCCTCCAACTCGCTTGAGCCGGAAGTTTTCGTACATGAGATCGCCCATCTCTGTTGCTTTTCAGGACACCCGGTCCTGGACGAAGGCATAGCATTCTATGCCGAGCACGAGTTTACACGAGTGCTTCAGTTCAATGATGCGCCGCCGATGGATCTGACAAGTGCGTGCCGAAATGTTCGCACACATGACGAGTTGGCCGAATTTCCATACGCCTTTCAGGTTGCTTTCGGTCGCGCGTCATCGCGCATCATCGGTGCTTTGGTGAATGCTGAAATTGAACTTAATGCTCTGTGTGAAAAGATGAAATTCGTAGAGCCCTGCGATCAATTACTTGCGAGGTTGGAAACAATCATCGATCGCAGGCATCTCGATGAGGCTTGGGGTTGGTCAGCTCAATTGAAACCAGACTTACCGAGATCGCAGGAAATCCTCGCGTTCGTCGATGGCTCGCTTGCCGATGAACCGCTTGATGGGCTGTCGGCGTTCGGTCAGTTTCTTGCGCGAACACAGTTGCTCTTCTCAAATCCCGAATACGATACCGGCCATGTCGCATTCGCGCTCCAGCATAGCGAATGGCGCAGTTCTGGAGAAGCCTTTGGGTCGGCAACCCCGGCGCATCAGACGGTGGTTGAACTCTATCGAATGGTCGACGAAGCGATCGGGTGCTTAGGCGACCCGGGCGAGCTATGGGAAAAGTCCTACGCTCACCTTTCGGCCTCGCTCGCACGCTATCCGGATGACCCCCTTCTGGCGGCAGCTGCCCTAATTTACCTTGCGAGGACGCAAATGCCTGAGATCCCGGGCGCACCATCGATAGAAGTGCTGTCTGCCAAGTGGCGGAGTGATGAAGTTTTTGGCCGTGCTTTTGCAAGCTTGAAGGAGCGTATTTGTGAATAGTGGCCAGAAGATCGTGCTACCTGAACCCACAAGCGCGCTCGTGATAGATGGCCTAACGCTGCTTGGGTCGGATGGATTCGTCCTAAATGTACCGGAGCTCTCAATCGAGCAAGGTTCGATCGTCGCTATTATCGGCGCGAATGGCTCGGGTAAGACCAGTCTGCTCGAAGCTATCCTAGGATTGCGAAGGGCCAAATCGGGCGATGCTAAATTTCGGGGCCGGAACCTCGATACTCTGGTTCAGAAAGAACTGGGGGTATACCTTCAGTCTGCCAGCTTTGAGCCAAGCATGCTTGTCGGCGAAATACTCGCTCTGCATGCCAGCCTTTATGACCATGTAGAGGTCAATCTTCGCAAAACGCTCGGCATTGATGAGCTGAACAAGAAGACCTTCGAGCATTGCTCGACCGGTCAGCGCCAACGGGTTGGGATCTATCTTGCCTTGGCCAGTCGGCCCCGCTTTTCGATACTCGACGAACCCACCTCCGGGCTGGATGCAAGTGCGGCGGCGGCATTTCGAAAGCATCTCGGAGAAACAGACTGGCGAAGCTCCCAGCGGACCTGTGTCATCGTCACCCACACCGATGCCGATGCCCGCCTTGCTGAACGCGTTGTTTGGTTAAACCAAGGGAAGATCGTAGGCGATGGACCGCTTGATGCGTTGATCTCCGGGCGGCTTGGCCCCAGGCACCTTGTTCTCAATAACCTCACCTTTGATCAGCACAGTTCGATTAAACAGACTATCCCCAGCAGTTCCGTGGTGCGCGAGACGTTCGATGGTGAACGGCATACAATCCATATTTTCGGCGACAATCAATTCGAACGGGAGTTGTTGCCGAGACTTCAGGACGAACGGGGGCTTAGCTACACGGCCTACGAAACCGGCGCTGAGGATTTAGTGCTTTTTGGAATGCAAGGGGCGGACCAATGAGCGCGCTTAGGACCGCCACGCTGGTTGAATACAATTCGTTTATCCGACAGCCGGTTTCGTTGTTCTGGACCTTTGTGTATCCGATCGTCCTACTGCTGATCCTCGCGTTCGTGTTTGGCGGATCGTCGGCAATGTCGTTCTCGGTCTTCAGCCAAGACAGCGTGGCCGAAGCTAGGTTCGAAGGCGCTGCCAAACTGCTGGAGGAAAGTGGCTGGACTATCGAACGCGCCGACGACGACGAGGGGGCGGAAGTGACACTCCAATCGCACACCGACGGCTCCATCGAAGTGGGGGGAGTGGTGAGTCAGGAAACACTATCGTCTGTACGCCTCGCGCTTGCGGCGGGGTCTGGAGCCGATGCAACGGACGTGCCTGGCCTCTCCGTCGATGCCTCTGCGGCGCAAAGCGAAGGCTCGGGTGACTATCGAATATTTCTCGTATCGGGTATTGTAGCGCTTTCCGTAGTTAGCCTGGCGCTGTTCGGTTTTACCCCCGTGCTTGTGGCGAACCGCGCTGCTGGCCGCCTGAAATGGCTCGCATATTGGCCGCTTAGTAAACTTCAATACCTCATCGCCTTTACTGTCTCACGCGCTGTCGTGATCATACTTTTCTCTATGATCCTTCTTTACGGATTCGGTTGGCTTTACGGCGCAGCGGCCATCTGGAACGCGCCAACAGCAATTGCTCTGACCGTCTCATTGGTCGCCGGGACATTCGCTTTCTTGGCGCTGGGACTTTTACTAGCGAGCGTTTTGACGAAGCCCATGACTGCGGCAGCAGTCGTCAATCTGCTGAACCTACCAATCCTATTCCTGTCCGATCTGGTGGTGCCTTTAAGCGTATTGCCGGACTCAGTGGCGGCGATTGCCAAGCTTTCTCCAGTCTACCTTTTTGTCGACAACCTCCGTACCATCTACGAAAATGGAGCTGCAGTACTCACAATAGGCGACATCTTTGTCTCGGTTGGTCTGATGGCAATCGGTGTCATCGCATACTTGGTTTCCGCCAAGCTGTTCAAGATTTCGGAAGATGGCTAGTTCGGCGAGTAGTGTCACGCCCGGTCAGCAAGAACCGCAGCGCCACTCTCACGAGGGAGCTCATTCGGACTTGCTTGCCCGCCAATACAGGTGCGTGGCCCATTCCAGTGAAATCCGTCCCGGTCGTTTCCGCCGCGTATCGCTGCACAACGAGAGTATTCTAATCGCACGAGATGACGGCGGAAAGCTTACCGCTTTTGCCGATGTTTGCCTTCACCGCGGCTCCCGCCTCGCAACGAGTGACGAAGGGGACGCGAACGCTATTCGATGTCCTTATCATGGTTGGGAGTACGACGCAGCTGGTTGCCTGACCCATGCGCGTCTTGTGCCGCGGCAAGGTTCGGCCCGATTGCCACGAATTAACCTGCTTGAGCATTCGGGGCTGATTTTTCTAGCGTTCGATGCGCAGCACCACGAAGACTTTGGAATAGCGCTGGACGAGGTCTTTGGTTCACTTGGCCCCTTTGGCCTCGAAACGCTCAAGGTGGCCGAGAGACGGGTTTTCCCCGCACACGCTGCATGGCCGTTGTTCGTCCAGAACTTTGTCGAGTGTTACCATTGTTACGGTGCTCACGAATTGTTGAGACGCAGTGAGGCCTTTATCGACCTCGCCGAAAATGGCGAAGGAAGGAAGATCGGTCAGCTTGACAAGGCGACGCAGCTCCGAGCGATCGACCACGGCAAACCGGTCATGGCGATCGAACCGTCATCTCTGAGTCCGATACTCAGAGCTGCGCGAACATCGACCCTCACGACCGATTCCGAAACCGTGGATGGAAATCTTATAGGAACGCCACTTGGTGGATTGCCAGCGGGAGATCGTGCTTTCGTTTACGGTTTCGTCGGTCCACTCACGCACTTCACAATTCTGCCGGATCAGCTTGTAGTGTTTGCCTTCGACCCAGTTGCAAGTGATCGTACCGATATCACAGTGACTTGGCTAGTTCATCAGGACACCAGTCTGGATGAAGAACAGAAAGCAAACATGGTCGGGTTCTGGGCACGTACCCTCGGGGAAGACATCGCGCTCACGGAAGCGGTGCAACAAAACTCGAACTCTCGCTTCATGCCAAAGGCGAGCTTCGCCTCGTTAGAGCATGACGCGAAGATATTCACCGTCTGGCTCAATCGTCACAGTCATGAGGCGAATCCTCAATAGGAGAGATAGAATGACGTTCAGGGTTTTACTCGCTGCTTCGATACTTGCCGTAGGCAGTGTCGCTGCGCCCGCAATTAAGGCGCAGAATTCCTGTGTCGAAGCACCGGCAGTCGATCCGGTGGAAATATTGCGCGATATCGAGGCAAGAGTGGACGAAGCCGCACTTCTTGCTTTGATTGACAACGATTTCGGCATATTTGACCAAATCAAGAGCGATCTGGGCAAACTCGACACAAGAGGGGTCGCGTCACTTGAGAATTATCGCACTTACTGGCTCTCTTACGCATTGTATCAAGAGTCCATTGCCCATTTGCGCATGCGGGACATGGAAGCGACTGAACAAGCGCTTTCGCAAGCGTCAGCTGCTCTCTCCCAATTGGAGATCGAGGACGGAGAAGTCGAAACTCTTCGGTCCCTAGTTACAGGGCTACAACTGATATTTGTGCCGCCGCAGGACGTACTGCGCGATGCGCAAGTATCACAGCAGCATCTAGATGCGGGTATGAGACAAGGGCCAACAATCCGATCATACTACGCGCTGGCCATTGCCGATTGGAACACTCCCTCGGAGTATGGTGGTCGTACTAAAGCTGAAGCTGCACTGCGTGAAGGATTGGAGCTTCCGAACGAAGCAAACGGGCGGCTCAAGCCATCTTGGGGACGCGATCAAGCACATGCACTGCTTATACAGATTCTCTACACGACCTCGCGAGTCGAAGAAGCTGGTGTCAGGTTGGTAAGCGCGATTGAGATGTATCCCGACAGCGTCGCGCTACGTGAATTGATCAGAATGAAAAAAGCTCAATGATAGCACGTGTGCTTTGCGGCCTCAGCCTGCTTTCGGTACCGCAATATGCATGGGCGGCAGAGGATTGCCCTAAAGACAAAGTTTGCGGAGTTGTTGTCGACTCAGACGAACAGCCGCTCGCCTTTGCAGAAGTCGAAATAACTTTTGAGACTGAAGCAACCTTCGCATTGACCGACGAAAGTGGCACGTTTGCGGTGCCTCGCGATGCTGCTGGTGAGCCGACCCTTGTGACGGTTAACTTGATTGGTTTCCAATCGTTGTCAGTCGACTTCGCTGAATTCGAGGCTTGCAATGCGAGGCTGAGCCTGGACAGGGCAATCGACGGCACTGCGACCGAGGACAATTCGATCATTGTCACCGCAAGAGTCAGATCTCGGCCTTTTGCGAACCGTGAACTAACGACGCTCGATATTGTCAGCGATCCATTGGCTTCTGCTGATGTCTTGCTGGCGGTTTCTGGTCTGGCCGTATCGACCAACGTAAATAACTCGGCCGACCTGCAGCTTCGTGGCGGCGCTGTGGGCTTGAGTCGGACCTATTTCAATGATGTGCCGCTCTATGAAGTGGTGCGCGGTGATTCGGTCGATTCAACCACTCGCTTGTTTTCGATTTTCGACCCGCGGATCCTCAGCAATGTCGAGGTCTATCCGACGAACCCGCCGACATATCTCGCTAATTCGGCCGCAGGTGCATTGCGGGCACTTCCTCAGTACGATGCATCCGAAACGACATCCGTGTTAGTTGGGCTATCGGGTATCAAGGTAACAAGCTCACAGCCCGTTTTCGAAGACGGCGCGGTGCAGCTCTATGCAAGCATTGAAGATGTTGCCCCCCTCATCGAAATTAATCCGGAACTTGCCGACATCATTACCTCATCGAGCACTCAATCTCTCGGCGCGACGATTAGTTTGCCGACAGAGAATGGCGGCGAAGTCACACTGTTTGCGGCCCTCGACTTGGAGGATGGCGAATTCCCGCTGCGGATTCTCAATCAATCCGGGCAGTCCACCAATGATCGGTTACGAGCTTACGGGGTGATCGGCTGGGAGACACCAATTGGCACCGAGCGGCTGAAACTGGACGGTGCATTCACATACACCACCAATGATTTCGCCTTTGAAGGCACGCCGACATTTGCTCGCAACCGATACACATATGCCAATGCCGACCTTGCCGGTGATCTGTTCGGCCCCGCGCTCGACTACCGTGCAGGACTGGTATACGAGCGATTCGATCTGCGCTCCGAGAGTGCTGCGAACTTTAGCTTCGGCGATGCTGTATTATCGCCGCCAATCTCAGCGGTTAAACGGCAGAACCCTGACTATCTTGCAGCCTATTCATTTCTCACAAGCCGCTTGAACGACAATCTGACCATGCAAGTGGGCACTCGCCAATTTCTTGTCGATGATGCCGGACAAAACGCAGTTTACTCGCTTGGACTCACCTTCACCTCCGATGACAGGCGGCACAGATTGATTTTCGGGGCTGGACAGTACAGCGCGGTGGTCCCTCCAGAACTTGGCGGTGTGCAACCATTGTTTGCTTCGACCAGTCAGCAGGCGTCTCTGGATTATCTGTTCGATGGTGACGGACTGAGAATTGCTGCGGGAGCCTATGCGAAGACGGATAGCTTCGATGGCGTCGAGGTCGACATTCTCGGTTTCGATGCAGAACTCGATGCGCGCCTAGCGAGCTGGTTGGACCTGTCGCTTCGACTTGCGTCGTCCGATCATCGTTCGGGCGGAGCGGTCGGGGACAGTGATTTGGGATATCAGTTGCGTGCTATCCTTAAGGCCAGACCAATCCGATCCTTTAGTATAACCGGCGCTCTTACTATGAGAAGCGGTGCGGTGTTTACGCGAGTGATCGGCGCGCAGAACGATCCTGAACGGGGAGTTGAGCCAATCTTTAGCAGTGATATCAACGGCGAGAGATTGTCCGATTTTGTCAGTCTTGACTTCAATTTTTCGCACGTGCTGGGACTTTGGCCCGGAGAGACTAAGCCCATCGGCATTTTGGCAATCACCAATACTCTCGACCGCAGAAACCAGGCTCGAGCAATATACTCGCCGGATTTCGCGCAGGAGCAACGATCATTCTTTGGGCCGCGCGTCTTCTATTTTGGTCTTATTTTCGACTTCTGACCGACGTTTCGCGGCATGAGACTTCGCGGGGAACAACAGTGGTGGCAGTGTGAGCGCCGATGAGGCACCTCGTTGCCGTTTGCGGTCGTTTTAGCGCCTTTATTCCGCGTACTCTTATCGCGCTTTGTTAGCGTGGGGCTTAGGTCGTGGAATTCTCAAAAGCCTAGAAGCAGGCGCTTTGCGCTGTGGTCATTCCTGCACATGTTCGGGTCTGCCCCAGACCTCGACGTGGCGTTCGAGAACGAGGAGGACCGGGAGGCTGCCCGCAACTTCATGGATCTCCTGGCAGCATCGGAAAGCGATGGCAAAAGCTGGTTGCAGCAGGGTCGCGGCATCTTCAGACCTTTACCCGATACCCATCCAGCTTTCTTCGCGAACAGTCCTGAATCAGGTCAGCTGAGGACAGCAACCCGTTCCTTTCCGGCCGTGTTGGCAGCTTCGCTGCCTGCCCGCACAACCCGTCATGAACAGGTTTCCCTTCTGCCATTCAGGCCACCGGTGCAGTCCTCATATGCCCTGCGTCCTCTTGATGTTCGCAAGCCGGAGATGGTCTCCGGTTTGAAGAACTGAAGGAACTTTACACCATGATCAATATCGCAATCCTCACCGGCCGCATCGCTCGCGATCCGGAAACCCGCGAGACCAAGGGCGGCACCGACGTAACCGGGATCACGTCGTCACCGATCGACCGCTGCGCGACCAGGACGGCAAGACCTATAAGGACGAGAACGGCTACACCGCCAAGGAGAGCGAGTTCCACCGGGTGACCTGCTTCAACGGCCTCGCCAAGACGGTCGGCCAGCATTGCTCCAAGGGCTAGCTGGTTTCCGTCCAGGGCCGCATCCATTACACCCGTTGGGAGGACAAGGACGGGGTCACGCACTACGGCACCGCGATCCTCGCCGACAAGGTCGACTTCCTTACCTGTGGCAACGGTTCGGGCGACGAGAACGAGAACAAGGATGCTCCCGAGATCGACTGACTTCCAAGATCATCGATCCCCATCAGAGGGGTGCAGCCTAGCCGGACAGCGCCCTCTTTAACCGCCGTCTTGTCGAGGGTGCAATTCTTGTCCGGATGGGGCAGTTTCTTGCCCTCGAGGGTAGCTCTTGCGCACCGGCACTGGTTGCTCAAGCTCCATCCGGCCGTATTGCCATTAGTCCTTCAGGACAGATGTCTGAAACCACAGGATCACAGTCTGGCACCTCGGAAGACCCGGCACACCGTACCCGGAGATCCGGTATTTGGGAGGCGAGAATTGCTGCGGGTTTCGCGGACATTTCGGCATCGGTCGCCAAGTAATGTCATCTGATGTCACTTCCCGATCCGCAACTCACATGCGAGTTGCTCGCCGCTAAACACTAATTTAAAGGTTAAAAATAACGTTCTCCTACAGGGTGATCGCTGCCGTAGACCGATGTCAGTCCAGAGGGGTCATTGGGCCGAGGAGGGGCGGCTAAACGTCAGGTGACGCCGTGCGGTTTGCCCTTCAATGCTTTCCATCATGCCCTTATTAAAGCCGCTGCTGATGCAGCCCATATGAGCGTCAGCCAGTGGCTGAAACTCACTGTCATCGAGGCGCTCGACGAACCTCAGGACGAGGCATTTCGCGATCAGGGTGTGGGAAGGGTTAGAACAAAATAAGAACTACAGATGCCGATGCAAGTCCGAAAAACCGCAGACTTCTGCGGCTTTCAGGGACTTTCTGGGATCTCTTGGGATGGTATAGGTGGCGGAGACGGAGGGATTCGAACCCTCGATACCCGTTACCAGGTATGGTTCCTTAGCAGGGAACTGGTTTCAGCCACTCACCCACGTCTCCGCATCGCAGCCGCATTGCAAATCCTGCAGGTGGGCGAAGCGAAGGGCGCGTATAACGAGGGCGTATCGAGGCGGCAAGTAGCGTGGCGGCATCCCAGGCAAAAACCTTTACTTGCCCGGTTTGCGACTCGCTTCGCCGCAAAATGGATTCGTTTCGCCGATGGTTCATTGCCCGGTCAGGCGCAAAGGACTCATTCTGACGCTTGAGGAAATCCGGCATCTGCTGGCACTCGCATCGAGGGACGGGACATGAGCAATATCATCGCCGCAATCCGCAATCGACTGGGCGCGGCCCTGGTCGGTCTGGCTGCCGCCGCGACGATCTCCGCCGCACCGCTTGCCGCGCAGGGTATCGAGTCGGTCGATCCGAACACCGCGATCGGCAGCGGGATCGATGCCGATCTGGACGGCAATTTCGAGGAACGGCCGGGCGATGCGCCGCTGTTCGCCGACGAGCAGCCGGTGACTGCGCCGCCTAGCGAAGGCAGGTCGCCATCGGTCGGTGACTGGTCCAGCCCTGCGCCCGCCGGGTCGCAAACGGGCGGTGTGTCCGACTGGGATGCGGGCAACATGGCCACCGCACCTGCATGGTCGGACCCGGTAGTCACCGCCGGCGATGCCGAAACCGCCGCCAGCCAAGCCTCCGCGAACCCCGCCATCGCTGCCGACCAGGGCGATACCTACAAGGAAGACGATCTGATCGGTGCGGCCGAAGGCGTGTTCGGCAAGGGCGCGGAAGGCGTCGCCAAGATGATCCAGAAACTGCTCGCAGAGCAGGGCGAACCCAATGGTTATATCGTCGGGCGCGAAGGCGGCGGCGCATTCATCCTCGGCGCGCGCTATGGCTCGGGCACCTTGTATCACAAGGTCGAAGGGCAGATGCCGGTCTATTGGACCGGCCCGTCGATCGGTTTCGATGCCGGGGCCAATGCCGGCAACACCTTCGTACTGGTGTACAACCTCTACGATACCGAGCAGCTATACGAACGCTTTCCGGCGGGCGAGGGGCAGGCCTATCTGGTGGGCGGGTTGAACGCGAGTTATCTGCGCAAGGGGGACACGGTGCTGATCCCGATCCGCGTGGGTGCGGGGCTGCGGCTCGGCATCAATGCAGGCTATATGAGGTTTTCCAAGAAGCATCGCTGGCTTCCATTTTGACAGACACCGTTTGAGCCCGGCGGGTCGCATCGCGCGCATTGCCGCTTAGAGCAGTGCCGGCTCACAGGAGGGCCGCAGCGGGAATACCCGGTGCGGCCCTTTTTTTGGTTTGGGGCGTGGGGTGGAACAGGCCTTACGGCGAATGCTGAACTTGGATTTTATGCCGCGCCGGGCTGGAACACCTCCATTCCCAGCCACAAACCCCCTTGCCCCTCGGCCCGCCTCTCGGCATGGCGCATCCATGCTGGATAAACTGGAACCGCAAGCCCCCGACGCGCTGCTCGCGCTGATCAAGATGTACGCGGACGATCCGCGTGCGGACAAGATCGACCTTGGCGTGGGTGTCTACCGTACGGATGATGGCGCGACCCCGGTCTTTGCGGCGATCAAGAAGGCCGAGCGGCGGCTGGTCGATGAGCAGGAGAGCAAGGGCTATCTCGGCCCGGAGGGCGATATGGGCTTCGTCCATGCGCTCAAACCCTATATTTTTGGCGCGGACCCGGCCAAGGGCGGGCGGATCGAAGGAATGCAGACTCCCGGCGGTACCGGCGCGGTTCGCCTGGCCGTATCGCTGGCGGCCCATGCCGGGGCGGTGCGCGTACATCTTGGCGTGCCCAGCTGGCCGAACCACGCGCAGATCCTGGCCGATGTCGGCGTGGAAGCTGCCACTTTCGACCATGCCGATGCCGATGGTGCGGCCAATCTCGATGCGGTCCTGCAAATTCTGCGCGATGGCGGTGCGGACGAGGCGATCCTGCTGCATGGCTGCTGCCACAACCCGACCGGCATCGATTATTCTCCCGAACAATGGGACGCGATTGCCGAGGCGCTGCAAAACAGCAACGTGCTGCCGATCGTGGATGTCGCCTATCAGGGGCTGGGCCACGGGCTGAAGGAAGATTCCTACGGCCTGCGCGCAGTGATCGGCGCGGCGCAACAGGCGCTGGTATGCTATAGCTGCGACAAGAATTTCGGCCTTTATCGCGACCGGGTGGGCGCGCTGTACGTGCTGGGCCGCGATGCTGGCGATTTGCCCAAGATCATGTCCAACGCCAATTCGCTGGCCCGGGCAAATTGGTCGATGCCGCCCGATCACGGAGCGGCCGCGGTGCGCTATGTGCTGCGCGACGAAGGGCTGACTGCGGTGTGGCGCGCAGAGCTGGACGATATGCGCGAACGCCTGCGCTGGGTGCGGGAGCGGTTGGCTGCGGCCGATAACGAGGTTGGCGGAATCGATATGAAACCGCTTGGCCGGGGCAACGGCATGTTCGCCATGCTGCCGCTGGACAAGGCGCAGATCGGCAGACTGCGCGAGGATCACGGCATCTACATGGCAGGTTCCGGCCGCATCAACGTGGCCGGCCTGACGCAGGGCAATATCGACAAGTTTATCGGCGCGCTGGCGGAAGTTTCAGCCTGAGCATGTTGGCTCGATAGCGGGCTGCGCCGCGCCGCGTTATCATAAGCCCGGCAAAAGCTTTCGGATATTACCGCGCGAAAAGCCCGCAATTTGCAGGCTGCACCAGCGGTCCGTTAGATAGCGCTCTCAGCCCGCCAGCGCCTGCATTCGCTTGAGATACCGGGCCAGCACGTCGATCTCCAGATTCACCGTGTCGCCCTCTGCCAGCGCGCCGAGCGTGGTTACCTCGCCGGTATGCGGGATGATGTTGAGGCCGAAGCGGACTGCTCCGCTCTCCTCGTCCAACACCGAATTTACTGTCAGCGAGACACCGTCCACGGTGACCGAGCCCTTTTCGGCCACGAAAGGCGCGATATCTGCCGGGGCGCGGATTTCCAAACGGGTGGAGCCGCCTTCTTCGCGCGCGGAGGCCACCTTGCCCACCGCATCGACATGGCCGGTGACGATATGGCCGCCCAGCTCGTCGCCCAGCTTCATCGCTTGCTCCAGGTTGATCCGCGCGCCTTCGCGCCACTGGTCCGGCGCGGTGCAGGCGGTGGTTTCGGCGGAAACGTCAACCGCGAACCAGGCGTCGCCCTGCTCCCCGCCGCGTTCCACCACCGTCAGGCATACGCCGGAACAGGCAATCGACGCACCGATGGCCATGGTTGCGGGATCATAGGGGCAGGCGATGCGGATGCGCAGATCGCCGCGCTGCTGCACGCTGCCAATAGTGCCGATGGCGGTGATGATACCGGTGAACATTGTGCGGGAGGGTCCTGTCAGTCGCTTCGCAGGCGGCGATAGGCGGTGAACGTGTCGCTGCCAAGTTGGCGGGTCTCGATAAGCGTCCAGCGATCATGCGCGGCGGACAGACCGCCCAGTCCCAGATCGCCAATCGCAGGCAGGCCCTCGCCGATCAGGATAGGCGCGCGGTATATGTGCAACCGGTCCACCAGATCGGCCCGCAGGAAGGCCGCAGCCGTCTGCGCCCCGCCTTCGACATAAAGGTGCTGCGTATCGGTCAGAGCGGCAATGGCCTCGGGCGCGTTGATCACCTTCACGCCATCGGGTGCGACGCCGCGCGAGAGCAGGATGCGGCGCGGGCTGCGATCCTCCAGTCCGGGCAGGCGCACGTCCAGCCCCGGCCTGTCCGCCCGCCAGGTCCCGCCGCCGACAAGGATCGCATCGGCCTGTGCGCGGCGCGAATGGACATGCGCGCGGGCCTGTTCGCCGGTGATCCAGCGGCTTTCGCCCGATGGCAGAGCGATCCGCCCGTCGAGCGACATGGCCAGCTTCAGCGTAACCAGCGGCCGGCCAAGGCGATGCTGCATGAGGTAACCGGCAAGCGCATCCTCCGCCTCGGGGCAGGGGAGTGTCTGTACCGCGATCCCGGCATCGGCGATTCGCGCCAGTCCGCTGCCCGCAGTGCGGGCATCGGGATCGGTCAGCGCGGCTATCACGCGGGCAGGTTTTACGTCGATGATCAGCTGTGTGCAGGAGGGTCCGCGCGCAGAATTGTGGGCGCAAGGTTCGAGCGAGACGTAGATCGACGCACCACGCGCCGCGCCGCCCGCTTGCGCCAGTGCCATTGCTTCCGCGTGGGGGCGCCCGCCCGGCTGGGTCCAACCGCGCCCGGCAACCCGCCCATCTGCCACGATGATTGCGCCAACTGCCGGATTGGGTGCAGCCTTGGGCCAGCCGCGCCGTCCCAGCCGGGCGGCAGCCGCCAGCCAGCGTGCATCGTCGCTATTGAGCGGGAGCAACCTGTTGTTCCAGCATCCGCTCGCGCTGCGCTGCCTCGGCAGCTTCTTCGCGGGCGCGATTTTCAGCGGCCCGGCGGTCTATTTCGTCGACATCCATGCCGGTCGCGCGGCCAAGCGTGCGGAACATTTCGCGCTTGCGCTCTTCCTTTTCTTCGGTCTGTTCCTCGATCACGTCCTGAAACCGCTGATTAGCGCGGTTGTCGGCGACGATTTCCTCGTCGGTCCGGCCTTCCGGGAGCGTGGTTATAAATTCCACTTCGGGCCGTTCGGGCGTGGTAAAGCCGCGCTCCTGCGTGAAGGAATAGAACAGGGTCGCGGTGATCAGCGTGGATATTGCGAGGATCGGCCAGCGATAAGGGTTGGGGCGGCGGAATTCATGCCAAAAATCGACGAATCCCTCGCGCGGATCGAGACGTTTTATGAGTGACATGCGGCGAATATAGGCAATGTCCGCCGATAGTGCCAGCGCCGCGCGGGATCAGTCGTAATCGACGCTGATCGGCACCCGTCCGCGCAAATTGCCGCCAATGGTGATCGCATCGCCGGTATAGAGCGTTCCGGTGAAATTGAATCTCAGCCGACCATTTTCATCGAGCATGGGCAGGGCAGGCAAATCGGTGCGAAATTCGCGCAGCTCGGCCTGACCGCCTGCCGGATCGCGCAGTGTCACGGTGGCTGGCAGATCGATCTGCACCGCGCGGTTCGGTGCGCCTTGCACCACGGCTTCGCCGGCCATTGCGATACCGCCCAGATCGTCGAGGTCGCCCATCACGGTTTTCGTGCCGGTCTCGACATCGATCAGCACCGAACCGCGCCCTTCTCCGATCATGATCAACCGACCGAAATCGAGATCGGTTTCGATTGTGAGTTCAATGGGGTCGTCGTAAAATTTCTCGCAGCCCTTCTGGCCGAGCTTGAGCGTGCCATCGCCGCGGAAGCATTTGCGATCTTCCCTGGGGCGGTCCTTGATGGGAATGTCGCAGAAGATGCAATCGGCATCCTGCGCGTAGGCCGGGGCCGCCGCCAATTCGAGCGCAAACAGCGCTGAGAAAATTATGATAATCGCCCGTAACATTACCTGTTTGTGGCGGAATAAGGTTAAGGCATCGGTAACGCTATCCGAAGGCAGCATAGAGGCTGCGGCCGTCATTCTTCAGCCAGCGATCCGCAGCATCCAGTTCGGGCCCATAGATCTGTGCGAGCAGCGCGTGAAAGGCGGGCGAATGGTCGAAATGCGTGAGGTGTGCGACTTCATGCGCGACTACAGAGCGGCGCACATGGTCGGGCGCCTGAACCAGCCGCCAATTGACGCGCACCGTCCCCTTGCTGGAACAGCTGCCCCATCGCCGCTGCGCGCGCGACAGGCGCAGCTCGGGAACGGGCGCGGTGCGCGCACGCTCGCAATAATAGGCCAGGTCCGCGCGCATCAGATCGAGCGCCTGGCCCTCCAGCCAGCGTTGCAGCCGTTTCAACTGCGTGTCTTGCGGTCCGCCCAGCCGCACCGCGCCATCCACCAATTCGGGCTTTCGAGGGAACGCGCGGTCCCATTCGATCCGCAGCGTCTGCCCGCGATAGCTCAATGCGCCCTGTGCCAGCGGACAGAATCGTGGCTCGGCCCGTTCCATCTGGCCTTGCAGCCAGTCGCGGCGCGATTCGGCAAAGGCAATGGCATCGCGCGCCGTACCGTGGCGCGGCATGGTCACGCGCACCTCGCTGGCATCGGCAGCAAGGCGCAAGATCATCCGGCGCGCGGTGGGATGGCGGCGAATGGCAATGGGCAGGGCCTTCCCGTCCAACACGATCTGCGGATCGGCGGATGCGCTGCGCAGCCAGTCGATCACTCGTCCGCCCCCGAGCCGTCCCAATCGACGATATGGTGTTCCAGCGGACCGGCATCGATCTCGCTCACCACCCGGCCCGCGACAGAGGCGCCGGCGCGCTTCACTCCCTCGGGATCGCCGCTGATCAGATAATGCCAATCGGGCAAGGGCTTGCCATCGGCGCGCAGGCGATAGGCGCAGGTTGAGGGCAGCCATGCCACGTCCTCCACGATCTTCAGCGTGAGCCGCAGGCAATCGGGCACGAACGCCTTGCGCGCCCGGTAATTGGTGCATTGCGCCGTAGCGGGATCGAGCAGCTTGCAGGCGACATTCGTATCTTCGATCGCGCCGGTATCGGCGTCCTCGATCTTGTGCAGGCAGCAGCGCCCGCAGCCATCGCACAGGGCTTCCCATTCCGCGCGGGTCAAATCTGCCAGCGGCAGCTGCCAGAATTGTTCGCGCATGGAGTTCTCTACCTGACCCATTTGGCCAGTTCCGCCTGCACGGCATCTGCGCCCTCATCGCTGGGCAGGAAGGCAATCGGCTGCCCATCGGGTCCGAACAGCGTGGTGTAACGAGCGTGCTGGACATTGTAGGCGCCGTTCTCCTCCGGCTCCTCCAGATAAAATGCCACGCCGAAATTGCGCGCGGCTGCATCCACCTGTTCCTGCGTACCGGTCAGGCCGATCAGCCTGTCGGAAAAGGCGGCGGCAAATTCCTCCACCTTGGCAGGCGTATCGCGCGCCGGATCGACCGTGATGAAGATCGGCTGGATCTTGTCCGCTGCTTCAGGATATTCCCCGGCGAATTGGCGCAGGCCCTGCATCGTGCGCTGCACATCGGTGGGGCAGATATCCGGGCAATTGGTGAAGCCGAAATAGACGATCCGATATTGCCCGTCGAAATCCGACCAGCGCACGATTTCTCCGCTGCCATTCGTCAGTTCGAATGGCCCGCCCAGCTTCGCACCTTCCAGCGGGGGTGGGCCGACGGGGGCAGGCGGCGCGGCCTCGCCGCAAGCTGCCAAGGGCAGGGCAAGGGCAGCGATTGCTGCAAGCGCCTTGGCAAAAAGGCGGCGGGGCCGGGCCGGGCCGGGTTTCGGTGCAAGATTCATGGCGTCGGGGTTCATGGTCTGCTAATTGCTCTGCAAGGATAGGGGGCCGCGCTGGCGGGTTCACCCGGTCAGATAGGCATTATTCGAAAGGCAGGCAAAGTGGCAGGGGCATTTTTGCGCAAAGGCGCGATTGCAATGGCGCTGATGGTGGGAATTCTGGCGGCACCCGTATCGGCGCAGCTATTCTCCGACGGGTACCAGTTTCTCAAAGCGGTGAAGGACCGCGATGGGGAGGCTGTGACCGCCGCGCTGAACGAGCCGGGCAGCACCGTGGTCAACTCTCGCGACCTGTCGAGCGGCGAAAGCGCCCTGCACATCGTCACCCGGCGGCGCGATACCGTGTGGATCCGCTTCCTGTCGCAAAAGGGCGCAAATCCCAATATAGAGGACAAGCAGGGCGTCACCCCGCTGCAGATTGCTAGCAATCTGGGATATGTCGACGGGGTGGAGGAACTGCTCAAGGCAGGCGCGCGGGTCGATGTGGCCGATTCATCCGGTGAAACGCCGCTCATCGCCGCCGTACATCGGCGCGATATCGCCATGGTTCGCCTGCTGCTGGCCAATGGGGCAAGCGCCGATCGCAACGACAATTCCGGCCGCAGCGCGCGCGATTATGCGGCGCTGATGGATAGCAGCCGCCTGACCGACGAATTCGACCGTGCAGACGAAGAACGCGCTGGCAAGACCGGCCGCGATTACGGGCCGAGCTTCTGATGGACAGCGCCGCTCCCGAGATGGCCGATCTGACGCTGGACGAATTGCGGGTGGCGCTGGCCCCGGCGATTGCCGATAATGCTGTGTTCGATGGCTGGACCAATGATGCACTTGTGTTGGCGGCTGAGCAGAACGATGTCGATCCCGATGTGGCCGCGCTTGCTTTCAAGGGCGGAGCGATTGCCATGGTAGGCGCCTGGATCGAAAGTATCGACAGCGCGATGGTCGCCGCGAACCCTTCTGCCGCGCTGGCCGAATTGCCGATTCGCGAACGCATTCGCACTCTGGTGCAATTCCGGCTGGACGCGATTGCCGGGCAGGAAGAGGCGCTGCGCCGCGCAACGGCGATCCTGGCCATGCCGCAAAACGTGCCCACCGCGCTGAAGACCGGCTGGCGCAGCGCGGATCTGATGTGGCGGCTCGCCGGAGACACCGCGACCGATTACAATCACTATACCAAGCGCACGATTCTGGCGGGCATCTATACCGCCACGCTGGCGGTTTTTGCCGGGGACGAGAGCGAGGACAAGGCCGATACGCGCGCCTTCCTCGATCGGCGGATAGAAGGCGTGATGCGGTTCGAGAAGGTAAAGGCGAAGCTGACCTCATCGGACCGCGAGACGTTCAGCATGACGCGCTTTCTGGGCCGATTGCGCTATCCGGGCGCCTAAGCCACTATTGATAATCAGTTGCAATTAGCATGTCCGGCCTCTAGCTGCTGGGGCATGACTCTCGACCAGCTCGAACCCGGACAGACGGCCTCGATTCTCGGCGTGGATTGGACTGTGCTGGAAGAAGGCGAGGCCAAGCGGCTGCGCGCACTCGGTATCGATGAGGGCGTGCAGATCGGCGTCGCCCATCGCGGGATTTTCGGCGGGCGCGATCCGCTTGCGGTCACTTTGGGGCGCATGACGCTGGCGCTGCGCCGCGTCCATGCCGCCGCGATCCGCATCGAACCGGAAGCAGGCGGCGCATGACCCAGCACCGCACCGCCGCGCTGGTCGGCAACCCCAATGCCGGAAAGAGCGCGCTGTTCAACGCGCTGACCGGCGCGCGCCAGAAAATCGCGAATTATCCGGGTGTCACGGTGGAGCGCAAGGCGGGGCGGTTGATCCTGCCATCGGGCGAGCCGGTCGAACTGATCGATCTGCCCGGCTCCTATTCTTTCGACGCGACCAGCCCGGACGAGGAAGTGACGCGCAAGGTCGTTCACGGCGAATTCGAAGGCGAAGCCTTGCCGCAAGTGCTGGTGCTGGTGATCGATGCAGCCAATCTGGAACAGCATCTCGTCTTTGCGCAGGAAGTGATCGAGCTGGGGCGGCCCACCGTGGTCGCGCTCAACATGGTCGATCTGGCGGAACGCGACGGGCTCACGATCGATCCCGATGCCCTGTCCGCCGCGCTGGGCGTACCGGTGGTGCCCACCGTCGCCGTGCGCAGGCGCGGACTGGAAGAGCTTGGCAATGCGATCGCCAAGGCCGAAACACGGGCCGAGCGCGATCCGGTCGATCACCCGCAGCCGCACCTCACATTGCCCGAACGCCGGCTGGCCGCGCGTAATATCGCCAGGGCCGGAATTCTTTCGGAAACTCCGGGACGGCGGCTGCATGCCGGGCTGGACAAGGTGCTGCTCAATCCGTGGATCGGGCCGTTCATCCTGCTGGCGGTTATGTTCGTGATGTTCCAGGCGGTGTTTGCCTGGGCGACCCCCTTCACCGATTTGATTGAGGGCGGCGGGGAGGCCGCGGCAGGGTTCGTCACCGCGACCTTGCCCGATAATATACTGCGCGATTTCCTGACCGAGGGCGTGCTGGCGGGCGTGGGTTCCGTGGTCGTCTTCCTGCCGCAGATCATCATCCTGTTTGCCTTTATTCTGGTGCTCGAATCGACCGGTTACATGGCGCGCGCAGCGTTTCTGATGGACCGGCTGATGGCGATGGTGGGCCTTTCCGGACGCAGTTTCATTCCGCTGCTGTCCAGCTTTGCCTGTGCCATTCCCGGGATCATGGCGACCCGGTCCATCGCAGATCCCAAGGACCGGCTCACGACCATCCTGATCGCGCCGCTGATGACCTGCTCGGCTCGGTTGCCGGTCTATGCGGTGATCATCGCCGCGGTGATTCCGGCGCGTGAAGTGATGCCCTTTGTCGGGCTGCAGGGGCTGGTGCTGCTGGCGCTGTATCTGGCGGGGATCGTTGGTGCGATCGTGGTGGCGCTGGTGCTGCGCCGGACGGTTACGGCGGGCGCAGCGAGCGGTTTCATCATGGAATTGCCGCGTTACCAGATGCCCCGGCTGCAGGATTTGCTCATCGGTCTGTGGCAGCGCGGATGGGTGTTCCTGCGCCGCGCGGGCACGATCATCTTTGCCGCCACCGTGATACTGTGGCTGCTGCTCACGTTTCCTCAGGCGGGCGAGGGCGAAAGCCAGCTCGATCAGAGTTTCGGCGGACAGATTGCCGGGGCGATGCAGCCTGCTTTCGAGCCGATCGGCTTCAACCGCGAGATGACGTTGGCTCTGGTGCCGGCAATGGCCGCCCGCGAAGTCGCCGTGGCCAGCCTTGCCACCACCTATGCGGTGGAAAGCGACGACGAGGACGCGACGATGGACGCGCTGCAAGACACCATCGCCGCCCGCTGGAGCCTGCCCACAGCGCTGGCCTTCCTGGCATGGTTCGTCTTCGCTCCCCAATGCCTCTCCACCATCGCCGTGGCCCGGCGCGAGACGAATGGGTGGAAATGGCCGATAGTGATGTTGGCTTACCTGTTCGCCTTGGCCTACATCTTCGCGGGAATCACCTATTGGGCCGCGTTGGCGTTAGGATTGTAGAAGAGGATTTACGAATATGGCGGGCAGCCTCAACAAGGTCATGCTGATCGGCAATCTGGGGCAGGACCCGGAAGTGCGCAGCTTCCAGAATGGCGGCAAGGTCTGCAATCTGCGGATTGCCACGTCCGAACGGTGGAAAGACCGTGAGGGACAGCAGCAGGAAAAGACCGAATGGCACACTGTCTCGATCTTCTCCGAAGGGCTGATCCGGGTGTGCGAAAGCTATCTGCGCAAGGGTTCCAAAGTGTTTGTCGAGGGTCAGTTGCAGACCCGCAAATGGCAGGACCAGTCGGGCGCTGACCGCTATTCCACCGAGGTGGTGCTCCGCGGTTTCAATGGCACGCTGACGATGCTGGATGGTCCCGGCGGTCAAGGCGGCGGCGGCGGTGGCCAGCGCGGCGGCGGTGGCGGCGGCGATTGGAACCAGGGTGGCGGAAGCTCTGGCGGCGGCGGCGGTGGTGGCTGGAACCAGGGCGGCGGCTCTGGCGGGGCTGGTAGCAGTTCCGGCGGCAGTTCCGGCGGTGGGGCCCCTGCAAGTGGCGGCTCCAATTACGACGATCTGGACGACGATATCCCGTTCTGATCGGGGGTTCGGCTCCCGGCTGTTTCAGCTACCGCGTTTCAGCCCCGCCAATGCAGCAAATGGCCCGTCGCGGGCTGGCTCTTCCAGCCCGACGTCCTTGCGAACCTTGTCCGCATCGGGACCCTCGGCATAGGGATCGATCGCCAGCCCCAGCGTTTGGGCGATCGCTTCGCCCAGGTCGAAACTGTCGCCCGAATATTCGATCTCGTCGCCTTTATGGGCTTCCAGATCGATTTCGATGATCGCCCCTTCTTCGGGATCTTCGATTGCGCCCGGTAGAGTGAGTTCCTGCACGAAGCGCAGGGCGATCGGTTCTTCCAGTTCGCTGGCGAAGGCTTCGCCCGAAATCGCGCAATCCCGCACGATTTCGGCCTGCAAAATGCCGCTGGCGACGATCGCGCCGCCGCGCGCTTCCAGCTCTCCGCTCGCACTCAGCGCAGTCACCTCCTCAATCGCGAATCGCCGCGCGAGGGCTGTGCGTTCCTCTGCATTGGCTTCTATCGCAAAGCTTCCGGGTAAGGGGCGAGTGCGGATTAGGCGGGGCAGTTCGCTCTCGCTCATTGAGCGAAATCTCCCGCCAGCAGCGCGTCGTTCGGGGTTTCGTCGAGGCGGTTCGCCAATGCGCGCAGGCCCAGCGCGACGCAGGCGGCATCGCCATCCTCGCCCATGCTGACATTGCGTGTGGCTGCCTCTGCAAGAGCGTCGTCTTCTGCGGCCAACGCCTCGCGATAGGCGCCCAGCCTGCCGCCCATCGATCCCATCAGCTTGCCCATGTGCTTGCCCACCACGACATCGCCGACGCCCGATTGGCGCAGCTGGCCGTCCATGTCCTCGACAAACAATTCGGTGAGCAGCGCCGATCGCTGCATCAGCGCCGGATCGCGCTCCATCCGCAGCAGGACCAGCGCCTGGACCGCGCTGACCATGTCGAAGCGGCCTTCCATCGTATCGGCCACACCGCAGCTCGCATACCAGCGCGGATCGCGCGCTTCGCCCACGATCCGCTGCCACAATGGGCGCAATTCCTCGCGCGGATCGGGGGCGGTGCCGAGGAGTTTGGAGAGGAAAGACATGCGCGGCGGCTCCTGATTAATCGGCAATTCAACCCGCCCTGGCCACAGCCACGCGGTGCGCAGCGTTGCATGGCGGTATTCTTCGCCGTAAGGCTTGGCGCAAACATAGGAACGGTGCGGCACAATGTCAGCCGCCCGGAGGCCAAAGGCGATTGATTTGATGCGTTACGGAAAAATTTTCGGTCTGGGCCTGATGATGAGCGGCGCGCTGGTGCTGGGTGGTTGTGCCTCCATCAAGGAATCGCGCGGCTATATCACCGATGCCACGCTGACCAATGCAATCCAGCCCGGCCTGGATAATCGCCAATCGGTCGAGGCCACGCTGGGCCGCCCGAGCTTCACCAGCCAGTTCGGGGAGCCGGTGTGGTATTATGTGTCTTCGGTGACGGGCCGCCGCCCATTCGTGCGTCCGCGGATCCAGCAGCATGACGTGCTGGCAGTTCGCTTCGATGCGGCGGGTAATGTGGTCGATACGCAGCGCAACGGGCTGGAGCAGGTGGTCTATCTGCGCCCCGATGGCGACGAGACCCCGACGCTGGGCCGCGAGCGCAGCTTCCTGGAAGATCTGTTCGGCAATATCGGCACGGTCGGCGCGCCGGGTAGTGCCGGGCCCGTCGGGCCGTAAGTCGAGCAACTCCCGGGCGGGTAATGGCCCAAGCTTGATTGGGCTGAGGGCGCTTCCCATATCTGCCGCATGAGCAATTCCGACGGCAGTCACGGCCTTCAACAGTGGCACTCGACCACCATCATCGGCGTAAAGCGCGGCGGCAAGACCGTTGTTGCGGGTGACGGGCAGGTCTCGATGGGCAACACCGTTATGAAGCCCAATGCGAAGAAGGTCCGCCGCATCGGCAAGGATGACAAGGTTGTCGCCGGTTTCGCCGGAGCCACCGCCGATGCCTTCACCCTGTTCGAACGTCTCGAAAAGAAGCTCGAAGCGCATAACGGCCAGTTGCTGCGCGCTGCGGTGGAAATGACCAAGGACTGGCGCACGGACAAATATCTCCGCAACCTCGAAGCGCTGATGATCGTCGCCGATGACGAAAACCTGCTGGTGCTGACCGGCAATGGCGATGTGCTGGAGCCCGAGGGCGGCATTGCGGCAATCGGCAGCGGCGGCAATTTCGCCCTGTCGGCCGCCAAGGCGCTCGTCGATTATGAAGACGACGCAGAAAATATAGCTCGCAAGGCGATGGCGGTTGCGGCGGATGTTTGCGTATTCACCAACGGCAATGTGGTGTTGGAAACTGTCTGAATCCTACAAGGGCAGGTAACTGGGCGGCCCGCGCTGCGAAGTCGTTCAGCCCTAAACTTCCCTAAACTTCCAAACAGCCGTGATGTCGTATCTCCCGCCGAGGGGGCGAGAATATAGGAATGAAAATGATCGAAAACCTCACCCCCAAAGCCATTGTGGCCGCACTCGACGAGCACATTATCGGCCAGAAGGATGCCAAGCGCGCGGTTGCCGTGGCGCTGCGCAATCGCTGGCGGCGCCAGCGGCTCGGCGCGGAATTGCGCGACGAGGTGACCCCCAAGAATATCCTGATGATCGGCCCGACCGGTTGCGGCAAGACCGAGATTTCGCGCCGCTTGGCCAAGCTGGCCGAAGCGCCCTTCGTCAAGATCGAGGCGACCAAGTTTACCGAGGTCGGCTATGTCGGCCGTGACGTGGAACAGATCGCCCGCGACCTGGCCGAAGAAGCCATCCGGCTGGAAAAAGATCGCCGCCGCGAGGCAGTGCGCGAAGCGGCGAGCGAAGCTGCGATGGAGCGGCTGCTCAACGCGCTGGTCGGCGACAATGCCAGCGAAGCCACGCGCGCGGCCTTTCGCGAGCGGATCGTGCAGGACGCGATGAACGATACCGAAGTCGAAATCGACGTCGCCGAAGCGCCGCAGATGCCCTTCGACATGGGCAATATGGGCGGCAATGTCGGGATGATCGATCTGGGCGACATGATGGGCAAGGCATTCGGCAAGACCCCCACCAAGCGGCGCAAAATGAAGGTGCCCGATGCGTGGGACAAGCTGGTCGAGGACGAGGCCGAAAAACGCATGGACCAGGATGACGTTGCCCGCGTCGCGCTGGAAAATGCCGAGACCAACGGCATCGTGTTCCTCGACGAGATCGACAAGATCGCGGTCAGCGATGTGCGCGGCGGATCGGTCAGCCGCGAAGGCGTACAGCGCGACCTGCTGCCGTTGATTGAGGGGACGACCGTTTCCACCAAATACGGCCCGATGAAGACCGACCACGTGCTGTTCATCGCCAGCGGCGCGTTTCACGTGGCCAAGCCGTCCGACATGCTGCCCGAATTGCAGGGCCGGCTACCCATCCGGGTCGAACTGCGCGCTCTGACCGAAGAAGATTTCGTCCGCATCCTGACCGAAACGCGGGCCAATCTGGTCCAGCAATATGTCGCGCTGATCGGCACCGAGGATGTCACGCTCGACATTACCAACGAGGCGGTGGCCGAGGTCGCCAAGATCGCGGCTCAGGTAAATGAAAGCGTGGAAAATATCGGCGCGCGGCGCTTGCAGACCGTTATGGAAAAGCTGCTCGAGGATATCAGCTTCGAGGCGGAGGCGCATTCGGGCGAGACGATCACCATCGATGCCGCCTATGTCCGCGAACGCCTGACCGAACTGGCGCAGGACGCGGACCTGAGCAAATATATCTTGTAAGCAAACTGTCCCGCGCCTTTCAGGGGAGCGGGCGCTGCTAGGCGGAACGCCGGGTGTCGCTGCTGACAGCCCCCCGCCCCTTCCGCCTATTCTGAAGGGGGTAGGGGTTGGTCCCCGTCGGTTGGCCGTTTGTAGAAGCGCCCTGTTGCTCTTGAGCGAGGCGACGCTAGGCTCGGCTCCAAACCTTTGGGGATAGCCATAATGATCCGCACCATCCTTGCCACCACCGCCGCCACAATCGCGCTTGCGAGTACACCCGCGCTAGCCGATGACCATATGCAAAGCGCGCCCACGATCACCGCGCCAGAAATCGAATTCACGCAGTGGCAGCTGGATAACGGCCTGCGTGTCATCGCGATTCCCGACGATACCACCGGCACTGTCACGACCTCGCTCTGGTACGAGATAGGCAGCAAGCTCGATCCCGAAGGCCGCAGCGGCTTCGCCCATTTGTTCGAGCACATACTCAGCCGCAAGACCGAGAATATGCCGTACAACATGATCTACGGACTGACCGCCGATATTGGCGGCACGCGCAACGCTTCGAACGGCACCGACCGCACGAATTATTACGAGCAGGTTCCGGCCGCCTATCTGGAACAGATGCTGTGGACTCACCGCGAACGGATGGCGTTTCCGGTGGTCGATGACGAGGTATTCAACCGCGAGCGCGATGTGGTGAAGGAGGAACTGCGTCAGCGCGTGCTGGCGCCTCCCTATGGCCGGTTCAGCCGCTTCGTAATCCCCGAAAACGCCTATGATGTCCTGCCCCACCGCCGCCCCGGCATCGGCAGTATCGCGGATCTCGATTCCGCCACGCTCGACGATGCGCGGGCATTTTACGAAGCCTATTACGGCCCCGATACCGCGACGCTTATCGTGGCAGGCAATTTCCAGATGGACCGGCTGCGCAGCTTGGTGGACGAATATTTTTCCGACATTCCCCGCCGCAAGAATCCGGTCGATGTCACCATCACCGCGCGCGAGCCGGAGCGCAGCGAACCGCGCGTCGTCAATGCCACCGCGCCCAACGTGCCGCTGCCGCTGGTCGGTACGATCTGGAAGCTGCCCCCGGTTACTCACCCCGATACCGCTGCGCTGGAGGTGATGGACGCGATCATGGCGCGCGGCGACAATAGCCGGATGCACGCTGCGCTGATCCGCTCCGGCAAGGCGGTCCAGGCGGTTCACTTCGCCCAGCAAAGCGAAGAAGCGGGCGTTCTGGCGCAGTTTGCCGTGATCAATCCGGCCGCCGATATGGCGGAGGTTTCGGCCATCCTGCTGGCCGAGCGGGATCGGATGCGCAGCGAGCCGGTAACCCCCGCCGAACTCGCCGAAGCCAAGAGCGAGTTGATGGCCAGCTCCCTGCGCCGCCGCGAAACTGCGCGCGGCCGGGCTTTTGCCCTGGGCGAAGCGTTGGTCTCTACCGGCGATCCCCGCGCCGCAGACAAGCGCCTGGCCGCCATCGCTGCGGTGACGACGGCAGATGTGCAGCGGGTCGCGCAAAGATACTACGATCCCCAAAAGCGCACGGACATTACTTATACTCAGGGGCCGGACGACCCATCGGCATACGCCAACCCCGTGCCAATGCCGGAATTCCGAACTTTGCCGCCCGCGACCGGCGCGATCCGCTCGGTCAAGCCGGAAGGCGAGCGGATGGCACCGCCTGAGCCGGGCGAAACCCCGCAAGTGGCCGCGCCTGAGGTGGTCCAGGCCACGCTCGACAATGGCATCAGGGTGGTCGCGGTGCAGACCGGCGAAGTTCCCATCGCCACGATGTCGGTCCTGCTGCCCGGTGGCAGCCGCAGCGATGAACGCGCCAAGGCCGGCGTCGCACAATTGGCAGCTGCGCTCGCCAATACGGGTACGGCAGACATGTCTGCGCCCGAAATTGCGGCGCGATTTGAAAGTCTGGGCGCATCATTCGGCGGCGGGGCGGACGTTGACGGCAGCGCCTTCGACCTGACGGCTCCCGTGGCGAACATGCAGGCTGCAGGCGAACTTGCCGCCGAGATCATTTCCGGCGCAACTTTTCCGCAGGACGAGTTCGAACGCGAGCGCAAGCGGGCGATCGACGGATTGCAGGTTTCGTTGAAGGACCCCGGCGCATTAACGCGCTTCGTGGTGCGCGCGGCGATGTATGGCGAGGCCGGATATGGCACCCAGCCTGGCGGTACGACCGACAGTCTGGCAGCGATAACCCGCGATGATCTCCTCGCCCACCGGGAGGCCTATTGGCATCCCGCCACCACTCAGATCGTCGTCAGCGGCGGAATTGCGCCGGAAGACGCGATTGCCCTGGCCGAGGATTTGTTCGGCGATTGGCAAGTCGCCAGCGCGCCGCCCGCCGAGCCAGCCGATCCGGCGGGCGACGAACAGCCGGTGCGCACCATCGTCATCGACATGCCCGATGCCGGACAAGCCGCCGTCATCGCGGCGGTTCGCGCGCCGAACCGGGCAAGCGGCGACTATTATCCGCTCACCTTGGCGAATAGCGTGCTGGGCGGGGGATCGAGCGGACGCCTGTTCGAGGAGGTGCGGACCAAGCGCTCGCTCAGCTACGGTGCCTATTCCGGCTTCGCCAGCCGTGCCGACGATTCGATCCTGACAGCCAGCGCGCAGACCAAGAACGAGACGGCGGACGAGGTTGCGAAGTTGTTCCTCGATGAGTTTGAGCGGCTCGGCAGCGAGCCACTGGACGAGGATTTGTTGGCCAAACGGCGGCTGTATCTTGCGGGCGGCTATTCGCGTTCGCTCGAAACGAGCGCTGGCTTCAACAACATCGTCGCAGGCTTGCTACGACAGGGCCTCGGCGCGGAGGAAGCGGCGCTTTATGCCGAGCGGCTGGACGATGTTTCGATGCAGGCGGCCAGCGCAGCAGCGGCGAGTTATGTCGATCCGGGCAAGGCCACGATCATCGTGGTCGGCAACGCAGCCGAGTTTCTGGACGATCTGCGCGCCATTCGCAGCGATGTCGAAGTCATCTCGGCGGAGGAACTCGATCTGGCGAGCGCACAATTGCGGTGACCGGGTGCGCAGGGCGGGCGATGCGCCCGCCTATTCCGCAGCTTCGGCCACATCGCCCTCGCTCGCCTGCCGCGCCCACATTTCGGCGTAAAGGCCGTCGCGGCGCAGCAGGCCGGCATGGGTGCCGCGTTCGGCCAGCCGGCCTTCGTCGAGCACCAGGATTTCGTCCGAATCGGCAATCGTCGACAGGCGGTGCGCGATGGCCAGGGTCGTGCGGTCGGCGCTGACCCGGTCGAGCGTGGCGAGAATATCCTGCTCGGTCCGCGTGTCGAGCGCGCTGGTCGCCTCGTCCAGCAGCATGATCGGCGGATCCTTTACCAGCGTGCGCGCAATGGCGACGCGCTGCTTTTCTCCGCCCGATAATTTCAGCCCGCGCTCGCCCACTTGCGTATCGAAACCTTTGGGCAGTTTCTCGATAAAGGGCAGGATGCTGGCATCGGCAGCGGCGCGCAGGACATCGTCTTCGCTGGCACCGTCGCGGCCATAGGCGATGTTGTAGCCGACGCTGTCATTGAACAGCACGGTGTCCTGCGGAACGATCCCGATATTGGCGCGCAGGCTGGCCTGAGTGACCCGCGCAATATCCTGTCCATCCACCAGTATGCGCCCGCCGGCCGGATCGTAAAAACGGAACAACAGCCGCGCGATGGTGCTTTTGCCTGCACCCGAAGGGCCGACGATTGCGGTCTTCGACCCCGCGGGCACTTCGAAGCTGAGCCCGTGGAGGATCGTGCGATCGGGCTCGTAACCGAATATCACATTATCGAACGCGACCGAGGGGCGGCCGACTATCAATGCAGGCGCGCCGGGGGCGTCCTTCACCTCTACCTCGGTATCCATCAGCTTGAACATCTCGGCCATGTCGATCAGCCCCTGGCGGATGGTCCGGTAAACCCAACCCAGCAGATCGAGCGGGCGGAAAAGCTGCATCAGATAAGTGTTCACCAGAACCAGATCGCCGACCGTCAACCGACCCTGTGCCCAGCCCCAGACGGTAAACGCCATCGCGCCGGCCATCAGCGCATTGGTAATCAGCGACTGCACCATGTTAAGCAGGCCGAGCGAATTTTCCGATTTGACCGCAGCGGCGGCATAGGATTCGGTCGCCTCGGCATAGCGGGCTTCCTCTCGCTCCTCGGCGCCGAAATATTTGACCGTTTCGTAATTCAGCAGCGAATCGACCGCGCGGTCTAGCGCGGTTCCATCGAGCTCGTTCATCTCGGCGCGCAGCTTCACCCGCCATTCGGTGATCCAGCGGGTGACTGCAATGTAGGCAACCACCGTCAGCGCGGTAGCCGCGACCAGTTCCCATCCGAACATAACGTAGAACACCACCGCCACCACGGTCAGTTCGATGATCGTGGGCGCGATGTTGAACAGCAGGAAATACAGCATCGAATCGATGCTCTTGGTGCCGCGCTCGATGGTCTTGGTGACTTCCCCCGTACGGCGCGAGAGGTGGAAGCGCAGCGACAGGCGGTGGAGCCGGTGAAACACGTTGCGCGCCAGGTGCGCGGTGGCCTTCTGCCCGACCCGTTCGAACACGATGTTGCGAATATTGTCGAATGCCAGCCCGCCGAATCGGCCCAGCGCATAAGCGACGACCAGCGCGAGCGCGACCATCGCGGCGGTATCGGTCGGCCCTGAAACCGGCTCCGCCATCCGGTCCACCGCTCCCTTATAGGCAAACGGCAGCGACAGGACGACGGCCTTGGAGAGCAGCACCAGCATGATCGCGCCGACGATTCGCCGCTTCAGATCCGGATTATCCTTCGGCCAGAGATAGGGCAGGAACCGTTTGAGCGTCGCCCAATTGTCCTGCTCGGGCGGCGTTGGGGTGGGATAATCGGGCGGCATCGCGCCTTTAAGTGGGACGACTGGCGGCGAATCGCAATGCGTGGGACCCGGCCGGCTGGCCCGGCGGCTACGCCAATCCCTATTGCGGCAGGTCGAATCGCCGGGGGCGGTTACGCTTCGAGCCCGGCGGCATATCGAACAGCACTCTGCGTTTATCGAAATCGATCGCGACCCGGTCGAACATACGCAAATGGTTCATGCCCAGCGACAGTACGGGCCGCCGTTCATATCCCAGCGCGGCGAATGCGGGCGTATCGGCGTAGCTGATGACGAGGTTGGTCAGCTCTATCTGGTCGATCTTCAATGACCGGGCGATGGCATATTCGCCGATCAGCACCGCCCCGTTTACATCGGTGGAGCTGGTCTCGCCCTTGCGCCGCGCGCGAATGCGGCGTTGCAGGGCAGTGTTGCCGATGCTCGCCTGCGAGCCGGTGTCGATGATGACCGCCGCCCGTACGCCTTCCACCAGCGCCTCGGTAATCACAAGCTGGCCTTCGTTACGGCGCGCGCGCACCACGATCTCGTAGCCGCGCCGGTCGCGTGCGGCCTGCCCTTCGGCCAGCGACATGGAATTGTCCCGGAAATCGAGCAGCACACGAAAGTCCTGCAGATTGTCCAACCCGATGATCCCGTCCGCGCCGACATGTTTGCGCTCCAGCACGGGGGCCCTGATATCGTCGAAGATACTGGTGCCGATTTCCAGCCCGTTCAATTCGACCAGGTCGACCACCCGGCGGCTGGCCATGCCGACCAGCGTTGCGCGGCCCGCTGCGGGCAAGGCCAGGCGCTCGCCCATTTCACGTGTTACTGCCGTGGCCTGCGATCCGGTGTCGACCATGAAGTGGAATGGCCCTTCGCCTTCCACGGTGACAGGCACCGTCATGCGCGCCGACCTGTCCGCATCCATCACGATAGTGTTCGCATCGGGCGCGGCCACATCGACCGCCGCAGTGCGCGCCTCCATCCCCGGGGGAAATTCCGATTCGCCCGGTGAGGCCCCCAGCAGGGGGACCGCCAGCGCCAGCAAGGCACCGGCGGCTAGGGGGGCGGCAAGGGCGTGGGCAGGGCGCCGAATCACCCGCCGCGCCTTATTATGCGGGAGAGGCCCTGCGGCACACCAATCGGCTTTCCTATGCGGGCTACCGCCGGAGAGGGATTCAGGAGAGGCATTGGCAAGCTCCATCTGCGTGCCCGCGGGGAGGGCGGGCGACGGCGGCATCATACCACGGAAGGTCGCGGGGCCCCAATTTGTGCGGCCTGGATGGTTGTAACGAACAGGCTCGCCCCCATATGGTTGGAGGAAGGCAGGGGCGGCCAGGCAGGCCAACGCAGCAATTCGGTTTCTTTTGAAATAAAATTGCAAAAAGGCGTTGACCGAATCTGAGACGCCCCATATATGCCCTCTCACCGACGCGGCGCTGACGGTTTCAACCGGCTCCATCGCGACGGTCGCCAACATTAAACGGACAGCCGGTCCCCCGGTGTAAATCGGGGCTCCAATTGCTGTCCGCTTCTTTTGTATGGCGGCTCTTTGACATTGTTGGTTTATGATGAAGGGACATGTGGGCGACGGCGTCCAGTCCGGGGATTTTAAGGCTCCGGATACTGGTTAAACTAAGCCGATTGCCACATCCATATGAGGGCTCCACGCTCTCTTTGGGTGATGCATGTTCATTCGTATCCATTACGTTTGACAGCAGGTATCGGCTCCTTGAAGCCTTTGCTTGTTTGGTTAGCGGGGTTCGCCCCGTGCTAAGCAGGTAATTGACACAAACTTGAGAGTTTGATCCTGGCTCAGAACGAACGCTGGCGGCATGCCTAACACATGCAAGTCGAACGAACCCTTCGGGGTGAGTGGCGCACGGGTGCGTAACGCGTGGGAACCTGCCTTTAGGTCCAGGATAACAGTTGGAAACGACTGCTAATACTGGATGATGTCTTCGGACCAAAGATTTATCGCCTTTAGATGGGCCCGCGTTGGATTAGGTAGTTGGTGGGGTAAAGGCCTACCAAGCCGACGATCCATAGCTGGTCTGAGAGGATGATCAGCCACACTGGGACTGAGACACGGCCCAGACTCCTACGGGAGGCAGCAGTGGGGAATATTGGACAATGGGCGAAAGCCTGATCCAGCAATGCCGCGTGAGTGATGAAGGCCTTAGGGTTGTAAAGCTCTTTTACCAGGGATGATAATGACAGTACCTGGAGAATAAGTTCCGGCTAACTCCGTGCCAGCAGCCGCGGTAATACGGAGGGAACTAGCGTTGTTCGGAATTACTGGGCGTAAAGCGCGCGTAGGCGGCATACCAAGTCAGGGGTGAAATCCCGGGGCTCAACCCCGGAACTGCCCTTGAAACTGGTAAGCTAGAATATCGGAGAGGTAAGTGGAATTCCGAGTGTAGAGGTGAAATTCGTAGATATTCGGAAGAACACCAGTGGCGAAGGCGACTTACTGGACGATGATTGACGCTGAGGTGCGAAAGCGTGGGGAGCAAACAGGATTAGATACCCTGGTAGTCCACGCCGTAAACGATGATAACTAGCTGCTCGGGCTCTTAGAGCTTGGGTGGCGCAGCTAACGCATTAAGTTATCCGCCTGGGGAGTACGGTCGCAAGATTAAAACTCAAAGGAATTGACGGGGGCCTGCACAAGCGGTGGAGCATGTGGTTTAATTCGAAGCAACGCGCAGAACCTTACCAGCCTTTGACATCCTGGTCGCGGATTAGAGAGATCTTTTCCTTCAGTTCGGCTGGACCAGTGACAGGTGCTGCATGGCTGTCGTCAGCTCGTGTCGTGAGATGTTGGGTTAAGTCCCGCAACGAGCGCAACCCTCATCCTTAGTTGCTACCATTTAGTTGGGCACTTTAAGGAAACTGCCGGTGATAAGCCGGAGGAAGGTGGGGATGACGTCAAGTCCTCATGGCCCTTATAGGCTGGGCTACACACGTGCTACAATGGCGATGACAGTGGGCAGCGACCCCGCGAGGGTGAGCTAATCTCCAAAAGTCGTCTCAGTTCGGATTGTTCTCTGCAACTCGAGAGCATGAAGGCGGAATCGCTAGTAATCGCGGATCAGCATGCCGCGGTGAATACGTTCCCAGGCCTTGTACACACCGCCCGTCACACCATGGGAGTTGGTTCTACCCGAAGGTGGTGCGCTAACCGGTTTACCGGAGGCAGCCAACCACGGTGGGATCAGCGACTGGGGTGAAGTCGTAACAAGGTAGCCGTAGGGGAACCTGCGGCTGGATCACCTCCTTTCTAAGGATTTTCACGAAAGCGCCCGGGCTTGTCCCGGGAATGCTTCGCGGATTTTCAAAGAACATTGCCGTCGTCCTCATGTCCTTTCATCACTGGAGATCGCCTCATGGCTAACGCTATGAGGTGTATTTGCCTGAGCTGGCTCACGCCGTTTGCGGTAGCCTTTCGTTTATCGAAGGGTGGCCAGCAAGGGCTGTGTGGGCCTGTAGCTCAGTTGGTTAGAGCGCACCCCTGATAAGGGTGAGGTCAGAAGTTCAAATCTTCTCAGGCCCACCATTTCTTTGTCTGTGTGCCATGTTGGTATGGGGCCTTAGCTCAGCTGGGAGAGCACCTGCTTTGCAAGCAGGGGGTCATCGGTTCGATCCCGATAGGCTCCACCAGACAAGACGATATTCTCCAGGATGAAACGAAACGAGATCCGGCCTTATGGCCGGTCAGATCGGGATTTGCCCGATCGAACTTTGACATTGTGAATGGGTTTTTAAATCGATGCCGTGGCGGTATCGTAACGGAAGGCGTAGCTTTGGCTGCGCGGTTCGTGCGATATCATCACAAATCAATCAAAATTGATTATCTGGCTGAGATAATTGTCCGCACTATCGCAAGACGGCAGCTTTTATGCAGGCTTGTCGTTGATGGTGTGGGTTCTCAAGCGTGAGGTAAGAGCATTTGGTGGATGCCTTGGCACATACAGGCGATGAAGGACGTGGCACGCTGCGATAAGCGTTGGGGAGATGTGAGCAATCTTTGATCCAACGATTTCCGAATGGGGAAACCCAATCCTTTTAGGATTACTCTTTAGCTGAATTCATAGGCTTTAGAGAGCGAACCCGGGGAACTGAAACATCTCAGTACCCGGAGGAAAAGACATCAACCGAGATTCCGTTAGTAGTGGCGAGCGAACGCGGACCAGGCCAGTGCCTTTTATTTAGTCAGCAAAACACTCTGGAAAGTGTGGCCGTAGTGGGTGACAGCCCCGTATGCGAAGACGAAATAAAAGGACTCGAGTAGGGCGGAACACGTGAAATTCTGTCTGAACATGGGGGGACCACCCTCCAAGCCTAAATACTCGTATGTGACCGATAGCGAACAAGTACCGTGAGGGAAAGGTGAAAAGCACCCCGATTAGGGGAGTGAAA